>NZ_WQCA01000003.1 GCF_013032445.1 Ruegeria arenilitoris | reverse complement strand
GATTCAAAATCCCCCGATGGCAACATCGTGAGAGTTCGAGTCTCTCCTTGGGCACCACCTCCTTGAAAATCAAAGGGTTCCTTCGCCGGATGTAACGGTAATGGAGCCATTTTTCTATAGATGTACGGGTACCCAAAGGGCTGTTTAAGCGAGGTAAGGGTTACGCGCTGCGAGTCGCTGTTCCCACTGAGTATCAAGCGATCATCGGCAAAAAGGAGATTGTCAGGGGATTAGGAACCCAAGACCTCGGAGAAGCGTTGACCAAACGGAAGGAGGTTCTCGCTCAGATTGTTTCCGAGTTGTCTGAAGGCAATCTGCCAGAAACGGCTTCTGGAACGGGCAGGGTGGCTAGGTCTTTTAGTGGAATCACTGTCCGCGACACCGCTCACCGTTGGTTAGGTGAAGCGGATGGAATCAAGAATTCGACTAAGGCAAGGTATCGGCAACACCTTGAGGCTCTCGAAACCTACACAGGGAACATAGAGGTCACTCAGATCAACAGAACGCTTGCTCTGGCCTTCATGGATCACCTTAAGCGTACACCCTCTGAGAGGACAGGACAGCCGCTCTCCGCTCGATCCTTGCAATCCTACCAATGCTGTCTCGCGTCTTACTGGCGTGTCTTGGATCATTGGGGATTGGTCGATCCTGATGTGCGCAATCCCTTTTCGTCGCTCTTGAGGCGTGTCGCAGGACAGAAAAAGAAGACAGACCCGAGAGAGAAGAAACTACGGCCAATAACCCGAGAAGAAGCTGAAAGCCTTCTGACTTACATCGCCGCAAACTCTGCACTCAAATACCAGCTCGAGATGTTCGTCACAGTGCGTCTACTCTGGGTCACGGGATGCCGACTGAATGAAATCTGTGGGCGTTACCTGTCCGACATTGACGATAGGGGAGAATACATCTGCATCAATATCCCTGAGAGTAAGACAGAAGCAGGGAAGCGGTCGGTTATGATCGTTGGTGATGATGATTGTGCTTTGCTTCGAAAGGCTATGAAGAAAGCGGCCATAGTCGAACCGTCTTGTCCTGAAAATGAGGGTCGTTTGTTCCCTCGGATCAACTTGGGTGGCTACGACAAACAACCTAGCCACTACCTCGGGAAAGCCTTGGAGAAGGCGAGAAAGAACCTTGAGGCCGACAACTCCAAATGGGACATGCACTCGTTCAGAAGGACCGCTGTATCGGCTCTGGTGAATGCTGGTGTTGCTCGTGAAGCCCGAAATCTAGCTGTCGGTCACTCCAACAAAGACGACATTGGTATCAGCGTCTACGCCAAGAGGGCTGAGTTGGACGATGTAATCCTATCAACTTTCAAGGCACTGTATGGTGAACTCGGGGGAAGTCTTGTGTCACCCCCGGTTCGACCGAAGGCAAACTGAAATCAAACCCAAAGAAACCAATCGAGTAGAGAAGGAAATACAATGACAATGAAAAGCCTAGGTACACTGTCTGTTGCCCAAGCCATCCATGAGCGGGTGATGCTCCATTACTTGATGCTTGTGGATCACAAGAACGCCGAACTGGTCGCAGGTTTGGAATTAGAAACAGGTTGGGGGCTGACCAATCACTATGACCGAGAAAGCCTTAAGAAGCGGCTGATAGATGCCATGCATGCGTATGAAGAGGTCATGGGCGAGAAGCATCCAGTCGATGCCGAATTTGACGCCTTCACTCGGTAGTTCAGATTAGGGACGGTTGAGGTAAGGGCTAGCAATCTGCTGGCCCTTTGTTTGTTTTTGGACCTAGTTACTCTTTGGGCCGGTCAGGATTTCTTCTAGCTGGTTTATGAAAGCCTCACCTCTCGGGGTTAATCTAAGTTCGCGCTTGCGTCTGTCGTTTGGGTTTTCTGTAACGGTTATTAGTCCGTAACCGGAGTTCGGCATGTCCGCTGCGCCATCGCCCCAATAGTTACTGTTTCGACTGGCGGCGGCGGGTTTCAATCCAACCCAATTCTGTATGTCCGCTGTAGTCACACCTTCGGGGCGATCTTGATGTCTTGCGATATAAAGCAACGTCATTGCAGTACTGATTTGCATCTTCAAATCGTACTGAGAAAAACGTTGAAAGAAATCGATTCCAGGCTGTAGGTCACTGTGCATACGGTAAAATAATGCGATAACGGAATGATAATCAAGACCCATAGAGGGTTTTTAGTTGTTAATTAATAATGGTCTACGTGTATTGGTATTTACATATGATCCGATAGCGGATAGAAATTGAATCGGTTGGTTGGGGATTGTTATCTTCCTCCGATTGGTTGCTGAAAGGTGGCCTCGCTCTTTGACAACTGAATATGAAGGTCATCACCCTTGACCAGTCGCACGGGATATATGTGGCACGAGATTTCTAAGGCTCATGGTGGGGTAGCTAGGACGCCAGCGCGTAGCGCGTTATTCCGATGATGCGTGAATGATGATCTACAAACTCACCACTTCTGGGTAATCTCATGTGGGACGTGTGTCTAACCATCGCGGCATGGGGGCTTTCTCATTGCGCCTTGCGACGGGACACACAGAAGCCTAAGAGCAAATTCCAGAGACCGCAACTCAACCATTAGATTTCTTTGGTACCGCCCTATTTTTGGGGGAGGCGGTGCTAACTCTCTGCGCCGATGAAGGTTAGGCTATACAAAGCCTCCCTTCGTTGGCCCCGGGAAAACTCAAAGTGGCGAAAGATTTATGCGCCGCTCAAAAGACCAAATTTTAAGGGTAATTCATGTATGAACGACAACAACAACGCGAAAGGGCACTAACAAATGGTACGGCCAGTTTACCTTCGATGAGGTAGAGAGCATCCGCAAGAAGACCGAGGATGACCTTACGGTCCAAGCGGATATTACCTTAGCCACCGGGAAAAGCATGGAGTTAACTCAATTGATCCTGGGTGGACTGAGTGGTTCAGCAATCTGTACTCTTGAGGGGCGCAGTAGCGTGATACAATTCAAAAACACGTTGCGGGTCTAAAAATCTCGTACACTATCTTGCAGCAAAAAGTCGGATGGAGTTCAAAGCTGTTATCTGTTTGTTGCTCGCCAAGCCTATTGTACGCGCTTTTTATGCCGGTCGAACAGTAATTGTCACATCCTAGATAGTTCTTTGGGGGTTTTTCAGATGCTAATTCACCAAGACAGAACACCCAGCGCTCAAAACTTGTCACTCTCAGATATTAAGGACAAAGACGCCTTTGAAATGAGTAGCTTTATTAGTGTGATCAAGGACAGTTTAGTTCGCAGGGTTGATCAAGTCTCCGAAGGAAAAGTTGCGAAACCAAAAGAAGGTGAAACTACCCGAGCAACAGGTGCGGTCGTCGGTTTAACAGGGCCGTGGGGGAGTGGTAAGACTTTTGCTCTAGATTGGATCGAGAAAGCCATCAGAGAAGACGAAGATGAAAAACTATTGCTTGTTAGATTTGACCCTTGGAGGGCGAGTGGGAGAGATGATTTACTAGTCTTTTTTATTGAAGAATTGGCAGAGGAAATCCGAAAGTCGGGTAAGGCCGACACTTGGAAAGGTGTCGCTCCGGAAAACATTAGGTGGGCGAAGAACTTAGTAGTCACAGGGTTCCAGAAGACCAAAGGTGGCATTCAAAAAGGTCTTAATGTGGTTAAAGATGGCGCAGGAGACGTATATCAGCTTGCGCTCGATGGCACGATAGAAAGAAAGTTCAGTCATATTTCTAAGAAGTTGTCTGGCTCAAAACTCGGTGTGGTCTGTATCATCGATGATCTTGATCGGCTTACAGACAGTGAAATCCGAGACGTGGCTATGCTCGTCAAGTCTGTGGGCAATATCCCAAATGTATCTTACCTCCTAAGTTACGATCCGAGGCGTGTTGCTCGGGCGTTATCTGAGAACGCGGACATAGGAGAAGGTCTTCAGTATCTTGAAAAGATTGTACAATTGCAGCTGAGGCTACCGGCGTATGCTTCAAGGGACCTTCGAAGATTTGCACGGGAAGAACTGCTAGCGAAAGAAGAAGAACCTTGGCGTGATTTGAGTTGGTCGGAAATGAGACGCTTGCTGCATGATCTTATTCCAAGGGTGATAGGGACGCCAAGAGATATAATTCGGTTCAGTAATATAGTGCACGCTCGTCGATCTGCTTTGGGGCCAGAAATAGTTCACGGAAATGATCTATTGCGTTTATGTGCGTTGGAAGCTCGATTTCCTTTGCTTGCTCAAAAGCTGTCGGAACTCATCCATCATTGTACGATTGACGGCTGTAGAGAGTTAATGCGTCGTCCAGAAGTCAAAATTCTGGAAAGTTCTGAGGTCCTAGAAAAGCTCCTAGAGGAACACAAAGGAAACAACGGTAAGGCCCGAGACATGAATGCTGAGGAATCTATGCTTCAGATTATGTTTCCATCATTATCGGCACGTGGATCTTCTCGGATTACCCGCACAATAAACAGAGTGTGTTTTGAGAGTACATTGAAGAGCGTTCTTAGCTATCAAACGACACCGGATTGGATGCAAAAAGACGAAGCGATTTCATACCTTAAGAACCCGGAAAGTCTTAGGGAAGCGCTAGCCAAGGCAGCAAAAGAACAGAACTTGAGGCACATGCATCTGCAACTGCGAACTGTGTATGACGAAGCAATTAAGTCGGCAGATGATGTTGAGGCGTTCTGGCTTACTTTGGCGGAGCATTTTGATCAGACTTATTCCGAACAAGGGCTTGAAGCTTGGCACCAGTTCTCTGATTTGTCTCACATATGGGCGAGGGCAGTTTCAGTAGGTTTTATTAGTAAAAATACTCCGGACGATGATTTTTTTATACAGGTCGCAGAAGGTGGTTTCATCCATCTCAGCGCAAGCGTCGCTTATTTCTCCGCGGAGAGCCGTGGCCTGTTTGACGTTAAGCATAACCCGGGCGCTGAACCGATAGTCGACACACCGAATCTTTACAAGTTGATCGGAATTTCGAATGAAAAGTTAAAGGGGAAGTTGTTGAAGGGGCAGCTTCCTGTGATTAAGAGCTTGTACCCATTGTGGATGGCCCAGAAGGATGAAGAAACCTACGAGAGGTTGAGGGAAGCACTGACGTCTCCGAAAACTTCTTCAGAAGTAGATCAAGTTGTTTGCTTAGTATATCGAACACTCAAGGATAACTTGGTGGATGGAGTGCATGTTTTTGACATCATCGATAAACCTAGGCTATTGAGGGCCGTTAGGAAGCACTCCGATCTCGATGGACAGCGTCCTTACCTCTTGCAGAAAGCATATAGGTTTGTTCAAGACAGCTTAGACGGACCAGTATAAGATTGGGCATAGCAACGATTGGCTTGAGTGCTTATAATCGATTTACTATTTTGTGACTGAATTTAGAGAAAATTCGAATTCTAGACTTGCTCTTTTTTGCCGTTGTGATTGGGGGCTATTTTGCCGACCGGCGCTGTCGCGATCAAAAATTGCGAAAGTGATGTCTTTTTTGAGTTGCGAAACCAATGTCTAAAATTTGAGCTGTAATTCCTGCGACATGTTTGTTCATGATAATCATGTCTGGCTATGAGCGAGCCACAGAGACATAGATGGACAAGAACTGAAAAAGGCTTTGCGATACTCAAGGGGCGTCAGGCGTTCTTTGAGAAGGCTCAGGGTAACCGTGAGAACTCTGGGGCAGCAAAGGTGCTTGGTTTGCGCTAAATGCAGGCGCTGGTGGTGCGTCAAAGGAAAATTATGTACCGCCAGCGCACAGTATCTTTTAGGTTTCGAAATTCACAAAATCAGTTTGATGAGTTCCAGTTGCGAATGTGGCCTACCAATTCTTGAACGTTCTTTAGAAGGTCAAGATGCCCGTCAAGATCATCTAACTCCATGTTATCACAGACAATATGGGAAAGCTCCACTTTGGTCGACTTGATGGCCTTAATAGCGCTTAGGGATGGTAGATTCACAAATTCATCTGCTACAGAGAAATCTGCTCCTGCAATGCGTTTCCAAACACTTTCTGGGACATAGTTTTCAATCTCTTTACCCGCTGTGATCCAAGAAAACCCTCCCCTGTCTGCGACTTCCTTTCGAAGCCTTTGTTTGGTTTTGTTCAACCTAGTTGGAGGTTTCCGGTTGCTGTTGGAATTACGCTTCCGGTCGCTATCCATAACGATCGCTATGTTCCGGTTCAGGGTAACCATGGATATTAAGTTAGATACTTCTGTCGGAGCTACGGCCTCAAAGTGGCTCAGGATTTTTCCCCCGTAATACATGAAAGAATAGTGTGATCCCTCAACCAGTTCCCCTTTGGTCACCAAGTCAATCCAACGTTTGATGTAAACGCGATCGCTTGGACCTTCTACCCATATGACCCCGTTCGCTTGTAAAATATCGGAGCCTCGAACATCTAAATCGTCTAGGATGTTGTACCGGTTGTTAAAATCCAAGACATTTGTGCATCTTGAGTTGCTACCGTGGCGGGTAACATGAATAATTCCAGCGTCGTTTCGCGACGTCGACCAATCGATGCAGATTGGTGAATGTGTGGTAAAGACTAACGAGAAACTCAGCTCACTTCGACGTTCTGCTAAGAAAGAAATTAGTCTGCGAAGAAGAGCAGGGTGGAGGTTGTTTTCTGGTTCTTCAATCGCCAGAACGATGCGATCCCATTCTATATGATCGAGCATCGGTACTAGGCGAAGGTACGAGAGAATTATGAAAACTGATTGGAGGCTCGATCCGGACTCGGAAAGCCTGATATCGCCTTTTCCTTGCTCCCTGAGAAAAATCTCCCATGTCCCGGTTTGATCATTTTCTTGGCAGACTATCGAAGTAAACTCGCTGTCACCTGCATAAAGAACATTCAAGTCTTCTAAAAGGTCAACTTCCACTACGTCTCTTGGTTGAGAATCGTTATTGATAAAATAGCGGATTAGGTTTGTGATCCCATCGCCATTCGGTTTGGGGGCTGGGGCACCACTTTTTTCTGGTCGAACACTACGTTCCGCCGCTACACGAAGGAGCGTCAATTCCGATAACGACCACTTATGTATACTTTTTAGTACGGGTTCAATTCTGCCTGTAAAGATGCGTGAATCACGGTTGTACCCATGTCCCCCTACAAGTTTCGGAGCACCAGAACCTACATACCGCCATATAGGAGGCCGACTAAGGAAATTGGTTGCATAAGTGCGGTCGTTCACTCCGTGTTCAAACGAGCCGACATTGTGACTTAGAAAATGTTGGTCTAAGTCTTGTGTTGAAGGGGGTTTCTTAATTTCGATCGCCGGAGTTCCTTCAAAGCGAACTTGCGAATCCGGGACCAAATTACCGGATGACCGCCTGATGCAAATATCGATGAGATCTACAACTGACGACTTCCCTGAGTTATTCTTACCAATAATAACACTGACAGGTGAGAAATGAAAAAAGCCACTACCTGTATTGTCAAAACACTTGATACCTTTCCCATTAACTTCAAAACCGGATAACGGATGTTCCAAGGCGTACCTCTGAATAGTAAAAAAGTTTATTATTTACAGTGCGATCTCGCGCAATGTGGACGCGAAGGTGCCATCCATGAAATACCGATGCAAGACCGGAGGGCGCATAAGTTTTCTGTTTCTTGAAGACCGAGTGGCAAGTTTTTTTGAAGAAATTTGTGACGGTATTATCGGTAGGTCCGCTCCGGGCTACCCCCCCGTACCCCCACAGCAAACCGTCAGCCCAACCGACCGCCACCCAGGTCAACCGACCGCCAACCTTCTATCCACTGTGAGGCAGGGCAGGGGGAATAAAAGCTTCATATGGTACAACATACTCACCCGATCTTTGGTGCTTCGGGTATCGTCACTCGTAGTGATCCTAATGATTACAGATGGTTACTCGGCATGTTGTCTGCGATGTGTACGGATATAGTACGACAGGCTCTCCATCCGGCTGCTATCGTCGCCGCGCCTCAGCCGATCTAAGTGGAGGTACAGCGGGTTAATACTTGGTTGGGTGTCAGTCCATCCGAAGAGGCTCTAGGTTGCTCCACCTGCGGTCTCAGTGGTCCTATGGCAGCTTTGGTGTCTTGAGTGACGCGCCGTTGACACTAGCCTGCTCTGAGA
Source organism: Ruegeria arenilitoris (assembly GCF_013032445.1). Taxonomy (GTDB): domain Bacteria; phylum Pseudomonadota; class Alphaproteobacteria; order Rhodobacterales; family Rhodobacteraceae; genus Ruegeria; species Ruegeria arenilitoris_F. The sequence continues at coordinate 374,415 of NZ_WQCA01000003.1, read as the reverse complement.
GAGCAAAGTCGACCCAGAGATCACTTGGAGCCTGTCTCTTCCATAGAACAATAAACCCTTCATATGGAGTACTATCAAAATCTGGCTCCACAATCTCAAGTGAGATTACTTGGGTGTCCTTTAGTTTTTTCTGAACTCTACTCTGTTTCGAGGATGCTTACGGACCCCAGGGTAACCTCAAGACCACAGACAATTACACCGCTATTCCTAAGGGATGATTACCCGTTGCGCAGAGCTTTCGACACAACCTTAACGATATTAATAGAGGATCGAAGAGAAAATAAATATCTAGCAACCTCTTGAAATTTAGGAAATCGTACCTAGATAAATATAACTTATAGTATACTATAGGTCTTACCCTTAGTTCTAACCTAAGTTCTTCTATCACTGTTTATTATTAGTACTGACCTAGGTTTTAACTCTAGGTATCTACCAGTATTCACGAAGTTACCAAAAGCACCCCACCAACTACACAAGCTTCTACCAAGGAGCCGCTGAGGCCGCAGGTGGAAGCCAGTTGTCCCGTTTCCTGAGTATGGAGGCGACTGACACCTATACCTACCTCCACCTGCGCTCTGAGCCGCTCTCTTCTGACCTATCATTCCTTTGATCCGTAAGGCTCTCATTCCCCGCCAGTTAGCGGGTCATACCATTTCTGAAATCAAACGACATATGACAAAAAGAATTAAACCTATGGAACCTGAACAGGTTTCCTTTGCGCCAACGTTACAAAACGTTGAAACCCGAGAAACACACCCGAACTATGCGTACGTGCTTCACACAGAGGGGAAGCATAGGGTCGCTGTCTGTGGTGAAAGTATCCAGTACCTCCTACAAAGGCGGATAAACAAGGCGGCTGGTCCTGAGTGGAACACTCGGCACTTTTGTACGTCTGCCAATGCAGCGATCCGCGAATGGCAAACGATGCTGAATCTCGAAAGAGACGAACCAGTTGCTCGCGCCATTCTCAACCTACCAAAGTACGCCAGACACGCCCTAGAGCAGTTGAGTGCGGAGGTAGAGTCGACAAATACCTTTTTAGGTGTCGAGCCTCCAAATTGGTACAAACACCTCTCCACCCACGGTTGAAATGGCGCTGTTTCGAAGCGTGACAAAACTCAAGGTTACCCGATAGCACCTTTAGTTGCTCAAAGTTGAGGCTCGGTTCGGGCCTCAAAACTCAAAATACATAATTAAATACAATCACTTAAATGGACCATCCTTACAAGGTGGAGCCCAATTAAGTGTACAAACTAATTGGAAATATTTTTATGACAAAATCAACTGACCATGTTGTCCAACAGGTCAACGAAATACTGTCGAACGGAGGGAATGAACTCAAGCCTGAGACCTTAAATGATTTGAACCTAGCTCGTGATCTCTATCTCTCGGGCAACATTGATGAGAGCGTCCTATCAGCCAAGATCACTACCGCTAAGGCCCAGAAGGGTTGATCGGAATGGTAATGGAATACGTTTCAAACTTCTCGTCAATCATCCCTGTCTTGGTCGACTACTTCTCTCTGGCCAAAGCCGGTCCCTATCATCCACTTCAAGTTCGCAATGACCTCAAATTGTCGAAGTCCTTTTGGCGCGTCGGTATGAAAGCCTTTGTTTACCCAGAGGGCAGCGAGGGTCGAAAGGCTCTTGAGAGCGTAGGTGTCTCTGTGGTGACCGAAAGCGCCGTGAGATTGGACAATGGGAAACTGTTGCTCAACTCGTTATTTCTCAAGAAAGAGCCTGAGGGTGGCTAAGCTACCCCTGTCTACCATCCCGGCAGGGAAGCGGAGCAAGGCTTCACGCGAAGCGCTTAGGCAACGACGAATAGCCTATCAGTTGAAGAACCAAGCCAAGACCTGCGCGGTACCTGGCTGTGACCACAAGCGACTAATGGTGTCTTGCTATTGCCGGGGACACTATCAGCGAAACCGAAGGTATGGTCACCCAACAGGACGATTGCCGACCCAAGGTGAACTCCGATCCATCGAAGGCGCAATCAAGGCTTGGCTGCAAGACGACCATCTCACCACCGACTTTGCCAAGCGATCCTTCAAATCCTCTTGGGGTTCAGCCCAGCGCATCATCACACACAACCCTGCATTTGCTCTGCCGTTCTTTCGGTTAGAGGGCGACATGGGATACACTCAAAAGGCCAAAGCCTGGGTGATACTTTCCAACTACGTCCACCGGGAAAAGAACTCCCTGTCAGATGCGATGGTCAGGTACATGGCTTGTCGTCTCTGGTCAGAGTTCCTCTGGCAGATGCCAAACGGTAAAGGCGGGGCAGTCAAAGCGCGGAACCACTTTGTAAATACATGGGCAGGGAAATTCGTGCTGGCCAATTCAGGTTTCACCAAGAGCAAGACGGAAGAGAAAATCATCCGTTGGGAGAAACCTTGGTATGTCTCGGATGATCCTGTCCAAAACAGACCCCGACCTATCACAGAACGGGTGACCACCAAGGTCACGCTCAATCCATTCAAGGCAGGACCCATTGTCCGTGCCATTGGACAGGAACTCCATGCCGCTGTCGATCATGCGATGGGCATAGCATGGCAGTCCGACACCCGCCTTCTTGAGAAGGCTTACGAGGCCCTTGGCCTACCAAAAGACAATTCTACAAACGAAAGAAATACTTAATGACACTCAATACTGACAACGAAGTAGCACCTACATCTAACCTGATGAACTCGGATGACCTGAGAACTTCGGTTCGGGATGTGACTGCTGAGAACCGGGCCAAGGGCTACTTTAATGAGGCTTCAACCTACATCCCTGACAATGTCGCCAACAACAACCCTGACATTGTGTCCCGCAATGGATCGCGAGTTCATGCCGGAGGCGACTATCAACCGAATGACATCCTTATGATCGGCAATATGGAAGTCACATATGAGATGGCTCAATCGCTAGGGCTGATTCAGGGCTCCGAATTCTCTTCACCTCAAGAGGATTTCCGTGCTGGCGCTGAGCAAACACCCGAGGCCGAGCCTGTGGATGACCGACCCGCAGAGGCAATCTTGCTAGATGACCAACTTAAGCTGGCATTTGGTGAAGATAGCGGAAAAGTGCTGGATGTTTTGGGCAATGATATCGTTATGAATGGGGAACTCAGTGAAAGAGGGCTTTCCTTTCTGAACTCAGAAATGGGCATGACGCCTCAGCGTTTCCAAGAGACGTACTCCGAGATGCAAGACGTTGGCGGTCAAGTGATGCAGCAGTTTCTTGAGAACGGCGATGGTCTGGAAATGGAGCGGATCGATTTCCTTGTCGATCTTGCAGAGACCGGAACACTCGACCAACAAGCCACTGTTCGGAACATCTGGTTCAAAGCAGCGACGGGGCAATTGACCCGAGATCAAGCTGTCGAAGCATTTGATAGCCTGTGGGAACCCTATGATGGCTGAGGACAGCATCAAGAACGCCACCCAAGGTGAACTCGAAGAACTCAACGGGTTACTCGTTCGGGAACTGATTGCAAAAATCAAGGAAGGTACCGCCACCGGTACCGACCTTTCAACGGCGGCTAAACTGATGAAGGAACATAAGGTCCAACCTATTGACCCTAGGGTTCCGGCGACTTCCTATCATCACCAGATTCCGGAAGAGCAGTTGGACTATCCGGTGGACGTAAATTGTTAAGAAGCGATGCCGGTAAAGCTTTGGTCCTTTTTGGGGGAGGGACTTGGGTCCAGTTTGGAGTGAACTGAGCAACCATGAAAGCGACAGTTGGCAAACTGAATTTACCGAAATAACCTTACTTTGGTCGCCGGGAGGGAGGTAGTTAGTGGAAAACCCCGTTGTTGTGTTGGTTCATGGGATACGCACAGCAGCGCGTTGGCAGTCTAGAATTGCCTCGATATTTTCGGAGAAATTTGAATGCTCAGTAATTCCATTAAAGTATGGTTATTTCGACCTAATTAGGTTTCTTCTTCCGCTTTCATGGTTGCGTGGCCAACCCGTGCGTTACTTAGAAAAGCAGATTAGATCGGTAATTGCAGACTATCCTGATCGGCCACTTATTTTGATAGCACATAGCTTCGGGACGTATGCAATCACGCGAGTACTACTTGAGAATCCAGATATCAGACTATCCCGCTTAATTCTCTGTGGAGCTGTTGTACCAAAAAGCTTCGACTGGCCAAGGATATCTCAGCAAATAGATGCCACAGAAACACGCAAGGGCATCGTTAACGAATGCGGGACACTTGACGTGTGGCCTGTAATGGCTCAGTCGATGACATGGGGATACGGCGCGTCCGGAACATTCGGCGTTGGATCGGCGCAGGTGTCGGATCGTTTCCATCGAATAGGTCACAGTGAGTTCTTTGAGTCAGACTTCGTCGAAAGATTCTGGGTCAGTTTTTTACAAGACGACGTGATCTTACCAGGTCCTGCAGATGCCAAGGAAGTTTCGGTATCTGTGAAGTTTCAGCTCCTTCAGTTTCCAATTCGGTACTTGATCGCCTTGTCTTTCGTAGCCTTGGGGTTTCTTGCCTTGGAACAAGTTAACTTCGATGGAGATGCACAAAGGCTTCAGAAGAAAATCTCAAGTGAGATTGGGAACGGTGAGTACTTGGCTGCGAAAGCGCGACTGGAAGAGTTGGATTCACTGATGTTGGTTCAGGAAAAACCAGAAAAGGAAAAGTTAAACTACTGGCTAGCTGATCAATTTCTGCGAATTGGAGGTAAGAGTAGCTTTGACTACCACGACATGCGTCTACTCAACCGAGAAGTGCTTAAGGTACTGAAAGCCCATTCGTCAGGAGTGCTGAGAGAATACTTCAGTGAACATTCTCTTTCAGGTCTCGACTTGCCATTCATGGATTTTTCTAATTTGACCATCAGAAGTATAAGCTTTGAAGATTCGTTTTTAGTAGGTGCGTACTTTGATGATGCAGAATTGGCTTCTGTAGATTTTTCTAAAGCAAGACTCCGCTATGCCACCTTTTACGACGCGAACCTTAAGAACGTGGATTTCAGCCATTCCGATTGGTACAATGCAATCGGAATTCGTTTTGAACAGCTATCTATAGCGGAACTGAAAAAATTTGATCCTTGTCCGATTAACCTCAAAGCGTTTCAAGCAAGGCACGATGAAATCTATTCTCTAAGCTTCTCAGGTTTGCCAGATCCGCAGCGCACCGAACTATTAGATCATTGGCAGGAAATTATGAAGCCAGGGGCAATCTGCGACAGACTTGGGGCGTTGTAAAACTACTAATTGTGAAGAGTAATACTTCGTTTCTGCTTCTGTGCCAGAGCGCGATCAACATTTTTCAACAAGTTAGGTTGCAGTCTACACGGCTGCATCTGATTGATACCAAAATAATAATTAGGTAAAAAATGAAAACTGAATTGACGCCTGAGTGCACCTCAGCGGAATCAGAGCCACCCAAAGCCACACCAGACTCCCCACCTATCACTCAACGCCTAACCCCTCTCAGCGAGTCTCTAAGGGCTTCTCTGGATGCACTGCCAGATGACGCTTTGTCGATCCTTGGCCCTGAACTTTTCGGCCAAGCCAACAAGGAACTGAACAGGTGGCCTCAGAACCGAGAGTCCAACAAACGATCCGGCATGTTGTGCAACGTCATTGATGGCTACATGCGGTTCTTCTACCGCGACGAGAAGATTAGGGCGCGGCACATGTATCAGAACATTGTCGGGCTGGTTTACCCTTGCTCTAAGACGGACGCGGAGAAGCGGCGATTGGGCCAAGCGTTTGAGGATGGTTTAGAGAGTGGGGTCTTAGAGTTTTTGGCGAGTGTGCCGGGGGAGGACTTGGAGTTGTACGAGGATACCTTGAGTAACCTGGGGTGACAAATTGATCGGTAGGTTCAACCTTGCGAACAAAAGCAGGTTTTGCTTTTTGGTTTGCGGAGTTTGTCCAATACTGCTGACTCATCTTGAAGAGACAAAAACAATCATGCCATCTGTCAATCAATACTGGCCTATCTACCGAAGGCTTGAACAAAGTGTAGACAACTTAACCCACAGCATCCACGTGTGTGATGATCAATTGGACGTATATTCGTCCGAAATTGCCGATTTGATCATTCGCATTGGGGCTGAAATAGAGGCAATATCAAAGTCTATATACCGCAGGGACTTCGATGAGCACGTGGCGGCCAATTCAAAATTTGATGATGTAGCGATCAAGCGATTTGTTAGAGATTGGAAACTAGATAAGAAGGTCGCAATTCTGTCCCATCCCAACTGTTTTTGCAGCGAGAAACTTTACCTCCCTTTTGTCAAGGATACGATTAGAACCGGAAAGCAAACAAAAACGTTCTCATGGAACAACGCGTACCAAAATCTCAAACACAATCGAGAGGAAGCGTTCCATTTTGCCAGTTTGCGTCATCTGTTGGCTGGAATGGCTGCTTTGTACATCCTCAACCTCTACCACCGAGATGAGGTGATCGACCTAGAAGATGATCATAGTGCGGTTAGGCTTGACCCCGGACAGGGTTCTGAACTTTTTTCCGTTCAATTTTCAACCGCAGCTTACTGGGATGGAAGTCATGTAAGACAACCAAAAGAGGACTTTTCTCAGTCCGTTTACTTCATTGATCAAGAACCCGAATACGCGGAACAGATGAGGGAAGCTCTCGATAAGTTCAACGAAGCATACCAAAAAGAGATTATGACTTCGCCGGAGGTTTTGGAAGCTATGAGACTCTTTACTCCTGAAAAGGCCAAGAACCCAAATTGGCTCCGAGAGTCTATTTCAAACAAAACTTACATGGCGTGTGCTCAACGAGCTCAACGCATAGCACCAATGCCTAAACTGACTGCTAAATATCAAGCATATATTAATCGCCATCAGGTACTCGACACACCGAGTCCAGGCTGACCCGATTGAGTGAGCTCCTGCGCAAATTCACATGTCTGCTCGTTCATTTGGTATGGGGCTCTATTCAGTTGTTCGATGCTCGATACCAAGGAGGGTCCTTCCACAAACCCTCCCAAAACCTACAGTGGCCAAAGGGAAACTCAAGTCCACTGTTCGGTTGTAGCCTCGGTAGTTCGACGCTTCTTCCAGTTCAACTTGCCATTCCTCAAGCTGAGTCAATCTGACTCACCCTTACATGTACGGGTTGACCACCCGGATTCTGTTACAGTAAGGGTGATACTCGAACCATCTTCGGTGGTTTGCGAAGTGACCATTTGGTTTCCTCAAGTTTTGTCAATGAGTTACATGGCGAAGGGGATAAAAATTCCTTTAGTGACGCCCTAGGTAACAATAGGTGGCAAGGTGACAGAAAAAGGTGTTGATTGGGCTTAGGGTTTAAGGCGTAAGAAACTGGAAACGCTAGATATTTCCCGAGCTCTAAAATTAACCCCGACCGAGAGAAAGAGATTCAAAATCCCCCGATGGCAACATCGTGAGAGTTCGAGTCTCTCCTTGGGCACCACCTCCAAAAATGACGTTCAGACGCGGTATGTTTACCGATTGCGTCGAAGGCTCAGCCAGATCAGAAACCCGATATAGGCAAAAACGCTGAGGTTCAGCAGGGTGTCGATGAAGTCGCCACTCATGTTCTGTCCTCTCGCGCAAGGCTTTTGAACAGGCAGATCACGAGGACCGGTACGATGAACACGAAGGCCATGGCCGACAGTGCGATGATCGACCTGACCAATGAAATATCTCCCACCAGTATCATGGCTAAGCCCAACGCGCCCAGAATCACCCCCCAGACCGTTCGAACCTTGGGGGACGGATTGTCGTCGCCGCCCGTTCCAATCATTGCCAGGGTGAACCCGGCGCTGACGACGCTGGTTACGACAAACAGAAACGCAGCCAGAATTGTTGCAGTTTGTGTCAGACCACCAAGTGGGAACTTGGCAAGCAGGGCGAAGGTTGTTGCGTCAAGATTCTCGGCATTGACGGCGGACAGGGCACCTTCCTGCCGCAGCGCATCGAAGAAACCCAACCCACCAAAGATACCGAACCACAGGATCGAGAACAGGGTTGGGGCGACGATGACACCGATCAGGAACTCTCGGATGGTACGCCCGCGCGAGATGCGTGCGATGAAGATGCCCACAAAGGGAGACCAGGCCAGCCACCAGATCATGTAATTCAGTGTCCAACCGTGAAACCAGTCGATGAGGATGTCGTCAAAAAACTCTGCCGTGGAAAACCCGGCGGGCAGAACGCCAAACAGATACCGCCCGAAACCCGAGACAATGTCATTCATCAGAAACGAGGTTGGGCCGAGGATCAGGAGGTAAACCATCATCCCGACGGCTATCAGCATGGCGGCATTGGACAAAAGGGACATCCCTTCACCAAGGTCCCGCCGCAGGGGGATGATGAACGCAATGCAGAGTGCAGCAAACACAGGCATCGTCAGAACTCCGGGCGTTTCAACCCCGATCAGACCCGCCAGTCCGGTCTGTATCTGAAACACGCCCATCGCCATCGATCCCGCCAGACCCACGGCAATAGCAACGATAGACAGCAGATCGAACATCCACCCCATGGCCTTGATCCAGCGCGCTTCGCCCAGCGCCTCGGTCAGCGGGGCGCTCAGCAGCAAGGTGCGGTGTCGGCGATAGGCGAAATAGGCGATGACCAGCCCGACGATTGCGTAGATCGCCCAGGCGTGGAAGCCCCAGTTCAGATAGGTAACGAACAGGCCGTAGCTGGCAGCCTCAGCGTCGGGGTTAAACTGGCGCAGAACTTCGAAATGGGTCAGAGGTTCGGCCACGCCATAGAACAGCAAACCGACACCCATCCCGGCGGCGAACAGCATGGCAATCCAACTGGGCGTAGAGAATTCGGGCTCAGCGTCATTCGGGCCAAGGCGGATGTCGCCAAAGCGTGACAAGGCAAGGTACAGCGCCACAAAAAGCAGGCCGCTGACCTCTAACATGATGAACCAGCCGCGGCTGCTGAACTGTGTTGCCACGGCTTCTGATGCAAGTCGTCCCAACCCCTGCGGGTCGGCAATACCCCAGGCCGCAATCGCTGCGCTTATCGCAAGGGCGATGACAAGCAACGGGCTGGGCGACGGGCGCTTCATCACGGGTCCTTTTAGATGATGTCGGCGCAAATCCCTTTGTAGACCGACGGTTACCAGTGGTTGTGAAAATTTGGTCAAGACTAATGGCCCACGTGCAAACATTCAAAAGAATTGTTGCGTCACCCGTCCGCCGGCCTTCAACACAATGCGGATTTCCCGGTGATCTCTTCGAGATTCAGGGGGAAACTTTGAAAATAACCCTCAGATTTGCGACTTGGGGCGCTGTAGCCCGGACCGGGGGTTGACAAGTTGAGTGTCTGAATGAAACGTCGAAGATGTTGGGAGATTTTGGAATTTCAGACGCTTGAGCCTGTTGCATGACGGGCGCGCTTGGCGTACCGGCAGGGTCCCTGGGTGGGGCCGCCGGGCGGTTTCCCATCCACAAAAAGAATTGGGAGTTCTCAAAAATGAAAAACAGCAGCAAGCTCAGCCTCGGCGCGGTCGTCACCGCAGCCCTTATGGCTCCGGCAGCGTATGCAGAGGAATTCATCACCATCGGCACCGGCGGTGTGACCGGTGTGTACTATCCGACCGGTGGCGCGATCTGCCGTCTGGTTAACAAGGGCCGTAAAGAGCACGGCGTGCGCTGTTCGGTCGAGTCGACCGGCGGTTCCGTCTACAACATCAACACCATCCGCGAAGGCGAGCTGGAGTTCGGTGTGGCGCAGTCCGACTGGCAGTACCATGCGTTTAACGGTACCTCGAAATTCGAAGAGGCCGGCCCTTTCGAAAACCTGCGCGCGGTCTTCTCGGTACACCCCGAGCCGTTCACCGTTGTGGCCCGTGCCGATTCCGGCATCAGTAGCTTTGAGGACCTCAAAGGCAAGCGCGTGAACATCGGTAACCCCGGTTCCGGTCAGCGCGGCACCATGGACGTTGTTCTGGAAGCGATGGGTTGGACCATCGATGATTTCGAACTGGCGTCCGAGCTGAAAGCGGCTGAGCAGTCGGCTGCTCTGTGCGACAACCAGATCGATGCGATGATCTACACTGTGGGTCACCCGTCGGGTTCGATCCAGGAAGCCACCACCGCATGTGACTCGGTTCTGGTGAACGTGACCGGTGACGCGATCAGCGGACTGATCGACGGCAACTCGTACTACCGCACCGCGACCATTCCGGGCGGCATGTATCGTGGGTCTGACGGCGACACCACTACCTTCGGTGTGGGCGCGACCTTTGTGACCTCGGCGGACGTGTCGGAAGACGCGGTTTACGCGGTTGTCAGCTCGGTCTTCGAAAACTTCGACGACTTCAAAAAGCTGCACCCTGCGTTTGCAAATCTGAAGCCGGAAGAAATGATCGCGGACGGCCTGTCGGCACCGCTGCATCCGGGTGCCGAGAAGTACTACAAAGAAAAAGGCTGGCTACAGTAAGCTTGACCTGAAGCAGGGTGCCTTCGGGCGCCCTGCCACCCAAGCCCGGTTTGAACGGGCGGTGAATAAGGCCAAAAAAGGCCGCCTGACGGGGAGACATCTTTATGAGTTCCGACACACAATCCAACCGACCGCTATCCGAAGAAGAGCTACAGGAGCTTGTAGCCTCCTCCGATGCGGGCGGGCGAAACCCGGTCGGTAATGTCGGGATTTTTCTAGCCGTAGTGGCCGCGCTCTGGTCAGTGTTTCAGGTGGTGCTGGCCTCGCCGGTCTCCAACGTTGTGCTGCCGGGCAGCGTCGTGAACAACTCGCGCCAGATCCATTTGGCCTTTGCGATGTTCCTGGCCTTTGCGGCGTATCCTGCGCTGAAATCTAGCCCTCGGAATTACATCCCCGTTCAGGACTGGATCATGGGTGCGCTTGGCGCCTTTGTGGCGCTGTACGGGTATTTCTTCTACGACAAGATCGTGAACGCGGGGGGGCTGGCTGACGACACCGACAAATGGGTCGCGCTGGGTGGTTTGCTGTTGCTGTTCGAGGCCGCGCGCCGTGCGCTTGGCCCAGCCATGGCAATCATCGCAACGATTTTCCTTGCTTATGTCTTCTTCGGTGCATCCGAATGGGTGCCCGAGGTGATCCGCTGGAAAGGCGCAAGCCTGAAAAAGGCCATGAGCCATATGTGGATCACTTCCGAGGGTGTGTTCGGCATCGCCTTGGGTGTTTCAACCAAATTCGTATTCTTGTTCGTTCTGTTCGGGGCGTTGCTGGATAAGGCCGGGGCGGGGAACTACTTCATCAAGATGGCCTTTGGCGCTTTGGGTCACCTGCGGGGTGGCCCGGCCAAGGCCGCGGTTGTCGGCTCGGCGGCGACCGGTCTGATCTCAGGCTCGTCGATTGCCAACGTTGTAACCACCGGTACCTTCACCATTCCACTGATGAAACGCGTCGGGTTCAGCAGTGAACAGGCGGGATCGGTCGAGGTCGCCTCATCCGTGAACGGTCAGATCATGCCGCCGGTGATGGGTGCTGCGGCCTTCCTGATGGTGGAATATGTGGGCATCTCTTACGTTGAGGTGATTACCCACGCCTTCCTGCCAGCCGCGATTTCCTACATCGCGCTGGTCTATATCGTGCACCTTGAAGCCGTGAAGCGGAACATGCCGACGCTCGGCAACCGCGAGGTACATCTGGCGCGCACCGTTGTTGGGATGCTGTCATTCTTCCTCGTGTTCGCAGGTCTGTGCTACGGCTCGCAATTCCCGGTCGAGGCGGTCACCAGCTGGGCGCCATCCTCTGCGGGCCTGATCCTGAGCCTGATCGTCTGTGCGGTCTACGTGGCGCTGCTGTATCTGGCCGCGCAGGTGCCGGATCTTGAGCCGGATGACCCGAATGCCAAAGAGGTGGAACTGCCGGTTATCGCAGAGATCTACAAAGCGGGTCTGCACTATCTGCTGCCGATCATCGTTCTGGTCTACTTCCTGATGATCGAGCAGAAGTCGCCGGGTCTGTCGGCCTTCTGGGCAACGGCGCTGTTGTTCGTGATCCTGCTGACGCAAAAGCCTCTCAAGGCGCTGTTCCGTGGGCAGAGCAATCTGAATGATAACTTCATCGATGGGGTCGCCGACCTGTGGCAGGGCCTGATTGATGGCGCGCGCAACATGATCGGGATCGCTTTGGCCACGGCCACTGCGGGGGTGATCGTGGGCACCGTAACCCTGACCGGTGTCGGGCAGGTCATGGCCGATCTGGTCGAGTTCCTGTCGGGCGGCAACCTGATCCTGATGCTGGTGATGGTTGGCCTGCTCAGCCTGATCCTCGGTATGGGCCTGCCGACTACGGCGAACTATATCGTGGTCAGCTCGCTGATGGCCGGTGTGGTCGTCGAACTGGGCGCGCAGAGTGGGTTGATCGTGCCGTTGATCGCCGTGCACCTGTTCGTCTTCTACTTTGGGATCATGGCGGATGTGACGCCACCTGTCGGGCTGGCAAGTTTTGCTGCGGCGGCTGTGTCAGGCGGCGATGCGATCAAGACCGGTTTCACAGCGTTCTTCTACAGCCTACGGACCGTCGCTCTGCCGTTTGTGTTCATCTTCAACACTGACCTGTTGTTGATTGATGTAACCTGGGTCGAGGGAATAATAGTTGCGATATTTGCAACAATAGCGATCCTTGTCTTCACAGCGGGAACAATGGGTTATTTCGTAACCCATAGCCGTATCTATGAAAGCATCGCTCTGATCGCCGTTGCTTTCGCCTTGTTCCGACCGGACTACTTCATGGATCGCATCGCGCCGCCATACACGTCCGTTGAGCCAGCAGCCTTTGTTGAGACCATTGGGCAAACGCCACCAGGCTCCGAGGTGCGTCTGGTTGTCAGCGGCCCGGATTTTGACACGCTCGAGATGACGGACACGACTGTCGTCGTGACCGTTGGTAATGAAGAGGGTGGCGAAGCGCGGGTCGATGCCATGGGTTTGTTGCTGTTGGAAGAGGACGGTCTGATCAAACTGGAAGAACCGATGTTCGGCACGCCTGTCGCGGATGAGCTGGATATGTTCGATTACTACGGCGACGAGGCCGTGCGCCTGTCCTCGGTCAGCCTTCCGTCCAGTCAGCCTCCCAAACAGCTGATCTATATCCCGGCAATGATTCTGCTGGGTCTGATTGCCTTCCTGCAACGCGGCCGTGCTGCCAGACAAGAAGAGGTGACCGCATGACAAACTCTGTTCTCTGCGCCGTCGATATCAGCAATGGCGATCTGGATGTGAACGTCCTGAAAACAGCGGCGGCTTTGGCCGATCAGGACAACGCCCAGCTGGATGTGGTGACTGTCCTGCCTGATTTTGGCGAAAGCTGGGTGTCGGGTTTCTTTCAGGCCGACTTCCACGAAAAGGCGTTAGAAGAGGCTCAGGTCAAACTGTCTGAATTGTGCATCTCGGCCCTTGGGGACGAGCGGAACGCCAAGATTCGCCACGTGGTCGCAACCGGGACGGCGTATCAGGAAATTCTGAAGACCGCCGAAAGTGCGGGCAGTGATCTGATCGTGATCGGCGCGCATAAGCCGGACCTCAAGGACTATCTGCTGGGGCCGAACGCGGCGCGGGTTGTGCGCCACTCGACCGTGTCGGTCTACGTCGTACGCTAGGGTCAGTACCCCGTCATCTCAAGGTATCCGCGCCCTTGGTGGCTACCGGAGACGATGACGGGGCCTTCCCAATACTCAAAGCTTGTGCCCATCCACGCGCCGTGGGTGATGGCCGAGACTTCGACGTCCAAGTCTCGGTCCGGCAAGATCACCTGCCATTGGACGGGCACGTCCCGGTCCGCTACGCGCGCAGTGTCCAGTGGTGTAAAGGAAACCGATCCATCCGGCAGGGCCGTCTCGGTTCCGTCCCGCGCGATCCATGTGGCCGCCGTGAAATCTCCGCGTTCGCCGCGCAGGCGGAAGGCCATCAGCTTGTCTCCGTCATCAAAGCTGAGCGAGAACCAATCCCAGCCGCTCTGATCTGACGCCAGTGGTTGCGAGGACCACTCGCGGTCCAGCCAGCCTTGACCGGTGACGGCAACATCGCCCTCGGGTAGGTGCAGCACGCCTTCGACCGTGTAGAAGGGCTGAGAATAATAATAGCTTGCTTGTCCATCCGCGGATTTGACCGAGTATCCGTCGTCACCATGAAATACCAGCGGGCCTTGGGCGTTCAGACTTAGGTCATAGCCAAACTCTGCACCGCTGGCCGAAAGAGTCACCGTGCTAGGGTCCGCTCCTCGCATGTGCCATTCGTCGATCCAGGCCTTGAAGGGGGAGGCAGTTACGCCGGCCTGACCGATCCCGCCGCGCGACAGACGTTCTGCGAAATAGTGCGATTCAGGCGTGGTTACGGCGGCGTGACCCATCCATAGTTGCGGGCTTTGCCAGCCTTCGGCCTCAAACGGTTTCAGCGCGGATCGAAATAGGGTCCACTGAATACCGTACTCGCGCCCATCCTCACCGATCAAGTTGGCCGTCAGGTACCACCATTCGATCCGAAAGCCGGGATGCGGGCCGTGATCGCGGGGGAATTCAAACTGATATCCGGTTTGCGGGATGTCAAACCCGTCAGCCGAGCCACCAAGCCCGGCATAACCCTGCGCGTGCAGGGCGTAGGGGAGCAGTAGGAACAGAGCACACAGCCAGGCTTTAACGTTCATTGGCAAAAACCCTCAGCAAATCGGCAGGCGGCAGACGCAACAGGCGCAACGCGGGCAGGGCGGCGGCGACAAAGGCGGCCAGCAGGGTCAGGGCGAAGAGATAGGCCCAATCTGTAGGGAACAGATACATCGGCAGCCGCCAGCCAAAGGCCTGCACATTGATCACAGCCAACAGAGCCCAGGCCAGAACTAAACCCAGTGGCAAAGCCAGTACCGCGGTCAGCGCGGCTAGCAGCACACTACGCAAAAGCTCCAGCTGCGCGAGTCGCGCTCGGGTCAGCCCCAGCGCCCAGACCGGCGCAATCTGCGGCAAGCGCTGAGTCCAAAGAGTCAGCAGGCTAGTCAGGATGGCGAACCCGGCGACGCCCAGGGTCAGGATGTTCAACGCCGATGTTACAACAAAAGTCTTTTCAAAGATTGCCAGAGATTGCGCTTTCATCGCCGCCTGCTGCACAACGGCCTGGCGGGGCAAGTCAAATTGGTCACGCAGAGCTTGTGCCATATCGGTCGCGCGCTCAGGTGCAATACGGATACCAAACCGGCGATTGCCGGCCCCCGGCGCGATCTGGTCCAATTGAGGCATCGACACGATTGCCTGACCGGTTGGGTTTCCGTAATCCGAATAGACGCCCGCTATGGTCAGGGTATGATCCTCTCTGAGGGTCAGCGCGTCTCCGGGCCACAGGTTCGCACGACGGGCGAGTTGTTCGTTGATCAGAGCGGCCTCTCCTGCGTGAAGGCGATCCCATACACCTTCCGACGACGCGATGATCGGCCAGTGATCGCGATAGGTTTGGTGGTCCACGATCCCGTATAAAAAGAGCGGCCCCGTTTCATGTGCCAGTTCAACGCTGCGGATCGGCAGCACTGCGTCCACTTGCGGGCTCAGCCATCGCGCTATCTGTTGGCCTTGCTGGTTGTCGGCGGCCGTCAAATAAAGCTCAGAGGTTAGGCGCTGATCCAGCCAGCCGGTGAAGGTCAACCGAAAGCTGGACACCATTGTTCCGACGCCGATATTTGCCGCCAAGGCCAGCAGCAACGCCATTAGGGCCAGCGACAGGCCGGGCAATTGTGCGCGCATGTCGGCCCAGACCCATTGCGCAATCGGCCCGCTTGCGCCGCGCTGGAACGCTGAAAGGGCCAGCGATAGAAGATAGGGCAGGATCAGAGCGGCTCCGGTCAGGATGCCGCCCACCATAGCAAATCCTGCGATTAACCCATCGAACGCGTATCCGACGGTAAAGCCGCCTGCGATCAGGATCAGCCCGAAAAGCCCACTAGTGCGGTGCCCGATTGCCGAGCCACGCCATGCCTGCAGGCCAGCCCCCGTCAGCAGAGGCATACGCGACAGGCGAAACAGGGCCTGACCGCTGGCCAGAAAAGTGCCAGCCAATGCCATGGCCAGCCCAGCCAGAACCCATTGCGGCTGTAGGTTCATCTGCCCGTCGACCGGTGCACCGTACAGCCCGCGCAGGGTGGCGGCGACATCTGGCAGCAAGGCTCCGGCCAGAAAGAAGCCAAGGATCAGCCCCAACGTGCCGCCGACCAAGGCCAGCAGGGTCAGTTCAGCCATGATCATCCAGACCAGCCGCCGCATCGACACACCAAGCGCCCGCAAGGTGCGGACCATAGCCCGCCGTTGGGCAAAGGCCAGCCCGACGGTGCCGTGCACGATGAACAACCCGACGGCAAAGGACAGCAGGCCAAAGGCCGTCAGGTTCAGGTGAAAGCTGTCCGTCAACTGGGCCGTGTCCAGTCGGGACGAGGCCTCAATACGTTCCAGTTCTGGCGCGATGTCTGCCAGCCGAGGGATGCCGCGCGGCTGATCGGGCAGCACCAGCAGGCGCGAGATCTGGCCGGGTTTCTCCAGCAGCACCTCAGCCACACCGATATCGGTAAGGATCAGGTCGGGCGGCACTGCGTCTGACTGCAAGATCGGGGGAAGGCTGTCTTGTGCTCTGAGCACCTCGGCCAGTTTGGGGGATACCAGCAGACGGCCGGGCGCGGTCAGTATTTCGGCCGGATCAGGGGGCGTTTCGGATTGTTCGATCTGCGTCACGGCGGGAAGGGCAGGGTAGGCCACCATATCGACGCCCATCACTTGCACCGTGCGCCCGTTCAGGCGCAGTGGCCCCTCAAGAATTGCCGCCACCTGCCACCCAGATCGGCGCAGATCGACATAGCGCGCAATCGGGATCGGGCCGGACGGGTTGCGCAATTCGTCATGCAGGCCCAGCGCAAGCTGATCGTTGGCGCGCTGATAACTGGCCCGCGCCTCGGCGTTGATCGCCTGTACGGCTGACCACAACCCCGTGGCCAGAGCAATTCCGATCAGCATGGTGACCAGTTGTAGTTTGTGGCGCCGCCAATGCGACAGCAGGGCCTGTATGACCGCGCCTGTCATGTAATGTGGCCACCGGCCAGATGCGCGTGCTGGTCCAGCCGCCGCGCTATCTCCCGCGAGTGGGTGACCAGCAGAAGGGCGGCCCCGGTATCGGCCACCAGCGCCAGCATCAGGTCCAGTACATTGGCGCTGGCGGTTTCGTCCAGATTGCCGGTGGGTTCATCCGCCAATAGCAGTTTTGGCCGTGCGGCCATGGCGCGTCCGATGGCGACGCGCTGTTGCTGCCCGCCCGAGAGGCTCTCGGGGAAGCGAGCCAGCAAATCGGACAGGCCCAACCGATCGGCCAGTTGCCCGGTCCAATCAGCATCCTCACGGCCTGCCAGTCGGGCGTGGAAAGACAAGTTCTGCGCGACCGTCAGCGAGGGGATCAGGTTAAATTGTTGAAACACCAGCGAAACGCTTTGACGGCGAAGCTCGGCACGCCCGGCGTCATCCAGCGGTGACAAGGTGGTGCCGTCCAACGTGATCTCGCCGCCATCAAAACTGTCCAATGCCGCCGCCAGATTGAGCAGCGTGCTCTTGCCGCTGCCGCTTTCCCCGGTCAGGGCCAACGTCTGCCCCTGGTCGAGGCTCAGCGACACGTCCCGCAAAACCGGACGTCCACCCGGATAGGATTTCTGGACCCTGTCGATCATCAGCAACATGCAAAAACCTCTGACTGTGCCCGCAACAATGTGCGCCGCTGCGTGGCAGAGTCCAGCGCCGAGCCGCATTCGTTTCCATTCGTCGCAGCCTTGTCCTTTGCCGGGTAAGTCGCCATTGTGGTGGAACTTCTTCGGGCCAAAACATGATAAGCGAATTGATGACGTTAACGCAGCAGATCCTTTGGGGCAGCATCTATCTGGGCATCTGTTTTTTGATCGAGATTATCTTTCTGACCTGGTGCACGCAGGTTGTAAGGGTCGCATCTCTGCGATTGGAAAACAGCAAAAGGTTCGTTTCAATCGCTGCCCCGATCTGTATAGCCCTCGTCTTTATCGTCGCGATCCACACGTTTCAGGTATGGCTTTGGGCGATTGTCTGGGTGCTGGGAGACGTGCTGCCCGACTGGAACTCGGCACTGTATTTCTCATTGGTGACGTTTACGACACTGGGCTACGGCGACATCGTTCTTGGGGAGCCGCTGCGCATATTCGGCGCATTTGCATCGGTTACAGGCTTGTTGGCCTTCGGGTTGTCCACCGCCTTTATGGTCGCGCTTATGACCCAGGTCTTCAAAGAAGAACTGATGTCCTAAAGGATCGGTGCGAACAGCCGGGCAAGGGGGGACCCAAACCGGATATAAGCCGGTTGGTCGGGCAGCTTTTTGGTCAGTTCATAGCTTTTCTCAAAATCGGAACGCAGCATCTTGTCTACGGCCTGAGCCGCTCTTGGGTCAAAGAACAGGGCCATTGCTTCGAAGTTCAGGCGGAAAGAGCGGTTGTCCAGATTGGTCGTTCCCACAGCGGCCAGCGTGTCGTCGACCACAAAGGCTTTCTGGTGCATGAAGCCGTCGGTGTATCTAAACACCCGCGCGCCGCAGTCCGTGATTTCATCGAAATAGGCGAAGGCGGCGAGCCAGGGCAGGCGGTGGTCGATCACTTCGGGCACCAGAATGCGCACGTCCACACCGCGCAGGGCGGCGTGTTGCAGTGCGGTCATGATGTCGATGTCAGGCACAAAATAGGGTGAGGCGATCCACAACCTTTCTTTTGCTTCGGTGATGGCGGCAAAGAACATCATCGCGCCTGTCTCGGTGTCATCACCGGGGCCAGTTGCGACGATCAGAGCGTTCATGTCCTGCTCGGATTCCGACCCCGCCCAATCCAGTTGTTCGATCAGGTCTTCTTCATGGGCCCAGTGCCAGTCCTCAGTGAAAATCAGCTGTAACTGCCGTACGACATGACCCGTCATCTTGATATGCGTGTCGCGCCAATGACCGAAATGAGCGTCTTGGCCCAGATACTCCACCCCCACATTATGCCCGCCGATATATCCCGTCTCTCCATCGATGATCACGGTTTTGCGGTGATTTCGGTAGTTGAGTTGAAAGCGGTATTGAGGTCCTCGACGGTCACGCGGATTGGCGATCTCGATCCCAGCGGCCCGCAATTCGTCCAGATAGGCCGTCGGCAAGCCATAGCTGCCCACCGCGTCGGTCATGAAGCGCACCGAGACACCACGTTTCGTTGCGGCGATCAGCTTGTCTTTGAGTTGTTTCCCCAGCGCGTCATCCCGGACGATGTAGAACTGGATCAGAACATAATTCTGCGCGGCATCGATTGCCTGGAAAATGGAGTCAAACGTCGCTTGACCGTCAATCAATAACTCAGCCCCGTTTCCACGTGAAACCGGCAGATGCGCCAGCGTCTCGAACGGGCGGGGGTTGACGGGCATTGAGTCCAGATTTGGTTTTGAGAAATCAGCAAAACTCTTGATGCCTTCAACAACCTTTTCGCTGTGCTTGCGGGCAATGCGGTAGCCCCGGAAGCGATGGTGTCCCAGAAACAAGTATAGAGGCACACCGACAAACGGGGCCGAGATCAAAAGAACCACCCATCCGACGGCCCCCTGTGGTGTGCGGGCGGTTTGCGCCGCCCGTATCGAAAAAACCGCTGCCGTCACGTACAGAAAGAAGACGAACGCGGAAAAAAGAATTGTCCACATGAGGTTATCGGTCTCTGAGTGTCTTAGTCCGATCCAGTGTAGATGCGATTCCAGTCATTCGCCATATCAACAATGACCCAACCCAAATCCGGCCCTTTATCCAGCCCATCGACCAGTTTCCCGATCGGGCTTTCGCGGTCATAGGCCCATTCGCGTTCGGCATCGGTGTGGTGGATCAGAACACCCAAACGCGGACCGTCGCCCGCAGTCGTCCACTCCAGCATGGCGAAATCCCCGTCCGAGTTTCCACCTGCCAGAATAGGACGCCTGCCAATCGTGCGTTCGATGTTGATCGGTTTGCCCTCTTTGTCATCGACAAAGGCAATTTCGGGGGCCTTGACGATCGCGGGTGTGCCATCGCCAGTTTCATAAGTCGTGGCTGTGTAGGTGCCCAGAACCTGCTCGGGCGGGATGCCATAGGCGTCTTCGGCAAAAACGCGCATAAAGTGCAGACCGCCGCCCGATACGATATAGGTGCTGAACCCTTCATCCCTGAGATAGCGCAGCAGTTCCACCATCGGCTGATAGGTCATCTGATCGTAGGGCAGATCGGTATCCGGATGGCGCGCGGTGTCCAGCCAGTCGGCGACGGATGCCTGGAAATCTTCGACACTCAGGCCGGAATGCGAGGCATTCAGAACTTCGATCAGAGCGTCGTGACCACCCTCGGCAACGGCTTGCAGGTCACCCTTTGCCGCAGCTTCTAGCGTTGGTGTTGTCAGGATCGCGGGATCGGCCTCGGCCAGTTCGGCAAGGCGGTCCATGGCGAAAGTCAGTTGAAAATAGACGGGCTGTTCAGCCCAAAGTGTGCCGTCATTGTCAAACACCGCAATCCGTTCGGCCGGAGTGACATAGTCAGAACCACTCGGGTCTGTGACCGCCTCGACGAATTCAACGATCCTGTTTTTGGAGTCGGAGTTGCCCCAGCTGGGCAGAGGGTCGGCGAACGATGCCATCGGAGCGAAAAGTACAACGGCGGAAAGAACTGCGTTCTTCATAAGAAATGTTCCTGTTTCAATTGGTAAAGGGCCGCCGTATTGCGGCGACCCTTTGTTTTCGAGGGGTTAATTGTTGGTCGGTGAAGCCAGTTTCTCCATCACCTGATCCAGATTGAAGCTGGCCGCTTTTTGGCGCGGCGGGAATTCCTGGAAGGTTTCAAGGAAACTGCCGACATATTGCTGAGCGGGCACAAGGAAATAGGCCCGATCCAGCAACCAATCGTAGTAGGTGTTGGACGTCCGGTACGCACGCTCATAGGGATCGCGGCGCAGGTTTACGATCAGCGGAATGCGCAATTCTGTCCAGGGTTCGATCCACGCACGCAGGGTGGCCCATGCCTTCTGCTCGAGGAAGATCAGCTTCCAGTCGTCGAAACGCAGTGCGGTCAGGTCCCCGTCGTCCGAGAAATAGAAAATCTCGCGACGTGGGCTTTCAGTGGCCTCACCGGTCAGCAGAGGCAGGATGTTGTAACCGTCCAGATGCACCTTGTAATCGCGGCCCATACCCGAAGAGCTATAGCCAGCTTTCAGCTTTTCCTTGATGTCCGGGTCACCGGCAACGGCAAGGTATGTCGGCAGCCAGTCCATGTGATGCACGATCTCATTGGTGACCGAGCCGGCCTCGATCTGACCGGGCCAGCGTACCATCGACGGAACGCGCCATCCGCCTTCCCAGTTGGTGTTCTTCTCGCCCCAGAACGGTGTCGCGGCAGCGTCCGGCCACGTGTTCATGTGCGGTCCGTTGTCGGTGGAATAGTGAACGATGGTGTTGTCGGCGATGCCAAGCTCATCCAGCAGGTCCAGCAATTGACCCACATGCATGTCATGTTCGATCATACCAGCCGTGTATTCGTCCGCGCTGCCACCGAAAATTTCGTTGGCCTGCGCGCGCATTTCATCCTTGACGTGGGTGCGGAAGTGCATGCGGGTGCCGTTCCACCAGACATAGAAGGGCTGGCCTTGCTCGTGGGCACGCTTGATGAAGTCGATCGCTGCTGCAACGGTTTCTTCGTCCACCGTTTCCATGCGCTTGCGGGTCAGGGGGCCGGTGTCCTCAATGGTGCCGTCGGCCTTGGACTTGATAACGCCGCGTGGGCCGTAGGCCTCGCGGAAGGTGCGACCATCCGCCAGAATAGCGTCGCCCGGATAGTCTTCGTTTTCAGGCTCTTCCTCGGCATTCAGGTGGTAGAGATTTCCAAAAAACTCATCAAATCCGTGGTTTGTTGGAAGATGTTCATCTTTGTCGCCAAGGTGGTTCTTGCCGAACTGACCGGTGACATAGCCGTGATCCTTCAGCAGGCCCGCAATGGTTGGATCTTCGACCTGCATCCCCAGATCAGCGCCGGGCAGACCAACCTTGGACAGGCCAGTCCGGAACACTGACTGTCCCATGATGTAGGACGAGCGACCAGCGGTACAGGATTGCTCACCATAATAGTCGGTGAAAATCATGCCTTCCTTGGCGACGCGGTCGATGTTCGGTGTCTGATATCCCATCAGGCCCATCGTATAGGCCGAGATATTGGATTGGCCGATATCGTCACCCCAGATGACCAGAATGTTAGGTTTCTGATCCTGTGCCCAAGCGGGAAGTGCCAACGCGACGGCGACGGTAGCCACAGCAATGCGGCGCAACTTGGTGCGCCAACTGTATGCAATCGAACGTGGTGGTGACATGATATGCTCCTGATCTGAAAGGGTCTGTACAACCCGGAGGTGTGTTTTGCTTGGTGGCTGTTCAAATCAGCCAATATGGCTCGTAAAAATGGTCGAAATCTGAACGGCGAAACCTTCACCTTTCCGGGAATCGAACAAGCTCAGACTAGGCGATCAGAGGGATTGAAAACTCATCATATGATGATATTGAAAATTTCTAATGTTTGACAAAGCGAATAATTTGAAGCTCTTGCAGCAGGCCGGGTGGTTCAGCAACCGCTCGGACGCGTTTCGGCGCGATTTGCTCGAATGCGGATCGGCTAAAACTTTTGAACCTTGGGAAACGCTGTATCACCACGGAGACCCGGCAAACGGAATATTCGCCATCCTCAGCGGCGGTGTTCAAATCACCGCGCCTGCGGATGACGGGCAGGAGTTCGTGCTGCACCGCGAGGGTGCCGGTTTCTGGATCGGGGATCTGGCCCTTTTCGCCGACACGCCACGGCTGATCAGCGTCGTCACCACGCAAGAGACGCAAGCCTTGTTCTTTCCGCACTCACGCATCGCCAAATTGGTTCAGGCCAACCCCAACTATGTTCGCGACTTTTACGCGCTGACGCAGGAGAATATGCAAACAGCGTTGCGGATTATGGCCAATCTCGCTGTGACCGGCAGTGAGAAACGGCTTGTGTTGCGACTGCTTCATCTGGATGAGGGTACGTCAAAATCCGATGGCTGGATCGTGGTGTCTCAGGACGAACTGGCCGAGATGATCGCCGTGTCGCAACCGACATTGCACCGCAGCCTGCACCGTTTGGCAGATCTGGACCTGATCGAACTCGGCTATGGGCGTGTGCGGTTGAAGGACAGGCAGGCGCTGATCGCCAGTTGTCAGACCTAAGGGTCAGGGGTTCAATGGCGGCAGCGGCTGGGCGTGCTTGTTCGGCGTTGAAACGAGCGCGTCAAGCGCGGCGACTGCGCCAGACCAGTTTGGATTTTTGCGATTTTTGTCAGTTCCATAGCGTGTTGAGCCAATTCGAGCTAGACACACTTCAAGCCCGCTATAGCCTTGCGGGTCTTCACAACGCCGCTTCCATGTTTCAAGAGCACTGTAAGCGGCCGAAAGATCCTGATCACGCAGAGCACGGCGCAATTGCGAGAGTGCGAAATCGGGCGACGCGCGATACGCCTTTTCTCGTGCTTCCTGCCAGTTTCGATACCGTGGCATTGACCACCGCAGAATTGCCCAAACGATTACGACGGCCACAACTGCCCAGAACAGGTATCTGATCATGGTATCCCCAGATGGTGAGCCGGGTTTGGGCGCAGCCAGTTTCAGGTTCACGGCCTCTACCTCCACGGTTTCAACGGTGTTCGTGGTCAGGTTGAACCATTGCAGCGAAACCGACGGCAATTGAGTTTCACCTCCGTCCTGCGCAAGGTAAACCGTTTCATCGGCACGTTGGCCTGACAGGATGCCCCGATCTTCGGTTTCGTTGAAACGTGGCTCTTTGGGGTAAGGTCGCAGCAGAGGGTCATGATTTTCAGGGATTAATTGCGGTATCATGATCGGGCTAGTGCCCGAAATGCGCGCAGTCAGCCGCCGGGTGATCGCATCGCCGGCCTGCATTTCGGTTGCGCCTTCAACCTCTTGTGTCAGTTCAAAACCCGTCGCGATAATCAGAGGATTTAGGTCGCGCGCGCCATCCGGGACCACGGCGTTTATCGTGATCGGTGGCAGCGGAACGGAAACCTGGGTTGGATTGTTTGATTCCGGGTCCGCGAACGTGACCATCATTTCCTGCGGGCCAAAGTCCATCGTCCCTGTCACCAGAGGATAGATCCGATAGCTCCGCTGGACGCCGGACCATGTTTCGCCGCTCACGGACTCGCTGACAGGGCCCGAGGCACGCTCGGGCAAACGCACGAGAAGGTTTTCCTGTTCCAGGGTTGGAAAGATCGGAGGGGACGGCATGAAGGTCGGAACCAGAACCTTTATGCGCAGAATTGCGGGTTGTCCGACTATCACATCTTCGCTTGGTGCTTCCACCGTGACTTGGGGTTGGATTGCAGTTGAGGTCTGCGCGAAAGCACTACATGGAAGCAAATAGCTTATGAGAAGGAGCGCGTACCTCATTGTATCTGCTCTTGATTTTCCAGAAGGAACCGGTTGCGCAGAAAGTCCTGCATGTCCGTATCAATCGCGCTGATCCACTGGTCTGCTGACAGGGGTTTGGTGTCACCGGTCTGCGCCTGAATGGTTGTGTTCTCTCCGCGACCGGAGTCGTTGTCGAACACAGTGTCATCCGCTCCGATCCCGGCTTCTTCACCGGTGTCGGATTGCTCCCGAGTGGTCTCGACATAGTCAAGTATGGCTCGTGCAACTTCAAGATTATGCTGTGCTTCCGGCCAGTTAGGGCGTCGCCCTAATGCTTCTTGAAAGGCGGCAATAGCGGGGCGGTATTCCCGGTTGCGAATACGAGCCATACCTTCAGAAAAAGCGGCTTCGGGCGTATTCAGCTCAGCGAAGATGGCTGCTGCTTCCGGATACTGGCCTGCTTTCAATCGTGCGTAGCCTTCATGATAGGGTTCTTCGAACAACTCAGCGGCGTCCGCATAACGTTTCTGGTTCATTGCGATTTGACCCTGCTGATCTGGCGCCAAGAACCAATCCCGCCAACCTTCTGCACTAGCGGGGCCTGCAGGCTGCAGCAGGAACAGCCCCAAAATGATCCACCGGATCACCCAGCCGCGCCGGAACCAGAGTAGCGACAACAGAGCCGCAGGCCATGCCAGCATCCATCCCCGATCCTGCCAGTCCAGTCGATCATCATCATCCAGCGCATCCACATAAGCCGTTTGGATTTGCCGCTGCAGCCGTGCGATATCCCTGTCATCATTGGTAAATGGGACCACAACAGCGTTCTGCAGGTTGTTCAGTTGAACAATCTCACTTCCGTTGGGGAGCATGGTCAAAAAGAACACCTGTGTCGTTGAGTTCTGAAACTCGGCAAGCTGTGATGGGTCAAGATCGTCCAAAACAAACAGGACGGCGCCCGGTGTTTCGCTTTCGTCCAGTATGCTTTGCGCCAATGTCAAAGCGTCGCCCGCAGCATCACCTTGTTTAGGCATCACAGCCGGGGTCAGCCCCTCCAGCAATGGGCGCAGGATATTTGCGTCTTCGGTCAGGGGGGCAACGCGGTGCGGTGAACCGGCATAGGCGATCAGCGCCGTTCGTGCGCCTGCGCGGGCGTTGATGATATCTGTGATCTTGAACTTTGCACGCTCCAGTCGGGATGGGGCTAGGTCAGGGTTCTCCATGCTGTCGGTAACTTTCAGAACGATCACCAGAGGGGCCGTATCCGCCACCAGCGGGTTTTGTGCTCTTGACCACGTTGGCCCCGCAGCGGCTATGGCGACCAAAGCGGTGGCAAACATGGCCACGTCAATGGGATAGATACGCCGTTTTTCCTCGGCTCCCAATAGCAGAGCTGCCGCAAGGTGCGGAGCTACTCCGGAAGGCAGATTAGTTTGTCCCGAGCGCTTCGGGCGAGACGCCCACCAAAGACCTGCGATCGGGATCAGGAAAAGTAGATAAGCCGCTCTTAAGAAATGAAATTCCGTCAGAGTATCCATCATGAAACACTCCTTCGCCGTTGCGTGATATGCAGAACAGCGGAACTGAGCAGCATAAGCAAAAGGGCGACTAACAGTGGATAGTGCGCAAGGCTTTCTCGGGGCCGATAACTTTGGGTTTCAACAATTCTGGGGTTTTGCTCATCAATGCGTTGGTAGGTCTCGGCAAGCGCGGCCTCATCGTTTGCAAAGAAATACTGCCCGCCGGTTCGATCTGCGATGGCCTTCAGGGCGTCCAAATCCACGCGATCCTCGCCAGAGGCATTGGGATCGCCGACGCCGATGGTGTAGATGACAACGCCCTTATCCGCGGCGATGGCAGCAGCGTTGATGGGGGTCATACGGCTGGAAGTATCGGCTCCGTCGCTGAGAACGATCATTAGGCGTTGATCCACCTCGCTGGAGTCAAAGGTGCGAATTCCCAAACCGATCGCGTCGCCCAGAGCGGTGTTCGGGCCAGCCATGCCCACTTGAGTTTGATCCAAGAACCCATTCAAACTGTTGAGGTCTTCGGTAAATGGCGCCTGTACAAAAGCACGGGTTCCAAAGATGATCAGCGCCATCCGGTCACCCTGACGTTCGGCAATGAACTTGCGTAGCACATCTTTCACTGCCGCAAGCCGTTGTTTGAGGGTGCCATCCGTGGACTGGAAGTCGCGCTGGTCCATTGATCCCGAGATGTCGAGGGCGAGCACCACATCCCGGGCGGACTTTTCAATCACGATCGGGTCCGCCAGTTTTTCTGGACGCGCCAGAGCTGTCACAAGCATCAGCCAGATCAAAACGACCACGGATGTTTGAAGCACAGGACGTTGTGCAATGACCGATCCAGACTTGGGCTCAACACCTGCCGCTTTGGCGACATGGCGGAAGAAAGGAATGCGGATCGAACTCGATTTTTCTCGGTGCGGAGGCGCGAACCAAAAGACCAGCAAGGGCAGTGGTAAAAGCAAAAAGGCCCAAGGTGCAGCGAATGAAATCATTTGAGCCCTCTCTGAACCTTATGGGCCTTGATCCATTTGCGCGCGAATTCCGTTACATTTGGATTTGGTGGGGTGGTTCTATAAGGCGCTTCAACAAGAGCCTGGGCCTCGGAGGTGGAAATCGATATATTATCAGCGGATTGCGACAGAAAGGTAATCCAATCCCTGCCGTGAAGGCTGGCCACCTGATCGCGCGGAAATGCGGCCAGTGCAGTACGCCTAAGGATTTCCGCAACCTTGGCGACGTCGTTGTCTGCGGCTTGCAAATCAGTGAGCGCGGAACGGCGGTAGGCATTCAACCTACGGTGCCGTCGGTACAGGAGGACACCGCAAGCGATTGCCGCGACCAACAGCAAAGCCAAAACCGCCCAACCCAAAGTTTGAGGCGCCATTGATATCGGCGCGGGGGCCGGGGCAGGTTCGAGCATGTCCAGCAACTCGACAAGTGATTTGCCTTCGACATCGACGCTCATCGTTGCCCTCCGCGATGACCGAACTGTTGCAGCAATTGATCCAGGGCCGGTTCCGCTGTGGTCAGCGGAATAATCGGAAAACCATAACGGCGCGACCATTGCCGGAGCTGCGCCAGTCTGTTTTCCAGTTCCGCTCTGATGCGCTCCGACAAGTCCGGTTCGGAACTGTCGAGTTCGATCTGCGCGTCTCCATCCGAAACGGTCATACGCAGCCCCGGGACTGGATCGCGCGAGCTGGGATCGGATATGTTGAACAAAATTAAATCGTTCGACTGCGCCAGGCGTCTCAGCAGGCTTTCCGATGCACCATTCAGGCCGTCAAAATCCGAAAACACACATATCAGTGCGTTTGTATGCGCAATCCGCGCGGCTTGTTTCAGAATGTCGTTCAGCGAAACGGTCCGCTTGGGGCGCAGCGATGCATTCAGACTGCAATTCAACCCGGCGACCGAGGATAGGAACCGTTTCAAGGCGGCGGGGCGGCGTTGAGGGCGATGCTCGGCCAGTTCGGAGTCGCCAAATACGATCCCGCCAACGCGATCTCCTTGCCCCAGAACGCGATGGGCGGCGATAGCGGCGGCTTCTGCGGCAACAACAGATTTCATGTAGACCTCGGTTCCGAAAAACATCGAAACGCGTTGATCTACCAGCAAGAGGGCAGGGCGATCGCGTTCTTCAGTATAGACCCTAACATGGGGTTTTCCGGTTCGGGCGGTCACTTTCCAGTCGATTGTGCGGATGTCATCTCCGGGCAGATAGTTTCGCAGTTCCTCAAAGTTCAAACCGCGCCCGCGCAGGCGCGAGGCGTGACGCCCATTGAGGATCGAGCGCGCAGGTTGTTGCGGTAGCAAGCTGATCGCGCGTGATTTGACACCCAGCCGCAGCAAATGATCCACATCGACATGGATGCGCGGATCATTGGGATATGTGGCAATCCGGGCCACGGGCTTCTCTTTCCTTAAACTCAGGGCAGCGCGACAAGGCGCAGGATTTCAGCGATCACATCGTCCGCCGTTTTTGCGTTTCCGAGTGCTTCGAAGCTGAGCGTGATGCGGTGGCGAAAGACGTCGTGGGCAATGGCGCGTATGTCGGCGGGGTCCACATAGTCGCACTCGTTCATCCAGGCGTGCGCTCGCCCGCATTTGTCCAGCGCCAGAGATGCGCGCGGGCTGGCGCCAAATTCGATCCAACTGGCAAGCTCTTCGTTGTATTTCTCCGGCGTTCGGGTCGCTTGAACCAAATCGGCCATGTACCTGTCCATGGCGTCGGAGACGTGAATCTGCCCGATCGCGGACCGCGCCTGAAACACCGCATCCTGCGGGATTGGAGTTGGCATCCCACCCGTTGAACCGGACCCGGCGGCGATCTCTTCTCCGCGAACCAGACGGATCACTTCTACTTCGTCTCCGACCGGAGGATAGGTGATCTGCACATGCATTAGAAACCGGTCCATCTGTGCTTCGGGCAAAGGGTACGTGCCCTCTTGTTCGATCGGGTTCTGCGTCGCCATCACGATGAACAGCGGTTCCATTTTATGAGTGGTGCCAGAGACAGTGACCTGACGTTCTTCCATCGCTTCCAGCAATGCGGCTTGCACCTTGGCTGGGGCACGGTTGATTTCATCGGCCAGAACGATGTTGGCAAAGATCGGGCCGGGGTCAAACCGGAATGTGCCACCGTCATCGGTTTGTTGAAACACTTCGGTTCCGGTGACGTCCGAGGGTAACAGGTCGGGCGTGAACTGTATCCGGCTGAAACTGGCGTCCAGATTGCGCGCCATGGCTTTGACCGCTCGGGTCTTTGCCAGACCGGGCAAACCCTCGATCAGAAGATTGCCGTTGGCAAGCAGACCGATAAGCAACCGGTCGATTACTTCTGTCTGCCCTATGATTGCCTGACTCATCCGAGTCTTGAGTTCATTTATTTGATTAAGTGCATTCATATGGTTGGTCCAATCGTGGCCGAACGTCAGAAGTTGACATGGCAGGGTAGCCGAAGCGCAATGTTCAAGAATGTGCAGTAATGTTCGGAGGCTAGCAGCCTTGTTGCGTCCGATCCACTAGGAAATCCGTTCCGCAATATGGTTCAGATTAGCTCTTACCTCAGCGCGAATTTCGCCATGGTTCGGAACGTCCTGCAGCGTATCGAACCAGTGTACGGGTGGTTGTTTTCCGGCAGCGCGTTTCCAGGTCAGGTCGCTGAGAATGTTCTGTGATTCTGCGTTCAGGGTCTTGGGTATCTCAAGCTTGTTCAGTGTCGCCCAAACCCCGCTCCAAAGCCGAGCAACAGACCATGGATTGTATCCTCCGCCACCCAAAACAAGCAGTCGCGGAGCCAAGTCGCGCAGACTGGAAACCGTGCGCCAGTGGGCGTTATTGGACAGGGTCAGCCGCGACAGAGGGTCCTCGGCCACGGCATCAGCACCGCATTGCAACACGATAGCCTGGGGGGTGAAAGACGTGGTCGCTGGCAGGATTAATTCGTCAAGGATTGCATAGCACTCATCATCATTGAGGTTTCGTGGGACGGGAATGTTAAACGCAGCCCCTCCGGCATTGTCGTCAAGGGTGCCACTGAAGGGCCATCTGCGGTTTTCGTGGACCGAGATCATCCGAACCTTGGTGGATCCGCGAAAGGCCGCTTCGACTCCGTCGCAGTGATGTGCGTCAATATCGACATAGACGATCCGATCGAGCCCGGCATTCAGCAGGGTCAGGATCGCCAGCACCGGATCGTTCAGATAGCAGAACCCGTTTGCCCTGTTTGCAAGCCCATGATGCGTGCCACCTGCGGGATTGAAGACAATGCCACCATCGCGGATCAACTCGGCACCCAGCATCGACCCTCCGGCCGCTGTGGCTGGGCGGCGGTACATCTCGGGGAACACGGGGTTTGACAGGGTGCCCAGCGCGTATTTCTGCCGGACCTCGTCGGACACTGCTTGATCCTGCTCGGCTTGTTGCAGGGCGGCGATATAGTCCGGCGTGTGAAACGCCATAAGCGCCGAGGGCTTCGCGCAGGGGCTGACGCGATAGTTCGAGGATGACAACCACCCCTGCGCGCGGCACAGATCTATGACGGTGGAGACACGCGGAATGGCCAATGGATGTTTCGAGCCATAGGTTGAGTTGCGATAAATCTCCGATCCGATGAACAGAGGCTGTTTCATCGTCTAGCTTGCGGGGCGCTTGGTGTTTTCCTCGCCCAGTCTGCCGTCTAGCGACATAAGGATCGCAACCGGGCGAAGGGCGGGGATATGACTGAAGACGATCAGGATGCAGACGGTTAGCGGGACGCTCAGGAAGGCGCCAATCAGTCCCCAGATCGTAGTCCAGAACATCAGCGCCAAAATGACCAGAAAGGTGGACATGTTCAGCGACCGGCCCAACAGGGCGGGGTCCAGGAAATTGCCAATCAGGAATTGAATGGTGCCGCAACCCAGTACAATGACAAGGAAAGGCCCGATGCTTTCGAACTGAACCAATGCAATCATAGAAGGGAAGATCACCGCGATGATCGACCCGATGGACGGGATGAAGTTCAGTGCAAAGGTCAACACGGCCCAAGTCTCAGCAAACTCCAGCCCCAGCAGCTTGAACACCGAATAGCTGATGCCTGCGGTGATCAGGCTAATCATGGTTTTAACCCCGACGTAACGTTGCAGGCTGAACGTGATGGCATCCAGAATCGAGGCAAATTCGATACCTGTTTTTGGATCACCAGCTGCCAGTTGGATCTTTTTTCGGAAGGCCAGTCGCTCGGCCATCAGGAAGGCGACGTAAAGGCTGATCAGAAAGAACTGGTTTAGCAGTGAAGTGGCGCTGCCCAGCAGAATGCGCGCGACATAGGACATGTCGATGTTGATCAGGTTGTCGCGGATAAACTTGGTCACGTCATTGCCCACCAGACCCGTGACGCGGTTGACCGCATCGTCGAACTGGTTTTCGTAGTCACCGATCGTGCGGGCAAACTGGGTCGCCTGACTGCCCAGAATATACATGATCACGAACAAGCCAGCCAAAACCACGGTAACGCCTGCGACATTGGCCAGCCAGACCGGCATGCGGGTCAGGGCGATGATCCTGTCGCTGAGTGCAATAATCAGGACATTGATCAGCAGGGCCATCGTCAGCGGGATCAGAAACGCGGCCCCGGCATATAACCCCAGCACCACAAGCGTCGTCACAATCGACACATCCCGAACAACAGACAGCTTGAGCTTTGTCGGCGTCGCGGTTTTGTCTTTGTCCGGTGTCATCGGGTGGCTCATCCTGAGAATTGCGCTTGTGTTTGATCCTGCACAGCGGGGCTGGATTATGCAATGCGCCCAAATGTTTGTCAGAGATTATTTGCGCAGCAGACGGTTTTGCCGGTTCAGTGGCTGGGGAAGGCGGGTTAGGCTTTGGGGATGAATGCCCGCGTGATTCCCTTTTTTGGTCGACCTGTACAGGCACTTTGGGTGGCCGTGACCCGTTTCGATGCCAAGAACGGCTTTGTCATGAGCAGCCACGTTGCCATGTCGCTGATGCTGGCCTTGTTTCCCTTTGCCCTGTTTACCGTGGCCTTAGCCGGTGCACTTTCTCAGGACTATGTCACGAATGAATTGATCGAGCTGATTTTTGGAGCATGGCCGAAAGATGTGGCGGGACCGATCGTGGCTGAATTGCGTTCCGTTCTGGCCGAGTCCGGTTCTGGCGTGATCACGTTGGGTGGCTTGCTGGCGGTCTTCTTTGCCTCTAACGGGGTAATGGCGGTGCGTAAGGCGATGAACCAAGCCTATCACGACTATGACAGCTGGCCGTTCTGGAAAACCCGGTTGCTCTGCCTGGGATTGGTGATCGTCGGTGGCGTCACAATTATGATCATCGCTGCGGTCGAGGTCATTCTGCCGGTCTACACGAAGCTGGTTTCCGAGAAGACCGATGTAAACGTATCCGAGTGGTTGTCAGTCGATCGCTTGCGCTGGACCTTCACCGTAGCCGTTCCGGCGGGTGTTGTGGTGCTGGCGCATCTGATCCTGCCGACTGGGCGTCACAAGCTGCGGCAGATCCTGCCGGGCGTGCTGCTGACGCTGGCTCTTTGGGCGGCAGGAGGATGGGGGTTTTCTGTCTATATCGCTCAGTTCGCCTCGTACAGCGCCACCTATGCCGGGCTTGCAGGTGCCATGGCCGCGCTGATCTTTCTGTATCTCTGCGCGGCAATCCTGATCCTGGGGGCCGAATATAACGGAGCGCTGATGGACCTGCAGAACGATCCCGACGGGCCGGACGCGTGAGGACGGCGCTTTTCCTCTGGCTGCTTCTGCCGGGTTTCGCATGTGCCCAAACGCCGGACTATGTGGGCTCAGATCAATGCGTAGATTGCCACACCACCGAGGCCGAGGCATGGGCGACCTCTCATCACGCCTTGGCCTGGACCGGGGCTGAGGGTGGGCATGTCGTCGCGGATTTTGACGGAACCCGGTTTGACCATGATGGCATTGCGGTCGAGTTCAGCGTGGCCGGCGAGGGTCTGCGGGCCAACGTGACCGAAAAGGACGGCGTCACCACTGAATACGGTGTGCATTCGGTTGTGGGGATCGAGCCCCTACAGCAATACCTGTTCGAAACCGAACCGGGCCGATTGCAAAGTTTCGACGTCGTCTGGGATACCGATAACCGGCGCTGGTTCCACCTTTATCCCGATCAGGATTTGCCCCCGGATGACGGGCTGCACTGGACCGGCCCCTACAAGAACTGGAACGCCCGCTGCGCGGAATGTCACGCGACCGGGTTTGAAAAAAACTATGACGCACAGACCCGCAGCTATGCCTCGACACAGTCTGAGATCGGGGTCGGGTGCGAGGCCTGCCACGGCCCTGGATCGGCTCATATCGACTGGACGCAGGGCCAGACGCTCGCCGCCGATCTGAGCGAATTCGGTTTCACCGTGAATTGGGGCAAGGGCCGGACCGAGGTTGAAATCCAACAATGCGCGGGATGCCATTCCCGACGAGAGGCGCACGGCGACGGCAACCCGATCCCTGGAACGCCTTATCACGATGCCTATAATCTGGCGGTGCTGCGTCCCGGTCTTTATCACCCAGATGGTCAAATTTTGGATGAGGTCTACGTCTACGGCTCGTTCCTGCAATCCAAAATGTACGCGCAGGGCGTCGGGTGCATGAACTGTCATGACCCACACAGTGCTGAACTGAAGGCCGATGGAAACGGTGTGTGTACGCAATGCCACTCACCGGCGGGCAATCCTGACTTTCCGACCTTGACGGCGAAGGAATACGACACACCCGAGCATCATCACCATCCGGAAGACACTGCGGGCGCGCAGTGCAAATCCTGCCACATGATCGAGCGCGTCTATATGGGTGTCGACCGTCGGCGCGATCACAGCTTTCGCGTTCCACGCCCCGATCTGGGTCTGGGCCAAGATGCGTGCACCGATTGCCACCAGACTAAGGACCAAGCATGGGCCGCTCAACAGATCGAGGGTTGGTTTCCCGCCTCACCCCACCGTATGCCGCACTATGGGACCGCGTTTCAGGCGGCCCTGGACGGGCGAGCTGATGGGCCGGAGGCGTTGCTTGGGATTGCGACAGACCCTGCCCAACTGGGCATCGTCCGCGCCACTGCAGCTTATCTGCTACAACCTTTCGGTTCGGCAGATTTGGCGGAACAAACGGCCCCCTTGTTGTCTGACACTGACCCGCTGGTGCGCGCGAATGCGGTGGTTTTACAACGCCAGTCCGCCTTGCCGGATCAAGTTCAGCGGCTCGAACCTCTGCTGTCCGACCCATTGCTTAACGTGCGCATCTCAGCCGCCAAAGAGTTCCTGAACATCCCCGGCGAAGCCCTTACCCCGGAGCAGCAGGTGCAGGTGGCACAGAGCATGGAAGAATGGCAGGGCGCGATCGCGAACCGTTTGGACTTTCCCGAGACCCACCTTGTTCTGGGCGGTATGGCTCTGACCTTCCGCAACGCCCCGGCGGCCGAACGGGCCTTTCGAGAGGTCGTCACGCTGGATCCGCAACGGGCTGAGGCCTGGCCCATGCTGGTGCAACTGGCGCAGATCAACCGCGGCGCGGATGCCGCGCGGGACGTGCTGCAAGAGGGTTTGGAGGTTCTGCCGGACGACCCGGGACTGCTGCAAATCAAGGCGCAGCTGGCCCCGTGAACCGGCACCGCTTGGCCCGGTTTAGGTCACGATCCCGGCAAATTTAGGCGTTAACCATGGGTAAGGCAGATTTCCCGCCGCGCCCATAGGTGACCCATGACGGATAAACCGGTCCATACATCGCAGTTGCAAAACCCACTTTCGGTGGGGCAGAGAATTGCGGATTTGCAGGCCAGAAAGCCAGAATACGTCAATCACGGCGAGGCGCTTTTGCTACAACGCACCGCCGCCGCGTCATTGCGCGAACAGTTTCTGACTGGAGACCGGAACTGGTTGGACGACTAAGTCAGCCGCGAAAGCCAGTGGCGACCACGAATTTCTCGGAACTGTCGGAACGGGACGCAGGCGGTTTTACGTTGGCCACCTTTTCGAACTTTTGCTTTAACAGCTTCTGTAGATCGCCCTCGGCGCCCCCGGCCAGAACCTTGGCGACAAACGTGCCGCCTTCTTCCAACACGTCAAAGGCAAAATAGGCCGCCGTTTCACACAGGGCCATGATGCGCAGGTGATCGGTCTGTTTATGCCCAGAGGAGGCTGCCGCCATGTCTGACATCACCACATCGGCTTTTCCGCCCAGCCAGTCTTTGACCTTCTGGTCGGCGTCGTCTTCCATGAAGTCCAAAACGTGCGTTTTCGCACCGGCAACGGGTTCGACCTCTTGCAGATCGACACCCAGAACGGTGCCGATCCGTTTGCCGGACTTTTCGCCCAGCGCATTGACGCGTTTGACCGCAACCTGACACCAACCGCCGGGCGCGCAGCCCAGATCGACCACGCGCGCACCGGGAACGAGGAAGCGAAACTTATCGTCAAGTTCCAAGATTTTATACGCCGCGCGTCCGCGATACCCTTCTGCCTGCGCGCGTTTCACATATGGGTCGTTCAATTGCCGCTCGAGCCAGCGGGTCGAACTGAGCTTGCGTCCGCGCGCCGTCTTGACCTTGACCTTCAGGTCGCGCTGTCCACGGCCTGAGTTGTTTTTGCCACTAGGTGTCTTCGCCATCAGAATGGTCCGTCTTCCAATACGCCATCCGCGCTCATCTGCGCATAAAGCAGTCCTTCGCGCAGCCCCCGGTCCGCCACTGAAAGGCGGTCGGTGGGCCAGCAGCGGAGCAATGCCTGCAATATGGCTGAGCCGGACATAATCAGGGCCTGCCGGTCATCACCAATCCGCGGATCGCGCCGTCGCCCCAGTGGGCCGAGTTCTAAATATCCTCGTATGACTTTGTCAATCTGATCACTGGTCATGCGCAGACCGTCCACCTTGGTCCGGTCATAACGCTTCAGCCCCAGATGCGAGGCCGCCACCGTCGTCACAGTGCCGCTGGTGCCGACGATCTGGAACCCTTCGCGGGCCTGTTCGTCTTTGTATGGGGCAAAATCAGCGAGGTTCTCTTCAAAAAACCAGCTCATCAGCGCAAAGCGAGCCGAGTCGTCCTCGACATCGTGGAACTGGTCGCGCAAGGTCGCGACGCCCAGCGGCACACTGATCCAGTCCACCACCTTGGCCGCTGGAAAAGGACTGTCAGTGGTGTGAAATCCGTTGTGCAGGCGCATGATCGCAGCAGGACGGTCGCGGCGTGGTACGGACGAGATGTCGATCCACACCAACTCGGTCGAGCCACCGCCGATATCAACAACCAACAACTGTTCCGTTTTGGTCGAGACAAGTGGCGCGCACGAGATCACGGCCAGACGCGCCTCTTCCTCGGGTTGGATGATCTCCAATGTCAGGCCGGTTTCCCGTTTCACTTGCCGGATGAAATCGCGTGAGTTTTTCGCGCGACGACAGGCTTCGGTAGCGACCAGCCGCATCCGTCTGACCCTGTTGCGTTTCAACTTTTGCTGGCAGATGCGCAAAGCTTGGATGGTACGCGCCATCGAGGACCGGGACAGCCGTCCGGTCCGTTCCAGACCCGCGCCCAATTGCACGGATTTGGAGAAGCTATCAACCACATGGAACCCGCTGCCCTTGGGCTGGGCTATCAACATGCGACAGCTATTTGTTCCCAGATCCAGCGCCGCATACAACGCATCTGGATCGGGTCTTGCCGGCGCGGGGCTTTCGACCGCCTTGGGGAACGCGCCCGCACCTTTGGGACGCTTGGGCGCCATCGTAACGCCCTCCGATTTTCGAGTTACCCTGACCATAGGTCGGGCAATTGTTTCGTGCAAGACGCTCATTAAAGTGATGAGTATTTTGATGTGCGCGTTTGCGTTAGAATTAAGTACAAGCCCAGTATCCCATCGTAGGCAAAAAGGTCGCTTGAAATACGCCGTGTGTCGAAAATCGACCGACCTGAGCCCTTATAGAAGTTTAGAAACTGCCCATCTGGTTAGGAGGAATCAAAGGCAATGCCTGACGTCACCATCGTATACTGGCGCGACATTCCCGCCCAAGTCATCGTCGGCAAAGGTCGCCGAGGCGCAAAGCGGCAATTGGAGGAGCGGTTCGAGCAAGCGATCGACCGAGCTGCCATGAAGGTGAACGCCAAAGACAGTGATGCCTATCTGGCCGAATGGCGCAAAGCAGAACCTTTCGCGGTTGAGGGCGACCCGTCCGAGATCGCTGAGGCAGAAGCCGTGCGTCTGGAAACTGAATACGATCAGGAACGCATCAAGGCACTGATCGCCAATGACGGTTGGGCTTAAGCCCCAGTTTTTAATGGGAGGCCACTATGGCTTTGCTGAACTTCAAGAAACGTGACGCGGCCGAAAAGGCCCCGGTGAACCCGACCGTCGAAGCCTTTTTGCAGGGCTATTCGATCGAGGTGATGCCGCGTACCGCCGAGAAAGTCGAAGACTTCCGCGCGCTGCTGCCCGAAGGCACCCGTGTCTACATCGCCCATATCGAGGGCACCCCGATTGAGGACATGGTCAAGACCGCCAAGCGGATCGCGGCCGAAGGCTATCCGGTCATGCCGCACTTCCCGTCGCGTATCATCAAGGATGCGGCGACGCTGGAGAACTGGATCTCCATGTATCAGGGCGAAGCAGGTGTAGATCAGGCACTGCTGCTGGCAGGTGGTGTCGCCAAGCCACACGGCGAATTCGACAGCTCGATGCAACTGCTGGAGACCGGTCTGTTCGACAAGGCAGGCTTCAAGCGTCTGCACGTTGCGGGCCACCCTGAGGGCAACAAGGACATTGATCCTGACGGTTCGACCAAGAACGTTGACGACGCGCTGCGCTGGAAACAACAATTCTCGGAAACCACTGATGCGGAAATGGCTCTGGCGACCCAGTTCGCCTTCGACGCCAAGCCGATCATCGCATGGGCCGACAGCCTGAAAGAAGCGGGCATCGACTTGCCGATCCACATCGGTATCGCGGGTCCGGCCAAGCTGCAGACCCTTATCAAATTCGCCATCGCCTGTGGCGTTGGCCCATCGCTGAAGGTTCTGCAGAAGCGCGCCATGGACGTGTCCAAGCTACTGCTGCCCTATGAGCCAACCGATGTTTTGACCGAACTGGCCAACCACAAGGCGGCCAACCCGGATTTCAACATCACCAACGTGCATTTCTTCCCACTCGGCGGTATCAAGACCAACGCCAACTGGGCAATCAACAACGGCGGCGCTTCGGCAAAGCCTGTAAACTCCTAAGGATCGGACATGACCCGTACAGTCGTAGAATCAAAAACAAAAACTGCCGTCCTGGGCTTTGACGAACCGTTCTGCGTGATCGGTGAGCGGATTAACCCAACTGGTCGTAAGAAACTGGCCGCTGAACTGGAAGCGGGCGATTTCTCGACCGTCGAGAAAGACGCCGTCGCGCAGGTCGCAGCAGGCGCAACCGTTCTGGATATCAACGCGGGT
This sequence comes from Ruegeria arenilitoris, assembly GCF_013032445.1. Classification (GTDB taxonomy): domain Bacteria; phylum Pseudomonadota; class Alphaproteobacteria; order Rhodobacterales; family Rhodobacteraceae; genus Ruegeria; species Ruegeria arenilitoris_F. The sequence continues at coordinate 336,033 of NZ_WQCA01000003.1, read as the reverse complement.
GTTGTGTACAACTCGAACCCCAACCCGAACGAGACCGAGCCGCCGCTGATGACCAAGATCGTTGAGCTGGTGCAAGGTCTGGTCGACGTGCCGCTGTGCATTGACTCGTCGGTTCCGGGTGCTTTGGAAGCCGGTCTGGCAGCCGCAGAGGGCCGTCCGCTGCTGAACTCGGTTACCGGTGAAGAAGAGCGTCTGGAACTGGTTCTGCCGTTGGTCAAGAAATACAACGTTCCGGTTGTTGCGATCTCGAATGACGACACCGGTATCTCGGAAGACCCCGATGTCCGTTTCGACGTAGCCAAGAAGATCGTTGAGCGTGCTGCAGATTTCGGAATCCCCGCGCATGACATCGTTGTTGACCCGCTTGTTATGCCGATCGGCGCCATGGCAACCGCTGGCCAGCAGGTTTTCGCCCTGGTCCGTCGTCTGCGTGAAGAGCTGGGCGTGAACACCACTTGCGGTGCGTCCAACATCTCGTTCGGTCTGCCGAACCGCCATGGCATCAACAACGCCTTCCTGCCGATGGCAATGGGCGCTGGCATGACCTCGGCGATCATGAATCCGGTGGCTCTGCCGGTGACGCAGAAGAAGATTGCCGAGAAAAAAGAAGCGGTGGCTGCCGCTGGCATCATCCTGCCCGAGGGCATGGACGACGAAGCATTCGTTCAGATGTTCGGCCTGGGTTCGACCCTGCCGCGCGCAGGCAAGGAAATGGAGGCCATCCGTGCCGCCAACCTGCTGACCAACAACGACCCGCATGGTGGTGCGTGGATCAAGTTCAACAAATCGCCTGAAGAGGCCGCTGCCGCCGGTGGTGCGGGTGGTCGTCGCGGCGGTGGACGTCGCCGTCGCGCTTGATCTCTGCCACAGTATGATCAAAGGCCGGGCCATGTGCCCGGCCTTTGTCGTTTTGACCCTGATCAATGCCGGCTAAAATCGGGCTTGCGACAATAGCATGACCCTCGCAACAAAAATCAGGTGTTTTTATGAGCAAACATTACCCTCCGAAGTTGGCGGATGCCGACCTGAGCAAGCGCCTGAGTAAGCAGGATTATTTCGAAAAGCTTGTCGATCTCCAGGCGCAACTGGCGCTGATTCAGCAGGCCTTTCTTTTTCATGGCGTAAAAGGCGTGCTGGTCTTTGAAGGCTGGGACGCGGCAGGCAAGGGTGGCACGATCCGCCGGATCAGTCAGGCACTGGACCCGCGCAGTTTCAAGGTCTGGCCAATTGGCGCGCCGCGCAACTACTACCTGAACCGTCACTACCTGCTTCGGTTCTGGGAGAGGTTGCCTCCTGAAGGAGCCATCTCGGCCTTTGACCGCAGCTGGTACGGTCGCGTTCTGGTCGAGCGGCTTGAAAAGTTCACACCGGAAGAACGCTGGCGGGCCGGGTATCGCGAAATCAACGATTTCGAACGAATGCTGGTTGATGACGGCACCCGGATCGTGAAGTTATTCTTCCACATCTCTCCGGAAGAGCAGATGGAGCGCTTCACCGAGCGTCTGCGTAATCCGATGAAACGGTGGAAACTTACCTATGAGGATTTCCGCAACCGTGAGCGGTGGGCAGAGGCTGAAGTGGCCGTGGACGAAATGTTGGCGCGGACTTCAACCGAAGTCGCGCCTTGGCACGTCATTCCGGCGAACAATAAAAAATACGCCAGAATCAACGCAATGCAGGCGATCGTTGATGCGTTTTCCGAGGATATCGACCTCAGCCCGCAACATCTGGACAGGCGGACGCTGGACGCGGCCTGCGAAGCCTTGGATGTGGATCAGTCTCTGATCGAAAGCTTGCGGGCCCGGACCGAGTAATTGCCCTGCACCTCGGATAGGCGCTTGAAGTCGTTCGGCGGGCGGTGCTATCCAACGCTACGCGGCGGGTATGATGTAATGGTAGCCTGTCAGCTTCCCAAGCTGAACGCGCGGGTTCGATTCCCGCTACCCGCTCCAAATGGTTGATTTACATCAAAATTGATCTGTCTCGGCGCGCTAGGGTGTTGTGGAAAAAGGTGGTCCGGTAGGCGCAGTGGCGCGGCTGCCTGCGGTCGCAGATCACTCGGGTGTGGTTTTCGATATCGGCGTCAACCGGGGAACGAATGCGCGTCACTTGATCCGAAGTTTTCCGAATTGTTAGTGATACCTGCTTGAGCCACTTCCTCAACAGGCAGTCTTTGTCACTGACCGGTCTCAATCCTTCAAAAACATGATCGTTGTCGGGCAGGCTCTGCGCAATCAGACTGGCAGATCCGAATTTTCCGTGACGGCAAGACTTGGTACGTCCACTCTGCTTTCGATGAACGCTTCTGCACTGGGGCAACATCCTGAGGCCGTCTTAGATACCTCGATTGAGGTCGAGCTAAACACTTTAGACCAGTTCTGCGAGGAAAACGGAATCGACCGGGTTTCTTGCATGAAGATCAATGCGAAGGGGTCTGAGCTGAATATCTTCAAGGGCGCAGAGCGGATGCTGTCCGAACAGCGGATCGACATGATCATGTTCGAATGGCCCGCCACGCCGCATTATGAGGACTGCACGCTGCTTCTGAACCTGTGGAAAGAATTGGATCGGCAGAACTATAAGAAGTGCAATAGTTTCTTCTTTCGTTCGGTCCGAAACGGGCAGCGACGGTTCGGGAATGCTGTGTTCATTTCCGACAAGTTTCGCAAAAACAACCTTCCTGAACTTTAGGGCTAAGCTATCAAAAAAGATTTTTTCTGTTTCAGGTGTGCGGTCCGTAGCTCTGCTGGGCTATTCTGACCGAAGCGCCTGATACAGGTTGATGACTGCGGGAATGTGAAAACCCGTGTCGGACAGAAAGCGCTGGAACTCTTTGGCGACAGCGCTCTGAATGGCCTCAAAGTCGTCTTCATCACCCTCAAAATGTGCGATCACACGCGCCGCAGGGCCGACTCGTGCGCACAGGGCCGCAGAGCCCTCGACGCCGCCGTATCCCGGCAGTTTCAGGGTCACTGCTTTGGCCGTTACGTCCGTCAGCCCGGCTTGTGCCATCATACCGGCCACGTGATCCAGATCGTGAAACGCCAGAGGGCCGGGCGCATATCGGTCCACGCGCGGGGGATGCCCCAGACGCTTGACGGCGGCGATATGGGGCAATTTGAACCAAGGGTTGACGTCCAGAGGTCCCCAAGCGGCGAAGGTCATCTGCCCTCCGGGCTTCAGCGCCTTGGCGATATTGGCAAAAGCTGCAACTGAATCTTCAAAGAACATGACACCGAAGCGCGAGATTGCGGCATCCATCTGATCAGGTGGAAATTCAAAGGTCTGCGCATCGGCGAACTGGAAATTAAGGTTGCCAAGGCCCTGATCAGCGGCGCGGGTGGCGGCCCTATCCAGAAAGGGTTGCGAAATGTCAGCCGCCAGAACGCGACCGTTTGACCCGACCTTGCGGGCGGCGGCAAGCGTACTAATGCCGGTACCGCAGCCGATGTCCAGAACGGTCATGCCCGGCGCAAGCCGGGCACGATCCAGAACCAGATCAAGAACAGGGTCAAAGGCATGGTCCAGCTGGTTTTCATAGGTCAGCCATTTGGCGCCGTTCTCAGACTGGCCCCAGTATTCTGCCTGTTCTTCGTTTGCTGACGTCATATTTGCCCCCGTGGTTGGGGAGACTATGACCTCCTGCGGCGACGGCGGCCAGATTTTTCCTCATCCCCGCCGGTGTTGAACGAGGGCGCGGGCAGGGTGACCACCTGCGCCAGTTCCGGGAATGGATCGGTTTTGTGCGGTATCGCGTTGGCGGCGACGAAATGATCCTGGAACTTGGGCTCGATAGCGGTTTCGACCTTGGTAATCTCGCGCACAACGCGTTCGATCTCGGTCCGGGCTCCGTTGTTGCACAGAGCGATCCGGGCGCCGGTGCCTGCCGCGTTGCCCGCGCTGGAGACCTTATCCAGCGGCGCGTCCGGGATCATGCCCAGAACCATCGCGTGCTTGGTCGAGATATGGGCTCCGAACGCCCCGGCCAGAACAACGCGATCGACCTTGTCGACCTCCATCACGTCCATCAGCAGCCGCGCACCGGCGTAAAGAGCCGACTTGGCCAACTGGATAGCGCGGATGTCGCCTTGGGTCACGGTGATGCGCGGGCCGCCTTCGGCGCTTGCATCGTGGATCAGGTAGGCGTGGGTGCGGCCTTCGGGCACGCAGCGGTCGGTGCCAGTTTGTGTGGCCGATCCGATCAGGCCGCTTTCGTCCAGCAAGCCAGCGATACGCATTTCGGCCACAGCCTCGATGATGCCTGAACCACAAATGCCGGTGATGCCGGTTGTGGCAACGTCCTGATCAAAGCCTTCCTCGTCGGACCATTTCTCGGACCCTATCACGCGGAAACGGGGTTCTTTGGTCTCGGGGTTGATCTCGATCCGTTCAATGGCACCGGGCGCGGCGCGCTGACCGGAACTGATCTGAGCACCTTCGAACGCCGGGCCGGTGGGCGAGGAACATGCCAGAACGCGCTGTGTGTTACCCAGCAAAATCTCGGCGTTGGTGCCCACGTCTACGATCAGCACGAGGTCTTCGGACTTGCCGGGTTCTTCCGACAGTGCCACCGCGGCACAGTCAGCCCCAACGTGGCCCGCGATACAGGGCAGAATATAGATCTGCGCGCGCGGGTTCATCTTGGACAGGTCCATCTCACGCGCGGGCAGGGATACGCTTTCCGAGGTCGCCAGCGCAAACGGAGCCTGACCCAGCTCAACGGGATCCAAGCCCAGCAGCAGGTGGTGCATGACCGGGTTGCAGACAAACACGGTCTCGACGATTAGTTCGGAATCGATCCCAGCCTCTTCGGCGATGGAAACGGTCAGATCGTTGATCGCTTCGCGCACGGCCTTGGTCATCTCCTGATCACCGCCGGGGTTCATCATCGCGTAAGAGACACGGCTCATCAGGTCTTCGCCGAATCGAATTTGCGGGTTCATCAGGCCCGAGGACGCCTTGACCTCACCTGTTTCCAGATCGGTCAGGTGCGCCGCGATAGTGGTTGAGCCTAGGTCAATGGCCAGACCGTACAGTCCGCGTTCATGCAGGCCGGGCCAGATTTCCACGATGCGGCCAACGGTGTCCTTGTGACCCTTGTGGACAGCTACGGTGACCTCCCATTTGCCTTTTCGCAGAACGGGCTGCAGCTTTGCCATCAGTGACAGGTCTGCGGTGACGGCTTCAATCTCCCATTGCGCGCACAGAGCGCGCTCAAGCCTTTCCAGATCGCCGGTGGGCGAGTGCATGTCGGGTTCTTCGACCACCACGAAATACAGACGGGTCGCCGGGTCCATGATGATGGCGCGTGCAGCCGCGGCCTTGCGAACGACCTGACGGTGCACCTGGCTTTCGGGCGGTACGTCGATCACGATGTCGCCCTGAACGGTGGCCTGACAGCCCAGACGACGGCCCGGCTTCAGCCCGCGCTTGTCGTCATAGCGTTGCTCGACCGCGTTCCATTCGCTCAGCGCACCCTCGGATACGGTCACGCCGTGCTTGGGAAACTCACCATAGCTGGGGGTGATCTGACATTTCGAACAAATCCCGCGCCCACCACAAACCGAATCCAGATCGACGCCCAGCTGTCGGGCGGCGGTTAGAACCGGGGTGCCGACGGGGAAATGCCCGCGTTTGCCCGAGGGAGTAAAGACAACAAGGGGTTCGGTGGTCATATCTGGCCTGCCTTTTGTATTCGCGCGTATGCCGGGCAAGATATGGGTTTGCGCGCAAAGGGAAAGGGCATTCAGCGGCACGTTTTGTACGGGTTGCGTCGTTTTTTATTGCAGTAACGGCCCGCAGGAGAAAACTAGTTGAGCTCTGGGGCTTTTCCTTGCCTTAAATCCATGTAATAGGGTCACCGCCAAACGGGCTTTTGCATGGGGTTAGCAGATGCAGATTCGTGAGGCACTTACCTTTGACGATGTTCTCTTGGTTCCGGCGTCCTCGTCGGTGCTGCCGGCGACGGCGGATACAAGCACGCGTGTGACGCGGGCAATCAGCATGAACATCCCACTGCTGAGCTCAGCCATGGATACGGTGACCGAGGCGCGCATGGCCATTGCGATGGCTCAGGCCGGAGGCATTGGCGTCATTCACAAGAACCTGACAGTCGAAGAGCAGTCGCGCGAGGTTCGTCGGGTCAAACGCTTTGAATCGGGTATCGTCTACAACCCAGTTACACTACGCGCGGATCAGACGCTGGCGGACGCCAAGGCTCTGGTTGATCGCTACAACTTCACCGGCTTTCCCGTGGTTGACGAAGAGGGCCGCGTGGTCGGCATCGTGACCAACCGGGATATGCGCTTTGCAACCTCGGATGACCAGCCGATCCGGGCGATGATGACCACTGACAATCTGGCCATGTTGCAGGAGCCGGCCGATCTGGAAGAGGCCAAGAGCCTGATGAAGGCGCGCCGGATCGAAAAATTGTTGGTTGTTGACGGAGCGGGCAAGCTGACCGGTCTGCTGACGCTGAAAGATACGGAACAGGCCGTGCTGAACCCGACCGCCTGCAAGGACCCGCTGGGCCGCCTGCGCGTTGCAGCGGCAACTTCGGTTGGTGACGCTGGTTTTGAGCGGTCCGAGCAGTTGGTCGATTCCGGCGTTGATATCATTGTTGTTGATACCGCGCACGGCCACTCTCAGGGCGTTCTGGATGCGGTAAAGCGTGTTAAATCGCTGTCGAATGAAGTTCAGATCATCGCGGGCAACGTCGCAACTGGTGATGCCACCAAGGCGCTGATCGACGCGGGCGCAGATGCCATCAAGGTCGGCATCGGGCCGGGCTCGATCTGCACCACGCGTATGGTTGCTGGTGTCGGCGTACCTCAGCTGACCGCGATCATGGATTGTGCGTCCGCAGCCGGGGATGTGCCGGTGATCGCGGACGGCGGGATCAAATTCTCGGGCGATTTCGCCAAGGCGATCGCGGCGGGTGCGTCCTGTGCGATGGTCGGTTCGATGATTGCGGGCACCGATGAAAGCCCGGGCGAGGTGATCCTTTATCAGGGGCGTTCCTTCAAATCTTATCGCGGTATGGGCAGCCTCGGCGCCATGGCGCGCGGCTCGGCGGATCGCTACTTCCAAAAGGACGCGGCAAACGACAAGCTGGTGCCCGAAGGGATCGAGGGGCAAGTGCCTTACAAAGGCTCGGCCAGCGCAGTGGTGCATCAGTTGGTCGGCGGTCTGCGCGCGGCGATGGGCTACACCGGGTGCGCAACGGTTGAGGAAATGCGCAAGAACTGCAGCTTTGTCAAAATCACCGGTGCGGGTCTGAAGGAAAGCCACGTGCATGACGTGCAGATCACCCGCGAAAGTCCGAACTACCGGGTTATGTAACCCCGGGTTTCAAGGTTTGCGGCGCCCGGATCAGGGCGCCGTTTTGCATTTCTGGCTATGGCAATAGTCAAATTTTAAGCATCGGAAGAGATCATGACCCCGGCCGCACGTATTCAGGCTTCGATAGAAATCCTTGATGAGATTCTTGCGGGCGCGCCTGTCGAGAAATCCCTGACCAACTGGGCTCGCCGCAGCCGGTTCGCCGGGTCCAAGGATCGGGCTGCGGTCCGCGATCATGTGTTCACTGCATTGCGGTGCAAACGATCTTATGCGGCGCTCGGAGGGGCCGAGACCGGGCGTGGCCTGATGATCGGTGCCGTGCGTGCATCTGGTGAGTCGTTGGAGGAATTGTTCTCGGGCACCCGCCACGCGCCCGAGGTTTTGACTGATAATGAGGTCGGGTGCGATTTCGCCTCCAAGGCCGAACAGTATGATATCCCCGATTGGCTCTGGCCCCGGTTTGAAACTTCGCTGGGAGATCAGGCGGTTTCGGTTGCAAAGGCCCTGCAAAGCCGCGCGCCGGTGCATTTGCGGGTCAATCTGATCAAGGCGGACGTCCCCAAGGCAATCGAGGCGCTGGCCGCCGACGGTATCATCACCGCCGCTCATCCTGCCTGTGACACAGCGTTGGAGGTCACTGAAGGCGCGCGCAAGATCGCGCAAAGCCGGGCCTATGCGGACGGGCTGGTCGAGCTTCAGGATGCGGCCAGTCAGGCTGTTGTTGCGGCCTTGGATTTGCGTCCGGGGATGCGCGTGCTGGATTATTGCGCGGGCGGCGGCGGTAAGTCTCTGGCCCTGGCCGCGCGAAAAGGTGTCTCGGTTTTTGCCCATGACGTGAACGCTACACGGATGCGGGACCTTCCGGCACGGGCCGAGAGGGCCGGCGCGCGGGTCGAGATTCTGGCAACGAAAGATATCGCTCAACGGGCCCCGTTCGATATCATCCTTGCGGATGCGCCGTGTTCAGGCAGCGGATCGTGGCGGCGGGCTCCGGCAGGGAAATGGGCGCTGACCGAAAGCCGCCTGCAGGAATTGTCGAGTATTCAGGCCGCTATTCTGGCACAGCTGTCACCGGTGATCGCTCCAGGTGGTATTCTGGCCTATGCGACTTGTTCGATGTTGGACGACGAAAACGGAAATGTTGTCGATGCTTTCCTGCGTAAGAATCCGGTTTGGACCGAGGTTTTTCGGAAATCGTGGCTTGTCTCCCACGGCACGGACGGATTCTTCACATCACACTTGACGCGATAGCGCGACAGGTCATAGCAACTTAAAGGAGAGTGCTAGTTTTTAAACGGGCATTAACCTTACTTGGGCTGACTGCGTGAAAGCCCACTGACCTGAGTTGTTTATGACTGACACTACGGAAGTTTTTTCTGATCCGTCCTATCAAAATGCCCCGACCGGTTTGCGACTAGCTCCTCTGGTCTTGATCGGCGTGCTGTTGAGCCTTTCGCCCGTTATGGGGCTTGTACCCCGGCTATGGCACACCGGAGTTGTTGTGGCGGGTGTATCGCTGCTGGCAACGAGTTTCCTTGTGGTGCTGCGGGGAAAGATCGTGGATTATCTGGCGCAGCAGGCGGTGAAAACTATGGCGGTTTTTGCGGAACAGGATCTGTTTCCTTGTGTGATCGCAAATACTCAGGGTGAAATTCTGGCCGTCAACACTGAGGCGCGAAACAAGTTTCATGCCACCCCGGGCGGGCGGTTGGAATACTGCCTGAAGTCCACGTTCGCAAATCCAGCGGCGATTCTGTTGCGGCTACAATCGAAGGCAGAGATTTACGGCAAAGCGCGCGAAGACATTGTGACCGTTGGATCAACAGTACCGGTTTCTGTGTTCGATGTCGGCAATGGTCAGTACTGCTGGCGGTTTCATCTGGATACCCCAGGGCAATGGGACGAGGTTGCCGTTCCCGTTTTAACCGAAGGTCGCAACGGTACATTGCTGCGGGTCAACGTTGCGGCGGCCCATTTGCTGGGGCAAAGGCCACATACGCTGCAAGATGTCCTATCCAACGCCCCTGGCCCAAAAGGCGAAATCGTGCAGATCCAGACGGCAAATGGCGCCGTCTCTGCCGCCGTGTGCGAACTCAACCGGTCCGGCACCGTGCGTGACCTGCTCTTGCTGCCGACAGAGGCAGTGGGGCATGTCAGCAGTGGCGCGTCCTTTGCCGAGTTGCCGGTGCCCATCGTGCGCCTTGCGCCTGACGGAAGGATTCTCGAGGCCAACCGTCTGGCGGTGAAACTGATCGGGGATATCGATCCCGGAGAAACCAATGCCGACCAGATCATGCACGGGCTCGGCTATCCGATTTTGGATTGGCTGTCGCGCACGGCGGCTCAGGAACCGGCGCTGCGGTCCGAGTTCCTGCGTCTGACCCGGCAGGACAAAGAAGTGTTTGTTCAGGTCACGCTGAACCGAGTTGTGAATGACGGGCAGGTTCAGCTGATTGCGGTGTTGAACGACGCCACCGAACTCAAGACGCTCGAGGCGCAGTTCGTGCAGGGGCAAAAGATGCAGGCGGTCGGGCAACTGGCTGGCGGCGTCGCCCATGATTTCAACAACCTTCTAACGGCCATTTCGGGGCATTGCGACCTGCTGTTGCTGCGGCATGACCAGAATGACCCGAACTATGGGGACCTTGTGCAGATCAACCAGAACGCCAACCGGGCGGCCGCTCTGGTTAGTCAGTTGCTGGCGTTTTCGCGAAAACAGACGCTGCAGCCTGAGGTGCTGGATCTTCGCGATACGATCTCGGATTTGATCCACTTGCTGAATCGGTTGGTGGGCGAGAAAGTCCGCCTGATCCTTAGCCACGACCCGGTGTTGAAACCCGTTCGGGCGGATAAACGGCAGCTGGAACAGGTGCTGATGAACCTCGTGGTCAACGCCCGTGATGCTATGCCCCATGGCGGCGAGGTGCGGATCGAGACCGAGGTTGTGGTGCTGAACGACCCTCTCACGCGTGACCGCGCTACGGTTCAGCCCGGCGAGTACGTCACCGTTAAGGTGATCGATAGCGGCGTCGGTATACCCTTGGAAAAGCAGCAAAAGGTGTTCGAACCGTTCTATACGACCAAACGCACCGGGGAAGGCACCGGTCTGGGGTTGTCGACGGTCTACGGAATCGTCAAGCAAACGGGTGGTTTCATTTTTGTCGACAGCGTTCAGGGGCACGGGACGGAATTCATCGTTTATCTGCCTGTGTCTGTCGCCTCACCAGAAGCCCAACGCGACGCAATTCCCGCCGCCGACCCGCAAACTTCCCGTAAGGGCGAAGGCGTTGTTTTGCTGGTCGAAGACGAGGCTCCGGTACGCGCTTTTGCGACACGTGCGCTGCGGTTGAAAGGCTATACCGTGCTCGAGGCCGAGTCGGCGGAAGAGGCGCTGCGTCTGCTGGAGGACGGCGCGCTGAATGTCGACGTTTTTGTCACCGATGTGGTCATGCCAGGCATGGACGGGCCGACCTGGGTGCGCAAGGCGATGGAGGCGCGTCCGGATACAAGGGTGATCTTCATGTCCGGCTACACCGAGGGAGCTTTCGGCGATTCAGGCCCGGAGATCCCGAATTCCACCTTCCTGCCCAAGCCCTTCTCGCTGAACCAACTGACTGAGGCGGTGTTTCAGCAGATCAACTAAAGTGCCGCATCATGGCAGGTGAACTCGGCCGCGTGCCGTTTGCGAAATTTGGTTTCCGTCTCGGGTGTTAGAAGCAGTTCGCGATGGGGTGAGACGTTCTCCCGTTTCAGGTCGATCTGCATGTTCAGCCGGTCTTGCAGGAAATCCAGAATCTTGTCCTGGTTTTCATACTTAAAGACATGGCTGGCGCCAAAGCCGTTGCTCCGGGTGCGGAAGAACTGACTCTGGCTGCCTATATCGGCAAATTCAGGACGGGGGTTTTGCATATAGGCTTGCACAAAGTCATCAAAGCTCAGGTCACGGGTGGAATGTGGATGCCCGATCCGGTCATCCCGGCTGCGGAACTTGTACCAGCTGCCCAGCCAATCGATCGGTTCGCGTACGACCGCCATGATTTCCATTTCGGTGTCGTACATTTTCCGAAAGATGTTCTGAAAAAAACGGTCATAGCGCCGCACTGGGGCGTGTTTCAGATCCGGCGGACCGGTTACGACAAAGTCGGCGCGGTCGCGTAGGGCGGTGTGATATGCTGTGCTGCCTGTTTTGGGAACGGCCAGAAACGCAAGGCGTTCCTTATAGAAAACAAGCATTTAGTTGCCCTTTGCCAATCTTTGTTACTGTCGCAGATTGGCGTAAACGACTCTTTAACACAATTGCTGAACAGTAAGTATTGTAAGTTTTAGTTGAAATGTTCTCTTTTTGGTCTCATAAGGAACAAGAGGCGAACAAAGCAGCGATTGCCGCCCGTTCAAGGGTGTGACAAAAGGGAAGGCGACAGGACAATGGCGGATCTTCTGACGATGAGCGACAAGAAAAACGCAGACAAGCAAAAGGCGCTCGACAGCGCGTTGGCGCAGATTGAACGGCAGTTCGGCAAGGGCTCGATCATGAAGCTGGGCGAGGATGCCAAGCAGGATATTGATGCCAGCTCGACCGGTTCACTGGGTCTGGACATTGCGCTGGGGATCGGCGGTCTGCCGATGGGCCGGATTGTTGAGATTTACGGGCCTGAAAGCTCGGGTAAAACCACTCTAACGCTGCATTGCATTGCAGAACAGCAGAAACGCGGCGGTGTTTGTGCGTTCGTTGACGCGGAACATGCGCTGGACCCGCAATATGCCCGCAAGTTGGGTGTTGATCTGGATGAACTGCTGATCTCGCAGCCCGACACCGGCGAGCAAGCGCTTGAAATTACCGACACGCTAGTGCGGTCGGGTGCGGTGAACATGGTCGTGGTCGACTCGGTGGCGGCGCTGACGCCGAAATCCGAGCTTGAGGGCGACATGGGCGACAGCAACGTCGGTGTTCAGGCCCGCCTGATGAGCCAGGCGATGCGCAAACTGACCGGTTCGATCAGCCGTTCGAACTGCATGGTCATCTTCATCAACCAGATTCGGATGAAGATCGGCGTAATGTTCGGCAGCCCGGAAACCACGACTGGTGGTAATGCGCTGAAATTCTACAGCTCGGTCCGGCTGGACATCCGCCGGATCGGTGCGATCAAGGACCGCGATGAAGTGGTCGGCAACCAGACCCGCGTCAAGGTCGTAAAGAACAAGGTGGCGCCGCCGTTCAAGCAGGTGGAATTCGACATTATGTATGGCGAAGGCATCAGCAAAATGGGTGAGCTGCTGGATCTGGGCGTTAAGGCCGGTGTGGTTGAGAAATCCGGCTCGTGGTTCAGCTATGGCGACGAGCGGATCGGGCAGGGGCGTGAGAACGCCAAGCAGTACCTGCGCGACAACAGCCGTGCCGCGCTTGAGATTGAAGACAAGATTCGTGCTGCACACGGGCTGGAGTTTGACATGCCGCCGGGCGCTGCCGAAGATGACGATATCCTCGAAGCCTAAGGCTATAGAAGAATTCTAAAGGCAAGGCGGTCCAATGGGCCGCCTTGTTTCGTTCGGCACCCCCAATGCTGTGGACTATCCGCGGGGACGGGGATAAACCCGTTTCAACACAATATGATTGCGCGCTGAGAGAAGCTTATGCCCACGCTGAACGATATCCGATCGACCTTTCTGAACTACTTTGCCAAGCAGGGGCATGAGGTGGTGGCGTCCAGCCCTCTGGTCCCGCGCAATGACCCGACGCTGATGTTCGTGAACTCGGGCATGGTGCAGTTCAAGAACCTGTTTACCGGAGTAGAAACCCGCGACTATCAGCGTGCGACCACGGCCCAGAAATGCGTTCGTGCCGGTGGCAAACATAACGACCTGGACAACGTCGGCTACACCGCACGGCATCACACATTCTTTGAGATGCTGGGGAACTTCTCGTTCGGTGATTATTTCAAGAAGGACGCGATCCCGTTTGCGTGGGAGTTGATCACCAAGGAATTCGGCATCGATAAAAGCCGCCTGCTGACCACGGTCTATCACACCGATGACGAGGCATTTGAGATCTGGAAAAAGGTTGGCGTTCCCGAAGACCGGATCATCCGCATCGCAACCAATGACAACTTCTGGCAGATGGGTCCGACCGGTCCTTGCGGCCCGTGCACGGAAATTTTCTATGACCATGGCGACCACATCTGGGGTGGCCCTCCGGGTTCGGCCGAGGAAGATGGCGACCGGTTTATCGAAATCTGGAACATCGTTTTCATGCAGAACGAACAGTTCGAGGACGGCTCGATGGTCGAACTCGACATGCAGTCGATCGACACCGGCATGGGTCTGGAGCGGATCGGCGCGCTGCTGCAGGGCAGCCATGACAACTATGATACCGATTTGTTCAAGACGCTGATCGAGGCGTCGGCGGACGCAACTGGCGTTGATCCATATGGAGACCAGAACGTCCACCATCGGGTTATCGCGGATCACTTGCGCTCGACTTCGTTCCTGATTGCGGACGGGGTGATGCCCAGCAACGATGGGCGCGGCTATGTTCTGCGCCGGATCATGCGTCGGGCCATGCGCCACGCACACCTGTTGGGCGCGAAAGATCCGGTGATGCACCGTCTGGTGCCAACGCTAGTACAACTGATGGGCGCGCAGTATTCGGAACTGGGTCAGGCGCAGGCGTTGATCGAAGAAACCCTTCTGTTGGAAGAGACACGCTTCAAGCAGACCTTGGATCGAGGTCTGAAGCTTCTGGATGACGAAGTCACGGGCCTGTCCGAAGGTGCGGCCTTGTCTGGTGATGCAGCATTCAAACTGTACGACACATACGGGTTCCCGCTGGACCTGACGCAGGATGCGCTGCGCGAAAAGGGCCTGACGGTGGACACGGATGGTTTCGATGCCGCCATGGCCGAACAAAAAGCCAAGGCGCGCGCCGCATGGGCCGGTTCGGGCGAATCTGCGGATCAGGCTGTTTGGTTCGACGTTCTGGATGAGGCCGGAGCCACGGATTTCCTTGGCTACGATACCGAAAAAGCCGAAGGGCAAGTGGCCGCGCTGGTAGTTGACGGTGCTCTGGTCGATAAGATCGAACAGGGGGGCACCGGCTGGGTTGTCGTCAACCAGACGCCTTTCTACGGCGAAGCCGGTGGTCAGGTCGGCGATACCGGTGAAGTCCGGCGCCTCGAGAACATGCAGGACGTGGCGCAGGTTGAAGACACGCGTAAGTTTGCCGAAGGCAAGGTCTATGCGCATCGTGTAACGGTCAGCCAGGGAACGTTGTCGAAGGGTGACTCGGTCGAGCTTTCTGTCGATCACGCGCGCCGTACCGCGATCCGCGCCAACCACTCGGCCACTCACCTGCTGCACGAGGCGCTGCGTGAAACGCTGGGTGATCACGTTGCACAGCGCGGGTCGCTGAACGCGCCAGACCGGCTGCGGTTCGACTTCAGCCATTCCAAGGCGCTGAGCCCCAAGGAAATCCAGAAGGTCGAACGCGAGGTGAACGAGTTCATCCGCCAGAACTCGACCGTTGAAACCCGGATCATGACGCCGGACGATGCGCGGGAACTGGGTGCTCAGGCCCTGTTCGGTGAGAAATACGGCGACGCGGTTCGCGTTGTCTCGATGGGCAAGGCCCCGACCGGTAAAGGGCACGACGGCGACACATGGTCGATCGAGCTGTGTGGCGGGACGCATGTGCGTCAGACCGGGGATATCGGCACTTTTGTCGTGCTGGGTGACAGCGCCAGCAGTGCCGGTGTGCGGCGGATCGAAGCGCTGACCGGTGACGAGGCGTTCCGCCACCTTTCGGCGCAAGATCAAAGGCTTGGTCAGATTGCGTCAGAATTGAAAGCACAGCCGGACGACGTGGTTAGCCGGGTCAAGTCATTGCTGGATGAACGCAAGGCCTTGCAAAACGAAGTGGCGCAACTGCGCCGCGATCTGGCGATGGCTGGCGGCTCAGGGCAGGGCGGTGCCGAGGCCCGCGATGTGAACGGAGTACCCTTCCTGGCGCAGGTGCTGAGCGGCGTTTCCGGTAAAGACCTGCCCGCGTTGATCGACGAACACAAAAGCCGGTTGGGCTCGGGCGCGGTGCTGTTGATTGCCGATGCCGGTGGCAAGGCCGCCGTTGCGGCCGGTGTGACGACGGACCTGACGGACAAGGTCTCGGCCGTTGATCTGGTTCGGGCCGCAGTTGTTGAACTGGGTGGCAAAGGCGGCGGCGGACGCCCCGACATGGCGCAGGGCGGTGGTCGTGATGCCTCAAATTCCGATGCGGCGATCAAAGCCGCTGAACAAGTATTGGGAGGATAACATGCCCGCACTCTGGATCGCCCACGTCACCGTTACCGATAACGAGGCCTATGGAAAGTACGCTGAGCTAGCTGGTCCGGCGATTGCCAAGCACGGGGGTGAGTTCATCGCCCGCGCAGCGCGTTATGTTCAGCTTGAAGGCAAAGAGCGGCCGCGCAATGTCGTGGCCCGGTTCCCCTCGGTTGAGGCTGCGGTGGAGTGCTACGAATCCCCGGAATATCAGCAAGCGTTGGATCACGCGCGTGGTGCCAGCGAACGAGAACTGGTTGTGGTGGAGATCACGGAATAAAGCCGAATTGGCAAACTTGCGCCAATTTCTGTTTAGCTGGGCGGGTTTCAGCCAATAGAAAGGTCAGACGCCATAATAGGCTTTCTGGCCTAAAATTCTTGCAAACAAGTAAAATTTATCAAATACTTATGGTGGAAATTGGGTGAAAGGACTGCATAACGTTTTTCCCTTTTTGACCAAAAACCCTATATTTCTGCCAGAAATGGTCCAAATGACGGACGAATTTCTGCCTTTTTTTGCTTGCAACGTCACTGCTGATTGCGCAAACGGCACCATCCGCTGATAGTGATGCAAAGCACTCTACGGTCCCGTTTTACCGCCATCGCGGGAAATAGTTGGAATAGAGGAACAGGCATGAAACCGTTGAGCACTGACTTCAGAGACGTTTATGCGCGGTTGGCCACGTCCGTGGGACGACTATTCGTTGTAACTGCGTTGGCGACCAGCGCCTTTGCTGCGGGCACTGCGGCCGGTGCGAGCGAGGGCAGCTTTATCCAGGCAGCGGCAGCGTCAGCGCCGCCTACCGGAGCGCGCGGGCTTTGCCATGAATACAACTGGGCTTGTTCGTCCAAGGCCTCGGCGTCTATGTCAAGCCAACAGGAAATGCGGGTCGTCCAGCGGATCAACCGCCAGGTTAACGCAACAACACGCACGGTTACGGACATGTCGCAGTACCGTACTGCGGAGAGATGGGCACTGCCGACATCCCAAGGCGGGGATTGTGAAGATTTCGCTCTCTTGAAAAAGCGCGATTTGATTCGTGCAGGCGTGGATCCCAGCAAGTTGTTGATCGCGACCGTGTTGGACAGGCAGCGTAACGCGCATGCTGTACTTGTCTACCGGTCAACTGCCGGTGATTTGGTATTGGATAACCTGACAAATCAAATCAAACCATGGTCCGCAACTCGATACCTTTTCCTCCGAATGCAAAATCCTCGAAAACCCAGCGGTTGGGTTGGGGTTTACAGCCGTAGTTAAAACTATCTTGCCGAAACTCGGCCAAGGATCCGATCATTTGACAATAGCAAGGGCGACAAACCAGTCGCCGTATTGATTCTGAATCAGATGGTCAGATTATGCCGATCAATTTTTAGCAGCATTGATCTGCAGGTTCTCAATTAGAATACGCCACCACTGCCAGCACCTCCGGCATTGCCGCCACCGGTACCGCCGCCACTACCGGCACCGCCCGAGTTTCCACCGTCACCGCCGCTGTTGCTTCCGCCACTGCCACTACCGGAGCTGCCACCGCCGCCATTGTTGCCGCCGTTGCCGCTACCGGAATTGCCGCCGCCGCCATTGCTTCCGCCGTTGCCGCTGCCGGAATTGCCGTCGCCGCCATTGTTGCCGCCGTTTCCGCTGCCGGAATTGCCCCCGCCGCCGTTGTTGCCGCCGTTGCCGCTGCCAGAATTGCCGCCGCCGCCATTGTTGCCGCCGTTGCCGCTGCCGGAATTGCCGCCGCCACCGTTGCTGCCGCCACCACCACTGCTGCGGCCTTCACCGCTGCTGCGGCCGCCGCCGTTGTCGCCGCTGTCACTGCTACTGTTTCCACCATCGTTGCCGTTGTCGTCGCTTCCGCTACTGGCGAAGAAAACGCCAGAGTTTTCACCTTGACCATTTCCGTCAGAATCCCGATCAGAGGAATTTGTTGTTGCCGTTGGAATGTCTGTCAGAACAGATGCGAATCCAGGACAGCTTTCAAGAGTCCTTGCCAAAATATCCTCAAAGTCAGCACGCCGCTGTATATAGCGCAGCATTCGGGTATCAACGACTGTGCAACCACACAGTGTATCAGTTGATACTGACTGACGAGCTGTTTTGGTGTTACATCTTTCCGCAAGCGCCGCACTGGCCGTAATCAGTGGGAATGTTGCCGAAACAAATACAATAGACAATAAACGGGATTTCACGCGCATAGCGCCACTCCTTCAATACTCGTTACAAACTTCTTCACAACAACTGTGGAGATACATGGCTTACAAAAAAAAACGTGCCATCTTTATACCCTAATTACATCCAGTTTTTGACGCAATTGCAAGGGGAGCTTAAGGCGAGCGACTTATATTATGCGCAACTATAAGGGGAAAGTGACTTGAAACCAAAAAGAAAGCCCGCCATATTGGCGGGCTGTTCTGGCGTTCAATGCTTGGAATGGGATGTAAAAATGCCTCTGTTGAAGTATTGTTTCACAAACGTGAACAATTTCACAGTCAACTCTAGGCAGATTTTGCCATGCGCTTGCGTTCGTGCGGATCGAGAAACCGTTTGCGCAGGCGTACTGCGTTAGGTGTTACTTCGACCAGTTCGTCATCGTCGATATACGCGATGGCTTCTTCCAGCGAAAACTGAACGTGGGGGGTCAGCCGGACCGCGTCGTCGGAACCGCTGGCGCGTACGTTGGTCAGCTTTTTGCCCTTGAGCGGGTTAACCTCAAGGTCGTTATCCCGCGAATGCTCACCGATCACCATACCCTGATAGACATCAGCCTGCGGCCCAACGAACATGCGGCCACGCTCTTCCAGGTTCCACAGAGCGTAGGCGACGGCCTGACCATTCTCCATCGAGATAAGAACGCCTGCACGACGGCCAGGGATCGGGCCTTTGTGGGCCGCCCAGCCGTGGAACACGCGGTTCAGCACGCCGGTGCCGCGGGTGTCCGTCAGGAATTCGCCATGATATCCGATCAAACCACGAGAGGGTACATGTGCGATGATACGGGTTTTGCCAGCGCCGGCGGGGCGCATCTCGGCCAGTTCGCCTTTGCGTGCACCTGTAATTTTTTCGATCACGGCGCCCGAGAATTCATCGTCCACGTCGATGGTGACCTCTTCGATGGGCTCCATGCGCTGGCCGTCCTCGTCACGGAACAGAACCTGCGGGCGCGAGATGCTGAGTTCGAACCCTTCGCGGCGCATGTTCTCGATCAGAACGCCCATCTGCAATTCGCCGCGACCGGCAACCTCAAAAGCCTCACCGCCGGGGGTGTCGGTGATGCGGATGGCGACGTTGGATTCAGCCTCTTTCATCAGGCGGTCGCGGATCACACGCGACTGCACTTTTTTGCCGTCACGTCCGGCCAAGGGCGAATCGTTAATGCCGAAGGTCACGGTGATGGTCGGCGGATCGATCGGCTGCGCGGGCAGGGCCTCTTCAACCTGCGGCGACACCAGCGAGTCGGCCACTGTTGCCTTGCTCATGCCCGCGATGGTGACGATGTCACCCGCTTCGGCGACGTCGATAGGCTGTTGGGCCAGACCGCGGAAGGCCAGGATTTTCGACGCGCGGAAGTTTTCGATCAGTGTGCCGTCGCGCGACAACGCTTTGAGGCTGTCACCGGCCTTCAGCGTACCGCTTTCCACGCGACCGGTCAGGATGCGACCGATGAACGGGTCGCTGCCCAGCGTAGTGGCCAGCATCCGGAAGGGCTCGTCTTTCATGTCGGCCTGTTTCGGGGCAGGCACGTGATCGACGATCAGGTCGAACAGGGCGGTCAGGTCCTGGCGCGGTCCGTCCAACTCCATATCGGCCCAGCCCGAACGGCCCGAGGCATACATGGCCGGGAAATCCAGCTGGTCGTCGTCAGCGCCAAGGTTGGCGAACAAGTCGAAACATTCGTCCAGCGCCCGGTCGGGTTCGGCATCGGGCTTGTCGACTTTGTTCAGAACGACGATGGGACGCAGGCCCAGAGCTAGCGCCTTCGAGGTCACGAACTTTGTCTGCGGCATCGGGCCTTCGGCTGCGTCAACCAAAAGGACAACGCCGTCGACCATGCTGAGGATTCGCTCGACTTCGCCACCGAAATCGGCGTGGCCGGGGGTATCGACGATGTTTATACGCGTGCCTTTCCATTCGACCGAAGTGGCCTTGGCAAGGATGGTGATCCCGCGCTCGCGCTCGAGGTCATTGCTGTCCATGGCGCGTTCGGCCACAGCCTGATTTTCCCGGAACGCGCCGGATTGTTTGAGCAGCTCATCCACCAGGGTCGTCTTGCCGTGGTCCACGTGAGCGATGATTGCGATGTTGCGCAGGTCCATGAGAGGTCAGCCTTTGAACGGGAAGTTGCCGCGCGCATAGCGCGGTTTGACCAAATAGGCCAGCCCTAACCGGTGATCAGTGGCCAGCGGTCTTGGAAAACAGGTGAATGATCAGAATTCCGGCCAGAATCATCGTCAGTCCAAGGACCGCCGGCCAGTCCAGTCTTTGCCCGAAGACGATAAAGCCGATGATCGCGATGAACACGATGCCAAGGCCGGACCAGATCGCGTAGACGATGCCAACCGGCATGAATTTCAGCGTCAAACCCAGAAGATAAAAAGCGATGCCATAGCTGACAACGACCAGAACAGACGGCCAGAGGCGGCTGAACTGCTGGCTGGCCTGCAGGGCCGTGGTACCGATGGTCTCGGCGATGACCGCCAGAAACAGGATCAGATAAGCATGGGGCACGGTGAGGTTCTCGACAAAAGTTTTGCGAGGTTGAGCACGAAATCAGCCGCACGGGCAAGAGAAATCTCGATGCCACCGGCCTTGTGAAAACGAAAGAGCCGATACTGACAGCTGTCGTAAGGTCAGGATAACCTGACTGTCATTTTGCAAACCTACATGATAAAAAGCATTTGTTTTTAAAGGTTTTTGTTATGTGAGTGTTTTTCATGACGAAGTTTGCCAAGTATATCGTTTTAGTTTCGGCATTGATCGTAGCGCTCGGGTGGCTTGCAGGCGGGGGGTCCGTCGACAAAAATGCGGCCAAGTTTGTTGAACGGTTAGATAGTGATAAGGTTTGAGCGTCTGCTGAAACACGGGGGAAAGAGGCCTTTGGGCCTCTTTTTCTTTTGCCTACGAATTGGTTGTAGCAGCAAAAAAGGCGTCAAGCTGCGGCTGAAGCCACGCCCACAGACCTGGCGCTCCGCGCCGTACCGGGGTGCCAACACGCTGTTCGATCTGGGCGTAGGTGACGTTGTAATCTGTCCATGATCCACCGCCCGTGGCAAGATTGCCGACCGGGGCCTGAAAGCGATCTATGGCCTTTGCAAAGCGGGCGTCCGGGCTGTCGGCGGCTTCGAATTCGTACCACAAGGACATAAAATCTGATTTTTGATCATCCGGCAGTAACCCAAACAGGCGTTCGGCTGCCGCCTGTTCTTCGGCTTCTTGCGCGGCGTGGTCGACTTGACCGTGGATCGGATGGTCTCCGGCGTCGATCTCGACGATATCGTGCAGCAACAGCATTTTCAGTGCGCGGTCGATCGAAACGCCTGGTGCTGCGTGTTCCGCCAGTATCCAAGCGTACAGCATGATATGCCACGAATGCTCGGCCGAATTTTCGAACCGTTCACCGCTGAGCAGGCGCGAGGCGCGGAAAACCGATTTCAACTGGTCGGTCTCTGCAAGAAAGGTAAGGCGAGTCGAGAACGTGGTTTCAGCTGGCTGATTGCCATCCAGCAGGCTCTGGGCGGCGGCATGGGCTTCGGGAAACTCGGTCTTCAGATAGGCCGCGCGCCCACCGTTCAGGTTGTCCTGCACGATTGCCCGGTGTTCTGGCATTGGATTGGGCGCGCAAAGGACCTGGAACATCGGCTGGCAACGATCCAGATATTTGGCGAATTTCGCGTCCGGGCTTTGGTCGGCCTCGAACTCCTGCCACAAGGCAAGGCAGGTCGCAGCTTGATCCGTGGGCAACAGGCCAAACAACTCGGCTGCGGCGGCGTTTTCAAGCCGCTCGACGGCCTGCCAGTCTGTTTGCAGGTGGATCGGGTGGTCACCAACTATGATCTCGACCAGATCATGCAACAACAACATCCGGATGACCCGGTCGATGCTGACATCTGTATCGGCCAAGGGTTGCATCACCAGCGCCCAAAGCGCCAGTTGCCAGCTATGCTCGGCCGCGTTTTCAGGGCGGGACTGATCCAGCAGGAAGTTGGCGCGATCAACCGATTTCAGGCTGTCCGCGCGTTTCAGGAATTCGATTTGCGCGGACAACCTGGAGTTCATTTCTTTTCAATTGCCTTTGTTTTCGCGCGGTGTTCGGTAAGTCGTTTGATCACAAACTGGCGGGCTTTGCGCTCGGACAAACGGACGCGGATTTCGGTCAGAAACGCTTCTTCCAAAGTCTGAGAGGACGCCCCCAAGAGATCGCCCACTTCAACATAGAAGCGGTCTTCTCCGGTTTCGTCCATCACTTTCATAGTGTCCTCGGCCAGCTTCGCTGCGAGGGTGGTGATGGTGTCGGACATTAACGCGTGTTCTCGGTCAGGCGGCGTTTTACATAGTCGCTGACATCAGTGATCAGTGTGTCCATGTGACGGTCCTGGAAGAAGTGGTCGGCGCCTTCCACTTCATTATGGGTGATGGTGATACCTTTTTGTTCGTGAAGTTTGTTCACCAGCGAGGTCGTGTCTGTCGGTGGCGCTACACGGTCAGCCGAGCCATTGATGATCAGGCCAGAGGACGGGCAGGGTGCCAGGAACGAAAAATCGTACATGTTGGCCGGCGGCGACACGCTGATAAAGCCGGTGATTTCGGGGCGGCGCATCAGAAGTTGCATCCCGATCCACGCCCCAAAAGAGAAACCGGCGACCCAGCAGTGTTTTGAGTTGCTGTTCATTGACTGCAGGTAGTCCAGCGCCGAAGCGGCATCGCTTAGCTCACCCACGCCTTGATCGTATTCGCCTTGGCTGCGACCGACGCCACGGAAGTTAAAGCGCAACACGGTGAAACCCATGTTGTAGAACGCATAATGCAGGTTGTAGACCACCTTGTTGTTCATGGTCCCGCCAAACTGTGGATGCGGGTGAAGCACGATGGCGATCGGTGCGTCTTTTTCCTTTTGCGGGTGGTAACGGCCTTCCAGGCGGCCTTCGGGTCCGGGAAAAATCACCTCGGGCATGTGTGCTTTGGTCCTGTCTTTTTCTTCTTGGCGCCGGGATATACTTGACGGTTATCGTCAGGCACCTTAGAACGGTTCTAATTATGTTGCTTTGCGCAAGTTGCTGCCTGTCGGAGATACGCACTGGCGGCGGCGGCGTCAATGTTTTCGCGCGGTATCTGCCAAGAGGAGTAGACAATGAAGCTTTCGACCAAAGGTCGTTATGCAATGGTTGCATTGGCCGATATCGCTACTCAACCTCAGGATACCCTTGTGACATTGGGGGAAATCTCGGAGCGGCAAGATATTTCGCTGCCGTATCTGGAGCAACTTTTTGTCAAACTCCGCCGCGCTGATCTGGTGTCTTCAGTTCGTGGGCCGGGTGGGGGATATCGTTTGGCGCGTCCGGCATCGGAAATTCGCGTGGTTGAAGTTCTAGCAGCCGTGGATGAAACAGTTGATGCCTTGCAGAAAGGCGCAGGCGCGTCTGGCGCGTCGTCGGGAAGCCGGGCTCAATCGCTGACCAACCGTT
The DNA here is from genome assembly GCF_013032445.1 of Ruegeria arenilitoris. Taxonomy (GTDB): domain Bacteria; phylum Pseudomonadota; class Alphaproteobacteria; order Rhodobacterales; family Rhodobacteraceae; genus Ruegeria; species Ruegeria arenilitoris_F. The sequence continues at coordinate 312,702 of NZ_WQCA01000003.1, read as the reverse complement.
TGTGGGAAAGCCTCAGCGCGCATGTCTATGTTTTCCTGCACCAGACGCGGCTGTCGGATGTGATCAAAAACGATCTTGCTCCGTGTCCTGCCGTGCCCAGCCTGTTTGCCATTGTTGATGAGTGATGTGATGCAGCATGTATCCGGCAATTCAGGGTTTCGCGTTTTGAAAAAGGTGAATCCATGACTCGCATTTACCTGGATCATAACGCGACAACTCCTCTGCGTCCCGAGGCGCGCGATGCGATGATTGCGGCGATGGAGTTGTGCGGAAACCCGTCCTCGGTCCATGCCGAGGGGCGCGCCGCCAAGGCGGTGGTTGAACGCGCGCGGGCGCAAATTGCATCCGCTTTTGGTGCCGATCGGGCGGATATCGTGTTTACCTCGGGCTCGACCGAGGGGGCGGCGTTGGCACTGGGTGGTCGGAACCTGCACGGCTCGGCGATTGAGCATGACGCGGTAAGGGCTTGGATTGCTGAGGATTTACCTGTTGCGAAATCCGGTCAGGTTCAGGTGTCAGAACCCGAAGCATCGACCCTGCAATTGGCTAACTCGGAAACTGGACTTGTTCAGAAGCTTCCAAAGGGGCTGGCCGTAACCGATGCGACTCAGGCGTTTGGTAAGCTGCCGGTCGCGTTCAACTGGATAGATACCCAGATGGCGTTGATCTCAGCCCACAAACTGGGTGGTCCGAAAGGCATCGGTGCTGTTGTGATGAAACGCGGCACGGATTTGCCTGCCCAGATCAAGGGCGGAGGCCAGGAAATGGGTCGTCGTTCGGGCACGGAAAATGTCATTGGAATCGCGGGGTTCGGGGCTGCAGCAGAGGCGGCAGCTCGGGATCTGGCCAATGGCGTGTGGGAGCAGGTCCGGGAATTTAGAAATATTCTAGAAAAGGCCCTTGAGGCTGGGTCTAAATCTACTATTTTTGTCGGGAAAGATCAGGATCGCCTGCCCAATACACTGTGTTTCGCCACCCCAGGCTGGAAGGGCGAAACGCAGGTGATGCAGATGGACTTGGCTGGGTTTGCGGTCAGCGCGGGCTCGGCCTGTTCCAGCGGTAAGGTCCGCGCCAGCGCGGTTCTAACGGCAATGGGATATGACGAGGTCACGGCTACCAGTGCGATACGCGTGTCGCTTGGGCCGCTGACGACCGAAGAAGATGTGCTGCGCTTCGCCGAAGCGTGGCTTGAAAAAGAGAAAAAGCATCGCGCGCGTGCCGCGTGATCTGACGGAGTGAAGGATATGGCCGCTTTGGACCAGACCCAGGTAAAAGAAGGTGTCGATCAGGAAACCGTGGATGCGGTTCGCGAGGTTGGCACTTACAAATACGGCTGGGATACCGATATCGAGATGGAATATGCGCCCAAGGGCGTAAACCCGGATATCGTCCGCCTGATCTCTGAGAAAAACGAAGAACCCGAGTGGATGACCGAATGGCGCCTGTCGGCCTTTGAACGCTGGACCAAGATGGAAGAGCCGACGTGGGCGATGGTGCATTATCCGCCGATCGACTTTCAGGACCAGTACTACTATGCCCGTCCGAAATCGATGGAGGAAAAACCGAAATCTTTGGATGAGGTCGACCCCAAACTGCTGGCCACATACGAAAAGCTGGGTATCCCGCTGAAAGAACAGATGATTCTGGCTGGCGTCGAAGGTGCCGAAGATGTGCCTGCCGAGGGCCGCAAGGTTGCTGTGGACGCGGTGTTCGACTCGGTTTCCGTGGGCACGACCTTCAAGGACGAGTTGGCCAAGCACGGTGTGATCTTCTGTTCGATTTCTGAGGCGATCAAGGATCACCCAGAGCTGGTGCAAAAGTATCTGGGCACCGTGGTTCCTGTGTCGGACAACTTCTACGCCACGCTGAACTCGGCCGTGTTCTCGGACGGGTCCTTTGTCTATATCCCGCCGGGGGTCCGCTGCCCGATGGAACTGAGCACCTATTTCCGTATCAATGCGGAAAACACCGGCCAGTTCGAGCGTACCCTGATCATCGCCGACAAGGGTTCCTACGTGTCCTATCTGGAAGGCTGTACTGCGCCTCAGCGTGACACGGCGCAACTGCACGCTGCTGTGGTTGAGATCATCGTCGAGGAAGACGCCGAGGTGAAATACTCGACCGTTCAGAACTGGTTCCCCGGAGACGAAGAAGGCAAGGGCGGCATCTACAACTTTGTGACCAAACGCGCCGATTGTCGGGGGGACCGGTCCAAGGTGATGTGGACGCAGGTGGAAACCGGCTCGGCTGTGACCTGGAAATACCCGTCCTGCATCCTGCGCGGCAATGAAAGCCAGGGCGAGTTCTACTCGATCGCGATCACAAACAACATGCAGCAGGCTGACACCGGCACCAAGATGGTCCATCTGGGCAAGAACACCAAGTCGCGCATCGTGTCCAAGGGCATCAGCGCTGGCAAGGCGCAGAATACCTATCGTGGTTTGGTCTCGATGCACCCGAAAGCCAAGGACAGCCGCAACTATACCCAGTGCGACAGCTTGCTGATCGGCGATAAATGCGGGGCGCACACGGTTCCGTATATCGAGGTCAAAAACAACTCATCGCGCGTTGAGCATGAGGCGACGACGTCCAAGGTGGACGACGATCAGCTGTTCTACTGCCGTCAGCGCGGCATGGACGAGGAAGAAGCCGTGGCGCTGGTCGTCAACGGGTTCTGCAAGGACGTGCTGCAGGCGCTGCCGATGGAGTTCGCCATGGAAGCGCAGCAACTAGTGGCAATTTCGCTGGAAGGCTCTGTCGGTTGATGGCGAAGACACCCCGGAATCGCATCCAGAAGGATGATGTGCTGACCTGGCTTGGGTATGCACTGCCGGTTTTGGGCGGCCTGCTTGGCATGGCCTACGTCAACATCTTTTACATGGACTTCATCAACCCGGTCTGGGCGGTGGGCATCGGGGCAATCCTGGGATGGGTTGCCGCGCGTCTGATCCGCAAAGTGCTGGGATAGGAATTTATCGGGGCCGGGGCGCCCCTTGCGATACGCAAAAGGACAAAACATGCTGGAAATCAAGAACCTGCACGTGCAACTTGAAGAAGAACACAAGCAGATCCTGAAAGGTGTGGATCTGACGGTTGAGGCCGGCAAGGTGCACGCGATCATGGGGCCGAACGGCTCGGGCAAATCGACGCTTAGCTATGTGCTGTCGGGTCGGGATGGCTATGAGGTCACCGAAGGTTCGGCCACTCTGGACGGCGAAGACCTTTTGGAGATGGAGCCGGAAGAGCGTGCCGCGGCTGGTGTCTTTCTGGCGTTCCAATATCCGGTCGAAATTCCGGGCGTCGGCAACATGACCTTCCTGCGCACCGCCGTGAATGCGCAGCGCAAGGCCCGCGGGCAAGAGGAATTGTCCGCCGCCGAATTCCTGAAAGTGGTCCGCGAAAAGGCCAAATCGCTGAAGATCGATGCGGACATGCTCAAGCGTCCGGTCAATGTCGGTTTCTCGGGCGGTGAGAAAAAGCGCAACGAAATCTTGCAGATGGCGATGCTGGAACCCAAGATGTGCATTCTGGACGAGACCGACTCGGGCCTCGACGTGGATGCGATGAAGCTGGTGTCCGAAGGCGTCAACGCGCTGCGGGACGAGGGCCGGGGTTTTCTGGTCATCACCCACTATCAGCGTCTGTTGGACCACATCAAACCTGACGTCGTCCACATCATGGCGGATGGTCGTATCGTGAAATCCGGTGGCCCTGAACTGGCGTTGGAAGTTGAACATAACGGTTACGCCGACATTCTGGCCGAGGTGAACTGATGGCTTTGCCGCAAGCAAAACAGACCGCAACCGAGGAACGGCTGGCCACACTGACCATGCCCGATGCCGGATGCACGCGTGCCGCGCGTGAAGATGCGCTGGCGCGTGTTTTAGAGATGGGTCTGCCCGGACGGCGCGACGAGTATTGGAAATACACGCGCCCCGACACTTTGATTTCGCCGGAGGCACCACGTGCCGCACTGTTCCACTCGGATGAGGCGATATTGTTCGGTGAAATCGACCGGTTGAAAATCGTCTTCATCGACGGCGTGTTCAGCGCCGAAGAATCAGATGAACTGGAGCTGGAAGGCGTCAACATTGAGCGGATTGAGGATATCTGCTGCAAGGATATCCACTGGGCCAAGGAATTGTACGGCGTTCTTGAGGCGCGTGGGCAATCGCCGGTGCAACGGCCTCTGGCTGCACTGAATACGGCATTTGCCGAGGATGGCGTGGCGATTCACGTCACCGGCAAGCCATCCAAACCGATCAGCCTGATCTATCGCCACGCGTCGGAGACGTCGGATGCCATGCTGCATCACATTGTCCGTGTTGAAAGCGGGGCCGAGGTTACGATTCTGGAAAACGGCCCGGCAGCGTCTCGGTTCAACAAGTGCATGGAGATCGACATCGCCGATAACGGCACGCTGCATCACGTGCGCGCGCAGGGTCGCGATCACGAGCGTCGGGCGATGACCCATATGTTTACCCGTCTGGGTCAGGAATCGACCTACAAGTCGTTCACCCTGACCGCAAATGGTGTTCTGACCCGCAACGAACAGGTTGTCGAACTGACCGGTGACGATGCGGTGGCCCATGTAGCAGGTGCCTGTGTTGGCGATGGTGATTTTCTCCATGACGATACCGTCTTCATCACCCATGACGCGGTGAATTGCGAAAGCCGTCAGGTGTTCAAGAAGGTTCTGCGCAACGGTGCAACCGGCGTGTTCCAGGGCAAGATTCTTGTGAAGGAAGGCGCCCAGAAAACTGACGGCTATCAGATCAGTCAGTCGCTGCTGCTGGATGATGACAGCCAGTTCCTCGCCAAGCCCGAGCTTGAGATCTATGCCGATGACGTTGCGTGCTCGCACGGGTCGACCTCGGGTGCGATTGACGAGACGGCCCTGTTCTACCTGCGCTCGCGCGGGGTTCCGGTCAAGGATGCCACCAACATGCTGACGCTGGCCTTTCTGGCCGAGGCGGTGGACGAGATCGAAGACAGCGAACTGGCCGATGCGATCGTGACCCGTCTGGAAGGCTGGCTGGCGCGGCGCAGCTGATGCCTGTCACATCGGATATCGTGGCCACGTACCGGGGGCCGGGGCGCGTAGTGCGCCGGCTTCTGGAAATGGGGCCTCGCGAAGATCGCGTGCTGGCGTTCGTGATGATTGGTTGTGCGTTGGTTTTCATCGGTCATATGCCGCTTCAAGCGCGAACAGCGCACCTAATGGATCAAGAGTTGAACTCGTTGCTTGCGGGCTCACTCTATGCTTGGCTTCTCGGAGCGCCGCTGCTGCTGTACCTATTGGCAGGTATTAGCCATCTGATCTTACGGATGTTTGGCGGCTCAGGCGATTGGTACGGTGCTAGATTGGCTTTGTTCTGGGCGTTCTTGGCAGCTAGCCCAGTTATGCTTCTGAGAGGGTTGGTAGCCGGTTTTATCGGGCCAGGACTTGCGCTGAATTGCATTGGAGCAGCTTGGTGGGTCGTTTTCCTCTGGTTCTGGCTTTCCGGTCTCAGACAAACGCAAAGGCGAGCGGAATGAACACAACGTCGCTTGGCAATCTTGCGGTCTTGACCGTCACTAACCCTGCCCAAACCGCGCGCTTGTTGCTGGCTCTACGACCGGGGCGTGAAGTTTTGTGGCTGGGATTTGCCCTTGCGGTAGTACTGAGTTGCCTGCTTCAAGTGGGGATGGCGCATGCGCTGCCGATCCCACCCGGCCAGCCCGTTCCCGCTGCCGAGCCGGTTTTGCTGATCCTTGCCCGCTCGGCCGGGGCCATGATGCTGAGCGTTTTGGCGTTTTTGATGTTTGGCCGCTTGCTGGGCGGGGTCGGGTCCTTTGACGATATTCTCCTGCTGACGGTCTGGCTGCAATACCTGCAGATCGCAGGGTTGGTGTTGTCTCTGATGTCGTTGCTGGTGCTGCCGTTGCTGATCGTTGTGATTACCCTCGCAACGGCGGTGTTGAGCCTTTACGTCACGCTCCATTTCCTGAATGAAGCGCATAAATTCGGATCGCTCTGGAAATCCTTCGGGGTCATTTTGCTGTCTGCTCTTGTGGCGGTGCCTTTTGTCCTCGCGTTAACACCCAGCGGCCCGGTATAGGGATAAGAAGACTATGTATGACGTAGAAAAAATCCGTGCAGACTTTCCGATCCTGTCGCGCAAGGTGAATGGCAAGCCCCTGACTTACTTGGATAATGGGGCTTCTGCGCAAAAGCCTCAGGTTGTCATCGATGCGGTGACACGGGCTTATTCCGAGGAATACTCGAACGTTCACCGTGGTCTGCATTTTCTGTCCAATCTGGCGACCGAAAAATACGAGGCCGTCCGCGGCACCATCGCCCGTTTTCTGGGTGCGGCGGATGAGGATGAGATCGTACTGAACTCTGGCACGACCGAGGGGATCAATCTCATCGCTTATGGCTGGGCGATGCCGCGTTTGCAGGCAGGGGATGAGATCGTTCTCAGCGTCATGGAGCATCACGCCAACATCGTACCCTGGCATTTCCTGCGCGAACGTCAGGGGGTTGTCCTGAAATGGGTCGACGTGGATGCCGAAGGCGGTCTGGACCCGCAGGCCGTGATCGACGCAATTGGCCCCAAGACCAAGCTGGTTGCCGTGACACAGTGTTCGAACGTTCTGGGCACCGTGGTTGATGTCAAAGCTATCACCCAAGGCGCCCACGCCAAGGGGGTTCCCGTGCTGGTCGATGGCAGCCAAGGTGCCGTGCATATGCCGGTCGATGTTCAGGATATCGGTTGCGATTTCTACGCGATCACCGGACACAAATTGTACGGCCCGTCCGGCTCGGGTGCGATCTACATCAAATCGGAACGCATGGCCGAGATGCGACCCTTTATCGGTGGCGGCGACATGATCAAAGAGGTCAGCAAGGATCAGGTGATCTACAACGACCCACCGATGAAGTTCGAGGCTGGAACCCCCGGTATTGTACAGACCATCGGGCTGGGCGTGGCGCTAGACTACATGATGGAACTAGGGATGGAGAACATCGCCGCGCACGAGGCCGGAATTCGCGACTATGCGATGCAGCGCCTGACCGGCCTGAATTGGGTGCAGGTGCAAGGCACCCGTGCCGACAAGGCGGCCATCTTCAGCTTTACGCTGGACGGGGCAGGGCACGCGCATGATGTCTCAACTATTCTGGACAAGAAAGGTGTCGCCGTGCGCGCTGGCCACCATTGTGCCGGACCGCTGATGGATTTCTACGGTGTGACAGCAACCTGTCGTGCCAGCTTTGGTCTTTACAACACCAAAAAAGAGGTCGACAGGCTGATCGACGCGCTGGAACTGGCGCATGATCTGTTTGCATAAAAGCTAGTCGGTTCGGGTGGATTTGCAGTTGCACCCGGATCGGAACAACGTTAGCTAACGGCCAAGGCACCTGTAGCTCAGCTGGATAGAGCGCTGCCCTCCGAAGGCAGAGGCCAGAGGTTCGAATCCTCTCAGGTGCGCCATTCTCCCTTTTTGTTAGGCTTTGTGCAACGCTCGTTGTGAATGTTGTTTTCAACAAGCCTTAGCGCCTTTTCCGGTGTCCACAAAAAACAAAGAGCGCCCAAGGGCGCTCGTCGTTTCAAAACTGTGCCGGGTGTTTAGCCGCCCCAGCTGCGGACTTGACCGCAATCCATATGGACAAAGTTTGACCGGGAGTATTTGCCCACACCTCCGGCACGACAGGAAATGGCGGCCTTGGCCATTTGCGAGACCGAACGCGACGACAGACGCAAGTCGGCGGCCTGGCCTTTCATATGCAGCGAGTTCTTGGCTACCCGGCGCGATCGCGAGCGCAACATCGCGTTGGTCTGCGGCGAACGATAGCCCGAAAGCAGCATATACGGTTCGTTCACATCCAGTAGATTGTGGGAGGCCGCCATGATGTCGATGGTGCGCAGATCCATGTCTTTGGCTTGGTCGGTCCGCCAGTCGCGCATGAAATGATTAACCTCTTTCACGGCATCCTTGATGTATTTACCATCGACCCAATAGATCATATCGACGCGTTCGCCTGTGCGTCCGGAATACATGCGAATACGCCGGATGTCGCCACCACCGCGAAGAAATCCTGCCGCATTGGAATAAGTCGGTGCCGCAACAACTGCCGTAGCTGCGAATGCGCCCAAAAGGGCACGCCGGGTCAAGCCCGAGGTACTGCTCATCGTCATTTCAGTTTCGTCCCGTACTGTTCCTGCCTGCACACGATGTTACGCGCGCGTTCTTAATTTTTCCCATCCCAGATGCGGGTTTTATGACACAGTCGCGAAAATCAGCCAAGAAGTCTTTCAAAGACACCTTTTCAAGGGGGAATTTTCGGCAGTTTTTTGCGCAGGTGATGCGTTTGTGTATAATTCAGAGGCATTTGGCGGCGCATTTCCGCCGGGCGATGCAAACACGCATCACGCACCCAAAGATGAGCCGCGATGATACACTTGTGAATAGACAAGCTGCACGTGGCGCAATCATAGTTGATCGGCACGCATCCCAGCGGCTCAATACAAAGAATAATCAAGGCCACCCCATGTTCTCAGGTTTTCGAACGCGTACTAGTTTTGTTTTAACGGCATGTTTTCTGGCTTCAGCATCAATCGCAGGCGCAGAAACGCGGCCGACAAGTGCTTTTCAGATGGCAGTGGCGGAATATGCACCTTCGGGGTCAGGGATTACGGAATTTTACCGGGAAAACGGATTTGCGCCGGTTTGGGTGGGAGGTTCGCCGGAACATAGGGCGCGACGGGCGCGGTTGATCAGGGCTTTGTCGGGCATTGAGATGCACGGTCTGCCGCAGGGGTCATACAGCGCTCAGGCGTTGTTGGATCAGATGCAGAACGCTCGCACGACGCGCGATCTTGGTGCTGTCGAGATTCAGCTGAGCCGCGCTTTTGTTGAATATGCCAGAAACCTACAATCGGGCGCATTGCGCCCTTCAACAATTGACGATGGTCTGGTGCGCAAGGTTGAACGGACCTCGGCCAAGGATCATCTTAAGGGTCTTATCGCAGCGGAAAACGGCAGCTACTTCGACCAGCTCGCTCCGCAATCGACGCAATACCGCGCATTGATGAAGCAGAGGCTGGTGCTGGAAAACCTCGTCAACCAAGGGGGCTGGGGACCCACGGTTCCGGTGTCCAAGTTGGAGTACGGGGACACGGGATCTGATGTAATTAGGTTGCGTAACCGTCTGGTTTCCATGGGCTATCTTCGTCCGACGGCCAGCCCGGACTTTGACGATACCCTGTTGGGCGCCGTTCAGGCGTTTCAGACAGACCATGGCTTAGAGGCTGACGGCGTTGCCGGGCAAGGCACGATCACCGAACTCAACCGCAGCGCCTCGGATCGGCTTAAATCCGTTTACGTTGCGCTTGAGCGTGAACGCTGGTTGCCGCGCGAGCGTGGTGAGCGTCACATTCTGGTCAACCAGACAGATTTCTCGGCCAAGATCGTGGATGACGGTTTGATCACGCTTGAAACGCGCGCCGTGATCGGCAAGAACACGCATGACCGCCGTAGCCCCGAATTCTCGGACGAGATGGAGCATATGGTCATAAACCCGAGCTGGTATGTTCCGCGCTCAATTATCACCAAGGAATACCTGCCCAAGCTGAAGTCGAACCCACACGCCGTCGGTCATATTCAGATCACCGATAGCAGCGGTCGTCAGGTTAACCGCGGTGCTGTGGATTTTACCCGTTTCAACAAGCGTAACTTCCCGTTTTCAATGCGCCAACCACCCGGCAACAGCAACGCTCTGGGGTTGGTGAAGTTCATGTTCCCCAACCAGTACAACATCTATCTACATGATACGCCTCAGAAAAGCCTGTTCGCACGTGAGGTTAGGGCGTTTTCGCACGGTTGTATCCGTTTGGCGCAACCATTTGAGTTTGCGTATGCGCTGTTGGCCAAACAAGAAGAAAACCCAAAGGCGTTTTTCCATCGTGTACTAAACACCGGTAAGGAAACCACGGTGCATTTGGAAAAACACGTTCCGGTTCACATCATCTATCGAACGGCCTTTATCGGGCCAAAGGGCAAGGTTCAGTATCGCCGGGATGTATATGAGCGGGATCAGAAAATCTGGGAGGCTCTGCAAAAAGCAGGGGTAGCCCTGCCGGACGTTCAGGGGTAATCAGCAGGGCAGGTCCTTAAACCGGGAAGCCCGATATGCAATACACCATCCAGCAGATTGCCGACGCCCTTGGGGCGGAAAGTCAGGGTGATACCAGCCTGATCATCGAACGCGCTGCCGAACCAGCGGAAGCTAATACCTCTGATCTGGCAATGGCGATGTCTCCGAAATATGCCGAGGCACTGAGCGGCGGGTCTGCGCGAGCTGCCGTTGTTTGGGAAGGTGCCGATTGGCAGGAGATGGGGTTGGAAGCCGCGATTTTCGTACCCCGGCCTCGTATGGCGATGGCGGGGGTTACCGCGATGCTGGATCGCGGGCAGGGCGTTGAGCCGGGAGTTCACCCATCCGCCGTGATCGACCCGACGGCAGAAATCGGAGAGGGTGCCTCAATCGGTCCGCTGGCCGTCATCGGTGCACGTGTTCGGATTGGCAAAGGTGCGGTAATTGGCCCGCATTGTGTGATCGGGATGGACGCCGTTCTGGGCGATCACACGATGTTGCGTGAAATGGTCAGCATCGGTGCAAGAGCGCAAATCGGAGACCGCTTCATCGCCCAACCCGGTGCACGGATCGGCGGCGACGGGTTCAGCTTTGTCACCCCCGAAGTGTCCGGAGCGGAAAACGCGCGCAAAACGATGGGAGATCAAGGTGACGCGCGGGCGCAAAGTTGGCTGCGCATTCACTCTCTGGGTGCCGTTGAGATCGGAGACGACGTCGAGGTCGGCGCCAACTGCACGGTTGATAATGGTACCATCCGCAATACCCGCATCGGCAACGGCTCAAAGCTGGATAACCTTGTGCATGTCGGCCACAACACCCGTGTCGGGCAGGATTGCCTATTGTGCGGTCAAACAGGCGTTTCCGGATCGGTTGAAATCGGAAACAATGTGGTTCTGGGCGGACAGACCGGTGTGGTCGACAACATCTTCATCGGCGACGGTGTAATCGCGGGGGGCGGCACCAAAATCCTGTCTAACGTCCCCGCGGGCCGTGTGATCATGGGCTATCCAGGCATCAAGATGGATACCCATACCAATATCTACAAAGCGCAACGTCGTCTGCCGCGAATTGCCCGTGACGTCGAAGCGTTGAAAAAGGCTGTTTTCAAACAGCCCCCGAGCGATTAAATCATCCTCAACGGGATAATCAGAGGACCGACATGAGCATCACCGACCGCGTCATCGCAATCATTGCTGAGCAGGCCGTGCTTGAGCCCTCGGATGTCACACCCGACAGCACGCTTGAAGATCTTGGAATCGACAGCCTCGGCCTTGTCGAGAGCATCTTTGCCATTGAGGAAGAGTTCGACATCTCGGTCCCGTTCAATGCCAACGAACCCGAGGCCAGCGACTTTGATATCTCGAACGTGGCAGCCATCATTGCCGGTATCGAAAAGCTCGTGTCGGAAAAGGTCTGACCAGAGCTGATGAAACGCGTTGTTATTACCGGCGCCGGGACGATCAACTCGCTGGGCCATTCCGTTCCCGATACGCTGGAAGCCATGCGCGAAGGGCGTTGCGGTATTTCAGAGCTTGAATTCCGGGATGTGGATCGGCTTTCGATAAAAATCGGTGGTCAGGTTCGGGGGTTTGAAGCGGAAGGTCGTTTCAACCGCCAACAGATGAGCCTTTATGACCGGTTCACCCAATTCACCCTAACGGCAGCCAAAGAAGCGATTGATCAGTCAGGGATCGAATTCCATGGCGATCTGGCCGCACGTTCCGGGGTTGTTCTGGGAACAGCCGGGGGCGGTGTTTCGACATGGGACGACAACTACCGCTCTGTCTACGAGGACGGCAAGAACCGCGTTCACCCCTTTGTTGTACCGAAGTTGATGAACAACGCGGCGGCCAGTCATGTGTCGATGGAGCATAACCTCAAGGGCCCAAGCTTTACTGTTTCAACGGCCTGTGCTTCGTCGAACCACGCGATGGCACAGGCGTTCCAGATGGTGCGAAGCGGTGCGGCGCCCGCGATGATCACCGGTGGGTCAGAGTCCATGCTGTGCTTTGGTGGCGTGAAGGCCTGGGAAGGATTGCGCGTCATGTCCAAGGACGCCTGCCGCCCGTTCAGCGCGAACCGCAACGGTATGGTCCAAGGAGAAGGCGCAGGCGTTTTCGTCTTTGAAGAATACGAACACGCCCGGGCACGTGGTGCCGAGATTCTGTGTGAAGTAGTTGGCTTCGCCATGTCCTCGGACGCGTCGGACATCGTCATGCCCAGCAAACAGGGTGCAGCGCGGGCGATGGCGGGTGCCCTTTCGGATGCGCGTTTAAATGCGGATCAGGTTGGATATATCAACGCCCATGGCACTGGCACGGCTGCGAATGACAAGACCGAATGTGCGGCTGTTGCGGACGTGTTCGGACCACACGCGGATGATTTGATGATTTCATCCACCAAATCCATGCATGGTCACCTGATCGGCGGAACCGGTGCGGTTGAATTGTTGGCCTGTATCATGGCGCTGCGCGATGGCGTGATTGCCCCGACAATTGGCTATGAAGAGCCGGACCCGGAGTGCGCGTTGGACGTAGTACCCAATGAAGCGCGGGAAGCGAAAGTTGAAGTGGCTTTGAGTAATGCTTTCGCTTTCGGTGGGCTGAATGCAGTTCTGGCCCTAAAGCGGATTTGATATTCAGGTACTGGAAACAGAAAAACGCCGCTGATTGGTGTCAGCGGCGATTTTTGGTCAACGAAGGTCAGTTCTGAAGCGGCACAAGTTTGTCGTACCCGCCGGTGAAACCAGCCAGTGACATTTCAACCTGTTGTAGCTGCGTAGGGGCAAGTATTGAAACCAGCGAAATTGTGGCATTGGTGCCGGCTTTCATGGCGTCGATGTCGCCCTGGGTAAAACCCAGCTGAGCGACGCATCCGACAGGGTTGCAATGATGATAATCGTATCGCTTGCCCGGAGCTCCGTCGATGGATACTGCGATCTGAGCTTGAAGCATAGTCTCAAGCGGGACGATCAGGCTTGCTCCGGCCACTGCAGTGGTGCCTTCTGGCAGTTTGTTCAAAGAAATTTCGGCCATAGGCTGGCCTTCCGGACCCAATAGGACCTGTCGCAGCAAACAGGGGTCATTTCCTTCCTCGGTTTTGAGGCAGGTAAGGTTCCAGTCTCCGCTTTCTTCCTTTACATATTGCTCGCCAATACGCGGACCGCTTTCACCCAGGTCGAGTTCAGACCCTGTTTGTGTCTGCGGCGTTTCTGACGGGGTTTGGTCTTCCTGCGTCGTTTCTTGCGCGTGTACGGTACTGCACATAAGCGCAGCAACCACTACGTTGAATGGGAGGAGTTTCTTGATCATGAATGCCTCGGAAGTGTGATTGAGCTTTTTTCTGTGTTTTATCATCGTTGGATCACGGTGTCAGGCATTAAGCTGAACAAACAGCAGGAAGTGATCAGTTTTTTGCCGTCACCCGGTGTTTCTACCAAACGAAAAAGGGAGCCGGTGGAGCGGCTCCCTTCTAAAATGTTCTCCCCGTCGGACTGGCCGACTTAGTTATGGGCAGACGTTACGAAAGGCGGGCGCAGTGGTCAACTGCAAACCTGAACTTTTAATATCGTAACAAGCATTCCTTTAAAAAAACCGCGCCCGAAGGCGCGGTCAGTCGACAGGGAGGAAGTTTGCCACCGTTCACTTGTCGCAACGAAGGCGGCGAAATTGACTATCGCAGTTAAAGGTTAACTTTGTATGCTGGGGGCAGATCGGTGGAAATTAAGGCCTTATATTCATGGATAAAAGCATCTTTCTGGGCGGCGCGGGTGACGACTACAGCCAGCCTCAATCATTGACGCTGAAATATGCCAACCGGCATGGATTGATTGCTGGCGCGACGGGCACGGGCAAAACCGTAACGTTGCAAATTCTAGCCGAAGGGTTTTCGGAGGCGGGTGTTCCGGTGTTCCTGTCCGATGTCAAAGGCGACTTGTCCGGTTTAGCCAAGGCAGGCAGCGACACCCACAAGTTGCATCAGGCGTTTCAGGATCGTGCAGTTCGCATTGGGCTGCAGGATTATGCTTATGCTGCTTGTCCGGTGACATTTTGGGACCTGTTCGGCCAGCAAGGCCATCCGGTTCGAACAACCGTGACCGAGATGGGCCCATTGCTGCTGTCGCGCCTTATGGACCTGAGTGAGGCTCAGGAGGGTATTCTGAATATCGCTTTCCGAGTGGCCGATGAAGAAGGAATGCCGTTGCTGGACCTCAAAGACCTACAAGCGCTGTTGGTCTGGATAGGTGAGAACCGGGCACAATTGTCTCTTCGTTATGGCAACGTTTCGACCGCTTCGATTGGGGCGATTCAACGGCGGTTACTGGTTCTGGAAAACCAGGGTGGGACGAACCTGTTCGGCGAACCCGCTCTGGAACTGACCGATCTGATGCGGACCGACGAAAATGGACGAGGCATGGTGAACATTCTGGCCTCGGACAAGTTGATGGGTGCTCCGCGTCTTTATGCGACGTTTCTGTTGTGGCTGTTAAGTGAGCTTTTCGAGGAACTGCCCGAAGTCGGTGACCCTGACAAACCCAAACTGGTCTTCTTCTTCGATGAGGCGCATCTGCTGTTCGAGGATGCCCCCAAGGTTCTGGTCGACAAGGTCGAGCAGGTCGCGCGGCTGATCCGGTCCAAAGGGGTTGGTGTTTATTTCATCTCGCAAAACCCGGCGGACATCCCCGAGGATATACTGGGACAACTCGGAAACCGGGTGCAGCATGCGTTGCGTGCGTTCACAGCCCGGGACCGTAAGAACCTGCGTCTGGCGGCGGAAACCTATCGTGAGAACCCGGCGTTCGATACCGAAGCTGCGATCCGTGAGGTTGGTGTGGGTGAGGCCGTGACCTCGATGTTGCAGAAAAAAGGGGTACCGGGGATTGTCGAACGCACCCTGATCCGTCCGCCCGGTTCGCAGTTGGGTCCAATCACCGAGGATGAGCGTCAGGCGATACTGTCATCCTCTCCGATGCAGTCCAAATATGGCAGGCTGAAAGACCGCAAGTCAGCGTTCGAAATCCTCCAGACCCGCGCGGAAAAGGCGGCCCAGGACGCCGCCAAAGCGGAAGAACAGGAAGAGACGAAGACAGTGGCAGAACGCGAATTTGCCACGGCACGCCGCTATTCCGGCGGTCGGGTTGGACGGTCTTCGTCCCGGGTGTTGCGAAAGAAAGATACCTTTGCCACGGCCATGAGCGAAGCCGTCATCAAAGAACTCAAAGGCACGACCGGCCGCCGTATCGTCCGCGGTATATTGGGCGGGCTGTTTCGGGGCCGGTAGGTGCATGGGTGCCGCGCGGCGCCTATTTCTACTTCAGGCGGCGCTGGCCTTCTTGAATGCAATAGGCATCCGCCTCAGGAACCGACATCTTGGTGGCCGGAAAGTCAATTGCGCGATCCCATTCAACCCGGTTTTGGCGGTACAATTGGCAGGTGACCACACCTTTTGGAGTTTGAACCTTCACCGGCTCAGTTTCCAGATCCTTGGGGGATGGGATGCAGGCAGCCAAACTGGCGACTACCGGCAACATGAGGACTTTGGGAATAAACGAAGTTTTCATGTGTCGTCTTCTCACTCTCGAAATTTGGCCTGTGGTTTGAGCCAAGATGTACTATTCTAACTGAAGGCGAACTGGCGCAGGTCCAGAGCGCAGCCGACGGTAACTTGGTCTATTCGGCTTCGGTTGTTGAATCAAGAAACCGCGCCGGATATGCGGCGCGGTTTCGAATTTTCCCCGTAAAACGATCTATTTCTCTGGGATTAAGCCCCTTGGGCTGAATCTGAGAACAATCAGAAGTATCAGCCCCATGGTCAGCAGGCGCATATGCGCGGCGCTTTCGATCAGATGCGATTTGAGTGCACTGCCATCGGGCATACCCGCTGTAATCAGGTTCATCAGCCACAGTCCGATGGGTTCGACCTGAACCCAGAGGAACCAGATGACGAACGCACCTAATAACGCGCCGAAGTTGTTGCCCGACCCACCAACGATAACCATCACCCAGACAAGGAAGGTGAAGCGCAGCGGTTGATAAGCACTTGGAGTCAACTGACCGTCCAACGTGGTCATCATCGCACCCGCGATGCCACAGATGGCTGAGCCCAGAACGAAGATTTGCAGGTGGCGGCGGGTGACGTCTTTGCCCATAGCTTCGGCTGCGACCTCATTGTCGCGAATGGCGCGCATCATGCGGCCCCAGGGGCTGTGCAACGCCTTCTGCGCCATCCACAGCAGTACCAACAGAACGATCATGAACAGCAGCGAATAGCCCAGTTTGACCGATAGGGTTGAGGCTGTGACCGGGTCCAGCCCCAGCCATTCCGCGCGCGCGACAAAGCCGGGGTCGTTTTGCAGGTCGACCTCGTAGCCGACGACTGGGGCAGGGCGCGGGATGCCGTATACGTTCTTGACGCCACGAGCCAGCCAATCCTCGTTCTTCAGGATCGCGATGATGATCTCGGCAATCCCTAGTGTTGCAATTGCCAGATAATCCGAGCGTAGTCCCAGAGCGGTTTTACCGATCAGCCAGGCCGCACCGGCCGCCAACAGACCTCCGGCAGGCCAGGCCAGCAGCACCGGCAGGTTCAGGCCTCCAAGGTTGCCGGCGACCGCAGGTTCAATCGCCTCGACGGCTGCCGTGTTGGGATCCAGCACGGCGCGGTAGATAAAGAACCCCGCAATCAGGATAGCGATGATCGACAGGGTCCGTACCCGGCCCTTCGGCATCTTCTGCGCAACCAGCACGGTGGCCACAACGGTCGCGGCACCCAGCAGCAAGGCCAAAACGATACCGTATCCTCCGGCAGACCACGCTCCGGGCGTGGTTGGGGTT
Organism: Ruegeria arenilitoris; assembly: GCF_013032445.1. Classification (GTDB taxonomy): domain Bacteria; phylum Pseudomonadota; class Alphaproteobacteria; order Rhodobacterales; family Rhodobacteraceae; genus Ruegeria; species Ruegeria arenilitoris_F. Next base: position 295,728 of record NZ_WQCA01000003.1, on the reverse strand, counting down.
GATACCAACACAACTGCCAACCCACCCAGCGCGACAAAGCCCATAACACCGACGTTGAACAGTCCGGCAAAGCCCCATTGAAGGTTCACACCCAGCGCCATGATGGCCGAGATCAGCCCCATGTTCAGGATCAGGATCGCGGCGTTCCAGCTTTGGGTGAATCCGGTCAGCAGGATCAACCCGCCGACCACAGCGAAAAGCAGCGTGTTTTTGACAGACTCGGTCATACCGCTTTCCCCTTAAACAGACCCGTAGGTTTGAACAGCAGTACGATCAGCAGGATCACAAAGCTGACCGCGAATTTGTAGTCGGTGGACAGGAATTGCACCAATCCCGACGGCTCTAGGTTTTCCGGCGCCAGATAGGTCAGAACCTTTTTCCAGGCATAGGTGATCGTCACCTCAGAAAAGGCTATGATAAAGCCGCCTGCGATGGCACCCAGTGGACTGCCGAGGCCACCCACGATGGCCGAGGCAAAGATCGGCAGCAGCAATTGGAAATAGACAAAGGGCTTGAAGCTCTTGTCGAGGCCATACAGAACGCCCGCTGTGGTCGCCAGCGCGGCAACAATGATCCATGTGATCATCACCACGCGTTCGGGATTGATGCCGGACAGCAGCGCCAGATCCTCGTTGTCGGAATAGGCGCGCATTGACTTGCCGGTGCGGGTCTTGTTGAGGAACCAGAACAGCAGTGCCACGGCGACAACAGCCACGACTACGGTAATGCCCTGAGAGGTCTTGATTGCTAGCCCCTCGCGTAGCCCGGTCATCTCCTTGAAATCTCGCGCAGACACGATGAACCGCGCTCCGTCCGAGAACCTTTGGTCATCCGGCCCGATGATAAAGCGCACCAGACCGTTCATAATGAACATCACGCCCATTGAAACGATCACCAGAATGACCGGTTTGGCCTTTTGTTCTCGGTAAAAGCGATAGACTAAACGGTCGGTGATAAGCACCAGAACGATACAGCCCAGAATGGCAAAGGGCAGGGCGAGCAGAGCTGTTGGCAATGGCCCGAAATTGACCCCGGCGGCTTGCAGCCCCCATGTGACCAGCACAGCAATCATCGCGCCAAAGGCCATCGTGTCGCCATGAGCAAAGTTGGAAAATCGTAGAATGCCGTAGATCAGAGTGACCCCCAGCGCCCCCAATGCCAACTGGCTGCCATAGGCAATCGCAGGCACCAGCACAAAGTTCGCAAGCGCCACAAGCGCGTTTAGTATGTCCATCTCACCTTCCCATTCCGACGGGTGCGGCCTTATGGCATAGCAGAGCGCAAAGACACAATGTTTCTGCCCTTACAGAAGGGCGGTTTCTCCTGAAAAATTCTTTAATTGCGCCACGTTTCATTGACCGAAGACGAGCGAGCGGGACCCGTCGATGTATTTCCCGAATGGAGCGGGTCGAAAACCGTATTCTCGACCCGTGTTTAGATCACCTTAATTGGCAGACGTACAGGCACCGCGTTCGTTTCGTTGCTGCCCGCCAGTCGCTCGGACCTCAAGACTTCCGGTGTCGGATTTCACTGTGTAGCCGACAGTTCCACCTGCCTGAATTTGCAGAAACTCTTGCGCGCCCAAGCTGGGGATCACCATAACTTCGTGGTCTGTGCCATCTGCGTGAACCACGCCTTTGGAGCTACCTTCAGTTTTTTTCAGAGTTACCTGACGCGCAGGGTCGAGTAGTTTGCATCCACCGGGATTGCAAATTTCGGTAATCTGGCATTCGTAAACAACATCACCTTCCGCCGGGATTTGCGATACGGCCTGCGCGGTCGCGGGCAGGACAATAGCGGCAAGCGTTGCCAGATACTTCATAGTATGTCTCCTGAAAGGGGCGTTTGCCCGAAAGGGTTGAGAATCGCTTTTTCGATTCCCGCTGTTCGCGCGCCGTGAGTACGTGCTGAACGTGGCGAAATTTTAGCCGATGACAGAGTTGCCAGATGGCTCCGGCGCAGGTTTTAGGACGTTGTAAATGAAAGATTTTATTTCTTCTGAGCCCTGGTTGTCACCAAACGCGATCACAGTTTGGCCTTAATCCTGTGGAGCAAGCGGCGAGAGGTGATGAGAGTCCAAAGGGAACTTGGAGAGCGCTACAAGGGCGTTGAGGAAGTTAATTAGTTTTCGTCTCCGCAGAAGCCGTAAACAACCTCAATGAAGTGAGAATTCGGAAGATACTGGGTTGTCAAAGCAATTCCAATTGGTTCACCATCGGTCCGCAATTCAACGGTCGCATTCGTCAGTGTGTTCTTAACTATGCTATTCGCCACAATTGAGCGTTCATTGGATAGTCTTTTATCAACCAAAAAGTCACCAAAATGGACTCTAGAATCTCTGGTCGATGGCACAGCGTAAGCTTGCACTACACCACCGTCCATTGAGATTTCCAACCAAAAGCTTCCTTCTGGACAGTCTGTGGCAAGGCAGTCTTCTCCCATGCAAATCGCTCTAACGTCACACATTCTCATTTCACAGTAAGTCCTAGGAAACGAGGCTGCTTGCGCAGGGCTCTGCAACATCAGATTCAACGAAAGAACGAGCGTGAGGACTATTTTCAGAAAGGTGGTTTTCAGCTTATCCCCCCAAGAAGCTCTTACGAACTTCGGGATCAGCCAGCAGTTCCTTGCCCGTACCGCTATACGCATTCCGCCCCTGAACCAGCACATATCCCTTGTCCGCAATCTCCAGCGCCTGGCGGGCGTTCTGTTCGACCATCAGGATCGGCAGGCCGGTGCGCGAGACTTCGATGATCCGGTCGAACAGCTCATCCATCACGATGGGCGAGACACCGGCGGTCGGTTCGTCCAGCATCAGAACCTTGGGCTGAGTCATCAACGCGCGGCCGACGGCAACCTGCTGGCGTTGACCGCCCGACAGCTCTCCGGCCGGTTGGTTGCGCTTGTCGCGCAGGATGGGGAACAAATCATAGACCTGCTCCATCGTCTGGCTGATGTCGTCGCGGCGGATGAAGGCCCCCATCTCGAGGTTTTCCTCGACCGTCATGGACGTAAAGATATTCGAGGTCTGCGGCACGAAACCCATGCCTTTGATCACGCGGTCCTGCGGTGAAAGGTTGGTGATGTCCTCTCCGTCCAGTCGAACCGACCCGGCTCGGACGTCCAGCATTCCAAACACGGCCTTCATCGCGGTGGATTTACCGGCACCGTTGGGGCCAACGATCACGGCGATCTCGCCCTTGTCGACAGCAATGGTGCAGTCGTGCAGGATATCCGGCCCCTTGCCATAGCCGCCGGTCATGGTGTCACCGATCAGGAACGGGCCGCCCCCGACATAGTGCGTCTCACCGCTGGTCTTATGCGCGGGGGTCATTGTCCCGCCGCCCTTGGGATTGGTGATCGTGGCGTCCTTGTTGCCGTGATCGTCCTGGTAAGGGTTGTCGCTCACGCTCCGGTCTCCAGCTTGTCTTTGTTTTTCAGGCCGGTGCCCAGATAGGCCTCGATCACGTGCTCGTTGGCCTTGATTTCGTCCAGAGTACCTTCGGCCAGAACCTTGCCCTCGGCCATACAGATGACCGGGTCGCAGATCTTGCCGATGAAATCCATGTCGTGCTCGATGACCACGAAGGTATAGGCGCGTTCCTTGTTCAAGCGCAGAATGGTGTCGGCGATGGTCATAAGAAGGGTACGGTTCACGCCTGCGCCAACCTCGTCCAGAAACACGATCTTGGCGTCGATCATCATGGTGCGGCCAAGCTCCAGCAGTTTCTTCTGACCGCCCGAGACCTGACCGGCCTTGTGATCGGCCAGATGTTCGATGGTGAGGAACTCAAGCACCTCATCGGCCTTGGCGCGCAGAGCACGTTCTTCGTCGGCGATGCGTTTGCGACCGAACCATGTGTTCCACAGCGTCTCACCCGATTGCGCGCCAGGGACCATCATCAGGTTCTCGCGGCAGGACATCGAGGAAAACTCATGCGCGATCTGGAAGGTGCGCAATAGGCCCTTGTGAAACAGCTCATGCGGGGGCAGTCCTGTGATATCCTCGCCATCCATGATGACGCGGCCAGAGGTCGGCGGCAGCACACCTGCGATCACGTTGAACAGGGTGGTTTTGCCGGCGCCGTTTGGTCCGATCAGGCCAGTGATCGAACCTTTTTCGATCTCCAGCGAAGCGCCATCCACCGCGTGGAAGCCGCTAAAATGCTTGTGCACGTCTTCAACGACGATCATGGTTTTCCCTTGTCTTTTCCCCGAAAACAGAGGTGCAGCCTTTTGTCACTGAAACAGCCCGGACACAAGGCCCGGGCTGTTCCGTTTGGTCTGAATTGACGCTGGATTAACGGTAATTAACTGTCTTCATCTCACCGTCGATAACCTCGATCTCGCGATAGGCACCAGCGCTTTCGCCGGGGCCGATCAACTCAACGCCCGAGGCGCCGACATAGTCGATCTCCTGACCGGCGGCGAGCAGTTCCAGGCCTTTAGCCAGTTCGCCCGGATAGATCTTCTCACCCGGTTCGTTGGCGACGTCCATGATCTTGCTGCCATAGTCAGCCGGGTTGCTGGAACCAGCGGCCTGCATGGCCAGCAGGAACAGCGCTGCGGCGTCATAGGATTCAGGCACAAAGATCGACGAGCCGTCAAAGCCCTCGCCCTCGGCCATGGCAAAGAACGAATCCGCGGCCTCGCTTTTCGAACCCGGTGCCTGACCGTAGGAACCATTCAGGTCCGGGCCGACGTTTTCGGGCAGCGAGTCACCAATCATGCCGCCCGGCAGGCCAAACGTGTCAAACGCGCCGCTGTCCAGCGACGATTGGATGATGCCCAGACCGCCTTGGTCCAGATAACCTGCCACGACCAGAATATCGCCGCCTGCCGATGCCAGCGCGCCAACTTCGGCCGAGTAGTCGGCCTTGCCGTCTTCATGCGCGGCCACGATGGTCACTTCGCCGCCCAGCGCCTCGAACGACGACTTGATCGCCTCGGACAGACCCTTGCCGTAGTCGTTGTTGGTATAGGTCAGAGCGATCGAATTCACGCCGCGCTCTTTAAGGATATCGGCCATGATTTCGCCTTCGCGTGCGTCAGACGGCGAGGTACGGAAGAACAGGTCATTGTCCTCCATCACCGACAGGCCGGGCGAGGTTGCCGATGGCGAGATCATCACCATGCCGTTCGGCACCGCGACGTTTTGCAGTATCGCGCCGGTGACGCCCGAGCAGTCACCGCCGACAAGGCCATTGATACCTTCGGCTACCAAACGTTCGGCGTTAGCAGTGGCCAGCGCGTTGTCGGCGCAGCCTGTGTCCGCACGTACCGGAGTTACGGTCGAGCCGTCCAGCAGCTTGCCGGAGTCGGAGACTTCTTTCATCGCCAGTTCGGCGCCAGCGGCCATCGCGGGCGACAGCGATTCAATCGGGCCGGTGAAACCGAACATAATGCCCAGTTTGACGTCTTCGGCCATGGCGGTGCCGGCCAGCAGAGCGGTTGCTGCAGTTGCAGTAAGCAGCTTTTTCATGAGGTTACTCCCTGAAGTGGTCTTCTTTCTGGGCACGACCCTAGGCAAGCTGTCCGGAAAAGAAAAGTCCTAACGAAAAAGTGTTTTTGAGGCCGGGAGCCCTATTTGTTTTGATGGCTGTTGGGGCGCTATTGTCGCAGAAAAGGACGGAGGACAGCGATGTTCAGGGCATTTGTGATTGTGGTTCTGGCCTGGACCAGCACCGTTTGGGCGGACAGGTTGCAGACCTCGCAAGGGCCGGTCGAGGTCACTGAGATGGTCGGTGGGTTGGATACGCCCTGGGCCATCGGCATTATGCCCGATGGCAGTTTTCTGGTTACCGAGCGCGACGGTAAACTTCTGTATGTCAAGGATGGCAAAACACAGCGTGTATCGGGTGTACCCAAAGTCGCGACAAGAGGGCAGGGAGGTTTGCTTGACGTGACCGTCGCCCGTGATTTCAACCGCAGTCGAGAAGTTTTTCTGACGTTCTCGAAACCGCAAAAGGGCGGCGCCGGAACAGCTTTGGCGGTGGCGCGCTTGTCTGAGAACGGCAAGAGGCTGACAAATCTACGTGTGATCTTCGAAGCTGCTCCGGGCGGATCGGGTGGTCGCCACTTCGGTTCGCGCGTGGTTGAGTCGAATGACGGAACATTATTCGTCACGATCGGCGATCGCGGCGACCGGCCCAGCGCACAGGATCGATCAAACCATTTGGGGACGGTGGTCCGGGTAAACCGCGATGGGTCGGTGCCTGCGGATAATCCTTTTGTTCAAGAAAACGGCGTGCGGCCCGAGATCTGGTCTTATGGCCACCGCAACCCACAAGGGGCCGGGCTGGACGCACGGGGTCAGCTATGGGTCTCTGAACATGGCGCCAGAGGCGGGGATGAGGTCAATCTGGTTCTGCCCGGTCGGAACTACGGCTGGCCGGTGATTTCGTACGGCGTGCATTATTCTGGCGAGAAAATCGGTGAGGGCGCAGCGAAGCCGGGTATGGAGCAGCCAATGCATTATTGGGACCCTTCCATAGCTCCGTCCGGGTTGATGGCCTATTCCGGCAAGCTGTGGCCGGACTGGAAAGGGGACATCTTTGTAGGCTCTCTGAAATTCGACTACATCGCGCGGTTGGCGGGATCACCGTTGCGCGAAGTTGAGCAGATCAAAGGCCCCGAGACGGAACGCGTGCGCGACATCGTTGAGGCTCCGGACGGATCGATTTGGTTCATTTCAGTTGGCCAAGGGGCGGTCTATCGTATGACGCCGGGCACTTAGTGTCGGTTAACCGGACAGCCGGTCGCCCTGCGCACCGCGTTCCCGATAAGGCGTAGTGTTGTAATGCGCCCTGTAGCATTTTGAAAAATGTGATGGGCTGGCAAACCCACAGGCCAGCGCCACGTTGATCACACTCATATCCGTCTGCATCAGCAAGTTGCGCGCCTTGTGCAGCCGCAACTCCATGTAATAGCGCTTGGGCGAGCGGCTGAGGTATCGGCGGAACAGTCGTTCAAGCTGTCGAGTGGACATGCCGACATCCTTGGCCAGAATCGAAGGCGAGATCGGCTCTTCGATGTTCTTTTCCATCATCAGGATAACCTGGCTGAGCTTGGGGTGGCGCACGCCAATCCGGGTTGGGGTCGACAGGCGTTGGGTGTCCTGATCAGTGCGGATCGAGGAATAGATCATCTGATCCGCCACCGCGTTGGCAAGATCTTCGCCATAATCGTCAGCGATGATCTTCAGCATCAGGTCAATAGATGATGTACCACCCGCTGTCGTCATCCGGTTTGCATCGAGGATAAACACGGACTTGGTCAGTTCAACCTCATCGAATTCCTCAACGAAACTGTCCGCGTTTTCCCAGTGGATCGTGGCGCGCTTGCCGTCCAGCAGCCCGGCTTTGGCGAGCGTATAGGCTGCAGTGCACAGGCCGCCGATGCGCAGGCCCCGCCGCGCCTCGCGCCGTACCCAGTTAAGCACCTTCTTGGTGGTGGCGGCCTGCACGTCGACGCCGCCACAGATCAACACAACATCGTCGCGTTGAAGCTCGACCAGATCAGAGTCCAATTCGAACGTGGTCCCGGCCGAACAATTGACCGTTTCGCCACCTTCGCCCATCAGGGTCCAGGTGTACAGCGTTTTGTCCGCCATACGGTTAGCAATCCGCAGGCTGTCCAACGCCGAAGCGAATGACAGCAGCGAGAATTTGTCCAATAGGACAAATACGAAATTACGCGGGTTGGCCGCAGTGTCTTCCACCGTGACAACTTGGCGTTGCTCTTGCATGGCGAGGTGTCCTTGATTCGGCGCTTCGAGACGTTACGTCCGGCGACAGATTTGGCAGCCACCATGATCAAAGCTTGTTTCCCGCGTCAAGAGGCCCAAATCGGATATGGTCAGTCTTCAATGCATTTTGTATAGAGACGACCTGACTACTTCAGCGGAGATCAAAGCTATGACCGAATGGCAAAAAACGAACTGGCGCAACAAGCCCCGGGTTCAGATGCCAGACTATACCGACGAGGCCGCTTTGGCCAAGGTCGAGGCTCAGCTTTCACAGTATCCCCCGCTGGTCTTTGCCGGTGAGGCGCGGCGTCTCAAGCAACATCTGGGTGCCGCCGGTCGCGGCGAGGCCTTCCTGCTGCAGGGTGGGGATTGTGCTGAAAGCTTCGAACAATTCAGCGCGGACGCGATCCGTGACACCTTCAAGGTGATGCTGCAAATGGCGATGGTGCTGACCTATGGCGCCAAGGTGCCGGTGGTGAAAGTGGGCCGTATGGCCGGCCAATTTGCCAAGCCACGCAGCGCCCCGACCGAGGTTGTGGATGGTGTGGAACTGCCCAGCTACCGTGGTGACATCATCAACGAATTGGCCTTCACGCCCGAAGCACGTATCCCGAATCCCGGCAAGATGCTAAAGGCTTACACCCAGGCCGCCGCAACACTGAACCTGCTGCGCGCGTTTTCGACCGGTGGTTTTGCGGATATGAGCATGGTGCATTCCTGGACGCTTGGTTTCACCGACGATCAGGATGTCAGCAAATACTCGGAAATTGCCGACCGCATTCAGGACACGATCGACTTCATGCACGCCGCCGGGATCACGGCGGACACCACGCATGAGTTCTCGACGGTTGAGTTCTACACCAGCCATGAAAGCCTGCTGCTGGAATACGAAGAGGCGCTGACCCGTCTTGATTCGACCTCTGGCAACTGGCTGGCCGGTTCCGGCCACATGATCTGGATCGGCGACCGCACCCGTCAGCCGGACGGCGCGCATGTGGAATTCTGCCGCGGCGTGCTGAACCCGATTGGTCTGAAATGTGGTCCGACGACCACCGCCGAAGACCTCAAGGTTCTGATGTCTAAACTGAACCCCGAGAACGAAGAAGGCCGTCTGACCCTGATCGCACGTTTCGGCGCTGGTAAAGCAGGTGAGCACCTGCCGCGTCTGGTTCAGGCCGTTAAGGAAGAAGGCGCCAAGGTGACTTGGGTCTGCGACCCGATGCATGGAAACACGATCAAATCGGCGACCGGTTACAAAACCCGTCCGTTCGATTCCGTGCTGCGCGAGGTGCGTGACTTCTTTGGCGTGCATCAGGCCGAGGGCACCATCCCTGGTGGCGTACATTTCGAGATGACCGGTCTGGACGTTACCGAATGCACTGGCGGCGTGCGGGCTGTGACCGAAGAGGATCTCTCGGATCGTTACCACACCGCTTGCGATCCGCGTCTGAACGCGTCGCAATCGTTGGAACTGGCATTCCTTGTTGCTGAGGAGCTGACCAATCTGCGCCGCAATGGCAACAAACGCGCGGTCAGCTGAGTTTAGGGCAAATTGCAAAAGAAAGGCGGGCCGTTTGGTCCGCCTTTTTCGTTGGGGTCAGTCGTCGCGGGACGAAACCAGTCGCAGATGTGATCCGGGGCGTTTGAACGCATCCTGTTCCTCGGCGAAACCGGCAAGTTCGCGTTCCACCTGTTGCTGCGGCGCCTGTACGTCCGATACTGCCCGAACGCGGGTGTCGGGGACGATGAACCGACGCGGTGTTGCGCCGATTGCGCCGTCACAGACCATCACGCCCAGCACGCGGCTCACATCGCCAAGGTCGCTTTTTAACGGCAGCAGTATCATGCGGGCCTGCAATTGGGTGCGACCCAGTCTGCCAGCCGACATCAGGCCAAGCTCGGCAATTGCGGGCTGGGCAAAAACCTGTTCGAGCACATCCGATATCTGCCCACGGGCGTTGGGTTCGAAAAAAGCGGTCAGGGGCATTCCGCGAACTTCCATGCCAGCCAGTTTGGTCAAATGGCTTCCGGCCAGACGAAACCGGGCCAGCCCCGGCGCGATGCGCTCCAGAATGAAGGTGTATTCCAGAACATTCTCAAGCCCGCGCGGATCGATCTGCGATCGCTTGGGCACGCCGTCACCTGTCAGAAGCGCAGTCCAGTACGCTTCGACCTGTCGGATGGGCGAGAGGCTGCGCCCGCTGTCAAAACGATCCATTGCGACGATCTTTCCAAAACTTGAACCGGAGCCATTTCCGAAAAAGGTTTTCATTTTCATCACCCTAGCGTCGATTGACCGTCATTTTCCTAAAATGCCAGATACCGGGACCATTTGCGCCCGACCAGCCACTGGCTTTGGTCAGATTGACACGGGTTAAGTCAATTTTGGAGGAATTCTTTAACGAATGGTTAACTTCTGGAGATCGGCTCAGAGTGAGCAAACTCTTGCCCTGCGCCTGCCGATAGCATTAGGTGCACCAAGCGAGCAGACAGGGGCAGCTAAGATGATCAGATCCATGACCGGTTTCGCCTCGGGCAAGGGGGCATTTGGACCTCATAGCTGGACGTGGGAGTTGCGCAGTGTAAACGGCAAGGGGCTGGATATGCGCCTGCGCTTGCCCGACTGGCTGACCGGGCTCGAAGCTGCCTTGCGTGCGCAAATCTCAAAAACGTTGAGCCGCGGCAATGTCACCCTGTCGCTAAAGCTGAGCCGCGATGAAACTGCGCCCGATCTTGCGCTGAATGAAACAGCCATGACCGCTGCGCTGACCGCGCTGGCGCGCACGCAGGAAATGGCTGCGGCCAGCGGTGTCACGCTGGCCCCGCCGACAGCGGCTGAGTTGATTGGCATCAAGGGGATGTTGGAGGCCGGCAGCGATGTCGATGACCCCGCGCCGCTGGTCGAGCAATTGACGAATGAATTTGCCCCGCTTTTGGCGGCCTTTGTCGACATGCGCCAAACCGAGGGTAAGGCGCTGGCCGACATTCTGGACGGGCAACTGACGCAGGTGGCTCAACTGACCGAACAGGCGGCGGAGCTGGCCGAGCAACGCAAGGACAAAACCGCCGAGGCGCTGCGGGAAAATCTGGCGCGTGTGCTGGACAATGCGCAAGGCGCAGATCCGGACCGGGTAGCGCAGGAACTGGCGCTGCTTGCCGTGAAATCGGATATCACCGAGGAAATCGACCGCCTCAAAGCCCATGTCACCGCCGCACGAGATTTGCTGTCGCAGGACGTAGCCGTCGGACGCAAGCTGGACTTCCTGATGCAGGAGTTTAACCGCGAGGCCAATACGCTGTGTTCGAAAGCACAAAGCGCCGATCTGACCTCGGTGGGGCTTGAGTTGAAGGCGGTAATAGACCAGATGCGCGAACAAGTGCAAAATGTTGAATGATTATGGGAACGACTGAAATGGCAGATCGCCGCGGCCTACTTATCATCCTGTCTTCGCCCTCGGGCGCGGGAAAATCCACTCTGGCCCGTCGGCTGATGGCCTGGGACGAAGGGCTGGAGTTTTCGGTCTCGGCCACCACCCGCGCGGCCCGTCCGGGTGAGGAACATGGGCGCGAGTATTACTTCCTGTCCGAGGATGAGTTCAAACAGCAGGTCGCTGACGGGCAGATGTTGGAGCACGCGCACGTGTTCGGGAATTTCTATGGCTCACCCGCCGGTCCTGTTCGGGATTCCATCAACGCTGGCCGGGATGTGCTGTTTGACGTCGATTGGCAGGGTGAGGTTCAGATTCGCAACTCGGATCTGGGTAAACACGCGTTGTCGATCTTCATTCTGCCACCCTCGATCCCCGAACTGCGCCGTCGTTTGGAAACGCGCGGGCAAGACAGCGAGGACGTGATCGCCAAACGGATGCTGAAAAGCTGGGATGAGATCAGCCACTGGGGCTATTACGACTATGTGCTGGTCAATGACGATCTGGATGCGACCGAGGAAAAGCTGAAAACCATCGTCAGCGCCGAACGGATGCGCCGTATCCAGCAGCCAAAACTGCAAAACCACGTGCGTACCCTGCAAAACGAATTCGAGGGGCTGTCATGACCATCTACGCCTTGGGGGAACACGCGCCGAAAATCCACGAGGATACATGGGTAGCACCCGACGCCAATCTGGTCGGGAAAGTGGTGTTAGAGCAGGGCGCCTCGGTCTGGTTCGGTTGCACAATCCGCGCCGACCATGAAGAGATTCGCGTGGGCGAAGGCAGCAACGTGCAGGAAGACTGCATCATGCATATCGATGCCGGCTTTCCGCTGACCATCGGTAAGAACTGCACCATCGGGCATAAGGTGATGCTGCATGGCTGCACGATCGGGGAAAACACGCTGATCGGGATGGGAGCCATTGTTCTGAACGGGGCGAAGATCGGCAAAAATTGCCTGATCGGGGCAGGGGCCTTGATCACCGAGTGCAAGGAAATTCCCGACAATTCACTTGTCATGGGGGCGCCCGGCAAGGTCGTGCGGCAACTGGATGAGGCGGCGGCGCAGAAAATCACCCTCAGCGCGTTGCATTATCAGCAGAACATGCGCCGGTTTCGTGATGAGATGAAGCCTGTGGTCTAGTCTGGAAAGATCGAGACAATGTCAGACGACCTGCTTGCCGAATTTGTGTCGGCCATTCCGATGCCCGCCCTGATGGTCGATCAGACCGAGCGAATCATCGCGGCCAATACCGACGCAAAGACCTTTCTGGCTCAAAATATCGTCGGTAGGCACTTCGCCACGATCCTGCGGCAGCCACAGGTGATTGAGGCGATTGAACAGGCGCTGCGAACCAAAGGTCCGGCCAAGACACGGCACTTGTCCAATGACGGCGCGCAAGACACCACGTTCGAGGTCGAATGCCGCTATCTTAACGGTGTCGGCGCGGTGTCCGGCGGGGCGATGCTGGCGATCTTTCAGGACGTCACGCATGTTGAACAGGCCAGTCAAATGCGCCGCGATTTCGTCGCTAATGTCAGCCACGAGTTGCGCACGCCTCTGACCGCTTTGATGGGGTTTATCGAAACGCTGCGCGGTCCGGCCCGCGAAGATGCAGCTGCCCGCGACCGTTTCCTGCAAATCATGACCGATGAGGCCAACCGGATGAACCGGCTGGTGGGGGATTTGCTGTCCCTGAACCGCGTCGAAAGCGAAGAGCGTGTGCGGCCGAAGGAACAGCTTGAGCTGACGGGCCTGCTGCAGTCGACGCTGAACTCTCTGCGCCCTCTGGCCGAGGATGCTGAGGTACAGTTGACGCTGATGGCTCCGGATGATCCTGTCTCGCTGATAGGGGATAACGATCAGCTGCGCCAAGTCTTCACCAACCTGATCGAAAACGGCATCAAATACGGTGGCAGCGGTGGCAGTGTCGAGATTCGCGTACTGCCATCGGAACGTGATTCTGCAATGCGGGGTCCGGCGGTTCGGGTGCAGGTGATCGACAAGGGGCCGGGCATTGATGCGGTCCATCTGCCGCGCCTGACCGAGCGATTCTATCGTGCCGACAGTCACAGGTCCCGGCAACTGGGCGGGACGGGGCTGGGCCTTGCCATCGTGAAACACATCATCAACCGCCATCGCGGGCGGCTGCGGGTCGAAAGCGATCTGGGTAAAGGCGCGACATTCACCGTTATTCTGCCGCGGTGACCCCTTAATTTAACAGTGATCAAAGCGGTTTCGTTTACCTATGTGAACGCTGCATGTCTGCTTTGCGTCAGGTCAGTAAGAATTTCTGTGGACTGTCATAAAGCTGTTACAAACCTGTCACAAAAGGCTTACGCACGGTCCGTAGAGGTGCCTGCAAGATCATCATGGGGGTGATCACCAACTACATTCTCAAGGAGACTGAAATGTCCTTTGTAAAACTGTCGGCTTCGGCTCTTGCCATCGCTGCTGTCTCGGCCACTGCGGCCGCCGCTCGTGATCAGGTACAGGTTGCCGGTTCCTCGACCGTTCTGCCTTACGCTTCGATCGTTGCAGAAGCCTTCGGTGAAAATTTTGACTTCCCGACACCGGTTGTTGAGTCGGGCGGTTCCTCGGCGGGCCTGAAGCGTTTCTGTGAAGGTGTTGGCGAAAACACCATCGACGTTGCAAACGCATCGCGCGCCATCCGCGAAAAAGAAATCAAAGCATGTGCCGAAAACGGCGTTACCGACATCATCGAAGTTCAGATCGGTTATGACGGCATCGTTTTCGCATCCGACATCAACGGCAACTCGTTCGAGTTCACGCCGGAAGACTGGTACAAAGCCCTGTCCGCTCAGATCGTTGTTGACGGCCAGCTGGTCGACAACCCAAACAAAACCTGGGCCGACGTAAACCCCGCGTTCCCGGCGCAGCCGATCGCAGCCTTCATCCCCGGCACCAAGCACGGCACCCGTGAAGTGTTCGAAGACAAGGTGATCCTGGCTGGTTGTGAGCACCTGGGCGACTTCGACGTCTACAAAGCTGCCAACGGCGACGACAAGAAAGCTGCTGAAAAAGCCTGTATCGCTCTGCGTACCGACGGCGTTTCGGTCGACATCGACGGCGATTACACCGAGACCCTGGCCCGCATCGACAGCAACAAGGACGGCATCGGCGTCTTTGGTCTGGCGTTCTACGAGAACAACACCGACAAGCTGCAGGTCGCGACCATGTCCGGCATCGTGCCTTCGACCGAGACGATCGCTTCGGGTGAATACCCCGTTTCGCGCCCGCTGTTCTTCTACGTGAAGAAAGCCCATATCGGCGTGATCCCCGGCCTGAAAGAATATGCTGAGTTCTTCGTCGCTGACGAGATCGCAGGCCCCGACGGCCCGCTGGCCGAGTACGGTCTGGTGTCCGATCCGGAACTGGCAAAAGTTCAGGAAGCTGTTTCCAGCGAAACCGTTCTGGGCGGCGGCTCCTAATCACCCTTGTGAACGGAACCGGGGCGTTTTATGCGCGCCCCGGTTCTTTTTGACTCCATCTCTGCCATCCCCACGGAGTTCTCATGGCGTTATCCTGGCTATTGCTTATCCTGCTTGCGCTGGCAGTGATCGGATATTTCACGGGTCGGTCCCGTGCCTTGGCAAGCGCGGGAGGTGACGCCCGCGAATTGCACTCTTTGCCCTCTTACTACGGCTACAACGTTGCCATGACGGCGCTTGTTCCGGCTTTGGGCGTTCTGATTGTCTGGCTTCTGGTGCAGCCGATGATCGTCAATAGCACCGTATCCGGTCTCATCCCCGATCAGGCGATTCCTGAAGGATCGGATCGTGGCCTGATCATGAGCGAAGTGCGCCGCGTGGCCGATGGCCTGAGCGGTGCCGTTGCAACAGGTGCTGTGACTGAAACACAGGCACAGGACGCGAACGCGGATATTGATGAACTGACTAAGGCTCTGAAAGACGCCGGGCAGGTCCTGACGCAGGATATCACCCAGCCCATTCTGGTCGCGGCTCAGAAATACCGCAGCATGACCGGGACCGGGTCGGTGGCGATGCAGGTTATCGTTCTGGCGCTGGCTCTGTTGGGTGCAGCCTTTGCCTATGTGCGGACGCACAAGGAATTCCGCGCCCGTAACGTGGTCGAGCAGGGCGTTCTTGCACTGCTGTTGTTGGCTGCGTCGATTGCGATCCTGACAACGGTCGGCATCGTGTTGTCGATGCTGTTCGAAACCATGAACTTCTTCCAGCTGCATTCGTGGAAAGACTTCTTCTTCGGCAGTACCTGGGCCCCGAACTTCCGCGGGGGCAGTGAGCTGTCGATCCTACCGTTACTATGGGGCACGCTTTACATCTCGCTGATCGCGCTGCTGGTGGCCGTGCCCATTGGCCTGTTCGCCGCGATCTACTTGTCGGAATATGCCTCGGGTGCAACTCGCGCGCTTGCCAAACCGCTGCTTGAGATCCTCGCCGGTATTCCGACCATCGTTTACGGTCTGTTTGCCTTGCTGACGGTAGGCCCGGCGCTGGTGGCTCTGTTCGGAGAGGGCGGGGCGCTTGGGGTGGGCTGGATGGCCAGTTCCAACGCGGTTCTGACGGCGGGTCTGGTCATGGGCATCATGCTTATCCCGTTTGTCTCGTCTCTGTCGGACGACATCATCAACGCGGTGCCGCAGTCGATGCGCGATGGCTCTCTGGGGCTGGGCGCGACCAAATCCGAAACCGTACGTCAGGTGGTTCTGCCCGCCGCGCTGCCGGGGATTGTGGGTGCCATCCTGCTGGCCGCGAGCCGCGCCATTGGTGAGACCATGATCGTGGTGATGGCCGCTGGCGCTATCGCCAAGTTCTCGGGCAACCCGTTCGAGGCGATGACCACCATCACCACCCGGATCGTCAGCCAGCTGACCGGCGACACAGACTTTGCCAGCCCCGAAACACTGGTGGCTTTTGCGCTGGGTCTGACCCTGTTCATCATCACGTTGGGGCTGAACATCTTTGCCCTCTACATCGTACGCAAATACCGGGAGCAGTACGAATGACTGATATTTCCCAAAACCCTGACGCTGCTCCTGTTGCGAAGCCGAAAGGCGGGTCGCTGTTCGAAAAGGACGCGCGCACCAAACGCCGTAACGCTGCCGAAGGTCGGTTCAAACTGTATGGCATCGCGGCCATCGGTATCGGTCTTCTGATGCTGGTCGTTCTTGTGACCAACATCGTCACCGCCGGTACGGGCGCATTCCAGCAGAGCTTTCTTGAGCTTGATGTCGAACTGAAAGAAGACAAGCTGGACAAGAAGGGCAACCGCAATATCGAGGACATCAAGAAGGTTTCGACCTTTGGCTATGCGCCTCTGATCGCTTCGGCGTTGGAAGCCGAAGTACAGAAGCTGGGCATCCAGACGGACCTGTCGCCCAAGGACATGGGCAAGATCCTGTCCAAGGCCGCACAGGCCGAGTTGCGGGACTATGTCATCTCGAACCCTGATGAGATTGGCAAAACCGTCAGCTTCCGTTTTCTGGTCAACAGCCGCGTCGATGGCTATATGAAGGGCCGCGTAACCCGCGAGTCCATCGCCAACGACAAGAGCATCACCACCGCTCAGCTGGATTTTGTAGACCAACTGCGGGACGCGGGTGTGCTGTACAAGGCCTTTAACCCGGACTTCATCTTTGGCGCGGACGCATCCGACCAACGGCCCGAGGCTGCGGGGATCGGCGTATCCATGCTGGGCTCGTTGTTCATGATGTTCGTGGTGCTGGCGCTAGCACTGCCCATCGGCGTTGCGGCCTCGATTTACCTTGAGGAATTCGCGCCGCAGAACCGCCTGACGGATATTATCGAGGTCAACATCTCGAACCTGGCCGCCGTTCCGTCGATCGTGTTCGGTATCCTTGGTCTGGCCGTGTTCATCAACTACATGCACCTGCCGACCTCGGCACCGCTGGTGGGCGGTCTGGTGCTGACTTTGATGACCCTGCCGACGATCATCATCTCGACCCGCGCGTCGCTGAAAGCGGTTCCGCCGTCGATCCGTGACGCGGCGCTTGGGGTAGGGGCCTCGAAAATGCAGGCCGTGTTCCATCACGTCCTGCCGCTGGCTGCGCCCGGCATTCTAACCGGCACCATCATCGGTCTGGCGCAGGCGCTGGGGGAAACCGCGCCGCTGCTGCTGATCGGGATGGTGGGCTTTATTGCCTCGAACCCGCCCGACGGGCTAGTTGCTGGCTTCCTGTCGCCGAACTCGGCCATGCCGGCGCAGATCTACGAGTGGTCCAAACGCGCCGACCCGGCCTTTTATGAACGCGCATGGGGAGGGATCATCATTCTGTTGATCTTCCTCGTGACAATGAACACCATCGCGGTCATCTTGCGCCGCCGCTTTGAACGCCGCTGGTAAGGGGTGCTTATGATGAATGACATGACACGAGTGGAGAGAGCTGTGGACTCCAAAGCAATTAAGATCGCCGCGAACAAGGTTCAGGTCTACTACGGCGACACCCACGCCATCAAAGACGTGGATGTGAGGATCGAAGACAAGACCGTGACGGCCTTTATCGGCCCGTCGGGCTGCGGCAAGTCCACGTTTCTGCGCTGCCTGAATCGGATGAACGACACCATCGACATCTGCCGGGTCGAGGGCGACATTCTGCTGGACGGTGAAGACATCTACGACAAGCGCGTTGACCCTGTGCAGCTGCGCGCCAAGGTGGGCATGGTGTTCCAGAAACCGAACCCGTTCCCCAAGTCGATCTATGACAACGTGGCCTATGGCCCACGCATCCACGGTCTTGCCAAGAACAAGGCGGAACTAGATGAAATCGTTGAGAAATCCCTGCGCCGTGGCGCGATCTGGGATGAGGTCAAGGATCGTCTGGATGCGCCAGGTACTGGTCTGTCGGGCGGTCAGCAGCAGCGTCTGTGCATCGCACGCGCTGTCGCGACCGAACCCGAAGTTCTGCTGATGGACGAACCGTGCTCGGCGCTGGACCCGATTGCAACCGCGCAGGTCGAGGAACTGATCGACGAACTGCGCTCGCGCTATTCGGTGGTGATCGTCACCCACTCGATGCAACAGGCCGCGCGGGTCAGCCAGAAAACCGCCTTCTTCCACCTTGGGAACCTCGTCGAGTTTGGCGAGACGGGTCAGATATTCACCAACCCCGAAGACCCCCGCACGGAAAGCTACATCACCGGCCGGATCGGCTGAGCACAGGTATTCAGATATGACCGAACAACATATTGCATCTGCTTTCGACCGCGACCTTGAGGCGATTCAGGCCCACATCATGAAGATGGGCGGCCTTGTCGAAGCCGCCATCATGAGCGCGGCGCGTTCGTTGGAAACCCGGGATGAAGAACTCGCCCAGCAGGTCCGTCAGGGCGACAAGGCCATTGATGCTCTGGAAGAATTGATCGACGAAGAAACCGCGCGTCTGATCGCATTGCGGGCCCCCACCGCCAGCGATTTGCGTTTGGTTCTGTCGGTTCTCAAAGTGTCCGGCAACCTCGAACGTATCGGTGACTACTCGAAAAACATCGCCAAGCGGACAACGGTTCTGGTCAATGCCGGCGAAATCAATGGCAGCGCCGCCGCCCTGCGCCGCATGGCGCGCGAGGTTGAACGGATGCTGCGCGATGCGCTGGATGCCTATATCCAACGCGACGCCGAGCTGGCCACCGATGTCATAAACCGCGACGAGGAAGTGGACCAGATGTACAATGGCCTGTTCCGCGAGTTCCTGACCTTCATGGCCGAGGACCCGCGCAACATCTCTTCCTGTATGCACCTGCATTTCATCGCCAAGAATATCGAGCGTATGGGCGACCATGTGACCGCAATTGCCGAGCAGGTTGTCTATCTCGTGACCGGTGAACGCCCGACCGAGGCGCGCCCGAAAGCCGATATAACCTCGCAATCCGCCTAGGAGTTTGACGAATGTCCGCTGATCAACCGACCGTACTGGTTGTCGAGGATGAGCTGGCACAGCGTGAAGTGCTGGCCTATAACCTCGAAGCTGAAGGGTTCCGCGTGTCAAAGGCTGCTAGCGGCGACGAAGCCATGCTGTTGGTCGACGAAGAACACCCGGATATCATCGTGCTGGATTGGATGATGCCGAACCTCAGCGGCATCGAGGTTTGCCGCCGTCTTAAATCCCGCCCGGATACCCGGTCGATCCCGATCATCATGCTGTCGGCTCGCACCGAAGAAGTTGACAAAGTGCGCGGTCTGGAAACCGGCGCCGATGACTATGTGGTCAAGCCGTATTCGGTGGTCGAGCTGATGGCGCGCGTGCGGACACAACTGCGCCGCGTTCGGCCCGCGACTGTTGGCCTGCGGCTGGAGTTTGACGATATCATCTTGGATTCGGAAACGCACAAGGTCAGCCGCGACAGCAAGCCTTTGAAACTGGGCCCGACCGAGTTCCGCCTGCTGAGCACCTTCATGGAAAAACCGGGCCGGGTCTGGAGTCGCGAGCAACTGCTCGACCGGGTCTGGGGTCGCGATATTTATGTCGATACGCGCACCGTTGACGTCCATATCGGCCGTCTGCGCAAAGCGCTGACGCAACATGGCGGTGAAGACCCGGTGCGCACGGTTCGTGGAGCCGGATACGCGCTGGGGTAAAAGCCGGGGCAGGGGTATGAGTTTTGCTCATGGTCGGATGCGAAACTCTTACTGTCTTTTAGTCCGGGGCCGGGTTAGGTTGCGTCGAAGCTGACTAAGCGGAGATGCATCATGAACGCCCCTAACACCAAGCCAACTCTCCGAGCCAAAGACGCGCCCGACATGGGCAAGTTCGCATGGGATGATCCGTTTCGTCTGTCCGACCAGTTGAACGAAGACGAACGCATGATTGCGGCCAGCGCGCAGGCTTATGCGCAGGAAAAACTGCAACCGCGCGTGACTGAAGCGTTTCAAAACGAAGAAACGGACCCCGAGATTTTCCGTGAAATGGGCGACATGGGCCTGTTGGGCACCACGATTCCAGAGGAATACGGTGGGCTTGGGGCAGGGTACGTCTCTTACGGTTTAGTCGCACGTGAAGTCGAGCGTGTAGATTCCGGCTATCGCTCGATGATGTCGGTGCAAAGCTCTTTGGTTATGTATCCGATCTATGCCTATGGTAGCGAGGAACAGCGCCGGAAATACCTGCCGAAACTGGCCAGCGGTGAATGGATCGGTTGTTTTGGCCTGACCGAGGCTGACGCAGGCTCTGACCCGGCCGGAATGAAAACGAAGGCCGAGAAGATTGACGGGGGCTATCGTCTGACCGGCAGTAAGATGTGGATCTCGAACGCACCGATTGCGGATGTGTTTGTGGTGTGGGCCAAGTCCGATGCTCATGACGGTAAAATCCGTGGCTTTGTGCTTGATAAGGGCGTCAAAGGTCTGAGTGCGCCTAAAATTCAGAACAAACTAAGCCTGCGTGCCTCGATAACCGGCGAGATTGTTCTGGACGGTGTTGAGGTCGATGAAAGCGCGCTGCTGCCGCATGTTCAGGGCCTCAAGGGTCCTTTTGGCTGTTTGAACCGCGCGCGGTACGGTATTAGCTGGGGTGTTATGGGGGCGGCTGAGTGCTGTTGGCACGCAGCGCGTCAATACGGGTTGGATCGGAAACAGTTCAATCGGCCGCTGGCGCAGACACAACTGTATCAACGCAAGCTGGCGGACATGCAGACCGAAATCGCCTTGGCGTTGCAAGCGAGCCTGCGCGTTGGTCGTCTGATGGATCAGGCCGAAGCCGCGCCCGAAATGATCTCGATCGTCAAACGCAACAACTGCGGCAAAGCGCTGGATATCACGCGGATGGCGCGTGACATGCACGGGGGCAACGGTATCTCGTTGGAGTTCCAGGTTATTCGACACATGGTCAACCTTGAGACGGTGAACACCTATGAAGGCACGCATGACGTGCACGCGCTGATCCTTGGGCGGGCGCAAACCGGGTTGCAGGCGTTTTACTGAATAAGTCGCGTAATTGGTATTATGGTAAAAAGCCTGTTGGACCAAATGCCAGATTGCACAACAAACCAAACACGTTACGGTACAAACCCGAACCAGCTTTCGGGATTGTAACATGGAACTGAGCGGAAAAACTGTGGTTGTTACCGGAGCCGCTCAGGGCATTGGCAAAGGTCTGGCTGAGCGGTTCGCCCGCGACGGAGCCATTGTGGTTTGTTCGGACATAGACGCCGACTGCGTTCAACACGTGGCCAAAGCCATTGGCGGCCACGCGCTAGTCTGCGACGTTTCAAAAGAATCTGACATTCAGATGTTGATCGAGACCGTAGAAAAAACGATCGGTCCGATTGACCTGTTTTGCGCGAATGCCGGTATTTTAACGCTTGGTGGTCCGGAGGTTCCCGACGAAGATTGGGATCGGACCTGGAAGATCAATGTCATGTCCCATGTCTGGACAGCGCGCCACTTAGTGCCACGGATGATCAAGCGTGGCAGCGGTTACATCATGATATCGGCTTCGGCGGCTGGACTATTGAACCAGCCAGGTGCCGCGCCATATGGTGTCACGAAACACGCAGCGGTTGGTTTTGCCGAGTGGCTGTCGTTGACCTATGGGCACAAAGGTTTGCGTGTGTCGGTCCTGTGCCCTCAGGCTGTACGGTCCGAAATTACACGTGGACACGAGGTTTCAGTGGCGTCGATTGATGGCATGTTAGAGCCCGAAGACGTGGCGCAAGCATGTGTCGAAGCCATCAGATCCGAGCAGTTTCTGGTGCTGCCGCATCCTCAGGTTTTGGATTATATTCGCCACAAGGCCGGAGATTATGATCGTTGGCTTGGTGGAATGCGTAAGCTAAATCAGCAGTTTATAGAGGATACTTAAGATTTCCTGCGCGTTTTTCGCATCAAGCCTTCCTGAGTGACCGACGCGACCAGAGTACCATCTTTTGCGTAAATCGAGCCACGGTTGAAGTTGCGTCCCTGCCCGCTCCACGGCGACTCCATCGCGTAGAGATGCCAATTCTCAAAGTGAACCGGAGCATGAAACCACAATGCATGATCAAGGCTGGCCAAATTGACCTCACCACTGAACCAGCTCAGCCCATGCGGCCTCATTCCGGACGTCATCAGATACATGTCAGACGCGTAGGCCAATAGAAGGTGCTGTGTCACCGGATCGGTGCCCGCAGCGGCCGCCATGCGGAACCAGATTTGATTGTGATCGTCAGATTTTCCGGGGTTGAAAGGATTCAGGTGGTTAACCTCGCGTACCTGGATTGGCCGTTCGCGCAACAGCTCTCCGCGCAATTTCTCGGGAACCTGATCGACGTATCGTTGTCGCAACTCAGATCGGTCCGGGTAGTTTTCCGGGGCTTTGGTCTGCGGCATGGCATGTTGATGGTCCCAACCTTCGTCCTGAACATGGAAAGAGGCCGACATGTTCAGGATTTGCTTGCCGTTCTGGATCGCGACCACACGCCGTGTGGTCATTGAACCTCCATCTCGCGCCCTATCAACTTGATAAATAACGGGAATAGATGGATCTCCGGCGCGAATGAAATAGGCGTGCAGAGAATGGCACAACCGATCTTCAACCGTGCGGTAAGCGGCCGCCAGAGCTTGCGCGATCACCTGTCCGCCGAAAATACGGGTCGGCGTTTCGCCTCCGGAACCTGTGCCGCGAAACAGGTCGACCTCAAGCCTCTCGATGTCCAAAAGATCAAGAAGAATGCGCTCTGCTTCGGTCATTCTGCGGTCTCCGGTTGGTCGTCTCGGGCTTGGGTATCAGCGCCGGAAAGGTCATTCAATCATTGCCCCGAGGACAAGCGCTTTTAGCTCCGCCCGCGACGGGTAGGAACTGGACGGTGACAGCTGTGTGAAGAAGACGGTTGTCAGATCGTTCTGACGGTCGATCCAGAAAAAGGTGGACGCCATGCCGCCCCAGCTAAAATCGCCAACCGAGCCCGGCACACGAGTTCGTCCCGGGTTCAGCACCACCGCGCCGCCCAATCCAAAACCGGTGCCTTCCATGGGTTGCTCGGCAAAGCTTTGCGGTCCCATCGAGGCAATGTCGCCCGGTAAGTGGTTGCGCAGCATGTAATCTACGGTCTTGGGTCCCAACAGACGGTGCCCGGTGCCCTGCCCCCGGTTCCGCAACATTTCTGCAAACCGCGCATAATCGTCGATTGTGCCTACCAGACCACCGCCACCTGAGAATGTCGTGGTGTGTTCAAACGGCGATTCTCCGGCCTGATCGACAAGCCGCTGGGTCTCACCACCGGTTTCAGCCGAATTCAGCGCCATCGCATCCCCGGCCAGAGGGGTATAGAGCGAGGCAAACCGATCCCCTGCCCCCGAAGGCACCCGAAAACCGGTATCCTGCATTCCCAGCGGTTCAAAGATTTCCTGCGCGAAGAACTGATCCAGAGGTTGGCCCGAAACCACCTCGATCACGCGGCCCAGAACATCTATGCCGACAGAGTATTCCCAGCGGGTGCCCGGTTGAAACGCCAGTGGAAAGGTGGCCAAATCGGTCACACGATCCGCCAGAAGTCCTTGATTTGGCTTGAACATCAGGTCTTTTTCATCCATCGCCTTAGGCAGCACTCCGGGATTGAACGGATAGCTGAGACCGCTTGTGTGGGTTAGCAGTTGATGCAGCGTCGGTGTCGGAGCGTCCTCGGTTTGATCTATTCTCTCCGCGTCTGGTATCAAGGCTTGCATGTCGAGAAATTCCGGAAGGAAATCCGATAGTTGCGCGTCCAGATGAAACAAGCCGCGTTCCGCCAGCATCATCAGCGCGACAGTGGTCACCGGTTTGGTCATCGAGTAGATGCGCGCGATTGTGTCACGCTGAAACGGCAGATCGATTTCGACACTTCTTTGGCCGCAGGCATTGAAAAACACCTCGGCCCCTTTGTGTTTCACCAGCAAGGAACTGCCTGCGTATTTCCGTTCATCGACATAGCGTTGCATCCAGTCGGTGATACGGTCCAGGCGCTTGGGGTCGAACGCTGTCATCTGTGATCCGCTCTCTGTCTCATTGCCGCGATCTTGCGGCCTTACACGCTGAATTGACAGAGAATTCGACCAGAACGGTACGTTTGGCTCATCGGGCTGCTACACTGAGAGGGTAGCGGATTCGCTGGTTACGAGTTGGAGAGATTTCACCACCCAACCCTCTTGGAGGAGAAATATGACGCAACGCATCGAATTTGTTTACGATTTCTGTAGCCCAAATGCATTTCTCGCCTACAAGGCCCTGCCCGCGCTGGCTAACAAGCATCGCGCCAAGGTGGACCACGTTCCCGTTCTGCTGGCTACGGTTTTCAAAGCCACCAACAACCAGAACCCGTTTCAGGCGTTCTCGGAAAACCGCAAGAAAACAGCATACCTGACCCATGATCTGCATCGTTTTGCGCGTGCACGGGCTATAAGCTTCCACATGAGCCCACACTTTCCAGTCAATACAAAATTCGCCATGCGCGGCGCGGTGTTTGCAATGGGTAAACCGTGGGAAGCCAAATACATTGATGCCATATTTGATGCAATCTGGGTGCATGGTCAAAAGGTTGACGAGATCGGTGTTCTCACCGAAATCCTGCAGGAGAATGAACTGCCAGTACGCAAGATTCGCGAGGCGATGACCAGCGTCGAGGTCAAGCAGCAGCTTAAGGAACAGACGAAGGCCGCCGTAAAGCGCGGTGTGTTTGGGGTGCCCAGCCTCTTCGCAGGGACCGAAATGTTCTTTGGAAAGAACAGTCTTGGAAATCTGGAACTGGAGCTTTCAAAGAATTCCTAGGCCTTTAGCGCGGCCAACCCATGCTGCGCGAACATCGGGACATACGAGCCAAGAACCAAGGCGCGTTCCGGGTCCGAGGCGTTGCCATCTTGCGCGCGTTTGTAAACACCTTGCAGAATTCCAGCCATGCGAAAGAAATTGAACGCCAGATAGAAGCCGAAATTGTCGATGCCGGAGAGACCGCGACGCTGGCAATACAGGTTGATAAAGGCCTGATCTGACGGCAGCCCCAGACTTTCGCGGTCAATGCCCGCCAGCCCCCGGCCCTCGGTGCCGGGCGGCATCCTCCATTGCATGATTACAGCCGCCAGATCCGCATATGGGTGTCCGATGGTTGAAAGTTCCCAATCCAGAACACCGATGCATCGGGTTCCCTGCTTTTCGAACATCAGGTTATCAATGCGATAGTCTCCGTGCACCAGCGTCCGTTGGCCGTCATCTTCGGGCACCGAGTGTTCAAGCGCACCAATCAGAGCGTTCATCTCGGGGATTTCCGAGGTTTCCGACGCGCGGTACTGTTTAATCCAGCGCGCGATCTGGCGATCGAAGTAGTTACCGGGCGGACCATAGTCGGAAAGACCTGCCGCCTCGATATCAACCATGTGCAGTGCGGCCAAAACCCGGTTCATTTCATCCAGAACGGCGCTGCGCGTTTCTTTATTTTCCCCACTCATGGTGGGTTCTAGGAAGACGCGCCCTTCGAGACGTTCCATGACGTAAAAATCCGAGCCGATGACGCTGTCGTCTTGGCACAGCAGGTACATCCGGGGGACTGGCACGGCGCTGTCAGCCAATGCAGTCTGCACGCGGAATTCACGGTCAACCGCATGGGCGGATTTCAGCAATGTTCCCGGAGGTTTGCGGCGCAAAACATACGCCTTTTCTGGTGTTTGTAGCAGAAAGGTTGGGTTGGATTGTCCAACCTCGAATTTCGTAGCCTCCAGTGGGCCGCGATACCCAGGAAGATGGGTGCTGAGATAGGTATCGACGGCCGCAAGGTCTAAATGTGTGTTGTTCATCCTGCTCCTCCGTGTCTCAGCTTAAAAGGCTTCGGCAAAGATGTTTCCTGCCGTCACCACATTGATACCGCCGGACACCGGGATTACCGCGCCGGTCACGTAACTGCCGCCGCGACCGCATAGAAACAGCATACAGCCGGCGATATCCTCATCGCGTCCGACACGGCCCAAGGGGACGGACTTGCCAACTTTTGCCCGCGTCTCTTCGTCACCCGTGGCAAAGGCCGTCATGCGCGAGACAAATGGGCCTGGCGCAAGCGCGTTTACCGTTATGTGGTAGGGTGAGAACTCCTTGGCCATGATCTTGGTCAGATGTATGACGGCCGCTTTCGACGCCGAATAACTGTAGGCGCCGTCACCCATCGGCACCTCTCCCATGACCGAGCCGACATTGATGACACGGGCAGGATCGTCGGCAGAGCCGGAATTCATCAGCATAGGCAGCAGCTTTTGGGTCAGGTCGAACAGACCCGCAACATTCACCGACATGATCTTTTCCCAAGCTTCATGGGGAAACTGACCCATCGGTGCGCCCCAGCTTATGCCTGCATTGTTCATAAGGATATCAAGGTGATCCGTGCGGTTTTTGACCTCGGACGCCAACGCCTCGACCCCTTCTTTGGTGGCCACGTCTCCGCCGAAACCCTCGGCCTGACCAGGGGCGTCCAGCGCATTCAGCTCCGCCGCGACGGCTTCGCAGGCCTCGGCTTTGCGCGAGGCGATCAGAACACGTGCCCCTGCCCGCACCAGAGCCTCGGCGGCCATCCGCCCGATCCCGGTGGCTCCACCCGTGACGAGCGCTGTTTTGCCTTGCAATGAGAAAAGCGTTTCTGGGGTCATGGTCTGCTCCTCAGTCGTTTGGTCTTTGGCGAGCTCATTCCCAGAGTGGGAGGAGGTGAGTAACGAAAAGTTGTGGTTTCTTGACAAGACCTTTCGCTAGGCCAAAGCTCGTCCTTACCGAATAACAAGGATAACAGGGCCGATATGCAAGCTTTACTCAGCGTCGCGCCGGGCGGGCCGGAAACATTGGAGTTGACCACCCTACCCGATCCATCGCCGGGACGGGGCGAATTGCTAATCGGAATCAGGGCGGCGGGCGTCAATTTCCCGGACACGCTGATCATTCAGGACCTTTATCAGATCAGGCCACCCCGCCCATTCGCACCAGGTGGCGAGATCGCCGGAGAGGTGTTGGCAATCGGTGAAGGCGTAAAAGGCTTCGATGTCGGAGACCGGGTTCTGGCGTTGACTGGACATGGTGGCTTCGCCACGCACCTGACCATCCCGTCGGCCACTGCCATCAAGTTTCCTGACACGATGCCGTTCGAAGACGCGGCCTGTTTCATTTTCACCTACGGCACCTCTTACCACGCCCTGAAGGACCGGGCTGATTTGCAACCCGACGAGACGCTGCTGGTACTTGGCGCCGCAGGCGGCGTCGGATCGGCTGCGATCGAGTTGGGCAAGGCCATGGGCGCGCGGGTAATTGCCGCCGTATCCTCGCAGGACAAAGCGGATTTCTGCCGTAGCTTGGGTGCGGATGAGACGGTTCTTTATGCGCATGACATGGACACGGACTCGCAGAAGAAGTTCACGACGGAAATCAAGGATTTGTCCGCGCCGTTGGGGGTGAATGTCGTCTATGATGCGGTGGGCGGAGACTATGCCGAACCCGCGTTGCGTAGCATGGCTTGGAACGGTCGCTTTCTGGTGGTCGGATTCCCGGCAGGCATTCCCAAAATCCCGTTGAACCTGCCGTTGCTTAAAGGCTGTCAGATCATGGGCGTGTTTTGGGGCGCTTCGGTGATGCGCGACCCCGTTAGCCATTCTGAAAATGTGAGGAGTTTGTTTCAGTTATACAGCGATGGAAAAATCAAACCCAAAATCAACGCACGGTATCCGCTGGATCGCGCATCCGACGCGTTGACGCACATGACAAGCCGTTCTGCACTGGGCAAGACCGTGGTGACAATGCCCGCTCACGCCGAAGGTGAGTGACGTAACTTCCCCCACTCGCCTTATGCGCGCGCTGGCTGGTGGACATTGACACCCTTTAGCGTCTATGAACCTGAAATGGGAACAGTGAAATAATGCACAAAGCTTTGATTTTGAACGGTCCGAACCTGAACCTTCTGGGTACAAGGCAGCCCGAGGTTTATGGCAGCACCACGTTGGAAATGGTTGAGGATTTGTGCCTGAACCATGGGTCTTCCATCGGGGTAGAAGTGTCGTGCTTTCAGTCCAACCACGAAGGCGCGCTTATCGATGCCATTCATGAGGCCAAGGGGGATCAGGACGGGATCGTTCTGAACGCTGGCGCCTATACCCACACCTCTATCGCCTTGATGGATGCCATCGCGTCGGTCGAGCTTCCGGTGATCGAGGTGCATCTGTCCAACATCCACGCGCGTGAAACGTTCCGGCACGTGTCCTACATCTCAAAAGTCGCTGTTGGCCAGATCTGCGGCTTTGGCGCGCAGGGATATGTGCTGGCGCTGGATGCATTGGCCGCTCATCTGAAAAGCGAGCCGTCTGCATGACGCTGAGTGAATATCTGCACTTTCTCAGCTACACCAAAACTCTGGAAGAGCTTTGGGATGCCCATTGTCGTCAGATGGCAAGTTTCGGGTTCGATCGCCTAATCTATGGGTACACTCAATACCGCACGGAAACCTCACTTGGTGACCCCGAAGATTTCGTGATTCTGACCAATCATGAAAAACCCTATCTGGATGGGTTCCTGCGGGATGGGATGTATTTTCATGCTCCGATGTTGAAATGGGCGCTGCATAATGAAGGCGCGGCCAGTTGGAGCATCGCGCAGGAGATGGTGGCCAGCGGAAAGCTGACGACGCAAGAGCTGGACGTTCTGGAATTCAACCGGTCGCAGGGTGTAACCTTCGGGTACACGGTCAGCTTCACCTCGGTCTCGATGCGGTCGAAAGGGGCGATTTCCCTATCGTCCGGAGGCGCTGCCAGTCAGGCCGAAGTGGATGCGATGTGGGCCAAGCACGGCGATGACATCCTTCTGATGAATAATGTCGCGCATCTGAAAATCCTCACCCTGCCCTACAATGCCCCCAACCGCGCACTGACCAAACGCCAACGCGAAGCCTTGCAATGGGTCGGAGACGGCAAGACCACGCAGGACATTGCGCTGCTGATGGGGCTGACGTCGGCGACGGTGGAAAAGCATCTGCGGCTCGCACGCGAAGCCCTGTCCGTGGAAACCACAGCGCAGGCGGTTCTGAAAGCCTCATTGCAGAATCAGATGTTCGTGATGGAGGCCTAGCGCCCCGAAAACTGACGCCAAATTGCGTCAATTTACCCTAGGTAAGGAAATCATGACTTTTCAATCCTGAGGGGGAGTTGCAAAGTGGTATTGTTCCGTGAGTGGTGGCTTTAGCCAGGGAACATTTGGTTGGATCTTTGTAATAGCAGGGCTCTCCAACCGCTCTGACAAGAAGGCGCTTATTGGTCAGCGTCGGATTGCTGGAATTTGGGGGGCCTCGACCATCCCCATCATGCGGGGCCCCTCAATCCTTCTTTAGGAGTGAGTTGAAACGGACGCGGCAGCGTCCTTTTTTGATTCCGCACGCATTAAATAAAAAAAACCGGCCACGCAAACACGTGACCGGCATATTGCTTTGTCCGGACCCACAGGACAGGTCCAGCTAGATTTTTTAGCCCTGAGCGGCTTTCGCAACTTCAGCAGCGAAGTCTTCTTTTTCGACCACGATGCCTTCGCCAACTTCCAGGCGGATAAAGCCGGTGATGGTTGCGCCCGCTTCTTTGGCCGCTGCTTCAACGGTCAGGTCAGGGTTCACAACGAAAGACTGGTTCAGCAGAGTCGATTCGGCGACGAACTTCTTCATACGGCCTTCGATCATCTTTTCGATCACCTGCTCCGGCTTGCCGGATTCGCGGGCGATGTCCATCTGAACCTGTTTTTCTTTCTCGACAACAGCCGGGTCCATGTCCGCTTCGGACAGAGCCGCAGGGTTTACAGCCGCGATGTGCATCGCAACCTGTTTGCCAATCGCTTCGTCGCCACCGGTCAGAGCAACCAGAACGCCGATTTTGCCCATGCCGTTGGTGGCCGCGTTGTGGACGTAGGACACAACAGTGTCGCCCGACAGTTTGGCCATGCGGCGCACCGACATGTTCTCACCGATGGTGGCGATCTTGTCGGTCAGGGTGTCGGCAACGTTTTTGCCGCCCAGATCAGCAGCCAGCAGAGCCTCGACATTGTCGACGCCTTCTGCAGCGTAGGCGATCTTGCCGACCATTTCCTGGAATTCAGCGTTTTTCGCAACGAAGTCGGTTTCCGAGTTCACTTCGACAGCAACACCGTTGCCACCGTTGACGTGAACAGCAACCAGACCTTCTGCTGCGGTACGACCCGATTTCTTGGCCGCTTTAGCCAGGCCTTTGGTGCGCAGCCAGTCAACGGCTTCGTCCATGTTGCCTTCGGTTTCGGTCAGCGCTTTTTTTGCGTCCATCATGCCTGCGCCGGTCTGGTCGCGCAGTTCTTTAACCATTGCTGCTGTGATTGCCATCTTTTGGCTCTCCTCAATTCAAACGGAATTGGGGCAGGTCATACCCTGCCCCACATGTCATTTACGTGACGGGCAGCTTACGCTTCGGCAGGTGTTTCTGCTTCGGCGGGGGCTTCTTCTGCAACGACTTCTTCAACCGGTGCTTCTTCGAATGCGCCCAGGTCAACGCCTGCTGCACCCATCTGAGCGGTCATACCGTCCAGAGCGGCACGTGCGGCCAGATCGCAGTACAGAGCGATTGCGCGGGCTGCGTCGTCGTTGCCGGGGATGATGTAGTCAACACCGTCGGGCGAGCAGTTGGTGTCGACAACAGCCACAACCGGAATACCCAGTTTGTTGGCTTCGGCGATGGCCAGTGCTTCTTTTTTGACGTCGATGACGAACAGCAGATCCGGAACACCGCCCATCTCACGGATGCCGCCCAGCGAAGCTTGCAGCTTGGCCTGGTCACGTTCCATGCCCAGACGCTCTTTCTTGGTCAGGCCTTCAGCGCCCGATTCCATCGCTTCGTCGATCTGGTTCAGACGGTTGATCGACTGGGAAACGGTTTTCCAGTTGGTCAGCGTGCCGCCCAGCCAGCGGTGGTTCATGTAGTACTGAGCCGACTTTTCAGCAGCGTCTGCGATCGGGCCAGCGGCCTGACGCTTGGTACCGACGAACAGAACGCGGCCACCTTTTGCGACGGTGTCACGAACAGCCTGCAGTGCCTGGTCCAGCATAGGAACAGTCTGGGTCAGGTCCATGATGTGGATGCCATTGCGCGAGCCGTAGATGAACGGGCCCATGCGGGGATTCCAACGCTGTGTCTGGTGGCCAAAGTGAACGCCAGCTTCCAGCAGCTGACGCATGGAGAACTCGGGAAGAGCCATGCTATTTTCCTTTTCCGGTTTACGCCTGGGCGGGGGTGAAAGAAGCGGATGCTCCAACCGGCGGTCTTGATGAGGATGTCTCCCTCAAAAAGGCCAAACCCCGCCTGCGGGTTTGAATGGCGCGCGTATACGGCAGGTTTGGACGCAGTGCAAGGGCCTATAGCCCTTATTTTTCAAGCCGCGCCAAGCTGTGCGCGTGACGCACGGCGTCTTCACAATGAGCAGCCAGCGCCTTACGGTTTTCAAAGTCGCTGACCTTGGCCGGGGCATGATAGATCAGTTCGACAAAACCTTGTCTGCGTGCGCCAAGGGTCTTGAGCAGATGTGGCCCGAACTCCATGTCTCCCCACCAGCCATAGAACCGATCCGGCTGGCCTTCGGGTGCGTGAAAGATAACCGAGACCGGCTGCACATACATGAAATCACGCAGCTCTTCTGCGAAGAACGCGGCAAAGAGTGTTGTTTTAAATGGCAAAACTCGCAACCCGTCGGTCGATGTTCCTTCGGGAAAAAACAGCAGTTTGTGGCCTGCTTTCAGGCGGGTCTCGAACACTTTGGTCTGTTCTTTGGCTTTTTTGCGGTCTCGCTCGATGAACACGGTGCCGGTCGCGCGGGCCAGCCATCCGATGCCGGGCCATGTCGCAACTTCAGCCTTGGATACGAAATACACGCGTTTCCGCGCGTTCAGCGCAAAGATATCCAGCCAGGAGGTATGGTTCGCAACCACGGCCCCCCGCTGCTGCATCAACTCTCCCGAGGTGCGAAAACCGATGCCTAAAAGCCGGAGTGCATTTCGACAGACGAATTGTGCGATAAACGGAGTGATCGGGCGGCGCACGCCGAACAATGGGAGTTCGACCAAACGAATAGCCAGAAGGATGATCAGGCCACCAAACACCAGAATGGCCAGTGGCACTCCGCGTAAGATGACCAGAACCCAACCCACCAGATCCAGATTGATCGGGTCAGGTTCGTCCTCACTGTTCCACAGCGCGTCGTTCACCTGGTTACGCTCCGCCATAGATGCGTTTCTGTCGTTCGTTCATGCGCGCAGTGTCGAGGATCAGGCACACGTCTGTGGTGTTGAAGGCGTTGTCGATGAAGGCCCCCTCGCCTACGAAACCGCCAAGCCGCAGATAGGCTTTAATCAGTGCTGGAACCTGCACCATCGCCGCGCGGCGATCCAGATCATCCGGCGCCACGAGGTCCATCGATTGAAATACGTCCGGCTGTGCCCGTACCCGCAGATCGGTCGGCGCCAGATGGTTGTGATGCAGCATCGACAAGGGCTGCGCCAGGCTCTGAACATCGGTGCCGTGAAAGCTGGCGACACCGAACAGGACCTCGATCTCGCGTTCGTTGACATAAGCGGCCAGACCGTTCCACAGGTGATACATGGCCGTGCCGCCGCGGTAATCGGGATGCAGGCAGGACCGCCCCAGTTCCAACAGCTTGCGGCCGCTTTGTTTCAGAACGGTCAGATCGTATTCGTCCTCGGAATAAAACTGCCCCAGTTCTGCTGCACGTTCGCCCGGTAACAGCCTGTAAACACCCACGGTTTCGCCAGTCAGGTCGTCTATTGCCAACATGTGGTCAAAATACGGATCGAATTTGTCACGCTCCAGACCCGCCTCGTGATCGACCATCTCTCCACCACCGCCCAGTTCGCGAACGAACACGTCATAGCGCAGCCTTTGCGCGGCACGCAGTTCGCCCTCGGACTCGGCGAGTTTGACGGTAAAGGAAGGACCTGCATCCGGCATTTGTGGTTCCGTTCTTGTTTTTGCGCTGATACCGCAGTTTCCGGGGGGATGGCAACAAGAGCGGATTTGCGGGGTGTTAACCTTTCCTAAACCAGTTTCACGGATCAAAGACCGGCATCAGGGCGATGCGTGTTCCGTCAATCACTACTTTCCCCTGCTCGCGAAAGTTGACGGTGATCTTGCCCCCGATGTTGGACTGCACCTGTCCAACGCCCCAGTCGGGGAAATCGGGGTGGCGGACATACATGCCCGGTGCAAGAATAGCATTGAGGTCTGACATGTCTGGGCTCCAGGTCCGGCGGCAGATGCAGCAGGAGGTACGCATGAGCGACACCACAGTCAACCTGGCCGAGTTGATCGGCTCTCGGATCTGTCACGATCTGATCAGCCCCATAGGCGCGATCACCAACGGTCTGGAGTTGCTTGAGATGGTTGGTGCCACTCAGGGCCCCGAGATGGAGCTGATTTCGGGAAGTGTGGGCAGCGCCGGGGCGCGGATCCGGTTCTTCCGTGTTGCTTTCGGCTCCGCCAGTGATCAGCCGCTGGGTCGAGCTGAGGTGTCAGAACTGCTGAAGGATGTCGAACGGGCGGGCCGTGTGCGCGTAAATTGGCACCTGATTGAGGCTGTTCCGCGCAGTCAGGTGAAACTGGCGTTTCTGGCGTTGATGTGCTGCGAAAGCGCGATGCCGTTCGGCGGTGAGGTTACGATCACGAACAACGGTGATAGTTGGACAGTGACCGGCGCGGCCGACAAGCTGAACTTGGACAGTGATCTGTGGAAGAACCTGCCTTTGGGCCGTTTTGCCAACAAGGTCACCCCCGCTCAGGTACAGTTCGCCCTTCTGCCCGAGGCCGCAGCGTCAATGGGGCGGCGGGTTGCGGCGGAAACCACCTCAACCCGTATTGTGATCCGGTTCTAGGACCGGGTCGTTCCGTTTCCACGCACCAAATACTTGAAACTGGTCAGTTGCGCGGCACCCACGGGTCCGCGCGCGTGCATCTTGCCGGTGGCGATGCCGATCTCGGCGCCCATGCCAAACTCACCCCCATCGGCGAATTGAGTCGAGGCGTTGTGCATCAGGATCGCGCTGTCGAGCCGCTCAAAGAACCGCGCGGCAGCACCCGCATCCTCGGTCATGATACAGTCGGTGTGGTTCGAACCATACTGACGGATATGCGCGATGGCGGCGTCGATATCCGCAACCGGTTTAGCGGCAATGATACTGTCGAGGAATTCTTTGCCCCAATCGTCATTAGTGGCCGAAACCGTGCCATCCATAGCCAACGCGCCTTCGGCGTGAACCTCGACACCAGCCGCCAGCAGAGCCGAGATGACGTCCCGACCCAGCGTTTCGGCGACGTCCTGATGTATCAGCAAACATTCGGCGGCACCGCAGATACCGGTGCGGCGGGTCTTGGCGTTCAGCACCACATCCAGCGTTTTCTGCGGGTCGGCTGATTTGTCGATATAGATATGAACAATGCCTTCGAGGTGCGCGAAAACAGGCACACGGGCTTCGCGCTGGACCAGACCGACCAGACCTTTACCGCCGCGCGGTACGATGACGTCCACATAATCGGTCAAGGTCAGCAGTTCCTGAACCGCAGCGCGGTCCCGTGTCGGCACCAGTTGAATTGCGTCTTCGGGCAAGTTCGCGGCCTTCAGACCTTCGACCAGACAGGCATGGATCGCACCCGAGGAATGAAAGCTTTCAGACCCGCCTCGTAGGATTACCGCATTGCCGGATTTCAGGCAGAGTGCCCCGGCGTCCGCCGTCACGTTCGGGCGGCTTTCATAGATCACGCCAATCACGCCCAAAGGTGTACGCACACGTTGGATGTTCAGACCCGAGGGCATGTCCCATTCGGTAAGGACTTCGCCAACCGGATCGGCCTGATCCGCAACGGTGCGCAGACCGTCGACCATGCCTTGAATGCGGTCCTCGTCCAGCATCAGACGGTCCATCATGGCCGGGTTCAGGCCTTTTTCGCGGCCGAACTCCAGGTCTTTCTTGTTTGCCTCGATGATGTCGGCGCGGTTTTCCCAAACCGCATCAGCCGCGGCAATCAGGGCGGCGTGCTTACGTTCGGCACTGGCACAGGCCAGATCGGCCGAGGCCGCCTTGGCGCGTTTTCCAAGATCGGCCATCAGGGTGGGAATGCTGTCGAAATCCTTCATCTCATGTGCCTTTCGGTCGGTATTCTGGTGTTCTAACATCGTGCGCTTACAGCGCCAAATCGTCCCGGTGGATCAAAACGGCCCGTCCCGGATAGCCCAATGTCGCTTCGATTTCCGAGGACTTGCGCCCCTTGATCGCATCCGCTTCTTGCGCGGTGTAACGGCTGAGGCCTTGCGCTAGACGGCGCGAGGTTGGGTCAAGGATGGCAACGGGATCACCGCGGCCAAAATCTCCGGTTACTTCGACGATGCCTGCAGGCAGCAAGCTTTTGCCGTTGCCGAGCGCCCGCGCGGCGCCCGCATCCACCACGATCTCACCGCGTGGCTTCATCGCCGAAATCCAGCGCTTGCGGGCTGCATGTGGGTCCAACGTAGCCGTAAACCAAGTGCAGTTCGCTCCATTTTCAAGCGTTTTCAGCGGGTTTAGAGGCGATCCTTCGGTGATCGCCATGTCACACCCCGCCGCTGTGGCCATCTTGGCGGCCAGCAGCTTGGTCTTCATGCCGCCCTTGGACAGTCCCGACCCGGCATCGCCCGCCATCTCTTCGATCTCGGGGGTGATGTTATCGATCACGTCATAGCGCGTGGCCGAAGCGTCCTCATTCGGGTTGCCGGTATAGAACCCATCCACGTCCGACAGCAGGATCAGTTGATCCGCACCGACGGTCACCGCGATCTGGGCAGCCAGACGGTCATTGTCGCCGTACCGGATCTCATCTGTCGCGACTGTGTCGTTTTCATTGACAATCGGCACCACGCCAAGGCTCAGCAATGTCTCGAGCGTCGCACGCGAGTTCAGATAACGGCGACGGTCAGCGCTGTCTTCCAGCGTTACCAGGACCTGTGCGGTGGTGATCTTGTGCGGGGTCAATGCCTCTTCATAAGCGCGAGCCAGCCGGATTTGACCCACTGCGGCAGCGGCTTGAGACTTCTCAAGCGCCAGTGCCTCCATCGGAAGGTTCAACACTCCGCGCCCCAAAGCGATTGACCCGGACGAAACCAGAATGACATCCGTCCCCTGCCCTTTGAGCCACGCTACGTCTTGTGCCAGAGAATGCAGCCAATCCGACCGCAACAACCCCGTATTCCGGTCCACCAGCAAAGCGGACCCGATCTTGACCACCAGTCGTTTGGCCGAGGTCAGGGTTGCCACGACTTCTCCTCCTCAGCGGGCTTTTGGCGCAGTCGGTTTTCGTCGATCTGAGCACGCAGTGCCCGCAGAACCTCGGTCACGCCCAGATGGGCCACGCCGGACATGGTCATGACGGGGCCGCCAACGGCCTCTTCCAATTCGGCCTTGGCCAACTCGCGCTCTTCGTCATCCAGCGCATCGACCTTATTCAGCACCGTGATGCGAGGCTTTTCGGCCAGTTCGCCGCCATAGGCTTCGAGCTCGTGGATGATCGTGCGGTAATCGTCAGCCACGGTCTCAGACGTGCCATCGACCAGATGCAGCAACACGGCGCAACGTTCCACATGGCCCAAGAACCGGTCGCCTATCCCGCGGCCTTCATGCGCGCCTTCGATCAGGCCTGGAATATCAGCCACGACGAATTCGACATTGTCGACGCCGACAACGCCCAGATTGGGATGCAGCGTGGTAAACGGGTAATCCGCGATCTTGGGGCGCGCATTGGACGTCGCGGCCAGAAAGGTTGACTTGCCCGCGTTAGGCATCCCCAACAGACCCACATCGGCGATCAGCTTCAGCCGCAGCCAGATGGTTCGGTCGATCCCCGCCTGCCCCGGATTGGCGCGGCGCGGGGCCTGGTTGGTCGCCGATTTGAAGTGCAGGTTGCCAAAGCCGCCATTGCCGCCCTTGGCCAGCAAGACGCGCTGTCCCACCTCGGTCAGGTCGCAGATGACGGTTTCTTCGTCTTCGTCCAGGATCTCGGTGCCGACGGGCACGCGCAGGACGATGTCGTCGCCATCTTTACCGGTGCGCTGCTGCCCGCGACCGGGCTGACCGTTCTTGGCAAAGAAATGCTGCTGATAGCGGAAGTCAATCAGCGTGTTAAGGCTCTCCACGACTTCGACCCAGACTGAGCCGCCTTTACCACCGTCGCCGCCATCGGGACCGCCGTATTCGATGTATTTTTCGCGTCGGAAGCTGACGCAGCCGCCACCTCCGGCCCCGGACCGGATGTAGACCTTTGCAAGATCGAGAAATTTCATGGCTGTCCCCTACTGCAAAGGCCCCATCGGCCACAAGTCAGAGTTTTTTACTGTATGTCCAAGTGGGCACGTTTGCATCACGCGCCACCGAGTAGCTTTCGGCATCACCAAGGTACTGGAACCCGCAATGGGTCAGCACCCGGGCCGAGGCCGGGTTGTCCTGGAACACGCTGGCGAACATGGTGGCGTTCTCCAGCGGGTTTGCGTTGACCAGCGCCTCGACGGCCATCGACGCGACACCCGTGTTCCAATAAACCGGCGCGACCCAATAGCCGACCTCGGACTGGTTGCGATCCAGACGTGTCAGCGTGATCAGGCCGATCAGTTCCGGGCCACCGTCCTTGGTGGCATCCATGACCCAGACGTCCTCATCGCGCTCTTCGGCCATGGACCGGGTCACGAAGGCCTCGGTCGAGCCGGGCGGCAGCGGATGTGCGATACTGGTGGTCATGCGTGCAACGCGCTCATCGCCTGCGTAATGTTCAATGAGACCCATATCCGACCGACGCAGCGGGCGCAGGTCGAACCGCTCGGTTTCTATGACCGGCTGGTTTATAATTGTCTCAAGTTTCATGAGTTCGTTCCTCCTCCGAACAACACGTAAATCGCGGACGCAACGGTGAAACCGATTAACGCCCACATCAGATATTTGTGGCCCATACGATCTTCAACCGCAGGAGCGATCCTTCCCTGAATCAGGGACGGAATTATGCTTGCTGGGTGTGTCATCGGGGCCATTGATCAAAACTGCGTTAAAACGAGAAAGGGGACCGGCATTTTCTGCCGGCCCCCCATGAATTTTTAAACCTTATGGGTTTCGGCTTACTCTGCGGCCTCCGCCACTGGCAGGACCGAAATAAAGGTGCGGTTCTTGAGTCCCTTGTGGAACTTCACGGCGCCATCAACAGTTGCAAAGATGGTGTGATCTTTGCCCATGCCTACGCCTTCGCCCGGCCAGAATTTGGTGCCGCGCTGACGCACGATGATGTTGCCTGCGATGGCTGCCTGGCCACCATACAGTTTCACGCCAAGGCGGCGACCAGCTGAGTCGCGACCGTTACGGGAGGAACCGCCAGCTTTTTTATGTGCCATTCTCTCTCTCCTTAGCCTTGAGCCAGCTCTTTGGCTTGCTCAACCCATTCGGGCTTCACTTTGATGGTGTCGATAACAGCAATCTGCTCGTCCGACAAGGCGGCCAGAGCGGCAAAGCTCTCGATACCAGCCTCAACCAGCTTTTTGGCAGCGGCAGGGCCGACACCGTTCAGCTTGGTCAGATCGTCAGCGGCAGCAGCGGCAGGTGCATCGGCCTTGGCTTCAACTTTCTTGGCAGGCTTGGCAGCAGGTGCCGCTTCGCCAGCCGGAGCCGAACCGGTTGCAGCTTTGATGCCCGACTTGTCAGCGCCAGACGACAGAATGTCGGTGATTTTGACCAGTGTCAGTTTCTGACGGTGGCCAACGGTACGCTTCGAGCTGTGCTTACGACGGCGCTTGACGAACTTGATGACCTTGTCACCTTTGACCTGTTCGATCACTTCGGCCTGTACGCCTGCGCCTTCAACGAAAGGTGCGCCAACAACCGGAGCGTCGCCGCCCAGCATCAGAACATCGTTGAATTGAACTTTTTCACCTGCGTCGGCAGCCAGTTTTTCAACGCGGAGCACGTCGCCCGCCTGAACCTTGTACTGCTTGCCGCCAGTCTTGAGGACCGCAAACATGCGTCTTTCCTTTTCATACCCGCGTTCTGTGGTCCCCTTTCGGGCGTTTTCGGCCTCAGCCACCTCGAACAGCGCGCCCTTTTCGGGCTGTGTGACGACCCTTGGGAAACTCCCTATGGGTCAATAATAACGAGACCCGGCGCGGAAAACCGGCCGGGATGCGCGCTTATCCATAGATTGCGGAGGAAAGTCAACATCAAAAGCAGGTCTACAGGTCGGACCCTTTCAAAACCTGTGCGACCGCCTCGCCCAGTTGAAAATAGATCGTGTCGAACATCCAGTCAAAGCTCTCGAACAGGGCATCATTGACCGCCCTGCCCGTCGTAGTGCGTGAGAATGCGATGTTCTCGCGCATTTGGGCGTCGGTCAGCGGCTGATAGGCCAGCAGAAAGAAGGAATACAACCACGTCCGGGTTTCTTCTGTCATACTGTCCTTTTGCGTCAATAGTTGGGCCAGAAGCTCGGTGTCGTCCACGCTTGCGTCAAGGTTCATCCCGCGGAAAAAGTTGTAGTCCGCGCTGATGGTGTTCTGAACGTTTTCATCAATCAGATTGTTGACCTCAATATACTCCTCAACCAGACGATATAGTTCAGAATCGCGGTCACTGTTTAAATATGCCTCTTCTGCCATGTCTTCTATGGTCTCGTCGGCCAGCGCTATGCGTGCCGTAAGTTCAAGCGAAACGATAGTCTGACCCAAGTCACTTTCAAAAAACAGAATGGCGCGGTCCAGATCAGTCTCGGAAAGTGTTTGATCGAAAACCTCGGCAACTTGATTGCGCATTCTATCGGCGTCGTAAATTCGGGCAACTTGCTCCTGAAATACTGGGCCGCCCATGTTGTCCAGAAATGACTCCTGCAGGGTCTGGCCCATCGTGCCGCCCTCATCCTGCAAAATCTCGATGAACTCATCCAGTTGCAAAGCTTGCAGTAGGCGCTCGACCTTTTCCTCGGCCTGCACTTGCACGGTCCATAGAAACAGAGCGGCAGAGGCCCAAATCAGTCGCATCAGATGTCCTGCGCTGGGTGCAAATCTGCCATCCGGACGGCCAATATTTCGAATTTCATCGCCATGATTTCATACTGAACCGCATTGAGAAGCTCATACACTTCCTGCATCAGCGGCTGTTCCAAGGCTTCGGCATAGGCGATGACATCCGCGTCAGAAAAGTCCTGATAGGTGTACGCAGCCCCCGCAAGCGCGGACAATTGCAGAGCTTGTCGCATACTGGTTTCGTTCTGCTTCATCATTTGGCGCAGATCATCTGCGCCCAATTGCAGATCAATCACGCCAGATGCGCTGGCAGCCAATAAGAACCTCAACTGGATTTCCTGAAGTGCGCGCAATGCAGTCCCGCTGGAATCAATGGCAGAGTTCATGCGTTTGAGGTGTTCAACCCGCTTGGAGCCATCCTTGATCAGGTCTGAAACGATTTCCTGACCTTCCTGCTGCTTGGCGTCATCGTCCTTAGTCATATGAGACGCGTTTTCTGCCTCGACCAGCCGTTGCCCAAGATCCGAGGCATAGAATTCAACGGCATGGTTCAGGGCATCATCACTCAATGTTTGTTCCAGAATAGACACCGCAATTTCGTGCATGTCATCCGTATCGAAAACTTCTTCGGTCAGCCGCGTCCAGTCGGCACCGAATCCGTCGGGATCGATTCCCAGCATCCGAGGTGCCGAGGCCGACGAGAGCGCAATGCTCTCAAGCGCTACGTCGAAGCCGGTTGTGGTTAGAAATGCCTCGATCCGGTCGCGCCCGGCGGCGAAGGTGGATTGGGGAACCGTTGCAAGCGCAAGGATCAACGGAACAAACAAAAGTGCGATGCGGCGAAGGTGACAAGTCATACCCAGAAGCCTAGGCGTTTTATGCCATCTGGCAATGGAAAATCCCGCGTTGGTGAATTTCGGGAATTTTCTGCTTGCACCCTCGCGCGTTCCTCACTAAATCCCCCCCTCACAGACCCCCGCGGAGAGGTGCCGGAGTGGTCGAACGGGGCGGTCTCGAAAACCGTTGTGGGTGCAAGCCCACCCAGGGTTCGAATCCCTGTCTCTCCGCCACTAAAATCTTAAAAATAATAGTTTTTACAACTATAGAGATTCGGTGTCAAAGTGCGCGCCAAAGCTCCTTTTCCTCAAGAGTCGGCATAACTATGCCGAGATTTGATGCTCCGATTGCACCGACTATGCCGAGATCGGGATCAAATTCCTCCACTTAGTCCCCTCGCCAGTCGAGGTTCGCAGTGCAAAAAATGGGCCTTGCATTCCTGCGAGACCCGTTTGCCAGTACCTCCAATTTTCGGGTCAAAACCCGTTGTCACCATCCGACAGACAAACGTCCTGTTGTTTCTGATCCAGATGTCGAAAGTAGTATTTCTCGGTCGTTTTGACAGAGGTGTGACCTATGTATCGGTTGCCCCTGTAGATGCTCCATCCTTCCCTCGGGTGTTCGCTTGCGAACTTGTGCCGGATATCGTGAAGCCTTTCTTCGAACCCTGTTTCTTCACCATATTCCCCAAACAGGTTGGATGCGTCCTTAAAGTAGCCGTGATCATGGTAGCTCCAGAACACAAAGGTAGACCTGTTCGACTTTGGGATTTTCAAAAGAGAGTTTTCTCACACTTTTTCTCCCAGATTCGACTATACGAACCCACCAATCACACTTCTTCAAATGCTCAGCGCAAGCTGGGAGGCATGCAACTACGAAATTAAGACATACTGCAACAACAAGAAACCAAGCATCGGTTCTTGGCCAACCTCCTTATCACCCGTATCACTATAAGTAATCGAGATCGTGGTTCCTACACATATGGTAGGCTTTTCTTTTTGCTGAAAAAGTTTGCATAACCGCTATAACACTTTGATATTATGCCAATAAAATTAATGATTAGGCAAATCCTAATGTTTAGTGAGGAAGTCAGTTCTTAGGACGGTAGCGCAGCCCGTATATACCCGAATGGAATTTCGCGGTGCTCAGGAGGCGCAATTGTCTGACAAAGAAAATATCGCGATTGACGTGCGGGATGCGGTGAAACGCTACGGCGATTTTACCGCACTCAAGAAGATCTCGCTGTCGATCATGGACAATGAGTTCTTTACTCTTCTGGGCCCGTCTGGCTGCGGTAAGACCACTCTGCTTAGAATGATCGCCGGGTTTGAAGCCGTCACCGAGGGGGCGATCTACCTTTATGGCGATGAGATCGAAAATCTGCCGCCCAACAAGCGTCCTGTGAACACGGTTTTCCAGAACTATGCCCTGTTTCCGCATATGACCATTCTGGATAATGTGGCGTTCGGGCTGGA
This sequence comes from Ruegeria arenilitoris, assembly GCF_013032445.1. Classification (GTDB taxonomy): domain Bacteria; phylum Pseudomonadota; class Alphaproteobacteria; order Rhodobacterales; family Rhodobacteraceae; genus Ruegeria; species Ruegeria arenilitoris_F. Next base: position 253,229 of record NZ_WQCA01000003.1, on the reverse strand, counting down.
AATGCGCGGGGCCTCTAAATCTGATGCGCGCAAGAAGGCGGGCGAGATGCTGGAATTAGTGCAGCTCTCTCAGTTCTCTGCGCGCAAGCCCAGTCAGTTGTCAGGTGGTCAGCAACAACGTGTCGCATTGGCTCGCGCCTTGGCGCCACAGCCCAAGGTTCTGCTGCTGGATGAACCCTTGTCTGCACTGGACTTGAAGCTCCGCAAGGCCATGCAGCTTGAATTGAAGCACCTGCAGCGCGAAACGGGGATTACCTTTATCTTCGTCACTCACGATCAGGAAGAAGCCCTGACCATGTCCGACCGCATCGCGGTTATGTCGGCTGGCGAGATGCAGCAATTGGGGTCTCCTACGGACATCTACGAGCGTCCACACAACATGTTCGTGGCTGATTTTATTGGCGAGACCAACCTGTTGGAGGTTTCCGTTGACGGAATTTCGAATGGTCGTGCGACCTGCCACTTGGGCGGGGGGCATGAGTTGACTTGCAATTCGGTCGAGGGAATTGGCGTCGGCTCCAAAGTTCACATGTCGATCCGGCCAGAGCGGCTGTATATGTCGGACACCCCTGCAGAAACCGAAAGCCTGAAAGGGCGCATCAAAGAGAACATCTTTGTCGGCACAGATATAACAACCATCGTGGATTTGCAGGACGGTCCGGACTTTGTCGTGCGCACCTCAAATTCAGACCGCGGTAATAAGCGGATTTTTGAGCCAGGCACCGAGATGTACGTCAACATGGAGCTGGGGGCTGGTCGCCTCCTGGTCGACTGATGGCAGCGGGTGCAGCAAGCGGCGGCAGCGCAACGACAGATACGTATAAAGAGGCGCGTACTTGGCTCCTTCTACCCGCATGGGTGACGCTGGCCATTCTGGTTCTGGCGCCAGTGATCATGATGCTGATCTACTCCTTCCTGACGAAAGAGTTCCGGGGCGGTGTGATCTGGGAGTTCTCTCTGGCGGCTTACGATCAGTTCTTCTTTGACCGAGGATTATTCGGCGACGATCCCCCTAAGATCGAATGGACCTATATCACGATTTTCTGGCGCTCAATCTGGCAGGCTGCTGCTGCCACACTGCTAAGCCTCGTGATCGGCTTTCCAACGGCCTATTTCATCGCCACCCGATCCGAGAATATGCGTCCGGTTTGGGTGTTCCTGATCACTATCCCCTATTGGGTGAACCTGCTGATCCGGACCGTGTCAATGAAGTTCCTTCTGCGCGATCAAGGGCCGTTGAATGATTTTCTGATGAATATCGGCTTAATCGACAGTCCACTGCATATCGTCAACACCAACTTTGCGGTTCAGCTGGGCCTGTTCTATTCCTACCTGCCCTTCATGGTGTTGCCGATCTATGCAGCTGTTGAGAGGTATAATTTCGCCCTGTCCGAAGCTGCGGCCGACCTCTACGCGTCAAAATGGACCACCTTGCGCCGCGTGCTGCTTCCTGCGGTCAAACCGGGCGTCTTTGCGGGCTGTATTCTGGTATTTGTTCCGTCGATGGGATCTTTCCTTGCACCCGATCTTTTGGGTGGTGCAAAGAACTTCATGATCGGCTCGCTGATTGAGGAACAGTTCAAGGGCAATGCAGGCAACTGGCCGTTTGGCGCAGCCGCCTCGATGATCCTGCTGACAATGGTTTTGATCATTCTGATGTTCTCGGCCCGTCAGCAGGCCAAAGCCGACAAGGCGGGGGGCTGACCGATGGCAAGCAAGCAATTCGACATAAAGGCGTACACAGGCTTCAAAGGGATCACTCTGCTCTGCCTGGTCATTCTCTATGCTCCGCTGGTCGTCGTCACGATCTACAGCTTCAACGCTTCGCAATCATTGACCAACTGGGAAGGTGTTTCGCTGCGTTGGTATGCGGATGTCTTCACCGGGCCGGAAAGCGGTAAGTTCAAAACGGCTGCCAAAAACAGCTTTATCATCGCGATCATCGCTGCAACCACGGCGACGGCTATTGCCACTCTGGCTGCTACAGGCATGGTACGAGGCGGCAAATTCCGCTTTCGTACGCTATCGTTCGGTCTGATCAGCTTACCGCTGATGGTGCCCGAGATTGTTTTGGCGGTCGCGACTCTGATCTTCTTCAATTCGATCGGGTTCGAGCGTGGGCTTCTGACCATCCTGCTGGCCCATATCGCCTTCTGTATTCCCTTCGCCTACCTGCCTATCTCGGCCCGAATGCAAGGGATCGAAGACAGTTATGAACAAGCTGCACTGGACCTCTACGCCACAAAACGGCAAGCCTTTACCAAGATCCTGCTGCCACTAATGATGCCAGGCATCATCTCGGGTTTTCTGCTGGCCTTCATCGTTAGCCTGGATGACTTCATCATCACCAACTTCGTGAAGGGTGCGGGGGTCGAGACCTTGCCCACGGCGATCTTTGGCTCGGTCAAGCAAGGGATCAAACCGAATATCATGGCGATTTCGACCATGTTGCTGAGTGTGTCCATCGTCATGGTCACGATCAGCTATTTCGTCAGCAAATCTGACAACACAAAATAACCAACAGATGGAGAGACACATGAAATATATGATGAAAAACGGGGTCGCTGCCCTTGCTTTGGCAATTGGCGCAAACGCTGCAGCAGCCGAAGGTGAACTGGTTCTGTACCACTGGTTCGAGTACATGCCGCAAGAGTTGCTGGACAAGTTCACCGAAGAAACCGGCATCACTGTCACTATGGACACTTACGACTCGAACGAGGCGATGCTGGCCTCGCTCAAGGCAGGTGGCATCGGTACCTATGATGTGTCCGTGCCGGGCGATTACATGGTTTCGATCATGGCCGGCGAAGGCATGCTGGACACCATCGCTGACGGAGAGTTGAAGAATAAAGGCAACATCGCGCCCGAATGGGCCGATCCCGGTTTTGATCCCGGTCGCCAATCCTCGATCCCGTATCAGTGGGGCTCGACTAGCTTTGCGGTCAGCCGCGATGCTTATGAAGGCGACATTCAAACCACAGACATTCTGTTCAACCCACCGGCCGAGTTGCAGGGCCGTATAAACATGCTGGACAGCCAAGGCGAAGTCATGGCCATGGCCGCGCTGCACATGGGTATCCCGCAGTGTTCCACAGACCGCGAGCAACTAAAGGCGTTGAACGCCATGCTGCAAGAAGCGAAGCAGCACTGGGCATCGTTCAATTCGGATACGGCGAAAGAAGTTCTGGTTTCCGGTGACGCAGCTGTAGGCCAGATCTATGACGGGTTCTCGGCCAAGGCGCGCGAGGAAGGCGCAAATGTGGAATACGCTTTTCCGACGCAAGGCTACATCGCGTGGATGGACAATGTCGTTCTGCTGAAAGACGCTCCCAACCGCGAGAACGCGCTAATCTTCATGGATTTCCTGTTGGAACCTGAAAACATCGCAGCCGTGTCCAACTTTGCGCAGTACAACGCTGGTGTGAACGGTGTTAGCGAGTTCCTTGATCCGGCATTGGCTGAACAGCCCGAAAAGACCCCCCATGCCAATGCAGGCCAGGGTGTGTTCATCGAAGTCTGTGATGAGGAAACCCAGGCCGTCTATGACCAGATCTGGACCAACCTGAAGAAGTAAACTCAACCACTTCGGATTTTGGCCCTCCGGTCTGGCTCTGGCTGGTTCGGGGGGCTTTTCTTAACCCGCCCCCATAAGGAGATCGCAAACATGAGCAAGCCTATTCGGCTTTTGCCCGACGGACACCCGGAAAACGGTTTTGTTCCGTCCTCTGCCGTTTCCACCGATGATTTCACCACGGAAGATCGGACAGAACGCATCAGCGGTTTCTACGAAAGCACCGACGGCAAGGTTCTGTCCGGTGTCTGGGAATGTGCACCCAGCCTTGAAGTGTTCGATGCATATCCTGTCGATGAAATGATGACCGTCATCTCGGGTTCCGTGAAGCTGACCAGCCCGGACGGGACTGTGCAGGCGTTTTCCGCAGGCGATACGCTCTTCATGCCCAAGGGCACGCCCTGTACATGGGAAATCACCCGGACCCTGCGCAAATTCTACATGATTGCGTCCTGAGCCGGTTGTCTTGACCGTCCGCGCCTCAGCGGCGGATATCGTCGAGGATGCGATCCATCATAGCGTCGCACGCGTTCAGTTGATCAATTTCAAGGTATTCATCCGGTTTATGCCCTTGGCGCTCCATGGAACCGGGTCCGCAGACAACGGTTGGAATACCCAACTCGTTGAAAAACCCGGCCTCGGTGCCAAACGCGACCTTGGTAGTGACGTTGCTTTGGGCAAGTTTCTGGGCGTAAGCGATGACGCCCTCGGTCTCGACAACATCCAGTCCGGGATAGGCGTTGTACTGTTCGACCTCAATGCGCGCTTCTTGGCTTAGTGTCTGATATCGGGCCCCTACCCTGACCGCAGCGTCTTGGATCTGTGAAAGGATATCTTTGCCATAATCCGAGGCAAGATGACGGTATTCAAAAGTCAACTCAGCGCGGTCGGGAACAATGTTCAGCGCTTTGCCACCCGAAAGCATACCCACGTGGAAGGTCGTATAAGGCACTGAATAGGCCGGATCGCTGTTTCCACTCTTAGCATAGACGTCTTGTAGTGCTCGCAACTCGGTTACAAAATCGGTTGCAAGGTACAGCGCATTGACGAATTTCGGGGCCAGCGCGGAATGCCCGCTTTGACCGTGGCAAACAGCGCGCAGTGCAGCTTTGCCTTTGTGCCCGATAGCGACATGCATTTCAGTCGGTTCGCCAACGAAACACGCACGGGGTTGACCCAGCATCGGGGCAAGCCGATCGAGCATGTGTTGAATGCCGACGCACCCAACCTCCTCGTCATAAGACAGCGCGATCTTGAGTGGTTCTCGCAGGTCAGCCCCGGCCGTCCGGTCTGCCAACGCCATGACTGACGCCACGTAGCCTTTCATATCTGTGGTACCACGACCGTAGACACGGTTTCCTTCGCGCGTTAGGCGAAACGGGTCCCTGGTCCAGCTTTGGCCTTCGACTGGGGCGACATCAGTATGTGCCGACAGCAGAACCCCATCTCCCGCAGGGCCTATTTCCGCATAAAGCCCCGTTTTGTCGCCACCGGGATCGGTGATGCGATGAACTGCAAAACCGCGAGCTTCCAGAAACTCTTCGACATAAGCGGCAAGTTCAAGGTTCGAGTTCTTGCTGACCGTATCGAAGCCAACCAGCTTATCGAGAATACCCAGTGTAGACGTCATGCGAATTGAACCTGCTTTTCGAGTTGCCGACCGGTTTGATCCCCACTGTGTCGGGGATTTAAGCAAAGCCTATACAACAGGCAGAATACTTAAATCTGGGAATGACGAAGCAAAGGTTAGGAGATTTCTAAGGACCAGCAATCACTCGCTCCCTGAGGAATGCAAACCCGGAAGCGTTCCCGATTTCACGGCGCGGGCGCAGTGCTCGACAAAGGTTTTCAGAGTGTTTGTTTCGTTTTCAGCTTTTGCCCGCAACAGACCAAGACGCAATGGGCGTAACTCCCCGGCCAAAGAAACATAAGCCAGTTTTTTCCCATCTGGTGACAAAGTGTTATGAGGGCGAATATTCGCAATGGAGAACCCAAAACCATTGGCAACCAACGAGCGCATCACCGACATGTCCGAAGTACGTTCCGCGATGTTGGGCTTGATATTTGCCTCACGGAAGAACGACAGGAAGTATTCACCACTGAATGGAAGGTCCAGCAGAACCATGGGGCTGTCCTGCAGGTCTGAAATCGTCAATTCGGTACGGCCGGCCAATGCGTGATCTTCCCCCAGAACCACGTAAGGCGGCAGTTCGTGCAAGGGCTGGAATTCAAGGTCGGCCGGAATATCCAGATCATAAGTCAGTGCGATGTCCAGTTCAGCGCGACGCAGCTGGCTGAAGATATCCGCCTGATTCAACTCACGTTGTTCGATCCTTACCTCGGGGTAGTTTTGTTCAAAATCTCGCCGTATTCCCGGCAGAATGAACTGAGCAAATGTAGCAAGACACCCGACGGACAGAATGCCCTGAATCTTGCCTGTGATTTCCCCGGCGAGCGTTGCCAGAAGATCAGCTTCACGTAGAACAAACTCGGTTCGTTCCATGATCCTGTGTCCGGCCTTCGTCAGCGAAAGCCCCCGCGCATGTTCGCGTACAAACAACGTGACACCGAATTCGACCTCAAGTTGCGTGATCGCCGCTGAGATCGACGGCGACGACACGTTCAGTTTGTCGCTGGCCGCAGCGATGCTGCCCGCCTTTCCGACCGCAACAAAATACTCAAGCTGTCGCAGCGTGTATCTGAAAGGCAATGGCGCATCTCCGCTTGGCCGTGGATTAAGCCTGGTACTTAATCCAAGTGGTCTTCAAAGCAGTATACTTTTCAAGCGAGTGCAATGACAAATCACGTCCAAAACCTGACTGCTTCATACCGCCAAACGGAGTCATCGCGGACAATGCGTCAACCGTGTTGACCGACACGGACCCCGCCATCAGCTTGTCAGACACCCGGCAAGCCCGGGACAGGTTGTCGGTCCACACCGACGCGGCCAACCCATAGATCGAGTCATTTGCCATCGCCACCGCCTGCTCTTCGGTGTCAAACGGGATCACTGACAAGACGGGGCCGAAAATCTCATCCCGAGCCAATGGATTGTCGTGGGCCACGTCATCAAAGATTGTTGGCTGAACAAAGCAGCCTTTGCCCTCGACGGTGACACGTTCACCGCCTGTCACCAGATTGGCTGTCTTCTTGCCCTCTTCCACAAAGCGCATGATGCCCTGTGTTTGCTTTTCATCAACGATTGCACCCATTTTAGAGGTTGGATCCAGCGGATCACCCGGTTGCATCGCCTGCGCGCGGGCAATCATTTTCTCGACAAATGCGTCCTTGATCGAGCGTTCCACATAGAGTCGAGAATTCGCCGAGCACACTTCGCCCTGATTGAAAAAGATGCCAAAGGCCGCCATGTCGGCAGCGGCATCCAAATCCTCGCAATCAGCGAAGACAAGATTGGGGCTTTTGCCCCCGGTTTCCGGCCAGACCTGTTTCAGGTTTGACTGGCCAGAATACTGCATGAACATCTTGCCGATTGCTGTCGACCCGGTGAAGGCCAGGCAGTCGACATCCATGTGCAGGCCAAGCGCCTTGCCTGCAGTCACACCAAAACCTGGAACAACGTTGAATACGCCATCTGGAACACCTGCTTCAGCCGCGAGTTCTGCCAGTCGCAGTGCAGACAAAGGTGATTGTTCAGCCGGTTTGAGGACCACCGAGTTTCCTGCGGCCAGCGCGGCGGCGGCTTTCCATGTCGCCATATCAAGCGGGAAGTTCCAGGGGGTTACTGCACCAACCACACCTAGCGGAACACGACTGACCAATGCCAGATCGCCGGGGCCGGTTGGAGCTACCTCATCATAGACCTTATCAATTGCCTCGGCATACCACTGGAAGAAATGGGCTGAGCCCGGCGCGTCGATAGTCACGGCATCCGTCACCAGCTTGCCCATATCAAGGCTATCCAGCAGCGCCATCTCTTCCAAGTTTTCCCGGATCAAGTCGGCCAGCTTCAGCATCACCGTCTTTCGGTCACCCGGAGCCATTCGCGACCAGCGACCATCCTCAAAGGCCACACGACCTGCGGCAACGGCACGATTGACGTCTTCTTCGTCACATTCGGCGACCGGGGTCAGAACCGCGCCCGTGGCCGGATTAATACTGTCAAAGGTCTTACCTGATGCCGCATCGGTGAATTTGCCGTCGATAAAGGCTTGCCCTCGGAACGTCAGGCCAGCCGCGCGACTTTTCCAATCCTCGTGGGTGTTGTCCAACATTATGTGTCTCCCTGATTATTCGTCGCCCGGAACGCCGTAAGACGGTGCTTCGCGCGGGTCGAGCGCACGCTGGGTGTAGGCGTTAAGTTGCGGTTTGTAGATATCCCATGCGGTTGCGATAGCCTCGATTGGGCAACCCTCGGTCCAGTCACAGCGAAGATCGGCGACGGGCCAGCTAACCTTGTCAACGATCTTCATACCAGCCGAATGCACCGGGCCTGCCTCGCCACCGGCGGCTAAACCGGCCCGCATTGCGGCGATCAAGCGGTCTCCGATATGCCCGGAAGACGACAGGAACCCATCGACGACGGCTTGAGGTATGCCTTCATTGTCCAGAAGGTTTCCGCCAGAGGCAACATTCTCAGCCTGCGCCTGCGTCCAGATACCAAGGCTGTTCGGGCCGGAATGGATCGCCGTGCGACCTTGATCATCCACAGCCAGAACCTGTCGGTATTCGATGAACTTTGCCTGCGCTTTCATAGCGTCGATCGCCTGAGGCGCAGTCTTGCCTTGCTCCATCAGATCCAGCGTCAGCGGACCGAGGCTGGGGTCTGTAACGTTCTGCGACGCAACCGCACCAACACCTGCCCGGGCATAGGAACAGCGCGCGGCCACGGCGGGTGATGATGACGAAATCGCCAAACCAAACATGCCGGTATCAGCGCAGCGGGCGACCAACGAAAAAGTCATTCGGTTCTCCTGAAAAAAGAAAGTCCGGATCGCGCCTTCTTTTGGGGAGAACAAGTGGCGCGGTCCGGTCAATTTGATTGATCAGGTGGATCAATCGGGAATAACGGCGGTTCCGTCGATTTCAACCAACCAGTCGGGGCGCGCCAATGCCTGTACCACCAGCCCTGTCGAAACAGGGTGAACACCTTTGATGTATTCGCCCATGGTCCGATATACAGCCTCACGGTGGCGCACATCGGTGATGTAGACGACCACCTTGACCAGATGCTCCATCGAGCCGCCGGCCTCTTCGATCAATTGCTTAATGTTCTGCATCACTTTGTGGGTCTGTTCGACTGGATCATGACTGTCGATATTGACTGCATCATCCAGGTTTTGTGGGCACTGGCCGCGCAGATAAACTGTCTTACCGCCCTGTGTCACAACTGCCTGACACAGGTCGTTGTCCAGGTTTTGCTCGGGGTAGGTTTCTTTGGTATTGAATTTGCGAATGCGTGTATGCGCCATTTCGAAGTCCTGACTGCTTATTCTGCTGCTGCGGGTGCGACGATGGCCGCTTCACCGTCATATTTGGCATATGCTCGTTGAATTGCGATCTGATCAGCGATGTATTTCGCATCGTGCCAAACGCCCCAAATGAAGGTCGAACCGCGTCGCGATTGCCAAGGCAGGCCCAGAAAATAAATGTCGGGTTCAACCGAGACGCCACGTTGATGGATTGGCGCTCCTTTAGCATCAAAGGCGTCTGCTTTGATCCAGCTGAAATCCTGACGGAAGCCTGTCGCCCAAATGATTGTTTTGATGCCTTCCTTGGCAAAGTCGACCGATGTCAGGGGGTTGGTTAGGCTGTCAGGATCAGCAAACCGCTCACGCGCCTCGGGCTCTTCGGGTAGATCAATACCAGTGCGCTGGATATAGGCATCTGCCATATCCAGCATTTCAAGGTAGTTGGCATCACCTGCTGCGACATTGCTCTGGAGATCATCGGCAAAGCTGAGAACGCCGTTCTCGAAGCTCTTGGTCATCCCGGTAAGGGTCACACCTTCATTCCCCAAGCGGCGGAAATCCATCGTGTGCCCGCCATGTGCACCGCTGACCGAGATCGTAACATGTTCAGTTCCCGGTTTTTGTGCAGCCATGTCCCAGAGACCCAGAACGCCCAACCACCAAACGTTGTCGCGGGTACGATAGCGACGCGGGGGGCGGTCATGCGGACCAACAGATAGGAAAACCTTGCGACCGGCGCGGTTTAACTCATCTGCAATCTGCGCGCCGGACGAACCAGCGCCCACAACCATGACTGCGCCTTCGGCCAGTTGCTCAGGATTTTTGTAGTAAAAAGAATGAAGTTGCTCAACGCCAGCCGTTTCCGGCACGATGGGCGGAATAACCGGGTGCTGGAAAGCGCCTGTAGCGGCGACAATACGCTTGGCATGGATTTCACCGGCGGTCGTCTCAACGCGGAACCCACCTTTGCCGGGCAAGCGCTCGGCTTTCAGCGCCTCAACACCCTCGCGGATTGGTGCCTTCACCATTTCTGCATATTCGACGAGGTATTCGGCGACACGGTCCTTGGGCACAAACGCATCCGGATCGTCCCCTTTGAAATGGAGGCTGGGAAAACGATCGTGCCAGCACGGGCCGTTTGCGACCAAAGCATCCCAACGACCAGTGCGCCACGCCTCGGCGGTGCGGTTCTTTTCCAAAATGATATGGGGCACATCGTTGTTTCCAAGGTGCTCGCTCAGCGCGATACCCGCCTGCCCGCCTCCAACAACCAGCGTATCCGTTTTCTCAATGGACATGTGTCGGTTCCCTATTACTGCGTCACGATTTGACCTGAGAAGGCCGTTGTCTTCGTGCATTTTTTGCTGCCCGGACGGACGAACGACCACAACGGGCCGAAGGCCTTGTATTTTCAAAACTAAAGACGCCAGAGCAGAACCTTGGCGCACCGTTTCCTGTGCCGCTCCAGCACGTTTTGCACGTTTCCGGGTTAAGGTTTCACAAGTTGGGAAAAGGCGAAATTACTGTCTAACTTACTCTTAATTAGGCTTTGACTAACCCGTCGGTAATTGCCCTTGTTTCCCAGTCTGTAGCCCGCTTTCCGAAAGATACGGTGCGATCAAATGGTAGAGTTCGCCTTGTGAAGAGATATGGCATTTGCGGTAGAGTTGCTTGCGCAGAACCTTGACGGTCTGAGGGCTGATACCCAGTGTCAGGCCAATAGAAATCGACGAATGACCTTGCAGGATCAACAACGCCACCTGCGCCTGCCTTGGACTTAATCCGATAGTTTGTTCATCAGATAAACGTTGCCGTAATTGCTCGACGATATCCTCCGACTTTTTTTCATTCTCGGGCTTCAGGTCGGGCCAGTTCCTCTTCACCAGCGCATTGACAACCGGCGCCACACTCTTGGCCGCGTTGAAATCCTTGCTGGAAAAACGCGATGCGGTGGTTGCATCCCTACCGAGACACACAGTGACAGAACTTGCGGGACTGAGACCGGCGAAAAAGGCCAACTCATCCGTCAGCGTCGTATTTGTGTAGTAGGATTTGAAGTATTCGTTCCGTTGAAACTGATCCGGTGCAATATCGGTCAATCTGTAAAGACCGTCCGCGGCACGGCTTTGATGCAGACCATAAAACGGATCCAACAGATAAGCGCCTTTGACATAGTGGCTATCGATCCGCTCAAAAACGCGGCTGTCCTGCGCATGAGTCTTTAGGACTTGGGGACTGCTGTGTTGAAAGAAAGCAATGATTGCGAAATTGTCAAAAGAAAAAGTTGATTTTAGCCACGTGTAGAGCGCATCGCCGAAACACTCCGATCCGACCGCCAGTATTGCGGCTGACAGAGCGTCTGGTGCTTGAATGGACGACATTTCTAATACCCCCCTGGGGGTATATACCCCTTAAATCAGCCAAAGTAACCTTCACTGTAAAATAGAGTGGTATGCAAGCGCCAATACGATCGTGGTTTCTAAGAGGCCTCGCCGGATCAGCAATATTGCATCGGGAAAACAAAGAGGTTGATCATGGCCAAAGATACACTCGACATTCTTGCACAGGACGAACACCTGATTCAGTCCTTCGCCGATCTGAACGCGTTGAAGCAGCAGGGCGCACGTACAGTGGTCTCACGCGCAAAGGGCGCATATGTTTACGACAGTGATGGCAATGAACTGATCGATGGCATCGGTGGCCTTTGGTGTGTCAACATCGGCCACGGCAATGAGGAAATGATTGAGGCGATCTCTGACCAGCTTAAAACACTGGACTATTACTCGACCTTCTACAATTTCACCCACCCTGCAGCGGCAGCACTGGCTGAGAAGATTGCCCAGCTTGCGCCGGGTCATTTGAACGCCGTGTATTTTGGTAATTCCGGTTCGGTCGCCAATGACAGCGCCATCCGGATGCTGCATCATTATAATATCCGCAAAGGGAGGCCCGAAAAGAAACTGGTTCTCTCGCGGCATGGGGCCTATCACGGCTCTACCCATCTAGCGATGGCGATGACCACACCCGGCTATTCTGAAGGCTGGCACGCGGCCAGTGAACTTGTGCATCATCTGCGCTCGCCCCATTACTGGCGCGAAGGCGGTGAGATGACCGAGGCCGAGTTCCTCGACGCCCTCATCGACGATCTGAAACAGAACATCGAGCGCATCGGCGCCGAGAACATTTGTGCCTTCATTGCAGAACCGATCCAAGGCGCAGGCGGTGTTGTGACCGCGCCAGCGGGTTATCACAAGCGCGCGTGGGAGGTCTGTCGGGCCAACGACATTAAGTACGTTGCCGATGAGGTCGTAACCGCCTTTGGTCGTCTAGGACACTTCTTTGCGTCCGAAGATGTTTTTGACATGGTGCCCGATATCATAACCACGGCCAAAGGTCTGACCTCTGGCTATCAGCCGCTGTCTGCCACGATTGTTTCCGACGATATTCACGAGGTCATCTCAGGCCCCGACGGTATGTTCCTGCACGGCATGACCTATTCGGGCCACCCAGCAGCTGCAGCTGCAGGTCTGACCAATATCGCAATCATGGAGCGGGAGGGTATTCCCGAGCGTGTGCAGAGGACCGGGAAACAGTTTGAAAACAACCTGCGCGGCCTGATCGATATAGAACTTGTCGGCGAAGTACGCGGCAGCCATTTCATGATGGGCATCGAGTTCGTTAAGGACCGGATCACTAAGGAAAGCCATCCGGCAGAAGCGCAGGTGGGCCTGAAGGTCGCGCGCGCTTGTCAGAAGCGCGGCCTCGTCGCTCGCCCCCTCGGTAACGTTCTGATCCTGTCTCCGACACTGATCATGGACGAGCCGATGATTGATCGCATCGAAGCTATCCTGCGCGACGCCATCACCGAAGTCGCCACCGGTCTCTAATCTTGTATTCGGGGCGACACAGCCCCATCAAACACATCAGCCAGCCACAAGGAGCCAGCTATGCGCGATCCACGCTACGACATTCTGTTCGAACCGATGAAGATCGGCCCCCTAACGGCCAAGAACCGGTTCTATCAGGTGCCTCACTGCAACGGTGGTGGATACCGCGACCCGTCTGCGGCAGCTGAGATGCGAGGCATCAAGGCCGAAGGCGGCTGGGGCGTCATCTTTACCGAACAATGCGAGATGCACCACACGTCTGAAATCACCCCGTTCATCGAACTCCGCCTGTGGGAAGACAAAGACATCCCCCAATTGCGCAAGATGTCCGAGCGGATGAAAACCCATGGCGCGCTGGCCGGCATTCAGCTTGCCTATTCCGGCATCAACGGACCTAACCTATACACCAAAGAAGTCCCACTGGCCCCGTCGGCCATGCCGATCCGCACCTTTACCAACGATCCGGTGCAGGCGCGTGCCTTGGACAAGCAGGACATCAAAGACCTGCGCCGTTGGTTCGTGAATGCAGCTAAACGCTCGAAGGAAGCAGGTTTTGACCTGATCTGTCTGTATGGCGCGCATGGATTTGGTATCTTCCAGCACTTCCTCAGCCGGGCCACCAACCAACGCAGCGACGAATATGGTGGGTCTCTGGAAAATCGTGCTCGGTTCAGCCAAGAGGTGATCGCTGATATGCGTGATGCCGTGGGCGATACGATGGCGATCACGCTTCGGGTGTCATTGGATGAAACCATTGGGGATCTGGGTTTCTCAAATGCCGAGGTTCGCGACTACATCGAAATGAACAAAGACCTGCCCGACCTTTGGGATTTGGCGCAGGGCACATGGGAGGATTGTTCCGGCCCTTCGCGGTTCAAGGAAGAGGCTGCGCAGGAACAATTGGTGCGTGGCATTCACGAGTTGACTGACAAGCCCATCGTTGGGGTCGGACGGTTCACCTCACCCGATGTGATGGCCAAGATGATCAAGTCCGGCACGCTGGATTTCATCGGCTGCGCGCGCCCCTCAATCGCTGATCCGTTTTTGCCGAAAAAGATCGAAGAAGGTCGGATCGAAGACATCCGCGAGTGTATCGGCTGCAACATCTGCATCACCGGCGATATGACCATGTCGATCAGCCGCTGCACCCAGAACCCGACATTCATGGAAGAATGGCGCAAAGGCTGGCATCCAGAGAAGATGAACGAAAAGGGCGAAAGCTCAAATGTGCTGGTCGTAGGTTCTGGCCCCGCAGGGCTTGAGGCCGCTTGGGCGCTTTGTCGTCGGGGATACGATGTCGCGGTGGCCGAGGCGCGCGATGTGATCGGCGGACGCGTGGCCCGCGAACGCCTGCTGCCGGGACTGTCGGCCTGGGGTCGTGTCGTGGACTATCGTGACTACCAGCTGAGCCAACGTCCGAACGTGGAAATCTATCGCGAAAGTGAGTTGGATGCCGAGAGCATTCTGGAGTTCGGTTTTGAAAACGTCTGCATCGCCACCGGATCTACCTGGCGGAACGATGGGGTTTCACGTCAGCACGTTGTTCCAATGCCGATTGCTGAAGGTGCCAAGGTTTTTACACCGGACGATCTAATGGACGGCACCATCCCATCCGGCCGCGTGGTGGTCTATGACGATGACCACTATTACATGGGCGGCGTTCTGGCCGAACTATTGGCCAAGAACGGTGCAAAAGTGACTCTGGTCACGCCGTCGGCATATGTCAGTGACTGGACGAACAACACGCTTGAGCAAATCGCCATCCATCAACGGCTGGTGGATGCAGGGGGCGAGATCGTGCTCAACCAAGGTGTCGCCGAAATTCACCCGGATCACGTGGTCTCGAACTGCGTCTACTCCGACCGAACCTGGAAGATTGAGGCGGATGCCGTTGTGATGGTGGCGTCACGGTTGGAAAACAACGCCGTATTCAATGACCTGAAAGCGCGCGAGGCCGAATGGACGGATGCAGGTATCAAGTCGGTCAAAATAATTGGTGACGCCAACGCACCGGGACCGATCGCCTGGGCAACCTATGCCGGTCACCGTTATGCGCGGGAGCTTGATGGCAGAGATTTAGGTGACGCCCTGCCCTTCCGCCGTGAAATCACAGAGCTTTCGGTAGGCTGAGGTCGTCGGCACAAAAAGGGTGGTAGAATACTCATTCTGCCGCCCCATGTTCATCGGGGCACCCGTTATGTCCGCGAAGCAAAAGTCTTCGCCGAGTGTTTCGCGGTTTAAGTCGCCTTTTAGGTCGACGAGGAATTGTCCTTGTTGTTTACGGATTAAAACAGGTGCCTTTCACCGAAAGCAGCTTCTAAAAATTAGTAGCTTCCGGTGGCCATGAACTATGACGTGTTTCTATGCCACCCCCTGCCGCGAACTATGCCGATTTTGCTTCCAAATGAGGCGCCTACCCCTTATTTTATTAGAATCAAACTCTCTGAAAAACTGGCGGAAACGGTCTCGAAAACCGATTTGGGTGCAAGCCCACCCAGGGTTTGAATCCCTGTCTCTCCGCCACTATTCTAATGAAAAAATGTGTCCACACAGGCCTATTTTAGTAGCTTGCGACACTGAGAAAGAATGTCCTATTGTGGGTAGTTCAGAATAAAAAAGTTTGCTTTTACAACGCTCGCGAATGCTTTTGATAAAAACCCGTTAAGTGTCGCTCGCAGCGCAAATCAATGTGGCTTGGGCACCTCAAATTAGCGCCTCAAAAGACGGACCAACCCAGCCCGTGCGCCAATTCTTCGATAGCCTTGAGGGCGAGCACAGAGTTTCCTTTTTCGTCCAATCCGGGACTCCATGCGACGATTGATCCGACACTCGGCGCAATAGCGACCACACCGCCTCCGACACCGCTTTTGCAGGGTAGACCAATTCGAAAGGCGACTTCGCCGGAAGCGTCATAGCAACCGCAAGTCATCATAAGTGCGTTGATGCGCCGGGTACGCTCAGGCGTGACGCCTGCAATTTCCGCATCGGGCCCTTCACCGCCGGAGGCAAGAAACCGCGTCGCTTCAGCAAGCTGGCGACAAGTCATGGCGATGCTGCATTGACGAAAGTAGCTTTCGGTGACTTTTTTCACCTCGCCTTTGATATTGCCCTCGGCCAACATGAAGTATGCTAATGCCCGGTTGCGATCGCCGGTCTTGACCTCAGACGCAAAGACCTCCTCATCGACCGATATGTCAGGGGCGTCTGCCAGGCGGCGACAAAGTTCCAGAACCGGGTGCCGACCAAATTCGCCAGATTCGTGTTCGAGTATTACGTCTGAGACCACAATTGCACCGGGATTGATAAACGGATTTCGGGGTTTGCCGCGTTCGAATTCAAGCTGAACGATCGAGTTGAAAGGATCGCCGGACGGCTCGCGCCCCACACGCCGCCACAACGTCGCGCCAACATGCCCCAGTGCCACGACCAAAGCGAACACTTTTGAGATGCTCTGTATGGAAAACGGCACATCGGCATCACCCGCAAAGATCGGTGGACCGTTCAGCGGAGCGACCGCGATACCAAATTGGTTCAGGGGTACACGCGACAATTCCGGGATATAACTGGCCACTTCCCCACGATCAGACTCACCTGCCATTCGGCTTGCGATGTCGTCCAGAGCACTTTGGATTTTTGCGATATCAATCTGTTTGGGCATCTTCGTTCCAGATTTTTGGGGAAACTCCATCTGTCGTACCTTCGAAATTCTCCAGAACGAAAATCGGCTCCTGACCAGCCTTTCTCTGGCTGAAATAGTCTTTGGTGAGACGATAGACTGTACCCGACAACAGCAGGATCGCGGTCAGATTGATAACCGCCATAAGACCCATCGCAGCATCGGCAAAGTTGAAAACGGTCGCCACGGTTTGCAGCGCACCCCAAACCACCATTCCCAGGCAAGCCGCACGCAGCGCTGTGATGGCGATTTTGCCTTCGAGGCCCAGAAAGGTCATGGCGTTCTCGGCATACGAGTAGTTTCCTAAGATTGAAGTGAACGCGAAGAATATGATCGCAATTGCGATGAAATATGTGCCGACTGGCCCCAGATGAACATCCAGCGCGTTTTGCGTCAGCTGCATACCCGTGGTCCCGTCGCCCGTCAGAACCCCGGACAACAGGATCAACAGCGCGGTTGCCGTACACACAAGTATCGTATCGACGAAACACCCGAACGCCTGCACCAGTCCTTGACTTGACGGATGATGCGGAGATGGGGTGGCTACAGCAGCGATATTCGGGGCGGAGCCCATACCAGCCTCGTTCGAAAACAAGCCGCGTTTGATGCCATTCAGCATGGCCGCCATTACGCCGCCCGCGACACCGCCTGCGGCTTCTTGCAGACCCAAGGCGCTGGAAACGATTAACCATAATAAGCCCGGGACTTCGGTAATGTTGAGAGCCATCACGATGAGCGCGATCAGCAGGTATGCACCTGCCATAAATGGAACCAGAATTTCGGCGACACGGGCAATGGCTTTGATGCCACCGAAAATCACAATCGCCGCAGCAGCAGCAACGGCAACCCCCACCCAGAGTTTTTCAATACCAAATGCTCCATTCAGTGCCTCGGCGATCGAGTTGGACTGAACCGCAACAAAGATGAGACCAAAGCTGAGGATCAGGCAGATGGAAAACAAAGCGCCCGCCCAAGGCGCGTTAAGCCCTTTCGAGATGTAAAAGGCCGGTCCGCCGCGGTAATCTCCGGACTTGGATGTTACCTTATACAACTGCGCCAGAGTGCTTTCGGAATACGCCGTCGCCATACCAACCAGTGCCACCATCCACATCCAAAAGATGGCACCGGGTCCGCCGAGGGTCAGTGCGACAGCTACTCCGGCAAGGTTGCCGGTGCCGACCCGAGACGCGAGGCTAACCGTCAGGGCCTGAAACGGCGTGATACCGCGCTTATCAGTGCTGGAGGCTGACGTGATGACACGCAGCATTTCTCCAAAATGAAGAAACTGCGGAGCGCCCAACCGGATCGTGAAATAGAGCCCGGCCCCCAACAGGCCGTAGACAAGGACATAGTTCCAGAGGATGCCATTTAGCCCATCAACAAAAAAATCCATCACATGCCCTCGGTCAATTGGTTTCAAATAAAACGAACTAAACTGGATACAGCAGCACAAATAAATTCAATTACCAATGTACCTTAGCACTTCATATTGCCATGCGGGACTTTTTCGAACCGATAGCAAATCGCGGTTTAGCACTTCAACATATTCGCTTTCATATATGTTACTTTCACTGACCCGGAGTAAAGAAGGTATCCTGTACTCGTCGCAACTCCAACATTTTGAGACTGGTGTACTCGCGCATCGCGGACGAATTTGTTGATACCCTGCCGACCCCAATGCGTAACCGCAGGCGTCCCAACCGCTAAATCTGGTTAAAAATAACCGGATCAGTGATCTTGTCATCGTCGGCCAACAGGAATGCCTTGCTCAGAATTGTCGAGAGCGTCGCATCCCCTTCGAACGGCAACGCAACTTTTTTCGGCTTTCCATCCGGTACGATGCAGACGTGCTTTCGACTGTCTTCCAGAAGAACGGCCGCAGAACCCAAATGAATCAGATATGCTTGCCGTTTTCCCTGCACCCTCAGATGCATATCGTCCAGACTGAAACACTCGGTCTTCTTCAAACGCGGAAGCAGAACATTCTGTCTGAGAGGTTTTTGAGGTTCGTGCCGAGGGCACGAATTTCTTCGGGCTGATCGCTCTGGTCAGAGTCCTTGGGTAGGTGTTCAGCAGGAAACCCCAAAAGTGAATCAATTGGTTCGATGCCGAGTTTTGGCAAAACACCGGGCTTAACTTGTTTTGCAAACCGCGAAATACGATCTTTCTCAAATATTGAGCTTAACGACTGCTCTAGTCCCCCTTTCATTGGGAAAAGCTGCAGAAATACAGCCTCGTTTTCTCCAAGAGCATTCAGACGTTGGTCAGCAAGCTCGATTTAGTCGTCATTCCAAAAGAACAGAAACGCTCCGTTTGAAAATACCTTTAGAGCATCCTGAACTGCTCCGTCTCATGTGTCGGATAACTGGAAATCGCCAACATTCAACCAATGGACCAGATCTTGTCTCGTCTCAAAACCCGCCAGCTTTTTACTCTGAGTTTTGGTCCATTCAACGCGAACCCGAGCGGCAATGACCTCAGATTCTGTCGCCGTTTCGGCGACGATGCGAAGTGACGGGCCGTCTTGGCGCCGTCTGCCACCTCCGCGGCCCCAGATTTCATTAATGATTTGAACTGCATTAAACATGTAGAAACCGAAATCACTCAAAGTAGATCAATTTTTTAGCAGTAAAGCCATAAGTGGTAGCGTGAGAGGGTTGATTGAGGTGTTTCAGGCAACCACATGAGTTACTCAAGTTTTCAATGGTGCCACAACTTTTATGCATACTCTTGAGTCGCCTGAGACCACGCGATTTCCAGCTTCAATAAATCTTATTCCGGAGGCCCTGAACTATGACGTATTTCTATGCCAATCCCTGCCGCAAACTATGCCGGTTTTGCTTCTAAATGAGGCGCCCTGCCCTAGTTTTATTAGAGTCAAACTCACTTAAAACCTGTCGGAAAAGGTCTCGAAAACCGTTGTGGGTGCAAGCCCACCAAGGGTTCGAATCCCTGTCTCTCCGCCACTATCCCGATGTAAAGAAATGAAGGTATACGCACCATCTGGGAGTGGTGCGGGTTCCTCTATTGGCGATGCCATGGATTAACGGTGTGCCGCTTGGTCGTTCGGACAAGCGATATCTTGAGTATTTCGCCGAAGGATTTTCCTGACTGGCCAGAGTCGCAATACAGGATCGGTCTATTTTCTCTCCGAGAAACTGACTTCCAGCGCTCTGAAACCTCCGTGAAAGACGTCATTTTCGACGAATTTGTGCCAATGATCCGTTTGACCATCTCCTGCCTCAAATTCTGCCCACCATTCAGCGAAGGTTTCGTCGCGGTCCGTGATCGGCGAGAACTTCATTCTTGCGACATAGTTCACAAATGGAAGTGGACCGTTTGGCAGCATGTCATAAGAGAGTGTTCGATCCGTATGCGACAGTGACAGTAGGGTTTCTCTGATACGCCCGGACCCATCAGCAAGCGCGAAGTTGCGAACGCAGCCAACTTCTCCATTGGCGCGACCTTCTTCAATTCGACTGTCGGTCGCAGCAGGGTGCCAGTTGGGCAAACCGTTGAAATCTCGCACGCGCTCCCAGACCTGATCAACGGGCACAGCGATGATGGTTGAGGAATAGGCTCGGATCATTGTGTTGCTCCTTCTGTGACGCGCGCGCCGCGGCGCAGTTTTCCGAATTCGGCGGTCTGGCCTGCGATTGCTCGCTCAGTAGGCAGGCGCTCCATTGATGACGCACCGTAAAAGCCATGGCAATCGGGGCAAAGGTCAAGGAATTTTTGTGCATCCTCGGGCTCAGCCAATGGTCCGCCATGGCAAATGAAGATCAGGTCATCGCGATATGTTCGCGCGGCAGTTGCCCATTCGTTGTAAAGGCGTGCGCATTCTTCGATGTCTGGTGCGCTGTCCCCTGCCCCGATCGAACCTCCGGTCGTCAGGCCAAAATGCGCGACGATCACATCTGCACCTGCTTTGGCCATCTCTGCCGCGTTATCCGCGCTGAACACGTAAGGGGTCGTAAGCAGGTCGCGTTCATGGGCCTTGGCGATCATGTCGACCTCCAAGTCATAGGACATCCCAGTCGCCTCAAGTTCACGTCGGAAACGGCCATCGATGATGCCAACAGTCGGAAAGTTCTGAACGCCCGCAAAGCCCATCGCGGCCAGATCGTCCAGAAATTTCTCCATGATGCAAAACGGATCGGTGGCGTTAACCCCGGCAAGAACCGGTACGTTTTGGACCACTGGCAAAACCTCTCGGCCCATGTCGACAACGATCTCATTGGCGTTGCCGTAGGACATATAGCCCGCAAGAGACCCGCGCCCCGCCATGCGATAGCGACCCGAGTTATAGATTACGATCAGGTCGATGCCGCCTGCTTCTTCGCATTTGGCGGACAGGCCAGTGCCAGCGCCACCACCAACAATGACCTTGCCTGCCGCGATTTTCGCCCGAAGGCGACCGAGGATTTCTGCGCGTCCTGTGACTGCCATCTCAGTTATCCTTTTTATTGAAGATTTCATTGAAGTTGCTGATTGCCGCCTCGGCGAAGGCTGAATCATTGATATGCATGTCCAGCTCGACCAATTGCCGGTCAGCAGTTTGTTTCACGGTATCCCGCAGCGCTTGAAACAGTACCTCGTTTGCCGCCGGGTCATGGAAAGCTCCGCCGTCGACGTCCAGCGCCGACACGCCACGCAGAGGCAGCAGGAACCTCACCGGCCCGTCACAGGCGTTCAGTTTGTCACCGATCCAGACACCGATCTGAGCGCATTCCTCGGGGGTCGAACGCATCAAGGTAACCTGTGCATTGTGGTGATAGAAGTTCCGCCCCTTGAATTGCGCGGGCACTGTTTCGGGTGCCCAGAAATTGGCCATGTCCAGCGCCCCGCAAGAGCCCACATATGGCAGCTTGGTCCGGGCGATGCTGTCCAGTCTTTCTTCGCCCGCGCTAAGCATTCCGCCAACGATCAGGTCGCAAATCTCGGTTGTGGTGACGTCGATGACACCGGCCACATCGCCCTGATCGACCAGTTGTTCCATCGACCGGCCACCGCTGCCGGTGGCATGGAAGACCAAACAGTCGTAGTTGTCGCCCAGACCTTCGGTTATCGCTTGCACGGCAGGGGTTGTGACACCGAACATGGACAGCACCAATGCGGGGCGATCGTCGGCGGCCTCTGGCACTTCGTTGGCCATCATCCCAGCCAACGCGTGGGCCGCATTGCCCAGCAAACGTCGCGAGACGCGGTTCAGGCCAGACACATCCGTCACTGGGTGGAACATGTTCACATCCGACGCGCCCACATAGGCAGAGACGTCACCGGATGCGAGCGTCGATACAAGAACTTTCGGCACCCCGATGGGCAAAGCCTGCATGGCCGGCGCGATGATGCCGGACCCGCCAGACCCACCAAGCCCGATGACGCCGCCCAGATCTTCCCGACCCAGTACGAAAGCGGTCAGCGCCTTGGCCATTTCGGTCACGGCCTGCCCTCTGTCGTTCACGAACACAGCCGCAGGTCCGTCGGGGTGGCAGGCGGCGACACTTGCTGCGGTTACATCCACGCCCGCCTCGCCGCCTTTGGTGCCGACATTGACCAACACGGTTTCCATCCCTGTTGCATCGATCAGGTCGCGCACGTAACGAAGCTCTGGCCCTTTGGTATCGGCAGTACCGATCACGTAAGCTCTTTTTGTCATTCTTCCTCCTCCCTTAACCCGATTGCCCGGGCTCAAGCCCCAGGTGACGCTTTTGCATTGCTGCATCGTTTTCCAGGGCGTCTGCCGTCATCCGCTCGACAACTTCTCCGCCGACCATGATGGCCACGTCATCGACCGCGGCCAATGCGGCGTGCATGTTCTGTTCGACCAGCAGGACAGCGATGCCTTCGCGGTCAATGAGACCAATCAGGTCGATCACGTCCGAAACAATAGCGGGGGCCAGACCTTCGGTGGGCTCATCCAGCACGATCAGACGCGGATTCAGCAACAAGGCCCGGCCAATCGCCAGCATCTGTTGCTCACCGCCCGACAGGCGATCGCCCAAGTTGCGACGGCGTTCTTTCAGGCGCGGGAAGGTTTCATAAACCCGGTCGATCGACCACGCGCCACCTTTGCGCTCGGCAATTTTGAGATGTTCCTCAACCGTGAGCGAGCGGAACACACGCCGCCCCTGCGGAACATACCCGATCCCCATCTGCGCGCGCTTTTCAGGTGGCAGACCAGTCATGTCCACGCCATCGAACCGAATTTCGCCAGCGGAATGCGCGTGCAGTCCCATGATGGCATTACAAAGACTGGTCTTGCCCATGCCATTGCGGCCCAAAATGCCCAGCGGTCGGTTCCCGAGGCTCAGATCCACCCCGTGCAACACATGGCTGGAGTCATAGCGCAGATCCAATCCGCTGATCTGAAGCAACGTATCAGTGGCCATGTGCGCCTCCGATATAGACGCGGTGAACTTCTTCGTTCCGCATAATTTCATCGGGTGAGCCTTCGGCCAGCATCCGGCCGTTGTAGAGGACGGATACGCTTTCTGAGGTCTGTAGGGCGATATCCATATCATGTTCGATCAGAACAACCGTCACATCCTTGGGCAAGGACATCAGCAACGCGCTGAGCTTGGGACGTTCTGCCGGAGAAAGCCCGGCGGCCGGTTCATCCAGCAAAAGGACCTTCGGGTTTTCAGCAAGCGCGATCCCGATCTCAAGCTGGCGTCTTTGTCCGTGGCTCAGTTCTGATGTTTCGCGGTCCAGAACGTCTGTGACGCCGGCAATTTCAGCAAGACGTTCGGCCTCGGTCATGCGCTCATCGCTGGCGCGCAGGGGCAGCACTTGCAACCACCCGCCACGCACTCCGGCCACGGCCAGAAACAGCGTGTCGCGCACGGTCAGACCGTTGAATAGATGCGCGTGCTGGTACGTCCGACGCAGGCCACGTTGAATGCGTTTGTTGATCGGCTTACGTGTCACACTGTCACCAAACAGCGTTATCGAACCGGTTGTCGCGCTGGTATCTCCGGTCAGAACGTTGAACAGGCTGGTCTTGCCCGCGCCGTTTGGCCCAAGGATCGCGCGACGCTCGCCGGGGCGGACAGTCAAGTCAATGCCCTGAACCGCCCAGAACCCGCCGAAGCGTTTGCCTACGCCCCGGACCTCCAGGGCGTTGGCGTTGGTATGTGAGTGGTTTACGGGCACGAAGGGTTATCCCTGCTGACCGCACCCGAGGCCAAGAACGCCTCTTCGTCCTGTCCCAGCAGTTGGTCGACGTCACGCACAACTTTAACGACCCGGTTGCCAAGCGTACCGTCTTCGCGCTCGTAGACTTCGGTCACAAAATTATCGATAATCCCGTTGCGGTTCTTGTCCAGACGCATGGTGCCGCCTGTTGGCGTCGTGAAGGTCAGATCATTCAGCGCCGCTCGGAAAGCCGCATGATTGTCAGATAGATCACCATCCACCTCGTCCAGAGCCATCACCGCAGCCTTGGCGCTCATGTAGTAGTGATGCGCAAAGATCGACGGGGCCGAGAATCCATCCGGGAAGGCTTCGGTGTAGCTGGCGGTAAAGGCTTTCCATTCATCTCCGTCATAGTCGCTGACCGTAGGTGTCCCTGCAGGCGCCCCCACCAGCAGCTTCTTGAACGGACCTTTGCTGTCAAGGATCGACTGGTCGATGGTAATCGAACCACCAATGATCGGCTTGTCGCCCCCCGCCTGACTGTACTGAGTCAGGAAGTTCACCGCATCCGCGCCGCCAAGCGCCACGAACAGCGCATCAACATCCTGCGGGATCGAGTAAACGACCGAGGAATAGTCCTTGTTGCCGATGGGGGTCCAGAATTTCTCGGGTACCTTGCCGCCTGCCTCACAGAACTCGGTCATGAAGCCCAGTACCTGCGTGTAGGGGAAGGAATAGTCCTCGGCGACGATTGCCACCGATTTGTAACCCATGTCGTTGAAAGCATAGTCGCCCACGCCGACCATCCACTGTGCGCCGTCTCCGCCAAAGCGGTAGAAATTGTCAGACCCATCACGCAGCGTGGTGTCCTGAGCAGCTGACGAGCCGTTCAGGAAAGTTACGCCGGGATAGGATTTCGACAGATCTCGCAAGGCAAGACCTTCAGAACCGGACAGCGGGCCAACGATGATGTCTACGCCATCCTGCTCAATCAGTTTGCGGGCCGCATTCACCGCGCTGTCCGGGCTTGCGTCCGACGACATGGTGATGACTTCGATCTTGTTGCCGTCAACCTCTCCTCCGGTCTCCAACACCGCCAGCTCTGCACCGCGAATACCGTCTTGTCCCAACGCCGCGAAAGCGCCTTCAAGGATCGAGATAACGCCAACCTTGACGTCTTCGGCGGATGCCGGAACCGACATTGCGCAGAGCGCAAGAGCCGAGGCGGCCAGTTTGAGCTTATTCATTTCAGGTTCCTCCCTATGAGTGCTCAGATGCT
This sequence comes from Ruegeria arenilitoris, assembly GCF_013032445.1. Lineage (GTDB taxonomy): Bacteria > Pseudomonadota > Alphaproteobacteria > Rhodobacterales > Rhodobacteraceae > Ruegeria > Ruegeria arenilitoris_F. The sequence goes on along the minus strand of NZ_WQCA01000003.1, from coordinate 228,250 downwards.
TGTTTTGGTTTTGCCTGAGGACTACGCAGCCGCGCCGCCCAGTCTTGAGCCAGTTGCTGCAGCCCGCCGGGGGCCACGATGACAATCAACAACAGCACAACGCCAATCAGAGTGTTGAACCGTTCACGGTCGATCAGATCGACGGCAAATGTGTCGAGCAGGACGAAGACGACGGCTCCAACAAACGCTCCACCAGGATGGCGCAGGCCACCGATGACCGAGATGATCAGGATGTCGATGATCGGCCCCAGACCAACCGAGAAAGATGAGATGCGCTCCTGATACCAGACGTTCAGAATACCCCCTGCCCCGGCCAGCAGCCCCGAGAAGGCAAAGGCGGCGACAATCGGCGTCGTGACCGATATACCCAAGGCCAGCACTCGACCGGGCGCATCGCGGACTGCTTGAATGGTCAAGCCCAGCGGCGACCGGACAAAACCACTGACCAGCGCCAAGGCGATTCCGGCTGTTGACAGCGACAGCAGGTAAAGCAGCAGCGGGTTACGCAGGCTGACACCTGCGACTTCTGGTGCACGAACGCCCGAAAAGCCAGTCCATCCGTTGAACAGCGTGTAATTCTGGCGCGTGAAGTAGAAGAACGCAACTCCGATCGCCAAGGTGATCATGATTGCATAGATGCCGCGCGACCGGCGCGCGATCAGCCCGACCAGAGCACCGGACAACGTGGCAAAAATCAGCGCCATGGGAATGGTCACCCAAAACGGAAGCGGCGTTCCAACACCCACCGTATTCGGGCCGAAATAAGCGATCGTGTACCCGGCGATCCCCGCCATTGTGGCCTGTGCGAAAGACACCACGCCCAGATAGGTCGCCAGAAAGCTGAGGCTCAATGCCATCACGCCAAGGATCAGAGACCGCGTCGCAACCTGTGTCAGCCAGAAATCGTTTAGTACCAACGGCAGGGCCAATAGAGGTATCAGGATCAGGGCTTGCTTCATAGCTCGGCCTTCCCCATCAGCCCTTGAGGCCGTACCGCCAGAACCAACACCATGATCGCGAACGTAAACACAACGCCATAGGTCGGCGCGTAGGCCAATCCGTACTGCTCGGCTAAACCAACCAGCAAGGCACCGAGAGCCGCCCCGCCGATCGAACCCATGCCGCCGACAATTACGACCACCAGCGAAGAGAGCAGGAATTGCAGGTCCGTACCCGGCGCGATGGAAAGAGCACTCGCCGCAACGACACCTGCCATTCCGGCCAGCATCCCACCCAACGCAAACACAAGAACAAAGATGCGATTGATCGGATATCCAATCGCGCGCAGCATGTCCTGATCATCCACGCTAGCCCGGATCACCGCACCAAACCGCGTGCGCTGGATCAGGAACCAAAGGGCGACGCCGGTTGCCAGCGCAAAGCCCATCAAAGCCAGACGAATGGTGGCATATCCGACACCCAACACCGGCAGACGGTGCCCTCCGGCCAGCAAGTCGGGCAACTCGACCTGATAGGTCAGACCGCCCCAGTGCCACAACATCAGATCCGCCATAATGATCGAGATGGCGATCGACGCGAGGGTCTGGCGGAGCTCATCCCCCTGCATCCAGCCCAAAACCCCCGCCTGCACGATGGCACCGGCCAGACCCGCCGCCAGTCCGCCGCCCACAACTCCCAAGCCCCATGAGCCTGTGGCCTCGACAATGCTGTACCCAACGTAGCCACCCAGCAGAAGCAAAGCGCCATGCGCCATGTTCACCGTCCGCATCAGCCCAAAGATCAGGCTGAAACCGCTGGCGGCCAGAAAATAGAGTGCTGCAAGCGTCAGCCCATTCAGGGTGACGATCAGAAATAAAGTCATGGTTCCTCCCGTTGATGGCAATAATTGCGCAAATTTCGGAAAATGCGCAGATCGGCCATCAAAATGCTGAAGAAAAAACTTTTAATCTTAACAGTGCTTTATGTGGGTGAATTGTGCTTTGGTAAATTCGCAGTAGGAAAAATTAAGAAATAGTTTCTCTTTTCTGGTGTTTTTTTCCTATACAGGCCTATGAACAAATTAACCCTCACCGGCACGCGATCCTCGAATCAAACTCTGTCCGATCGGATATTCTGTCCGGCTTTGTGTGGATTGACTGCAAGGCAGGCAGATTTGGCCTTCGTGATGCCGAGACTGGACCACAACCGCGTCATCCGAGAAAGCCGCCGACAAGGAGATTGGGCAGCGCTGTTGGCAAGTGACCCTTTCGGCTCTGAGGTGGCGATGTTCAGGCAACTATATGAACATGGCTATCTCGGTATCACCAATTGGCCTTCTTCGATCCTGCTGGATGGGTCGCTAAAGCAGTCTATGTCGACCATCCCGGCCTCGCCCGAGTTTGAGTATAAATTCCTCGCGCGCGCCAATGAGGCAGGATTTAGGACCTTAGCCTTTTTTCTATCACTTGATCAGGCCCGCTTGGCGTTGAAATCCGGCCTCTCGCAATTGGTTTTGCATCCCGGTCTGCTGAATGTCGGAAGCGTAGAAAGCGGTGCAATGGTTTTGGGGTCGCTACAGCGCCTGATTGAGACAATCAAAGCCGAAGCGGAAAACGCGACTATTTTTGCTTACACCTCAGAGTGGCACGAACAGGTCGTGCCGCTTAGTACGCTTGATGTCGATGGGTTGGTCTGGTGCAAGGCAGAAAATTGAACGATAGCGACAAGAGATTTCTGTTCGGTGCGGTCGTCGGATCGGGACTGACGGCAAAAGCGGCTGACAAGGCGGGCGCGGACTACCTCCTGGCCCTCAACGCCGGTCGGTTTAGAGTTCAGGGTGCCTCCTCTCTCACCAGTTTTTTACCCGTACGGGCAGCCAATGACTGGGTCGTCGAATTTGCTGAACGTGAAATGCTGGGGCGATGCAACGCGCCGATCTATGCTGGCTTTTCCGTGAGTGACCCGGCATTGAATATCACCGATCTGGTGATGCGCGCTAAAAACCTTGGCTTTTCGGGTGTGTGCAATTTCCCGTCAACGACACTAATCGACGGACGGCTGGGTGCTCTGATCCAACGCGAAGGTCTGGGATTGGACCGCGAGGTCGCACTGGTTCAAGAGGCGGTTAAGGTCGGGCTTGGCGCTTTCGTTTATGTCCAAACCAACGCGCAAGCCCGCAAAATGGTCGATGCCGGAGCAACTGCGATCTGTGTGAATATTGGTTTCACCAGCGGCGACACAGGGGTCAATACGCATCTGACGCTTGAGACTGCGGCAGCTCAGATAGAACGGGTCCTTGCAGGTGTGCCATCTTCGGTCGACAAGCTCTGCCACGGCGGCCCCATTACATCCCCAGAAGAAGCGCTCGCAATCACGCGTATTTGCGGCGTGCAGGGGTTTGTGGCCGGTTCGACACTTGATCGACTACCCGTGGAGCAAACGCTCAGCGAGGTTACAAAGGGCTTTACGTCAATTCCCAACCTGTCGCGCATCAAAGCCAATTCCGTAGACTCCGACAGCGATCTCGTCGGATCATCTTTCGCGATGCGGATGATCCGCGAGGAGTTGGATGACCTCGCCTACGAGGATATCCCTGTTTTGCTGGTTGGCGAGACCGGAACGGGAAAAAGCAGGGCAGCTCAGAGACTGCACACAGCAGGGCCTTCGGCGAAACGGCAGCTTGTGGTTGTGGATTGCCCTGCCCTCGAAGGTGCTGAAGGCAGCATCCACCTACTTGGTACCGCACCCGGGGCGTTTGGAGGCGTTGGCAGTCAGCGCGGCGCCTTGGAGCAAGCGTCTGGCAGCACAATAGTCTTTGATGAAATTGCCGCGCTGCAACCGGAGCATCAGGGGAAGATCTTGAAATTCACCGATGAAAAGGTGGTTCAACGTATCGGGGATCATACGCTACGCAAGGCTGATGCAAGGATTGTCTCTACTACAACACCGAAGCTGCTGGACGCGGTCGAAGCCAAGGACTTTCGGCAGGACCTGTATTATCGGGTTTCCGGCCATGAAATTCACTTGCCGCCTCTTCGTGAGCGTATTGATGACATCCCAGAACTGGCACTGCATATCGGAAAACAGATAAGTAGAGAGACTCCAAAATTCTCAAACGCGGCGCTGCGGCTCATGCTGGAGCACAATTGGCCTGGCAATATGAGAGAGCTGTTTTTTGCAGTTCAACGCGCGGTTCGAAAATCTGATGGATCAACAATCAATTCAAAAGATATAGATTTCTTGCGTCGACCTCACGCGGAAAAAACAAAGCCACGTCGCAAGGATGCGCCGGGCCGCGTATCAGTTTCCGAGCGCGACTGGATAGCCGACGCGCTGGCTCGCAACGGGTTTCGTCGCGCGCAGACAGCCGAAGAACTGGGGATGACCACCCGAACACTTTACAACAAAATCAAGAAACATGGGTTACAGGGGTAGCTTGTGATATCCCTGCTATCGGCAGCGGCCAAATACGCTTTTACATTCAAACCGAACAAGCCCTGCCGTTGGCACATGACAGGATCGTGCTTCGGTTTCCGTTCTATTGGTACTCCGCACCGCCCGTCATGGTGGCATGGATGGATCAGGTGCTAAGTTTTAGCTTTGCCAATGGGCCCGGCGGTGACCAATTGAAGGGACGTGAGTTTCTGATCCTTGTCTCCACCGGTGGACCGGAACACGGCATGCCACACGGGCGTCTATAAAAACTTTTCGATGGCCGAGTTCTTGAAGCTGTATCAACAGACATCCAATCTGGCGGGTATGACCTATCTTCGCCCGTTTGTGGCGCATGGAGTGGCGCTTGCGACCGAAGAGCAGATCGAAGCGAACGTGCCAAAGATGCTTACACACGTTACCGATCCCAATCTGGTTCCCAGGTAAAAACAGGCGCGCCTACACAAAAAAATGCAAGACGATCCAGACTCGGCTGCCGCCGTCAGCTGAAGTCTTCGACCCTTGGCCAAGCTCAAAAACCCACGTGAAACTGTTTTTTGGTCGACCTTTTCAGCGTGGGTTCTTTCAATTCTCTCAATATGTAAAATGTCGGCAGCTCAAGATTATTGCGAGATATCCGTGTCCGAAATTGATCCATTGAATCACTGGCTGATTTCCGAGGGGCGGTTGCTTGGTGACGAAGTAGAAATTGTCAAAGGCTATTGCGAAGGCCTAGTGCAACTCGGTGTGCCTTTGGCGCGCGCGCGGATTGCACAGACCTACTCCAACCCGCTGCTTAGTGCTTGGGGCGTGATCTGGACTCCGCACAAAGTACATCGCTACACCGTAGGTACGACAATTCTGTCGACTGACGCATGGCATGGGAGCCCGTTCGAATACGTTGTCACTCAACGTCGTCCTTTGCGTAAGAGGCTGGTAAACCTCGACTTTGAGGCAGAGCATCCGGTTTACGCTGAACTTGCGGCAGAAGGTGCGACCGATTTTCTGGCCATTCCGCTGGAACATGGCAACGGATCAGTACAAGGCACCAGTTTCACCACAAATGCAGCCTCGGGGTTTTTGAGCGAACATATTCGATACCTTGAGGACTCGCGCTATGCGCTGGCGGCAGCTTTGGAACCCATCGCAATGCGCGAGTCACAAGAGAGCCTGCTGCAAACCTATCTTGGTCACGGCCCCGCCGAAGAAATCGAACAAGGGCATATCAATCGTGGAGAACACAGAACCGTTTCGGCAGCCATCCTGTTTGCTGATCTCCGAGGCTTTACAGAAAAAGCGGAAACCTGGCCTGAGACTCAATTGCTGGCAATGATGGGTGATTATTTCGAAATGGTGGTGTCCCCCATCCAACAAATGGGGGGCGACGTTCTCAAGTTTATGGGGGACGGCATCCTGGCAGTTTTCGACGTTGAGGACAGTGCCGAAAAATCCTGCAGGTTGGCTGCAGAGGCCGCAGAGAAGTCCATGATCAATCTCCGGGATTACAACGAAGATGGGCTACGCAATGGGCGCGAACCAATAGAATTCGTAATTGGCATGGATTTTGGTAAAGTGACATTCGGCAATATCGGAAGTCCCGACCGATTGGATTTTACAGTTGTAGGTCAAGCCGTAAACGTGGCCAGTCGTGTTCAGGAGCTTTGTAAAGAACTGGCTGAAAATGTCCTGATGACAGCAAGTGTCGCCCAGTACATGGGCGACGAAGTTCAGTCCGTCGGCTTCCACTCTGTTCGAGGGCTCGCAGAGGACATCGAGGTATTCAAAACGTCTGCAAAGCTTGGCTGAAACCAGAATAAGTTGTTTGGTCGACCCAACCAAAGTTGATTGCTTCGGTATTTTCCCCTGGGATGCTTAAGGTTGTAGTGTTGTAGGGCGCGCTAAATTGCATCACTTGAATTGGGACTCTTACAGTACCGAAAGAACAGCCGAAAACGACGGGCACTTGCATCTGGGGACTGACAGAGACGCGGGTGGGATTTCCAAATTTCTTACAAAGGTAGAAAACCTAGAATGACATTTCCTAACAATTACATCTCGCTACAAGATATCAAATTAGCTGCAAAGCGGATCGCGCCTATGGTGCGCAAGACGCCTTTGATCTTCTCGGAACCTTTGTCTGACCGAGCCGGGTTTGAAATTTGGCTGAAGCTGGAAAACCTGCAAACCACCGGAAGCTTCAAGCTGAGGGGGGCTTCGAACCGCATTCTACAGCTGAGCAGCGAAGAAAAAGCGCGCGGGATCATCGCAGTGTCCAGCGGCAATCATGGCCGAGCCGTCGCATTTCTGGCTAAGCGTTTAGGTATAACAGCCCGTGTTGTCGTTTGCTCTCTTTGCCCCGAAAACAAAAGGCAGGCGATGCGAGAACTCGGAGCCGAATTGATCTTGTACGGCGACACACAGGATGCAGCGCAAGAACACGCTGATCGGTTAATCGAAGAACATGGTTACACATCGGTCGATCCCTTTGACGATCTGCATGTTATCGCGGGGCAAGGCACAATTGCGCTTGAGGCGCTGACGGAATTGCCCAACGCAAACATGATTGTCTCGCCTCTGTCTGGAGGTGGATTGTTGTCTGGTATTGCACTGGCAGCAAAGTCGATTTCACCTGATATTAGCGTTGTTGGATCATCCATGGAAATCGAACCGGGCATGGTGCGCAGTCTGGAAGCGGGCAAGCCAGTTCATGTCGAAGAGCATCCCAGCCTCGCAAGCAGCATCACGGGAGCAATCGGTCTACGCAACCGCTACACCTTCCCAATCATCCGCGACTTCATGGACCGCGCCGTTCTGATCTCCGAGGATTCCTTGGCCCCCGAAATGGCGAGATTTGCCGACCGCGAAGGCATGATTGTCGAGGGTGGCTCCATCACATCCGTTATCGCTGCCCTCAGCCCCGAAGTGCGCGAAATGAACCCTAAACGCGCGATCGCGGTTATCAGCGGTCGAAACGTAAGCCTTTCGACCTTCCAAGCTGCGACAGCCGCCCATTGCTGACGCACTGGCAGCCCTTAGCAATAACGCAGAAGGCCGAGTATCCGAGAAAATGTTCCCGAATCCGGATACAGAGGTGTTTTCGAATTTAATCCGTGCGTTTAAGTAAAATCGGGCTATGCCTCGGATCGAATACCAAGGAAATCATCATGACCGGTACACCCCAATCTGCACTTGTTCTGAACGCCGCAGCCGTTCGGGGCCTATTGCCAAAGGTAAACGCACTCGGCGCGATGCGCGCGCTGTTTACTGAACTGGGGCGCGGTCAGGCCGTGCAACCTGCGCAGACCCTCACCGTTTTCCCCGAGGACAAAGGGGATTTCATCACGTATCTGGGGGCCAGTACCGGCGCTGACTTATTCGGGGCGAAACTTTCGCCTTATCTGGTGCGTCCCGGTAAACCCGTGATCACCGCCTGGACAGTGCTGATGTCGATGGAGACCGGCCAGCCGCTGATGCTGTGCGACTCGGGCGAGTTGACCACCGAACGTACTGCCGCCACGACCGCATTAGCCGTTGATCATCTCGCCCGTCCGGACGCGCGTATTCTGGCGATCATCGGGTCAGGTAAAGTAGCTCTGGCCCACCTCAAGCACGTGCTGGCGCTGCGTGACTGGGCTGAGATTCGTGTCTATTCCCCCAATCTTGCGAAAAATAGAGATGTCGCAGAGCAATGGCTGGCTGCGGACAGTCGTGTGCAATTGGCTTACAGTTCCGAAGCTGCGGGCATAGGCGCGGATGTCGTGATGCTGTGTACCTCGTCCGGGACTCCGGTTTTTGATGCAGCGTCCGTGGCGCCGGGTACGCTGGTCACTTCTATCAGTACCAATGTCGCCAACGCGCATGAGGTTGACCCCGATTTCCTCACCAACGCCGAAGTCTATTGTGACTACCGTGCAACCACGCCCGGGTCAGCCGGGGAAATGAAGCTTGCAACCGAGGTCGGTTGGCAGGCAGAAGCCATCCGTGGTGATCTGGCTGAGTTGCAGACTGAGGCCTGTGATACGCCGTCAGGCTCCAGACCCGTTTTCTTCCGCTCGATCGGGTTGGGTCTGGAAGACATTTTTATGGCGCGTGCCATCTATGACGCGGCATCGGCCTGATCTGCGAATTTAGGAGAGACCCATGGATATCAGACCTTTTGGCGTCGAAATGTGGATGAACGAGTTCGAGACGAAATGCGAACTCAACCTGGCGGAAACCTGCGTGGAGTCCATTACTCTGGGCGAGCTGTTCGAGATGGCCGGGCAGCACAACAGCATCCTCAACGACCTCTCGGCCATGAAAATGACCTATGGCGCAATCGAAGGCTCGGATCGTTTGCGCGACGCCATCAGCAGCTTGTACGAAAAGCAGACCCGCGACAACATCCTGACTACGCACGGCACCATCGGAGCTAACTCGCTGGTGCATCAGACGCTTGTCGCGCGCGGTGATCACGTGATTTCGGTAATCCCCACCTATCAGCAACACTATTCCATCCCCGAAAGCATTGGCGCGGATATCGAGCTGCTGCACCTGCGACCAGAAAACGCGTTTTTGCCCGATCTGGATGCGTTGCGCGCGATGGTGCGCCCGGACACTCGCCTGATCGCGATCAACAACCCGAACAACCCAACCGGTGCCTTGATGGATCGCGCAATGCTGGAGCAGATCGTCGAGATCGCCCGCAGTGTCGATGCATGGCTTTTGTGTGATGAGGTTTATCGCGGCACCGATCAAACCGGAGACGGCTTCACGGCAGCGGTTGCGGACCTCTATGAAAAAGGGATCAGCACGGCCGGAATGTCCAAGGCCTATTCTTTGGCGGGTCTTCGCGTCGGCTGGATCGCAGGTCCAAAGGACATGTTGCACGACGTGATGATCCATCGCGACTACAACACGATCTCGGTCGGTCAGGTTGACGAATTGCTGGCCTCATTCGCTCTGGAAAATCGCGATAAGATTCTGGCCCGCGCTCAACGGATAACCCGCGAGAACCTGCGGATCGTTGAGGACTGGATCGAAAATGAACCATTGATCAGCTGGGTGCCACCGAAATCCGGCACTACGGCACTGCTAAAATACGACTTGCCAATGTCCTCTCGCGATCTTTGCATTACTCTTTTGAAAGAGGAAGGCGTCATGCTAACCCCTGGCAGCGCCATGGATATGGAGGGTTGGCTCCGCCTTGGATACACTAACCCAACGGCGGATTTGAAAGCTGGACTGGCGAAGTTCTCGGGCTTTTTGGCGCGCCACAGTTCGTCGTAAAGAGCAATCAATGACAGAGATAGATGAGAGGCCGCTTCCTAGTTTTTTCGACTTTCCAGCCGCTGTTGATGCAATTCGCGATACCGATTAGCGCCAAAGCTAACTCTATTCATTGGTTCCGCATGCAAAAGGAAACCAACTTCTCCTATTCAACATAGTTTTTTATGCCCTCATACCCGCTCAACCAGGCTTTCGCCAACCGGGCTGCGTCTTGTCCGGCACGATGCGGAGGAGATCCCGGTGTTTCCAAGCTTTGATAGACGCGCGCAATCGCTGCCTCCTCAATCAGGCTCATCCGTACGTAACTGTCAAAGTCAAGAAGCTGAACTTTTGGAAATGGAAGATCTGTCTCTAACAGACGAATGAGCCAACGCCGTTCGAATTCCGGATTGTCCGTAATTGCGATCCCGTTGTTTTCTGTCTTGAACCATTGTGCGACCCTTTGCGGATCGTCGCCTTCAGCTTCTAGATAAGCTCGGCTCAGACCATGTACTTGCGCACTGATTTCTGACCAACCGGCATCGTCCCAGTCCGGGTGAGGTTTGATTAGACGAGAACCAGTTACCACCTCACCACCAACTACACGCGCTATGCCAATCTCAATTGGCCAACTGATCGCGCTGAGCGAACTGGCTTCGAAATCAAGAAAAAATGCGGGTTGGCTCTGTACCAAATGTTTCGTTCGCTCAGTCAAAATGGGTGATCCAAAATTCTCGAGTTGTCTTCGAAAAGCGTATACCACAACCCGACTGTCTTCTCACTGTTGGAGCGCCAATTGTAGAACATTTTTGGATGTTTAAACCGACACACAATCAATTTGTCGGGCATGTTGGTGCCACAAACTCTAAGTCCTGTGAAAGCGTTCAATGTTACAAGATTTATGTGCAGTCGTGGGAAAAGGTGTTTCCGATCTTCGACAAGTGAACAATACCTTTCTGCTCCCCCAGCACAACCAAAGCGGTCGTGCACTCAAGCTTAACGAGTGACGGCGTGTTGTTGCCATGGTTGGCCAGCCGATCGGCATAGCATGGCTCAATCCCCGGATTTGAAAAGAATTTCCGGGATTTCCCCTTTGAATTTGGGTAAATTTAAACCATCTCGGCGACACATTTTCTAAAGGAGAGACACATGTCGCGCACTATCCTATTGGCTGTAGCCGTCGCCGCAATTGGCGCCGGCGTATATTATTACCTTTCTCAACCCGAACCCACGCCGGCCGAGCAATTGCAATCGGCGGCACAAGATGCCGGCGATGCGGTTAGCGAAGCAGCACAGAATGCAGGCGATGCTGTAAGCGAGGCGGCAAATTCTGCGGCCGAACAGGCAACCGAAGGGGTTTCGTCCATCGCCGAACAGGCGACTGATGCAGCCGAGCAAGCTGGTCAAACGGCCACGGACCTTGCAAATCAGGCAGGTGAAGAAGTTGCCGCATTGGCAAACCAGGGCCAGGACCTGCTGAATTCCTGGATTGAAAGCGGCGCGCTGACCCTTGAGAATTTTGACTATGACACAATGGTCGCCTCTGTTCAGGAAAGCGATCTGGCACAGGATTTGAAAACACAGGCCGTTCAGATCCTCGACGATATCAAGGCTTCACCAGAAACGATCGCGGTAAAGTTTCAGGAACTCCGCGACCTTCTGTCGGGACAGTGAAGCAAGCGGGTCGCCCGGGTCGGGCGGCCCACACAACCGACGTGGCTTGGTTCCATCCACGTCAGTGCATCAGCTGATTGACGCATGACGGTTCATTTGCTTGGCTGTCATCAAGTTGTAAACAAACCCAAATTTTTGTGTGACACGGTGCAGCCGATAGTTGCCGCCAGTTACCGGGTTTCATCTGCGATGCGATCAGTTCAGAAACAAGGAACAACCATGACCACCCTGCCCTCAACCATGTTTGCAACCGTTCTTTTGCACGACGGTTACTCTGGCGAAGCCACCGGTCCATATATCGAGAACGCCGGGGATTGGCTGACCGAAGCTGAGTTGCCGGTACCCGAGCCCGGCCCCGGACAGGTTCTGATCAAGTTGCGCGCAGCATCAGTGAACCCGTCTGATATCCATTTCATAAAGGGCGAATATGGGCAGCCCCGCATCAAAGGGGCGGCCGCCGGGTTTGAGGGCTGTGGCGACGTCGTCGCAACCGGTCAGGGTGCCGAGGCTCTAATGGGCCAGCGCGTCGCTTTCATCACTGCCAGTTCCGGCGCCTGGGCCGAATACGTTCTGGCCCCGGCCATGATGTGCATCCCTCTGCGCCCCGAGATTTCTGACGAAGACGGCGCGGCGCAGATCGTGAACCCTCTGACCGCGATGGCGATGGTCGATATCGCCCAAAGTGCCGGGGATGCTTTTGTGGTCTCGGCGGCTACCAGCCAGTTGGGTAAGTTGATGTGTGGCCTCGGGCGTGATCTTGGGCTGAAGCCCATCGCCTTGGTCCGGCGTGCCGAAACTGTCGATACCTTGAAAGATCACGGAGCGGCAGAGGTTCTGGTGACCACCGATCCGGACGTTGCTCAGAAATTTGCCAAAGTCAGTCAGGTGCTGAAACCCCGAGTGTTTCTGGACGCTGTGGCTGATCAATTGTCCGAGCAGGTGTTCTGTGCCATGCCCAATCGGGCGCGCTGGATTTGCTATGGAAAGCTCAGTGCCGACCTGCCGCAACTGACGCAGATGGGCCAGTTGATCTTTATGGGCAAGCGGATCGAAGGGTTTTGGCTGACCAATTGGGTGACCTCGACCCCGCCACAAGATCAGGCGCGTGTCGTGGCTGAGGTTCAGGCCCGTTTTGCCGATGGCCGCTGGAAAACCGATATTTCCGAACGGCTTGCGCTGAGGGATTTGGTGCCAAATCTGGCCGAAGCCCTGAAAAAGAGTGACGGGAAGGTGATTATCACGCCATAGTAGAACAAAGCCCCGGGTGACGGAGGACCTCCGGGGCGTTCAAAACGCCGGGTCTACCGGCTGGGAGGGTGAAATTGGACAACGCGCAGCTGCTGATCAGCGGGCTGGCAAATGGCTGTGTCTATGGCCTGATCGCTCTTGGTTTCGTGTTGATCTACAAAGCGACCGAGGCGGTGAACTTTGCCCAAGGCGATTTCATGATGCTGGGCGCTTTTGTCACCATCGGGCTGACCAATACCGAATATATGGGGCTACCCTTCTGGCTCGCTCTGCCGATCTCTCTGGGGATCATGGGGGCGCTTGGATATCTTTTGGACCGGCTGATCATCCGCCGCCTGTTCGGGGAAAGCCAGACTGCCGTGGTCATCCTGACCATCGCTTTGGGCTTTGTGATCCGCTTTGTTGCTGGGCTGATCTGGGGACATGAACCGCAAACCCTACAGAATCCTCTGGCCGGAAAGGAATTCCGGTTTGGGGGCATTGTTCTGGGGATGGAGGATGTGGCCGTCATCGTTGTCACCGTTTTGCTGACCTGGGGGATGTATGTGTTCTTCAACCGGACGAAACTTGGGCTGGCGATGCAGGGTGCATCGCAGAACCAGTTGGCAGCCTATTACATGGGCATTCCCGTCAAGCGTGTTCAGGGCTTCATCTGGGCCTTGGCCGGAGTGGTGGCCGGTATCGCAGGCGTGTTGTTCGCAGCTAAAGGCGCGGTCGATCCAACCACCGGATTGTTGGGTATCAAAGCCTTCGCCGCTGCGGTGATCGGCGGGCTTGGCAGTTTGCCGGGAGCGCTGGCCGGAGGGCTGATCGTTGGCGTCATCGAACCCTTCGCCAGCCGCTATATCGCTGCGGGTTACAGCCAGATCGCGCCTTACGCGCTGTTGCTGGCGGTGCTGATCTTCCGTCCCAACGGCCTGTTCAGTCAGGTGCGGGTCAAGAAGGTCTAGCCCATGAGGACCGTTTTCAAAACCGACTATCTGCAGGACATCCGCCCCTGGAAGGATCGCTATCAGCTCAGCCTCTACCTGATCCTTCTGGTCGTCGTGGCCGTCGCACCAAGGTGGCTGGACGATTTCTATCTGGGAGAGCTGACCAATGTCCTGATCTGGGCCATCGCAGGTTTGGGTCTGATGGTTCTGACCGGCCATACCGGGCAGGTCAGTCTGGGTCATGCGGCCTTTCTAGCTTTTGGCTGTTATGCCAACGTCATCCTGATCGAGGCGGGTGTGCCGTTTCTGGTCGCCTTCCCTCTGGCCGGTGTTCTGACGGGCATTGCCGGGGTGACCGTCGCCATCCCTGCCCTGCGACTGCACGGTATCTATCTGGCGATCTTCACCATGGCGCTGTCGATCCTGATGGATGACGTGATCGTTCTGTCCGAACCGCTTACTGGTGGCGTGGCGGGCAAATATCTGGGCGGGGTCGAGATTTTTGGCCATCTGGTCGACCGCTGGGCCACCCCCGATCTGTTCTTCTGGCTGGTTCTGAGTGTCGCTGTTCTGGTCACCCTCGGCTATATCAACCTGCTGCGCGCGCCCTTGGGACGCGCGTTTATTGCTGTGCGCGACTCCGAGATTTCGGCACAGGCGATGGGGATCGATATTGCCCGCACCAAGATGGTTTCCTTCGCGTTGTCCTGCGCCGTTACCGGCTGGGCCGGAGCGCTGATGGGCATGTATGCGGGCGCTTTCAATAACGAAACCTTCAGTGTTCTGATTTCGATCCAGTTGCTGATGATGATCGTAATCGGTGGGCTGGGCTCGATCCACGGCGCATTTCTGGGCGCCATCGTGATCGGGTTTCTGCCGCAGTTCCTGTCTATCTCAAAGGAATACGTGGGCGCCTTGGTCGGTGGCAATACGGTCGCCATACCGGGGCTGGAATTCGGCATCTTCGGGATGATCCTGATCGCCTTCATCCTGTTCGAACCGATGGGCCTTTATGGTCGCTGGCTGAAAATCCGCACATGGTTCGAACTTTTCCCGTTTTACCGAAAGGACATGTTCAAACGGCAGAAATCCTACCTCAAAACGGAACGCCTGCGATGAGCCTGTTGGAGTTCGAGAACGTCACCCTGAAATTCGGCGGCCTGATCGCGGTCAACGACCTGTCCTTTTCGGTCGAACAGGGCGAGGTCTTTGCTATCGTCGGCCCGAACGGTGCGGGCAAGTCCACCGTCTTCAACCTGATATCGCGGTTTTATGACCCATTTGCCGGTACAATCCGTTTCGACGGTCATGACTTGCTTAAGGTCAAGCCTTCTGGCGTGGCGGCCCATGGCGTGGCCCGTACGTTCCAGAATATCGAATTGTTCGAACACGCCACCGTTCTGCAGAACCTCTTGGTCGGACAGCATCGTCATCGCAGCACCAACCTTCTGTCCGAGGTTCTGTTCCTGCCCTCGGCCCGGCGACAAGAGGTTGAAAGCCGCGAAAAGGTCGAAGAGGTCATCGATTTTCTCGACCTCCAGGCCTATCGAGACAAGATGATCTCGGGCCTGCCCTACGGTGTGCGCAAGGTGGTCGAAGTTGCCCGCGCATTGGCCACTGATCCCAAACTGCTGTTGCTGGACGAACCGGCCTCGGGCCTGTCGGTCGAAGAAACCACGGACATGCGCTGGTGGATTGATGATATCCGGCGGCAGATGGGCATCACGGTGCTGATGGTTGAACATGACATGGGTCTGGTGTCGGGCGTTTCTGACAGGGTTTTAGCCATGGCAGACGGTGCGAAACTGGCGCTTGGCACGCCCGCAGAGGTGCAATCCCACCCGGCCGTGGTCGAAGCCTATCTGGGGAAAGCCTCATGAGCGATCCTGTCCTGACCATTCGCAATGTCGAGAGCTTCTATGGCCCCATCATGGCCATTCGCGGCGTGTCTCTGGACGTGCATCGAGGTCAGATCGTCTCGATCCTCGGGGCTAATGGCGCGGGGAAAACGACCCTTATGAAAACGGTCTCGGGCGTTATGGACCCGGAAAAGGGGAAGATCACATTTGACGGCGTCGAAATACAAGGGTCAGAGCCGCACAAGGTCGTCGAGATGGGCATCGTCCACGTCCCCGAAGGGCGTGAGGTCTTTCCACTGATGACGGTCGATGAAAACCTCAACCTCGGGGCATATACCCTAGCCGACAAATCCCGGATCGATCACAACCGTGAACTGGTATTTACCTACTTTCCCATCCTAAAAGAACGGCGCACCCAAGAGGCCGGAACCCTTTCGGGCGGTCAGCAGCAGATGCTGGCCATAGGGCGTGGTCTGATGGCGAACCCGAAGATTATGCTGCTGGACGAGCCGTCTCTGGGCCTGTCCCCGCTGCTGGTGCAGGAAATCTTCGGCATCCTGAAACGCCTGAACGACGAACAGAACATGACCATGATGCTGGTCGAACAGAACGCCAAGGCCGCCCTTGAACTGGCCCAGCACGGCTATGTGATGGAGGTCGGCCGCATCGTCATGGATGGCGCGGCGCATGTGTTGATGGAATCTGAGGACATCCAAAATTTCTATCTGGGCGTGCAAGAGGAAGGCGCGCGGGAAACCCGCCGCTGGAAACGCAGAAAGACGTGGAGGTGAGCGGTTGAACATCAGCACCCTGCCCCCGCAGACCAAAATCAATGGTGTCTTGTTCAACGCCACCGCTGGTCAGCGCCCGGTGCATGTGGACGAATGCACCACCGTTGCCCAGCTGTTTCAGAAACGCTGTGCCGCGCTGGGGGACCGCACCGCGCATCGTGAAAAGGACCTTGGGATTTGGAAGTCCTATTCGTGGGCCGACTATTGGCAGCACGCCAAGTGGATCGGGCTGGCCCTGTGGAAACTGGGACTGAAACGCGGCGAGGTCGTCTCGATCCTGTCCGAAGACCGTAAGGAATGGGCTTGGTTCGACATGGGTATTCAAGCCGTCGGCGGCATTGCGTCGGGTGTCTACACGACGGACTCGGCCCACCAGTTGAGCTACCTAATCAATGACAGCGACAGCCGCTTCCTGATCGTCGAAAATGAAGAGCAACTGGATAAATACCTTGAGATCGAAACCGAGGTGCCGGGCCTGCTGAACGTCATCATTCTTGAGGATGAGGGCCTGCACGACCTAAACCATCCCCGCTGCATGATGATCGACGAATTGTACGCGTTGGGACAACTGGCCGAGGCTGATGATCCTGCGCGGTTCGAGGCCGAACTGGCGCTGGCATCACCTCAGGATACGGCGCTGCTGATCTACACATCTGGCACCACCGGCAAGCCCAAGGGGGCGATGCTGAGCCACGAAAATATCCTGGCCGCCATCGAAAGCGGTGCCCGCGCCCTGCCCGCCTTTGAAACCGACGAACAGCTGTGTTTCCTGCCGCTCTGCCATATCCTGGAGCGCGCAGTCTCGATCTATTTCCCGCTGGCCGCCAAGTGCGTCGTCAATTTCGCCGAAAGCCCCGAGACTGTTTTCGCCAATCTGCAAGAGGTTTCTCCCACCACCTTCGTCGCCGTGCCGCGCGTGTGGGAGAAGATTTATTCCCATGTCCAGATCATGGCGCAGGACGCCACACCGGCGGGTCGGGCCGCCTACCGGATGGCGCTGAAAGCCGGGCTCGAACGGGCCGAGTATATATGCGCAGGCAAGCCCGTTCCCGCAGTTGTTATGGCGCGGTTCTGGCTGTGGGACCGCCTGGTTCTGCGCAACCTGCGGCGGATGCTGGGTCTGGACAAAATGCGCCGGGGCGGAACCGGGGCGGCGCCGATTTCGCCCGATTTGCTGAAATGGTACTGGGCCATCGGCGTGCCACTGATCGAGGGCTTCGGGATGACCGAAACCTCGGGGCTGGCGACCATAAACTGCGTTGAGACCAACAAGATCGGCACCGTTGGCCCGGCTATCGCCAGCAATGACATCCGCATCTCGGACGAAGGTGAAATCCAACTGAAGGGTTTGAACATCTTTCAGGGCTATTGGCGGAACAACGCCAAAACGGCTGAGACTTTCACCGCTGATGGCTGGCTGCGGACGGGCGATCTGGGGCATATCGACGATGAGGGGTACGTCACTATCACCGGACGGCTGAAAGACATTATCATCACCGCCGGCGGCAAGAACATCACCCCGGCCGAGATTGAAAGCCGGCTGAAGTTTAGCCCCTATATCTCGGACGCGGTGATCATCGGAGATGCGCGGAAATACCTGACCGCCCTGATCATGATCGATCAGGAAAACGTCGAGAAATACGCGCAGGATCAGAAAATCCCGTTTTCGAACTTCGCCTCGCTCTGTGCGGCACCTGAGATCAAGGATCATATTGGGGTTGAAGTCGCTGCGGCCAACAAAGAGTTCGCGCGCGTTGAGCAGATCAAGGATTTCCGCCTGATCGACGTTTTGCTGACTGCCAATGACGATGAACTGACCGCGACCATGAAGCTGAAACGCAGCTTTGTGGAACAGAAACACGCGCATCTTATTGAAGACATGTATAAATAAGGAATTCACTGGGAGGAGAAGTAATGACCAACGGGATTAAAGGTTTGGCCGCCGCGGCCGTTTTGACGGTGTCTGCGACCTTAGCCTTGGCGCAGACGCAGGGTGTTACGGATGATGAAATTGTCATCGGCTCGGTCAATGATCTGAGCGGTATTTTCGCCGCCGTTGGGGTTCCTGCGACAAAGGGCGCAAACGTGGTATTTGACCGGGTCAACGCTGCGGGCGGCGTGCATGGCCGTACCATCCGCTATGTGGTCGAAGACAACGGCTATCAGATGCCGCGCGCGATGCAGGGCTATAACAAGCTGCTGAATCGCGACAAAGTGTTTGCCATGCTGCAATCGCTGGGCACTCCGATGAACCTCGCCGGGTTCAAGCTGCTAGATCCCAAGGGCATTCCGAACATCGCCCCGCTGACGGCCTCAAGCCAGATGCTGCAAGAGCCGATGAAGAACAAGTTCATCTCGTTTTCCACCTATTTCGACCAAAGTCGCATTGGCGTGAAATATCTGGCTGGTCAGTTCGGTTCGCAAAATGTCTGCACCATGTATCTGCCGACGGATTTCGGCGAAGAGATTCTGGAAGGCAGCAAGGCCGGTGCCGAAGAAGCCGGTATCACGTTCGTCGCCGAGACAACGCACAAACCGGATGAGACCGATTTTGTTGGCTCGCTGAGCAAGCTCAACGAGGAAGGTTGCGATATCGTCACGATTGCGCTGGGTGTGCGTCAGGCGATTACAGTTGTCGGCACGGCCAAAAAGATGGGCCTGACCGATATGAAGTTTCTGGGCACCGCTGCAAGCTTCCTGACTGTTGTCGCACAGGTTCCGGGAGGAGTGACGGACGGTTTCTACGCCGCCGCCTCATGGAAGGATTTGTGGGCCCGCGCCGACGATCCCGCCCCCGCCGCGTTTATCGAGGAATACAAGGCTGCAACCGGCGAAGACCCCGTCGGGTTTTCAATGCTGGGCTATTCTGCCGCTGAAATGATGGTCAAGGCGTTGGAGGCCGCCGGGCCTGACCTGACCCACGAAAGCTTTATCGCGGCCATGGAAAGCCTGGATTACGAAGACGAACTGGTTGGAAGCCGCCTTACCTATGGTCCAGACGACCATCAGGGCGCTGACATTGTCTTCATCAACGTGGTGGAAAACGGGGCCTGGAAGCTGGTCTTCGAAGAATAACCAAACAGAAAAAGGGCCCGCCTAGGCGAGCCCTTTGAAATTCGTATTCCGTAGCGATTAACGCTTCGAGAACTGGAACGAACGACGCGCTTTGCGCTTACCGTATTTCTTACGTTCCACAACGCGGCTGTCGCGTGTCAGGAAGCCAGCGGCTTTCAGAGCGCCGCGCAGCGACGGATCGTACAGCTGCAGTGCTTTCGAGATGCCGTGCTTGACCGCACCGGCCTGACCGGTCAGGCCGCCGCCTTTGACGGTTGCGACAACGTCGAACTCACCTTCAACGCCGGCAACCTGGAACGGCTGGCGCAGGATCAGCTGCAGAACGGGACGAGCGAAGTACTTGTCCTGGTCTTTGCCGTTTACGGTGACCTTGCCGGAACCCGGCTTGATCCAAACGCGGGCAACAGCGTCTTTACGCTTGCCGGTGGCGTACGAACGACCCAGCTCGTCACGTACGGGTTCACGCACGATGACTTCTTCGGCCACGGTTTCAACGCCTGCGACGGCGCTCAGCTCTTCGAGAGTATTGATCTGATCAGCCATCGGTCATTAGCTCCGGGTGTTTTTCTTGTTCATGGACTTAACGTCCAGAACTTCGGGGGCCTGGGCTTCGTGCGGGTGCTCGGCACCGGCGTAAACGCGCAGGTTGGTCATTTGCTGACGCGACAGGCGGTTGCCCGGCAGCATGCGCTTGACGGCTTGGGTCACGACGCGCTCGGGGTGTGCACCCTCGAGGATCTGCTGCTTGGTGCGGGACTTGATGCCGCCCGGGTGGCCAGTGTGCCAGTAGAAGTTCTCTTCGCGCTTCTTGCCGGTCATCTGGATTTTGTCAGCGTTGATCACGATGACGTTGTCGCCCATGTCCATGTTCGGGGTGAACGACGCTTTGTGCTTGCCACGCAGACGCATGGCGACGATCGAAGCAAGACGGCCCAGAACAACGCCCTCGGCGTCGATCAGGATCCATTTCTTGTCGATGTCTGCAGGTGTTGCAGAAAAGGTTTTCATGGCAGGATAGTCCTGTTTGATGTGAAAGACCGCCCCAAGACAGAGCGGCCCGAATTCGATGGAGCGTATTTAGAGGCCCGCGCTGCGCAGGTCAACAACAGTAAACGCTTTTAAATTGTTCAATTTCAATTGCTTAAAAAATAGGTATTATTTTACCCCATATTTAGACGCTGATTTGTTCCGGTGGATTGTCCAGCAACCTGCGCAACCGCTGCATTGCGTCTTCAAACCGTTCCAGCGACACGTGGCCATTCATCGCAATGCGCACGGCGTTTGGAGCCCGCCCGTCACGCAAAGCAAACTCATCTGCGGCCCGCAGTTGTATCCCTTCTCGTTCGGCCGCGCGCGTGAACGAACCAGCGCGCCAACCGGACGGAAGGTTGAGCCACACAAAGGGCACGTCCGGCGCCCAGTTGAGGTCGAACCCACCCAACGCATTCACTGCTACGCGTACATAATCACCCATCCGTACGCGCACATCCTTGGCGATCTTTAGAGTACGGGGGTCAGAAAGCAGCAACCGGGTGAGTTCTGCCAACGGCTGCGCTAATCCGAAGTAACCGTATTCCGCCGACCGTCGTAGATCGACGCTCCTCTCTCGGGGAGCAATGGCGAACCCAACGCGTAGTGACGGTGTCAGGATTTTCGAGATCGAGGACACATGCCACCCCCGCTCAGGGGCCAGCGCCCGATAGCTGGGCTCGCGCGCGTCGCCCATGCGATAGCAGTCGTCCTCGATGATCTGCAGGTCAAAACGCCGGGCGACCTCAACAACCTCTTTCCGGCGTTCTAAAGGCGTGTGCGAACCGGTCGGGTTCTGCACTTCGGGCGAGACACAGACGGCCTGCGCCGTGGTTTGGCGCAACACTTGCTCCATAGCTTTGGGGTCGACCCCCCATTTGTCCATCTTCACGCCAATGACGTCGGCGCGCATCAGTTCTCCAGCGCGGCGGAACCCGGCGTAAGACAGGTCTTCGACCAGAACCACAGGCTTGGGTCCGCGTAGGATGGTCTGAAACACCAAGCACAACCCATTCTGGCCGCCGTGTGTCAGTACAATGTCGTCATGGGTCAGCGCGCCCAGCGGCAAGTCCGATAACCACTCGACTACCGCCTGACGCATGGGTTGATAAGCGTCGCGGGTTGGGTAGTTCAAAAACAGGCCTGGATCGGCTTGGGACACCTTCTGCAGGCATTCGCGGATCAGAGAGACCTGTCCCATATCCGCTAAGCGCGGACTGAACAGGCTGACATTAGCGTTGTATTTATCATCACGCAAATGCAGTTGTCTGGCCCACACGTCATCCAGAATTGGGGATTTTGGTGGGGCTACGAATGTACCACGTCCGACCTCGGCTTGTAACAATCCCTCATCGGTCAGAATCGTATAAGCCCGCGCAACTGTTCCCGGTGTAATTTGTAACCGATACGCCAGTTCCCGCACTGGAGGTAGTTTCGTACCCACATCCAGCAGATTGTTATCAATGGCTTTTCGGATTGTATCAGCGACCAGAGTATACTTCGGCCCCTTAGATTTCGGTAGCGCCTCTGGCCAAATTGTATCCATTACAATTCTTCCTTTGATTTTGACACAATCCTGAATGTATCAAACACATGTACCGAACAAGCATACTTTGTGTCAATACAATTTGAAAGGATACCTACTATGACACGCGCAATGCACAACCCCGCCCTCATGCTGCTGAACGACAGTCCCCGGCTGCCGCTGATCGCCGCGCTGGCCGTGCGGTTTGCGGCGACAGTGACAAAGTGGGAACGCCAACGCCGCAGCCGAGTCAATTTGTCCAATCTGGATGACAGGCTTCTGAAAGATGTCGGCCTGACCAAATATCAGGCCCGCAATGAATACACCCGCTATTTCTGGCAGGACTAAGATTCCCCAGTCCCTTGACGGGACCTCTTCCTGGCCGGGCACTGCCCGGCCTTTTTTACCCGAATGATGCGGCGGCGGATCCCTCGGGCGGCAGTGAATAGGTCATCGTAGCCCGCGCTACGGGCTTGTCGGACCCTTCCGAGAACATCAGAACGTCGCCTACCGCCAGGCTGCGGCCCAGTTTCAGCAAGCGACACTGCGCGATCATGTCTTTGCCACCCTCGGGTTTTCGCAGAAAATCCAATGAGCTGTTGGTGGTCACCGCCAGTGACTGACGCCCCTTGCGGGCCAGAACCAACGCATAGACACATACATCCGCCAGCCCAAACATGGACGGGCCGGACACGGTTCCTCCGGGACGCAGGTGCCTGTCTTCGACCACCAACCGCATGACAATCGAGTCCTCGGTCAGGTCCTCGACCACAAAGTCCCGATGCACCTGCGGAAAGATCTGCCCCATATACTCCATCAGGTCTTCCCGACCCATTGCCAACGTCATGCTTCCCCTCCTCGCTTTGCCGACCTAGAGTTGGCCCGACATCAGATCGGAGGGCAAGATGGCAATTCTGGAACGTAACGACACAGGCGCGGTTGCGACCCTTAAAATGAACGCGCCCGAGCGCCTGAATGCCTTGAGCGATGAGATGTTGTCCGCGCTGCAATCCGAATTTGACGCCCTGAGGGATGACAGCTCGATTCGCGCGGTAATCCTTTCAGGCGAAGGTAAGGCATTTTGCGCGGGTCATGATCTGAAACAGATGACGGCTGGGCGTCAGTTCGAGGATGGCGGTAAGGCTTATTTCCAGGATCTTTTTGCCAGATGCGCGCAGATGATGTTGTCGATCCAGTCCCTGCCCCAGCCTGTCATCGCACAAGTGCACGGGATTGCCACGGCTGCAGGGTGCCAGCTGGTCGCTACCTGCGATCTGGCTGTTGCCGCCGAAGGCACCCGGTTTGGCGTCAACGGGGTGAATATCGGGCTGTTCTGCTCAACGCCGATGGTTGCGCTCAGCCGGAACATCCCGCGCAAACGAGCGTTCGAGATGCTGACGACCGGCGATTTCATCTCGGCTGAAAAAGCGGTTGAGCTGGGGCTGATCAACCGCGTGGTGCCCGAAATGCTGCTGGAACACGAAACGACAACCCTTGCCGATCAGCTTGCGGATAAGTTGGGATCAGCCGTGAAGATCGGCAAGCAGGCCTTCTACAAGCAGTTGGATATGTCGATTGAAGAGGCCTACGCCTATACCGGCGATGTAATGGCTCAGAATATGCTGCATCGGGATACCGAAGAAGGAATCTCTGCGTTCATCGAAAAAAGACCGCCAAATTGGCATCAATGAGGCAATTGTTGTCCACATTTTTAGGGACTGTCCTCATTTTAGCACTTTTCAAAATGGCGACACTATGGCAAAGCTGGGACAGAGCGTATGCTCTGGAGACACTTTTGGGTCGCCGTGGGCGGAAGGTCCCTCCAGTCGGTTTCTCTCACCGGCATCGACATTCCCGCAGCGGCGACCCCAAAATCCCCCTATAGTTTCAAACCCACTCACCCATGTTGCGTTGCGCGGTGCTCTGCCCTATGTGGCAGCCCATGACACAGAAATTGCATATCGTGGGCGGCGGCATGGCCGGGTCCGAAGCTGCCTGGCAGGCGGCAGAGATGGGCGTGGATGTTGTGATCCACGAAATGCGACCCAAAGTAGGCACCTTTGCGCACCAAACTGGCAACCTGGCCGAGATGGTGTGTTCGAACTCGTTCCGCTCGGACGATGATGAGCAGAACGCGGTTGGCCTGTTGCACTGGGAAATGCGCCAAGCCAACGGGTTGATCATGACAACTGCCGATGCGCATCGTCTGCCCGCCGGTGGAGCACTGGCCGTGGACCGCGATCCCTTTGCCGAAGCGGTCACTGAAAAACTGCGCGCCCATCCCCGGATCGAGGTCACCGGCGAAGAGGTCACCACCCTGCCCTACGACGACCACTGGATCTTTGCCACAGGTCCCCTGACCTCGGCCGCGCTGGGTGAAGCCATTCGGACCGAAACCGGTGCCGAGTCGCTGGCCTTTTTCGATGCCATCGCCCCGATCGTCTATGCCGACAGCATCGACATGAGCAAAGCCTGGATGCAGTCGCGCTATGATAAGGGCGAGACCGAGGAAGAGCGCACCGCTTACCTGAATTGCCCGATGGACCGCGATCAGTACGAGGCTTTCATCGATGCCTTGCTGGCCGCCGATAAAACCGAGTTTCACGAAGGCGAAACCGCGGGCTATTTCGACGGGTGCCTGCCGATCGAGGTGATGTCGGAACGTGGCCGCGAAACCTTGCGTCACGGACCGATGAAACCGGTTGGCCTGACCAATCCGCATCAGCCGGACGTGAAACCGCATGCCGTCGTGCAGCTGCGTCGTGACAATGCGCTTGGTACGCTGTTCAACATTGTGGGCTTTCAAACCAAGATGAAATACGGCGCGCAGACCGAGGTGTTCCGTATGATCCCCGGATTGGAGAATGCCAGCTTTGCGCGTTTGGGCGGCATCCACCGCAACACGTTTATCAACTCACCCACGCTGCTGGATGCGCAGATGCGTCTGAAATCCAAGCCGAACATCCGTTTCGCCGGGCAGATCACCGGAGTTGAGGGGTATGTCGAAAGCGCGGCCATGGGGCTTCTGGCCGGTCGTCTGGCCGCAGCCGAGATTCTGGGCCTTGACCTGCCCGAAGTGCCGCAGGACAGCGCCATGGGTGCCCTGATCCACCACATCACTGGTGGGGCCGAAGCCAAGACCTTTCAGCCCATGAACGTCAATTTCGGCCTGTTCCGCCCGGTTGACGGGCTGAAAGGAGGGCGTCGTGGCCGCAAGGATCGGTACAAGGCCTACACTGATCGGGCCAAGGCTGAATGGTTAAACTGGCTAGCCAATTGCTGACTGGACGTACCCCGGCCTGGCATCCTAACATCTGCGTATGAGCGACAATAACTTCAAAGATGCCTTCAACTTAGACACGCCCGAATCCACACGCGCACATTATCAAAAGTGGGCTTCCTCCTACGATGCGGAAGTCGGCGCAAATGGTTACGCGACCCCCGGTCGAGTAGCCGAAGCCCTCTGGTCGGCAATGCCTGAGCCCCAGACACCTGTTATGGACTACGGGTGTGGAACGGGTCTATCGGGAGAGGCGTTACGCTCCGTCGGTTTTCAGGTCATTGATGGGATCGACCCGACGCCCCAAATGCTTGAGGGAGCCGAGGCCAAGGGCATTTATCGCGCTCTCTCAACTTTTGAGATCACCGACCCGAACCCGTTGAAGGAAGGCGCTTATAAGGTTATCGCTGCCATCGGCGTCATCAGCGTGGGTGCCGCGCCGCCTGAGGTGTTTGATCTGCTGATGCGCGCCCTGCCCCGAAACGGTCTTTTGGCATTTTCCTTTAACGATCATACCCTTACAGACAAGTCTTACACGACCCGACTAAATGATTGGCTGGACATGGGCGCCGCGAGACTTCTGTTTCGAGAATACGGCCCTCATTTGCCGGGCATGGATCTGAAGTCCGAAGTATATGTTGTTGAAAAAGCGTGATATTTAAGACCCGCTTCGCGCCTTCGCCCACTGGCCCTTTGCATTTGGGTCATGCCTATTCGGCAATGCTGGCGCATGATCTTGCCGAGGCTGAAGACGGACAATTCCTGCTAAGGATCGAGGATATCGACCGTTCGCGGTCTCGGGCTCATTGGGAGGATCAAATATATGATGATCTTCAATGGTTGGGCCTGCGGTGGCCTGAACCCGTGCTACGACAATCCGATCGTTTGGTCGCCTACGACAAGGCGCTGGACGAATTATGGACACGTGGTTTGCTGTACCCCTGCACCTGCAACCGCAAAGATATCGCTGCCGCCGCCAGTGCGCCGCAGGAAGGTGTGCCTTTGCATGGGCCGGACGGGATCGTCTATCCCGGTACCTGCCGAGCGAAATGGCAGCCAAAATTAGCAGATGGCCCGCGCCCCAAGGACATACCGTTACGCTTGGATATGGCTGTTGCAGGCAAATTCCTTCTGAACGCCGCGCAAGCTGACGCCGTTGTTGGATCATTTCAGGAAGATGGTGCTGGACCCAATGGTGAGACGGGTGCCATCGCCTTCACCTTGGACGAACTGACGGAAACCATCGGCGACGTCGTTTTATCCCGGCGGGACATGGGTACGTCCTATCACCTGTCAGTCGTTTTGGATGACGCCGCTCAGGGCATCACCCATGTCATACGCGGTCAGGACCTGTTCGAAGCCACGCGAATTCATGTCGTTCTACAAGTCCTGCTCGGGCTACCGACGCCGCGATACCTTCATCACCGGCTAATCCGGGACGACGCAGGTAAGCGTTTGGCGAAACGCGACGATGCGCGAGCGATCTCGAAATACCGGGCTGAGGGTGCAACACCTGTAGGTATCCGGGCACTGGTGGGCTTGTGACCGATTCACTCCATCGGTGACATCAGCTCTACCTCGGTGCCGTCACGCACGGCGGTGTAAAAGCAGGTACGGCGGTTTGTGTGGCATGCGGCACCCGTCTGACACACCAGAACCAACAAGCAATCACGGTCGCAATCAAAGCGGAAATCCACCAATTCCTGCACATGACCCGAGGTTTCGCCCTTGATCCAGAACGACTGACGAGACCGCGACCAGTAGGTCACGCGCCCGGTTTCCAGCGTTTTCTCAACGGCTTGGACGTTCATCCAAGCCATCATCAACACCTCGCCGGTGCTTTCATCCTGGGCAATGGCCGGGATCAGACCAGCCTCGTTATATTTTAGTTCGGTCGGGTCAAATGCGACAGTTGCGGACATGATAAAAACCTTTTGCATCCCGGTGGATGGCCTCTATGTATGGGGAACACGCAACGAGGGAAACCCATGTCCGGCGAGAACGATCTGATTAAGCTCTATTCCGGCCGCATTCTGGCGCTGGCTGCGGATATTCCGCACCTGGACCGGCTTGAAAATCCCGACGCTACGGTGAAAAAGCGCTCGCCCCTGTGCGGATCGACCGTAACCGTGGATGTGAAAATGCAGGACGGCAAGGTCTCAGATTACGGACAGGATGTAAAAGCCTGTGCGCTGGGGCAGGCTTCGGCTTCGGTTGTCGGCAGTGCAATTGTTGGAGCGACACGGGCACAGGTGGAAACCGCGCGCGACCAGCTCTCGGACATGCTGAAAAAGAATGGCCCGGCGCCTGACGCGCCCTTCAATGGGCTCGAAGTTCTGATCCCCGCGCGGGACTACAAGAACCGCCATGCCTCAATTCTGTTAGCCTTGGAGGCTGCAACTGAGGCCATGAAGCAGGCAGAACAGGCCAATTGCGCCTAAGCGTGGCTTTCTGACGCAAACCCGTCTAATCTCAGCCAAAATTTGGGGGAGGGATTGGTTTGAATAATCTGCTTGAGCATTTCGTAACCCTTTGGGTCGTTATCGATCCCATCGGCACCATCCCCGTATTCATCGCGGTGACGGCCACCCTCACGGCTTCGGCCCGTCGTAAAACGGCCTTTCTTGCGGCTTTGGTCAGCGCCGGGGTCCTGCTGTTTTTCTTAGTCTTCGGGCAGCTTTTGATCGAAGCGCTGGATATCGGGTTGAATTCGTTTCAGGTAGCCGGAGGGATCATTCTTTTTCTATTCGCTCTGACGATGATTTTTGGGGAAAGCAAACAGGTTGTCGAACAGCATGAAGCCGAAGAGGAACTGGAAAGGCCATCGCACCGCCCTAACCCGGCGATCTTTCCCCTGGCAGTTCCTTCTTTGGCGTCCCCCGGAGCGATGCTGGCCGTCGTCATCCTGACCGACAACCATCGCTACAGCGCCGCAGATCAGGGCATAACGGCGTTGGTAATGCTGTCCGTCATTCTGATTTCATTCGTTTTGATGCTTTTGGCCGACCCGATCATTCGCCTTATTCGGTATTCCGGTGCTGCCATTATCAGCCGTGTCATGGGGATGATCCTTGCCTCGGTCGCGGTGAATTCTGTGCTGTCTGCCATGCTTGAGATCATCAAGACGGGTGAGCTTTAAGAAAAAACCGCCGCGCCTTCCGGGCGGAAAGGGCGGCGGCAGGTTGTGCGTGTCTCGCGTGGGGTCCGGATAGTCGCGCGGGGCCGAGGCAGGCCCCTCAAGGGAAATGGGACAGGCAGGTCACCCTTGACTGAAATGGGAATGACAGCGCGGTATGATCGGCACGAGATCGCAGGCAGAAAAGGGTCAGAACGTTCCAGGCAGGTGAAGGGCCACCATCAGCATGACCACCAGAGACACAGCCCCCACAGCATCTTGCAACAGCGTTGATTGCGAGCGGCTAATAGCGGTCTTGATCTGGGTCAGCATGGTCTCACCTCCGGTCAGAACTTTAATCCTTTGTTGACCTTTTGTTCTCATATTTTATCGAGTCGGTAAAGAACTTTTTGAGAACATTTGTGAACTTACAGGAACAAAATCCCTAACCTACTGAAATCAAACGAATGGCCTGATCCTGTTTCATCAGCCACAAAAGAACACGCGCCGCCTGCCCTCGGTCCGAATTCAGCTGCGGGTCAGCTGACAGCAATGCACGCGCGTCAGTTTGGGCGATAGCCATCAATCCGGCCTGCCGTTCAAGGTCCGCGATCCGGAATTTCGGCAAACCGGATTGCGCCGTACCGATCAGATCTCCGGCACCGCGCATTTGCAGATCAGTTTCCGAGATTTTAAAACCGTCTTCGGTCTCACGCAGAACCTCAAGCCGTTTCCGCCCACCTTCACTGAGCGGGGGTTGATACATCAGCAGACAGGTTGAATCCGCCTCGCCCCGCCCAACGCGACCGCGGAGTTGGTGCAGTTGCGCAAGCCCGAAAATCTCGGCGCGTTCGATCACCATGATCGAGGCATTCGGAACGTTGACGCCGACCTCGATTACGGTTGTCGCGACCAGAACCTTGGTCTGCCCCTCCTGAAACGCCTTCATCGCGGCATCTTTATCGGCCGAGGGCATCTGTCCGTGGACAAGCCCGACCGTTCCTTCCCCCAAAATCGCGCGAAGGCGTTTGAACCGTTCTTCAGCAGCCGTCAGGTCTGACACCTCGGATTCGTCGACCAAGGGACAGACCCAATAGCACTGGCGTCCTTCGTCAATCGCCCGGCGCAGATGGGACACGACCTCTTCCATGCGTTCGGTACTGACAATGGCGGTTTTGATAGGTTTCCGCCCGGGCGGTTTTTCGTCGAGAACCGAGACGTCCATATCCCCATACTGCGCCAGCGCCAGGCTGCGCGGGATTGGCGTAGCCGTCATGACCAGAACATCCGCGCCCTGCCCTTTATCAGACAGTTCCATCCTCTGCCGAACGCCGAACCGGTGCTGTTCATCAACAATGGCAAGGCGGAGCGCTTGAAACTCCACATCGCTTTGAAACACGGCGTGGGTTCCGACCAGAATGTTAATATCGCCGTTCTTCAATGCGGCCAGTTTTGCACGACGCTCAGCCCCCTTGTCACGTCCGGTAAGGATATCCAGAACGATACCGGCTTCCTCTGCTAAAGGCCGTAAGCCCTCCAGATGTTGCCGGGCCAGAATCTCAGTCGGAGCCATCATGACACCCTGTCCGCCCGCCTCGACCGCGACGAGAAGCGCCATGAACGCAACCAGTGTTTTTCCCGCGCCTACATCGCCCTGTAGCAAACGGTTCATCCGTGCATCCGAAGCCATGTCTGTTGCAATTTCATCAATTGCCCGCATTTGCGCGCCAGTGGGTTTATACGGAAGGCTGGCCAGAACCTTCGCCTGCAACGCGCCGGTCCCGAGGCTGGCGATGCCCCGAGCCTTACGTTCGCGCTGGCGCGCCAGAGCTAGCGTCAGTTGATGCGCAAAAAGCTCGTCGTAAGCCATACGTTCGCGCGCGGGCGCATGAGGGGCGACATCATCCGCCCCCTGTGGATTATGCGCAGCCGTAATTGCAGCCGACCAATCCGACCACCCCTGTTTCGATATCAAAG
The DNA here is from genome assembly GCF_013032445.1 of Ruegeria arenilitoris. Taxonomy (GTDB): domain Bacteria; phylum Pseudomonadota; class Alphaproteobacteria; order Rhodobacterales; family Rhodobacteraceae; genus Ruegeria; species Ruegeria arenilitoris_F. The sequence goes on along the minus strand of NZ_WQCA01000003.1, from coordinate 198,127 downwards.
CCGGGTCGATCCATTCCTTCAATTCCGGTGCTCGCGCCAAAGCGCTGCGCGCAGCCTTGTAAGCCGTCTTTTGCGTGATCCCCTGTGTCAGGTGGTACACCGGTTCAAAATCTGGAATGTTCTGCGCCTCTTCCACCGGCAGCATGTGGTCCGGGTGGACCATCTGCGCCATGCCGTCGAACAATTCCAGCTTGCCCGAGATCACGCGCCTCGACCCCTGCGGCAGAACACGCTTTAGATAGTCGCCGCGCGCATGAAAGAACACCAGTTGGAAATCGGCCTGACTGTCCTCAACATGCACCCGATATGCACCGCCTTTGTTGCGCGGTGGCCTGTGCGTGCCAACTGTCACTTCAACCGTCAGAGTCTTGGGCAGGTCGGCGCCCTGAATGGTATCGCGGCGCCTGCGGTCGATGACGGCATACGGCAGGTTGAACAAAACGTCGCGCGGCGAGTCCGTACCCGCCTGCGCCAAAACCTGTGCCGTCTTCGGCCCAATACCATCCAGCGTTTCCAAACCCGCAAACAACGGGAATAACTGTTCTGGGCGTCCGCTCATGCGGTTCCGATCAGCTGCAGCCAGCCATCTTCGTCCAGTGTTTCAATCCCAAGCTCGGCGGCCTTTTTCGCCTTGGACCCCGCCCCGGGGCCCGCCACCAGAATATCGGTCTTTTTACTGACCGAGCCCGAGACTTTTGCGCCCAACGCCTCGGCCCGGGCCTTGGCTTCGGCGCGGGTCATCTTTTCCAGCGTGCCGGTGAAAACAACTGTCTTGCCTGCAACAGGGCTACCGGTGGTGTCGGGGCGTTTGGCTTCCTGCACGTCCAGTTGCGCAACTAGCGCGTCGATGCTGGCGCGTTCAGCCTCTTGCGCGAATGCCGACACAAGGGCGCGGGCCATGACTTCGCCGACACCGTCGACACTCAGTAGATCCTCCCATTCCGGTCCTTCAAATTTGGCTGCCTCAGTTACGGCGTCTTCGAAGTCGGGCCAGGTGCCATAATGAGTAGCAATCAGATTCGAGGCGGCTTCGCCCATATGCCGGATGCCCAACGCAAACAGCAGACGCCCAAAGGGTATCTTGCGTTTTTCGTCGATGGCAGCCCATAGGTTTCCGGCACTTTGCGCGCCCCACCCCTTACGGTTGGCCAGTTTGTTCAGGTTCGCAGCATCACGCTCTTGCAACGTAAAAATATCAACTGGCGTTCTGACCGGCAGGTCGGGATCGTCATAGAACATTTCGATCTGTTTTGCCCCCAAACCCTCGATGTCGAAGGCTTTACGCGAGACAAAATGTTTCAACTTTTCCATCGCCTGCGCCGGACAGATCAGGCCTCCGGTACAGCGCCGGACAGCGTCTCCTTCCTCGCGCACGGCATCGCTGTTGCATTCGGGGCAGGTCGTCGGAAAGTCGAAAGGCTCGGCGCCTTCGGCACGCTTTGAAATGTCCACATCGGCCAGTTTCGGGATCACGTCGCCGGCGCGGTAGACCTGCACCCAGTCGTCAACACGAATGTCCTTGCCGTCTCGGATCGTACCGCCCTTGGCGTCACGGCCTGCGATATAATCCTCGTTGTGTAGCGTGGCGTTAGACACGACCACACCGCCCACAGTCACCGGATGCAGCCGGGCCACCGGGCTGAGCGCGCCGGTGCGTCCTACCTGAATGTCGATTGATTCCAGCCGGGTCCAGGCCAGTTCGGCCGGGAACTTATGTGCGATGGCCCAGCGAGGAGTCGTTGACCGAAACCCGAGCCGCGCCTGTAGAGATAGATCGTTCACCTTGTAAACGACGCCGTCAATGTCATAACCCAGCGTAGACCGCTGAGCCTCGATATCTCGGTAGCGGTCCAGCATCTGACTAGTCGTTTCGCATAGCTGGGTGAGCGGGTTGGTGGCAAATCCAAATGCACGTAACCGGTCAATCGCGCCCATTTGGGTGTCAGACAACGGCTCGGACAATTCGCCCCACGCATAGGCAAAGAACCGCAGCGGACGCGAGCGTGTGACCGTCGAATCCAATTGCCTCAGCGAACCGGCGGCCGCGTTTCGCGGGTTCGCAAAGGGTTTTTCCCCTGCCTCCTCCTGACGAGCATTCAACGCTTCGAAGTCTTCATGCGACATGTAGACCTCACCACGCACCTCCAGAATTTTCGGCGCATCTGCAATGGTTTGGGGAATGTCAGAAATCGTCCGGGCATTGGCGGTGACGTTTTCTCCAACCTCGCCATCGCCACGGGTGGCGGCCTGAACCAGCGTTCCATTTTCATACCGCAAAGACAGTGACAAGCCGTCAATCTTGGGCTCAGCGGTGAAGGACAAAGGTTCTGTCGCGTCTAGCCCAAGGTATTTTCGGATCGAGCGATCAAAATCCTGAACGTCCTCGTCATCAAAGGCATTGCCCAGTGACATCATGCGCACGGCATGTGTGACTTTGGAGAACCCGTCAGCCGGACGCGCGCCCACCTGATCCGAGGGGCTGTTTGCCCTTTTTAACTGCGGGAATCGCGCCTCGATCTCGGCGTTTCGACGTTTCAGCGCATCGTATTCAGCGTCGGAAATGTCAGGCGCGTCTTCTGCGTGATACAGCGTATTTGCCCGAGACAATTGCTCGGCCAAATGCTCAAGTTCCGCCCGCGCGGCGTCCTCAGTCAGGTCAGATACCGGAATCAATTTGCTCATGGCCTCGCCCTGTCACGTATTCTTGGACCTCAGTGATAGGGCGAGGCCATGGCTAGGTCCAGTCGTGCTGTTCAGTGAGTGAGAAAGGTCGCCCCGGACCAACGGCGACCATGTTCAAATCAGGCGCCGACGGCCATTCGGGTTTCGTCAACACTATTGCTTTGCGGATCGCGCAGGACATAGCCCCTGCCCCAGACGGTTTCGATATAGTTATCACCGCCGGTCGCATTGCTGAGCTTTTTGCGCAGTTTGCAAATGAAAACGTCGATGATCTTTAACTCTGGCTCATCCATTCCGCCGTAGAGGTGGTTCAAAAACATCTCTTTGGTCAGTGTCGTGCCTTTGCGCAGGCTCAGCAGTTCGAGCATCTGGTATTCCTTGCCGGTCAGATGCACCGCCTTGCCTTCAACTTCTACAGTTTTGGCATCCAGATTCACTGCTACCTGGCCGGTATGGATGAAGGATTGTGAATGCCCTTTCGAGCGGCGGATGATGGCGTGGATACGGGCCACCAGTTCCTCGCGATGGAACGGCTTGGTCATGTAGTCATCAGCGCCGAAACCAAATCCCTTGATCTTGCTTTCCGTATCATCCGCGCCCGACAGGATTAGGATCGGTGTTTCTACCCGCGCAATACGCAGCTGACGCAGCACTTCATGCCCGTTCATGTCCGGAAGGTTCAGGTCCAGCAGAATCAGATCGTAATCATAGAGCTTCGCCAGATCGATGCCTTCCTCGCCGAGGTCTGTGGCATAAACGTTGAGGTTGGCATGCGTCAGCATCAGCTCGATGCTTTTCGACGTAGTCGGATCATCCTCGACAAGAAGTATACGCATTTACTGCTCCATTTCGGGTCAATTTACCAATTTCAAATTGAGCCTGCTCAAAAATGGTTAATCTGACGTTACCGTTGAATCATTTATTCACTTTCGCCTATAGGTTGTCGATATTTTTTTAGCGCGGTGACTTTCAGAGCGTCCGTTCCATGTTCCGCAACCGCAGAAACCCACGCATTGAACTCCTCATCACTCAGCCCATAACGCTTTTTGGCATCCGACAGTGTGATGAGCCCGTAAACCACGCCCCGAACCACAATCGCTTTGCGCGAGGCAACCCAGCGGGTCGTGTCCTCGGGTGGCAGATCGGCGCGTGATAAAACCGTTCCATCTGGCAGGGTTACGGACCTTGGTCCTTCTACTTTGTGCAAATACATCTCTCGGTCCTCTTCGTGCTGCGACAAAGCTGCCACCAGCCTACTTAATGCAGAGTGAAACCGCCCCTTGAGAGTGTGTAGAATTTTCCTATATTCTGCCGGTCTTTCTTAACCCGCACTGGAATCGTCATGGCACTCGATACCGAGACACCGCTGAACTCGCTTGGCTTTGCCAAACCCCCGTCGGAAACGCGGGTGGTTGTTGCCATGTCGGGTGGCGTGGACAGTTCCGTCGTGGCCGCCCATCTGGCCGATCAGGGCTATGACGTGGTGGGCGTCACATTGCAGTTGTACGACCATGGCGCGGCGCTGGCCAAGAAAGGCGCCTGTTGTGCGGGGATCGACATTCACGACGCGCGGCGCGTAGCCGAGGAACGCGGGTTTCCGCATTACGTTCTGGATTACGAGAACATCTTTAAGGATGCAGTAATCGACGAATTCGCTGACAGCTATCTGGCGGGTGCGACTCCGGTGCCTTGCATCCGCTGCAACGAACGGGTGAAGTTCAAGGATTTGTTGGAAACCGCCAAGGATCTTGAGGCCGACTGCATGGCAACCGGTCACTATATCCAGCGCAAGATGGGGCCGAACGGGCCGGAACTGCACAGCGCCGAGGATGCGAACCGGGATCAGTCATACTTCCTGTTCTCGACCACGCCTGAACAGCTGGATTTCCTGCGCTTCCCGCTGGGCCACCTGCCCTCAAAAGACGCAACTCGTGAGATGGCAGCGCAATACGGGTTGGCCGTGGCAGACAAGCCTGACAGCCAGGACATCTGTTTCGTGCCTGATGGCAACTATGCCAGCGTGATTGAGAAACTTCGCCCCGGTGCGGCGGAACCGGGTGAGATTGTGCACGCAGACGGCCGCGTACTGGCCCAACACAACGGCGTCATCCATTACACAATTGGTCAGCGCCGCGGGCTTGGGATCGGTGGCCTCAGCGAGCCGCTATATGTGGTCAAGCTGGACGTCGACAAAAAGCAGGTGGTTGTCGGCCCCAAAGAAATGTTGGCCACACGCACCATTCCCGCACGCGAGATCAACTGGCTGGGGGATGAGCCCTTCACCTCACGAGATGAATGGCACGTTTCGGTCAAGGTCCGCTCAACCCGCCCCCCGCGTGAAGCGATCATACGCCCCCTGTCCGACACCACCGCCGAGGTCGAACTGTTGACGCCAGAAGAAGGCGTTTCCCCGGGTCAGGCCTGCGTGTTCTATGCCTCGGAAGGCAGCCGCATCTTTGGCGGCGGCTGGATTTGGCGCGGTTATTAAACCGCGTCAGTCCACGAGTTGCTGAGAATATACAGACCGGCACAGATCATCACGTAGGGCACAAGGCTCTCTAACCGGCGGGCCAAAGCACCGCTCATGAATGGTGCTATTGATCCAAGCATAGCGATCGCAGCCAGACTGACGGCAGCAAGAGCGGCCCCGATCACACCCGCGGTTCGGAAACTCGGTGCCGAGTCCGCCAGCAACGGCGCAAGGACGGCGAAAGTGTCCATCGACAGGCTGATGAACAGCAACGTGACCATGATGACAGAAGCGCCTGTTTCCAAATTGGGGTTCGTCATTGTTTCCTTACCGCGCTTCCGGCGGATCAAAGCCAGAATACCAAGGCTCAGTGGGATAACCCCCAGATACCCGGCCCAGTGCGGCACCACATCTTCGACCCCCAAAGCCAGCAAAAGTGCGGCTCCGATTACGATTGCCTGCGCCGCCAAAAACCCAAAAACCGAGCGCTTTGCCCCGGACACCAGCGTCAGCGCCAAAAGCGCCGCAAGGTTGTCGAGATTGGTCAAAACCTGAGCCATAAAGGCCGATAGACCAAAGAGCACAAAATCCAACATCACGCGTTCATCCGGGAAAGAACCGCTTTGGCTGCCCGGAGGCCGGGGGCTTCTCCGCCACGTCCAAGCCGCTCCATCGTTGTTGCCATCGCCTCATGTTGCGCACCCGGCGCGTCCGAGACCTGTCTCAAAGCGGTTGAAATGCTTTCGGGTTGGCAGTCGTCCAGCAGGCATTCGGGTACGGTACGGGTGTCGGACACCAGATTAACGAGAGTAACGGTGTCGAGCTTGACCATACGCTTGGCGATAAGGGTGGTGAGCCAGTTCAGATTATAGGCAATCACCATTGGCGTGGCTTGCGCGGCCAGTTCCAGTGAAACAGTTCCCGAAGCAGCCAATGCAAGCTCAGCCGCCGCAAAGGCAGCTCGTTTTTGGGCGACCGCTTGATCGGAGGGTATGTTGCGCGGGTCGACAACCACCGGGTCTCCGGGCCAGGATTTCACATGTTCGGAGACTGTTTCCACCATATGAGCAACGGCGGGCACTACGACCCTAACGTCCGGCCGATCTTGCAGATAAAACTGTAATGCCTTGCCGAAAACCGGTGCCAGACGCTCGATTTCCCCGCCACGCGATCCTGGCAGCGCCAGAACAAACGGTGCATCGCCAAGATTATAGGCCGTCCGGAATTCCTGAATTTCGTCCTGCGTAGCCACCGGTTCATTGGCAACTGGATGACCAACGAAATCGCATTCCATGCCCGCGCGCTCCATATAAGGCGGCTCGAAGGGCAGTAGCGCAAGGACGTGATCGATGACTTTGGCCATCTTGTCGGCCCGGCCCGGACGCCACGCCCAGACGCTGGGGGCCACATAATGCACGGTCCGAATATCGCTCTGCGCTTTTACAATCTTGGCTACGCGCAGCGAGAAGTCGGGGCTGTCGATGGTGATCAGCACATCCGGTCGCGTGTCAAGGACGGCCTGTGCAGTTTCAGCGATCCGGCGTTTGAGGTGGAAGAATTTAGGCAGAACCTCAACCAGCCCCATCACTGAAAGCTCGGCCATAGGAAAGCGGCTTTCAAGCCCTTGCGCCTGCATCAACGGGCCGCCTACCCCGTCGAACTGCACGTCGGGAACTAGGCTGCGCAACCCTTCCATCAAAGCACCACCCAAACGGTCGCCCGAAGGTTCACCGGCGACCAGAAACACCCGCATCAGCTGGCCCGTTCGCGTACGTAAAGGAACAGTCCAAGTCGGTTGCATTCCTCAACGACTTGCTCTTGCTGCAAGACGATGACGCCGCCCTTTTCTATGAAGATACCCGCCAGGCCAGCAGCCACAGCGCCCGATACGGTGTCTGGACCAATCGTAGGCAGATCGGCCCGACGGTCCTGATCCGGTTTCGGAGCTTTGAACAGCACCCCTCCGCCCGCATCAGGGCGTTGGGTCAAGGACTGCAGCATCCAATCGGTACCAAAAATGCTCTCTACAGCCAGCGCTTGCCCCTTAGAGATCGCGCAAGCCTGACCGATATCCGCCGCGCCCATGGCCCGCAGAATTCCCGCGGCCCGGTCGGCGTCGGCCAAATCGGCCTCCGAGGGTTGCGCCTCGGTCAGGCAACCAAGCTGCGGAAGTAAGCCCGGGGCTATTTCATGCGCTGCGCGAACGACCAAGCCGGAGTCCTCGAAGATGCTGATTACAGCGCGCAGGGCCCCATCATCCCCAGACATCAACGCTTGTTGCAGCACCGGCACCAGTGGCATCGTAGCCGCGTCAATTCGCGACGGGTCAATGACAGGTCGCCGAACCGCACCTGCCAAGCAGATCTCAGTCACACCACGCGTTTTCAAATCCGCGATGAAGCTGCCAAGCTGCTCAAGCGGAAACACTATATCGGCAGTCAACGTGTCAGGAGTGAAACCCTCCATCGCGCAGACAACGGGGCGTTCGACGAGGCAATTGACCACCTCTTCCGGTAACGCGCCCGTTCCAGCAATCAGCGCCAGCATGGGTTACTTCCTCGGTGTCAGGAAGGATCGGTCCGATTGTCCAGTGACAAAATCAACGATCCGTTGCACGTATTCGCTTTCGTTGTCCACACCAACTCGGTGCGCCCGCTCCATGAACGTACCCTCTCCAGTCGATAACTCGCGGAACGCAGCGCGCAATGCTGAGATATCTTCTCGAGAAACACCCTTGCGCTTCAGGCCAACCAAATTCAGACCGTCCAATTCGCCACGCGGGGCCTGCACAAGGCCATAGGGGATGACATCATTCGGAACCATGGTCAGTGCGCCAATGATCGCGCCGCGACCGACACGTACCCATTGGTGCAGACCGGAAATCCCACCCACGATCACATCGTCTTCGATGACACAATGACCTGCCGCACCGGCGTGATTTACCATGATAACGCGGTTACCGATCTGAACGTCATGCGCCACATGCACACCGGCCATCAGCAGGCAATCGTCACCGATCCGGGTCACACCGCCGCCACCTTCAGTTCCGGTATTCACTGTCACGTGTTCCCGAATACGGTTGCGCTTTCCAATCTCAAGACGAGTATCTTCGCCGCCGAACTTCAAATCTTGTGGTATTTCTCCGATCACCGAAAAATTAAAGATGACGGTTTCATCGTCAATCAAGGTGTCGCCGGTAACAACAACATGCGATTTCAGTTCAACCCGATCCCCTAAGCGAACCTGAGCGCCCACGTAACAAAACGGTCCGATGATGCATCCTTCACCGATCTTAGCACCGTTTTCAACAATTGCGCTTGGGTGGATGCCGCTCATGTTGTTTTTTCCATATCCCAATCGACATAGGCCGAGAATTCGGCCTCGGCTGCGACCTCACCTTCGACGGTGGCCTTGCCGCTGAACTTGAAGATCTTGCCGCCCTTCTTGCCGCGAACGGTTTCAACATGCATCTCTAGCACGTCACCCGGGATCACCTTGCGGCGGAATTTGCATTTGTCGATGTTCATGAAATAGATCAGCAGCTCGCTGTCTATCACGTCCATACCCACGCCCAGCATCACGCCCGCAGTTTGTGCCATCGCTTCGACAATGGTCACGCCAGGCATGATCGGTGTACCGGGGAAATGTCCCTGAAAATGCGGCTCGTTCATAGTGACGTTCTTGATGCCAACAGCCGACTGATAGCCCGAGATATCAACTACCTTGTCGACCAGCAGAAACGGATAGCGATGCGGCAGGATCCTTTGGATCAGCTGAATATCGGCGCTTTTTGTTTCCGTGCTCATGGAGAATTCGTCCCGTTCTGAATTTCATTTTTTGGCGTGGTAGCAATACCGCGCCTTAAGGGCAAGCAAACCTATTCGCTGGCCTCGTTTTCGATAGAGCTGCCATCGCCGATCACCGCGTCGATCCGGGCAATGGCCGCATCGGTAATGTCTGTGCGGTCCGAGCTGAGGAAAACGCTGGACCTCTCTATGATGATCGAAGCGCCGGAGTCGCGTAACAGGTCAATCAAAACCGGTTGCACCAACTCAAAGAACGTTTGGCGTGCTTCTTCGCTGCGGCGCGCAAGGGCGTCAAGTTTTGCGCGCTGACCTTCGCGGTGTGACTGGACCTTCTTGTCGAAAGCATCTGCCAACGGGCGGAACTCATCCGTTGTCATAGTGGCGCGTTTGTTCGTCAGATTTTTCTCTTCCTGGCTCAACTCGGCCACAATTCGTTCGTTTTCCTGACCCAGCAATACACCTTCGGCTTCAATCTCGCGCAAGACGCGCTGACCAAAGGCGGAGTCTGAAAACAACCGCTCGCTGGACAGGGTAACGACGCCACTTTGTGGCACACCTAGTTGTTGGGCTATGGCCGGTGTCACAAAGACGATAGTCAGAAAAACACTCAGGGCCCTGGTAGGGCCCTGAAGTTTGTTTAAAATACGCGTCAACATTCGGGATCAGAACCGGGCCTGGACTGTCAGGTCAAAGCTCTGTTCCTTGTCGAAGTCTTCTTTTTTCAACGCTTTCGAGAAGTTAAAGCGCAAAGGACCGAACGGTGTTTCCCAAAGAACCGATACGCCGAGCACGTGACGGATCGATCCATCGGCACCCACGATGTCTGCGCCGGCGGTGTTCACATCATTAAGGTTGTAGAGGTTGCCAAAGTCATAGAACACGCCCCCTCGTAGGCCAAATTCCTCAGGAAGGCCAAGTGGGAAATCCGATTCCAGACGCGCTACCCAATAGTAGTTGCCCCCGATCGCATCATCCTGATCATTCGACAGGTCACGCGGACCAATACCAGCAGGTTCAAAACCGCGGAAAATACTGGGACCCAAGACAAAGCGATCAATGGTACGGCTGAAATCGTTACCGCGCCAATGCAGAGCGCCCGCTTCTATGCTTGCACGCAACACAACCTCTTCATTCCAGACACGTGTCTGAGCTATGCCACGGGCCGACGTTTTGTAGAACTCATTGTCTCCGCCCAGTCCCGCTGCATCGAAACCGGCTTCAAACAGGACGCCTGCATTTGGATTCAGACCCCCCAGTCGGCTGTCGTATATGTAAGACACACCCAAAGAGCTGGTTGAACGTTCACCCTGATCGATTTCCGAGGAAATAACTGCACCGTTGTCCTCGTTATCCTGTTGGGTCATCTCGCTGTTTTCCCAGCCATAGCGCAACCGAAGCGAAGATAGTTCGCCAATGGCGTAGCTTAGCTGGGGTCGGAAAAACAGAGTTTCAGTATCGTAGCTCGCAAAGCTCGAGTTAGTCGTCGCAAGGCCAAGTCCCACGTCGAAGCGCAGTCTACGTCCCAGAAGATAAGGCTCGGTAAAATTCAGCGTGTATTGCTCTGAATCCTGCGCAGTCGACAAGGTAAGACCAACAGTCTGTCCGCGCCCAAGGAAGTTGGTCTCGCGCAGTCCGATCGCAACGCCAAAGCCGTCAGCGACCGAGTAGCTACCGCCGAGGCTCAGCGAGCCGGTTGGTTGCTCTTCAACGTCGACGTCTACAATCACCTGACTGGGCGAAGACCCTTCGCGAGGCTCGACATCAGCGGTTGCAAAGAATCCCAGTGCGCGAATACGTTCAGCGGCCTGACGGATTTCTCGCGGGTTGAAGGGATCGCCTTCAACTGTATCGAATTGCCGGCGGATCACGCGGTCCAGCGTTGTGGTGTTTCCTTCGATGTCGATCCGCTCAACAAAAATGCGCGGCCCGCGGGTAAGAACAAACTGAATATTCAGCCTCAGGTTACGCGCGTCCCGGGTTACGCGGGGTTCAACCCGCAGGAAATCGACACCCTGCTTGATCCCCAGACGCTCCATCCGTGCAATCGAGTTTTCGACCAGAGACGGCGAATAGGTTACACCCGGCTTGATTTTCAACGCAGCCTGATACGGAGCCGGGTCTACACCCGGAATTTCGCTGACCGTGCTGATTTGCCCGAATGAGAATTTCTGGCCCTCGGTAATGTTCATCACGAGGAAAAAGGCGTCACGTTCGCGGGTGAATTCCACATTCGCGCTGTTGATGCGGAAATCTACATAACCGCGCGACAGGTAAAAGTCCCGGATAACCTGTTTATCGAATTCGATCCGGTCAGCGATAAAGGTATCACCGCTGAGGAAAGTCCGCAGGACGTTCGCTTGCTTGGTTTCCAGAACCCGGCGCAAACGGCGGTCGGAATATGCACGATTGCCAACAAAACTGACGCGTTCAACTTCGATCGTGGTGCCTTCGGCAACTTCGAAAACCAGGTCGACGCGATTGTCACTGCGGCGAATGATGCGGGGAATGACCGTCGCGGACACGCGCCCCTGCGCCGAATAAATCTCGGCGATCAAATCCGCATCCGCTTCGGCGACCTGAGGAGTGAAGACACGCCGTGGTTCCGACGAGATCGCCTCAAGCAATACGTCGTCTTTGACGCGGTTGTTTCCTTCGATGCTGATCTGGTTGATGGTCGGGTATTCCTCGACCTCAATCAACAGCGTGTTGCCACGTGGGGTAAGCTCGACTGTCTCAAAAACACCACTGTCAAGCAAACGCTGATAGGCATCATTCAACTGTCCACCAGTGACGGACTGGCCAGGTTGAATGCCCGTGCGCGCGATAATCGTCGAGGTTTCAATACGCCGGTTCCCTTCGACGTCAAACGAGTTGATGACGAAATTCTGAGCCCATGCAGTCTGCGGAACAGGCACCAAACCCATCAATGACAAAAGGAAAATAAACGTTAGTGATCGCCACAAAATCTTGTTTTCCGGCTTCTGCCCCCCGCAGGATGTACCCGCGCCTCGCCTATCAGTCATATTTCACTACCCGATATTTTTTAGACTTTATTGCTGAGTAGCGAGAATATTTATGCTTGTCAAAAGACCAAAACAGAAAGCGGCCTCAAGGGCCGCCTCGCGTGGTTTCTAAAGTTGGCGCTGAGAATCACATGGTGATGAGGTATGCCCAACCGCCCAAGGCAACAGCGGTAACGCCAAAGAACAGCAGCATGTCCCAGTTCAATACGAACAGAAACCCAACACTTTCGGCAGATTTACGTAGGGCCTTCGACATGACAACCTCTGACACAGGACTAATTTTGCACAAAAGCGTACGTTCAAAATGGGGCGTAATTGCGGCACTTTCTTGCGGTGACTGCCACAATTAGCAGAACAGGTCGTTCGACACCGAAAAGACCATCAAGCCAAGGATCAGAGATATCCCAACCGTCATCAAAACACCTAGAACCTTATCGCTGGGTGGTTTTCCGGTTACTGCCTCATACGCGTAGAATACCAAGTGCCCGCCATCCAGCGCTGGTATAGGAAACAAGTTCAGCAAACCCACGGCAGTCGAAAGAACCGCAATGAAAAAGATGAAGTTTTGCGCCCCTTGGCTGGCCATTGCACCCGACGTTTCGGCAATACCAATGGGTCCGGATATGTTGCAGGTGCTGATCGCGCCAGTAACCATGTGCCAAATCCCGGACAACGACCCCTCGACGATGCGCCAAGTCTGTCGAACTCCGCCAGAAAGGGATTCCAACACCCCTGCAGGCGTCGTTGCTGGCTCCAGCGCCATACCTCCAACAATCCCAATGCGCCAATGGGTTATAAATCCACCTTCGGGTTTTGGCTCATCCGTGCGGCGCGGAGCCAATGCAAATTCAAGTTCAGCCCCATCGCGCCAGACATCCAGTAACAAGACCTTGCCATCCGAGCCCTCTACTTGTTCTTTGAGTTGCTCAAAGGCAAAAACCGGTTCCCCATTGATCGCCGTAATGACATCGCCGGATTTCAGATCGATATCCATGGCGGCGCTGCGTGGAGTGACTTGCTGGATCAGTGGTGGAAACAGCCAAGGACCTGATACATCTATCGTTTGCCCCTCGCGGATCACCGTGTAATCCAGCTCTGGCTCAACAGGCAATGCGCCGGTGAATTCGGCCCAGGCGCCCTGTTGATCGAAATTCGGCACCGGAACGCCTGCGATGGCCACAATCTCATCACCATCCTGCAGTTGCTGTTCCGTCCCCGGCAGAGGGTACAGCTTGCCAACAGTCAACGGCTCTCGGGTCACGCCCTGAGAAAAGAAGATCAGGCCAAACACCAGAATGGACATCACAAAGTTGAACACCGGGCCAGCGGCAACTGTGGCCGCCCGCGCCCACAGGGGCGCGCCATGCATAGTGCGCCGCAGTTCTTCCGGGCTTTGCTCGGTGATTTCCTGCATTGCCTCTTCGTCCTTGCCGGACGCGGCGTTGGCATCACCCAAAAACTTCACGTACCCGCCAAACGGCAATGCAGCGATCTGCCAGCGGGTACCGCGCTTGTCGACGCGGCTCCACAGCACCGGGCCAAACCCAATCGAGAACACCTCGGCGTGGATACCCGACCAACGCCCAACGATATAGTGGCCGTATTCATGCACCGCGACGATGACGGACAGCGCAATCACAAAAGCACAGATCGTATACAGCAGGTTGCCGAATTGAGGGATCAGAGAGATTAGGTCCAAGTTTTTATCCTGCTGTTTGGATGGCGGCCTCATCGGCCCACTTACGTGCCAAATGGTCCGTTTGCAGCACGTTATCAAGGTTTAATGGGGCATCAAGAAGGCCGTCTGACGCCTCAAACCTGTTCAGAACGGCCTCAACAATATCAGCCATCTCAAGAAAGCCGACGCGACGCGCGATAAAGTGATCCAGCGCGCGCTCTTTGGCGGCGTTGAAAACGGCACCTGACAGGCCGCCCCGCTGCATCACATTTCGGGCCAGGCGCAGGGCCGGATAGCGCGCCTCGTCCGGTTCCTGAAAGCGCAACTGTCCCAGCTTGGCGAGGTTCAGGCGCTCGACCGGCAGGTCACGCCGTTCCGGCCAGTGCAATGCATAGCCGATCGCGTGGCGCATGTCGGGCGCGCCCATATGCGCCATGACTGCCCCGTCGTTGAACCCGACCAGCGAGTGCACGATGGATTCGGGATGAACAAGCACTTCAATCTGATCGGTCGAAACGCCAAAGAACTCTTTGGTTTCAATTAGCTCCAACGCCTTGTTGAACATCGAGGCACTGTCGATGGTGATCCGCTGCCCCATGTTCCAATTCGGATGGTTCGAGGCCTGTTCGACCGTGGCACTGGCCAGATCACTCAGCGGCCAGTCGCGGAAGGCGCCGCCGCTGGCGGTGAGGATGATCCGCTCAACGGCGTCCATATCCTCACCGACTAGAGCCTGAAATACCGCTGAATGTTCGCTGTCCACTGGCAGAAGGCGCGCATTGTGCGCTCGAGCAGTTTCCAGAACCAGCGCCCCGGCGCAGACCAGCGTTTCCTTGTTGGCCAGCGCCAGCGTCGCACCCTGTTTCAACGCCTCAAGCCCCGGCGGCAATCCAGCAGCCCCGACAATGGCAGACATGACCCAATCGGCGGGCCGTGCCGCGGCCTCGGTCAAGGCCACCTGCCCCGCCGCGGCCTCAACACCGCTGCCGGACAACGCGGCGCGCAAATCCTCCAGTCGATCCTCATGCGCGGTCACGGCTATATCGGCATTCAAACGACGCGCATCTTCGGCCAGTTTTTCGATATTCGCCCCACCGGTCAGCGCAACAACGTCATAAGCCGACGGGTTCCGGTCGATCAGATCAATGGTGTTCTGCCCGATCGAGCCGGTTGCACCAAAAATCGAGACTTTGCGCATCACATGCCCCCGGGGGAATAGATCAGGCCAGCGATGAGAACGAACAAGGCCGCCCCCATCATGCCGTCGAACCGATCCAGAAAGCCACCATGGCCTGGAATCAGGTTCGAGCTATCCTTTACCCCGAACTTCCGCTTGGTGGCGCTTTCTACGATGTCACCAGCCTGGCTGGCCATCGACGCCATCACCGAGATCGCGACGAACAAGAAACCGAACCCGGCATGTAGTGCGAAAATGGCCCCAACAATGGCCGCCGCAACCCATCCGCCAGCCGTGCCCGACCAAGTTTTCTTGGGACTCACCTTTGGCCAGAACTTCGGGCCCCCGAAGGTTTTGCCAACAAAGTACCCGGCCACATCCGTAGCAACCACCACCGAGATCAGCCAGACCATCCAGCCGAAACCCATATTTTCGCGGATCGAGATGAACCCCAGCCCGGCAGCCGCGATCCAGATAGCAAACAGTGCATAGGTTGTCTTGGACCGGCTGACTTGTCCCGCCCCAACCAAGGCCGGAGCAATAAGTACGGGCAATTTGTATAGCGGCGGCAAATGATAGCTGAGCAGAACCGCAACCCCGGTCAGGATGCCAAGTTGCACCGCCGCCCCAGTCTTGTCCGGATCGATCATTCGAACCAGTTCCCAGGTCATCAGGCCACATGCGATTGCAATAAAGGTCTCGAACCACAACCCGCCCAGCCAGACCTCGATCGAGCCGACAAGGACCAGCACGGCAGCCGACAGAACCCGGGCGGTCAGATCAGACCATCGGCCCTCACTCATACCGGAATTGCCCCGAAACGTCGTTCGCGGGACCCGAAATTACGGCACAACCGTTCCAGCTCGGTCGCGGTGAAATCGGGCCACAGAGTGTCAATAAACTCATACTCGGAATAAGCGGATTGCCACAGAAGAAAGTTTGAAATCCGTGCCTCACCACTGGTTCGGATAACCAAATCCGGATCCGGAAGAACTCGTGTATCCAGATACTTAGGTAGAGTTTCTTCATCTACATCTTCAGGGCGCAAGCGACCCTCTGCCACGTCCCGTGCGAGACGTTTTGTGGCCCTTGCCACCTCATCCCGGCCTCCATAGTTCAGAGCAACCGTCAAATGAACCAGATCGTTATCCTTAGTTTCCTTTTCCAGCGTATCCATCAGCGCGGTCAGCTTGGCATCAAGCCGTACTCGATCCCCAATGAAACGAACCCGAATCCCGTTATTCTTCAGGGTCCGGGTTTCCTTAATGATATAGCGCCGAAACAGGCTCATCAGACCGGCAACCTCGGCCTGCGTGCGTTTCCAGTTCTCGGTCGAAAACGCAAAAACCGTCAGGTATTTGACCCCAAGACCCGGACAAGCCTCTACCACTTCGCGCACGCGCCGCGCACCGGCGTGGTGCCCGAACAGCCTTGGCCGTCCACGTGCCTGCGCCCAGCGACCGTTCCCGTCCATAATAATGGCGACGTGGCGCGGCCCAGCGACGGGCGCAGTATGAGGGGCGTTAAGCATATTCCGGTCTCAGACCTGCATGATCTCTGCCTGCTTGGTCTCAAGCGCGGCATCAACGTTTTTGATCATCTCGTCGGTCAGGTCCTGAACCTCGGATTCCCAAAACTTCTGATCGTCTTCGGACATACCGTCTGCCTTGGCCTTCTTGATCTGGTCCATGCCGTCGCGACGAACGTTGCGGATCGAAACACGGGCATGCTCGGCATATTGACCGGCAACCTTGCCCAGTTCACGGCGACGTTCTTCGTTGAGTTCAGGAATCGGCAGCATGATGATGGTACCGTTCAGCTGAGGGTTGATCCCTAGACCACTTTCACGGATGGCCTTTTCGACCTTGCCGACCAGCCCTTTGTCCCAGACATTAACCGTGACCATGCGCGGCTCGGGTACGTTAACTGTTCCGACTTGGTTGATCGGCGTCATCGAGCCATAGGCATCGACCATAACCGGTTCCAGCATCGAGGCCGAAGCACGCCCGGTCCGAAGCGAGGCGAATTCGGTTCTGAGATTGGACATTGCGCCTTCCATGCGCCGTTTCAGATCATCGGTATCCAGTACAAAATCGTCAGACATGCTGCTCACTCCCCGTCTTCAGGTGCTGTTTGCATGGCTCATAAGCCATCGCAGTTGGGATGTATAGCAATGATGATGCGGAAATGCGCCAATGACCAGAGGTGTTTCCGGCATTTTCAGGGAGTTTCAGAGACAAAAAAGACCGATCGGCGCGCGGGCCGACCGGTCTTGATGTAAGTCTTGCCGATCAGGCGTTTACATCAACGACGACGCGGCCCTTTACCTGGCCTTTCAGAATATCAGCGCCCAATTGCGGCAGATCATTCAGGGTTGCGGGGTGAACCATCGCTTCAAGCTTGTCCATGGGCAGGTCCGTAGCGATGCGCTGCCAGGCACGAACGCGGTTGTCGTACGGCTGCATGACGCTGTCGATACCCAGCAGATTAACTCCGCGCAGCAGGAACGGAATCACCGTTGCAGGCAAGCCAGCACCACCGGCCAAGCCAACCGCGGCAACCGATGCGCCATATTTCATCTGACCCAGCACGCGCGCCAGCATCTCGCCACCCACTGCATCGACACAACCGGCCCAGGTCTCGCTTTCCAGCGGGCGCTTGGTGGTCTCGTTCAGTTCCTCACGCGGAACGATCGTAGTCGCCCCCAGAGACTTCAGGTAATCACCTGTTTCAGGGCGCCCAGTGACGGCTGAGACTTCATAACCCAGATTGGCCAGAATGGCGGTTGCCACCGAGCCGACACCGCCGGCGGCCCCGGTCACCAGAACCGGGCCGTGGTCGGGCTTCATACCATGATCTTCCAGCGCCATCACCGCCAGCATCGCCGTGAAACCAGCCGTGCCCACGGCCATTGCCTGCCGCGCAGTCAGTCCTTCGGGCAGTGGCACCAGCCAATCGGCCCGGGCGTTTGCCTTTTGCGAATAACCGCCCCAATGGGCTTCACCCACGCGCCAGCCGGTCAGAACAACCTTGTCACCCGGCTTGTATCGATCATCCGAGGAAGCCTCGACCGTACCGGCATAATCGATCCCCGGCACATGCGGGTAAGAACGCACCAGACCGCCGCCTTTGGGCGACGTGCACAATCCGTCCTTATAGTTCACCGTCGAATAATCGACGGCCACCGTGACTTCGCCCTGCGGCAAATCTCCCAAAGAAAGCTGTTTAACCAACGGGCTGGCCAGTCCGCTTTCCTCGTCTTTTTCCATGACCAATGCGTTGAACATCATATTTCCTTTCGTTTTTTACAAAACCAGGCCCAGTCTTCACCTGACTAAAAATTTCCTGGGGGAGTCGCGCAGCGACGGGGGCGGTGCCCCCAGCCGCGCTCAAATCCAGAACTTCTCCTGTACGGTCGCACGGCGCATACCGTCCGGCGTTTCCACCTCGACAATTGTCCCAGCGTCCCAATGGCTCAACCGCAGCATTCCTATCGACACGTTGGTTGCAAAATCCGGAGACCAAGCGGCCGAGGTCACCTGCCCCACCCGTTTACCATCGGCAAATACCGGCCAAGGACGGTCACAGGGCGGAACGGCGTCGCCCTCGATGGCGATCGGCCGGAGTTGCTGGACAGGACCTTCCTTGGCTACGCGCAGCAAGGCGTCGCGGCCAATACAGCCGATGGCCGTATGGGTATTGCAGAACTTGCCCAACCCGCATTCATGAGGTGTGTTGTCGTCGGTCATGTCATTGCCATAGGACAGCAACCCGCCTTCGATCCGTTCGATCAGGTTGGGACAGCCTGCCCGTACCTGCAGGTCTTCGCCAGCGGCAAACAGAGCATTCCACAACGGCATTCCGATTTCGGAGCCTTCGACGTAAATCTCGAACCCACCCTGTTTGGAATAGCCCGACCGCGCCACCGCCAGATCGCGGCCCTGAAATTCGAACATGTCGAATTTAAAGAACCGGATATCGCGTACACGGTCACCAAAGACACGCGACATCAACTCATCCGCCTTCGGCCCCTGTACGGCCAGCGGAGACACGTCCGGTTCATCCACCAGAACGTCCAGACGATACCCGTTCGCGATACCCTTGACCCACAGCAACAAGTCACTGTCGGCGATGGAAATCCACCAGCGGTCATCTGAAAGCTTCACCGCGACCGGATCATTGAGCATCCCACCAGTTTCATCAACGATGGGCACATAATAACACTGCCCCGGCAGCATCCCCCGCAAATCGCGCGGCGTCAGCATCTGCATCAGTCGTGCGGCGTCCGGCCCACGCAGTTCTACCTGCCTTTCACAAGACACATCCCAGACCTGAACATGGGATTTAAGGTGGCGGTAGTCGGCTTCGACACTTTCGAAAACTGTCGGCAACAACATACGGTTATACACCGTATATCCTTTGACTCCGGCCGCTTCGACCCCTTCGGAAAACGGAGTTCGACGCAACCGGCGGGATAGGGAAATCTGCGGCATTCAAGCCTCCTCAGGCATAAAAACCAAATCGCTTACAGGCGCAGCTGATCCGGTTTCGGTCAGCATCTGGTGCAACTGTCCACGATGGTGGGTCTGATGGTTAAACATGTGGATCACACATTGCGCGTAAGGCAATGTAACATCAGCCTCTTTTGCCGCTGAGAACCAGGTGAAGTCACCGGTCAGCGGCGCGTGCATCAGCGTTTCGGCCCAGTCAGAAATGCGGCCATCCACGGTTTCACACAGGGGCACCCAATCGGCCAGATCGGCGCATAACGAGACACTTTCGGGGATACCTCCGCCCGGCCCTTCACCGTTGTCAAAGCGCGACACCCAGATCCAGTTGCCCCACAACAAATGGTTCGCCGTCCCCATGATTGAGCCAAAAAATGCGCCCCGCTCCTTGGTTAGTTCTTCGGGTGCAAGTGCTTGCAGAAACCCCGATAACTGACTGTTTTGCCATCGGTTATAACGTGCCATTTCTTGGGCATAGACCCCGGTGATCATCACTTTGGCCCATGCCAGTCGATCGGGCAGATCTCAGCCGACTTGCCACCGAAATCCCAGACGCGGCCATAGTCACGCACTTTGGACTTGGTGCCGCGAGCGACAATGATATCCGGACCCATCCAGTATTTCGAGTTCGACACCATCACCGGATGCTCAGGGTCCTTTCCCGACAGCATCTCAATCTCACCCTGAATCTTGCGGCCAATTACAATCCGACGCTTGTTGCAGTCACGCTCAATCTGCACCGGTGCCCGCTCGGCGCCGATGATCTCACTCACCAGCATGGTGAACAGCCCGGTGGTGCCACCTGCCTGACCACTGAAGATTTGCAGCAGACCGTTATAGGCCTTGCCGCTGGCACGTTCGTCCACATAGGCCGCGACTTTCCACTGGCCCTCTCCCATGCGGCCCGGAATATCGACCAATAGCCCCACGTTCAGACCGGACAGGTCTTCGCCTTCATAATGACCTTCGTCGATGATAACCCCCATCCACGCGTGGCAGTGGCCCTCGGTTGGAGGATGCGCCCCAAGCGACACAACACACGGACAGAACACGTCGCATGAGCAATTCAGGATCAACTCACCCTTGATGGCCCAGTCCGTTGGACTCATCTCTCTCCGCTTGGGATTGGGCATACGGCTGTCAATGCGCTGGCTGATCGGCAGCCTATCTGCTTCGGGTTTCCTGTTTTTAGCCATATACTTATCCTCCGTAAGTAAAGGGATAGACCAGCAGGGCAAGCCCCCCTGCGATCAATGCAAACCCCATCGGCCGCGTTATCGCGTGACCGATCTGAGGCAGTTTCTCGAGAACCATGAACAGTGTCGCCAGACCCATCCATAGCAGGCTCATAACGCCACCAACGAACCCGAGCGCCATGAAGCCCCAGCAGCAGCCGACGCAGAACGCACCCAGCCCCAGCCCCATACGCAAACCGCCTGAGAAGCCGGTTTTCCAATGGCCCAGGAAATAGGTCATCGGGGCGTGGCAGACACCGTGGCAAACCTCTTTCGCGCGGGTGAACTGAAACGCGCCAACTGCGATCATCAGGCCGCCGGCAAACCAGCCGGATTTCGCAATGCCCAGCATGTCGACGACGCCGCCGAACAGTAGAGCCAGCTGAACGCCGGTGATCAGAGCGGCAAAACCAACCCAGACAATGAAGTACCCGGCCAAGACACCGATCCAACCCGCTCGGGTGCCATTGGCGCTGCGGATCAGGTCCTCATAGCTGCGCAGAGTCGGTACCAGCGTCGGCAGCATCATTGCAGCCATCATGATTGCCCACATCCAGAACAGCGGCCCAAATTCGGCCATGGGCATATACATGTCCATGCGGGGGTCCATCGCGGCCATCGCTTGCCCCATCGGGCCTGGCCGACCGATCCAATCCAGATCCATATCGCGGCTCATGGTGAACATCATCCACCACGCCCACAGGATCAGAATGTAGAATCCCAGCCACAATCCGCTGCGTAGAACTGCGCGACTCACGCTTCCCTCCCGACTCAGTCCTTGCTTTTCAAATGTCAGACTTTTAAATGTCAGACAAATAAAAATTTCACCGACGGTCCCCGGAACATGAAAATCGACCCTCAGAAACCAGCGGATTTATCGGCCCAGATCGCTCAGGCCATACGTGATGCTATCATATCGGGCGAGTTGATCGTGGACGAAAGATTGCCGTCCGAGGCCGAGCTGTCCGACCATTTCCAGGTGTCGCGCCCAACGGTGCGCGAGGCCCTCAAGCGTCTTGCGGCGCAATCGCTGATCCGCACCCAGCGTGGTGCCAGTGGCGGTGCCTTCGTGAACCGGATCAGCTTTGAGGATGCCTATTCGCAACAAATCACCACGTCCACGCTGCTGCTGTCGATGAATGAGATCAGTTTCGACACGGCTTGTGAGGCTCGCTTTGCGCTGGAACGCGCCTGTGCCCCGCTGTCGGCGCAACGCCGCACTGCCGATCAACTGGCTACCATGCGGGCCGAGATTTTTCGGCAGGCTCAACCTGGCCTGACGGATGAGGCGTTCTGTTCTTCGGATGTCGCCTTTCACCGCGCTCTGGTCGATGGGGCCAGTAACCCGGTTCTGTCCTATCAACTAGCCGGGGCGGTTGAGGCGATGCAGCCGCTGATGAACATGATCACGTTTACCGCCCGATCCCGCGAAGAGATAATTGGCCTGCACAATCGGATTGCCGATGCGTTGGAGGCCCGCGATGAGGCAAAAGTTGACGCCGCGCTGGTTGAGCTAGAAAACTACACACGTAAACTGGCGCAGGACGTGGCCCAGCAACACCGCAAACCTGCGTGACGGAGATATGATGGTAACAGCGCTGAATGTAATCGCAGCCTTGTTAACGATAGGCTTTGGCCTGTTTGGCTTCCTGGCTCCGGCTTTTACCGCCGCATCGCTGGATCTGACGCCGACCGACAGCAATATGGGCCTCAGCGAGATGCGTGCCTCGGTCGGCGGTTTGTTCGTGGTGACCGGTGCAGCCGTGCTGTGGCTTAACAATCCGATGGCCTACGCCATGCTTGGGGTTGTTTACGCGGGCGCGGCGCTGGGTCGGTTTGTCTCGGTCGTTCTGGACAATCCCCCAATCGTCAAGGCGGTAACGTTTGGAGGAATCGAACTGGCCCTGGCGCTGTGGCTGATCCTGGCGAACTTCAACAGGGCCGCCTAAGAGATTGTTTTTACAATATCCGCCGTTCGAAAATCCCGGTTTGCATCCGCGCGTCTGCTCACCTATATAGGGTATGTCCTTCGGGACTATGGACATAAACGCGCTCGTAATAAGCGGATCGGACCCGGGGGCGGTACCCGGCGGCTCCACCAAAATCCTTCGTTTGAGGATCATGGGGCCGAAACAGGATCGACGAACGTCTAAAGGGGTTAGCTTTGTCTCGGCTGTCTGCCACCGTTATCGGCGAAACTAGTACAATTGCAAACGACAATCGTGCTCCGGTTGCAGTTGCTGCGTAAGCAGTAACAAGACCGAAACTTAAGCCCTTACGCCTAGCCGCGTAAGGCGGGGTTCGCAGGTACCTGGCAACAGAAACCTGCATTTTCCCTGTAATGTCTGTGGTTTAACTCTGATCTTGTACACGTTCAGAGTTTTTTCACCCTTTCATTTCATTCTCAGCCCAATAGGAAAAGGAGAGCTGGGATGTCACACGCAGATATACTCAGAAACTGGTATGCCGAGGTTTGGGAAAACGGGAACATTGATGCCATCGACCAGTTTTTTGCCCCCGATACTATGGCCGAGGGGCTGATCCCCGAAATGCAGGTCGGCGCGGATGACTTCCGCGATCTGGTTATGGCTTTTCGACATGTGCTGGGGGACATAAAGGTAGATCTTCCAAAAATTATCGAAGACGGCGATTGGGTGTCCGGGATTTTGAATGTCAGTACCACCCGGGCGGATAACGGGGCTCCGTTGCAGGCCACCGGCAGCGTCATCGCGCGCATCAAAGATGGCCGCATGGTCGAGGCGTATAACCAGTTCGACTTCATCTCGCTGTTCGAACAACTGGGCCAGTTCCCGCAGGACACCCTGCCTGTCTGTATGACTGGGCAAAGGCTGGACTGGGCCTGACACAGGCAACGCAATCTTGACCCCTAGGACTCTTGATCGTAAGCAGAAGCCATGGGGTAAGATTGCGAACGCCCCGTGAGGCGCCAGCCCAAGTTTCGCATGTATCCGTATGCATCAGGAGACATGCCATGCCCGCGCCCAACTCTATTACACCGAAACAGTTGCTGCGCCTGATCGGAACGCCACAGGCTCCGGTCTTAGTCGATATTTGCTTGGATCAGGACTTTGAGGACGATCCGTTTCTGATCCCCGGTTCTGTACGCCATGCCGCGATGGATATAGACGGTATTGCCCAGTTTATAGGCAATCGTAAAGCAGTCATTATTTGCCAAAAGGGTAAGAAGCTCAGTCAGGGGGTCGTGTCTTGGCTGCGCAGCAAAGGATGTGAAGCCGAATTTCTGGAAGGCGGAATGTTTGGCTGGCGCGACATGGTGGATGCCCCACGGATACCAGCCCAAGCCGTGCCAATGCGAGATGATGGCCAATCCGTCTGGGTCACCCGCCACCGGCCAAAAATAGACCGGATTGCCTGCCCGTGGCTAATCCGCCGCTTCGTAGCCCCCGACGCGCAGTTTCTTTTTGTATCCCCTTCCGAGGTTGAAGCCACCGCTCAAGCCTTCGATGCGACACCGTTCGATATCGAAGGTACATTTTGGTCGCACCGAAACGACTGCTGCACCTTTGACACTATGCTGGACGAGTTTAAGTTGCGAACCCCTGCCCTCGACCGGCTTGCCACAGTGGTCCGTGCCGCTGATACCAATCGTCATGAACTTGCACCCGAGGCGGCGGGTTTGCTGGCGGTTTCAGTGGGCCTCTCGCGCCAATACCGGGAGGACCACCAGAACCTTGAGGCGGGTCTGCACCTTTATGACGCTTTGTATCGTTGGGCTCGGGACGGTTTTGAGGAACACCACGACTGGCCAACGGACCGCAGATCATGACTCCTTCGACTGCGGAACTCGTCCGGGTGTTCGGCCGCATCGGATTGCTTTCCTTCGGAGGCCCGGCGGCGCAGATTTCGCTGATGCATCAGGAACTGGTCGAAAACCGCCCCTGGCTGGATGAGCAGACCTATCTGCGAGCTCTGTCGCTGTGCATGTTGCTGCCGGGTCCTGAGGCAATGCAACTGGCTACTTACGCAGGCTGGCGTCTGCGCGGAGTAACAGGCGGTTTGATCGCCGGGGCCTTGTTCGTGCTGCCCGGAGCCTGCGTTATCGCGATTCTGGTAGGTCTGTACGCCGCCTATGGCGATCTGCCCTTGGTTCAGGCCGGGTTTCTCGGGGTGAAGGCGACGGTGATTGTGATCGTCCTGCAGGCGCTTCGGAACTTGTCGCGCAAGGCGTTGACCGATACGCAGCATCGCGCCATCGCAGGACTTGGGTTTCTGGCCATCTTCGCGCTAAATCTACCCTTTCCGCTGATCATTCTGGCCGCAGCGATTTGGGGGTACGTAACGTTTGACGGTCAGCCACGAGCGGAGGCCATAACCCCTGCGCCCAAAGTCACAGGTACGTTTCGCACCGCTGCCTTCTGGCTGCTGATTTGGTTGGGGCCGCTGCTGGCACTGACCCTTACAGGGCAAAAGCTGCTGAGCGATCTGGGCTGGTTCTTTGCCCGCCTCGCTGTCGTCACTTTTGGCGGAGCTTATGCCGTGCTGGCATATATGACCCAGACCGTCGTGGACAAGTATCACTGGGTCAGCACGGATCAGATGATCGACGCGCTGGGTCTGGCGGAAACGACTCCGGGGCCATTGATTCTGGTGACCCAGTTTGTTGCCATGCTGACTGGCCAGATGACAGGTGGCGCCTCTCTGGCAATCGCGGCCGGAGCAGTTGCCTTATGGGCCACCTTTGTACCTTGTTTTCTCTGGATTTTCCTTGCGGCGCCGTATCTGGACCAACTGGCTGCCCGTCCCAGATTGTCCGCCGCGCTGCACGGGATTACAGCTTCCGTGGTGGGTGTGATTCTCAATCTATCCGTGTGGTTCAGTCTGAACGTTCTGTTTCAAAAAATCCCAGAAGCATCATGGGGACCGGTGACACTACCCTGGCCCGACCTGACCAGCTTGAATCCAGCCGCCCTGTTACTAGCTTTGCTTGCTGGGTTATTGATTTTTAGGTTTAAATTTGGAATGGCAACTACATTGGCGATCATGGCCGCGATAGGAACGGGACTACATTTCGTTTAAACAATCCTCACACAGGCGGTCTTTCGTTTCCGATGAAATCCCCTATGCTGAGGTAACCACTTTTGAGGATGACACATGTCGCAAGACATCGACTATGGGAACCTGATGCACACCGCCATGCGCGGGCTCATCAAGACCGTTCTGACCAGCGTTTCCGACAATGGCCTGCCCGGGGCGCATCATTTCTTTATCACTTTTGACACCCGCCAGGACGGCGTCGAACTGGCCGATTGGCTGCGTGAGCGGTACCCCGAGGAAATGACCATCGTCATGCAGCACTGGTTCGAAAACCTTGAAGTTGGCGATGACGGGTTTGCGATCACGCTGAACTTTGGCGATGCGCCGGAACCGCTGTATATCCCCTATGCGTCGATCAAGACCTTCGTTGACCCCTCGGTCGAATTCGGGCTGCGGTTTGAAAGCCCCGAGGATGAGGAAGAAATCGAACCCATCGTCGAGGAATCGATTGAGGTTGAAGAAGAACCCAATCACCAGGACGCCGAGGTGGTCTCGCTGGATAGTTTCCGCAAGTAACCGCCCGGGGCTACTGCTTTTTCAGAAACGTCTCGACCGAGCGCGACTTTATCCCGTTGCGGAACCGTGAGAATGACAAGTCCAGACCGCCCTCTGCCAGAGTGCGGTCGAATTGCTGTAGCTCATAATCGCCGGTTTCGCCGATAAACAGCGAGAACACGGTCAGAGTGTTACCGTCAATCCGCCCCCAGACAAACGGTTCGCCTTGCATCGGGTCCAACGGCACTTCGTGGCCGAACACGTTGCGTTTCATCGCGGCAGAATAGACATCGGCCCTGTCTGACTGCTTGAAATCTATCGAGAATTTCTGATCTTTGACCCGACCATCCGCCTTGTAGGTTGTGGTTGTCCAACTGACGTTGAAGCCATCTTTCAACTCTTCAATCGACACGCTCATGTCACGTGGCGTTTGGCTTCCGTCTTCATCCACAACATTGGCAGACCCTACGTAGCTGCCGACAAAGGGCGCAATATCCTCGGCGTGGACTTTTTGCCCCGTCAGAGCGAGTGAAATCAGAATGCCCAATGAAAAGGTAAAGATTTTCAGAGGATAAGCTCGAACCAATGTACCCACCTTCGCCTCCAACATGTTGATCCGTCTATTGTAGCTGACCCGATAGCGCACACAATGCGTTTCGGACCGAATTTACCAATCCCTTCCGGCTATACCTCTGGCATCCTTGCGTTTATGGTGCGCGCAACTGGCCGATTGCACGATAACATTGTTACGGGTAAACGGCATGCGACTGCATACACGACGGAGTAACCGATGTCTCAGACCCGCACCGAATCCGACAGCTTTGGCCCGTTGGAAGTCCCCGCTGACAAGTATTGGGGCGCCCAGACGCAGCGTTCGATCATGAACTTCCCCATCGGTTGGGAAAAACAGCCCGTAGCCATCGTGCGCGCGCTGGGCGTGATCAAGAAAGCCTGCGCGATGGAGAACAAGGCCATCGGCAAGCTGGATGCGAAAATCGCTGACGCCGTCATTCAGGCCGCCGGTGAGGTGATCGAAGGCAAGTTTGACGACAACTTCCCGCTGGTCGTCTGGCAGACCGGGTCTGGCACCCAGTCGAACATGAACTCGAACGAGGTGATCGCCAACCGTGCGATCGAGATTCTGGGCGGCGTGATCGGTTCGAAAGATCCGGTGCATCCGAATGACCATTGCAATATGGGCCAATCCTCGAATGACACGTTCCCGACCGCCATGCACATCGCCACAGCGATGAGCGTGCGTGACGTGCTGCTGCCGGGTCTGGAGAAATTTGCCTCGGCTCTGGAAGCCAAGGCGAAAGAGTTCACGGGTATCATCAAGATCGGTCGCACGCATACTCAGGATGCGACACCGCTGACGCTGGAGCAGGAATTCGGTGGTTACGCGCACCAGATCCGCCAGGGTATTGCCCGTGTTCACGCCTCGATGCCTGGTATCTATGAACTGGCCCAAGGCGGTACTGCCGTTGGCACCGGCCTGAACACTCATAACGGTTGGGATGAGGCGGTGGCCAAGAACATGGCGGACATCACCGGCCTGCCTTTCTTGACCGCACCGAATAAATTCGAAGCCTTGGCAGCGCACGACGCCATGGTCTTTCTGTCGGGCGCTTTGGCGACCATTGCGGGCTCTTGCTACAAGATCGCCAACGACATCCGCCTGCTGGGCTCTGGCCCCCGCTCGGGTCTGGGGGAGCTGATCTTACCGGAGAACGAGCCCGGCTCGTCCATCATGCCCGGCAAGGTAAACCCAACTCAGGCCGAAGCGCTGACACAAGTAGCAGCGCATGTGATGGGCAACGACGCGGCGATGAAATTCGCCGGTTCGCAGGGGCACTTCCAGTTGAACGTCTACAACCCGATGATGTCCTACAACCTGCTGCAGTCCATCCAACTGCTAGGCGACGCCACCGACAGCTTTACCGAACGGATGCTGCTGGGCATCAAGGCCAATGAACCGCGCATCGACAAGTTGATGAAGGAATCGCTGATGCTGGTGACCGCGCTGGCGCCAACCATCGGCTATGACAACGCCACCACTGTCGCCAAGACAGCGCACAAAAACGGCACGACCCTCAAGGAAGAGGCCATCGCGCTGGGCTTTGTCGATGAAGAGACCTTTGACGCCGTGGTTCGCCCTGAACACATGATCGGTCCCAAAGACTGATGGGCAAGCCGGTCAATCTGAACCGGTATCGAAAAGAAAAAGCGCGGGCCGAGAAAAAGGCCCGCGCAGATCAGAACGCTGTCAAATTCGGCCGTAGCAAGGCTGAAAAGATCGAAGAAAAGTTCCACCAGGACAAACAGCGTCGCGACATCGACAATCACGAGTTGGATGAATGAGCGGCCGTCCGGTCAAACGATCACTGACCCTGAAGGGGCACCGCACTTCGGTGTCTTTGGAAGACGAATTCTGGCAGGCCTTTCGCGACATCGCGAAGTCAAAAGAAACCGCAATCAACGCCTTAGCGGCTGAGATTGACGTCGAACGCGACCCCGAGGTCGGGCTGGCCTCAGCCATTCGGGTGTTCATTCTGGACTGGTACCGCGACGCCTCTTCTACGTAACTTCGGCGTGTGTTGACGCTGTAGGACAATTGTCCTACGCTCTCATTAGGACAATCGTCCTATTAAAGGAGAGCGACGTCAAATGTCAGATCTCAGTACCAGCGAACAGATTGTCCAGGTCGCGGACGAGTTGTTTTATCAAAACGGTTTTGCCCAGACCTCTTTCGCGGACATTGCCAAGGCGGTCCACATCTCTCGTGGAAATTTTTATTATCATTTCAAGACGAAGGATCAGATTCTCAAAGCGGTGATTGACCTGCGGTTAAGCACGACAAAGCAGATGCTGGACGATTGGGAGCAAGACCTCCCGGGCCCGAAACAATGCATCGGACAGTTCATCGGGATTATGATCATGAACCGCTCAAAGATAACGCGGTACGGCTGCCCGGTCGGTACCCTGTGTACCGAATTGTCGAAACTTGAACACAGCGCACAAGACGACGCCAACTTGTTGTTCGACCTGTTCCGCGACTGGTTGGAGCGGCAGTTTTCTGCAACTGGCCTTTCGGAAGATGCACCGGATTTGGCTATGCGGCTGTTGGCACAAAGCCAGGGCATCGCAACGCTTGCGCAGGCTTATCAGGACGAGGCCTTCATTAACCGCGAGGTGCAGCAACTGAATATCTGGCTGGACCATCTTTTACCACAACCCGA
This sequence comes from Ruegeria arenilitoris, assembly GCF_013032445.1. Classification (GTDB taxonomy): domain Bacteria; phylum Pseudomonadota; class Alphaproteobacteria; order Rhodobacterales; family Rhodobacteraceae; genus Ruegeria; species Ruegeria arenilitoris_F. Next base: position 168,738 of record NZ_WQCA01000003.1, on the reverse strand, counting down.
CGCGACCTGAGGAAGGTTTCTCATGTATATAATTTTACTGCGCTTTTCCGAAAACAAGAACCTCGCCCCTGATCATTTGGACGGGCACCGCGCCTGGCTGAAACAGGGTTTCGACACCGGTATGTTCCTGCTTGCCGGAAGTTTGAAACCGGGCGTTGGTGGTGGCATTCTGGCCGTAGCAGACAGTCAGGATGCGGTGACCCATTTCGTCGATCAGGATCCTTTTGTTGTTGCCAATGTGGTGACAGCCGAGGTTCTTGAGTTGGAACCTGCCCGAGCAGACACCCGCCTGAACTTTCTTTTGACCTGAGGTTTCCATGACCAAAATCGTTTCGGGCCCGGATGGCCAACCACGTTGTGCATGGTGTCAGGCAGCACCAGAGTTCTTTGAATACCACGACAACGAATGGGGTTACCCGGTGGCTGACGATCAACGCCTGTTCGAAAAACTGTGCCTTGAGAGCTTTCAGTCAGGCCTCAGTTGGCGCACTATTCTGGCCAAGCGCGAAAACTTCCGCAAAGCGTTTAAGCAGTTCGATTTCAGCGCGGTAGCCAAGTTTGAGGAAGCGGATGTCGAACGTCTTCTGCAGGACGCGGGCATTATCCGGCATCGCGGCAAGATCGAAGCGGTCATCAACAACGCCCGCCGCGCGCAGGAGCTTGTGGCGACTGAAGGATCCATCGCCGCTTACGTCTGGCGGTATGAGGCAGACAACCCTCCCGAGCCACAGACAGCGTCGACCTCAGCCGAATCCATTGCGATGTCTAAGGATTTGAAGAAACGCGGCTGGAAGTTCGTTGGCCCAACCACGGTGTTTGCCTTCATGCAGGCCATGGGGCTGGTGAACGACCACGCCATTGGGTGTTCCATGCGTGAAAAAGCGGCGCAAATGCGCCGCGAATTCACCAAGCCGGTTTAACGCCCCTTAGACCGAGGCGCGGAAGATCTTGTCGATGTTGCCACCCAGCGCAGCGTTGAATTCGGCATCCGATTGCTGCTTCGACAGCCCCTCGGTCAGCGCGCGCGAGAACGAAGCAATCATCTTGCCGTTCTGATCCAACAGATCACAGGCCTGCTCGGTCGAATAGCCGCCCGACAGCGCCACGACGCGGACCACGCGCGGATGATCGGCCAGTTCGTCATACAGGTTCGCCTGGCTGGGGATGGTCAGCTTCAGCATGATGTCCTGACCCTCGGCCAGTTGGTCGAGGTTTTTCAGGATTTCGGCCTTCAGGATGTCCTCAGCTTCAGCTTTGGTGTCCGAGTTTATGTTCACTTCTGGCTCGACAATCGGGACCATGCCTGCGGTGACAACTTCACGGGCCACGTCGAACTGCTGAGCCACCACAGCGGCAATACCTTCGGCATTGGCTTCGTGGATCACCGAACGCTCTTTGGTGCCGAATACGCCATCGGCCTTGGCCAGAGTATCCGCCAGACCTGGGATCGGTTTCATCATCTGAACGCCGTTTGCCTGATCCTCCAGCCCTTTGTCGATCTTCAGGAACGGAACGATGCCTTTCTGCGACCACAGGTAATCCGCAACCTTGCGACCGTCGATCTCTTCGCCCAGCGTGCGTTCAAACAGGATCGCGCCGATCACTTTGTCCTTGGTAAAGTCATCAGCCAGAATGATGCGGGCGCGCATTTTCTGGATTTCACCGAACATCTCTTCGTCCGAGCTGTATTCCGAGGCCTCAACCCCGTAAAGCGCCAGCGCCTTGGGTGTCGAGCCGCCACTTTGATCCAGGGCTGCAATGAAACCCGCGCCGTTGGACATTTGTTCGCGCTGTTCTGCTTTGGACATAAGACTTTCCCGTTTAATGATGATTCCGCGTTTTCCATCGCATACAGCAAGGCGCAGAGTGATGGTAGTTTGTTAGCGCTCAACCACGCGCAACCAAATGCCGTCCTTCGACCGCACCGTTAGATGTGCCACCGGAACGGGCGTGCGGCCCTCGACCAGTTCAAATCGGAAGTGCCGCAGCAACATCGACAACAACAAGGGCCCTTCGACCATCGCAAACCCAGCCCCGGTGCAGACACGCGGGCCTGCCGAAAACGGGATAAAGGCCTGCCGCTGGCATGACTTGCCGTTGTCGGTGGTCCAGCGGGTGGGGTCAAAATCGTCGGGGTGGTCCCAGAGACGTTCCTGCCGGTGCAGATGCCAGGGGCTGATGACGATCTGCGACCCTTCGGCGACCTCCCTGCCCCGGAATTGTTCCGGACAGGTCGCCTCTCGCACCATCATCGGCACCGGAGGATACAGGCGCAGCGCCTCGCGGAAGACATCCCGGCTAAGGCGCAGTTTGGATACGGTGGCAAAGCTGGGATCGTCCAGAAAGCCTGTCTCAGCGCTCAGCTTTTCCTGCCATTCAGGGTACAGCGCCATTAGGTAGAGGGTCCACGCTAATGCCGATGCACTGGTCTCATGCCCCGCTAAGAAGAAGATAGCGACCTGATCCACCATCTCTTGCGTGTCAAAACACTGTCCGGTTTCGGGATCGGGCGTGGTCATGATCTTGGTGGCGAGATCGTCGGGAGCCTGACCCAAGGCAATCAGTTTTGCCCGCTCCGCTGTAAGCTGCTGGATCAACGCGCGGATATCCTTGGCGTTGTGGCGCGTTTTCCGAGCGTGCAAGCGCGGCACCCAACGCGGCAACGGGATAAATGCTGCGATGTTCAGCAAAGGTTGTTGCCGCTGATAGGCCCGAAACTTTTCGAACACCTGTGACGCCACCTCATTTTCGATAGGCACCGAGAAAAGGGTTCGGAAAATCACATCTGCAGCGGCGTGGCTTGTGAGTTCCTCGCATTCGATCACATCACCCGCCTGCCCTTTCAACCGTGAAACGCAGGCTTCGGCGGCCTCCAGCATGGCCGGAAAGGTATCCTTCAGCCGTCCGCCCTCAAATGCCGGATCGATGATCCGGCGCTGTCTTTTCCAAGTCTCACCATTGGTCAGAAAGACCGAGTCTCCCAGCAGCGGGCGCAACCCCTCGCTGATGCGACCGGATTTGGGAAAATCGTCGGGGCGTTTCTTGAGAACCGTTTCCACAAGCTCGGGCTGGTTGATCATGTAAGATCGGAAGAACGGCGTGCGAAACTCAGCCATCCATGCGCGATAAAGCCGTTGCGGCTGCGCCGACAGCAGGTCCTTGCGGAACAGTTTCAGATACCGCCACAACGATACCTTGTCCGGACGAGGCGATGGCTTTGGCGGTTTCATGATCGCACTGATCTGTATTTCGAGATTGGCTGCTCGATCCGTGATTTCGAAGGCGCGCGCCCGTCAAACCGCTGGCCCAGGGTCAAAGGGCCTGCGGTGATACGGAAATAGTCGTAGTCTCTGGGGCGATCAAATGCGCAGAGATACTGGAAATGTAGCCGGAAAAAGCGCCAGCGCAGTTCCTGCCAACGCTCTGGTGACAGGGTTTGCGTGAATGCTGCCGAAAGGACCAAAGGCCAGCGCTTTTGGTCGATCGCCACGCCGCTGACACTCACCGGGTCACATAGGGCAAACGCACACCCGTCGCCAGGCGCGGACACATCAACCCAGGTGATATCGGGTTGCTCGGACAGGAATTGCAGATCAGTGCGCAGGTCTTCCGCGTCGGGCAGAAACGAAACCATCGGCACCACCTGCCCCAAAGTCAGAAAGGACAGTGCCGGTCGGGTATCAGACAGCCCGGCTTCGCGGATCAGATCAGCCAGAACCGTTACCCCAAGATGCGCGCCCGAGGAATGGCCGACGACCAGAACCTCGTCCACTTCGGCCTCAAGTGCGTTTCGAATATGAGAGGTGAATGCCCGCAACCGGGTCTTCAGTTCCACCGGAACAGCGCCGTTCTGCACGGCTGAATAGGCGTAGTCGTGCATCAGGTAATAGACAAACAGACGGTTGTCGATTTTGCGGAACCATTGCAGCAGGGTAAATGCGGCGGCAATCGATGGCACCAAGGCAAACCACTCTGCGATGGACCAAAGCAGCGCAGCCACGGCCCACGCCACCAAAAGCGCCACCGCCAATTGCACAATGAGCATTCCAACAGGGTAAAGCGCGGCGATCACCGGCCCCTTGCGCAGCCGCATCAGGCGCCACAACGCACCGGACCCGATATACGTCCACGCGGTCCGCAACAGTTGCAAATATGTCGCGGGGATCGAGTTCGACATGCTGTCGCGCACGATATCCGACCAGACCAAAACGTCGATATCCGCCTCGACGTCGACACCGTCCTGATGGGAACGAACGTGCCAGCCGTATGGCCCCTCACCCGACTTTGGCGAAATCGAAACCTGATAGCCGGATATCTCTGCCTGCGCCCGGCTTTCCTTGCGGTACAGCTCGCGATATCGGCGCGGATGAATCGGATCATAGCCGGGAATGTAGAACACCCGACGCCTGCGCACCCGAGGCTGATTTGTGTGACTGCTCATGCCCTTACCTTCTGTGGCGCAGGTTAGCGCAGCCTTACCGGCAAGGTAAGTCGGATCAGCAATTTACCCGAAATTGGCCAGCGCCGGGAAGGTCTCCAACAGCCACCAGCTGAATTCGGTGAACAGGCCGGTGATCAGCATGATGCCGACGAACAGCAGCAGACCACCCATGACCTTTTCGATCGTGCCCATGTGGGGCTTGATCCGGTTCATCACCGACATCGACCGGTTCAGGAACATCGCCGCCAGCAGGAACGGAATGCCCAGTCCTGCGGCATAGACACCCAGCAACAAGGTGCCTCGTGCAACCGAGGCCTCTGACGCGGCCAGCGACAGGATCGCACCCAACTGCGGGCCAATGCACGGCGTCCATCCGAACGCAAATGCCAGCCCCAGAATATAGGCGCCAAAGACTGAGCCTCCGGAATCACCCGCGTCGATCCGCGCTTCTCGATCCAGGAAGGGAATGCGGAACACGTTCAGGAAGTGTAGCCCGAAAACGATCACGACCGCGCCTGACAGCTTGGCAAACAACACCTGATTCTGCAGCACAAACGCCCCGAAAGCCGAAGCCGTGAAACCCAGTAGCAGGAACACCGTCGACAGGCCCAGCACAAAGAACAGCGCGGACATGGTCGCCTTGCGCCGCGCCGCGGCCTCATCCTGCATCTCATTGATTGTCACACCGCTCATATATGCCAGATAGGGCGGCACGATGGGCAGCACGCAAGGCGACAGAAAGCTGATCAGCCCGCCCAGCATCGCGATGAACATGGCAGGCAGCAGGCCTGCGTCGATGATATCAATTCCGAACATGGATCAGCACATAGGGTATCCAACCAGCCGCGTCACGGGGCCATTCGGTCACATCCCCGTGCGTCGGTGCTGGACAGTCAGGCAAAGTGGAAATATCTCAACCTCATGTCAAATCCCACTGAAACGCTGGATGCGCTGGGTCTGTTGTGCCCCTTGCCCGTCCTGAAAGCCAGAAAACGCCTCAAATCGATGCCTTCGGGGTCGGTTTTGCGCGTTTTGGCCGATGATCCCGCCGCCATCATCGATGTTCCGCATTTCTGCGCTGAAAGCGGGCACCAACTGTTGTCGCAAGAGGACGCGGACGGACACCAAATCTACCTTATCCAAAAAGCAGGCTGAGGCAGAAAAACATCCGGACCAAGAAAAAGGCGGGCCCGAAGCCCGCCTTTTTCTCTTATTGCCCCAATGACCACCAGCCGCGCCGTTTCGGCTTGGCGGGTTCGCTGGGCTGTTCGGGCTCTTTCGCCACAACCTCAAGAACAGGTTCCGGGGTCTCTTCGACCACCTCTTCTACTGCGACCTCAACCTCAACGGTTTCCACAGCCTCGACCGCTTCCACAGTTTCAGCAAAGGGTTCGGCCACTTCTTCGGTCTCCGGTTCGCTTGCTTCCTCAGACTCAGCCTCAGGTGCCTCTTCCGCAACCTCAACGGGTTCGGGCTGTTCGCTGGCCTCTTCTGCTTCGGGCTCCGTCACGGCCTCGGCTTCGGGCGCAGGGGCTTCTTCTACCGCTTCAGCGACGGGCTCAACCGGGCTTTCCTCCGCCGCTTCGACAGGGTCCGCATCCTTCTTCTTGCGGCGCGGAGCCCGGCGACGCTTGGGTTTTTCGGTTGTCTCTTCCTGAGCAGCCTCTTCCGCCTCGGGCTCTGACCCGGGCTCTTCGTCCGCCTCAGCAGAAGCCTCTTCGTCGGTCGAAGTTTCAGGCGTTTCACCAGCCGTATTGCTCTTCTTGCGGCGACGGCGACGACGCTTGCGCTTAGGCTTAGTCTCTTCGTCGGTCTGAACCGCTTCTTCTTCGACGACCGCTTCTTCTTCGTCCGCGTCTACCAAATCCATCAGCGAGGCGTCCACCGACACCACCGGTGCTGTAGCCTCGGGCACGACGCGGCTGGCGGTCTTGAACTTCTCCATCGAGAAATCAGGGCTGACTAGGTGCACATCACCTTCGACCCGAACCGACAGACCATAACGCGCTTCGATCTGCGCGATATGCTCGCGTTTCTGGTTCATCAGGAAGTTGGCGATGCTGACCGGGCAACGCACCAGAACCTCGCGCGAGCGGCGGCGGGTGCCTTCCTCTTCGATCTGGCGCAGGATAGTCAGCGCCATGTTGTCGTCGGAACGGATCAAACCGGTGCCGTGGCACGACGGGCATGGCTGTGTCGTCGCCTCAAGCATACCGGGGCGCAGACGCTGACGGCTCATCTCCATCAGGCCAAAGCCGGAAATTCGGCCCACCTGAATGCGCGCGCGGTCGGTTTTGAGCTTTTCCTTCAGGCGCTTTTCGACGGCCGAGTTGTTCTTGCGCTCGTCCATGTCGATGAAGTCGATGACGATCAGACCGGCCAGGTCGCGCAGGCGCAGCTGACGCGCCACTTCTTCGGCAGCTTCAAGGTTGGTTTTGAGCGCGGTTTCCTCGATCGAACCTTCCTTGGTTGCCCGGCCCGAGTTCACGTCGATCGCTACCAGCGCCTCGGTGACGCCGATCACGATGTAGCCACCGGATTTCAGCTGCACTGTCGGGTTGAACATGCCCGTCAGGTAGCTTTCCACCTGATAGCGTGCGAACAGCGGCAGCGCATCCTCATACCGTTTCACGTTCTTTGCGTGGGACGGCATGATCATCTTCATGAAGTCCTTGGCGATGCGGTAACCGCCCTCACCTTCGACCAGAACCTCGTCGATATCGCGATTATAAAGGTCGCGAATCGAGCGTTTGATCAGGTCGCCTTCTTCATAGATTTTCGCAGGCGCAATGGATTGCAGGGTCAGTTCGCGGATCTGTTCCCACATCCGCTGCAGGTACTCGTAGTCGCGCTTGATCTCGGACTTGGTGCGCTTGGCGCCCGCGGTTCGGATGATCAGGCCCGCTCCGGTCGGAACGTCGATTTCCGAGGCGATCTCTTTCAGCTTCTTACGGTCCGGCGCGTTGGTGATCTTGCGGCTGATCCCGCCACCACGCGCGGTGTTCGGCATCAGAACGCAGTAGCGACCGGCCAGCGACAGGTAAGTGGTCAGCGCCGCTCCCTTGTTGCCACGCTCTTCCTTGACGACCTGCACCAGCAGGACCTGACGAACCTTGATGACTTCCTGAATCTTATAGCGACGCGGACGCGGTTTGCGCGGCGGACGAATGTCTTCGCTGTCATCCTCATCGGCCACCGACTCGATGCTGTCATCCTTGGCGGACGCATCAGGGCGAGACTCTTCCTCGGCCTCGTTGTCAGCTTCAGTCTTGTTCTCGTCTGCTGCGGTCTCTTCCGCCGGTGCGTCCTCGGCAGCGCCGGCCTCATCAGCCGCACTCTCGACGTCAGCCTCGGCAGATGCCTCAACCGTTTCACCCTCGGGTTCTTCGGCTTCCGCCGTCGCCGTTTCCGATGCGTCAGTCACGCCTGCCTCGACCTCAGCAGCGGGTTCTTCCGCAACCGCAGCTTCCTCTGCGGGGGCTTCAGCCTCCTCCGACGCCTCATCTGAGGGTTCTTCGACCGGGGTCTCAGCGACATGATCCATCGGAGAGGTGCCTTCGGGAACCGACAGATCAGCGCCCTCTTCCCCTTCGTCCAGATCGATCGTTTCCATGCCCGAAGGCTCAGAAGAAACCTCAATCGTTTCGACCGGATCGTCCGATTTCACATCCGCTGCCTTGGTGCGCGACCGCGAGCGGCGTTTCTTGGGCTTGGCCTCTTCGGCCTCATCCCGGGCTTTCATCGCCTCGGCATAGGCGCGCTCTTCTTCCATAAGCGCTTCGCGGTCGGCGACCGGGATCTGGTAATAATCCGGGTGAATTTCCGAGAACGCGAGGAAACCATGCCGGTTTCCGCCGTAGTCCACAAAAGCCGCCTGCAGCGACGGTTCGACCCGTGTTACTTTTGCAAGGTAGATGTTGCCGGCAAGCTGGCGTTTGTTTTCGGATTCAAAGTCGAACTCCTCAACCTTGTTTCCGTCGACCACCACAACGCGGGTCTCTTCCGCGTGGGTGGCATCGATAAGCATTTTCTTAGCCATGTGTCCTTGGTGCACCGCGCCAAACGCGTTGTCCTGACCCGTCCGGGGGGACAGGCGCTTTTGGGGTGGTGTCTTGTCAGGGCGATATCGGACGGCGCGCGGCAGGGTCTGGCACTGTGGCCCCCTGCCCGTATTCTCGATCGTTGCGCGCGCGTCATCGCGGTTCTTCTCCGACAGACGCGGCTCACCGCTGTCTGCCCATTATATTCCTTTCGCCCGCATCAGCGGGCTCAGGCGTTCATTTGCCCCAACCTGGGGCCTAATCGGTCTGCTTTGCCTCGTGGGATTATAGCCATCCGCGGCAGAGCAGCGAAACTCAAAGATTCGGGGCTTAGGGGCTGAAAACCGGCCCGGCCCGTTCGGACACAATAAAAGCAGTCCTGTGGAAAAGACAATGGGCAAACTGCACCAAGGGTCCCGAACACCGATCAGGATCCCTTCATCTGGTCAAAAATTTCCTAGGGGATTCGCCCAAAGGGCGGCGGGGGCAGAGCCCCCTGCCCAATTACAGGTAATCCGAACGCTGCAGGCCGTATTTGGCCATCTTCTCGTTCAGCGTTCGCCGCGGCAGACACAGTTCTTCCATCACAGACGCAATCGAACCCTTGTGGCGACGCATTGTGTTGTCGATTAGCATCCGCTCAAACGCTTCGACATATTCCTTGAGTGGTTTGCCCTCGGTCGTCATCACAGGCTGCATTTCCTCGTGATCCGACATCAGCAGCGACGCAATCGTGCCCGATCCACGGCGAGACTGCAGCACGGCGCGTTCGGCAATATTGATCAGTTGTCGCACGTTGCCTGGCCAAGGCGCCTGCAGCAGTTGCGCAGCTTCTTGGGCGCTGACCTGCGGTGCATCACAGCCGTATTCCTCGGCAAACTGCTCGCTAAGGCGGGTGAACAGCGTCAGGATGTCCTCGCCGCGCTGGCGCAGCGGGGGCATTGTGATCCGCAGAGCAGCCAAACGGTAGAACAGGTCTGGGCGCAGCACGTCTTCGCTGGTTTTTCCGGCCTCTTGCAGATTGGAAATCGCGACGATCCGTGTCTCGGCTGGCGTTCCCTGATCGTTCATGACGCTCAGCAGCCGAGCCTGAAGCGTGTCGCTGAGTGCTTCAACGTCTTCAAGAACCAGAGTACCCCCGCGCGCCTCCTCAATGGCCGGCAATTGGGCATCTTCAGGCAGCATCGGGCCAAACAGACGTTTGGACAGAACCTCTTCTTCCAACGCCGCACAGGACACCAGAACGAATTTCTTACCAGCCCGGCTGCCGACAGCATGCAGAGCGTGTGCAACCAGCGTTTTGCCAGTACCAGTCTCGCCATCAATCAAAACGTGGCCGTCCGCCTGCCCCAAATCCAGAATGTCTTCGCGAAGACGTTCCATCACCGGGCTGGCACCGATCAACTTGTTCATGATCTGGGTGCCATCCGATAGCTCACGCCGCAACGCCCGATTATCCAGCGTAAGACGGCGTGCATTGCTGGCGCGTTTGGCCAGTTCGGACATCCGATCGGGGTTGAAGGGCTTTTCAAGGAAGTCAAAAGCTCCGACGCGCATCGCCTCAACCGCCATCGGAACGTCACCGTGACCCGTAATCATGATGACCGGCAAAGTGCTGTCCGCGCCCATCAGCTTTTTCAGAAGCTGAATGCCGTCCATGCCAGGCATCTTGATGTCCGAGATGACAATACCCGGATAATCCGGCCCCAGTACTTTCAGCGCATCTTCGGCGCTCGAGAAGGTTTCGGTGTCATATCCCGACAGCGCCAGCCATTGGCTGATCGACTGGCGCATGTCCTGTTCGTCATCAACAATGGCGATTTTCATGGCCTGTGCCATAGTAATTCCTTTGTTATTCAGCGGCCTCAAGGCCATCGCTTCCCAGTATCGGCAACTGCATCTCAAACACCGCACCACCTTGCTGGCTGTTGCGGGCAGTCAGCCGTCCCCCGTGGTCGTTCACGATACCAGAAGAGATGGCAAGTCCCAAACCGACCCCGTCTCCGGGCTGCTTGGTGGTATAAAACGGTTCAAACAGGTTCTCGATATTTTCGATTCCGTGACCATTGTCGCGCACGGTCAGCACCGCCATGTCACCCGCCGCCAGGATGATTTCCACATCCGGCTCTGATACTGATTTGGTGGCATCCAGCGCGTTGCGCAAGAGGTTGACCATAACCTGTTCTATCCGCATCCGATCCCCCATCACTATAACAGGTTCCTCGGGAAGAATTTGAGTTATTTTTACATCGCGTTGCCGCAGTTGCGGTTCCATCATCGACAGGGATGAGGCCAGTGCTTCACCAAGATTTACAGGGGAAAACGCGTCCGCACCCTTGCGTGCGTAAGATTTGAGTTGCCGTGTAATCGCGCCCATCCGTTCGATCAGACCGTCGATGCGGCCGAAGCTGGCCAAGGCCTCTTCCGGGCGGTTCCTGCGCAGCAGTAAACGCGCGCCCGCCAGATAGGTTTTCATTGCAGCCAGCGGTTGATTAAGCTCATGACTGACGGCCGCTGACATCTCACCCAGAGCGGCCAGTTTCGAACTTTGCGCCAGCGTCTGCTCGGCAACTTCCAGTGTCTTTTCAACCCTTTCCCGCTCAGCAATTTCCCGCTGTAGCCGCATGTTCAATGCGCGAAGCTCTGCCGACTCACGCTGGAACAATGCCATCCGGAACGTCGCTCGACGGCTAAGCGCGTAAAAGGCCAGCGCCAAAAGAATCGCAAATCCCATGATCTCAAGCGCAAGGACGCTGTTCACCTTTTCCCTGATCGAGGCATAAGTCGTGAACGATGTCATTTGCCAACCGCGGAACGGAATACGCGTTTCCATTCGCATCACGGCCTCGCCCTGTAGGTAGGCATCAGGTGGTAGAGGAGCGGTCCAATCCGCTGTTGCCCGGATCGCGCGCTGGATAGCGCCTTCCGGCGGCTGACGCAGCATGGCGGCGTTTTCATCCAGCCCGCGCCACTGCGGCTCGGTCGACAAAATGATGGTTCCTGTGCTGTCTGTAACCATCACCGCGTCTGAGATACCGGCCCAGGTCAACTCGAATTTGTGCAGATCGACCTCAACGACAATTACACCAAGTACATCGCCATTGGCGTCGATGCGGCGGGAATAGACGAAGCTGTAGCCACCGGACTCCTTCGGAATAACCGTAAAAATTGTGGCATTCGAGCGTAAGGCATCTATGAAATAGGGCGAACTGCGATGCGCTTCGCCCAGCCTATTTCTGTCTGTTGCCGCCCGCGCAAGACCATCCCGGTCCAACAACATCAAGGATGCGGCACCGATCTCTTCGACAAATGAGATCAGGCGCTGGCTGGACAAGGAATAATCACTGGACTGGAGCGCCGAGATCAATGTGGGATCGCGGGATAGCAATTGCGGTACAATTGCATTTCTGCGCAGTTCACTCAGCAGGTTGCCGGAGTATAACGCCAGACGCACTTCGGCGCGGTTGCGGGTCGACTCTGTGAACCTGTCGGTCAACAGACGGTTCGTAACCCAGATCGTCGCGCAAGCGGCAACCAGCAGAGCGATCACAGCCAAGCGCAGGCGCCACCCAAGAGGGGCACCGCGAAACGGTTTTTTCAAAAAGGACCGGCCATATTGAACATCGGAGCTCATCCGTGAAAATTACGCTTGCTGAAGCGTAACCTCAAGTCACGCTGGTGCGAGAACACCGGACAATGCGCGGAACAATGCCGTTCCATCGGTGCCTCCGTGGCCTGCATCGGCCGCGCGTTCCGGGTGGGGCATCATCCCGAGAACTCTGCGGTTTTCCGATAGGATACCGGCGATGTCACCGACCGATCCATTCGGATTCTCGGTATAGGTGAATGCGATCCGATCTTGATCCTGAAGCGTGGACAATGTGGCGTCGTCAGCAAAATAGTTTCCGTCATGGTGGGCGATCGGAATCCCGATCACGTCGCCTGCGTTATAGCCTTGGGTAAAGGCGCTGTCGCTGGTTTCCACCTTAAGGCCGACGGTCTTGCAGATGTACTTCAATCCTGCGTTGCGCAGCAGGGCGCCGGGCAGAATTCCGGTCTCGGTCAGAATCTGAAACCCGTTGCAGACACCCACGGCGTACCCGCCACGGTTGGTGTGATCGACCACGGCCTTGCAGATCGGCGATTGTGCGGCGATAGCTCCACAGCGCAGGTAATCACCATACGAGAACCCGCCGGGTACGCCCACGATGTCGATACCCTCGGGCAGCGCGGCATCCTTGTGCCAGACCATATCGACCTGAAACCCAGCCTGTTCAAAGGCCACTGCAAGGTCCCGGTCACAGTTCGAACCGGGGAAAACGATGACGGCTGCGCGCATTGCGGACCCTCCTAACAGACAAAATCGGTGACCACGGCAACACCGGGTGGCGCTGGGTGGTCAAAGGCGGCAAGCTCGTCACTCACCTGGTTCAGAGTTATTTTTCGCGTCACCAGCGGGCTCAGATCAACACTGCCCCCGGAAATCAGCGACAACAGCGACGGATAGCGCCAGCTTGGCATCCCGCGGGTGCCGTAGATGGCCAGCTGCCCGGAATACAGCACGTCCATCGGCAGGGACATGTTCGAATGCTGCCCGGTCGGCATTCCAATTTGCACCATGCGGCCCAGCTTGCGCAGTGAGTTTACGGCAGCAACGGTGGTCGTTTCGATCCCCAGCGCCTCAATCGCGATGTGCGCCCCGCCGTTGGTGATTTCTTTCACGGCCTCCGGCGCAATACCGGTGGCCGCATTGATGACCGCATCGGCACCAAGGCTTTTGGCATAGGCCAGCTTGTCGTCCGCGATATCGACCACCACGACGCGCGCACCCAGCGCCTTGCCCAGCAAGAGCGTCGAGATACCTACACCGCCACCGCCGAATATGGCCAGCCACTCGCCGCCCTGTATTTGAGCTCGACCGACCAATGCCTGCCACGCGGTGGTTACCCGGCAGCCCAAGGCCGCTGCAATTTCCGGTGCAAGCGTGTCCGGCAGGGCAGTCAAGTTGGCGTCAGCATGCGCGACGGCAATGTATTCGGCAAAGGCCCCGTCGCAGGTAAAACCGGGCACCACCTGATCCGAGCAGATCGTCTGATGCCCCTGCGCACAGTCCGGGCAATGGCCGCAGGCCAAAATGAAGGGCGCGATCACCCTATCCCCGACCTTCCAGCGATTTACACGTGCACCAACTGCGACAACCTCGCCGCAGTATTCATGCCCGGGTGTCATCGGCAAGATCACATCGGGATCAGACCCCGACCACGCATGCCAATCCGACCGGCAAACGCCGCAGGCCAGCACCCGGACGACAACGCCGTCCTCGGCCGGTTCCGGGTCGGGAATGGTCGTCACCTCAAGCGGTTGACGATAGGTGATCAGACGGGCCGCCCGCATCAAGTCAGACCAGTTCGATCTCGTAGCGTTCGATGACGGTGTTGGCCAACAGCTTTTCGCACATCTCGGTGATGTCGGCCTCGGTCGCGCCTTCGGCCAGTTCAAGGTCGATCACCTTGCCCTGACGCACGCCTTCGACCTGATCAAAGCCCATGGCGCCCAAAGCGTGCCGTACGGCCTCACCCTGCGGGTCGAGGACCCCGTTCTTCAGCATCACATGCACCCGTGCTTTCATTCCCGCAACTCCAGCTGAGGGCCGTGGTTTCAGGCCCGTTCCGTTGCGCGGGGGATAGCGTGCGAAACAGCGTTCGACAACCCTTGTCAGAATACAGTTTGACGCAGGTTGGCCGATCAGCCTCCACCGCTCAAACTGGGAAAGCGCGCTTCTATTGCGTTAAACGTGCCGGTCAGCACCATCTCAACGGCCACGGCGACCAGGATAATCGCCATGACGCGGGTGATGACGTTGATCATGGTCGGTCCAAAAAACCGCGAGATCGGGTCAGCGAACAGTAACCCCAGCCCCACGATCGCGCAGGCAATCAGCACCGCGGACCCCAAGGTTACAATCTCGGCCCCGTCCGACAGCGTGTGGGCAAAGACAATCGTGGTCGCAATGGTCCCCGGTCCGATTGTCAGAGGAATCGCCAACGGCACAACGGCGATGTTGCTTTTCTTCTTGGCGCCTTCTTCCACTGCCTGCTGATCGCCTTGTGGCCGGTCCGAGGCGTTCAGCATCGACATGCCCACCCCCAGAATGATCAACCCACCGGCAATGCGGAACGACGGGATGTCGATGCCGAAGATGGCCAGCACCTCTTCGCCTACCAGCACAGCGATCAGGGCCACGATCACAACGGTGCCCGTGACGATCAGCGCAACGCGCTTGCGCTCGGGCGCCGAATAGCCTTCGGTCATGCTCAGGAAAATCGGAATGCCGTACAGCGGATTAAAAATCGCCAGCAGCGCCGCGAGGAACTTCAGAAAGACAGCCTGATCGAACAATTCGGCCATGTCGGGACCACCCTGGTTGTACCTGCCCCGACAATGCGAAGGACCGGGCGCGCTGTCAAACCACTAGAGCAAAAGAAAAAAGCGCCGTCTGAATGGACAGCGCTTTCAACGTAACTGCACCGAAACGCTTAGTTGATCAGCGTCGGCTTGGTCACGTTGCTTTTCGGCAAGACGCCCAGACGGCGCGCAACCTCGGAATAGGCATCGGTCAGGCTGCCCAGATCGCGGCGAAACACGTCCTTGTCCAGCTTCTGACCGGTCTCGATATCCCACAAGCGGCAGCTGTCAGGGCTGATCTCATCCGCGATGATCAGACGTTGGTAGTCGCCGTCATAGACACGCCCGATCTCAATCTTGAAGTCGACTAGACGGATTCCAACTGCCAGCATCACACCGCTCATGAAGTCATTCACCCGCAGCGCGAGGCTGAGGATGTCCTCCATGTCCTGCTGGCTGGCCCAGCCAAAGGCAGCGATATGTTCCTCGGTGACCAGAGGATCACCCAGCGCGTCGTCTTTGTAGCAGTATTCCACGATCGGACGCGGCAATTGCGTGCCCTCGGCAATGCCCAGGCGTTTCGACATCGACCCGGCGGCATAGTTGCGCACGATCACTTCCAGCGGCACGATCTCGCAGCTGCGCACCAGTTGTTCACGCATGTTCAGACGGCGGATAAAGTGGGTCGGCACGCCAATCTGGGCCAGACCATTCATGAAGAACTCGCTCAGGCGGTTGTTCAGCACGCCCTTGCCGTCGATCACGTCCTTCTTCTCGGCGTTGAACGCGGTGGCGTCGTCCTTGAAATACTGAACGATGGTGCCCGGCTCGGGTCCTTCGTAAAGAATCTTGGCCTTACCTTCATAGATTTTCTTGCGACGCGCCATAAGCGACCTTTCCACTCTGAACAGAGGGAATGAGTCCCCTCACGTTGGCGTTCTCATAGTGCAAGCCCCCCTTTCCCGCAAGTTTACTGACCCGAGGGGCTTTGACGCAGCGCAATTCCCTTGCGAACAGCTGCACGTATAGTCATATCATCTGGGAAGAAGTTGTAATCCAAGGGGTCCCCAACCAATGACCACGTTTGACGAACGCGAAAACGCCTTTGAAGCCAAATTTGCTCATGATGAGGAAATGCAGTTCAAGGCACAGGCCCGCTGCAACAAGCTGCTTGGCTTGTGGGCCGCAGAGAAGCTGGGCAAATCCGGTGCAGATGCCGAAGACTACGCTAAAACCGTCGTGATCGCCGATATGGAAGAAGTTGGCCACGAAGACGTTGTGCGCAAAGTTTCCGGCGACCTGGGTGCTCTGTCCTCGGACGAAGAAATCCGGGCCAAGATGGCTGAGCTTCTGCCCGAAGCCAAATCGCAGGTCCTCAGCGAAACAGACTAAGGCCTTAGCGCCTACCTCATGATCTTCATGAGATTTATGAATTTGATTTAACGCCCCGGTCGTGAGACACGGGGCGTCTCTATATTTATCAGGCTTTTCTGCCTTTTTTGGAACACCCCAATGACAAATGCACTGAGCAAGCTACTCGAAACCAACGATGCTATTCTGGCCGATGGGGCAACAGGAACCAATCTGTTCAACATGGGCCTGCAATCAGGCGACGCACCCGAGCTGTGGAACGTGGATTCGCCCGAAAAGATCCGGGCGCTTTACCAAGGTTGGGTAGATGCGGGCAGCGATCTGTTCCTCACCAATACTTTTGGGGGAACCGCCGCGCGTCTGAAACTGCATGATGCGCAGGATCGGGTGGCCGAACTGAACCGCATTGGTGCTGAATTGGGCCGCGAAATCGCCGATAAGGCCGGTCGCACCGTTGTCGTCGCCGGTTCGGTTGGTCCGACCGGTGAAATCATGGAGCCCGTCGGCAGCCTGTCGCACGCGGACGCCGTTGAAATGTTTCATGAGCAGGCCGAGGCGCTCAAGGAAGGTGGCGCGGACGTTCTGTGGGTCGAAACGATCAGCGCCCCCGAAGAATTCCGCGCAGCGACCGAGGCGTTTGCGTTGGCCGACATGCCGTGGTGCGGTACCATGAGCTTTGACACTGCCGGGCGCACCATGATGGGTGTCACCTCTGCCGATCTGGCGCAGTTGGTCGAAACCCTGCCGAACCCACCGATTGCCTTTGGGGCAAATTGCGGTACCGGCTCGTCCGATATCATGCGCACTGTTCTGGGATTTGTTGCCCAGGGAACCGAGCGTTCGCTGATTTCCAAAGGTAACGCAGGCATTCCGAAATATGTGGATGGCAGCATCCACTACGACGGAACACCCGAACTGATGGCGCAATATTCCGTTATGGCACGCGATGCAGGGGCCACCATAATTGGCGGTTGCTGCGGCACCATGCCCGTCCATATTCGAAAAATGCGCGAGGCTCTGGATACCACGCCGCGCGGATCACGCCCGACGCTGGACCAGATCACCGATGCTCTGGGGCCGTTTTCCTCAGCGTCGGATGGCACCGGCGACGATGCCGCGCCCGAGCGGCGCACTCGACGCCGCCGTCGCGCCTAAGCTTCAGCGCCCCTCGAATTTCGGGGGGCGTTTTTCCATGAAGGCCACGACACCTTCGGCAAAATCGCGGCTGCGCCCGCAATCGCCCTGCAAATGCGCCTCAATCGCCAATTGCTGCGGCAGCGTTTTTTCATAAGTCCCACGAATGGCCTTTTTGATCGCTCCGAACCCGGCTGTGGGGCCGCTGGCGAGATACGCCGCGCGCTTACGCCAATGGGCGTCGAACGCGTCGTCGGGCACAGCCTCCCAGATCAAGCCCCAGTCATCCGCCTGCCGCGCACTGATCTTGTCGGCGAATAATGCGGCGCCCATGGCCTTGGCGAACCCCATCTGACGCGGCGAAAACCACGTTCCCCCTGCGTCAGGCAACAAGCCAATTCGGGCAAAGGCCTGAAGGAAATATGCACTTTCGGTTGCGATCACCACATCTGCGCAAAGCGCAAGGTTCGCCCCTGCCCCGGCGGCCGGCCCGTTAACGGCGGCAATGGTGGGAACCGGACAATCATAGATCGACTCCAACATCGGCTCGTATTCATCGCGCAGCGTCCGTTCCAGATCGATCTTGCCGGTGCTGGAGGAATCCCCGAGGTCCTGGCCCGAACAAAACGCACCGCCGGACCCAGTCAAAACAATTGCCCGTGCGTGACGTGCTGCATGCTTCATGGCGTGCGTGATCTCGGCCCGCATCTGGGCCGTCAGTGCATTCAGCTTGTCGGGACGGTTCAGGATAACAACCGCCAGATCGTCCGTGATGTCCAGCAGGACTGTTTCGTATTCCATGAACCCCTCCCCAAAATTTCCGGTCTTTTCGGAACCCTGACCGAAATGCAGTGGAAGGAAAAGCAGAACCCTGGGTCAGTCTTCAAGAATTTGGCGCAAACGCTCTTTCTCGGCGTCGGTTAATTTGTCCTTTTCACCGCTGGCTTGAACCTGAGACCGCTTGTGCAGAAAGCTCCACCCCAACGCCGCGGCGATCAGCAACATGATCGGACCTGCCAACCACAGCATCAGGTTCGAGCCTGACGTGGTCGGTTTCAACAGAACATATTCACCGTAACGATCTACGATGAAGGCAATCGCCTCTTGGTCCGTGTCACCGGCGACCAGTCGCTCCCGAAGAAGCAGGCGCAGGTCGCGCGCCAGCTCAGCGTTGCTTTCATCAATGCTTTCGTTACGACACACCAGACAGCGCAGCCCGGTGCTCAGGTCCCGGGCCCGTTGTTCCAGCACCGAATCATCCAGCACCTCGTCGGGCTGCACGGCGAATAAAGGCGACGCGATCAGAGACAGGATCAGGATAAGACGTTTCATTCCGCAGGTACTCCACCCGTTGGCGCCTTGCGAGCGCCGGCTGCAACCCGGAACCGGCGGTCCGACAGGCTGAGCAAACCGCCCAGAGCCATCAGTATACACCCACCCCAGATCCAGTTCGCCAGCGGCTTGATATAAGTCCGCATGACCCAGCCGCCATCGGCTTGCTGGTCGCCGATCACCACATAGAGGTCGCCAAGGAACCGATAGTCGATCGCTGCCTCGGTGGTGGGCATCCGCGCGACCGGATAGTCCCGTTTTTCAGGATGAAGCGTGCCCATTGGCCGCCCGTTCTTTTCAACCCGAACATCTGCCATGGTCGAGAAATAGTTCGGCCCTTCCACGCGTCGCACATCTTCCAGGGTCAGGGTGAACTGCCCGACCTCGAACGGCTGACCCGCTTGCGCGACGCGGATGTCTTCGACCTCCCAGGCCGTCAAGCCGGCAATGGCAAACATGGTCACGCCCAGACCGGTATGCGCCACGGCCTTGCCCCAATCTGCACCGGGCAAACGGAACAGGCGCTTGAGGCTGCCTTTGCGGCCCGTGCGGCTCCACAAATCGATGGCGGCGCCAAAGGTGATCCATGCACCAAGGAACAGACCAACCGGCCCCAGCGCACTGCGCCCCGTTTGCATCGCCCAGACAAGCAAGGCCAAAGCCAGCGCCAGCAGGAAGGCGTAGCGCAGGGAATAAGCGGTCTTGCCAAGCTTGCCGCGTTTCCACGGCAACATCGCACCCACTGGCAGTGCAATGCCCAAAGCAACCATGAACGGTGTAAAGGCCGAGTTGAAGAACGGCGCCCCGACCGACAGTTTGCGGTCAAACGCCATTTCGGCCACCATCGGCCACATCGTCCCGACGAACACGACGAAACAGCTGACGGCCAGCAGGATATTATTCAGTATCAGCGCGCTTTCGCGGCTGACCATGCCAAAGACGCCCTTGGCCTCCATCGCCTGCGCGCGCGCGGCAAACAGGGTCAGAGACCCGCCAATGAAGATCACCAGAATGAACAGGATGAACACACCGCGTTCGGGGTCATTGGCGAATGCGTGAACCGACGTCAGCAACCCCGACCGCACAATAAATGTGCCGATCAGCGAGAAACCAAAGGCAATGATCGCCAGCAGAATGGTCCAGCTTTTCAACGCTTCGCGCTTTTCCACAACGATAGCTGAGTGCAGAAGCGCTGCAGCCAAAAGCCACGGCATGAACGAGGCATTTTCGACAGGGTCCCAGAACCAGAACCCGCCCCAGCCAAGCTCGTAATACGCCCACCAAGACCCCAGCGCGATACCAATAGTCAGGAACACCCAGGCGGCCAGCGTCCAAGGGCGCACCCAGCGGCCCCATGCGGCATCCACGCGCCCCTCAATCAAAGCGGCAACAGCAAAGCTGAAGGCCATGCTCAAACCCACGTAACCCAGATACAGGAACGGCGGATGGAAGGCCAAACCGGGGTCCTGCAACAGCGGGTTCAGATCGCGCCCGTCAAATGGAGCCACAATCAGCCGGTCAAACGGGTTCGAGGTGAACAGGATGAAGGCAAAGAACGCCACAGCGATCGCGGACTGAACCGCCAGAACCCGCGCTTTCAACGTGGGTGGCAGACCGCCTCCAAAAAACGCGGCCATGGCACCGAACAACGAGACGATCAGTACCCACAACAACATCGAGCCCTCGTGGTTCCCCCATGTGCCGCTGATCTTGTAGAGCATCGGTTTGGCGGAATGACTGTTTTCAACCACCACCCGCAGCGAGAAATCCGAGGTCACAAACGCCCAGACCAGCGCCCAGAAAGAGAACCCCACCAGCAGGAACTGAAGGATGGCTGCAGGTTCGGCGAAGGACATCCATCCGGGCCACCGTTTGGCGGCACCAATCAGCGGAACCACCGACTGCACGATGGCAACAAGAAAGGCGAGGATCAGGGCAAAGTGGCCAAGTTCTGTAATCATGGCCCCGGATATAATCCCGTTGCCGGGCAAGCACCAATCACTTTCGCCCCTTTGGGGCGAGCATAGTGTCGCGGGTCAGGCCACGCGTTTACGCCTCCAATCCTCCAGCGCCGGGTTGACGTCCGGATGGCCTGCGCTTTCGGCCAAATCAACGTCTGTACCCGGATCGGCAGCCCCAATTCCATCGCTGCGCATGGCTTTCAACGCCCGCAAGTTTTCCAGCACCTGTGGGGTGCGCTGCATCGTGGCAGTGATTTCTCTCTGCATGTCCTGAACCTTGGCCTGATGACGTGCACCGAAATAAAACGACACGATCACCCCAAGCAGCCACCACAACGGTTCCGGCACCAAGGCGATCCCTTGCATCCGCGCCGCGAACCATAACGGATCGACCATTGCGGCGATGAACAAACCCAAAGTCCCAAGCGCCATCGCCGGGCGCGGCAACCGGTTGAGCCCGTCCATGAACCGATCGAACGTCCCCTTTTGCGGCGCCTGAAATTCCTGGCCGAACTGAATCATTGCCTGTTGCTGCAACGTCAGGCTGCGCTCGGCCCCGTTTTCGGCGTTTTCCCGAAAAATTTCAGTAGTTTCACGAACGACGTTGCGCCCGCCGCCAAACAGAAACGTCAAAACACTCGAGATCAATCCCATCCCGCAACCCTCCTTTGAAACTCTGCATCGCTCAGGTGATAGGTTGGAGAGACAAATTCCTCGGCCCGGCGAATCCACCCGCCTTTACCACCAGCCCGGCTCCGGGCGTATTTGCGGGAAGCGGGTCTGTGATCGGCCAGACGAAAGTAAAAGTTTCGTCGCGCGACCCCATAGGCATCGCGTAACGCAACCGGATCAGGGTCCGCAGCATTCTGGCAGGCCCGCGCAGTTTTCGGTCCAACCACACCGTCCGCCGCGACCCCAAACCCCATCTCGCGCAGCAGACGCTGAAGGATCTTGACCGCCTGCCTCCCCGCGTTGACGTACATGTCAAACACCGTTGAGTGCAGAACCTGCGGTAGCAGGCTCAGTCGGGGATGCTCAAAGTAATGCTGCACAAAGATATCGATAGCATGCGATTTGCTGAGCATTCGCACATCGGCCCCATTGATCGCCCCATCGCCCGACAGATCCAGCCCGAGACGCCGCATTGTGTGAATGGTCACACCGTATTTGGTCGCCCCGCCGGGATCGTCCGGATCATCCACAAACCCGCCTTCACGCGCCACGATTTCAGTTGCAATCTGTCGCACCGTCTGCATCGCACCCTCCGCCTTTGGTCCGACACACGGTTTCTCAAACCTGTTAAGTTCGCCCGACGAAACAGGGCGCTGCCCGCCTGTTGCGCGCAACGCCCGTTTCATCTTTTTCCGAAATACTCCCGCCGGAGGCACGCAGCGGAACTGCGGTCAGCTTTCGTCAGCTTCCTGATAAACGCCTTGCTCTTTCAGAGCATCCACTACCTCTTTCGGCATGTAGGTTTCGTCGTGTTTGGCAAGGATTTCAGTAGCTTCGAAAACTCCGTTCACATAAGAACCCGTACCCACCATGCCCTGATTTTCAGCAAACAGATCAGGCAGCACGCCAGTAAACGCCACCGGGACGCTCTCGCCCCCATCAGTCACGACAAAATGCACCGTTTCGCCCTGCCCGCGAATGATCGAGCCTTCCTCGACCAGACCACCGATGCGGAACACTTCGGTTGGTTTTGGCGGCTCGGCGATCACCTGGCTAGGGGAGCGGAAAAAGTTGATACCGTCCTGCAACGCATACCCAATCAACCCCGTGGCCACAACTAGGGCCACGACGGCCAGCAAAATGACTTGTACGCGACGGCGTTTCTTGAGCGTTTTCATTTCGTCCTCACGGGAACAACGGGGCCATCATTAGGCCCGCAGTTTCATCCTCACCTAACATCAGGTTAGCGTTCTGCAAGGCTTGTCCACTGCTACCTTTTGTCAGGTTATCCAATGCGCCAATCACGATGGCGCGACGTTCGATCCGGTCGCCAACAACACCGATATGGCAGAAGTTCGAGCCCCGTACATGGTGGGTTGAAGGCGTCTCGCCAAACGGCAACATCCGGATAAACGGTTCATTCTCATAGGCTTTGGCCAGCGCTTCATACACACTGGCTGGATCGCCCTTAACATAGGTCGTCGCCAGAATACCCCGGTTGGCCGGGATCAGGTGCGGCGTGAACTGCACATGCACGGCCCGACCGGCCAGCGACGAAAACTCCTGATCGAACTCACCCAGATGCCGGTGGGTGCCGCCCACGGCATAGGCATTGTACCCCTCGCTGAGTTCAGCGTGCAGCAGGTTTTCTTTCAGCGACCGACCAGCGCCAGACACGGCACATTTCAGGTCCAGCACGATATCGTCCAAATCAATCACGCCTGCGGAAATCAGCGGCCGTAGTACATACTGACCCGTTGCCGCATTACACCCTGTGCCTGCCACCAGCCGCGCCGCACGAATATCGTCGCGATAGAATTCGGTCAGGCCATAAACAGCCTCTTCTTGCTGTTCCAAGGCCACGTGCGGGTTACCGTACCACTTTTCATACTCATCTGCATCCCGCAGACGGAAATCCGCAGACAGGTCGATGATCTTCAGGTTTTTCGGCAGGTCGCGAATGACCTCTTGGCTGGTCTTGTGCGGCAACGCGCAGAAACACAGATCGATTTGCGAGAAATCAATCTCACTGATCTTGCACAGGTCCGGCAGGTCCATGTGACGCAGGTGCGGAAAAACCTGCGCCATCGACATCCCTGCCTTGCGCTCGGCGGCCAAGGCGGTGATTTCCATGTTCGGGTGCTCGGCGATCAGCCGCACCAGTTCGGCGCCGGTATAGCCGGAAGCACCCAGAATTGCGATTTTATGGGTCATGTCAGACCTCTTGTTCCATAGTGTCACATATCACGACCGCCGATGCGACGGCCTTCGAATAAAGGAGAGTGGGATGAGCCGTCCTTGACCTAAGTCAGGCGGCTTCGAACGTGATTTGTCGTCGGAGGAACTGCGTGGCCCGATCACTGACAAATCCTGGCTTGCCGGTTGTTAGAAAGCCGCCTTGGCCCTCACCCTGCATTTTCGGGTGCCGTTGCAGGTAGTCCGCAAGGCTTTCAGCCACCAGAGCACCCTGGCTGAACACCTGAACGTCCGGGCCCAAGGCAGCCTGAAAGGTTTCGGCCATCAGCGGATAATGGGTGCAGCCCAGTATCGCGGCCTGAGGTTCCGGCATTTTCCGTTTCAGCGCATCCACATGGCTGCGCACCAGCGCCTCGGCCAGGATCATGTCGCCGTCTTCGATGGCATCGACAACACCGCCACAGGCTTGCGCCTCGACGTCCACACCAATTGCGCGAAACGCCAGTTCCCGCTGGAAAGCGCGGCTGGAGACCGTCGCAGGCGTGGCAAAAAGCGCCACATGTTTCACGGCAACCTCACGTGGAGGGCTATTGTCACCCCATTGCCGCTCGGTTAGGGCTTCGATCAGCGGCACAAAAACGCCGAGAACGCGTTTGCCCTCGGGCACACCCTCTTCCTGCATCCGGCGCAACGCGGCGGCACTGGCGGTGTTGCAAGCCAGAATCACCAGATCACAGCCTCGATTCCACAGGCCGTAAACGGCGCGGCGCGTCAGGTCATAGATATTCTCGGCATCGCGCACGCCATAGGGCGCATGGGCGCTGTCCGCAAAATACAGGAAATCCACGTCCGGCAGACGTTTCTGCGCGGCGTCCAGAACGGTCAGACCGCCCAATCCAGAATCAAAGATGCCTACTGCCATTTGCCCCTTTAGGCGCGATGCCGTTCCTCAAACTCGTAGCCGTAGTCGTAAGACTTCAGCGGCGTTGGGGAAAGCTCATACGTGGCTTTGCGCAAGAAATCCATCATCTTGCGCGTGTCCTTGGCCAAAGGGTCTAGAACGTCGCGCCCGATAGGGTCGCCAATGACAACCTTGACCGGAGTATCCACCCGTTTTTTGAACTCTTTGATCAGCAGACCCATGCGCAAAGTGCTGTGCAAGTGGCTGGCGATCTGGAACAGGCGCGAGGTGTGACCGTCAAAGAAAACCGGCACGACGGTCGCGTTCGACTTGGCCACCATCCGCGCCGTAAATCCGCGCCAGCCCGGATCCATCGGGTGCGAAAAAGGTTTGACGCCCGTGCTGACTGTACCACCCGGGAATATCCCGATCGCGCCGCCCTCACCCAGATAATTCAGCGCGGTTTTCCGTGTCTCAAGGTTCAGCTTCATCGCCTCTTTGGTCTCGTCAAATGAGATCGGCAGGATGATGCGGTTTATGTCCTCGGCCTTGCGGAACACGCGATGGGCCAGAATTCGGAAATCACCGCGCGTCTCGGACAACATGTGCCCCATCATGAGGCCATCCAGAATGCCGTATGGGTGATTGGCGATCAGGATCAGCGGGCCGGTTTTCGGAATGTTCGACAGACCCCCGCCGACGACATCCAGCGACAGACCATAGCGATCTACCATCACAGTCCAGAAATCACGTCCATCGGTCACTTCTTTCTCATAACCATCCGCGCGCTTAATCAGACGCAAACGGCCTGTGGTGTTCTCCATAAGTTTGATCACCATCTTCCCGCCCTTGGTTTCGGCGGAATGGGCATAAGAAATGTCACGAGCGACGTGGCGGCGCGAGGGCATTCGAGTCTCCGAGGTTTGCTGCCTGCAAGATAGGTTTAAGCAACAATTTTGCCTAGGTTTCGTGACAAGACCGTGACGATTTACTCGGCAGCTGCGCGCAGTTCAGGCCCGCCGTCACGGATCACGGCCAGCAGTTCCTCGCGCCTATTGGCTGCCTTGGCCTCGTTGGCGCGCAACACCGGCCCGAATCCGCGAATGTCCAGCGGCAGTTGCGCAAGGGCTATAACAGCATCCCGTGTCTGCGGTGTAACAAGCGGTGTTATCTCTTTGATATCCCGTTCATATTGCTTGATCAGGCTCCGCTCCATCCGCCGTTCGACACTGTAACCGAAGATGTCCAGCGGCGTCCCGCGCAGGACTTTAAGTTTGGCCAGAACCTTCATCGGCTTCAGCAACCACTCCCCATAGGCCCGTTTCTTAGGTCGACCGTCCGACCCGGTGCCACCTAGAATGGGCGGAGCCAGGTGAAAGGTCATTTTGAAAGCCCCATCGAACTCAGCTGCGGCCTTTTCTCGGCTGCCCAGCATCAACCGGGCGACTTCGTATTCATCCTTATAAGACAACAGCTTGTGATAGCCTTTCGCCACGGCTTTTCGGATACCTTCATCGTCAAACGCATTGATCAGTTTGAGATACCGCTTGGCCAGACGGCCACTTTGGTAGGCGGTCAGGTGCTGGGCACGGAAATCGATGATCTGATCCAGAGTTTTCGGCATTTCAGCCGTATTAGGCTCGAGAATCCCAGCAACCTCCTGCGGATGCAGCACGGCCCAGCGACCGATGTCGAACGCGCGTTTGTTGCGCTCGACCGCCGTACCGTTCAGTGCGATGGCGGACAAGATGGCCTCATGGCTGACCGGTAACAGACTGCGTTGCCACGCCGCGCCGAAGATCATCATGTTGGAATAAATCGAGTCCCCCATCACGGCGCGCGCCAGTTCGGTTGCATCGAACAGTGAGACGTCTTCTTTCAACCGCGCTTGCAAGGACAGTTTGAGCCGATCACCCGGAATGCGGAACTCGGTATTGCGGGTGAAGTCGCCGGTAACAGTTTCATGAGAGTTGACGACAGCCCCGGTTTGACCCACCCGCGTCAGCCCCAGCGTCTTCGCCCCTGCGGACACCACCAGATCGCCACCGATCAACGCGTGCGCTTCGCCCGTAGCCACACGAATGGCGCTAATATCCTCGGGGCGGTTGGCCAGACGGCAGTTGATATGCACGGCGCCGCCCTTTTGGGCCAGGCCTGCCATCTCCATCATGCCCGCGCCTTTGCCGTCGATCTGTGCGGCCTGGGCCAGAATTGCGCCCAAGGTCACAACACCAGTACCCCCGACCCCGGTAATGACCACGTTATGCGTCCCCTTGATTTCGGGCAGCACGGGTTCGGGCAGGTCCGGCAAGTCGATCTCGGTCGTTGCTTCCTTGCGGATATGCGCGCCTTCCAACGTTACGAACGACGGGCAAAACCCATTTAGACAAGAGAAATCCTTATTGCAGCTGGATTGATCGATGGTCCGTTTCCGGCCCAATTCGGTTTCTTTCGGCACGATCGAGACGCAGTTCGATTGAACCCCGCAATCCCCGCAGCCTTCGCAGATATCGGTATTGATAAAAACCCGTTTGTCCGGGTCCGGAAACGCGCCCTTTTTGCGCCGACGTCGCTTTTCGGCCGCGCAGGTCTGGACGTAGACGATGACCGAGACGCCCTCGATTTCGCGGAACCGCTCCTGCACCTGCATAAGTTCGGAGCGTTCAAAGGTGTCAACTCCGGCAGGCAGAGCCTTAAAATTCAAATCTTCTTTTTTATCATAGACCACGGCGACATGCTGAACACCCATGGCTTTGACCTCGGCCACGATCCGTTCTGCGGTTAGGCCGCCTTCGTTCTCTTGCCCGCCGGTCATCGCGACGGCGTCATTGTAGAGGATCTTGAAAGTGATATTCGTCCCTGCCGCCAAGGCCGCGCGGATCGCCTGCACTCCCGAGTGGTTATAGGTACCGTCGCCAAGGTTCTGGAACACGTGTTTGGTGGTCGAAAATGGCGCCTCGCCGATCCAGTTCGCGCCCTCACCGCCCATCTGGGTAAAGCCAGTAGTTTCCCGGTCCATCCACTGCACCATGTAATGACAGCCGATACCCGCATAAGCACGACTGCCATCGGGCAACCGGGTTGAGCTGTTATGCGGGCAACCGGAACAGAAATACGGCAGGCGTGTCGCGATTTCCTCGGCATTATCGGCACGGCGGGCTTCAGAAAGCCTGGCAAGCCCGGCACGGACACCGTCGGTATCGCGACCTTCTTCAATCAGAATTCCGCCCAGTTTCTCGGCGATCATGATCGGATCTAGTGCGCCACACGTCGGGAAAAGCTCCTCGCGATGCAGGGTCCCGGCCCCGCCTTTGTACCAGCCATAGACGCGACGGCCGCTGCGATCGTCAAAGATGGCCTCTTTGACCTGCACCTCGATCAGCTTTCGTTTTTCTTCAACGATAACAATTAGGTCTAACCCTTCGGCCCAATCATGGAACCCGGCCATGTCCAGCGGGAAGGTCTGACCGATCTTGTAGGAGGTGATGCCCAAACGCTCGGCTTCATCCTCGTCGATGTTCAAAAGAGACATCGCGTGCGTCAGGTCCAACCAGTTCTTGCCCGCCGCGACAAAGCCGATCTTAGCCCCCGGCTTGCCCCAGACCCTCCTGTCCATCTTGTTGGCGCGCGCGAATGTCTCTGCCGCGAAGCGCTTGAAATCGATGACCCGCCCTTCCTGCAGGTGCGGCGTGTCGCCCAGACGGATGTTCAGCCCACCTTCGGGCATGTCGAACTCGGGCACGACCAAATTCATCCGGTCGGCGCTGCCATCTACGACCGAAGTCACCTCGATCGTGTCCTTCATCGTCTTCAGCCCGACCCAAAGGCCAGAGAACCTGCTGAGCGCGAACCCATAAACGCCGTAATCCAGAACCTCCTGAACCCCCGCCGGGCTGACAATGGGCATGTACATGTCAACCAGAGACCACTCGGACTGGTGCAAAACAGTCGAGCTCTCGCCAGTATGGTCGTCGCCCATAGCCATCAGCACGCCGCCGTGTTCGGCGGTGCCCGCCATGTTGGCATGGCGCATTACATCGCCGGACCTGTCCACGCCCGGCCCCTTGCCGTACCAGAGGCCGAACACACCGTCGAACCGCCCGTCCCCGCGCAGCCCCGCTTGTTGACTGCCCCACAGGGCCGTCGCGGCCAGATCTTCATTCAGGCCATATTGGAAAGTGATGTTGCTTTCGGCGAGTTGTTTCCGGGCTCGCATCATCTGTTGGTCCACGGCACCCAATGGAGAACCGCGGTACCCAGTCACGAGACCTGCAGTGTTTAACCCTGCCTGCATGTCCCGCGCTTTTTGGATCAGCATCAGGCGTACCAGCGCTTGCGTGCCGTTCAAAAGGATAGGGTTCTTTTCCAGATCAAACCGGTCATTCAGCGATATTTGTGGCTGACTCATCAGACGCCTCCCCTCGTCAGATCAGTGTGCTACATTTTCACCCATTTTAGGTCATAATTTCTGACCCGTATAGAGTTTATCCGCTGAAGCCAAAGGATTTCAGCCTTTGAATGTGGAAGTTGTTACCTATTTCATATAGGCGTTCCGAAAGATAACGAAAGTTGCGGCGATGGATTGGGACAAGCTTAGGATATTTCACGCAGTGGCGGATGCAGGCAGCCTAACTCATGCGGGTGACAAGCTGAACCTGTCGCAATCGGCCGTCAGCCGCCAGATCAGGGCACTGGAAGAGTCACTTGATTCAACCCTGTTTCACCGCCATGCGCGCGGGTTGATCCTGACTGAACAAGGTGAGTTGCTGTTCGATGCAACCTCAGCCATGTCTAAACGTCTTGACGCCGCTGCCGCGCGCATCCGCGACAGCGAAGAAGAAGTCTTTGGCGTTTTGCGCGTTACCACCACTTTCGGCTTCGGTACGCTGTGGCTGGCCCCCCGCCTGCCGAAACTGTACGACCAATACCCCGATCTCAACATAGATTTGATGCTGGAAGAACGCGTTCTGGACCTTCCCATGCGCGAGGCCGACGTGGCCATTCGGATGAAGGAACCCAGCCAGGCTGATCTGGTCCGCAAGCGACTGATGACCGTACAGATGATGCTGTACGCCACTCAGGAGTATATCGAAACACACGGAGGGATGCTGGGTTCTTTGGACGAGATCAAAGATCACCGGCTTATCTGTCAAACGCCTTCGGCCCCGCAGGTTGGAGCCAGCGCATCAATGGTCCGGCACCTGATGACTTATAATCCCGGCTCGCTGCTAACTGTGAACAACTATTTTGGCGTTTTACAGGGTGTGCTGCATAATCTTGGCATCGGCGTCTTGCCGGACTACGTCACACAGGATTTCCCGCATCTGGTGCCGGTTCTGTCCGATATCGAAACCGCTGACGTTCCCGTTTACCTCGCCTACCCCGAGGAGTTGCGCCATTCCAAGCGCGTCGCGGCCTTCCGCGACTTCGTTCAGGACGAGATCATCGCCCAACGCAAACAGTTGAAGCAGATGGGAAAACTCTAGCTATGCGCACTCGGCATAGCGGACATGTTCAGCAATCAGTCTGAAACATCTTGATCGTTCACAAACTGATCCCTAAATGAGCACTCGAAGGCGGTGATGCTGAAACGCTCATCATCTTCGTACCTCCCTGTTGGACTACGGCCGAGCTTAGTGCTCGGCCTTTTTTTTGCTTTTGGGCCACGTATGCAGCTCCGGTTGGCAAAACATCTGGGAAACTCGGGTACTTAGACCTATGATCACGAAAAAATCACGACGACTTGTGTTCGAGGACAGATTCGATGTTTCAACCCCTTCGCCTATTGCTGGCGATAATTTCCGTTATTTTCTTTACTGGGCCTGTTCTGGCACAGGAAAACGGCGCAACCAGTTCCGCTAGTACCGTTAGCATTCCCGATGATTTGACGCCTGAGCAGGTGGACGATCTGGTCGCGCGCATGTCTGACGATCAGGTCCGTGCCATCCTGTTGGAACGTCTGGATGCGGTCGCCGAACAAAAAGCCGCCGAAGCTGAGGACCGGGAAGATCCAATTAAAGAAATAAACGCGATTTGGGCCGCGATGGTGGCCTCATGGACGCATGTAATTGTCACCATACCCAATCTTTTCAGCGCTCAAGCACATGCAGTCGACAATTTTGTCGGCACCTTTGGGACAAACGGTGCTTTCGTTCTGATGGGATTGGTTCTGAGTGTACTGATCGTCGGGTTGGTAGCCGAAAAGCTGTTCGGTTTTCTTACTCGCAAGTGGCATAGACCTCCCGCAGCCGAAGACGAAAATGATCTTTGGGGTGCCGTCCGGTACCTCTTTGGCCGGTTTTGCCGTGAAATAGCAGGCTTGGTCGTGTTCTATGTGGTGATACGTGCTGTCGGACGAGGCCTTTTGAGCCCGGAACAGTTAACCTATGCCGCGCCCTTCGTTTTCTACCTGATCTGGATTCCCCGTCTTGGAGCGGCCGCATCACGGTTCATTCTAGCTCCGAACCAACCGCATTATCGGCTTGTCAATATTGACAACCATTGGGCCAAGTACCTGCACCGCAATCTGATCGGTCTTTTGATCCTGATCGGGCTGACGCTGTTTATCCTGCATTTCAACAGGCTGAACGGAGTCACGGGAGGCGAAACGCGCATCGGATTCTGGCTCAATGCAGGGATTCACATATATATCGGCGTTATTGCCTGGAAGGCGCGTGAAGGTCTGTCGCAGATGATGCTGGGCACCGACCCCGACCGCACCAAATTCGACGAGGAAGTAGCACATTACTACCCCTATTTTGCGATCGGGGTCTCGGCCGTGATCTGGCTTCTGGTTGAATTCCTTGCAGCGCAACGCGATCCCATGATCCGCAACCTGCTTTTGAAAGGCGCGCATTTCACAACCATGTTCTGGCTGCTGATTGCGCCAGCGTTGGATACCCTGATCCGCGGCTTGGTGCGCCATCTGCAGCCACCTATGATGGGTGAAGGCCCAGTGGCCGAGCGGGCGTATAAATCCACGAAACGCAGTTATATCCGTATTGGTCGGGTACTGGCTGGGATACTGGTCATCCTTATGATTGCGAGAGCATGGGACCTGGACCTTCAGGAAATCGCAGGTGGCGGTGATGAATCCGGCAGCAAGTTGATCCAGTTCTTCATCATCATTGCCGTCGGTTACATCCTGAACGAGGTCGTCTCGCTCTGGATCAACCGTCGCCTGGCCAAGGAACAAACCGCCTCCGAACAAAGCCCCGATGAAGAAGCCGGCGAAGGTGGTGGTTCTGGCGGGTCGCGTCTGGCGACAGTTCTGCCCCTTCTGCGTGTGACCGCTCAGGCGGCCATTGCGGTGATTTTTGTCCTGCTCGCCTTGGGCGCGTTGGGGATCAACATCACGCCGCTTCTGGCCGGTGCCGGTGTTCTAGGTCTGGCCATCGGCTTTGGTGCCCAGAAACTGGTGGCCGATATTGTCGGTGGGATATTCTTCCTGGTGGATGATGCCTTCCGTGTCGGCGAATATGTCGATGTTGGCGGCACGACAGGTACGGTCGAGAAAATCTCGATCCGCTCGATGCAGCTGCGCCACCACCGCGGCCCGGTCCACACCATTCCCTACGGTGAGATTCAGAAGCTGACCAATTACAGCCGTGACTGGGTGATCATGAAGCTGAAATTCACCGTGCCCTTCGACACCGACCCCAACAAGGTAAAGAAAATCTTCAAGAAGATCGGTGCCGAGATGATGGAGGACGAGACCCACAAGGACGGTTTCCTGCAGCCCTTCAAGTCTCAGGGTGTGTTCGACTTTGACGATGTAGGCATGATCATCCGTGGTAAATTCATGGCCAAGCCGGGTAAGCAGTTCACGCTGCGCAAGGAAATCTTCAACCGGGTCAAAGCCGCGTTTAAGGAAAACGGCATCGACTTTGCCCGCCGCGAGGTACGCGTTGCGATCCCCGGTCTGGATGACGCCGATCACCTGACCGAGGAACAAAAGGCCGCCATCGGCGCTGCAGCCGGAGAGGCCGCCAACCAGCAAGCCGAACAACAGGCGCAGAAACCCGGCTCGGCACACGGCGCGCCAGAATAATCCGGAACCCTCTGAAAACCAGAATGGCCGCCCTGCTGACCCAGCCGGGCGGCCATTTTTAAACCCGCAGACCGCGTCAAACTATGCCTTGCGGGTCTTAACCCTTTCCACGGGCGCGCCCTTGCCCTAAAAGGCGCGCAATCTCGGCCCACTTGGACACAGGACAGAAGATGCAAGAGCCCGCAATCACACCCGATCTGATCGCCGCACATGGGCTCAAGCCCGACGAATACGACATGGTCCTCGAGATCATCGGGCGTGAGCCGACATTCACCGAACTGGGCATCTTTTCGGCGATGTGGAACGAGCATTGTTCTTACAAGTCCTCGAAGAAGTGGCTTCGCACCCTCCCCACCTCGGGTCCTCAGGTAATCTGCGGACCGGGTGAGAACGCGGGCGTGGTCGACATTGGCGACGGTCAGGCCGTGGTTTTCAAGATGGAAAGCCACAACCACCCGTCCTACATCGAACCCTATCAAGGTGCAGCGACCGGCGTCGGAGGCATCCTGCGTGACGTCTTCACCATGGGTGCACGTCCGATTGCCTCGATGAACGCTCTGTCCTTCGGCGAACCCGGCCATCACAAGACCCGTCGACTGGTCAACGGCGTGGTCGAAGGCATCGGCGGCTATGGAAACTGCTTTGGCGTTCCCTGCGTCGGCGGCGAAGTCCGCTTCCACTCGGCCTATAACGGCAACTGTCTTGTGAACGCATTCGCCGCCGGTCTGGCCGACAGCGACAAGATTTTCTACTCGGCGGCGTCGGGCGTCGGCATGCCCGTTGTGTATCTGGGCGCCAAAACCGGCCGTGACGGTGTTGGTGGCGCAACCATGGCCTCGGCCGAGTTCGACGACACCATCGAAGAAAAACGCCCCACCGTTCAGGTCGGTGACCCTTTTACCGAAAAGCGCCTGATGGAAGCGACGCTGGAGCTAATGCAGACCGGCGCCGTGATCTCGATTCAGGATATGGGTGCAGCTGGCCTGACCTGTTCCGCTGTTGAAATGGGCGACAAAGGTGGTCTGGGCGTGCGTCTGGATCTGGAGAACGTTCCTCAGCGCGAAGAGAACATGACCGCTTACGAAATGATGCTGTCGGAGTCTCAGGAACGCATGCTGATGGTTCTGAAGCCTGAGTTGGAGGCTGAAGCCCGCGCCGTGTTCGAGAAATGGGACCTCGACTTCGCTATTGTTGGCGAGACCATCGCCGAAGACCGCTTCCTGATCGTCCACAATGGTGAGGTCAAAGCCGATCTGGTCCTGTCGAAACTATCCTCGACCGCGCCGGAATATGACCGCCCATGGGTTGCAACACCCGAGGCTGAAGAGCTGGCCGAAGTGCCTCAGATCGACCCGATCGACGGCCTGCGCGCCCTGCTCGCCTCGCCCAACTATGCGGGCAAGCAGTGGGTGTATGAGCAATATGACACCATGGTTATGGCCGATACTTCTCGCACGCCCGGACTGGGTGCTGGCATGGTCCGCGTCCACGGCACCGATAAGGCGCTTGCTTTCACCAGCGACGTGACCCCGCGCTATGTGCGCGCCAACCCTGTTGAAGGCGGCAAGCAGGCCGTAGCCGAAGCCTATCGGAACCTGACCGCCGTAGGTGCCAAACCGCTGGCGACCACCGACAACCTGAACTTCGGCAACCCGGAAAAGCCCGAGATCATGGGCCAGTTCGTTGGTGCCATTCAGGGTATTGGTGAGGCTGTGGCCGCACTGGACATGCCCATCGTTTCGGGCAACGTCTCGCTGTATAACGAGACCGATGGTCAGGCGATCCTGCCGACCCCGACAATTGGCGCGGTTGGTCTGCTGTCCCACACCGATGAGATCATCGGCAACGAAGTCCGCGAGGGCCACGTGGTTCTGGTCATCGGCGAAACCAACGGCCATCTGGGTCAATCCGCTTTGCTGGCCGAGGTCTTCAACCGCGAAGATGGCGACGCGCCGCATGTAGATCTGGACGCTGAAAAACGGAACGGTGACTTCATCCGCGCCAATCGCGAGATGATCAAAGCCTGCACCGACTTGGGCGATGGCGGTCTGGCACTGGCAGCCTTCGAACTGGCCGAGGCCGCAGGCGTGGGTGTTCACCTCGACGATGCCTCGACCGAGTTCCTGTTCGGCGAAGATCAGGCCCGTTATCTGGTGGCCTGCAACTTCGATCAGGCCGAGGCTCTGATGATTGCAGCCGGTCAGGCCGGCGTTCCGCTGGTTTCTGTTGGTCGCTTTACAGGTGACAGCGTACGCATCGGCAACACCGAGGCCGCGCTTGAGGATTTGACAGCCACCTTCCGCAGCAGTTTTGCCGAGGCCGTGGCCTGACCATTGATCACGATTTGATCGCAAAACCTGCGTCCTGATGGGCGCGGGTTTTGTCGTTTTCGGACCCACTTCACACCCTTGCGCGCCCCGCCTTGGCGCTCTACATCTTGGGAAAGACCTTCAGGAGTTACCTACATGCCGATGAGCGCCCACGAAATCGAACACCTGCTGCGCGAAGCCTTTCCGGATGCGGAAATTCAGGTCGGCGGGCATGACGGCGTACACATGTCCGCCATGGTCGTGGACGAAAGCTTTCGCGGGAAAAACCGGGTACAACAGCAACGCGCGGTCTATGCGGCGCTGAAAGGCAAGATGGACGGCCCGGACGGAGAGTTGCACGCGCTGGCGTTGACGACGAAAGTGCCTGAATGAGCACAGCTTTTTGGGCATACTCGATTTGGGGCGTTGTGCTGTTAGCCATCATCGGCGTGTACATGGTGGCGATTTTCAGGCGTAGCAAATCAAATCGAAAACCGGTTACCCGGACTCCCAAAGGTGCGACTCCCAGCCAAAACGCTACACTGGTTGCTTCAAGCTTTAACGGACTTAATGGGGATCAAGGGCAAGCTGGACTAATTCCAAGAGACCCTCATGAATACGCCAAAGCCATGGCTCCAAAAGAATGAGTGGCTGGCTGTTCTGGATAGGCGCAATAGCAACATTGGTTGTTGCCGCCGCCCTGATCGAAGCCTATGTGAAGCGGAACAGAAAACGTAACCTCACCGACATGCGTCCGGACCCGGACCAGATCAGCAAGGTTGGTGGCATCGAAAGATACGGGCTGGACCCACTGGCCCTGGCGCAAGCCGAACACCGACGGTTGGAGGAAGAAGGATGGACCTCTGACCCGTCACAGAAGGAAACGACCACCGCGGATGCGGGTGAAGAGGACAAGCAAGATGAGCGACGTTAAAACTCAGATCGACGAAACCGTCAAAGCCAACGATGTGGTGCTGTACATGAAAGGCACCAAGGAAATGCCCCAGTGTGGGTTCTCGTCCCGCGTGGCCGGTGTTCTGAACTACATGGGTGTGGACTACACCGATGTGAACGTTCTGGCCGATGAAGAGGTGCGTCAGGGCATCAAGGACTATTCTGACTGGCCGACCGTGCCGCAGCTTTTCGTCAAAGGTGAGTTCGTTGGCGGTTGCGACATCATCACCGAGATGACCCTGTCGGGCGAGCTGGATACACTGTTTGACGACAACGGCGTCGGCTACAACAAGGAAGCCGCAGACAAGATCCGCGAAGCGAACGCCTGATCAGCGGCTGCTGCAGTTTTGTAGAACGATTTGCTCGCTGGCGGCATCCGATCCTGCCGCCAGATAGCCCACGGTGGCGTCCCAGCCTTTTGAACGTAAGATGTACGTCCCTGCCCCTCCTGACGATTCGTAGCGAATGCCTGATCCGCTTTCGGCTTGCTGCAGGGTGACCAGTTGATTGTCCACGACCATAGCCGCTGCGCTAGACCCGTCCGGAGCGTTGAAATAGGCAACTTCCAAAGGAACCCCGTTATCGCAAGTAAATGTGACCGGCAGAATGTCGATCTCAGCCCAGGCCAAACCGGCTGGGAGCGCCATCATCACGGCACAGGTTAGGGTTCTGACAGCGCTCATTCGGAAGACCTTTCTTCGATCACAGAGGCCAGTGCTTCTGCTCGTGCGGCCAGTTCCGCTAGGGTATCTGTCACCGAAGGCGGCACAACGGCCACCTCAATGCGCTCTGGCTCTGGCGGCGGCATGTTTCTAAGCGCGTGTAACTCTGCTTCGACAGAGGCCAGCTTAGCTTCGAGCGCCATGATTTTTTCTTCCGTCCCGGCTGTTTTATCCGCCAACATCAAACCGGCCATCAAAAGCATACGAGATTCAGGCATGCGGCCGATCTGATCAGACAGAACCTGTGCTTCGTCATCCAGCATCTTGGCTGCGGAATGCAGAAAAGCCTCTTCGCCTTCCTGACAAGAGACGTCAAAGCCGCGTCCACCGATTTGAATGGTCACTTCGGGCATTATTCCACCTCTCCTTCCGCCAGTTTCGCTTGCGACAACAGCGGTTCAAGTCTGGCCAAAACTGCGTGTGCCTCGGCCGCATCCGTTGCCTGCGCGGCGCGCGTCGCCTCAAGCTCGGCCACTGTGGCGCGATTGAGCAGATCAGCGTCGGGAAGGCCATCTTCGGCCGCAGCGCGTAGTTCGTCCACCGATTGGCGCAGTTGCTCGTTCGCTTTGCGCATCCGCTGCAGATCATCATCCAGCCGTGACATTGCTGCCCCGTGACTGGCGCGTTCAGCACGCAGCATATCCAGTTCAGCGCTCAATTCGGACACACGCTCG
Organism: Ruegeria arenilitoris; assembly: GCF_013032445.1. Taxonomy (GTDB): domain Bacteria; phylum Pseudomonadota; class Alphaproteobacteria; order Rhodobacterales; family Rhodobacteraceae; genus Ruegeria; species Ruegeria arenilitoris_F. The sequence goes on along the minus strand of NZ_WQCA01000003.1, from coordinate 131,576 downwards.
CTATCGGCCAGTTCCGATCTAAGGCGCTGGTTTTCTGCCTCAACGGCCTGCGCAGCACTGACCGCCGCCGCCAGTTGAGCATTTTCAGCTTTGAGCGCTTCAAGCTCATCCTGATTTTCCAGCGCCGCCTTGGCCGCCGCCAATTCCGCACGGGCGGCCTCGACCGAGGCCAGCTTTGCAGTCGCCGCTGCCAGTTGTTCGCGCAACGCTCCATTTTCGGGATTTTCCACCGGCGCCGTCCGCAGGCTTTCCATGTCGGTGCGCATGGCATCGACTTCCCGTTCGTGACGTTCCTTCAGTGTTTTCAGACGTTCTTCCAACTGCGCATTGGCGACGCGTTCGTCATCCAGTGCCGCACGCAGGGTATCATCCGCACCCACGCCCACCGGGGCCACATCCCTCAGCGCCTCAACTCCGGTTCCAATACGATCCATCGCGGCAATGATACGGCGCTGTAGTTCTTCGATCTGGCTCATGCCCCTGCCACCTCTTAACCAAGGTTCCTTGCTTCTCAGTTGTGTCCGAATCAACATCAACCGTGTCTTGGCCTAGTCTAACCCAACGCGGTGGAAAATACCCACTGTTTGCTTTCAACAACTTGGGCCGGGTTCTTGAACCACACAAAAGTCAGAAAGCCCGGTTCCGCTTGCACTTTGGGGGGTGGATGGTATTGAGCGCCCATCTGCCTGTAATCCAAAGGAACAACGCCCGTGGACCTGACTGCGCTGCGCAATGCAAACCCCGAACACTGGGACAAAGCTGCGGCCATCCGCACACTGACCCTAGACGCCGTCGCCGCCGCCAATTCCGGCCATTCCGGTATGCCGATGGGCATGGCCGATGTTGCGACCGTGCTGTTCGAAAAGCACCTGAAATTCGACGCCTCGGCCCCAAGCTGGCCTGACCGTGACCGGTTCATCCTGTCGGCGGGTCATGGCTCGATGCTGATCTACTCACTGCTGTATCTCACGGGTCATTCGGACGTCACGCTGGACGAGATCAAGAACTTCCGTCAGTTGGGCGCTAAGACTGCAGGCCATCCTGAAAACTTCCTTGTCGACGGGATCGAGACCACAACCGGCCCGCTGGGTCAGGGCATCTCGAACGCTGTGGGCTTTGCCATGGCCGAGGAAATCCAGCGCGCGCATTATGGCAAGAAGGTCGTGGACCACTACACCTATGTGATCGCGGGCGACGGCTGCCTGATGGAAGGCGTCAGCCAAGAGGCAATTACGCTGGCCGGTCGTCACGAGTTGAGCAAACTGATCGTCTTCTGGGACAACAACAACATCACCATCGACGGCACCGTGGATATGGCTGACCGCACCGATCAGGTGCGCCGTTTCGCGGCCTCGGGCTGGCATGTGATCGAGATCGACGGTCATGACCCTCAGGCAATCGACGCAGCCATTGTTCAGGCGAAGAAGTCGAACAAGCCGACCATGATCGCATGTGAAAGCCACATCGCTCTGGGTCACGCTGCGCAGGACACTTCAAAGGGTCACGGCGCGCTGACTGATCAGGATCAGCTGAAGGCCGCGAAAGACGGTTACGGTTGGCCGCATGACGCGTTCGAAGTCCCGGCTAATGTGAAATCCGCATGGGAAGCCATCGGTGCCCGCGGTGCTGCCGAGCGTGCCGAATGGGAAGAGCGTTTCGCGCAGCTGTCCGAGCGTAAGCAGGCCGAGTTCAACCGTGCCTATGCGTTCGAAGCGCCGAAGAAACTGGCCGGCGCCATCCGTTCGTTCAAGAAACAGATGTCGGAAGACCAGCCGAAACTGGCCACCCGCGCCTCGTCTGAAAAGGTTCTGAACGTTGTGAACCCGATCATGACCGAAACTGTTGGCGGATCGGCCGACCTGACCGGCTCGAACAACACCAAATCAGCAGATATGGGCGTGTTCCTGCCGGAAAACCGCAAGGGTCGCTACATTCACTACGGTATCCGTGAACACGGCATGGCCGCAGCGATGAACGGCATGGCACTGCACGGTGGCATTCGCCCCTATGGAGGTACCTTCATGGCCTTCACCGACTATGCCCGCCCGTCCATGCGTCTGGCAGCATTGATGAAAGTGCCGTCGGTCTTCGTGATGACCCACGACTCGATCGGTCTGGGTGAAGACGGCCCAACGCACCAGCCGGTCGAGCATCTGGCCATTTCGCGCGCGACGCCGAACACCTATGTGTTCCGCCCCGCCGACACGGTTGAAACCGCCGAAGCCTGGGAACTGGCGCTGACCTTCAAAGAAAGCCCCTCGGTCCTGTCGTTGACCCGTCAGGGCGTGCCAACAGTGCGGAAAGATCACAAGACTAAGAACCTTGTTGCACAAGGCGCTTACGTTCTGGCCGAAGCCGAAGGTAAACGTCAGGCCATCCTGATCGCCACCGGTTCCGAGGTTTCGCTGGCGATGGAAGCCAAGGCCATGCTTGAGGCCGATGGCATCGGCACTCGCGTCGTCTCGATGCCCTGCATGGAGCTGTTCGCAGAACAGGACGAAGCCTACCGCAAACGCGTTCTGCCCGCTGGTGCGGTTCGTGTCGGCATCGAGGCTGCCGTCCGCGCCGGTGGTTGGGACCGCTGGCTGCTGGGCGAGCGTGGCCGCGAAGCCAAAGCCGGTTTCATCGGCATGTCGGGCTTTGGTGCGTCTGCGCCTGCAGGTGAACTGTACAAGCACTTCGGCATCACCGCCGAGGCCACCGTGGCCAAGGTCAAGGAATTGCTGGGTTAAATCTTCCGAGAGAAGAACAAAAGAAGGCGGCCCATCCGGTCGCCTTTTTTCATGCTGGTAACGTCACGAATTGGTGAGCTGTTGTGAAGGCCATCATCCTACACCCTGCCCCTACCCCGGCTAAGTCAGGTGCATTCTGTCAGGAACAGGGAGCACAGACATGTTACGCAAAACGGCTATTCTTCTTACAACGTTCGTCGCGGCCTCTTCTGCCGCAGCTGGTTCGATTGCATCCAAGGAAGAAATCCAAAACGCAATGAGCGACCACACTTACCAAGGCGGTATGTTGTCGGGCGCGTTCACTGAGTATTACGCCGCAGACGGCACCATAAAAGGCGATGGGTACACAGGCGTTTGGAAAGCCACCGATAACGGGATGTGCTTTCAATACGGCACCGATCCTGAGAACTGCTGGGACCTCAAAATCGATGGCGCAGCTGTAACCCTGTACAAAGACGGAAAAGTGGACGGCGCAGGTGTCGTCGTCAAAGGCAACCCGAACGAATACTGATATGTGCTGCCCCGTGGCGTTTGTCGCCACGGGAAAAACTCAGTGCTTCTTCAGCAGTTTCGTTGCTAGGGGGATCAAAACCATGCCCCAAGCCAGACCAAACACGCCGTCCATGGTCGCTTTGGCGATCCATTCGACGGCACTTTCGTAATGCGCTGACACCATGTGTCCGACAGCATAGGCCCAATCGTGGATGTGATGGCCCAGCCAACCAAAGCCCAGAACCTCCATCCCGTGGATGACAATCGACCCGCCGACCCACAGCATTGCGGCAGTCCCGACAATCGACAGAGTCTTCATCACGCCCGGCATCGCTTTGACCAAACCGCGCCCTAGTCCGCGGCCAATGGGTGTCGGAGCATTTTGAGCCAGATAAAGGCCCACATCATCCATCTTCACGATAAGCGCGACCGAGCCATAAACGGCAACCGTCACACCAATCCCCACAACAGCCAACGTCGCGGCCTGCATCCACAGGTTTGGGGCCTCGATTGCAGCCAGTGCGATGGTCATGATTTCAGCAGACAGGATGAAATCAGTCTTGATTGCACCTTTGACCTTCTGCTCCTCAAGATGACCGGGGTCGCGCACGTTCATGTCTTCGTCGATGACGTGGCTGCCATGCGGGAACAGGACGTGGAATATCTTCTCGGCCCCTTCGAAACATAAATACGACCCACCCAACATCAGCAAAGGCGTGATCAGCCACGGCGCGAAATTGGCCAACAACAAAGCCACCGGCAGCAACAGCACGATCTTGTTGAAAATCGACCCGCGCGCAATGCGCCAGATGATCGGCAACTCGCGCGCTGGCGCAAAGCCCTGAACGTATTTCGGAGTGACCGCCGCGTCGTCGATAATCACGCCGGCCGTCTTGGCCCCGGCCTTTCCCGCAGCCGCAACCACGTCGTCCACCGATGACGCCGCAACCTTGGCTATTCCCGCCACATCATCCAAAAGGGCCAACAGACCGCTCATCGCGCATCCTTTCCAGTATCCTGCCGCAACCGGACCCTACCCGATCCCTCAGCTAGCGCAAGCGTTAGCGCAATCTCATGGGGTTTGCGCTAACACCTTAAAAATATGCCGCTTTTAGTCTTTTGAGTCTCAGATTTCACCGCTATATGGCCTGCAAAGCAAGCGCATTTGGAGACGTCATATGACCATCAAGGTCGGTATCAATGGTTTTGGCCGCATCGGCCGCTGCACCCTGTCGCACATCGCCGCGTCAGGCCGTAACGACATCGAAGTGATCAAGGTTAACGCGACCGGCCCGCTGGAAACAACCGCGCATCTGCTGAAATACGACAGTGTACATGGCCGTTTCCCCCGTGACATCGCTATCAATGGCAACACAATGGATCTGGGCCGTGGCCCGATGGAGATGTTCTCGACCTACGACATGAACGAACTGGACTGGGAAGGCTGCGACGTCGTTCTGGAATGCACCGGAAAATTCAATGACGGTCTGAAAGCCAAAACTCACCTGGAGCGTGGCGCCGGCAAGGTTCTGCTGTCCGCACCGGGTAAGAATGTCGACAAGACCATCGTGTTTGGAGTGAACCACAACACTCTGACCGCAAACGACAATATGGTTTCGAACGGATCCTGCACCACGAACTGCCTTGCTCCGCTTGCCAAGGTTCTGGACGAAGGCCTGGGCATCGAAAACGGCATCATGACCACGATCCACGCCTATACCGGTGACCAGCCGACACTGGACCGTCGTCACAGCGACCTGTATCGCGCTCGCGCTGCAGCGATGTCGATGATCCCGACTTCGACAGGTGCCGCCAAAGCTCTGGGTGAGGTTCTGCCGAATCTGAAAGGCCGTCTGGACGGATCGGCGATCCGCGTTCCCACCCCGAACGTCTCGGCAGTTGACCTCACCTTCCGCTCCTCGCGCGAAGTGACCGTCAAAGAGGTTAACGAGATCGTCCGCGAAGCCGCACAAGGACCGATGCAGCGCGTTCTGGGCTATGAGCCCGCGCCGCTGGTTTCGACCGATTTCAACCACACCGAAGAAAGCTCGATCTTCGCACCGGATCAAACCCGCGTTGTGGATGGCCGTTTGGTTCGCGTCCTGGCCTGGTATGACAACGAATGGGGCTTCTCTGTCCGTATGGCCGATGTGGCCGTTGCCATGGGTCGCCTTAACTAAGACCGGTTTGAAATCTTGAACCTTTTTGCCCGCTCAGGTTATCTGGGCGGGCATTTTCGTTTGGGGCCACCATGACCAACCAAATCGCTATCTGGCTCGGCCTCTTGATCCTTGGTGCGATCATTATCGATTACGCCATTTTTGGCCCCGAGCATTTGCTGTTTCTCGGAAAAAAGCTCTACGACTTTCTTGATTGGCTCGCTTTCTGGCGCTGAAAGAGGTTTTGCTTGACATTTTCGTTTTTCTCGCGATGTTAGCGCTAACTAAACAACCCGATTTTCGAACGGAGCAGAAAATGACACTCAAGCTGGCAATCAACGGATTCGGGCGGATCGGACGCGGCGTTCTGCGCGCGGTGATGGAGACCGGGCGCACGGATGTGGAAATTGTTGCGATCAACGATCTGGCGAAACCCGAAATGAACGCGCATCTGTTTGAGTTCGACAGCGTTCATGGTCGTTACCCCAACACAGTCACGTTGTCCGAAGCAGTCCTGGACGTTGGCGCCGGACCCATCCGTCTGACCAGCGAGCGAGACCCCGAGGCGTTGAACTGGTCGGATGTCGACGTGGTTTTGGAGTGCACCGGCGTGTTCCGCACACGCGAAGCTGCTGAACGTCATCTGAAAAATGGTTCGAAAAAAGTGTTGATCTCGGCGCCTGCGCGCGGTGATGGCGCGGTTAAAACGATTGTGTTTGGCGTAAACGAGCACGAACTGACCGCCGAGGACACAGTGGTATCGAACGCTTCGTGCACCACGAACTGCCTGTCTCCAGTGGCCGCTGCGCTGGACGCTGGACTGGGCATCCTGCATGGCAACATGACCACCGTTCACGCCTATACCGCCAGCCAGCCGGTCCACGATACCGCTGGCAAGGACCCTTACCTGTCACGCGCCGCGGCTTTGTCGATGATCCCGACCACAACTGGCGCAGCCGCTGCCGTTGGGCTGGTTCTGCCGCAACTGGCGGGGAAACTTACCGGTCAGGCGATCCGCGTCCCCACACCGAACGTATCCGTCGTTGATCTTGTGGCCGAGGTTTCGCGCCCTACCTCCGAGGAAGAGGTCAATGCGCTGTTCGTCGAAGCTGCTGCCAAAATCCCCGGCGTTCTGGCCGCAGAAAGCCGCCCGCTGGTGTCAATGGATTTCAACCACGACGCCCACAGCTCGACCGTGTCGCTCGCGGAAACCAAAGTCACCGACGGCACGCTGGTGCGCGTGCTAGCGTGGTACGACAATGAATGGGGATTCTCTAACCGGATGCTGGACACAGCAGCCGCTATGGGCGCCCTAGCCTAACCTTTCACGCAGGGCGTCATTAACCCGGGGCGTGACGAATTTCGACACGTCCCCGTTCAGCCGCGCGATCTCTTTCACCAGTTTCGATGCGATGGCCTGATGCCGCGCCTCGGCCATCAGGAACACGGTCTCGATTGAGTTGTCCAGCGCGCGGTTCATGCCAACCATCTGGAATTCATACTCGAAATCCGCCACAGCCCGCAGCCCTCGCACGATGATCTGAGCACCCACGTCGCGGGCGCAATCGATCAGCAGGTTTTCAAACGGATGTGCGACAATCTCGGTCCCAGTCTGTTCGGACAGATGCGCACATTCTGCCTCAATCATGGCAACGCGCTCTTCCAGAGTAAACATCGGCCCTTTGTCCCGATTGATGGCGACGCCGATCACCAGCTTGTCCACCAGCGCCGAGGCGCGGCGGATAATGTCAATATGGCCCAAAGTGATCGGGTCAAAGGTACCAGGATATAATGCAACCCGCATTACGCCCTCCTGCGCAATAAAATTTCTGCGCAAGCAAACATAAACTGGATGCAGGTGCAAGCGATCTGTTCGGAGGTCCGGGCCGTCAGTGACCCATAATCATGCCTTGCAGCGCATCTTTTTCCATCGCCAGTTCCGCCAGCTGCGCCTTAACCACGTCGCCAAGGGTTACAATTCCAACCAGCTTGCCTTCTTCAACCACCGGCATGTGGCGAAAGCGGCCTTCGGTCATGCTGGCCATGATATCCTGAACAGTGGCCTGCCGCGTCGTCGTAATTAGTTCCTGCGTCATATAAGAGCTGACTGGTTGGTTCAGGCACCCGCTTCCGCTTGCGGCCAGTTCCCGGACGATATCGCGTTCGGACAAAATTCCGGCTGCGGTCTGCCCGCCATCCTCAGATACGACCACGGTACCGATACGTTTTTCAGCAAGAATCTTCGAAGCTTCTGAGACTGTCGCCGAAGGTTCGACCGTAACCACGCCTTCTGTTGTCTTGGATTTCAGAATGGCCTGTACGAGCATGAAGAACACCTCCGAAATAATAATCTTATTCCAAAGCGTTGCGCGATTGAGTCGACCTGTCAAGCATCGGCATCGGCTTCTAACCGCGCAACTTCGTCACGGATGCCTTGCGTCAGAGCGTCGGCGAAGCGGTTTAACCGTTCGTTACGCTGGTCGCCCTGATGCCGGACAAGGTAGAAACTTCGGGTCAAACTCACTTGATCCGTCAGGATTTTCCGCAGGTTCCGGTGGAAGGGCAACGTGAAGTCATGGGCCACACCCACCCCGGTGCCAAGCGACACCTGACGCAGTTGAACCGAAACCGAATTCGATGCAAGCGCGACACGGTCAACGCCGATATCGTTGAGATAGTCCAGTTCGCGGTCAAAGATCATGTCCGGGATATAACCAATCAACCTGTGGCCTTTCAGATCGGCGACAGAGTGAATGGGCTCTTGGCGCTCCAAGTAATCCAGTGTTGCCACGAGGTGCAATTTGTAATCGCTGATCCGTTTGACCAGAAGCTTTCCTGCGGTTGGTGCACTCACGGTCAAGGCCATATCCGCTTCGCGCCGGGACAGGTTGATGATCCGCGGCAAGGCCAGAATCTGGATATCCAGGTCAGGGTTGGCGTCGCTAATCTTCGCACAAACCTGCGGCAACAGATAGTTCGCGCTGCCATCAGGCGCCCCGATCCGGATCTGACCGCTCAGCGATTTGGTCGAGCCTACCACAGCCCCCGCTGCTGCACGCATTGCTTCTTCGGCCTGCAGGCCGTGATCCAACAGGCGCTCTCCCGCTGACGTCAGCACGTATCCCTGTTGGGACTTTGTGAACAGGGTTGCGTCCAACGTCGCCTCTAACCGGGCAATGCGCCGTCCAACCGTAGCCGGGTCGATCTTCAGGATGCGCCCTGCAGAAGACAGGCTTTCTTCGCGCGCGACCTCCAGAAAAACACGCATGTCATCCCAATTTGGGTTCATGTGCTACCTTTTGCATTTTTGCAAAGCTCTTTTGAGACATTGCCTCTGTTCCCAGAATTTATGCAAGCCTATTGTGCGCTCAAATCTATCGGAGGAGCTATAGATGCAAGATCTGACCCACTTCCTGAATGGCGAGATGACCGCCGGAACCTCAGGTCGTTTCGACGACGTGTTCAACCCGGCAACCGGCGAGGTTCAGTATCGCTGCCCGATGGCCAGTGTTGCGGAAACCACCGCCGCCATCGAGGCTGCCGCTGCGGCGCAACCCGCCTGGGGCGCAACTAACCCGCAGAAGCGTGCGCGCGTGATGATGGCCATGGTCGGCTTGATGAACCGCGACATGGACAAACTGGCCGAAGCACTGAGCCGCGAGCACGGCAAAACAATCCCCGATGCCAAAGGCGACCTGCAGCGTGGTCTGGAAGTGATCGAATACTGCATCGGCGCACCTCAGATGCTGAAGGGTGAATTCACCGACAGCGCGGGCCCCGGTATCGACATGTACTCGATGCGTCAGCCTCTGGGTGTTGTTGGCTCGATCATGCCCTTCAACTTCCCCGCCATGATGCCGCTGTGGCACGTTGGTCCGGCACTAGCCTGCGGCAACGCCGTGGTTCTGAAGCCTTCCGAGCGTGACCCCTCGGTACCGCTGATGCTGGCCGAACTGTTCGTCGAAGCCGGTCTGCCCAAGGGTGTCTTCCAGGTCGTCAACGGCGACAAGGAAGCCGTGGACACCATCCTCGACAGCGAGATCATTCAGGGCGTCAGCTTTGTAGGTTCTACCCCGATCGCACAGTATATTTACAGTCGCGCAACCGCCAACGGCAAGCGTGCACAATGCTTCGGCGGTGCCAAGAACCACATGATCGTAATGCCCGACGCGGATCTGGATCAGGCGGCTGACGCGCTGGTTGGTGCTGGTTTCGGCGCAGCGGGCGAACGCTGCATGGCGGTTTCGGTTGCTGTTCCGGTTGGTGAAGAGACCGCCGACGCGCTGATCGAAAAACTGATCCCGCGCATTGAAAAACTGAAGGTTGGCCCCTACACCGCCGGCGACGACGTGGACATGGGCCCCGTTGTGACCGCCGCTGCGAAAGAGCGCATCCTCGGCCTGATCAACTCCGGCGTTGAGCAAGGTGCCAAGCTGGTTGTCGACAACCGCGATTTCAGCTTGCAGGGCTATGAGGACGGCTTCTTTGTCGGCCCGCACCTGTTCGACCACGTCACGCCCGAGATGGACATCTACAAGCAGGAAATCTTCGGCCCTGTTCTGTCGACTGTCCGCGCTGGTTCGTACGAAGAGGCGATTGGCCTGGCGATGGATCACGAATACGGCAACGGCACCGCGATCTTCACCCGTGACGGTGACACCGCGCGTGACTTTGCCAGCCGGATCAACATCGGCATGGTCGGCGTCAACGTTCCGATCCCGGTTCCGCTGGCCTACCACACCTTTGGCGGCTGGAAGAAATCCATGTTCGGTGACCTGAACCAGCACGGTCCGGACAGCTTCAAGTTCTACACCCGCACCAAGACCGTCACCGCGCGCTGGCCCTCGGGCATCAAAGAAGGTGGCGAGTTCAACTTCAAGGCAATGGACTGATCCACTGCTGAATTCTGCATGAACCGAACCCGGCCTGTAACAGGCCGGGTTTTTTTCGGCAAAGCGCCGCCAAAACATTCGATTTCACGATAAATTCAGCGTGGGCACCCTAGAAAATTGGGGCGATGGTCAATATTTTACGGCAAATTATTGCTCGAGCAGTTCCTGAACCGGAGGCCAATTTGACAAATCCCCGCATGACTCGCCGCTCTGCATTGTTGGGCGCAGCGTCTCTTCTGGCGACGCCAGCCATTGTGCGTGCGCAAAGCAGCGACGCATTTCCGACCAATGAAGAAGCGATTAGCACGCAACTGCCGGTCCGCCGCAACGTGTCGTCGTTCTCGCAACAGAACTGGCAGGATCACTTCGACGAGTTGGGCGTTGGTTGTCTGCTGGCCGACATCACCAGCCGCGCGGTTCACTATTGGAGCCCGGATGGAACCTACAAATTGTACCCCAGCTCGGTTCCTATGAGTGAAGAGCTGACAAAGCGCGGCTACACCAAAGTCGTACGCAAGACCGAAAACCCAAGCTGGACGCCAACTGCCAATATGCGTGAACGCGACCCGACCCTGCCGGTTCGCGTGGAAGGTGGTGATCCGGGTAATCCGCTGGGCACGCGTGCGATGTATCTGGGTTGGCCCGCTTATCTGGTGCACGGTACCCACGATACACGCAAGATTGGTCGCCAAAGCTCATCGGGATGTATTGGCCTGTATAATCAGCATGTAGAAGAACTGTATCCTCTGGTGCAGATCGGAACTCAGGTCAGACTGGTCTGACGAACAAAGCCCCGGCCATCAGGACCGGGGCTTTTTCTTTCGCGGGGGGGGGCGTTATTCTGGCAGGATTACTGCATCTACGACATGTATCACGCCATTGCTGGCTTCGATGTCGGCCTGCACGACCTTAGCGTCATTAACTTTAACGCCGTTCCGGGCATTCACACTCAGACGGTCGCCTTGCACGGTCAGAACCTTGGCGCGCTTACCGGCAATATCGCCCGACATCACCTTGGCCGGAACCACGTGATAGGTCAGGATTTCGACCAACTGGTCCTTGTTTTCCGGCTGCAACAGCGTCTCGACAGTACCTTCGGGCAGCGCAGCAAAAGCCTCATCTGTCGGGGCGAAAACGGTGTACGGGCCATCGCCCTTCAACGTATCCACCAGACCCGCAGCCTGAACGGCAGCGACCAGAGTGTTGAACGATCCGGCCGAAACTGCGGTGTCCACGATGTCAGCGGCCTGCGCCTTTACAGGCAGAGCAAGGGCAAGTGCGGCGGCGGCGCCCATGAATGTACGGCGAAACATGGCTGTTGTCTCCTCTCCAGCTTGTTATGCAAAGGGGTACGGAAGCTCAGCCAGCCCGGATCACTTTTCTTTTATTTGCACCCAGAAACTTTGCGCACGGCCGTCCTTCAGAAATGGTAGTGCTTCAACCGCTTCAGGACGAGACTGTTGCAAGTAATACCCGGGCCAAAGCATTGAAAAGGCGCCGGATTGCAGCAAGGCGTGCAACATGTACTGCTCCCCCCAACCCGGGCAGTCATAGAAGAACCGCTTGGGGTATTCGTAGGGCAGAAAAACATCGTGGACATGGATCACCACCCCAGGTTTCAACGTCGGAATGATGCGGCAGAACAGATGCGCGACGTCGTTGCTCATCCGAACCACATGGCTAGAGTCGATGAACAGAACGTCGCCTGCCTCAAGCTGATCGAACAGCGTCGGGTCAATCTCTTCCAACCGTTTCTGTTCGAAGTGATCCACAACATGCGCGATGTCGGCACGGGGATAGGGGTCAATCGCGGTGATGTGCGTGTCCAACCCGCCATCGATAATCGCCTGCCGGGTTACGCGGGTTGAGTTCCCGCAGCCGACTTCGATCACCCGCTTCGGTGTAAACCGCCGGATCATCAGATACAGCGCGTCGGCGTCGGGGCTGTCATAGTACCCGTTGCCGATCCGATAGCCTGTCTGATTGAGTGCCGGGTCTTTCAGGGCTTCCAGCGCCTCGGCATGTTGGTCGTACTCGGCAACCAACTGGCCGATATCGAACCCGTCCATCCCTGGTGACAAGGCATAAGCCGGGCGGGTCAATCCCCCCGCAAGTTCAAACGCTTCAAGCCGAGCGCGTTCGTCGTTTTCAACGGCCTTGTCGATAAGCTTCACCCCCAACTCATCCAGGGCCTCATTGATCTTGGGGAATTTTCTGGGTTTCACGAGCGGCTCCACAATCCTATCGCCTGTTCCTTACCGCTGCTTGCCAGGCCTCTGCAAGGCGGGCTGCGTCAAACGCTTGGCAAAACAGGAATTTCCGTATTCACTGGTTGGAATAGTTATACGAGGGCCGCCATGCAGCAAGAATACACGCTAGGCATTGAAGAAGAGTATCTGCTGGTCGACCGCGACAGCCTTGAGCTTGCCGAAGCCCCTGCCGCACTTATGGAGGCGTGCCAAGCAGACTTCGAAGGACGGGTCAGCCCCGAATTCCTGCAGTGCCAGATCGAGGTCGGCACCCGCCCCCACACGACGGTCAAGTCGGCCCGCGAGGACCTGAAACGCCTGCGATCCTGCGTTGCCGAACGCGCCGCCGAATATAACCTCGCCCCGATTGCGGTGTCCTGTCATCCGTTTGCCGACTGGAAGAAACAGCACCACACCCGCAAGGATCGCTATGACGCGCTTCATCATGCGCTGGGCGGCGTCGCGCGGAGGATGCTGATCTGCGGGATGCATGTTCACGTCGGGGTCGAGGACCCTGCCCTGCGCGCCGACCTGATGCCGCAGCTTTCGTATTTCCTGCCGCATCTGCTCGCGCTGTCAACCTCTTCTCCTTATTGGAACGGAGAGGATACGGGGCTGTCCTCTTACCGCCTGACCGTGTTTGACAACCTGCCGCGCACTGGCCTGCCTCCGGTTCTGGCCAGTTGGTCGGATTACGAACGCACCACCGGCATTCTGGTGGAACTTGGCGTGATCGAGGACACAACGAAAATTTGGTGGGACCTGCGCCCGTCACACCGATTCCCGACGCTGGAAACCCGGATTATGGATGTACAGCCGCGGCTGGAACATACGCTGTCGCTCGCCGCTCTGCTACAAGCCTTGACCCGTATGCTGTGCCGCTTGAAAGACCGGAATCTGCGCTGGCGGCATTACGACCAGTTTCTGATCGGCGAAAACCGCTGGCGCGCGCAGCGGTACGGCGTCGGCGAAGGTCTGATCGATTTCGGTGACCGCTCGATCAAACCTATGCCCGAACTGATGGGTGAACTCATGGGTATGCTGGCAGAAGATGCCGAGGCGCTGGGCACCATGACAGAGCTGGCTCGCCTGCAGCAGATTGCACAAACCGGCACTTCAGCCACGCGACAACGCCGCACATACGCCGAGGCCGTGGCAAAGGGCGACAATCCGGGCAAGGCGGTGGTCCGGCATCTTATCGAAGAATATCACATGGACCTTTGACATATCAGCGCGTGATTGCTGGCCCTGCAAAACTTCTGTAAGAATTCAGAAATAAACAGTCGTTCAATTCATTCGACAGCGTGGGAGGCAACCCTTGGATTTTGCACTGACAGAAGAGCAAACCGCGATCTTCGATATGGCCTATGACTTCGGGCAGGACAACATCGCACCCAACGCCCGCCAGTGGGAGGCCGACGGCACTATCCCCAAAGACCTGTGGCCCCAGATCGGAGAGCTGGGGTTCGGTGGCCTCTATGTCTCGGAAGACAGCGGCGGTTCGGGCTTGTCCCGTCTGGATGCGACACTGGTGTTTGAGGCACTTTCGATGGCCTGCCCCTCGGTCGCGGCGTTTCTGTCGATCCACAATATGTGCGCCAAGATGCTTGACAGCTTCGCCAGCGACGATTTGAAATCCCGTATCATGCCCGATGTGCTGAGTCTAAAAACAGTCCTCAGCTATTGCCTGACCGAACCCGGATCGGGCTCGGACGCTGCCGCGTTGAAAACCCGAGCGGATCGCACCAATGAAGGCTACACACTGAACGGCACCAAGGCCTTTATCTCGGGCGGAGGTTATTCCGACGCTTATGTCTGCATGGTGCGCACCGGTCAGGACGGCCCCAAGGGGATCTCGACCGTCTATGTCGAGGACGGCACGCCCGGCCTCAGCTTTGGCGCGCTGGAACAGAAGATGGGCTGGAAAAGCCAGCCTACGGCGCAGGTGCAGTTCGACGACTGCGAAATCCCGGCAGGCAACCTTGTTGGCACCGAGGGCGACGGCTTCAAATACGCGATGATGGGGCTGGATGGCGGGCGGTTGAACATCGCCTCCTGCTCGCTGGGGGCCGCGCAGACCGGGCTGAACATGACCCTGCAATATATGTCGGAACGCAAGGCCTTTGGCCAATCCATCGACCAGTTTCAGGCGCTGCAATTCCGGCTGGCGGATATGGAGATCGAACTGCAGGCCGCCCGCACCTTCCTGCGGCAGGCGGCGTGGAAACTGGATCAGGGCGCACCCGATGCGACCAAATTCTGCGCCATGGCCAAGAAATTCGTGACCGAGACCGGGTCCAAGGTTGTGGACCAGTGTCTGCAACTGCATGGTGGCTACGGGTATCTGGCGGACTATGGAATCGAGAAACTGGTCCGCGATCTCCGCGTGCATCAGATTCTGGAAGGCACGAACGAAATCATGCGGGTCATTGTCGCCCGACAAATGCTTGCAGACCGCTGAGGGGCCCATGCCTGACATCGACATCCGTATCACTGGCCGCGCCGGGCGCATCACCCTGACCCGCCCCAAAGCGCTGAACGCGCTGACCTATGATATGTGCATGGCGATCGACGCGGCGCTGCGGAACTGGCGCGAAGATGACGCCGTGGATCTGGTGATCATGGATGCCGAGGGCGACAAGGCCTTTTGCGCAGGTGGAGACATTGCCGACCTCTACGCAACCGGCATCAAGGGGGATTACGATTACGGGCACACATTTTGGCGGGATGAATACCGTCTGAACGCGCTGATCTTCGAATACCCCAAACCGGTCGTCAGCTTCCTGCAGGGGTTCACTATGGGTGGAGGCGTTGGCATCGGATGTCACGGCAGTCACCGCATCGTTGGTGAAAGCTCCAAAATTGCTTTGCCTGAGTGTTCCATTGGCCTGGTTCCGGATGTTGGCAGCACTTTGATACTGGCGCTGGCCCCCGGTCGGTTGGGAGAATATCTGGGCACCACCGGCCACCGCATGGACCCCGGAGACGCCATCTTTGCCGGTTTCGCTGATCATTACATTCCCCTCGCCGAGTGGTCCGATCTGATCGAGATGCTCGAGGCATCGGGGGACACCGAGATGCTGCAGAAACACTCGGTGGCGCCACCCGAAAGCGAGTTGGAGCAACAGCAACCTGAGATCGATGCCAGTTTTGACGGTGAAACTCTCGGGGACATCCTGAACACCCTGACCCATTCCGATCACACAGTAGCCATTGAGGCGCGCAAATTCATGGACCGTAATTCGCCTCTTTCCATGGCGTGTACGGTTGAGATGCTGCACCGTTTGCGCACCCCCAGCCTGACACTGCGCAAAGCGCTGGAGTTGGAATACCGCTATACCTTCCGCGCAATGGAGCACGGAGATTTTCTGGAAGGCATTCGCGCCCAGGTCATCGACAAGGACCGCACGCCGCGCTGGCAGTTTGCCGATCAGGCCGTGCCAGCGGTCGCTGTGTCAAAGATGTTGCAGCCACTGGGCAAAGACATGCTGACTTTTGAGGAGACATAAGAGATGAAAATCGGGTTTATCGGCTTAGGCAACATGGGCAACCCAATGGCCGCCAACCTAGCCAAGGCCGGGCATGAGGTGACGGGTTTTGACATGGCCGATGTTGATGTTGCCGGCGTCACCATAGCCGGTTCGGGTGCCGATGCTGCCGAAGGTGCCGACATCGTCATCACGATGCTTCCGAACGGACAAATCCTGCGCGCGGTGGCGAATGAAATCATCCCCGTGATGCAGTCTGGGTCTGTGTGGATTGACTGTTCGACAGTTGACGTTGACAGCGCCCACGCCGTTGCGGATCAGGCGAAAGATGCCGGTGTCCTCTCGGTTGATGCGCCGGTCTCGGGCGGGATCGGTGGCGCGGCCGCTGGCACGCTGACCTTCATGGCCGGCGGCAGCGACGACGCTTTTGTCAAGGCCGAGCCTCTGTTTGACATTATGGGCCAGAAAGCCGTGCATTGTGGCGAATCCGGTGCCGGTCAGGCCGCGAAAATCTGCAACAACATGATCCTGGGCGTCACCATGATCGCCACTTGCGAGGCCTTTGCGCTGGCCGACAAATTGGGGCTGGACCGGCAAAAGATGTTTGACGTGGTCAGCACCTCTTCGGGTTATAGCTGGACGATGAACGCCTATTGCCCTGCCCCCGGCGTCGGCCCTACCAGCCCGGCGGATAACGAGTACCAGCCCGGCTTTGCCGCCGAACTGATGCTAAAGGATCTGCGGCTCAGCCAACAGGCTGCGGAGAGCGCGGATGCGGACACGCCGATGGGTCAGGTTGCTACCGCGCTCTATCAGAAATTCGTCGAGGCCGAAGACGGGCTAGGAATGGACTTCTCGGCCATGTTGCCGAGGTTCGAAAAACGCGGACGAGGCTAAGAGCGGACCCCATGGGCGGCTTCCTGCCCATGGGGTTGACCCGCAGCCCGGCTGCGGCCATCTATCCTTGGCCACAGTGTTCAAGCAAAGGAAGCAAGATGTCACGCGTATTGACCATTTCGACGGCAATTCTGGCGCTTGCGCTCAGCTCTGGCATGACCATGGCCGGGAACGGCAAAGGTAAAGCCGGGCACTGCCCGCCGGGTCTGGCAAAGAAAGCCGTACCCTGCGTTCCGCCGGGACAGGTCAAAAACCTGTATCGTACGGGTGACTACATCAACCGCAACTATCGTTGGATCAATGATCCTTACCGCTATGGGCTGGACCGCGGCAGCTATATCCGCGCTGGTGACTATGTCTATCGCGTTGATCCCGACACACGAAAGGTGCTGAATCTGATCGGAGCGGTGGTTGATATCCTCAACTGAGGATCAGCCCCCTACTCCGCAGCGACCCGCGCGCCATCAAGCATTTGTTTCAGATACCGGCCGGTATGACTGCGCTCGACCGCGGCCACGTCTTCGGGCGTTCCGGTTGCCACGATCTCGCCCCCGCCATCGCCGCCTTCAGGGCCGATATCGATGATATGGTCGGCGGTTTTCACGACGTCCAGATTATGTTCGATCACAACGACTGTGTTTCCCTGATCGACCAATTCGTGAAGCACTTCCAACAGCTTACGCACATCTTCGAAATGCAGGCCGGTGGTTGGCTCGTCCAGAATATACAGCGTCCGTCCGGTTGACCGTTTCGACAACTCCTTGGACAGCTTCACCCGCTGCGCTTCACCACCAGACAGAGTGGTCGCCTGCTGGCCGACCTTGATATAGCCCAGACCAACTCGTGCCAATGCGTCCATCTTGTCACGGATCGACGGCACGGCCTTAAAGAACTCCTGCGCGTCTTCCACTGTCATATCAAGGACATCGGCGATGGACTTGCCCTTAAACTTGATCTCCAGCGTTTCCCGGTTATAGCGCGCGCCTTTGCAGGTTTCGCAGGTCACGTAGACGTCGGGTAGAAAGTGCATCTCGATCTTGATGACACCATCGCCCTGACAGGCTTCGCACCGACCACCTTTGACGTTGAAGCTGAACCGCCCGGGCTTGTAGCCGCGCGCCTTGGCCTCGGGCAGGCCTGCGAACCAGTCGCGGATTGGGGTGAAGGCCCCGGTGTAAGTTGCCGGGTTGGAACGCGGCGTTCGCCCGATTGGGCGTTGGTCAATGTCGATGACCTTGTCCAGATGCTCCAGCCCTTTGATCGTTTCACAGGGCGCCGGCGTCTGCCGCGCACCGTTCAGGCGCATCGAGGCGGTTTTGAACAGCGTTTCAATCGTCAGGGTCGACTTACCGCCGCCGGACACGCCGGTCACACAGACGAATTTGCCCAGCGGGAAATCTGCGGTGACGTTCTTCAGGTTGTTCCCGGCCGCCTTGACCACTGAGACCTTTTTCTTGTTCCCTTTGCGCCGTTTCGACGGAACGGAGATCTCGCGCGTACCGGCAAGATACTGGCCAGTCATTGAGGCCGCGTCAGATGCGATCTGTTCGGGCGTGCCTTCGCTGACCACCTGGCCGCCATGTACACCGGCTCCGGGACCGATGTCGAAGACGTAGTCCGCTTCGCGAATGGCCTCTTCGTCATGTTCGACGACGATCACGGTATTGCCCTGATCGCGTAGGTTCTTGAGCGTGCCCAGAAGGCGATCATTGTCTCGCTGGTGCAGGCCAATCGAAGGTTCATCCAACACATATAGAACCCCGGTCAGGCCGGACCCGATCTGGCTGGCCAGACGGATACGCTGGCTTTCACCGCCAGAAAGAGTGCCACTTGAACGGGACAGCGTAAGGTATTCCAAACCGACATTGTTCAGGAACCCCAGACGTTCGCGAATTTCTTTCAGAATCGCCCGTGCAATCTCGTTCTTCTGAGCGCTCAGATGGTTCGGCGCATCCTCAATCCAGGCCAAAGCCTCTTTGATCGACATCTGCACCACCTGCCCGACATGCAGACCTGCGATCTTGACCGCCAGAGCCTCAGGACGCAGGCGATACCCTTCGCACGAGCCACACGGCCGGTTGTTCTGGTAGCGTTCGAACTCTTCCCGAATCCAGGCGCTGTCCGTCTCGCGATAGCGTCGTTCCATATTGGGAATCACGCCCTCAAAGCTGCGGGTGACCTGATAGACCCGTCCGCCTTCGTCATAGCGGAACTGGATTTCCTCGTCGCCCGACCCACGCAAGAAAACCTGCTGCACTTTCGCGGGCAAGTCTTTCCACGGCGTGTTCTTGTCAAACTCGTAGTGGCGCGCGATGGCCTCGATGGTTTGAAGGAAATAGGGCGACTTGCCTTTGCGCCAAGGCGCCAATGCACCGTCATAGAGTTTCAACGTCTGGTCCGGCACCACAAGCCGTTCGTCAAAGAACAACTCGACGCCCAGCCCGTCGCAATCCGGACAGGCCCCGAACGGCGCGTTGAACGAAAAAAGGCGCGGTTCGATCTCGGGGATAGTGAAGCCGCTGACCGGGCAGGCAAAATTCTCGCTGAATGTAATGCGCTCGGGGGCGCCCTCACGCGGTGCGGTTTCGAGAATCGCAATGCCATCCGCCAAATCCAGAGCGGTCCGCAGGCTATCGGCCAGACGTGTCTCCATCCCCTCACGCACGACCAGACGGTCGACCACGACGTCGATATCGTGGCGGAATTTCTTGTCCAGCGTGGGCGGCTCGTCGAGTTCATAGAACTCTCCATCCACTTTTACGCGCTGAAAACCCTGCTTGCGGAGTTCAAGGAACTCTTTTTTGTACTCCCCCTTCCGGTCCCGCACGATGGGCGCCAGAAGGTAGCCGCGCGTTCCCTCCTCTTCGCCCATGATGCGGTCGACCATGTCCTGCACCTGCTGAGCCTCAATCGGCTGACCGGTGGCGGGGCTGTAGGGCGTGCCCGCACGGGCAAACAGCAGACGAAGATAGTCGTAAATCTCGGTGACCGTACCTACGGTCGAGCGTGGGTTCTTCGAAGTGGTTTTCTGTTCGATAGAAATCGCCGGGGACAGGCCGCTGATGTGATCCACATCCGGCTTTTCCATCATGTCTAGGAACTGACGCGCATAGGCCGACAGGCTTTCGACATACCGGCGCTGGCCTTCGGCATAGATAGTATCGAAGGCCAACGAAGACTTGCCCGAGCCTGACAGCCCGGTGATCACAACCAACTGATCGCGCGGGATATCCACGTCGATTCCCTTGAGGTTATGCTCGCGCGCGCCGCGCACCTCGATATTCTTAAGCTCAGCCATTTTGGCCCCCAACACACAAGTGTCCTAGAAATAGGCGAGCCACACCGAGTCTCCAACAGAAAAGTTAGAACAAAGTGTGAACTATCGGATTATTGCCGACATCTCCTGACATCAAAACCCTGAAACAAAACATGGCCCCCAACAGGGGTGGAAATTTCATCGCTTTCGGAAGGAAATGGCGCGGTTGACGGGGCTCGAACCCGCGACCCCCGGCGTGACAGGCCGGTACTCTAACCAACTGAGCTACAACCGCGCATCTATTTCATGGCCTTTATCCTGGACCAAGGATGGCAGCGATGGCGCGGTTGACGGGGCTCGAACCCGCGACCCCCGGCGTGACAGGCCGGTACTCTAACCAACTGAGCTACAACCGCCCGCTGCCCGTTCGTTGCTGAACGTTGGGGTGTATTATGGCTACGCTCGGGCAGCGTCAAGCGGCGTTTTGAAGTTTTTTCTGAATTCGCGAATTTTCCCTGACGAGAAGCAACTACGTACCGGTCTGGGTTGCACCAAAATCCTCAGGCGCCGTGAATTTCCGGCGACGATTTAATACCTAGTCCCCTTTTCAACCGTCGAATGTGTCACCGACGCAACAGCACAGTGAAATTGCTGCAGCGCAATACAATTCCCCAATACGGGAATGTAGTGCTGCACCCGCAAAGTGCTCTCATTTAGACACTTTACAAGACAATAAAACAAACGGAGAAGAAACGTGAAAAACGTGTTTATTTACTGCGTGTTGACCGCATCTATTTCAACCACGGCGGCCCATGCAGTAGAGGTAACCGGTGGTTATCTGGATTTGGGGTACTCGACTTTTACAGACAGTGACTTTGGAAATGCGTTCAACCTGAACGGGTCTGGCGAACTGGCCTTCTCACGTTCATTCAGCACGCAATTGGATCTTGGCGGGTATCGTTTTCAGGACGCCGACGAAAACGTGTCCAGCTGGACACTGCATGCCAATTTGCACACAAGCGTTAGCGCTTCTCTTGGTGCCTACTATGGGCGTGACTACGTAGATGGACCAGACCTTGAATTCTATGGTATCGAAGCCTGTTTTGACGCCGGGCCAGCGGAAGTCGAGGCATATCTCGGTCGTCAGCAAGTGGTCGATTTTTCTGATGTTGATGGAACGCTCTTTGGTATCGCCGTTTCGACGGACGTTAGCGACCAATGGCAGTTCACTCTCAGCTATGACTTGATAGACGACCTCTACGGCCTGCTCGACTATGACCTCTACACGCTTGGCGCAGACTACTACGTTCTGGATAACACTATCATCTATGGTAATCTTGGGGTTGCTCATATTTCGACCCCTATCGCGTCTGGTAGCACAAACGAAGCTTATGTCGCTGTGGGAGTTCGCATGAACCTCGGCAACAAACGCGGCACGACCTTTAACCGACGTGGCGTTGTAGACAAGCTTCCGGGTCTCTAACCTGCTGTCATGGGTTAGCTCCCAACGCAAACTGCATTTGCGGCAACTGCAAGTGCCGCGTTTTTCCGGTCGACAAATCTGTCGACCGGCCTCTTGCGCAGGCTGAGGACTCTCTGTAATACGCCGCCTTACGGGTGATTAGCTCAGTGGTAGAGCGCTTCGTTCACATCGAAGATGTCAGCGGTTCAAATCCGTTATCACCCACCATCACTTTCGCAATTGTTGAGCGCCACTTATTTGGTACGCAGGTCTGAAAAGACGGCAATTGACCTGACGCTCGAAAAAGAACCTCGCTGTCTCGGCCATTTTGATCACTACGTTGGGCAACTTGCGTTTACTCAGAGACCGAGCTACGGCTATGCCCAATACTCTGTGAGCCAAACGAGCAGGTTTATTGAAGACGATCATTCACATTGGAATGCCTAAGACAGGCAGTACGGCGCTCCAAAAGGCCCTTTGCGGTGCGCGCAAAGAGTTGGCCAAAAATGGTGTGTTGTATCCAATTCAAGGCAAACAAGTGAACCACGGGCTGCTTGCTGGTGCAGTTCGCCCTTATGAGGTTGCTCCGAGACGTTTTCGAAGATTTTCAGAACAGGAACTCAACTCACGCGTTGAGGTTTTTCTTGAAAACTTGAAAAGTCAGATTTCAGGGCACGATTCTGATCTGTTAATTCTCTCTTCCGAATACCTATGGCCTGTGGGGCAATACCATGCCGGGCTGGAAAAGCTCCAGTTTTTGCTGAAACAGGTCGGAATCGAAAATCCGGAATTCGTCGCGTATGTCAGGGGGCCATCCAGTTACTATTTGTCAGCTACTCAGCAGCGTTTAAGAGCATCATCTACGTTTCGACAGCCCGGAAATTACAACATAACTGCCAATCTTGACGCATATTCAGAGTTTTTCTCGAATTCGAAATTTTCCGTTCGCTTGTTCAACCGCGAAGCTTTGGTCGGCGGCGACATTATTTCTGACTTTATGTCGCTGCATAGGCCAGACCTGCAGGGAATCGTGTCGAAGGCCGCAAAAAAAATCTCGACCAATGAATCGCTGTCTGCTGAAGGAATGGTGTTGATGCAGCAGTTTCGAAGGCATTTCTACGCGGACCAAGATGACCGAATTAACAAGCAAACACTAAGGTTCATTAATCAGTTACGCCGTGTAGAGAAGAGGTTAAATCTGCCTCGTCCCATGCTTCGACCTGAGGTCGCCGAATATACAGATTATTCAGGCACTGGGCCATTAGAACTGCGTGATCGCTATGGCATCGTTTTCCCGAATCTAGACTATAGCCGCCTTGAGAGAGGTGAGTTCGCTAAAAAGCCTCAGGTCGGAGGTGACGTTCAGGACGTTGTACAAGTAAGCGATGAACAACTGGAGCAGATGGTAAGCCGCCTTTTGCGGACCTATCTCAGTCTAAATCCCACCCTGAGAATATGGTTGCGATCCTTACCTTTTGGTAAAACGGCTTAATCCGCTTTAGCCAGTTTTAGAACGTCGCGCAAATAGGCCGATCATTTCTTCAGCAACCGTGATACACGGCAGCAGGAACAAGCCTATTCAAAATCTAAGATTACACCTTTTGCAGCTGAAAAACGCATGACAGCAATTGTTATAGATGAAGGACGGGGCTGTCGCCCCGTCTTCCCATTTAAGATCAATGCGCTGTTGCCGAAGGCAAAGAGTCCTCAGACGCATTAGCAGTCGCCGCCGCAGCTTCTTCCGCAGCCTCGTCCCACTCAATCGGCTCAGGCTTGCGCACGAGAGAATGTTCCAGAACCTCCGAAACGTGTTTGACCGGAATGATTTCCAGTCCCTCTTTCACGTTATCCGGAATTTCTGCCAGATCTTTCTCGTTTTCTTCGGGGATCAGAACCGTTTTGATTCCACCGCGCAGCGCTGCCAGCAGCTTCTCTTTCAGCCCTCCAATCGGCATTGCATTACCGCGCAGCGAAACTTCACCGGTCATGGCGATATCCTTGCGTACCGGAATCCCGGTCAGCACCGACACGATCGAAGTCACCATTGCCAGACCGGCACTCGGGCCGTCCTTGGGCGTCGCCCCATCTGGTACGTGGACGTGGATATCCAACGTGTCGAATTTCGGCGGCTTCACCCCGATCCGGGGAGAGATTGACCTGACATAAGACGAAGCCGCATCGATGGATTCCTTCATCACATCGCCCAGCTTACCGGTGGTCTTCATCCGCCCCTTGCCAGGCAGTTTCAGCGCCTCGATATGCAACAGATCGCCACCGACCGACGTCCACGCCAACCCGGTGACGACACCGACCTGATCGTCCTGTTCGGCCAGACCGTAACGGAACTTGGGCACGCCCAGGAACTCATCAAGATTGTCGGGCGTCACAGTGACCTCTTCCGCCTGCTTCTTGATGATCTTGGTCAGCGATTTCCGCGCCACCTTGGCGATTTCACGTTCGAGGTTCCGCACGCCCGCCTCGCGGGTGTAAGTGCGGATGATCTTCTGCAATGCCTCATCGGTGAGTTCAAATTCCTTGGCCTTCAGGCCATGGTTTTTGACCTGCTTGTCGATCAGGTGCTGCTTGGCGATCTCGCTCTTTTCCTCTTCGGTGTAACCGGCCAGAGGGATGATCTCCATCCGGTCCAGCAGAGGCCCAGGCATGTTGTAGCTGTTCGACGTGGTCAGGAACATCACGTTGGACAGGTCATATTCGACTTCCAAGTAGTGATCCATGAACGTGCTGTTTTGTTCCGGGTCCAACACCTCAAGCATGGCTGAGGCCGGGTCGCCACGGAAGTCCTGCCCCATCTTGTCGATCTCGTCGAGCAGGATGAGCGGGTTCGTGGTTTTCGCCTTTTTCAGTGCCTGGATGATCTTACCGGGCATCGAGCCGATGTAGGTCCGACGGTGACCCCTGATCTCGGATTCATCACGCACACCACCCAGCGAGATGCGGATGAACTCGCGCCCCGTGGCCTTGGCAACCGATTTCCCCAGCGATGTCTTACCCACACCCGGAGGGCCAACAAGGCACAGGATTGGGCCTTTCAGCTTTTTCGAACGCTGCTGTACCGCGAGGTATTCGACGATCCGTTCTTTGACCTTCTCAAGCCCATAGTGATCGGCGTCCAGAATGTCCTGAGCGCGACCCAGATCCTTTTTGACGCGGGACTTGGTGCCCCACGGCAGCGACAGGATCCAGTCCAGATAGTTGCGCACGACGGTGGCCTCAGCCGACATCGGGCTCATGTTGCGCAACTTTTTCAGCTCGCCTTCAGCCTTTTCGCGCGCCTCTTTCGACAGCTTGGTCTCATTGATCTTGGCTTCCAGCTCGGCGACTTCGTTGCTGCCGTCCTCACCATCGCCAAGTTCCTTCTGAATGGCCTTCATTTGCTCATTCAGATAATACTCGCGCTGTGTCTTCTCCATCTGGGATTTGACGCGGGTCTTGATCTTTTTCTCGACCTGCAGGACCGACATTTCGCCCTGCATCAGGCCATAGACCTTCTCAAGCCGCTCGCTGACTGAGAGCGTTTCCAGCAGTTCCTGCTTTTGCTCTACCTCAATGCCCAGATGGCCTGACACAAGGTCGGCCAGCTTAGCAGGCTCGGTGGTTTCACCGACAGCTGTCAGAGCTTCTTCGGGGATGTTCTTGCGGACTTTGGCATAACGCTCGAACTCATCCGCGACGGTGCGAAGCAGCGCTTCGGTCGTCGTGACATCGCCCGGAATTTCGGTCAGATACTCGGCGCGGGCTTCGAAAAACTCTTCGTTTTCAAGAAATTCGGTGATCTGCACGCGCGCCTGCCCTTCGACCAGCACCTTTACGGTGCCATCGGGCAGCTTCAGCAATTGCAGAACATTGGCCAGAACGCCGGAACGGTAAATACCGTCAATGGCCGGATCATCATCACCGGGGTCAATCTGGCTGGACAGCAGAATCTGCTTGTCGTCCTGCATCACTTCTTCCAGTGCGCGGACGGATTTTTCCCGACCCACGAACAGCGGCACGATCATATGTGGGAATACCACGATATCGCGCAGCGGAAGTACGGGGTATGAGGAATTCAGAGGCTCTTGCATGCTCTATCCTTATCGTTGGCAAGATGGCTCCGGTCCCTGAATAAGGCAACGCTTGGCCATCTCCTGTCTTGGACGATAAAGGTGGGGCCTCATCGCCCTTTTTCAACCTTACCGTCGTTTATCGCGTTTCAGAATGACCCGAGGTTTTCCGGACTGCAAGGCGTCCGGTGGACATATCCACCGATTTTAAAAAAACATACCAACCGAGTTGAAAAAGCGCGCGCTAGAACACCCTTTGGACCGCGCGGGACAGGAAAAAGCCGTGACCGTCTTGATTCCTACACTCCAACCCCTTTTTCGAGGAATGGCAGGTGAACCCACCAAACTCTCCGGTTGCGCCATATTCGGCCCTGCTGAACCCGTCGCGATTTCGGTTGAGTGGTTGGCACATCATCTGAACCGGTCCGGTATTCAAGATGAAGAAATCATGCCCCCAATCCGACTGGCAATCCGCAGGACGCGGCATGGCGGGGGTGCCCCGGCGTTCAATAATGGTGCAGTAAATGTCCGATCCATTCAGTTCTTGCCCAACCGAGCATTGGATGTTTTCGGACGGTGTTTCAAACGTCCAGACATCCGCATGAGAGACTGACGTTAACAATGCGAAAAGGCCGAAAAAAGCACAAATCGAGGCATCAGAACCACCAATACAAAACCTGAAACTGACTTGATTAATCCGAGCCTAAACTAGCAAGACAACAGCGTTTTGTCACCAACGGTCCGCTTGTCAGAGCGGCTCGATATCTCCCTGCGCCCGCTGCGCGTGGAACTCGGCCTGCCATGCTTCGAACGTACCCGCCGCGATGGCATCACGCATGCCCTGCATGATTTCCTGAAAGTAATGCAGGTTGTGCCAGGTCAGCAGCATGCCCGAGATCATCTCGTTCGAGCGGAACACATGGTGCAGATACGCGCGTGAATAGTTCGAGCAGGCCGGGCATGTGCACTGCTCGTCCAGCGGGCGCGGGTCATCGGCGTGGCGGGCGTTTTTGATGTTCACGACGCCGCGCCGAGTGAACACCTGCCCTGTGCGGCCCGAACGTGAAGGCAGCACGCAATCCATCATGTCGATACCGCGCGCGACCGCGCCGACGATATCGTCGGGTTTGCCAACACCCATCAGGTAGCGCGGCCTGTCGACCGGCAGGAAATCGGGGGCGTAGTCAAGGCAATCGAACATGGCCTCCTGCCCCTCGCCCACGGCCAGACCACCGACAGCATAGCCTTCGAACCCGATCTGCTTGAGCGCCTCGGCGCTTTCCTCGCGCAGGTCCTGTTCCAAACCGCCTTGCATGATGCCGAACAGCGCGTGGCCCGGGCGATCTCCGAACGCCTCACGAGACCGCTTGGCCCACCGCATCGACAGGCGCATCGACTCGGCGATGCGTTCCCGATCCGCAGGCAAGGCCGGGCATTCATCGAAACACATGACGATGTCCGAGCCCAGCAGACGCTGGATCTCCATCGAACGCTCGGGCGTCAGTTCATGCTTGGACCCGTCCACATGGGATTTGAACGTCACGCCCTTTTCGGTCAGCTTCCGAAGCCCGGCCAGCGACATGACCTGAAATCCACCCGAGTCTGTCAGGATCGGACGTTCCCAATTCATGAACTTGTGCAAACCACCCAATCGGTCGATGCGTTCCGCCGTGGGCCGCAGCATCAGATGATAGGTGTTGCCCAGCAGAATATCCGCCCCGGTGGCGCGCACGCTTTCTGGCATCATCGCCTTGACCGTCGCCGCGGTGCCCACAGGCATAAAGGCAGGCGTCCGCACCTCGCCGCGCGGTGTGTTAATCACGCCGGTTCTGGCCTTGCCGTCGGTGGCTTTCAGGTCAAAAGAAAAACGCTCGGTCATGGGGTTGCCTCGGGGTCGCTGAAACGGGTGGGATGTGCCTGATCTGTCGGACCATTGCAACCCGTCAGGGCAGTGACGCGACGCGCTCTGTAAACAGATGCACGACCCCTGCCCCGTCCACATCCCGGCACACGCGGATCGCGGGCCGGGACAGATCGGGACGGGTCGCGCCCATCTCTGGCCCCTCAGTCACCACGCTCAGGCCGGTTTCAACCATCTCGAACATCTGCTCGTGTGTGCAGGCAATCACCGCAGTTGAATCGTGCAGGCCGCAGCCTTCCAGCCCGCCGACCTCTTTGTAGAAATTCAGATAGAACTTGGAGATATCGCGCAGAAACCCACCCATATCTTGGGACCTTTTGGCCAGCGCCTCGAAATCGGCGGTTTCATAGAGGGTTTTCAACGTCACATCTAACCCCACCAGAATGGTTTCCGGCGGCGCGGCAAAGACAATATCGGCGGCCCGGGCGTCGTGGTAGATATTGGCCTCAGCGTGTGGATTCACATTGCCGGGACAAAAAATCGCGCCACCCATGACAACCAACCGACTGATATTGCGAGCAAACTCAGGGTCTAACTGCATCGCCAGCGCGACATTAGTCAACGGGCCAACCGCACAGACGACCAACTCGCCCATATAGCGACGCGCCGTATCAACCAGAAACTCGGCCGCAGACATATCGTGGTTTGCGCCGATTTCAAGAATTTCAGTAATGTCGCCAAAGCCCTCTGGGCCGTGCACGTGTTCGGACGGGGCGTGGTGACTCTGACTTAGCGCGTATGAGGCACCCTCGGCCACCGGCGCGTCCAAGCCCAGTTTATCCAACAAAAACCGTGCATTGCGGCTGGATTGGTGCACATGGGTATTGCCAAACACCGTGGTCAGCCCAATCAGTTCAATTTCGGGTGCAGCAGCGGCATAGGCAATCGCCATGGCATCGTCGATGCCGGGGTCTGTATCTATGATCAGTTTCATCTCTGCCCGATACCGCAAACACGATAGGATGCAAAGCGGTCACATTCCGTAACATCCAACTTGCATCCGTAACTTCATAGATTTGCTTCTATGATCTTTCACCCCATACCAGAATTGAAATCGGGCGACTCAATCCCCACATGTATACTATAGTACACAATAAAAGAGGACAGATATGATAGGCATTAACGAAGACCAGATTATTGGATTGTTGACGTCAAACATCATTTATTTGCTGGCAGCGGTTTTGATCATCGTTGTCATTTTCAAGGGCATCAAGATCGTTCCGCAATCCGAGAAATACGTGGTCGAACGGTTCGGACGCCTGCACTCGGTGCTTGGTCCGGGCATAAACTTTATCGTTCCTTTTCTTGATGTTGCCCGCCACAAGATATCCATCCTTGAGCGTCAGTTACCCAATGCAACGCAGGATGCGATCACCAAAGACAACGTTTTGGTACAGATCGACACCTCGGTGTTTTACCGCATTCTCGAACCTGAAAAGACGGTGTATCGTATTCGTGACGTAGATGGTGCGATTGCGACAACCGTGGCTGGTATCGTTCGGGCGGAAATCGGTAAAATGGATCTGGATGAGGTCCAATCGAACCGTGCGCAGCTGATCACCCGCATTCAGGAAAGCGTTGAAACCGCCGTTGATGACTGGGGCATTGAAGTGACCCGCGCCGAGATTCTGGACGTGAACCTGGATCAGGCAACCCGTGACGCGATGTTGCAACAGCTGAACGCCGAACGCGCCCGCCGCGCACAGGTGACCGAAGCGGAAGGCCAAAAACGTGCAGTTGAACTCAGCGCCGATGCCGAGTTGTACGCCGCCGAGCAAACCGCCAAGGCCCGCCGCATTCAGGCCGAGGCTGAGGCTTACGCAACCGGCGTCGTTGCCAAGGCCATTCAGGACAACGGCATTGAGGCCGCGCAGTATCAGGTCGCCCTGAAACAGGTCGAGGCGCTGAATGCCTTGGGCAATGGCACCGGATCGCAAACCATCGTCGTACCCGCCAACGCGCTTGAGGCCTTTGGCGATGCCTTCAAGATGCTGAGAGGAGGAAAATAATGGCCGATCCCTTCTGGCTGACCTGGTGGATCTGGCTGGCCGCAGCGCTAGCGCTTGGGATTCTCGAGATTGTCCTGCCCGGATTTATCTTTTTGGGCTTTGCAATCGGGGCAGCCATCACCGGGTTGCTGCTGGTTATTCCGGGAATGGTACCCTCGCTGCCGGTTTTGTTGCTGATTTTCGCAGCATTGTCCTTGATCGCGTGGTTGGTGCTGCGGCGTGTTTACTCCCTACCCCATGGTCAGGTGAAAACCTTCCGGCACGACATCAACGACTAAGAACTGCAGGCGCCCCTCAGGGGCGTCATTGCACCTCTGGACGCTGCCTCAGGCTTTCCCTATATAATTGCTCAGGAACCAGACCCGAGGCACGAATGACTCATCCGAGTGAACATCTGGAAGGCACACCGCTGATTGCGCCTTCGTCCATCGAGCATCCCCTGTACGACGCAGTGGTAGAAGCCTGCCGTACGGTCTTTGACCCTGAAATACCGGTCAATATTTACGATCTGGGTTTGATCTACACGATAGACATCACGCAGGAAAACGCGGTGAAGGTCATCATGACGTTGACTGCCCCTGGTTGTCCGGTTGCCGGGGACATGCCCGGTTGGATCGTCGAAGCGATTGAACCCGTCGCGGGCATCAAGGAAGTTGACGTAGAACTGACATGGGAACCGCCTTGGGGCATGGAGATGATGTCAGACGAGGCGCGACTGGAACTTGGCTTTATGTAAGCCGGACGGAACAACCCCCTGTCGCAAAAGATTTATCTTTCTGTCACTAACCCGTCGGAAAACCGTTACCAACTCTGGGAATAGTTCCGGCGTGCTGTTATTTGCATCCCATTGCGCCACAGCACAGGCCGGGAGGAATTGCACGTCCCCCATGGTCCCCGGCCGGACGACATGAATAAGAGACCGCTCTTGCCCGGGAGCGGTCTTTTCTTATTGTATTGAAAGGGTTACTGAACGCCGCATTCAGACTTGATTTTAGCGGCACGCTCATCCAACGCATTTACATAATCGCCGGCTAACATGGACAGCCTCTTGTTTTCAGTGCCGGTCACCAATCCCAAAAGTGCCCCGGCGGGAGTAAGGGCAGCCACACTTTCAAGCTGTTGATCCTGCGCGTGTTTTTTCTCGGCCGCAATCGCGCGTAAATCACCTTCGGCGGTGGCGCAATTGACCGGATGCGTTTTTTGCGCAGTTTCGGCCAACGCCGCACCTGCAGCTAGCGCAAGAATAGACGCCAATACTATGTTTTTGCGCATAACTTTGCCTTTAACCATCCCACCTCACCTTATTTCAAACCATCTGAAAACCCATACGCTCAGCTAAGGTCACCTGCTTTCAAAAGGCAAGCACCATTCCTTGGAGGGCAGAAAAGTTAGGTAAGCAGCACTGCTATGCCTTGAGCCATCGCCCTGTCGGCACTAAATTGAATGCTACGCGCGACAACGGAGATCACAATGTTCGGCATTCCCGGCAAACAGGCCGTGACCATGACGCCCAAAGCGGCAGAGCAGATTGTCCGCCTGATGAAATCAGGTGGTCACGCTGGCTTGCGCATTGGCGTTAAGAAAGGCGGTTGCGCCGGCATGGAATACACCATGGACTATGTCGATCAGGCTGACCCGAATGACGAGGTCGTCGAACAGGACGGCGCACGGGTCATAATTGCGCCGATGGCGCAGATGTTCCTGTTCGGGACTGAGATCGATTATGAAGTTTCTCTGCTGGAATCGGGTTTCAAGTTCCGCAACCCGAACGTTGTCGATGCCTGCGGTTGCGGCGAGTCGATCAAGTTCGACGAAGGGCTGACGCCCCAATCCTAAGATGCCTGAAGGTGAACGTAGGTTTCATTGAACCGACGGGTCAGATGATCGCCGGCGCGAATAGTCTGATCTGAGTTCGGCGGTGCCACGTTGGTATCGTAGGACGGGTTGAAAAACAGCGGCACGGACAAACGTTCCTGCGAACCACCCACTACGCGATGCAGAGTGGCTTTGACTTGTCCCGTCGTCCAGTACTCCAGCATTTCACCAAAATTGATGATGAAGGTCCCCGGCGCGGCCTCGACCTTTGCCCAGCTGTGGTCGGGCATCCGAACCTCAAGCCCCGAGGTGCCGTCGGTGGCCAGCAATGTCAGACAGCCGTAATCCGTATGGGCGCCGATGCCAAAGTCGCGCTCTCCGGCCCATTCCGGGCGTTGTGGATAGAAATTGCCCCGCAGCAGTGCCATCGGCGTATCAAATGCGGTGTCAAAACTGTTTTCTGCACGCCCCAGCGCAACCGCAATCGCGCGCAGAACCCGCATCGCAACCGCGCAGGCATCGGTGTAGTAGGTCTGGATCGTGCCCTTGAATGTGGGCGGGCGATCCGGCCACAGGTTCGGGGCATAAACACCCAGATCCGCAGCGGCATACGGACTGTTCGCAGGCAATTCAAAACCGCAATCGAACACCTCTTTGAAATCTGGATTCGCTTCTGGATCGACTTGCTCAGATCGAGACGCGCCCCAGCCGCGATTGGATCCGGTCAGCGCCATATCAACCCGTTTCTTTTCGGCCTCGGGTAGATGGAAGAACTTTCGATATGCGTCCAAAACCTGACGCACACGGTCACTATCCAGCCCGGTATTCGAGACGGTCAGAAAGCCCACCTCACCCAACGCGCGCAGCAGCTTGGCAAGTTCGACTGGATCACGTTGGTCCAGCTTTGTCAGATCAAGGTTGTCGATCATACGCCCGTTCCTTTCCGCGCGCGGACACTGCCGTTTTGCAGCCCGCTCTGCAACCGGAATTGTCAGCCCGGACTGGCGGTGCTATCGGGTTTGAAGAACAACTATACTTCAGGGAGATTGGGACATGCGGCTTAAGCTGGCGGCTGGCAATTGGAAAATGAACGGAACCACGGCGGCGCTGAGCGAATTGGAGGCTCTGGCCCGCGCATTCCCCAATCCAACTGTAGACGTGCTGATCTGCCCACCTGCCACCCTTCTGCACCAAGCGGCTGAGTCTGTGCGTGAAACGGGAATCACGGTCGGCGGTCAGGATTGCCATGCGGCAACGTCCGGCGCACACACCGGCGATATCAGTGCGGACATGCTGTTGGACGCCGGTGCAAACGCAGTCATTCTTGGCCATTCCGAGCGCCGTGAAGATCACGGAGAACAGAACGAGGATGTACGCGCCAAGGCCCGCGCCGCAATGGATGCCGGTCTGAAGGCTATCATCTGCGTCGGAGAAAGCCTGGAACAGCGCGAGGCCGCCAATACTCTGGACATCATCGGTGGGCAGATGTCGGGCTCGATCCCCGACCAGTCGACCGGTGAGAACCTAATCGTCGCATATGAACCGATCTGGGCCATTGGCACCGGCAAGGTACCCACGCTGAACGAAATCGGAGAGGTTCACGACTTTATCCGCACCCGCCTGGAACGGCGTTTTGGTGAAGGCGTCGGTCGGTCCGTGCGTTTGCTCTATGGCGGTTCGGTCAAACCGTCGAACGCAGAAGATATATTTGGCGTTTCGAACGTCGACGGTGCGCTGGTCGGCGGTGCCAGCCTGAAGGCGCAGGATTTCTCGGGCATAATCGACGCCCTGCAAAAGGCCTGAGCGCACGCTCAGGCCAATTTCATTGTCACTAGACCGGTCACGATCAGAACCGCCGCGATAATACGCGCGGCGTTTACTGTTTCGCCCAACAGCATGATGCCGACCAGAAACGCGCCCACCGCGCCGATTCCAGTCCAAATGACATAGGCCGTGCCCAGCGGCAGCGTCCGCATTGCCATGGCTAACAAGCCGAATGATCCGATCATAGACACACCCATGATAACGGTCGGCCAAAGCCGGGTGAAACCGGCGGATTGCTTCATTGCAACGGCCCAAACGATTTCCAGCAGGCCAGCGAGTAACAGAAATATCCAGGACATAAGGACACCTCATTGACGTTCGGGTCGTCCCGAATGATCACCCAGTATGGGGAGGTCGTCCTCAGCCTTTAACGTGGGAATGCGAGGCGCATCTTCAAGTGGCCTACAAAGAAAAAGGCCGGGCAGATCACGCTGCCCGGCCTGAACGCAGGATACCCCTGCTAGTTCGTTACAATTTCTGGCCCCATGAAGGTGTTGGGCAGGAAGGTCGATATCCACGGGATATACGTCACCATGATCAGGAAGACGAACAACACCGCCAGGAACGGCAGCGCCGCCTTTACGACGCTCATCATCGGCATCCCAGCCACGCCCGAGGTCACGAACAGGTTCAGACCAACCGGAGGCGTAATCATCCCGATCTCCATGTTCACCACCATGATGATACCCAGATGAATCGGGTCGATGCCCAGTTCGATGGCAATCGGGAACACCAGCGGCGCGACGATCACCAACAGGCCCGAGGGCTCCATAAACTGACCGCCGATCAGCAGGATCACGTTGACAACAATCAGGAAGGTCACCGGCCCCAGCCCCGCCGACAGCATGGCGTTCGCGATATGTTGCGGCACCTGCTCGTCCGTCAGCACGTGCTTGAGGATCAGCGCGTTGGCGATCACGAAAAGCAGCGTGACGGTCAGTTTACCGGCCTCAAACAGAGTGTGCTTTGTATCAGGGTGGAAGAACGCTGTGACCAGAGCATAGGGCTTTTTCAGCAGCGAAAGATTCTGCGTGCCTTCCTCGGTGCTGAGCGGCCCCATGTCCTTGTAGACAAAGCTGGCGATGAAGAACGCGTAGACAGCAGCCACCGCAGCGGCCTCAGTCGGGGTAAAGATACCGCCATAGATACCGCCCAGAATGATCACGATCAGGAAAAGACCCCAACCGGCTTCGCGCGCCGAGGTAAATACTTCGCCCCAGCCCTTCCAATCTCCTTTCGGCAGGTTCTTGACCTTGGCCATAACATAGATGGTGACCATCAGCATCAGACCGGCCATCAGACCCGGAATGACGCCCGCCAGGAACATACGTCCAACCGAAACCTCAACGGCTGCGGCATAGACAACCATCACAATCGACGGCGGGATTAGGATACCCAGCGTACCCGCGTTACAGATAACACCAGCGGCGAACTCCTTGGAGTATCCAACCTGACGCATCCCGGCGATGACGATCGAACCGATGGCCACCACGGTCGCGGGAGATGAGCCCGACAGCGCTGCGAACAACATACAGGCGAACACACCCGCAATCGCCAGACCGCCCGGCAAGTGCCCTACACAAGCAATCGAGAACCGGATGATCCGCCGCGCCACGCCGCCCGTCGTCATGAAGGACGAGGCCAGAATAAAGAAGGGGATCGCCAGCAGGGTAAAGTGCCCCTCGAACGCCTCGAACAGAGTACCCGCGACCGAGGCCAGCGAACTGTCGGAATAGATCAGCAGGAACAGGGTAGAGCTGAGGCCCAGAGCCACCGCAATCGGAACCCCGATCAACAGCAAGCCAATGACCATCGAGAAAAGAAGTACTACGTCCATTATTCATGCTCCCCCTGCTGAGCGCGCACTTCTTCAATTTCGTCCTCAACCTCGTGGCTGGCGACGATTCGATCGGTCTCGCCGCGCCAAATCTGCACCGCGACCTGTGCAAAGCGTATTACCAGCAGCAACATCGACAGCGGTAGAATGAAATAGGGAACGACCTTTGGCAGTTTCTCGTAATACTCGCCGTAGTTGATCATGTCTTCCAGGAACCGCAGCGGCGCGACCATGGGGATGTCGTCAACCTCGTAGAAGCTCTGACTACGGGCGTCGAAGTTTAACCCTGTCGGGAACCAGCGGCCCGAGGTGGGCGGCAGGTCGGCGAACACGGCCCAATAGTCATAGGCGCCCTTCAGCATCAAAAGCGAGAACACCAAACAGCAAGCCACAGCGATCAACGCCAAAATCCGGCGCGGCGCCGGGGACAGCATGTTCAAAATGGCATCCACACCCAGATGCGCGTGCTTTTTCACCGCGTAAGACGCGCCCAGCAGCACCAGCCAGCCAAAGGTGAAAACTGTCAGCTCAAGCGCCCACAGGATGTTGGAATTAAATACGAACCGCGCGATCACGTTGGCAAATGTCACGGCCGTCATAAGGCCCAGCAACAACGCAATCAGGGTTTCTTCGATATGGTCGACCAGCCCGCCTTGGCCGGGTTTCGCACCAGACATCTTTCTGTCCCCGCATTTTTTGAGATGAGAGTGATTGGGGCGGGCCTTTAACGGCCCGCCCGGCCTGCGCGTCGATAACTCCCCAGTCCCGGACGCGCGGCCTGTTTCGAGTTTAGAACCCGGCGTTGATGGCCTGAGCGGCGTCGATCTTGTCCTGACCTACGTCGTCGGCGAATTTGTCCCAAACCGGTTTCATCGCATCGACCCAGGCCTGACGCTGTTCTGGGTTCAGCTCACGGATGATGCCGCCTGCGTCGGTGATCGAGGCTTTGGCTGCTTCGTTCACCGCAAAGGCTTCCTTGTTCCGGGTCTCGGTCACTTCGGCCAGAATGGTCATGAACTGATCGCGAACCTCCGGGTCAAGGCTGTCCAGCCAGTCCACCGAGGTCACGACGAGATAGTCAATGATCCCGTGGTTGGTCTCGGTGATGCCGTCCTGAACCTCAAAGAATTTCTTCCCGTAGATGTTCGACCAGGTGTTTTCCTGCCCGTCAACAACGCCCTGTTGCAGTGCGCCATAGACTTCCGAGAAGGCCATTTTCTGCGGGCTGCCGCCAATGGCTTCCATCTGCGCAACCAGCACGTCAGAGGACTGAACGCGGAACTTCAGACCGTCCGCATCAGACGGGCTTTCCAGTGGCTTGTTCGCTGACATCTGCTTCATGCCATTGTGCCAGAAGGCCAGACCCTGCAGACCACGGCGCTGCATGCTGTCCTTCATCGCCTGACCGTCATCTGACGCCTGGAAAGCATCCACAGCGTCGATGTTCTTGAACATGAACGGCAGGTCGAAAAGGCGGAACTGTTTGGTGAATTTTTCGAATTTCGACAGCGAGGGCGCGGCCAGTTGCACGTCACCCTGCAGCATCGCTTCAAGCACCTTGTCGTCGTTGTACAGCGTGGAGTTCGGATAGACCTCCATACACATCACGCCGTTCATCTCGTCATTCACGCGCTGCTCCAGCAGCGATGCGGCAATACCCTTGGGGTGCTTGTCAGAGTTCGTCACATGCGCGAACTTCACGACGATCTCGCCATCCTCGCAGGCCGCCATGCCTGCGGTTGCGGTTACGGTCAGTGCAACTGCTGTTGCAGCCGTTGTCAGGAATTTCATCAGTCTTTTCCTCCCAGACTTACTTGGTCGTCCAATTGGCACCTGCTTGGCACCGTATGAGGCGAAGTGAACCGAATCGGAGGTTACGGCTCAACGTTTTGTTTCCTGTCGCGCATTTGCAGATTTTTTTGCTTTAAAACAAAAGATTAAAAGGATTAGGTTAAACTCCTCTTTTAAACCCCGGCACCCGCTGTGCGAAATTCCGCACAACCCCCGTGCTCGTTGTGCGGAAATCCGCACTCTTCTCGAATCAGTTCCGCAGAATCACTTCGTTGATGGGTCGTACCACCCGCAGCCCGCATCAGCGGACTGCCCGGCCCAACGCTTTTAACCGCATGAAAATGCGGTCAAAGGGGGCGGCAGCCGTTCTGATCACCTGCGAAAATCTTCGGGACGAATCTGGTACCGTGCCAGCTTGTCATAGAACGTCTTGCGCGGAAGTTTCAGCGCTTTTGCCGCATCCGAGGCCTTGCCATTGTGCCGACCCAAAGCCGCGATCAGCAATGATCGCTCCACCCGCGCCATCTGTTCACTCAACCCCAGATCAGTGGCCTGTGCGACCTCTTCCGGCATTCCCAGCACAAACCGCATCGCAGCCGACATCAACGACCGCGCGTTACCCGGCCAGTCGCTGGCCATCAGCGAGGCCAGATGTTCCGAAGAAATCTCTGGCTCCGCGATACCTGCCTGTTCGGCAGCCTGCGCCACATAGTGGCGAAAGATCACCGGAATATCCTCGGGGCGCTCGGCCAGCGATGGAATGCGCACCCGCATCACATCCATTCGATAGAACAGGTCCGCGTGAAACCGCCCCTCTGCCGACAGCGCAGCCAGATCGGCCGTCGTGCCAGCCAGAATACGCGCGCCGATACCTTGCTCGACTGCTTCTAGTGCGGCGTATTGCGTCGCCTCGGGCATTGCCGAAATCTCGTCAAGGAATAGTGACCCTCCAGCCGCATCCTCGCAGACCTGAACCAGCGCATCGGGCGTCAAACCGGCCGAGGGTCGTTTCACAAATGGTCCCTGCCCCTGCGGCGACATCAGATGCACTACCTCGGCCACTTTGGAAATCCCACTGCCCGCAGGGCCGTTAACCAGAACTTCGGCCCCGGTGGGTGCAACGCTCCTCACGCGCTCCCTCAAAGCTTCGGCTTGAGCGGACAGGCCGAACAACAGCCGAGCAGCGGGGTCGCCGCGCTCCAGCTCGTGTTTCAACGCGCGTTGTTCCAAAATCTGCGTGCGCGCGGCAAAGGCCTTGCCCAACACCTCCAGCAGGTCGGCGGCAGCACAGGGCTTTTCCAGAAAGTCGAACGCCCCCTGTCCCATGGCGCGCACAGCCATCGGAATGTCGCCCTCACCGGTCAGAAGGATGACCGGAAGGTCCGGGTCGATCTCATGCGCGTAGGTCAGCAGATGAAACCCGTCCCGCCCCGGCATCCGAATATCCGAGATGACAACACCAGGAAAATCAGCGCGGATATGATCCTTGGCCGCTACAAACGACCCCGCTGTGACTGGTGCGTAATCGGCCAGTTCCAATGTCTGCGCCAAGGCCTCGCGCACGGCGGCGTCATCGTCGACCAATAAAACCTTGCGAGTCATGCCACCTCGTCTTCCCGATAATACTCAAGTTCTACAGTGAACATCGCACCGGTCTGCGCGTTCGTACCGCGAATATTCCCCCCAAAACTCTGAACCAGACCATACGAAATCGAAAGACCCAGCCCCATTCCCTCGGACGATCCAACCGCCTTGGTCGAGTAGAAGGGTTCGAACAGTTTCTCGGTGTTTTCAAT
The DNA here is from genome assembly GCF_013032445.1 of Ruegeria arenilitoris. Classification (GTDB taxonomy): domain Bacteria; phylum Pseudomonadota; class Alphaproteobacteria; order Rhodobacterales; family Rhodobacteraceae; genus Ruegeria; species Ruegeria arenilitoris_F. Next base: position 92,892 of record NZ_WQCA01000003.1, on the reverse strand, counting down.
GCCGGGACCGATATCGCGCACTGTCACGGTCAGCCTGTCTGCGGCCTCAATCGCAATGCGGATAAGTCGTTCGTCCTGCTGGCTCATCGCGTCGGCGGCGTTGTTGATCAGGTTAACAAAGACCTGTACCAGCCGCACCTCGCCGCCCCACGCATAGACCGGCCCATCGGGCGGCTGCCAGTCCATCGTCACCCCTTCGGCACGCAGCCGCGCCTCGGTCAGTTCGACAGCCGTGTCGATCACTTGCACCAGATCAACCTTGCCCATCGGCTCATTTTCATTGCGGGCAAATGCGCGCAGGTTCTTGATGATCCGCGCCATCCGGGCGGCCATGTCAGAAATGCGCGTGAGATTCTCAGAGGCCTTTTCCTCACGCCCCCGCGACAGGAAGGCCGCCCCGTTATCGGCAAATTGCCGGATCGCCATCAGGGGTTGATTAAGCTCATGACTGATGCCCGCCGACATCTGCCCCAGAGCGCTGAGTTTACCGGCCTGAATAAGCTCCTCCTGCGCGTGCTTCAATGCCGTCTCCGCCTCTTGCCGCTCATGAACCTCGCGGCGCAGGGCGGTGTTGGCGGCGGTCAAAGCGCGGGTACGTTGCGCAACGCGACTTTCCAGCACCGCGTTGGCTTCGGCCAGAGTACGCCTGCGTTCTGTCGCCAGAAACAGCAATGCACCAAAGGCCAGACAGATCGCCGCAACAGTTGCCGCCTGCAAACCGGCCAGACGCCGAGCAGGAGCGACATCAACCAGCACCTCAGCCGTCATGTCGATTACCGGCAACTCCAGCATTAAGTGCAACGCACGGCTGGGCAGGTAGCGGCCCCAGTTAAGGCTCCAAAGTTCGTGCGGCCCAACCCGGGTTGCGGCGAAATCCACCTCACCGCCCTCAGGAGGCGTCAACCCTTGTTGTCCTTCGGCACGGCGCCAAAACAACAAATCAGACCTGTTCGAGATAAAGACCACGCCGTCGCCATCGATAAAGAACACCGCCTCGGTGCTGCCTCGCCAGGTTTGTTCGACGTCCTGCACGTCAGCAATAACCATCAGCGCGCCTTCAACCTGGCCCGAGGCATCAAAGGCTGGGGCCGCGTAGGAATAAATCCTGTCACCGCTGATCGGCAGGACGCCATGCGCGCTGCCCAAAGCTCCCTGCAGAGCACGCTGAAAGGCAAGGTGCTCGGCCATGTTATCCTGCTCAACGGGTTGTGCCGAGACCAGTACCTGACCGTTCTGGTCCAGATACATCATGTTCACGGCTGCGGTCTTGTCAGCCACGTCCAGCAATATCGCGCGGGCGGTCTGTTTCTGCACCGGGGTTTCAAGCTCTTGCAGTGTCGGATGATTTGCCATCAGTACGGCCAGTTCCTGATAGACCTGCATCTGCGTGCTTAGCCGGTCAGCGGCCAGTTCAAGATCGGCTTCTGCCTTTTCACCTAGCTGAGACAGCGCCTGTCGATAGCCATAAGACCACACCCCGGCGGACAACAGCCCGACGGCACACAGAAATCCAAGGATCACCCAAACCCGTTGCATGGTATAGGGTCTTGCATTCAGCGCGCCACATGGCAAGTCTGCCGCGCATGAAGACACTGACCCAATCCCCGCTCGATCAGGATTTCGTGCAAAACCCCTATCCGTTTTATGACAGGGCAAGAGCCGAAGGAGATTTTGTTTTCTGGGACGAGTACGACAAGGTCGCAGCGGTTTCGCACAGGGCCGTCCAGACACTTTTGAAAGACCGTCGTTTTGGCCGCGAAGCACCCGCCGAACTGAAAAGCCTCGGCCCTGCGCACCTGAAGGCATGGCTGGTCACCGAAGAAAACTCATTGCTTGAAGTCGAACCGCCGCGGCACACACGCATTCGGTCCCTTGTCGTACGGGCTTTCACATCGCGGGCAATCACCGCTCTGGAACCGTTCATTCATGACCTCAGCCACAGGCTGATCGACAGTTTCCCCGACGCACCGTTTGATCTGCTTAACGCCTATTGCACGCAGGTTCCGGTCAAAACTATCTGCCGCCTTCTGGGCGTGCTCGAGGACATGTCGCCCGATCTGTTGCACTGGTCGCACGCGATGGTCGCAATGTATCAAGCCGGTCGCACACGCCAGACCGAAGACGCGGCAGAGGCCGCTGCGAAGGACTTCACTGCCTTTCTCGACGACTACATCCGGCAACGCCGCTCTGATCCGCGCGACGATCTGATCACCCGCCTGATCGCCGCAGAAGAAGACGGCGAGAAACTGACGCATGACGAGCTAATCGCCACCTGCATTCTAGTGCTGAACGCAGGGCACGAGGCAACGGTTCACTCCCTTGGCAATGGGGTTAAAACAGTGCTGCAACTGGGGCTTGATCCGACAGGATATGCACCGGACAAACTGGTGGAAGAAATCCTACGCTACGATCCACCACTGCACATGTTCATGCGCTACGCCTATGAACAGGCCGAGCTGTTCGGCCACACCTTCAAACGTGGTGATGAGGTTGCGCTGTTGTTGGGGGCTGCAAACCGAGACCCCTCGGTCTGGGCCGAACCAGACCGTTTTGATCCGACCCGCCCGATCGTAACCAACGCCAGTTTCGGCGGCGGGCTGCATTTCTGCGTCGGCGCCCCATTGGCGCGGCTGGAGATGCGGATTGCGCTGAGGATCCTGCTCGACCGCTGCCCGGATCTGCGTCTGACGGCGGACCCGGAATACTCAAACACCTATCACTTCCACGGGCTGACCCGGCTGATGGTTCAGGCCTGACTGGCCTCAGCTTTCGATCAGCGCGTTCAGGGGCAGCATGGTGGTGGACTTGATCTCCTCCATCGACAGCAGCGCTGTCACGTTGTGGACACGCACCTCGGAAATCAGGGTCTGATAAAATTCGTCATAGGCCCGCGCGTTTTTTACCCGCACCTTGAGGATATAGTCGATGTCGCCCGCCAATCGGTGTGCCTCTTGCACTTCAGGGCGATCGCGCAGAGCTTTGAGGAACCTGCGCTGCCAGTCGGCCTCATGCTCAGAGGTGCGGATCAGAACAAAGAAGGTCGCCTCGAATCCCAGCGCTTCGGCGTCCAGTAAAACGGTCTGCTGGCCGATGACTCCGGCCCCTTTCAGCTTGCGAATGCGATTCCAGACCGGGGTCTTGGAACTGCCAACACGGGCTGCTATTTCGTCCAGCGATTGGCTGGCGTCGCGCTGTAGCTCGACCAGAATTTTCCGATCCGTGTCATCAATCCGCACCGACATTCCATTTTTCCCTTCGTTTCAAAACTCACGTCCCGTTTAGGGTCATCTACGGAACGTTTGTTCTTATTTAAGCACCCATATGGCGCAATACCGGGAATATTTCCTATATTGCAGGTCAAGTCAAACCAAGCGGAACGGAACATGCAAGCAACGCAATCACATGATGGCACAGGGCACGTCGACTTTGTCGGCGCGGGTCCGGGCGATCCGGAATTGCTGACGCTCAAGGCGCTGAATGCCTTTGAGCGTGCTGATGTTGTGCTGCATGATCGCCTGATCAGCGCCGATGTGCTGGAGCTGGCGGGCAAGTCCGCCGTTCTGGTCGATGTTGGCAAGGCAGGCTTTGGTCCCTCGTGGAAGCAAGAAGACATTGACGCGCTGCTGGTCGACTACGCTGTGAAAGGCCACCACGTCGTGCGCTTGAAATCCGGCGACCCGACCGTGTTTGGTCGTCTGGACGAAGAGATCGAAGCGGTCGAGGCCGCAGGCATCTCCTGGCAGATCGTTCCGGGCATCACCGCGGCATCGGCTGCGGTTGCAGGGATCGGTCAAAGCCTGACCCGCCGGGGTCGGAATTCCTCGGTTCGGTTCCTGACCGGCCACGACATGAAAGGGTTTGCAGATCACGACTGGACTGCGCTAGCACGCCCCGGTTCTGTCGCAGCGATCTATATGGGCAAGAAATCCGCCCGTTTCATTCAGGGCCGCCTGATCATGCACGGTGCCGACCGCGAAACACCGGTGACGCTGGTAGAAAACGCTTCGCGCCCCGATCAACGCGTTCTGGCCACCAATCTGGACCAATTGCCCACCGATTTGAACGCCGCCGAAATGGACGGCCCCACACTGACCTTTTACGGCCTCGCCCCGCGCCAAGCGGCTAAGGCCCTGACCGAATTCAAGAAGGAGCACGCCTGATGGCCCGCGCTTTTACCCCTAAAGTGGTCACCGCCAACGACCTGTTGGAAGGCGACGTTATCTACCAAACCGAAGACGACCGCTGGTCGCGCGAACTGGCCGACGCCGAATTGATCACAGACGAAGCGCACGCGCAGGTTCGCCTGCTGGACGCTTCACGCCAGGCCAGCAAGATCGTCGGTGCTTATCTAGCCGATGCCGTCGCAGGCGACAACGGCCCCGAACCCACCCATTTCCGCGAGGAGTTCCGCCGCACCGGACCCTCGAACTATGCCCATGGCAAGCAGGAAACAGCAACGCAGCCCCGGGCCTGACCCTCGGCCCTCTCTCTCCCCTTCATGGCCCCAAGGTTCGGGGCTGCAATCAAGGACAGCTAATCATGTATCGCTACTCCGAGTTCGACACAGCATTTTTGGCAGAACGTAACGCGCAGTTCCGCGCGCAGGTAGAGCGCCGTATTGACGGCTCGCTGACCGAAGACGAATTCAAACCCCTGCGCCTGATGAACGGCCTGTATCTGCAGTTGCACGCATACATGCTGCGTGTCGCCATCCCCTATGGCACGCTGAACAGCGCGCAGATGCGCCAGTTGGCACTGCTGGCTGAAAAGTGGGACAAGGGTTATGGCCACTTCACCACCCGTCAGAACATCCAATACAACTGGCCGAAACTGAACGACGTGCCGGATATGCTGGACGCGCTGGCCGAGGTTGGGATGCACGCCATTCAGACTTCGGGCAATACCATCCGCAACGTGACCGCCGACCATTTCGCCGGTGCCGCCGCAGATGAGGTCGCCGATCCGCGCCCCTATGCCGAACTGCTGCGCCAGTGGTCCACAGACCACCCCGAATTCCAGTTCATGCCGCGTAAATTCAAGATCGCCATCACGGGGTCCGAGAACGACCGTGCCGTGATCAAGGCGCATGACATCGGCCTCCAACTGGTCGAACGTGACGGCGTTCTGGGCGCCCGCGTCATCGTGGGCGGCGGTCTGGGTCGTACCCCGATGATCGGCAAAGAGCTGTCCGAATTCGTCGCCTTTGACGACTTGCTGGCTTATCTGGAAGCCACCGTTTCCGTGTGGAACCAGATCGGTCGTCGCGACAACAAATACAAAGCGCGTATCAAGATCACCGTCCACGAGAACGGCATCGACACCATCCGCGCCAAGGTCAACGAGCGCTTCCTGCAGGTTCGCCCGCAGTTCAAGGGCGCCGACATGAACCTGCTGGAAGAGATCAAGGGCCACTTTGCTGCCCCAGTCTTCCGCGAAGGTTCGGTTGCGTCGTTCGAAAGCGCCTACACCAACGATCCGGTTTTCCGGTCGTGGGTCGACACCAACATCGCACCGCACAAGAATGCGGACCACGCGATCGTCACGATTTCGATCAAGAAACACGGCGCAACGCCAGGTGATGCGACTGCCGAGCAGATGCGCGTGATGGCCGATCTGGCAGAAGAGTTCGCCTATGACGAGCTTCGCATTAGCCATGAGCAGAACGTGATCCTGCCGCATGTCCACAAGTCGGACCTGCCTGCGATCCACGCGAAGCTGAAGGAATACGAACTGGCTACCGCTAATATCGGCCTGATCAGCGATATCATCGCTTGTCCCGGCATGGATTACTGCGCGCTGGCCACGGCCCGTTCGATCCCGGTTGCTCAGGAAATCGCGACCCGGTTCGAAGACCTGAAGCTCGAGCATGATATCGGTCACCTGAAGATCAAGATCTCGGGTTGCATCAACGCATGTGGTCACCACCACGTGGGTCATATCGGCATCCTGGGTCTGGATCGTGCAGGCGTTGAGAACTACCAGATCACTTTGGGTGGTGACGGTACCGAGAACGCGGCCATTGGCGACCGCACCGGTCCGGGCTTTGCCTATGACGAAATCGTGCCCGCCGTGGAACGCATCGTCGACACGTATCTGGAACAACGCGAAAGCAGCGAGGAAACATTCCTGCAGACCTATCGTCGGGTGGGCATGGCGCCGTTCAAGGCGGCCCTCTACCCCGAGGCGCAGGCCAATGCCGCTTGACCTGATCCAGACGGAACTGGGTAAGGATCGCGCTGAATTGACCGAAACGGTCAACGCGCTGAACGCCCGGTTCCGCCACCACTCTGCGCATGATGTGATGCACGGCGCCATTGAAGAGATCGACGAGCTTGCTCTGGTCTCAAGCTTTGGTGCGGAATCAGTGGTATTGCTGCATATGGCAGCGGTGGTCGATAAGATGACCCCGGTGCTGTTTGTAGACACGCAGATGCTGTTCACCGAAACGCTGGAGTACCAGCAGGAGGTGAGCGAGCGTCTGGGCCTGAAAAACGTCCACGTCATCCGCGCCGAGGATGAGGACGTGCAGCGCGACGACCCTTATGGCGCATTGCGCCTGCGGGATATGGATGCGTGCTGTAACCTGCGCAAGACCTTCCCGCTGCAAAAAGCTTTGGCGGGGTACGATGGCTGGATCACCGGACGCAAACGGTTCCAGTCGGGCAGTCGCGCTGCGCTCGATTTCTTTGAGGTCGAGGACGGCACAGGCCGGATCAAGGTCAACCCGCTGGCTCATTGGGCGCCCGAGGACGTGCGCGCCTATATGGATGAAAATAACCTGCCCCGGCATCCGCTGGTGGCCAAAGGATACCCCTCGATCGGCTGTGCGCCCTGCACCTCGCCGGTCAAAGAGGGTGAAGACCCTCGCGCCGGACGCTGGCGCGATCAGAACAAAGAAGAATGCGGCATCCATTTTGTCGATGGCAAGATGGTGCGCGCCGGAGAGAAAACATGAACGTAATCGTATCGGATACGGGGTTTGCCCCCGATGACTGGACCGACGGCTTTGTCACGCTGGAAGACGCGGCCAATGATGTGGTCGCGCTGGATGTGGCCTCGGACGCTGACCCGGATGAACTGATTGAGCGGTTGGGCAGCGCGCAGATGGTGCGCGTGGACTTCCCGTCTTCGGCGGACGGTCGCGGCTTTACCATCGCCCGCGTTCTGCGCCTGAAAGGCTTTACCGGCCGCCTGCGCGCCAAAGGGCACGTGCTGGCCGACCAATACGCCATGGCCCGCCGCAGCGGCTTTGACGAGGTCGAGATCGACGACGCCTTGGCCGCCCGTCAGCCCGAAGATCAGTGGCTGGCCCGCGCCAACTGGAAAGACCACAGCTATCAGGCCCGCCTGCGCGGTTAAGACCGCCATTGCCAGCCTGAAAAAAGGACGTGGGGGCAACTGCCCCCTTTTCCTGACTTGGATCAAAGATTAAACGGAGATGTCGGTTTACCTCACCGACTGTGAAACGATGACAGAGATGAAGCCCGTGACCGAAGCTACCGCCGTGAAGGCCCCCGTTCTGCCGGACGCGCAGACCGTTCAAGAAGTGAAACATTGGACCGACAGCCTGTTCTCGTTCAAGGTGTCGCGCCCTGCCTCGCTACGCTTCCGCTCGGGCGAGTTCGTGATGATCGGCCTGTTGGGCGACAACGGCAAACCGCTGCTGCGCGCCTATTCGATTGCCTCGCCGTCGTGGGACGAAGAGCTAGAGTTCTACTCGATCAAGGTGCAGGACGGCCCACTGACTTCGAAACTTCAGCATATCAAACCGGGTGATCAAATCATCCTGCGGCCCAAACCCGTCGGCACACTGGTCCATGACGCCCTGCTGCCCGGTAAGCGTCTTTGGTTCTTTGCAACCGGCACCGGCTTTGCACCTTTCGCCTCACTACTGCGCGAGCCGCAGACCTATGAGGACTATGACGAGGTCATCATCACCCACACCTGCCGCGAAGTGGCGGAACTGGAATATGGCCGTCAGCTGATCGAAAGCATTCGTCAGGACGAAATGCTCGCCGAACTGATCGGTGAAGGATTTGCCGACAAGATTCGCTACTACCCCACGACAACACGGGAAGAGAGCCCCAAGATGGGCCGCATCACCAACCTGCTGAAAGACGGTACCGTGTTTGCCGATCTGGGCATCGAGGGCGGCATCCAGCCGGACACCGACCGTGCCATGGTGTGTGGTTCGCTGGCCTTCAACCTGGACATCAAGGCCATCCTGGAAGAGTTCGGCCTGCGCGAAGGCGCCAATTCCGAGCCCAAGGAATTCGTGATCGAAAAGGCCTTTGTCGGCTGATCCAATCGCGCGGGCCTCTGGAATAACCGTGGCCCGCGCATAAACCTGCTGTTAAACCTGATTTATTGAGCCCTTTCGGCAAGGTTGGCGCTTGAATCAAGACGCGCAGCAGTCTAAATTCCGGGCTCGAAATTCTGCAATTATCAAAGGAATGAACCCATAGCCCGCAGACCTCACAACGCGCCGCCGCAACGAGATACTGGCCCGCGCGTCAATGAAAAGATCCGTGCCCCCGAAATTCGCCTGATTGGCGCTGATGGTGACAACGTCGGGGTGGTTCATCCCGCCAAAGCTATGCAACTTGCAGCCGATGCCGGCCTTGACCTGGTTGAGATTTCGCCCAACGCGAACCCGCCGGTCTGCAAGATCATGGACTTCGGCAAGTTCAAGTACGAACAGCAGAAACGCGAAAGCGAAGCCCGCAAGAAACAAAAAGTCATCGAGGTGAAAGAGGTCAAGTTCCGGCCCAACACTGACACCCATGACTATGACGTCAAGATGAAGAACGTCTTCAAGTTTCTGGAAAAGGGCGACAAGGTCAAAGTCACTCTGCGATTCCGTGGTCGTGAAATGGCGCACCAGAATCTGGGCCGTGAGCTGCTGGAACGCGTGGCCGAGGACATCAAGGAGCTGGGCAAGGTCGAAAACATGCCTAAGATGGAAGGCCGCCAGATGATTATGATGATCGGCCCTCTGCCGCAAAAATAAGGTCTTAATCGACCAGAAATTCAAAGCCCCCTCATTTGAGGGGGCTTTTTTATAGGCTATCAGATCACCGCGCACATTGCCTTGCTCAGCTTGCCAACCAACTCGTCAATCTGCGCCTCTTCGACAATGAACGGCGGCGCCAGCAGGATGTGATCGCCCAATCGACCGTCGCGGGTGCCGGACATCGGGTAACAGATCAACCCTTCGGCCAGGGCGGCTTTCTTGATCTTCCCCGCCACACCGAGCGCCGGGTCGAACGGCGTTTTGGTGTCGCGATCTGCGACCAATTCAATGCCCCGGAACAAGCCGCGACCCCGAATATCCCCGACATTGGGGTGTTGTCCCAATGCAGCCTCAAGCGCCGATTGCAGCTCCTCACCCATGACACCCGCCCTTGCGGGCAAATCACGCTCGGTCAACTCACGCACAACGGCCAGTGCCGCAGCCGTTGCGACCGGATGACCAATGTAAGTATGACCGTGCTGAAAGAACCCGGACCCGTCGCGGATGGCCTCGTATATTCTGCCCGTGCAAATCATCGCACCAATCGGTTGGTAACCGGCCCCCAACCCTTTGGCGATGCACAGGATATCCGGCGCCACTCCATCGTGATCACAGGCGAACAGGTGCCCCGTCCGGCCCATACCGCACATCACCTCATCCAGAATTAGCAGCACGCCATACTGGTCACAGATTTCTCGGATGCGTTTGAAATACCCCTCGACGGCAGGTACCGCGCCCAGAGTCGCCCCGACGACCGGTTCGGCCATGAAAGCCATCACGGTCTCGGGCCCCAACCGCAGGATTTCGGCCTCCAACTCGTTGGCGACGCGCTGACCGTAGTCATGGCTGCTCTCGTTCTCCGGCTTTTCCGCGTATTCATAGCAAGGCGCGATATGGGTCATATCAATCAGCATCGGCGCGAATTGCGCCCGTCGCCATGCGTTCCCTCCGGCTGACAAGGCGCCCAAAGTGTTGCCGTGATAGCTTTGCCGTCGGGCAATCACATGCCGCCGCTCGGGCTGACCGATCTCCAGATAATACTGCCGCGCCAGTTTGATCGCCGCCTCGGTCGCCTCGGACCCGCCCGAGACGAAATACACCCGATCCAGATCGCCCGGCGCCTGTTCAACCAACAAATCCGCCAGAGCTTCAGCCGGTTCAGAGGTCATGAAACCGGTATGTGCGAAGGCGATCTTCTCTACCTGCTCCTGCACGGCCCGGATCACCGCCGGATCGGAGTGGCCCAGACAGGACACCGCAGCGTCACCGCAATCCAGATACCGGCAACCCTGCGTATCAATCAGATAGCACCCGTCGCCTCCTGCGGCGATGGGTAGATCCGATTTCGTGTGGCGTGGGAATACGTGACTCATTCGACTGCCCCTTCCAACATGGCAATAAGCGCCGTCACCGACGCGGCATTGTCTTTCCAAAGGTTTCCGTTCTGATCGGTCAGGCTGTTTTCAAAGCCCACCCGAACGTCTCCGCCCCGCCGGGCTGCGTGCACCAAACAGGCATGTTCTTGCGCACCAAAGGCGCAAACCATCCAGGGCGATGTACCTGTCGGAAACTGATCCAAATCCTTCGGCGAGGATTGCTGACCGGACGAATACCGCCCCAGAACCAGAATGCGATCCACTTGACCATCCCGCACTATGCCGACCTTTTGCCACTGCGCCAACAGCGCGGCGTCATCAGCGTCGTACAAGATATGCTGCACCCGCGTTTCCTGCTCGGCGCACAGCTCATACACACGCGGCGCAAGTTCGGGCGCCCGTGCGATTTCTCGTACTGACACCGAGGCCCAACTCGGCCGCACTTGTTCCAGACATGTCAATTGGGCAGGCACATCGAACAGGCCCGCCGCCTCGGTCGTGATCTGAACATCCATCCCCGGAACGGACCGGCGCAGTTCGGTCATCGTTTCTAGGTATTGACCGGCGTCCAGAGAATGCTGCCCCTGCTTGTCGCGAATATGCAAATGCAGCCCTTGCGCCCCAGCCTCAAAACAGGCGCGCGCAGTGTCCACGATTTGATCAATCGAGACTGGCAATTCCGGGTGATCCGACCGCCCTCGCCGCGCACCATTCGGCGCGACCAGCACATAGGGGCGACGGGAAGTTTCAGTTTTTATTCGCGTGTCTGACATGCTCATACCTCGGGTAACATTTGCCATCTAATCCAGTGCGTGTCGTTTTTTACTTGTTAATTTCATAACATTTGTTTTTCTTTTCGGATGGAAAACACACCAAACCAGATCACCGATCGGCTACGTCAGGACATCGAGCGGATGCCATCGGCCCTGCAAGCCGCTGCCAAGTACGTCATCGACCATCCCGGAGATTTCGGGCTGGACCCGATCCGCACTACGGCGACCAGAATCGGCGTCAGTTCGAATGTTCTGGTCCGCTTGGCGCATCGCATGGGTTTTGACAGTTTCGAAGCTTTCCGCACCCCTTTCCGCAACGCCTTGGTCACTGACCGCGAAGGCGAACTGGGGCAGGACTGGCTGACCACCATGCAAACCGAGGACGCCTTCAGCAACGCCCAGGCCAAACTTGCCCAGAACGAACAAAACGTAGTCGCTCGATCCTTGCGTCTGATGAAGCCCGAAAAGACGCGCGAGGCCGTCCGGCACATCACGACATCCCGCAGGTGTTTCGTTACAGCGACGCGCGCAAGCTACGCGCTGGCTTATTACTTTTCCTATACGGGTCGAATGGCGCACCCGGGCATACAACTGGTGCCACGCCATATCGGGTCCGCCGCCGACGACCTGTTGGATGCTGACCAAAACGATTGTCTCGTCGCTATCACCGTCCACCCCTATTCGGCGGACACCATTCAGTCGATGCGGTTTGCAAAACAACAAGGTCTGCGCCTGATCCTGATCTCGGACAGCAACGTGATCGCCCCTGGGGTCGAGCCCGACATCGCCTTCACCGTCAGCACCCGCGCTCTGTACCCGTTTTCCTGCTTCACCGGAGCGATGGCTGTTCTGGAATGCCTGCTGGGTCACCTCTTCGATGCCGGAGGAGACGCGGCGCGGCAGCGGATCGAGGCCTATGAAAAAGCGCGCGAGGACACTGGGGCCTACTGGCAACCCGCCAAACCCCCAAGACTGCGCCGCACATAAAAAGCCCCGGCCTTTCACCGGGGCTTTGCTCATTCACTGCGTCTTACATGCAGGCTTCGACGGCTCGTTTGGTCATGACGCCGACCAGATGCGAACGGTATTCCTTGCTACCATGCAGATCGGCGATCATGTTGGCCGGGTTGATACGCAAATCCATCAGTGCATCAGCACGGAATTCTTTGTTGAGCGCCTCTTCCGCCTCGGACCAACGGAACACGCCATCCTCGCTTGCCCCGGTGACAGCAACTCGCACACCGTCGGCAAAACGGGCCACGTAGACGCCTACCAAAGCAAACCGCGAGGCCGGTTGCAGAAACTTCTGGTAGCTTGCCGCCTGTGGTACCGGAAACCGAACCGAGGTGACGATCTCACCCTCGTCCAAAGCGGTCGAGAACATCCCGTCAAAGAAATCGTCCGCCGCGATCTGCCGCGCATTGGTGACGACGGTCGCACCCGATCCCAACACTGCAGCCGGATAACAGGCCGCCGGATCGTTATTGGCAATCGACCCGCCAATGGTGCCGCGATTGCGCACCGCCGGATCACCGATCTGACCCGCCAACGCCGCAAGGGCGGGATAGCTGCCCGCGGCTTCGGACGCGACCGAGGCATGAGTGGTCGCCCCGCCAACGGCTACCGAGCCGTCATCTTCGACGCAAACGCCCTGCATCTCTGCAATCCCGCTTACTGACACCAGCTTGGACGGTGCCGCCAGTCGCTGTTTCAACGTTGGGATCAGGGTCTGCCCGCCCCCCAACGCCTGAGCATCCTCGCTCCCCAATGCGGCAACCGCATCAGCAATAGTCGAGGGCTTCTCAAATTCGAAATTGTACATTTCGTCTTCCTTTCCGAAAGGCACTCCTTTGCCCTTCATCTTTTTGGAAATACTCCGGGGAGCGCGAGGGGCCGGCCCCTCGCACCCCAACCTCTCAACTCAGCTGTTCATCGCCGCCCAGACGCGCGACGGGCTTACCGGCATGTCGATGTGGTCGATCGCCTTACCGCCCGAATTCATCGCATCCAGAACCGCGTTGACCACCGCTGGCGGCGAGCCGATCGCACCAGCCTCACCACAGCCCTTCACACCCAGCGGGTTATGCGTACAGGGCGTCTGGCTGGAATGATCGACGCCATAGAACGGCACGTCATCCGCACGCGGCATGGCGTAATCCATATAGGATGCGCTCAACAGCTGGCCGTTCTCGTCATAGGCGCAGTTCTCAAGCAACGCCTGACCTATGCCCTGACCAATACCGCCATGCACCTGACCATCGACGATCATCGGGTTGACGATGTTCCCAAAGTCATCGGCGGCGGTGAAGGCCTCGATGGTAACCTGACCAGTCTCGGGGTCCACTTCGACCTCACAAGCATATGCGCCGGCCGGGAAGGTGAAGTTGGCCGGGTCGTAGAACGCGGTTTCCTCCAGCCCAGGCTCGACCTCCAGAGGATAGTTATGCGGCACATAGGCAGTCAGAGTCACATCGCCCCAAGCGACCGACTTGTCGGTGCCCGCGACGCTGAACTGACCGTCTTTCAGCTCAATATCCGCCTCAGACGCCTCCAACAGATGCGCCGCGATCCTTTTGGCCTTCTCGATCACCTTCTCGGTTGCCTTGACCATGGCCGAACCACAAACCGCCAATGACCGGGAACCATAGGTGCCCATGCCAAACGGGATCTTTGAAGTATCGCCATGCACGATCTCAACCATCGACTCGTCGATACCGATCATGTCGGCGACAACCTGCGGAAAGGCTGTCTCGTGCCCCTGCCCGTGACTGTGGGCCCCGACCATGACGCTGATCGAGCCGGTGGCGTTTACCCGAACGGTCGCCGCATCATAGAGACCTGCGCGGGCCCCCAGCATACCGACGATGTTTGAAGGTGCGATGCCGCAAGCCTCAATATAGCAGTTGACGCCCAAACCACGCAGCTTGCCCTTGGCCTCGCTCTCCGCACGACGCGCGGCAAAGCCTGCCAAATCGGCGGCGGCCTCAAGCTTGTCCATCGTCCCGTTGTAATCCCCAGTGTCGTAGGTCAGTGCTACCGGCGTGTCATAAGGGAACTGGGTGACGAAGTTCTGGCGGCGCAGCGCAATCGGATCGACGCCCAGTTCACGCGCAGCTTTGTCCACGACACGCTCCAACTGATAGGTCGCCTCGGGGCGGCCAGCGCCACGATAGGCATCCACCGGCACCGTGTTGGTGAACATCGCCTTCACATTCACCTGAATGACCGGCGTCTTGTAGTTACCCGCCATCAACGTGCCATGCAGCCAGGTCGGAACCGAACTGGAGAAGGTCGACAGATATGCGCCCAGATTGGCAAAAGTGTTGGTGCGCAGGCCGATAAAGTTATTGTCGGCATCCAGCGCCAGTTCGATCTTGCTGACATGGTCGCGACCATGGGCATCTGACATGAACGCTTCGGACCGGCTTGATGTCCATTTGACGGGTCGGTTGCAGGCCTTGGCGGCAAAGGTACAGAACGCCTCTTCCGCATAGTGGAAAATTTTGGTGCCGAACCCGCCACCTACATCCGGGGCCACCACACGCACTTTGTGCTCAGGCAAGCCCAGCACAAAGGCGCACATCAGCAGGCGGATCACATGCGGATTTTGCGAGGTGGTATAAAGCGTGTACTCATCCGTCCCACGCTTGTACTCACCCACCGCCACGCGCGGTTCCATCGGGTTGGCGACCAGGCGGTTGTTCACCAGATCCAGAGTGGTCACGTGCGCCGCGTTAGCAAAGACCTCATTCACCTTGGCGTCATCGGTCTCACCCAGCTGCCAGTCATAGCAGATGTTATTCTTCAGATCGTCATGGACCAGCGTCGCGCCATCTTGCGCGGCGGCTTTCATGTCGATCACGGCGGGCAGTTCTTCGATATCTACATCGATTGCCTCGGCCGCGTCACGGGCCTGTTCCAGGCTGTCGGCCACAACGGCTGCAATTGGGTCGCCCACATGGCGTACCTTGCCTTGCGCCAGAATCGGGTGCGGCGGCTCTTGCATCGGCGCGCCGTGTTTGTCGGTCACTTCCCAGCCGCAGGGCATCCCGCCCACGCCTTCGAAATCTTTGCCGGTGAACACCTTGACCACGCCGGGCATGGCCTCAGCCGCCGATGTATCCACGTTGTTCAAACGACCATGCGCGATATCCGAGCGTAGAAAATACACATAAGCCTGTCCGGCCACGTTAATGTCGTCGGTATAATTGCCCGCTCCGGTCAGAAAGCGTACGTCCTCGCGCCGCTTGGAACTGGCTCCGATGCCACTGTCTTTGGGCATTGCTTGTTCTCCTCCCATAAACGGATGCTGATGCACCCTATGTCATCCCACGGGCGTCTCCTCTTACGCCCGCAGTGGCATCATTCTGCAGCGATGCTGCCCGCGTCCTGACCGGATGCGGCCATGATCGCCTTGACGATATTGTGGTAGCCGGTGCAGCGGCACAGATTGCCTTCCAGATACTTGCGGATCTCTGCTTCGGTCGGGCGCGGGTTATCCTTCAGCAGCGCTGCGGCGCTCATCACCATGCCCGGTGTACAGAAGCCGCACTGAAGACCATGATGATCCTGAAACGCCTGCTGGATCACGTTCAGTGAGCCATCTTCGTTTGCCTGACCTTCGATCGTGCCGACATCGGCCCCATCAGCCTCAAGCGCCAGCATGTTACAGGATTTGACCGCCTCGCCATTCACGTGAACCACACACGCGCCACATTGCGCGGTATCGCAGCCCACATGGGTTCCGGTCAGCGACAGGTGATCACGCAGAAAGCTGGACAGAAGCGTCCGGCCCTCGACATCACCGCTCACGGATTTTCCGTTCACGGTCATTGAGACCTGTGTCATATGTTCCTCCCAAAATGAAACTCTCCCTGCGCCGAGTTAAACACGGGAAAATTTGTTTGAGAACAAAAATATTTAGCGACTGTTTTGGTCGGTCATCCGGACGATCGCCAATATCTATTTCGTTGAACCGGAAAGGCAAATAACCGCAGCTTTACCCTTTTCGCCCTGCCCTTGGTTGCGGTCGCGTCGGGATTTCCTTGAGCAGTCCGCCGACCCCCATTGCAGCAATATCCGCGCCAGTCGTTTTGATGCCGCAGGCCACGCGCGACAGGACCCAATCCGCCCCGTTCAATGCTGGAGATCGTGCACATCCCGGCAACCCGATCACCGGGCGTTCGCCAAGTGCCCCCAAAAACAGCAGGTTCCCCGGATCAACCGGCATGCCAAAACGGTCTACCTGCCCACCCGCAGCGCGCACCGCCTCAGGCGCGACGTCAGAAACATCCGAGGTGGCCGAGCCGGTCAGGATCATCAACACCTCGCCCCGCGTTTCCCCGATTGCGGTCGCAAGTGCTTCGGTCCGGTGTGGTACAACACGCACATCGGCCAACTCCAACCCAAGCGCCTCTACCCGCCCCTGAATGGCGGCGATGCCTTTCTCGTTTGGCGGTCCACCGGGGATGTCGGTGACCACAAGACCGGCGTTTCGGTAGACGGGTGTGTCCAGATGGATAGCGCGCTGTGCCAGTCGCGACACCTCAAGTACGTCGCCCCCCGGTACTGCGTAGGAAATCACCTTGATCGTCGCAACCATGCCGCCTGCGTTCATCTGTTGGTATTGCGGCACGGTGGCTACAGTTATCATCGGGTTGACTTGATTGAACGCCTCAAGCGCCGCGACATCCAGCACCGCGACACCCGGACCATCCGCCAACAGGTTCACCCTTCCGGTGAAGGGTTGCGTCAAGCGCAAGGCTGCTGCTTTGGGATCAGGGACCAGAGCGTCGGCCAGCATCCCGGCCGCTTTGTCTTCGTGGCAATCACCGGGATCAAGTCGGGCAACCGTGACGGAACTGTGCCCAGCATCCGCCAATGCCTTCTGATGCTCGGCTGTCAACAACAGACCCTTGCGCAGTTTGGTGTCTCCGGCCTTTACAGAGTGCGCCAAGATCGCTCCGGTAGCCTGATCAACGGGAACTGAGCCGAATTTCACGCTTTGCCCCGCAAAACGGCGGTCATCTGAGCCAGAATGGATACCGCGATTTCCGATGGGTCCGCAGCGCCGATGTCCAAACCAATCGGCCCGTGAATGCGCGCAATCTGTTCGTCGGTGAAACCGGCCTCTTTCATCCTCGCCACACGTTTGGCATGGGTCCGGGTCGAGCCCAGAGCACCAATATAGAAGACATTTGCCTTCAGTGCAGATTGCAGCGCCGGATCGTCCAGCTTGGGGTCATGGGTCAACAACACCACCGCAGTCCGCGCGTCCATCCCAAGTTTGGCAACCGCTTCGTCCGGCCAGTCTGTCAGGATTGTCTCACCAGGGAAACGCGCGTTGGACGCGAAGGCATCGCGCGGGTCGATGATGGCCGGGTCGTATCCGGCGATCCGCGCCATCGGCACCAAGGCCTGCGCGATATGCACCGCGCCGACTATAATCAGCCGCAGCGGCGGGTTGTGCACCGCGACGAACGTCTGTCCGTTTTCCTCGAACCCTGACCGATCCATACGCAATCGGTCGGCATAGGCCTTGCGCCGCAGCGCGCGGTGTCCGGTTTCGATATTCACCTCATAGGCCACGGGCTCACGCCGGGCACGAGCCTCGACCAGTTCGCGCAACATGGTTTCGGGCAGCACCCTTCCAACAGGTTCGACCAGAACCCGAATAGTACCGCCACAAGCCAGCCCTACGGCAAAGGCGTCCTCATCGCTGACGCCAAACTCCAACAGCCGCGCTTCGCCTTCGTCGATCGCCTCTAGGGCCTCGACCACAACCGCGCCTTCGACACATCCACCTGAGACTGACCCTTCGATGCGACCGTCACCACCGATGACGAGCTGAGCCCCGACACGCCGAGGCGCGCTGCCCCAGGTCTCTACCACCGTGGCCAAGGCAACAGGTCTTCCTTCACTGTACCAGCGCAAGGCCGTTTCTGAGCTGTTGTCGAATCTGTCCATTGCACCCTCCCGGAGTGTACTGACCCAACATAGGCAGGTTTGGCCGGATGAAAAGGAACCGATACTTCCGGATTTCTGCAAACACGCTAAATAGCTGAACCTTTGGTGCAAACCAGCCTGGATTTCTGGTATTTCCGCAAGGGATTGATTGTCAATCAACCTGATTCTAGCCTACACGCGCATACGGTGCATTCCGGTATGCGCATATTTATTTTTCACAAGGGAGACAGAGAGTTGAAACGCATTTTTACACTCGGAACAGCAATCGGACTGCTGGCTTCAACCGCAGTCAGCGCGGATACTTTCCTGCGTTACGGTGAGGTTGAAGGATGGAAAGTCTTCATCGATCAAGACAAGAAGTCCTGCCTGATCGAGGCGGTGGACGACGCTGAGAACGTGGTTCAGATGGGTCTGACCGAAGACCGCAGTGTTGGCTATGTGGGTGTATTCACCAAGGCCAAGACCGACATTAAACGCGGCGAGAAAGAAGCCGTAGCCATCCTGCTGGGCGACAACATCTATCTGGGTGAAGCCACCGGCATGAAAGGCAACATCACCAAAGGGTATTCTGGCGGATATGTTCTGTCCGACGACCCTCAGTTCGCGGATGACATCGCCAAGCAGAAGGTCATGGTCGTGTTTCCTGAGAAAGAGTTTGCCTTCACTGTCGATCTGACTGGCACCTACAAGGCCATGGAAATGGCGCGTAAGTGCAACGAAGAACAGGTGGGTGGCTAATCACCCCGAAAGCGCGGTCATCAGCCGCGCTTTCTCTCCCACGTCGTCGGGTTGCGAGATTACGGCGGCAAGATCCTCCAAAGACGCGATCGAGTGACCTGCGCGAAAGCTGTCCACATGCGGCAGCATCGCCGCTACACCCTGAGCCTTCGGGGCAAACCCGTCCCAGCGAAGCAACGGGTTGAGCCAGATCAGGCGGCGCGAAGACAGGTGTAGCCGCTCAATCTCTTTCCCAAGTGCCTCGGGATCGCCTCGGTCCAGACCGTCCGAGATCAGCAGCACCACCGCACCCTGCCCCATGACCCGCCGTGACCAGTCGCGATTAAAGGCGTGCAGACATTCTCCGATACGCGTGCCGCCCTCCCAATCCTGCGCTTCGGCCCCAGCCGCAGCCAAAGCCGCGTCGACGTCCCGTTGATTCAGATGACGCGTGATGTTGGTTAAACGAGTTCCGAAGGTGAAAGCATGGACCTTGGCCCATCCGGCCCCTTTGGCGTTCGAAACGGTGTGCAGGAAATGCAGGATGATCCGACTGTACTGGCTCATTGACCCCGAGATATCGCAGAGCACCACGAGGTTGGGCCAACGGGGTTTGGGTTTTAGCTGCGCAATTTCGTGCAATTCCCCACCCTGACGCATGGCGGAGCGCAAAGTACGCGCACGGTCTATACGGTGGCCAAGGTGACTGGCTTGCCCGCGACGCGACTCGATGGGTTTCACCGGAAGGGTCATCCGCGCCAGTATACGTTTGGCCTGAGCAATCTCAGCGGTGCTCATCTGTTCGAAATCAAGGCTGCGCAACCGTTCCTCGGATGATGCGGTTTGTGAGGCATCAATCTCAAGCTCGGTTTCCTCTTCGGACTCGGACGGTTCCGAAAGGTCACGTTCGACGCCGTCTAGCAAGGCCTCAGCCGCGCGTTTTTCGGCGGCATCGGCTTTGCGCTCTTCCTGTACACCCCGAATGGCGGGCAGCATCATCGCCATCATGTGTTCCATGTAACGCGGATCGCGCCAGTACAGCCGAAAGACCTGTGCGAACACTGTCCGATGCTCGGGCCGGTTCACGAAACAGGCGTGCAGGGTCCAGTAGAAATCCCGCTTTTCGGTGAAGCCTGCGGCCTGCACCGCCCGAATCGCATCAACCACCCGACCCGTTCCAATCGGCAACCCGGCTTTCCGCAACGCTCGAGCAAAATGCGTGATATTCTGTGCGAGTTTGGGGTTATCCGGGATATCGATAGGGAGTTGTTCGGCCACTATCGTTCATGGGGGCGCTGCCCCCATACCCCCAAAGTATTTGGAAAAAGATAAAGCATCAGGCGGGCTCCAGCGTTGCTTTCGCCTCATCCAGAATCCGTTTTGCCTCGGACCCCTGTAGTTTCTGGATATCGTCCTGGTATTTAAGGATCGCACCCAGCGTGTCGCCGATCACTTCAGGGCTGAGGTTGATAACGTCCAGCGCCAACAGGCACTTGGCCCAGTCGATGGTCTCGGCCACGCCGGGTTTTTTGAACAGGTCTTCGGTGCGCAGGTGCTGAACGAAGGCGACCACCTCGCGACTGAGCGCCTCGGCAGCTTCAGGTGCGCGGGCGTGCAGGATTTGAATTTCGCGTTCAAAATCGGGGTAGTCGACCCAGTGGTACAGGCAGCGGCGTTTCAGCGCATCATGCACTTCGCGTGTTCTGTTCGAGGTGAGGATGACAATGGGCGGTTCTGGCGCTTTGACGGTACCGAGTTCTGGAATGGTGACCTGAAAATCACTGAGGGCCTCCAGCAGAAAGGCTTCAAACGGTTCATCCGTACGGTCCAACTCGTCAATCAACAGAACGGGGGCACCGCTTTCATCCGGGCGCATGGCCTGCAGCAACGGGCGTTCGATCAGATATTCATCCGAGAACAACTCAGTTTGCAACGCGTTGCGGTCTGCACCGCCAGAAGCTTCCGCTGTACGGATCGCTACCATCTGTGCGGGAAAGTTCCATTCGTAGACGGCCGAGGACGCATCCAACCCTTCGTAACATTGCAGCCGGATCAGGCGACGGTTCAGACCTGAGGCCAATGCTTTGGCTATTTCGGTCTTGCCCACCCCGGCTTCCCCTTCCAGAAACAGCGGGCGTCCGAGTTTCAGTGATAGGAACACTACCGTGGCCAGCGCACGGCCGCAGACATAGCCCTGCGCGTCCAGCATGTTCTGAACGGCGTCGATGGAATTTGGCTGCGTCATATTCAAATCTCTCCCTCGCCACAAAAGGTCACGGCAGCGCACGCACGTCAAGACCATGGTCTTTCCGGGACTTACGGCGATCCGGCGCGTTGACAAGGTCTTTCCCGGCGGCGGCCTGTGTGATAGCGGAGGCGCCATGACCGATAGCATCACGATCCGCCGCCCCGACGACTGGCACCTGCACCTGCGCGATGGCGCGATGTTGCAGGCCGTCCTGCCCGAAACCGCGCGCCATTTTGGCCGTGCGATCATCATGCCCAACCTCGTGCCGCCAGTGGTGCGCGGTGATCAGGCCGCCACTTATCGCGACCGCATCATGGCCGCGCTGCCCGAGGGCATGACGTTCGAACCGCTGATGACCCTCTACCTGACAGAGGATACGGATGCGGATGATGTAGCCGCCGCCCACGCCAGCGGATTGGTCAAGGCGGTCAAGCTGTACCCGGCGGGTGCCACGACCAACTCGGCCTCGGGAGTACGGGATTTCGACAAGGTGCGCCCGGTCCTGGAAAAGATGGCCGAGATCGGTCTGCCCATGTGTGTCCACGGCGAAGTCACCGATGCCGAGATCGACATCTTTGACCGCGAGGCCGTGTTTATCGACCGCGTTCTGGACCCGATCCGCAAGGCCACTCCGGGCCTGCGTGTGGTGATGGAGCATATCACTACCGCCAACGGCGTAGACTACGTAAAGGCCAACGAGACCGATCTGGGCGCGACCATCACCGCGCACCATCTGATCATCAACCGCAACCACATTCTGGTGGGCGGCATAAAGCCGCATTACTACTGCCTGCCCGTCGCCAAGCGGGAGGAACACCGGCTGGCGTTGCTGGCCGCTGCGACCTCGGGAGATAAGCGGTATTTCCTCGGCACGGACAGCGCGCCGCATACTGATGCAAACAAGGAAATGGCCTGTGGCTGCGCCGGTTGCTTTACGGCCACAAACACCATGTCGCTGGTGGCCGAAATGTTCGACCGCGAAGGCGCATTGGACAAGCTGGAAGGGTTTGTTTCGCTGAACGGGCCAGCGTTCTACGGCCTGCCGGTGAACGACGACACCATCACCCTGACCAAGGGCGCGCCGGTTGAATACCCCGACAAGATCGAGTCCGAAGATGGTCCGGTGACTGTCTTCGAGCCGGGCTTCCCGCTGCACTGGCGCGTGGTTTAAACCGCCAGTCTTTTTGCCAGATCGCGGGCGCGACCACCGGTGCGCAGCATCGACCAGATCGCGTCCGCCTCTTCTTCTCCGATCAGCTTGGCGGCCTTGCCGCGCACCCGATCTTCACGGTCCGATAGACTCATAGGTGTCAAAAGATCGTGAGTTACCTCAAGCCGAGCGCCGTCACGGCGCAATAGGGTAAGATGCGCTTGCGTTTCTGAAAGCGTTTCATCCGCCTCTACAGACACCCGGTCCCGCAGGGATTTCAGGCGCGGATCTGCGCAGACCTTGTCGGTGTAGCTGCCGGGCAGCGCCGTGTCATAGCCAAGAGCTTGCATCGCAATCACCGTTCTGTACGAGAACTTGGCCCCCAAACCGGTGGTCGGAGACATCTGGTTGCACACGCTCATCCAACGCGGATGGGTCTTGATCTTGATCTCGGCCACCTCGGGTTCGGCGATGTCCAGATCACGAGCGGCCTCAAGCGCGGCGTGCAGGCCGTGGCAGCAGGCGTGGAACTTGTGGCTGATGCTTTCGAACAACCACTCCTCACCCAGCCCAGCCAAAGCGGCTGGCGCGTCCCCCTCGCCTTTATGCGTCGTGCCAAAGCCGTACGGCCCCTCCAACGCGTCCATGTTGGGCTCGAAACCCTTTGCGATCAACAAAGCGGTTTCAACCCCGGTCGAGGCTGCAAGACCCGCGTTATACGGTTTACCCATAGTGCCGAACTGTGCCTTGAGGCCAGCGGCCCGGGTCGCCGTTAGCCCCAACACTTTCCGCATTTGTGTGACGTCAAAACCAAGAACGCGACCCGCCGCCACGGCGGCCCCAAATGCACCGGCCGTGGCGGTCTGGTGAAACCCCGCCTGATAATGATCTCGGCCCAGCCACAGACCCATGCGGATCGAGACCTCCATCCCCACCAACGCGGCCTCGAGGAAATCGACGAGAATTCGATCATCCCATTCGCTCAGAGCCAAGGCCGCGGGCAATACAGCAACGGAAGGATGGCCGATATGTGCAAAATGGGTGTCATCGTAGTCCAGCGCATGCGACACGGTGCCGTTGACTAGGGCCGCCCCACGCATCGGAGCCGCTCCGCCACCAAATAGATGCGATTGCGTCGCACCCTCTTCGCCCAACACAAGATCACGTACGGCTTTTGAAACCGGCTCATCAACTCCGGCGCGTCCCACGGCAATCCAGTCCAACACGGAAAGTGAGGTAACGACCCGCGTCTGCAAGGTTGTCTCGACCGAGCCTGCTGCGAATGCGGCCAGTGAAGTAGAAAAATCGCTCATGGGCGCAGTCTAGCGTGCGCCATTTGCGGGTAAAGACCTAGTCGTACAAATCCGCGGCACGAGCCTCGAACGCCTGAACGATCCGGTGCATGGCCTCGTTGAAAACGACGCCGATGATGCCCTGCAGGATGGCGTTCTTGAATTCGAAGTCCACGTGGAAAGACACATTACACCCGTCCTCGGGCGCGTCCGCGAACTGCCAGTCGGACTTCATGTATTTGAACGGACCGTCTAGATATTCGGTGTCGATCTTCATCTGATCGGGGAACAGCGTCACCCGGCTGCCGAACCGTTCGCGGAACACCTTGAACGAAATGACCAGATCCGCCTCCATCACCTGCGCCTCACCAGCGGCATAGGTCCGACGGATACGGGCGGCGGCACACCAGGGAAGAAACTCGGGGTACTTCGCCACATCCGCGATCAGGTCGTACATCTGCTGCGCCGTATACGGCAGGTGGCGGGTTTCCGAATGAGTAGGCATGGCGTCCGGTATTAACAGGTGACAATGGCGCGTGATTTCGTATGTTGCGCGCCAAAGATCAAGGGGGCAGCGATGAGCGACCGTGCATATGTGATAGATGAGATGATCTCGGCTAAGGCCATCGCCGCCCGGATCGAGGAGCTATGCCGCGAAATTAGCACCGAATACAAAGACACCGACAAGCTAGTCGTGGTCGGCCTGCTGCGCGGCAGTTTCGTCTTTATCGCCGACCTTGTGCGCGAGCTGGACCTGCCAATCGAGGTGGATTTCCTGGAGGCATCTTCGTACGGTGATTCAATGGAAAGCAGTCGAGAGGTGCGCATTCTCAAAGACTTACGCGGCGCAATTGAAGGGCGTGATGTGCTGGTTGTCGAAGATATCGTCGATACGGGCCACACGCTGAACCACGTCACCCATTTGCTGCAAAGCCGTATGCCGAAGCGTCTGAAATCCATCGCCTTGTTGGACAAACCTAGCCGGCGCGAGGTTGATTTCCGGTCCGACTGGATCGGATTCGAGATTCCCGATGAATTTGTCGTGGGTTATGGAATCGACTACGCACAGCGCAATCGCAACTTGCCGTTCATCGGTAAAGTGCGCTTTACCGAGGATTGATCGGGTCCAGCACCTGTTGAATGGCGTTTACGAAAACTCCGGTTCCGACCGGGATCAGCGCATCCGGGAAATCGTAATCCGGATTGTGCAGTTGTGGATGGTCTTCACCCGACCCCAGCCAGAACATCGCCGCTTTGGCACCTTTGCCAAACTGCCCGAAATCTTCCGAGAACTTCTGCGGGTTTGGCGTCACTTCACAGGACACACCTGAATTCGTGCAAGACGCGCTTAGGATGTCGACGGCGTCAGGCGCGTTCACACAGGCTTCGAAAACATCTTCATAGGTGATCTCATAACCCAACCCTTGATCTGCTGCCGCCTGCGAAACCAGCGCTTCTGCCTCATCGATCAGGCTTTGCATACGCGCGTCCGCGACAGTGCGCAGGGTTACCCACAGCTCGGCTTGGCCCGGCGCAACGCCAAAGATTGGCTCGCCCAGATTGACATGCGTCACGGTCGTCAGCGCGAAATCGGCATCCAGAGAGCCACCCCTGCCCAACTGGGCCATTTGCGGCATCAGTGTCGACAATGCCCCTGCTGGTGAGACCCCATCTTGGGGCGCCGCCGCGTGCGAGGTTTTGCCCGCCAAAACAACCTTCATTCCGCGCGATGCGCAGTTCGCCGGGCCTTCACATAGCTGTACGTCCCCCAAGGCCAGCCCGGGCAGATTATGAAGTGAAAACACATAATCCGGCGCGATTTCGGGAAACTTAGGATCCGCCCGATAGGCGATGGCGCCCTGCCCGGTTTCCTCGGCGGGTTGAAAAATCAAAACCACTCGGCCGTGCTGTGGGCGATTTTGGTTCAGATGGTCGGCCACACCCAGAACCATCACCATATGCCCGTCGTGACCGCACAGATGACCTTTGCCCGACATACGGGATGCATAGGCCGCATTGGATAGTTCCCGAATGGGCAACCCATCAAGCTCACATCGAATGGCAACCGTCGGACCAGCCTGCCCGCTGTCGAACACACCTGCAACTCCGTGGCCGCCGATACCGGTCAACACCTGATCTGCACCACGGTCGCGCAACTCGCCCGCGATCCGAGCTGCCGTTTGCTCTTCTTGTCCAGAAAGTTCCGGGGCCTGGTGCAGTTCGTGACGCAGGCGCATAAGCCGCGCAAGTTTGTCAGGTGTCACCCTTGCTCCAACTTCTTTTGGCGTGCATCGCGCAGGCGGGCAAAGTCGTCGCCTGCGTGGTAGGACGACCGGGTTAGCGGAGTCGCAGATACCATCAGAAAGCCCTTGCCATAGGCCGCTTTCTCATAGGATGCGAATTCCTCCGGCGTGACAAATCGGTCAACGCCGTGGTGTTTAGGCGTGGGCTGCAGGTATTGGCCGATGGTCAGGAAATCGATGTCAGCAGCGCGCATGTCATCCATGACCTGACGAACCTGCTGTTCATCTTCGCCAAGCCCAACCATGATACCGGATTTGGTAAAGATCGACGGGTCCTGTTCCTTGACCCGCTGCAACACGCGCAGCGAGTGGAAATAGCGCGCGCCGGGGCGCACCTCGGGGTACAGGCCAGGTACAGTTTCGAGATTGTGGTTGAACACGTCAGGCTTGGCCTCGACCACAACTTCGAGAACCGATGGATCGCACTTCAGAAAATCCGGCGTCAGAATTTCAATAGTCGTTTTAGGCGAACGATGCCGAACCGCGCGAATGGTCTGCGCGAAATGCTCCGCCCCGCCATCAGTCAGGTCATCCCGGTCCACAGACGTAATGACCACGTGGTTAAGGCCCAGCTTCTGCACCGCATGTGCCACGCGTCCGGGTTCGAACGCATCCAGATCATCCGGGCGACCAGTGGCGATGTTGCAGAAGGTGCAGCCACGAGTACAAATCTCGCCCATGATCATCATGGTGGCGTGGCCCTGGCTCCAACACTCGCCGACATTCGGGCAACCGGCTTCTTCGCAGACGGTCACGAGGTTGTTCTCGCGCATGATCTTGTGGGTTTCGGCATACCCTTTTCCACCCGGAGCCTTCACGCGAATCCATTTCGGCTTTTTCGGCTGCGCATTGTCCTGGCGATGCGCCTTTTCGGGATGACGTTGTTCGGGGATCTTCAGATCACGCACGGTCGGCTTTCCTGACTTTGGGTCAATTTGCTTTGACATAATATAAACTGCAGCGCTTAGCTACGCCACCCGTGCATAGCTGCCATAACAGCGCACTATGCATTTGCAGAAAAACACCGGACAAACCCCGGCAAAATACTATTGAAAACAGTCCGCTTTGCGGTATCCGCCAGAATTCGCGTTTGCGGCAACAATAGCGTTGAAGCCAATTTAGAACTGTTTTAAATCTGCAGTAGTTCACACATGAATCACAGGAACTTGAGCATGAAATCCGGTACCAAACTGCCTGACGTAACCTTTCACACCCGCGTCCGTGACGAGGCCATCGAAGGTCCCAACCCGTTCCGTTGGGAAGACAAGACCACTGCAGATTACTTTGCCGGCAAACGGGTGATCCTGTTCTCGCTGCCCGGTGCGTTCACCCCCACCTGTTCGACCTACCAGCTGCCCGGTTTTGAAAACGGTCATGCCGAATTCAAGGAAAAAGGCATCGACGAGATTTACTGCATGTCGGTGAATGACAGCTTTGTCATGAACAAATGGGCGCGGGATCAGGGCCTGGAAAACGTCAAGGTGATCCCGGATGGTTCGGGCGAGTTCACCCGCAAGATGGGCATGCTGGTCGACAAGGACAACCTGGGCTTTGGCATGCGCTCGTGGCGCTATGCCGCCATTGTCAACAACGGCGTCGTCGAGGCATGGTTCGAAGAGCCCGGCCTGATGGACAACTGCCCTGAAGACCCCTATGGCGTGTCCTCGCCGGAAAATCTGAAAAAGCACCTGGACGAAGTCAAGGAACCGGCTCTGGCCTAAGCTTTTCTACGATCCAAAACAAAAGGCCCGCCATCGGCGGGTCTTTTCTTTTTCAGGCGCGTGTCGCGTTCACGATATCTTCGCCGACCCGCTGAATGACCTCAGCCAGACCGTCGAACCAACCCTCTCGACCGGATGACACACGCCGCACCAGACCAACCGTCCGTGCGGGTTGAGGCTTGCCGAAACGCATTAATTTTAACCCGGGCACAGCTTCGGATTCCGAGCGCGCCGCAAGCTCGGGCATCAGGGTCAGGCCAAAGCCTTCGGCCACCAGTCGCGACAGGGTTGCCAGCGAAGACGCGCCCATGTTGATCAGCCCGCTGCTGCGATCCTGCCCACAGACCTCAAGCGCCTGATCGGTCAGGCAGTGGCCATCATCCAGCAACATCAACTGCGCGGTTTGTAGGTCCAATGGCCGAAGGGCCTCGGGGTTTGTTGCCATTCCCTGCAGGCGCGCCGTGCTACCGGCCAGAAGAAACCGATCCTGAAACAGGGGCAGTTCGAACAGCTCATTTCCCCCAACCGGCAGAGCCACGACCCCAGCGTCGATTTCCCCGGCACGCAACATATTCAGCAGCCGCTCGGTCCTGGCCTCGCGTACTTGCACTCGCAGCGACACGTCCGAGGCGCGCAACCCAGCCAGAACGCCGGGCAGCAAATACGGCGCAATCGTCGGGATGATGCCAATCGCAAGCGATCTGTGCCCACCCGAGCGATCCCTGGCAAATTGGTCAAGCCTGTCTGCGGCCCCCAAAACCTGACGCGCATGGTCCAGCACATCGCGCCCCAACGGAGTCAGTAGGATGTCGCGGGCCTGACGTTCGAAAAGCGGGCCGCCCAAGCTCTCTTCCAGCGCCTTGATCTGTACGGACAAAGCGGGTTGAGAAACATGGCAGGTCTGCGCCGCCCGGCCGAAATTTCGTTGTTCGGCGACGGCGCTGAAATACTGCAACTGTCTGAGGGTGAAATTCATAACCTGTGATTATCACTTGATCGCACGAACGCAACCAAAACATATCACCCGATCATGCGATTACGCTCTGACTGGCATTCGTAATGCCGCTTGAGTCGCTGCAGCGCGATCCGCAGCACGATCTTACCCGACCGCGCCGACCAGCCCATTCGTTTTTCTGCCAGCTCCAACCCTTCGAGGTAACAGCAGCAGCGTAGCGCCACGTCGCTCAGTCCCGGCCCGAGATCCGAAAGCGCACGCTCCACGCGATCCCGCGCATCGGACGAGCCCCGCCCGCCATGCGCCTCGCTTTTGAAACTGCCGCGCCCTCCGGCGGTCAGGAAATGGTCCCAGTTCTGCGCGACTTGTGGGCCGATTTGTGCCAACTCAAAATCCTCACGCAGACGTTCACCCGCAGCCACCAGCGATTCATCCAGAAACGGTTTGCCATCCTGGTCCCGTCGGCGTGCCAAGGCAATCAGAGGGCTTTCAGCCGCACTGTAGCGAATACGTCTTGGCCGAACCGCTTTTGCAGACGTGCGCTGCCCCGGTGCCAATTGCGCCTGAAATGTCGCCTGCGCCTCGGCCATGCCAAATTCACTACGCTCGCGCGCCTTGTTCTCGGCCTCGGCAATCAAACAGCTCAGCGCGGCCCGACCCGCCGACGAAATCCGATAGCGTGAAATTCGACCCGGATTGTCACAGGAAATCCAGTCCTTCAAGGCCAGCGCCTGCGCGATCCTGCATTCCACTACGGCCGTTCTGGTGGCCCCGGTGTCGCCGGTGTCGCGGACCACAACGGCCTTGTCCATTTCCTCGGCCACCGCAAGGACCGACCCCGTTTCACACAACCGGCGTAGAATCCGCAGGGCTTCACGGTTGAATTCCTCGTCCCTGGCAGCTGCGGTTTCCTCTTGAGTGGTCGTGAAGGTGTCACCCCCACCCGCATCCGGATCAGTAAAATGCGTCTCGGCCAACGATTGCAGCGCAGCGTCCACCAAAGGATCGTCCCGGCGCATTTCGATCCGTCTGATCTGTCTGAGAATGGTTGAAGCATGGCACCCCGCGGATCGCGCGATGTCGCGGATCGACTGGCCGGTCTCTGTGTGGGCAAGATATCTCTGCGCCCCCTCAGGTACCCAAGCCGGAATGGTGAAAGCCATGTTATTTTCCATAGTTCCTTGCCCTCGTCGAAACAAAAATCTGTTCTCAATCGCCCCCGATGAGTTTGTTAACCAATTCTAACTAGAGTTGCTTTCGTTACTCGTTCGTTAACCCACGGGGACAAGAACCAGATTTGATTCAAAAACATAAACACTCATGAAGTCAGAGTTCGGCGCGAACCCAATCAAGGCAACACCCGTTTGGGTTGTGTGACAAAAGGAGCGACTTCCACTCGAATAAGGACCCCCCGAGATGCAAGACTTGATGACGATGATTAGCACCCTCCGCCGTCCCCGCCTGTTGGCTCGGGCCGCGAAATTTGGGGCGCAGGACTATGATCGGGACCGTCATCTGCAACGTATTCTGGGATACGGCTCGCTGCCAGGCACCGGCGCAGCACTGGTTCGACTGATGGAAATGGAACGAGAGGTTAACGCGCAGAGATTAGAGGAAGACGCGGCCTATTCCTTGGTGCGCCATCTGGATCTGTTGATCGCGTTGTTGGGCGAAGCGCAGCTGTATCAGGCCAGCCGCGCCTCGCAATATCAGTAATCAGGTGAAAGCATCCGGCATGGATGCTTTCTTTTCCGCCACGTATTCGCTCAGCGCGGCGTTGATTTCCGGGTCGAGTTGCGGCTGCTGGTAGTTGGCCAGCAGATGCTCGACCCGAGCAGCGGCCAGAGTCCGCGTATCGCGCCCACCTTCGTCTTCCCAGGTCTCGAACGGCTTGTAGTCCAGCACTTCGCTTTTCCAGAACGCCTCTTTGAAGTTGGCCTGAGTATGCGCGCAACCCAGATAGTGGCCGCCGGGGCCAACTTCGCGGATTGCATCCATGGCCTGCGCATTCTCGTCATAGGTAATGCCTTTGGCCAGACCGTGCAGAACGCCCAATTGATCAGCATCCATGACGAACTTCTCAAAGTCCGCAACCAGACCGCCTTCCAGCCAGCCGCATGAGTGCAGCATGAAGTTCACACCGGACATCAGGCCCATGTTCAGCGAATTCGCGGTTTCATATGCCGCCTGCGCATCCGGTAGTTTCGAGCCGCAGAACGACCCGGCCGAACGGAACGGCAGGTTCAGACGCCGCGCCAGCTGACCTGCGCCATAGGTAACCAGAGACGCCTCGGGGGTGCCAAAGGTTGGCGCGCCCGAGTTCATGTCGATCGACGACACGAAGGCACCAAAGATCGCAGGCGCACCCGGACGGATGATCTGGCTGTATGCCACTCCGGCCAGAACCTCGGCCAGTACCTGTGTCAACGTACCTGCCACCGAAACCGGTGCCATCGCACCGCCGACGATAAAGGGCGAGATGATGCAGGCCTGATTGTTTGCCGCATAAACCTCTAGCGAGCCCATCATCACGTCGTCGAAGGTCATCGGCGAGTTGATGTTGGTCAGCGAGGTCATGACAGTGTTTTCCTGCACGAACTCTTTGCCGAACAGGATCCCGCACATATCAACCGAATGCTGCGCGCGGCTGGGATCTGTAACCGAGCCCATGAACGGCTTGTCCGACAGGGTCATGTGCGCCATCAGCATGTCCAGGTGACGCTTATTCACCGGAACGTCGGTCGGTTCGCAAACAGTCCCGCCCGAGTGGTGCAGCCACTTGGACATATAGGCCAGTTTCACGAACTTGTTGAAGTCGTCCATGGTCGCATAACGGCGACCGCCATGGATATCGCGCACAAACGGAGGACCGTAGACCGGCGCCAGAACCAGGTTGCGGCCGCCAATGACAACCGATTTCTCGGGGTTGCGGGCGTGCTGGGTAAACTGGCTGGGCGCCGTCTTGATCAGCTCACGCGCCAGGCCGCGCGGGATGCGCACGCGCTCACCGTCGACATCGGCGCCAGCGTCTTTCCAACGCTGCAGCGCACCCGGGTTGTCAACAAAGTTGACGCCGACCTCGGCCAGAATGGTTTCCGCATTGGCCTCGATGATCTCCAACGCCTCTTCGTTGAGAACCTCGAAATTCGGAATGTTCCGTTCGATGTATTTCGCGGTTTCGATACGAACCGCGGTGCGCTCGGCCCGCCGGGCGGCTCCGCCACCGCCTCTGGCTCTGCGTCGGTTTGCCTCTGCCATGAGATAGCCCCGTTGTAATGTTCACGTTGCAGATTGTGTTACCGGAACAGCAGTTCACATCAGAAGTGGATTGCGGCGCAATAGGGGTAAAAGCGACATGATTGTCCGTTCAGTTTTGTTTTGACCCTTCTCCCTTGATGCTCATGATAGAGACATGAAATCGGAATCGCAAAATTTACCGTCCACCGAAATTGAGCGAAAAACCCTTGATGCGGCCGAAATTGGCGCCGTTGCGCACCTTTACCGAGGCGAGGTTTACCGAAGCACCATCTGGCGCACGCGCTTGGATACAACGACGAACTGGGCAGTTGTTACGCTGGGTGTTGCACTGTCTATTTCCTTTTCTTCACCCGAAGCTTCCCCCCTGCCACTGGTGCTTGTCGGCGTTCTTATCATCCTGTTCCTCATGCTCGAAGCGCGACGCTATCGATATTTCAACGTGTGGCGCGCGCGGGCCCGTTGGCTTGAGACCCATTTCTATGCACCGTTACTTTATGATGGCGACCTGCACATGGAGGAGAACTGGCAAAAAGTTCTGGCACAGGACTATTTGCATCCGCGCTACCACGTCAGTCTGATGATCGCGATCGGTCGCCGAATTCGCAGGAACTATCTTTGGATTCTGCTGATCCAAAGTCTTGCTTTCTGCGTCAAAATCTCAGTTCACCCTACTCCGGTTGCAAATTTACCTCAGGCTATCGACCGTGCGGATGTAGGACCAATTCCCGGTGAGGTTCTCATTGTAACCGGTATTTTCTATATCCTGTGCTGGTCCGTGATCGCAATCTGGAGCTACCGTGCGGACGTCAGCCGCGCCTCGCATCGCGGGAGAGAAAAGTCTGAATCAATGGGCTAGGAGCAAGTTCAGATCGCTTTTTTCATCTCGACTGAATTGCCGCTGATTTCCGTTTCAAACCAACCCAGATGCGCATAGATCGCGCGTGTATCCCGCATCTGACGGTGGGTTCGCAAAACAATTTGCATGCATCCAGCCTCACGCGCTTCGGATTCGGCCCTTACCAACAGTTTTCCGGCAATCCCCTGCCCTTGTGCCTTTGGCGAAACAGCCAGATTGAAAATCTTCATCTCGGTATCCAGCATGTCGAAGATGACAACCCCTGCCAACCCGGCATCTGTCATAGCCAAAACCACCCGATGATCCGAGATATCCTGCTCAATGCCTGCCGTCACATCTGGTAGATCGGCTATAGTTTTACGCGCACTAGAATAAGCCGCCGCTATACAATCAGTGATCGCCTCTGCATCTTCCTGTGTCGCGTTCACGAAGCGAATGTCGGTCATTGATCCGATCTCCCTCTCTATCTGTCAGGAAACACCTTCATAACGCTTGCACATAGCCGCCGCGCGACCTAAGAGCCAGTCATGAGCCAGACATCCCATGACCGCCTTCTGATCATCGACTTCGGCAGCCAGGTGACGCAGCTGATCGCACGCCGCCTGCGCGAGTTGAATGTCTATTGTGAAATCCACCCCTACCAGAATGTCACGATGGACTTTGTGCGCGAAATGGCGCCCAAGGCCGTGATCTTCTCGGGCGGGCCGGACAGCGTGACGCGCGAGGGTTCTCCCCGCGCCCCGCAAGAGATTTTTGACTATGGCGTGCCGATCCTTGGCATCTGCTATGGCCAACAAGTAATGATGCACCAGTTGGGCGGTAAGGTCGAAAGTGGCCATGGCACCGCCGAGTTCGGGCGTGCCTTTGTCACGCCGAAAGGTCAGCTGGACATTCTGGACGGCTGGTTCGCCGACGGTGACGAGCAGGTCTGGATGAGCCACGGCGACCACGTCAGCGAAATCGCCCCGGGGTTTGAGGTCTTCGGCACCTCCCCAAACGCGCCATTCGCGATCACGGCCGACACCAGCCGCCACTTCTACGCCGTACAGTTCCACCCCGAGGTCCACCACACCCCGAAAGGCGCGAAGCTGTATGAGAACTTCGTAAAACTGGCCGGGTTCAGCGGCGACTGGACCATGGGCGCCTACCGCGACGAGATGATCCGCAAAATCCGCGAGCAGGTCGGCGACAAGAAGGTCATTTGCGGCCTGTCCGGCGGTGTCGACAGCTCGGTCGCGGCAATCCTGATTCACGAGGCGATTGGCGATCAGTTGACCTGTGTGTTCGTTGACCACGGGTTGCTGCGCAAGAACGAGGCGCAGGAAGTCGTCGGCATGTTCCGCGACAACTACAACATTCAGTTGATCCATGCGGATGAAAGCGAACTGTTCTTGGGTGAGCTGGACGGCCAGTCCGACCCGGAAACCAAGCGCAAGATCATCGGCAAGCTTTTCATCGACGTGTTCCAGAAACACGCCGACACCATCGAAGGCGCCGAGTTCCTGGCGCAAGGCACGCTCTATCCCGACGTGATCGAATCGGTCTCATTCTCGGGCGGTCCGTCGGTCACCATCAAATCGCACCACAATGTGGGTGGCCTGCCCGAAAAGATGGGCCTGAAGCTGGTCGAACCCCTGCGTGAACTATTCAAGGACGAGGTCCGCGCCCTTGGCCGTGAACTCGGCCTGCCGCAGAGCTTTATTGGCCGCCACCCCTTCCCCGGCCCGGGTCTGGCAATCCGCTGCCCCGGCGAGATCACCCGCGAGAAGCTGGAAATCCTGCGCGAGGCCGATGCGGTCTATATCGACCAGATTCGCAAACACGGGCTGTACGACGAGATTTGGCAGGCCTTTGTCGCTATCCTGCCCGTCCGCACAGTGGGTGTGATGGGCGACGGCCGGACCTATGACTACGCCTGCGCCATGCGGGCGGTGACCTCGGTCGATGGCATGACTGCCGATTACTACCCGTTCACTCACGAGTTCCTTGGCGAAACCGCCACGCGGATTATCAATGAGGTCAAGGGCATCAACCGATGCACTTACGACATCACCTCGAAACCTCCGGGAACGATCGAGTGGGAATAACAAATGGGAATGACAAAAAGCCGGGCAATGTCCCGGCTTTTTTGTTTAAGTTCAGCCACAAACCAACGATTCCCACAGGCAGGTGAATGGACAGCAGTAAACCGCAGATCGGCAAAGCCGCGCTTTGGATGACCGGGGCAATTGCCTCATTCTCATCCATGGCCGTCGCTGGACGAGAGCTGAGCGTAACGCATGATACCTTCGAGATCATGTTCTACCGCAGCCTTGTCGGCATCTGTGTCGTCGCGCTGGTCCTGACACTGGCTGGAAAGTGGCATCAGGTCTCTACACACAGGCTGGGTCTGCATGGTATTCGGAACCTGATGCATTTCACCGGCCAGAACCTGTGGTTCTACGCGGTCTCGGTGATCCCTCTAGCTCAGGTTTTTGCGCTGGAGTTTACCCAGCCCATCTGGGTCATTCTGCTGTCTCCGCTGCTGCTGAAGGAACGCCTGACCCCAGTTCGCGTCTTGTCTGCGCTGATCGGTTTCACAGGTATCCTGATCGTCGCGCGCCCCGGAGCAGTACCAATAAGCACCGGCGTTATTATGGCTGCTCTTTCGGCGGTTTTCTTCGCTCTGACAACCATCTCCACCAAGACTTTGACGCGGTTTGCCAGCATTGGCTGCATCATGTTCTGGCTGACCGTCATGCAGGCATTTTTGGGACTGATCGCGGCGGGCATCGACGGGCAAATTACCCTGCCCACTCCGGCCACTGCACCTTTCCTTTTGCTTGTAGGGTTTGCAGGCTTGCTGGCCCACTATTGCATCACAAACGCCTTGGCCATCGCCCCCGCCACTGTCGTGGTTCCGTTCGATTTTGCCCGTCTGCCTACGATCGCGGTGGTGGGAACGATTCTGTATCAAGAACCACTGGATCTTTGGACCCTTTTGGGCGCTGCAGTGATATTCTCTGGTATATTTTTGAACGTTCAGGCCGAAAATCGTAACAGTTTGGCAACAGAATCCCGGCACTCTCATAAGTAGTAACGCACCGTCACCGGTTGACGGTTAAACACGGGTAAAGAAAGTATCGAGCACCATAAGGCAGGTCGGTCGCAACCACTCCAAACTTGGATCAGACCTGAATAACACCTTTAGGGAGGACACAATGAAAAAAGCGCTATTACAGGCGTGCGTACTGAGCGTAGGGGCAACCGGTGCTTATGCTGGCGGTCTAGACCGAAGTGGACAGGGTGTGAACATTCTGTTCGAAGAAGGCTCTGTGGCTCAATTCCGTCTGGGTTACACATCACCGGATGTCAGCGGGTCGATGATCGACCAGATACCCGGCAGCTCAACCTTTGGCGAAAGAGTTGACTCGGGTAACATCGCGAACGACTTTTTCACGCCACATCTCGCGTACAAAGCCGCGCTGACCGACAACCTCGATTTCGCACTGGTTTACGATCAGCCCTTTGGTGCTGATGTTGAGTATTCCTCTGATTATCCGATCTCACAGAATGTGCTCGGGTTTTCCCCTCCATTCCCCCCTGGTGCGAACCAGGACGTCTTGCGCGCGAAGGCTGACACAGATGCCGTAACAGCACTGCTGCGGTATAAATTCGAAGGCGGGTGGAGCGCCATCGGTGGCGTTCGCGCCCAACGCCTGAAAGCAAGCGTCTCTGTTCCCCTTGCGGGTGCCGGCCTTCAACCGATCCCATCCGGTGGATACCGAGTTGAAACAGATGCTGAAATCGACTTTGGCTATGTTGTTGGTGTTGCTTGGGAACGGCCTGACATCGCGGCCCGGGTTTCTTTGACTTATAACTCGAAAATCACACATGATCTTTCGCAGACAGAGGCAAATGACTCGCTGGCCTTTACTCCGTTCCCGGAAATCGCAAGAACCAGCGCGGACTCAACGTCCGAAGTGGTTACACCGCAATCCGTCAACCTCGACTTTCAGACTGGCGTTGCGCCCAAAACCTTGCTGTTCGGTTCTGTTCGTTGGGTTGACTGGCCGCAAACCGTATATGCTCCACCGGTATATACCGGTCTGACAGGTATTAACCTCGTCGACTACGAAGAGGCCACTTGGACCTACTCGCTCGGCCTAGGCTATCAGTTCTCCGAAGAGTTTTCGGGTGCAGTTACAGTGGGCTACGAGAGTTCACAGGGTAATCCTGTGTCCAACCTCGGCCCGACAGATGGGTTCTGGAGCATTGGCGTTGGCGGCACCTACTCGCTGGAACGTGCGAAAATCTCGGGCGGTGTACAATACACCGACATCGGTGACGCAACCGCAAATGGTGCTGGTCCTGACAACCGCGCTACATTCTCAGGCAATAGCGCCTGGAGCGTTGGCTTCCAGATCACCTACTCGCTGAGCTAAGCGACAATACTCTTTCATGTAAAACCCCGCTGTCTTGGCGGGGTTTTTCTTTGCGCAAGTTCCGGGTCGCACGAAAGTAACCCAACTGCGACAAAGAACCATGACAAAGCAAAAACACCTTTCTCCTAAAGCATGGGCCGAGCTACTTTTGCTGGGCCTGATCTGGGGCGCTTCGTTCCTTTCAATCCGTATCGCACTGGACACGATCCCGGTGATGACCTCTGTGTTTCATCGGGTTTTCTGGGCAATGTTGGTACTTTGGATAGTGGTTCGGGTTCAGCGGCTAGCTGTTCCGTCCAGTCCTCGCATTTGGCTGGCATTTCTGGTTATGGGGTTGCTCAATAATGCAATCCCGTTTTCCTTGATGTCCTGGGGGCAGCTTTACATCGAGACCGGCCTCACCTCGATCTTGAATGCGATGACGGCCATTTTCGGTGTCATCGTCGCAGCGATGTTTTTCAAGGACGAACGTCTTAGCCGAACCCGCGCGATTGGTGTCGGGCTGGGGTTTCTTGGGGTCACGATTGCTATCGGGCTGCGCAACTTCGCCAGTTTCGATCTGCAGAGCATGGCGCAGTTGGCCATCATCGCGGGCACGGTTTCCTATGCGCTGGCCGGTGCTTGGGCGCGGGTTACCTTGTCTGACCTGCCTCCTGTCGTCGCAGCAGCCGGTATGTTGACTGGGTCGACCCTGCTGATCCTTCCGATCACGCTGGTGGTCGATGGTGTGCCAAGTCTGGATCTGCCACTGATTACATGGGCTGCGATTGGATATTATGCCTTGGTCGCAACTGCGGGAGCTTACCTTTTGTATTACCGAGTATTAGCCATGGCAGGTGCGGGTAATCTATTGCTGGTCACTTTGGTCATCCCTCCAGTTGCCATCGTACTGGGCGCGGTTGTGCGCGATGAGGCCCTGCCCCCGCAAGCCTTTCTGGGCTTTGCCATCCTTGCGATTGGGTTGCTGATCCTCAACCGCGCAGGCGCACGCGATTGACGCCGCCCGCTGGCCGTTTTAGCTAGGTCAGAAAAAGGGACAGCGGACGATGATCTACGGCTCGGCAAAAGACTGGCGCGACGCGGCGCGGAAAAAGGTGCTGTTTTTCGGCATGTCGGGGCTGGGCAAAACCTATGTGTCCAACGTCCTGCGCGACTCCGGTGACTGGTTCCACTATTCCATCGATTACCGCATCGGAACGCGCTACATGGGCGAATACATCGCCGACAATGCCAAGGCCGAGGCTATGAAGGTCCCGTTTCTGCGCGATCTTCTGTTGTCGGATTCGATCTATATCGGCTCGAATATAACATTTGAAAACCTGACACCGGTGGCCGCCTATCTGGGTAAGCCGGGCAATCCGGCTTTGGGCGGCATGGAGCTGCACGAATACCGCCGTCGGCAGGAACAGTTCCGTCTGGCAGAAATCCACGCCCTGTTGGATACCGAGTATTTCATCGACCGCGCACAACGCCTCTACCAATACCCGCATTTCATTTGCGATACGGGTGGGTCGATTTGTGAATGGGTGGATTCCAACGACACAGCCGACCACGTGCTGTCCGAACTGTCTCGTCAAACTTTGATGATCTGGATTCAGGGCGATGAAGACCACACCGCCGAACTGATCCGCCGTTTTGACAAGGCCCCCAAGCCGATGTCCTACCAACCCGAATTTCTGACCCGCGTCTGGAACGACTACCTGACCCAGAACGAGTGCCAGGCCGAGGACGTGGACCCCGACGCCTTTATCCGCTGGACTTATGCGCAGGCGCTGGCGCACCGTCAGCCGCGCTATCAGGCGATGGCCGAGAATTGGGGTGTAGCCGTCACCGCCGACGACATGCACAAGGTGCGCGACGCTGCTGATTTCGATGAGTTGATCGAACGCACCCTTGAGACCCGCGCAAACCGCGCTTAACTACCGCTTCTATACTGAAACTCCAAAGGCTTGCACCTGATGCCGATCAAGATTCCCGCCGACCTTCCTGCATTTGACGTCCTCACTAAAGAGGGCGTCTCGGTCATGGCCGAGGATCAGGCGATGCGTCAGGATATTCGCCCCCTGCGCATCGGGTTGCTGAACCTTATGCCCAAGAAAATTCAGACCGAAAACCAGTTCGCGCGCTTAATCGGCGCGACTCCGCTGCAGATCGACCTAACTTTGATCCGCATGACCGAGCATCGCACCAGAAATACCGCTGCCGAACATATGGCCGAGTTTTACCGCCCCTTTCAGGACGTCAGGAACGAGAAATTCGACGGCCTGATCATCACCGGTGCCCCAATCGAACATCTGGATTTTGTCGATGTCACCTATTGGGATGAAATGCGCGAAGTCTTTGAATGGACACAGACGAACGTGCATTCCACCTTTGGCGTCTGCTGGGGCGGGATGGCAATGATCAACCACTTCCATGGCGTGCAAAAACACATGCTGGACGCCAAGGCGTTCGGCTGTTTCCGTCACTCTAACCTCAACCCGGCGTCGCCGTTCC
This sequence comes from Ruegeria arenilitoris, assembly GCF_013032445.1. Classification (GTDB taxonomy): domain Bacteria; phylum Pseudomonadota; class Alphaproteobacteria; order Rhodobacterales; family Rhodobacteraceae; genus Ruegeria; species Ruegeria arenilitoris_F. Next base: position 53,344 of record NZ_WQCA01000003.1, on the reverse strand, counting down.
TACGCGGATTCTCGGATGATTGCGTGATCCCGGTCAGCCGCTGGACTGAGATGAAGCAGGCCGAGATTGATGCCGCGAACGGTTTGGTGACCTTACTGGGCAGTGATGATGTCGGTCCCTGTCTGGTCGAAGATCGGGCGCATCGGGCGCTCTATATCTTCAACCATTTCGAGTATGACAGCGATACCCTGAAGCAGGAGTATGACCGCGACGTCACAAATGGCACGCCGATCAACGTGCCGATGAACTACTATCCGGATGACAACCCGGCCCAGACTCCGCAGAACAGATGGCGCAGCCACGCGCACCTGCTTTACGGCAACTGGATCAGCGAGATTTACGGCACCACCCCTTATGACATTAGCCGAATCGGTGTCGAACAAACCGATCTGAGGGCCTGATCCAGTGCTCCGCGTCGGTATCATAGTCCTGACCTTGATGGTCGCGCTATGGGCCTTCGCAATCTGGCGCGCGGCCCGGAGCGAAGCCCGCGCTGAGGCGGCCTTCCCCCCCGAAGGTCAGATCGTCGAAGTCGATGGAATCGCTGTCCATGCCGTTGTGATGGGCGAGGGACCGGACGTGGTGCTGCTCCACGGCTCCAGCGGCAACACGCGCGACATGACGTTTGCGCTGGCCCCGATTTTGGCCGAAAACTACCGCGTGATCGTTTTTGACAGGCCTGGGTTGGGCTTTAGTGACAGCTTCAACCCGAACGGAGAAACCATTACGGAGCAGGCGGAAATCCTGCAAAAGGCTGCGGCCCAGATTGGTGCCGACAAACCTATCGTGGCTGGCCAAAGCTATGGCGGGTCCGTCTCTCTTGCTTGGGCGGTGACACGGCCTGACAATATTTCGGCGCTGGTCCTGATCGCGCCCGCAGCTGTACCGTGGGAAACCCCGCTGGACGGTTTCAATCAAATAGCATCGACATCAGTTGGCAATGTCGCGGCCCTGCCCTTGGTAACCGCTTTTGTGCCCGAGTGGTTTGTTGAAAAAACTCTGGACCAGGTGTTTGCACCTCAAACCACGCCTGACGGTTATGCAGATCACTTTGGGCCAGGTCTAACCATGCGTCGCGCCTCTATGCATGCCAACGCCAAACAGCGTGCCAACCTGCTGGAAGAAATCCGCGCTCTGCGACCACGGTATGGAGAGATCGACGTCCCGACCGAAATCGTTCACGGCACCGCCGATGACACAGTTGGCCTCGAATGGCATTCGCACCGGTTGCTCGATGAAATTCCGGGGGCGGAACTGATTGAACTGCCGGGTATAGGGCATATGCCGCAGGTTGTGGCCGCGCCCGAAGTCGCTGCCGCCATCGACCGCGCCGCGCAACGTGCGGGTTTGCGTTAAGCTCGCTGCTAATCCATAGTAGGATATGGATTTTATGGCGAGGTGACACATGGCCCGTTCCGAAAAAGGTTCCATCGAAAAATACTTCAAGAAAGACGCTCCAAAAGAGGTCCGCTCGGCGATCGAAAAATCCGGCAAGGGCGACATTCTAAACCCGAGCTACCCTTACGATGAACGCATGAAGCGTAAGGATTACGACAAGGAAATGGAGAACCTGCAGATTGAACTGGTCAAGATGCAGTCCTGGGTCAAGGAAACCGATCAACGAGTGGCGCTGATTTTCGAGGGTCGGGATGCGGCTGGCAAGGGTGGCACGATCAAGCGGTTCCGCGAGAATCTGAATCCTCGGGGCGCGCGCAACGTCGCGCTCAGCAAACCTTCGGACACCGAGCGCAGCCAATGGTATTTTCAACGCTACGTCCAGCACCTTCCCGCAGCCGGTGAGATCGTGTTCTTCGACCGCAGCTGGTACAATCGCGGCGTCGTCGAAAACGTTTTTGGTTTCTGTACCGCGGAAGAGCGGGAGCGGTTCTTCCGGCAGGTGTTGCCGTTGGAAACCGGGCTGGTGAATGATGGGATTACGCTGTTCAAGTTCTGGCTGAATGTCGGCCGCGCCGAGCAGCTGAACCGGTTTTTAGCGCGTGAGACTGATCCTTTGAAGCAATGGAAGCTCAGCCCAATCGACGTTGCAGGCCTGAACAAATGGGATGAATACAGCGAGTCGATCTCGGAAACCCTGACCCGCAGCCATTCAGAGCATTGCCCGTGGACCATCGTTCGGTCCGACGACAAGAAACGCGCAAGGTTGGCCGCCATTCGCACTGTGTTGCACGCGCTGGACTATGATGAAAAGGACGAGAAAGCCATCGGCGACAATGATCCCAAAATCTGCGGCGGGCCGGAAATCTGGGATGCGTAACCAATAGTGGACGAACACCCCTGCACGGATTATGTCATGTATTTCTGCGGCTTAAACAACAAAGGCACCTGAAACAGGGATGACAAAACGCGGGTATCACCACGGCAACCTGAAACAGGCTTTGATCGAGGCTGCACTGTCTCTGATCGAGGAAAAAGGCCCGACCGGCTTCACCTTGTCCGAAGCAGCCAAAACCGCTGGGGTCACCCCGGCTGCGGTTTACCGGCATTTCCATGGGCGTGAAGATCTGATCGCCGAAGCGGCGCGGCAAGGGTATGAGATGTTCGCGGACCTGATGCAATACGCCTATGACAAGGGCCAGCCCTCGGCCCTAGCCGCGTTCGAGGCCACAGGCCGCGCTTATCTGGCCTTTGCGCGCAAGCACCCGGGACACTACATCGCGATGTTCGAAAGCGGAATTTCCATCAACCGCACACCCGAATTGGCGCTGGCGGCGAACCGCGCGAAAGCAGTGCTCGAAAAAGCGGCCTCGGATCTGTCGCAGCACATCCCGCCGGAAAAACGCCCGCCCGCATCGATGTTCAGCGCACATATCTGGGCGATGAGCCACGGTGTAGTTGAACTGTTCGCGCGCAACACCGGTGCAAGTTCGCCCTTCCCGCCAGAGGATTTGCTGGAGTCTGGAATTGGTATTTACATGCGCGGTCTGGGACTTGTTCCGCAAGACGATTGAAGATCAGAACCGGGACAATGGCTGCGGCGCACTCAGCCCAGAAGTCACATTGATAAGCTCCATTTCCCCCATGCCTTTGATATCCACCCGCCCCAGATTCGAGACCTGAAATTCGTCGATCAAAGCATATTTCATTTCTTCCGGAGCAACGATTTTCATCGGGTTAGCAAACACTTGCAGACGCGATGCGATATTCACCGCCGGGCCAAATACATCATAAACGTATTTTTGAATTCCAACTACAGACCCAACCGCAGCCCCCGTCCCCAACCCAATGCGAGCCTGCCATTTGTGCGGATGGCTTTCATTGCGCCTCTCCAGGTAACGCAGAAAACGCACCGCACAATGGGCTACGGCAGTCGCGTGATCCGGTGTCGGATCCGGCATACCAGACACCGCCAAATAGGCGTCCCCAATGGTTTTAATCCGCTCGCAACCGAATTGTTCGACGATGCGATCAAAGGCGGTGAAGATGTCGTTTAACTCACTCAATGTGACGGTAGGGTCTGTTTTGGCTGCGAAATCCGTGAATCCGACGAAATCCAACATCACCACGGATACCTGATCATAGAGCTGCGGCGTAACAACGCCGAAAGCTTTGAACTCTTCGTACACAGCTTTCGGCATCACATTCAGTAACAGTCTTTCAACCCGCTCCTTCTCGCGCTCCAATTCTCGTGTATTCCGCTCGACCATAGTCGAATAGCTGTCGATCATACTCTCGAGCTCTCGAATGCGCGTAATATTCTGGCATTCGACGACCAAAACTTGCTCGGACAAACCGTTTGCCAACGACACAGCCGTCGCGAACATCAGCGTTCTGCGTTTTGGTTTGATTTGCAGTTCGACGGTATAGCGAAGCCCCGATTGCTTGACGTCATCCAATTCGCGTTGATCCAATGAGGGCAGAATATCCAGCAAAGTCTGCCCGTCGGACGGAGTACCAAACCATTCAGCGAAAGGTCCGTTGTGAAAAACAAAGGTCAGATCCGACGCGCGCACGACAGCCACGCCGACTCCGATAGCCCGCAGCAACTGTTCGTTTATTGCCAGAATGCTCATGCCGCGTCTCGTGCAACAATAATGGCACGCTTTGATTCAATGGCTTGCAAGGCAATCTTTATATGATCGTCCCGCATTCCGTGCATTGAAAGCGCCTCGGCAAACAACTCGGCCATTTCATCGAAATCAGCATGAGAGATGTTCAGATTCCTGTGAACAGCTTCTATTCGATCATCACTAAAGGAAGCCGGTCCACCAACCAGAGAAGAAACAAACTTAGTCTGATGGTCGATGAGGCGCGGCATTTCGATGTCTTCGAAATGGCCGCCAATCTGATCGGACTCCAAGGCCATTTCATAGAATGTCATTACGATCCGACTGATCGTTTTGAACCCGCCATATCTTTCATAGATTGTCTGACCCACACCACACACCCAAGCATTAACTAGAAACAACACTGCAATCTTATATCACATTGACAGTTTTGTTAACGCTTATAGGGAGGTCGGCAGAAGGGATAATTACCCTTCTGCCGATCAGATCAGGCGTTGATCGTATTGTGTTCGGGCCCATACGGGAAGCCGGTAATGTTTTCTGCGCCGTCTTCTTCAACCACCAGAATGTCATGCTCGCGATACCCGCCCGCGCCCTTTTGGCCTTCGGGAATCCACAGCATAGGCTCGATCGAGACGACCATACCGGGCTCCAGAACCGTGTCGATATCTTCGCGTAGTTCCAGACCGGCTTCGCGGCCATAGTAGTGGCTGAGAATGCCGAATGAGTGGCCATAACCGAAGGATCGGTATTGCAGCAAACCCTCATCTGCGAAGAACCGGTTGATCTCATCGCAGATGCCCGAACATGTCGCGCCAGGTTTGATCAGGCTCAGCCCTAGTTCATGCGCGGTAACATTGGCCTTCCAGATGCGCAGGCTTTCCGAGTCGGGTTCGCCGAGGAACAGGGTACGCTCCAACGCGGTGTAATAGCCCGAGATCATCGGGAAGGTGTTCAAGGACAGGATATCGCCCTTTTGAAGGGCGCGTTTGGTGACCGGGTTGTGCGCACCGTCGGTGTTCAGACCGGACTGAAACCAGACCCAAGTGTCGCGGTATTCCGCATCCGGATAGGCGCGCGCGATTTCAACCTCCATCGCGTCACGTCCGGCCATAGCGATTTCGATCTCGGTTGCGCCTTCACGGATGGCGGCATGAATTGTGGCTCCGCCGACATCCGCCGTGCGCGCGCCACCCTTGATCAGTTCGATTTCTTCGGCGGATTTCACCATCCGCGCTGCCATCGTGTCGGGGGCGATATCGACCAGTTCCGGTCCGCCAAGCATATCCAGCGCGGTGTCACGCATTGCCAGCGTCATGTGATCGCCTTCGATACCGATCCGACCTACCGTGCCAATCAGGCTGGCAACCGCGCGCCAGAAGTTGTTCCGCTTCCAGTCAGTATAGATCACGTTTTCCTCGACCGAGCGTCGCCACGGTTGACCCGCATCGATATTCGCCGACACGGTTGTACATGCGTCCTGCGTCACAACGCAGCCATACGGGCGGCCGAACGAGCAATACAGAAAACCCGAGTAATAAGCGATGTTGTGCATAGACGTCAGCAGCACCGCCGGGATGTCGCGCGCCGCCATTGTTGCGCGCAGGCTGCCCAGACGCCGGGCATATTCCGCCTTGCTGAAGGGCAGCGGGGCCTTGTCGCCATTGTGGCTGGTGAAGAACTCGGGGCGATTTTGCAGGTCAGTCATTTGGTCTCTCCTCAATGCCGGACAGGCACCGCCCGGCCACAAGTCCCGGCGTTCAGGACAAGCGGCCTCGGGAACCGAGAGCCATGCACCCCGCCTTACGTCACGACGCCATCGTGACCGGAGTGCATGGTGAAATCGCTAAATCAGCTTTCGAGTCGCGTCAAGCCGGGCTAAGCCCCCGCAGGCGTTCCGACCGCCTCCGTAGCAGTTCAACCGTGGTCAGCAAAGCAATCGAGATGACCACGAGGATCGTAGCAACTGCCAGAATGGTCGGGCTGATCTGTTCCCGCAGGCCGGTAAACATCTGCCAAGGCAGCGTTTTCTGGCTGGCAGAACCAACAAACAGAACCACGACAACTTCATCGAACGAGGTGATGAAAGCGAACAGGCCACCCGAGATCACGCCCGGCAGGATCAGCGGCATCTGGATCTTGAAGAAGGTTCGCACCGGCCCTGCCCCCATATTCGCAGCCGCCCGCGTCAACGACTGATCGAACCCGACCAATGTTGCCGTCACCGTGATGATCACAAAAGGAATACCCAGAACCGCGTGCGCCAGAATGACCTTCACATAACCCACAAAGTTCTTGTCCATTCCCAGCGTGCCCTCAAGGAACCGGCCGATATCGCTGTAGAAAAAGAACATACCGGTCGCCGAGATAATCAGCGGCACGATCATGGGCGAAATCAGGATACCCATAATGGCCCGACGCCCCGGCACATGCGATTGGCTGAGGCCGATGGCGGCCAGCGTCCCCAAAGACACCGAGATGATCGTCGCAATCGGCGCAATGATCAGCGAGTTCTTGAAGCTGCGCTGCCATTCATTGTTGGTGAAGAAGTCGCGGTAATGCTTCAGCGAATACCCCTCAGGGTCCAGCCGCAGCATTTCGGGCGTGAAGGTAAAGAAGTCCTGTGCATTGAACGACAGCGGCAGAACCACAAGGATCGGCGTGATCAGGAATACAAAGATGGCACCGCAAATCACGCGGAACAGGTAATGCTCGAACACCTGCCGACCTGTCAGATAGGGCAACAGCTTTTGCCGATAACGCCCCTCGTAGAGCCAGAAGATGAAGAAGGCAAAGAACCAGCCGGCCAACAGCCCGACGATTAGTCCGGTCATACCGGCAAAGAAGAACCCGATGGCAGCAAGCCCTAGAATGGTGATCCAGCGCGCGAGACGTTCGTTGTCGAGAACGGTGATATAGACCCAGGCCAGCGCCGCCATCAGCGCGGCACCGATCAGGATGCCCAGCAGGACATTGCCCTGCCCGGCTCCGACGAACATTCCGACAAACCCTCCGGCTATGGCGACTGCGGGCAGAACGACCGACAACGGTTTTCGGGATATAGGTGTAAGTGCTGCCATGATCTTTATCCCAGTTTCACGTTATCAATGCCCACGATCTTGTCGTAGCACCAGTAGAGCAACAGAACGACCGCCAGCAGGATCGTCCCCAACGCCGCCGCCAATCCCCAGTTCAGCGAAGACGAGATATGGTAGGCAATCCGGTTCGAGATGAAGACACCCTTGGTGCCGCCCACAATCTCGGGCGTGATGTAGTAACCGATGGCCAGAATGAACACGAGGATCGACCCCGCCCCGATACCCGGTATGGATTGCGGGAAGTAGATCCGCCAGAACGTCGTCCAGTTGGTCGCGCCCATCGACTTGGCCGCCCGAGTGTAGGATGGCGGGATCGTCTGCATCACCGAATACATCGGCAGGATCATGAACGGCAGCAGGATATGCGTCATCGCGATAATCGTGCCAAACTGGTTGTTGATGATCACAAGTCGTGCGTCATCCGCCACAAGCCCCAGCCAGACCAGCGTTTCGTTGATTACGCCTTGCTGTTGCAGCATCACTTTCCACGCAGATGTCCGCACCAGAAGCGACGTCCAGAAGGGCAACAACACCAGGATCATCAGTAGGTTCGAAACCCGCATCGGCAGCGTCGCCAGTAGGTACGAGACCGGATAAGCCAGTAAGATGCAGGACCCGGTAATTATTAGCGACATGAACAGCGTGCGCCCGAACAGCTTGATCAGGATCTGCTTGTCCTCGGGCTGCGCCTGAGCGCCTTCGGGTGTACGGCGCATGTCAACGGCGTTAAGGAAATAGCCGTTGGTGATCGGAACCGCATGGGTTTTGATCGTGCGCCAAGTCTCAACATCGCCCCAGCCGTCATGAATCTCAATCAGCTTTTCCTTGAAAGGCGCATCGGATTCTGGATCCAAGCGTTTGATTTTACGACCTGATTTGCGGAACATCGAAGACATGCCGGTCTGTTCATAGTTCAGACGCGTACCAAGTCTTGTGTGTGTTTTCGCCTCAACGGCTGCAACCATGTCTTTCGTGAAGGCTGCATACAGGGCTTCATCGGGTAGCTCTCCACCTTCGGCGTCCCAATTTTTCAGCTCAACCACAGTCAGCGGGAGCGTTTCTGCGACGATGCTGTTCTCAACCGACCGTAACAGCATTGACACGATCGGGATCACAAACGAGAGCATTACAAACAGCAACAAGGGGGCAACGAGGGCCAGTGCCCTAAGCTTGCGGCGGCGCAGGGATCGCGCCAGTGATTTCTTCAGTGGCGTGCCATCTGCGGCCAGCATCGGACCGGATTGAGTAGCGTCAGTCATCTGCGTCCCTTGGTCTTTGGTGGATCGGGGCCATTGGCGGCCCCGACCTTGCGTTTCAAGACAGGCTTATTGTGCCAGCCATGCCTGGAACTTGGCGTCGATATCGTCGCGGTAATCAGCCCAGAACTCGTAGTTGTACAGGAACGTGTTCTTGGCGTTTTCCGGATCAGTCGGCATGTGCGGTGCCATATCGATGCCCAGATCTGCGTGCTGACCAACCAGCGGTGCCGACGAGGCACGGGCCGGACCGTACGAGATGTACTTGGCCTGATCCGCCAGACGTTGCGTGTCGGTTGCAAACTTCAGGTAATCCAGCGCACGCTGCTTGCGTTCGTCATCCAGACCGGCGGGAATAATCCAACCATCGATGTCAAACACCTGCGCGTCCCACAGCATTGCAACCGGCTGGTTCTGCTCTTCGATCACGCTGAACAGACGACCGTTATAGGTCGAACCCATGATAACCTCGCCATCGGCCAGCAGCTGCGGCGTATCGGCACCTGCAGACCACCAGACGACGCTGTCCTTGATGGTGTCCAGCTTGGCCAGCGCCTGGTCCTGCCCTTCCGGGGTTGCAAGCACGTCGTATACATCGTCCTTGGCGACGCCGTCACACAGCAGTGCCCACTCCATATTGTTGATCGGGCGTTTTTCCAGCGAGCGCTTACCCGGATAGGTTTCCAGATCAAACACCGCGCAGATTTCAGTCGGAGGCGTGTCGCCAACCAGATCGGTGCGATAGCCGAAGGTGGTCGAATACACGATGCTCGGGATGTAGCAATCGCTGACAATCAGTTCACCGAAATCCTCGGAAGCCGGCGTGCCATCGGGCGCAGGCTCCAGCATTGCGTCATGATCGATTTCCATCGCCAGACCTTCGTCGCACAAGCGGATCGCGTCCGAGGCCACAACGTCAACTACATCCCAAGTGATGTTGCCAGCTTCGTTCATGGCGCGCAGCTTGGCAACTGCTTCGTTCGAGCTGTCGTCATTCAGGATGGTGATACCGGTCTTTTCCGAATAGGGCTCGTGATAAGCTTTCAGCTGCGATTTGGAGTATGCGCCGCCCCACGAGACGATCGTCATCTCTTGGGCCATTGCGCCACCGGCAACCGCGGCAAGCGCACTCGCCATCAGAGTGGTTTTGGTAACTTTCATAGTTAACTCCCTGTTATACCCGTTAATTTTAACTTTGAAGACCGGATCACGGGGCAACCCGATCATCTGATGTCCCGCGCACCCGGGCGGATCACACGGGGATTTCCTGTATCAGGCGTCCAGCGCCCGGCAGTCGTGAGCCAGCCAACCGATCTCGACCTCTTCGCCAGGGCGCAACCTGACTGCATCCGGCGCGTTCCGGGTCTTGATGATGAAATCATCATTGCCCGCCACGGACAGGCGGAAGCGGAAAACGTCACCCATATAGATGAACTCTTTCACCGTTGCCTTCAGCGTATGCGCATCAGCATGCAGCCGGTCCTTGTTGAATTCAACACGCTCGGGGCGGATCGAAACCTTGGTGCGATCGCCCGCGTTGTGGACGTTTACCGGTTTTGCATCAATCTCGGACCCGTCATCCAGAACCACCACGCATGAGTCGCCGTCGATTGATTTAACAACACCTTCCAACGTGTTGTTTTCCCCGATGAATTGCGCGACAAAGCTATTTTCAGGCTCTTCATACAGAAGGTCCGGCGGAGCCAGCTGCTGGATACGGCCATCATCGAACACGGCAACACGATCAGACATCGTCAGCGCTTCAGTCTGGTCGTGGGTCACGTAAACGGTGGTAATCCCCAGCTCATGCGCCAGACGAGTGATTTCGAACTGCATATGCTCACGCAGCTGTTTGTCCAGTGCGCCCAGAGGTTCGTCCATCAGAACCAATTCGGGTTCGAACACCAGCGCCCGCGCCAGAGCGATCCGCTGTTGCTGACCACCTGACAGTTGCGCCGGACGACGGCTGCCAAAGGCTCCCATCTGCACCATATCCAGCGCGCGTTTTACCTTTTCCTCGCGCTGCTCCTTGCCCATCTTCCGCACTTCCAACGGGAACGAGAGGTTCTCGGCCACAGTCATATGCGGGAACAGGGCGTAGTTCTGGAATACCATCCCGATCCCGCGCTTGTGAGGCGGGATGTTGTTGATCGGCTTCCCATCCAACATGATTTCGCCGTGTGTGGCGGTTTCAAACCCAGCCAGCATCATCAGGCAAGTAGTCTTACCGGACCCAGACGGGCCCAGCATTGTCAGAAACTCACCTTTTGGCATTGAGAGGTTTAGATCTTTTACAACGAGTACTTCGCCATCATAAGACTTCTGGACACGCTGAAACTCGACGAACGCTGCGTCATTGGACATATACCGACTTGGCTCCCTGTGCGGTCTGTTGTTTGCCCGGTTTATCCGGGTCTCAAAGACCTATTGGCCTCATTAAAGGACATGCGAGACGCGGCGTGCAACCAAAATGTGACAAAGGTCAGACATTTTCGATTACGCCTGCATCACCATTAAGCGGAATTCAGTTCGCGCATATGCCATGCAAGGCTTTGATTGCTGGACAAAACCGGCTTTTTCAGGCGATTTTCGATCTCAGGGATAGCATCAAAAGTTCTTAAATTCGTACAGCTTATAAAGATAGCTTCAACTGATGGATCAGCCCCGAGTTTCAGCGCCGCATCAACAACGGAACGCCGCGAAATACGCACAACTTTTGATTCTTCCGACTCTCCGAACGAGCCAAACACATCCATGAAAACCCCGTTTTCAGCAAACGCTCGGCGCAGCGGATCGTTCACTTCTTCGATATACGGGGATAACAATGCAAATTTCGAAACCCCTAAATGCTCCGCACAGGCGGACGCTGCACGCAGAGGGTTCGTGACCACGACCGTATTGCAGGTTTTTCGGACCATCCGTTCGATCTGGTCGGACCCGATAACCGAACTGGCCGACGTGCATCCGTACCCGACCACCTTGTAGGGGCGAATTTTGGGCAACAGATCCGCTGCAGCGGGCAAGGCTTTTTCCATTTCTGCCAGCGTGTCTTTCGTCACCTCAGCCCCGCTGGGAATACGCGAGACGTAGATAGGCGCGGGCCTATCAGCGAAATAAGCATTGAACTCGGGCTCGATCGTCTCGTCAGTTTGCAAAACGATCAAACCCATCGGTGTGGCGTCGGGATCGTCCCTGTCCAGCGTGTAGGGCAGATAACTCATATCTCGGGCAACTCCGGGCCGGTTCTGGGGCTGATAAAGCGCGGCGCCCCTTCAGTGATCACTATGTTTTCCTCGTGAACGAGAATTTTGTCGCCGACCGCTATGCCGGGTTCCAGCGTCAGAACCATTCCCGGTTCAAGTACCGTGTGATCGGTGGGTATCAAAGACGGCCATTCTGTCAGGGACATCCCCAATCCATGCCCCAACCGCCCTGCGCCAGTCTCGCCCGAGGTGCGGGACAGCACCTTGTTCATGGCGTAAAACAGCTCTGCCGCTGTTGCACCGGGGCGCGCAGTTTCAAATGCGGTGTCTGAGGCTTCGATCAGCGTTGCATAGGCGTCGCGCACCTGCGGACTAGCTGCTCCAATCGACCAGTTGCGGTCGAAGTCGCAAAAATACCCGTCCCAAACCAGCCCTGTATCCAGCATCAGAACATCACCGGGTGTCAGCGCCACGGCGCGGGCCGGAGAGATCACATCGGTATACCCGCCCTGCTCGGCCCCGCCTGCAAGGTACGGCACCCAGTCCGCGCCCTCGTCCAGGCACACCATCTGAAACCGGCGGAATACCTCATCCAAAGCTACACCTTCTTGCGCAATCTCCGGCACGCGTTCAAAAGCCCGACCGGCAATAGCACAGGCGGTTTCGATCTTGGCAATCTCGGCCGGGGATTTGACCATCCGAAGAGCGCGGATAATCCCCTTGTCGCTGCCCAAACGACGCACACCAAGCCCCTGCTGTAATCGGTTCAAGTCAGCCAACGGCATACGGACATGCGTTTCGTGCCCATCTGGCAAGCCAATGACCGCATCCTCAGGGCAAATCTCACACAAAGTATCGGCCAGCAGGCTGACACCGTCGTTGCTCAGGTCGGGCGCGCTCCATGTGCGAACGTCATCCACCCAAGTCTGCGCCATCAAGGCCGCCCCAATTGATGGAATCACGGCAATCGGTTTGCCTGCGGCGGGAAGGATCAGAAACCAAGGACGCGTCGGGCTTTCCCAGAATCGGGTCAGGTAGCCGGTGAAATATCGGACTTCTGGCTCGGTCGTCAGCAACAACGCCGACAGACCCGCCTGCTCCATCCGGCGCTGCGCGCGTTCCGTTCGCGCACGGAATTCGGACGTTTCAAAGCCCCTCATTCAGCGATCTCGGACAGGAAACACAGAACACGAGCGTCAGGACCGATATCCAGGGCATCGCGTACGTTGGCATTCATAAAAGCGGCAACCCCTGCCCCCCCAGACGCGGTGGTGGCGATACCCGCTGCGGCCATGGCCGGAAGATGCTCGGTTACTTGCTCATCGGAAAGGGTCAGGAACCTGTCTGCATCGCGCGCAAGACCGTTCAGTGCAATCAACGAAGGCTCCTTGCAATCTAATCGCCCCATCACACTGTCGGGGCCGTCGGCGAAAATGCTGGCGCCAGCCTCAATGCTGGCCTGCAACGCCGGGGCCGCTTCGGGTTCGACCACGATGATCTGCGGCGCATCCCCCCAAACGGTCCGCGCATATGCCGCAACGGCCCCTGCCATCCCGCCAACACCGGCCTGCAGCATGATATGTGTCGGCACCTGTGGGCATTGCCGGGTGGCCTCAGCCGCCATCTGCAAGTACCCCTCCATCAGTGTATGCGGCAGGTCGTAGTACCCCTCCCACGAACTGTCCGAGAGCAGAATCCAGTTGTTAGCCCGTGCAGCTTTGCTGGCGGCATCCATGCTGGCCGCGTAATCCGCGCCTTCGCGCACGACCTTCGCGCCTTGTTCGCGCAGGCGTTCGGCAAAGCTCTCGGGCACCGTGTCGGCGATATAGACCACCGCGTCGGCCCCGAACCTTCGCGCACCAGAGGCCACGCTAAGCCCGTGATTCCCCGCGCTGGCCGTAACATAGGTGCGACCGGTCAATGTTGTGCTGTCCGGCGTCTCAGAAACCTCTGCCGCATGGCGCGCTATGACATAGGCCGCGCCCAAGGCCTTGAACGACCCCAGCCCCATCCGTCCGCGCTCATCCTTGACCCACAGGTGCGCGACATCCGCCAGCCCCTGCACGTCGATCAAAGGTGTCTCATCCGCCGACAGGCAACGCGCGATCAATTCCGAGGCGCGCGCTACATTCGTGGATGGAAATGGCGCGTCCTCGATCAATTTCTGACCGGCGCGATACGGGTTGGATGTGATTTTCAACTGAGCGTCTTCCCTGTGTTGCCCATTGACGTGATCGGATTCGTCTAGTTCTGTCAACAGAACTCAGTCATTGCAGGAGTAGCCCATGGCCCATGCCGATCCGGCTTTCAGCCAGGCCGAATATGACCGTCGGCTAGCAAAGACACGCAACGCCATGGCGGCTGCGGGTCTGGACGCGCTGTTTGTCGAGGACCCGTCAAACATGGCGTGGCTGACTGGGTATGAAGGTTGGTCTTTCTACGTACATCAGGGCGTTCTGGTGCTGCATGACCGCGATCCGATCTGGTGGGGGCGCAATCAGGATGCCAATGGCGCACGGCGCACGGTCTGGATGCCCGATGACCGAATATACGGCTATGCGGACCATTATGTGCAATCGACCGTCCGTCATCCGATGCAGGACCTTGCCGCTCTAATCCGAGGCTGCGGACTGACTATAGGCCGAATTGGTGTCGAATTGGACAACTACTATTACTCGGCCAAAGCCCATCTGACCTTGCTGGCTGAATTGCCGCAGGCTGAATTGATCGATGCGAACGCGCTGGTGAACTGGCAGCGCGCAGTGAAATCGGGGGAAGAGATCGCCCTAATGCGCAAGGCTGCCCGCATCTCGGAGCACGTGATCGACGGCGTTCTGGAACGGGTCGAACCGGGACTGCGCAAAAACGAGCTGGTCGCCCAGATTTACCATGATGCGATCTCGGGTGTTGGGGACGATTGGGGGGACTATGCCGCCATCGTGCCTTTACTGCCTTCGGGTCCGGACGCTGCCGCCCCACATCTGACATGGGATGGCGCGCCATTCAAATCCGGCGAGTGCACATTCTTCGAATTGTCCGGCTGTTATCGCCGCTATCACACGCCCTTCTGCCGGTCGGTTTTTCTGGGCCAGCCACCCGATCACCTGTTGCGAGCCGAGGCTGCGCTGGTCGAAGGACTCGAGGCCGGGTTGAACGCCGCCCGAGCAGGCAATCAGGCACGCGACATCGCGCTGGCGCTGGCCGCTCCGCTGGAACGCGCCGGGATCGAACGCGGTGCACGCTGCGGCTATCCTGTGGGGCTCAGCTATCCCCCGGACTGGGGAGAACGCACTATATCCCTACGCCCCGAGGATGAAACCGTTTTGGAGCCCGGCATGACCTTCCACTTTATGCCCGGCCTCTGGATGGACGACTGGGGCCTTGAGATCACCGAGTCGATCCTGATCACCGAAAACGGTCCCGCCGAATGCTTCTGCGACCGCCCCCGCAAACTGTTTGTGAAACCATGACCCTGCTCAGAACCACCGAAATCCTTGCTGACCTGATTGCCTTTGAAACGGTCTCTGCAGACAGTAACCTTGAGATCATCCGCTATCTGACCGAACGGCTTGAGGCACTAGGTGCGCGGTGTATCGAGACGCGGGATGCGACCGGAGCCAAGGCGAATGTCTTTGCCACGCTGGGGCCGGATCAGCCGGGCGGTATCCTGCTGTCCGGCCATACGGATGTGGTTCCGGTGGCCGATCAGGACTGGACCACGGACCCGTTTGAGATGGCCGAGCGTGACGGTAAACTTTATGGGCGCGGCACTTGCGACATGAAAGGTTTCATCGCTGCCGCGCTGGCCTTTGCCGAGACGCTCGATACGACCAAACTGACCCAACCGCTGCACTTCGCCTTTACCTATGACGAAGAAACCGGCTGTCTGGGTGCGCAAAACCTGGTGGAGGACCTGTCCGAACGTGGCATCGTACCGGACATCGCCATAATCGGTGAGCCCACCGAAATGCGGGTGATCGAGGGGCACAAAGGCTGTTTCGAATACACCACCAGCTTTGTCGGTCTCGAAGGGCACAGCTCGGCCCCGGACGATGGTGTAAACGCGGCGGAATACGCAGCGCGATATATCGGCAAGCTACTGGAATTGCGCCACATCCTGAAATCCCGCGCGCCCAAGGGCAGCCTCTTTGAACCGCCGTGGACCACGGTCAATGTCGGGCGCATCTCGGGCGGGGTTGCCCACAACGTCATCGCCAGCAAGGCGGAGGTTGCATGGGAAATGCGCCCCGTACAGTCCAGCGATGCCGAGTTGGTCCGCAAAACCCTGTCGGACTATGTGCAACACACTCTGCTGCCCGACATGCTGGCGGTTCACCCCGAGGCCAGCATCACGCAGGAGGCCGTCGCCGAGATTCAGGGGCTTGAGCCCATGGACGAAAACGCCGCCCGCGAATTGGTAGCCGAATTGACTGGCGCCAATGGTACCGGCGTCGTTGCCTTCGCCACCGAGGCCGGCCTGTTTCAGCAACTGGGCGTGCACGCGATTGTCTGCGGGCCGGGTTCGATCACTCAGGCGCACAAGGCGGATGAGTATGTCGAGATCGAACAGCTCGACCTGTGCTGCCGGATGTTGAACCGCTTGGGGCACCGTCTGACCACTTAGCCCGCACCATGAGTACGGTCATAAGCGGATCGCTCCGGTTGCACATGTGCCGCGCGGGCAGCTTCGCCCGGATCGTAGACCTCCATCACCAGAGGGTAACAGGCCGCCACGTCCGAGGAATGCTCGGACGAACAATCGCCTCCGGGACAGGCTGAAAGACCGACGATCAGATCAATCTCGGCATAGAATTCCAAATAGTCCCCCGGACGCACGGGACTGGCCTTCATGAAATACTGGCCGGTGTCGCGTGTGAAGCCGGTGCACATGAAAACGTTCAGTACGTCATGCACCAGCATCTCGGCCTCGCGCAGCGGCAGGTCGCAATGGCCAGCCAGCGCGCGGGTCAGGTTGGAATGGCAGCAATAGTGGTAGTCGTCACCGGACAGCAACCGCCCGGTATACGGATCACAGCGCGTGCCGATCACGTCATGAACCGAACCGCCAAAGGCGTCGAACCCGTACCAATCCAGCGTGTCATCCACGATGGTTGCCATTGGGCGCATATTGGGAAAGCTCGACCACATGCGGCCACCGGTCGACAGGTGGGTTCCATGCAACGCACGGGTCTTGCCAGAATAAAACCGCTCGGTCAGGTCGTGCTTGTTCCACATATTCAGGTCACCGACCTGAGGGCCATCGACCGACAACACCCGTACAAACGCCCCTGCAGGCACATCGATGCAGGCCGCATCCCGAGGCGCTGCGATAGCCTCAGCCGTCTTATTGGCCCCTGCCCTCAGCGTGACCAGTGCAGCTAGGTCCGGTTGCTCCAACGTCTCGGGAGGGTAGCAAATGACCGGAGGAATGGCCTTACGCTTTTCCGCATCCACAGGTGCCGCAAAATTCGGTTTTTCCAGTTTCATAAGCACCCTCCCCTGCGTTTACACAGGCTTAGCGCATTACGAACGGGTTCGCCATCGGCTCTTGCGCGGTGTTGATCCAGGTGGTTTTTGTTCGGGTGTAGTCAAGGATTGCCTCAATCCCGGCCTCACGCCCATAGCCCGACTGATTGAACCCGCCGAAGGGCGCAATCGGAGAGATCGCGCGGTAGGTATTCACCCAGCAAATCCCCGCCCTGACCCGTTTCGAAACCCGATGCGCCCGCGCCAGGTTTTGCGTGAAAACGCCGGAACCCAACCCATAAGGCGTGCTATTCGCCAGCGCGATGGCCTCTTCTTCAGTATCAAACGGCAGCAGAGACATGACCGGCCCGAACATCTCGACCTTCAACGTTTCGGTCTCGGGTGAGGTACATTGAACCAGAGTGGGCGTCATGTAGTTGCCCGGAAGATCCGCAGGCGCACCGCCAAATCGAATTGCCGCACCCTGCCCCTGAGCCGTCGCCAATGTTGCTTCGATCTTGCGCACCTGCGCGGCGGTACAGAGCGGCCCTACATGCGTATCAGAGTGCAGCGGATCGCCCAGCCGAATGGCGCTGGCTTTCTGTTCGATCCGTTCGATCAAGGGCTCCAGAATGGACCGATGCACCAGCCCGCGCGTCCCCGCCACACAGCTTTGACCGGACGCGCCAAAATTCCCCGCGATCAGCCCGTTCGCCGCTCCGTCCAGATCGGCGTCATCGAATACAAGGATCGGAGATTTTCCGCCCAGTTCCAGCGAGGTGACCGCGAAGTTCTCAGCTGAGTTACGCACCACGTGCCGTGCGGTTTCCGGCCCTCCGGTAAAGGCAATTCGGTCGATATCGGTGTGGCGGGTCAGCGGAATGGCGCAGTTTTCGGCGTCACCGGTGATGACCGAGACTACGCCGGGCGGAAACCCAGCCTGTTCGATCAGGCGGGCAAACTCCAACATAGGTGCAGGCGCAATTTCCGAGGCTTTCAAGACCACCGAACACCCCGCTGCCAAAGCCGGACCCAGTTTCGTGGCCGTAAGGAACATCTGCGCGTTCCACGGCACGATCGCTGCGACAACACCAATCGGTTCGCGCGTGGTGAATACGTGCATGTCGGGCTTGTCGATGGGCAGCACCGTGCCTTCGACCTTGTCCGCCAGTCCGGCGAAGTAGCGGTAGTAATCCGCCACATAGCCCGTCTGCGCCGAAGTTTCAGCCAGCAGCTTACCGCTGTCTGTGGTTTCCAGCTCCCCGAGACGCGTCGCGTTTTCACCCACGAGATCGGCCAGACGGTAGAGCAGCTTTCCCCGCGCCGTCTGGGTCATGTCCCGCCACGCAGGATCGTCCAGAACCCGTTTGGCTGCGACAATCGCGCGATCAACATCCCCGGCCGAGGCGCAGGCAAAAGTCGCCCACCCCTGCCCGGTTGCCGGGTTTTCGGAGGTCATGACCTGAGCGTCTGACCCTTCGGTCCATTCGCCATCAATGAACAGCTGAAAATGCGGAAGATTTCCCATGGTGGCCCTCACTGAAAAGCTGGCATAACTTCGTCGATGAACCGCGCCAGCGAGGCGCGTTTGCGCTCGTTGGTCATGCCGCTGTCGACCCAAAACGAAAACTCATCATAGCCCAGATCTTCGTAGCGTTTGATACGGTCGATCACCTGCTGCGTCGTCCCGACGGTCAGATCTCGGCCCAGCTTTTCGGTCGTGTACATCGGGTTTGCGTCCATTTCCTCGGGCGAGATCGGCTCGATCAGCCCCTGCTGAATGGGTCGTTTGTTCAGGAACCACGCTCCGAAGTAGTTGTAATAACGCCGCAAATCCTGCACCCCCTGGGCCACGTCCGCGTCGTCTTTGCCGACATAGGTGTGGTGCAGCAGCATGATTTTGGGGCGCGGCCCCGAATAGCTGTCACAGGCATCGTTGAAGCGGCCCATCAGCGCTTCGATCTCTTCCATTCCCTGCCACAGCGGCGTGACCTGAATGTTGAAACCGTTATGAACTCCGAATTCGTGGCTGTTTGGGTCACGCGCAGCGATCCAGATTGGCGGGCCGCCGTCCTGCATTGGTTTCGGGGCCGAAGTGGTTGCCGGGAACGAATAGAACTCGCCCTCATGCGCGCAGTCGCCTTCCCAAATTTTTGGCAAGAGAGGCGTGGACTCGCGCATTTTTTGCCCGGCCTCCCACGCATCCATGCCCGGGGCCAGACGCTCGTATTCAAAGGAATAGGCCCCGCGCGCGATCCCCAACTCGATGCGGCCCTTGGTGATCTGGTCAGCCGCTGCAGCCTCACCAGCCAGTTTGATCGGGTGCCAGAACGGCGCGATTACAGTGCCGGTGCCGAGACGGATGTTCTTCGTGTGATGTGCAAGATCAACCAAATGCAGGAACGGGTTGGGCGCAATGGTGAACTCCATCCCGTGATGCTCACCGGTCCAGACCGCGCGCATTCCCCCTTCATCGGCCATTTTGGCCAGACCCACAAATTCATCGTAGAGAACGTCATGAGGCTGATCGGGCGTCAAACGCTCCATATGGGCAAACAGAGAAAACTCCATCATCCGGCTCCTTTAGCGAAAACTATGAATGTCGCCCCGTTCGGCGTCACCCAAATAGAGGGCGAAATCGCCAGTCTGGGCCTCACGCGCAAAGCGGGTCATCATGTGGTGAATGCCGGGGGTGGCATAGGTCAGGTTGGGCAGGTCTTCGACTGCGACCCAACGGGTATTATCGGGCGGGGCGGCCTGTTCAGTGGAAGCCAGAAAGAACGTGTAGTGCAGCTTGGTTTCCGCGTCGTTGAACGCGGAATAAACCTGATCGATCCGCGCGTCGATGCCCCGTTCGGCCAATCCCTGCGCCAGCCTGTTTCGCTGACCACCGGGTTCTGCACCCGCGACCTGAACCGGACGGAAACGACCGTCACGTTGTTCCAGCAGAACCTTGTCCTCAGACGAAATGATCGCCCCGCAAAGCGTCGGTACTTTCGAGTCCATCTCGCGTTCCAGACCCAGGCTGAAATACGAGCCGCCAACATAGCCAAGGCCGTCGCCCGCAGCGTGAGAGAAATCAAGCACCCTCCCCATTAGAATGGTGTGGTCGCCCGCCGGGATGGCCTGATGCGTTTCGCAACTGAACTGCGCCAGTGCTCCATCGATCAGCGGCAGGTCGTGCACACCGTTCCGGTGGGCAACTTTCGCGAACCGATCTCCCTTGTATCCGGCAAAGGTGTTCGACACCTCCTGCTGACCCTCGGCCAGGATATTGACGGCGAAGTGTCGGCAACCGGTGAAGACCTCGTAACTGGACAGGAATTTGCCCGGACAAACCAGCAACAACGGCGGATCAAGGGACACGGAGGAAAAGGAATTGGCCGTGAATCCGACCGGCGCACCGGTCTCGTCGCGTGTTGTCACCACCGTCACACCGGTCATGAAGCTGCCAAAGGCGTCGCGCAGAGCGCGTGGGTCAAGCGTTGTCATGGCAAACACTCCTGCAGAAAACGCAACAGGATGGTGTTGACCACATCCGCATGGGTCATCGGCATCATATGCGCGGCGTTTGGAATGATCTCAGCCCTTCCGTGTGGCGCCAAATCAGCCATGCCACGCGACATTTGGGGGGTGGAGTTCGGCTCATCCGCGCCGGTCAAGAACAAGGCCGGGCAATGAATTGCGGCTAGTTGCGCCTTAGTCGGCCCATCACTTTCAGCAAATACCGTATAGGCGGCTTTGTATGCGCACGGATCGACCTCATTTAGCCAGCGCGCACAAGCATCGCGTTCCGCGGACACAACCTCGGCAAACCATCGTTGTAGAGTGACCGACGCGTCGTTGGGTTTCGTCTCATCCAATGTATGTGCTCGGGACAAGACGGCCTGACGGGCCGTTTCTGGCCGTTGAAAAATGGCATTCAATGCGGCAATACCTTTGACATTCGGATTGCCCGAGGCTGTAATATGGGTCGCAATCAACGCCCCCATCGAATGCCCGATCAATACGGCTGGCTCTTGTATCAGTTCAGCCACCGGTGCGGCATAGCTGTCCAGCCCATCAACCGCAGCGAATGGGGTTTCGCCATGCCCGGGCATATCCGGGCACAGCACGCGATATCCGGCAGAGACCAGAGGCTTGATCTGCCCACCCCAGGCTTCGGCACGTAAGCCAACGCCGTGAAGCAGAATGACCAAAGGCCCCTCGCCCGCATCAACTGCGGCCAGTTCGCCGAACTCAGACCGAGGCCGGGTTGTCCACGTCATGACCCAGATCCTTCAAATCCTGGTAGCGGTCTCCGATCCGATGGTGAGGCCGTCCCGACGTTGCGCCGCCCAGCACAATCACCACTTCATCCGCGCGCGGGGCATCGGGGATTGAAAACTGTAACGTCAGATAGTGAGACCGACGGCCTGCGTCGTTCTTGTCCATCAAAGGCACCATGATCGGCGCGTTTGCAGGACCGCGTGTATTAGTGAAGGACAGATAGGATTTCGCTGCCACGGCCTGCCGGAAATGATTGCCGAAATGCAGCGTGTGGATCAGGCCCGAGGCGTGCTCGACTTCGCCGTCCAACCCGACGACGGCGGCCTTGCCATACGCCTCGATAGCATCACCGCTACCCGCCAAAGCGATCATCCGGCTGGTCAGTTCCGCGCCCAGAATTGGGGCAAAGCTCAGAATTTCGGGGCGAAGATCTTCCACATAACGTCCCGCCCAGGGGTTCGACACCACTGCTGCCACAGCAAACATTCGCCACGGGCGCTCGGCCTTGCGAAATCCTTCGACCAGAACCTCTTCGTCATAGGTCACGATTTTCCGAATATTTGGCTCCACGAGCGCCCCCTTTTCTGTCGTTGCCAAACTATCCTCGCTCGGGGACCGCTTTGACAAACGAAAGAACTTTAGTCTTAGGTATTAGTGACTCTAATATGTAGGTTACCAATGTCGAAATCCCTGCCCCCACTGACGTGGTTCAGATCGTTCGAAGCCGCGGCCCGACGGCTCAGTTCGACCGCCGCCGCCGAGGAAATCGGACTGACGCAATCCGCTGTCAGCCAGCAGATCAGATCGCTGGAAACGCGGCTGGGCGTAGTGCTGTTTCACCGCCACGCACGCGGGCTGTCCCTGACCGATGAAGGCCGCAAGCTGCTGCCGCAGGTTGAAGCCGCACTTGAGATGCTACACTCTGCCGCCTCGCCCTATCTGGCCGAGGAACGGGCACGGCATATCACCGTTGCGGCCTCGGTCAGTGTTCTGGAATGGGTGATCTCCCCAGCCCTGCCCCGGTTTCAGCAACAGAATCCCGATACCTCCGTGCGGTTCGTCAGCACGATCTGGCCCGATGAATTCGCCGCCTCTCGAGCGGATGTCGAGATTCGGTTCGGGTCGGAAAAGCAGGTGGGGCGGGATGCGACAGCACTGCGACCCAACCATCTGATCGCAGTCAAAGCGCCGCACCTTTCGGGCGGCCTACAAGACCTACCGCTTATCGGAACAGTTGGTACGTCTGACAATTGGGCGTCCTGGGCTGAAGCAACCGGTATGCCGGTTGGCACCCCCGAATTTTATGTCGACTCCTACGGGCTTGCCCTGCAACTGGCCACAACCGGCAACGGAGTCGCTTTGGTTAACGCTCTGATCGCTGATCACGCCATACAAACCGGTCAGGTTGTGCTTGCAAGTGAGGCCTCTGCCCCGGCCAGTGAAGGGTATTTTCTGGCGGTGCAGCGACGCTCGCCCGAGGTCGACGCCTTTGTGCAGTGGTTCGCCGACATTCAGCGCCAAAAGGCCCAAGACCAAGCCTGATCCAACTTAGGCAACTTCAAACTCGAGGGATTTCAATCGACTCAGAATTGTAGATTCTGACGAAGAAGAACCGTTCCTGCGGTTTTCCAGCTTTCTAGTCACCATGATGTTTAGCGTGGTAGGCAACCGCTCGGCGTTGCCTGCCAGCAATGGCTCCATCAATGAAGGCAGACAACCACCGTAAAGCCGTTAATCAACAGAAAGATGGTCTCGATCCTGTTTTCCATAGGTATTGGGCATTCTGAGCAGGAACTCTTCCGCAGCCCTATTCAAAGTTCATGCCCAACGGATTAGCCCAATAATCGCCGAGGTCGCATAAAACCCCTGAAGCAACAGGAAGGTCCAGCGCCGGTCGATCATTGCCCAGGCAGCAAACAGGCCAGCCGACAATAGCAAAAGCGCAAATCCAAGAAGCTCGGCACCGGTATTCGAAGCGATCAGAAGGGCATAAGCCATTGCCAAAACCGATCCGGTGACTTCAAACACGGTTGTCAGACCACGGCGGGAAGTGTTGATCTTAGCCATGTCTCATCCTTTCCGTTTGAGGAAGTCGACCAGCAGGTCCGATATCTGTTCAGGCTGGTCCTCCATCGCGAAGTGACCGCAGTTTTCCAGAATATGCAGCTCGGATCCCGGAATAGCTTCATGCAGCTTGTGCGCCCAGTCGACCACCTGCCATGCGTCATCAGCCCCCCAAATCAGTTGGACCGGCAATGCGCCCAGTTTCGAATATTCGATGCTGTTGGTGTGTTTGGGATCATAGTGCCGAACCTGATGCTGGAACAGGCTACCCTGGCCGATGGGGCCACTGACAAAGTCCAAATATGTGTCGAGTGCTGTATCGGCCAAACGCTGTTTGTTCTGTACAGCCGAGAAAAGCCACTCGCGAAAATGCTCGCTGTGTTGGGCATCCGGCGCATCGATCAGGTGCTGAAGACCCGCTTGCATCTGTTCTTTGGTGCGCTTGGACGGCCAACTGTCAAAGCTGACGACGTCGATCATTGTCAGCGACCGCACCCGGTCAGGTGACTGAATGGCAAAACGCGGTGCCACGGCCCCGCCAATATCGTGAGAGATCACGTGCAGGTCATCCAGCCCCCACAGATCCAGCAACCCTTCGAGGATTGGTACCTGAGCGGATACGGATGTATCAACCGAAGGGTCCCAGGGACGTTCAGAAAGACCAAACCCCAGCAGATCGAAGACATGGACCTTGTAACCAGCCTCGACCAGTACCGGCAGCACGTCGCGCCAGATGTAAGACGAGGATGGCGTGCCGTGGATCAGCACGACGGGTTCGCCTACGCCATGGATTCCATATGCTATACGAGAGTTGTTGATCAGGGCGTGGTCGGTGACGAGATGTGACATGAATGATCTCCGGTGATTTGTCTTTCATGTTGACTAAACCGGCGATAGGATGTGACACAAATGAATGATTGTCATCGTTCAATCTGTTCTTGTCATGGTCGTAAAAATGAATGAACGTCTGGAAATCGATGCCCTTCGCGCCTTGTTGGCCATCGCGGCCCACGGCGGCGTCACGCGGGCAGCGGAACATCTGGCGCTGTCGCAATCCGCAGTTAGCCACAAAATTCGACGGTTGGAACAAGCTCTGGACTGTGATCTTTTGGCCCGCCGAACCGGAGGGCCACTGTTTACTGATGCCGGTCAACGGCTGTGTGACTATGCCCGTCGGATTACAGAATTGCATGACGAGGCGCTGGCTTCGTTGGGCAAAAAACCTCTGTCCGGGACAATCCGTCTGGGCATGACCGAAGACACCACCACCAGCGATATTGCGCGTATACTGGGTCGTTTCACGCGGCTATACCCTGATGTCCGCGTCCGCACGCGCACCAGCCAAAGCCTGAACGTCCAAGCGTGGTTGAAGAACGGGGAGTTGGACGTAGCGGTCATGCAGATCTTTCGTCAGGACGTGCTGCACGATGATCTGATCCTGTTCGAGGACGAGTTGCATTGGGTGAAATCGCCGGATTTTCGTATCGAATTGTCCGCACCCGTGCCGTTCCTGTCCTTCGACAGCCAGTGCTTTTACCGACATTGGGGCATGGGTCATGGGCCCCATCGTTTTGACAGCGTTCTGGAATGCCCCAGCGCAGCCGGCATTCAGTCGGCGGTGCGCTCGGGGTTAGGCGTTGCACTGCTGAACGGCCTGCACGTCACTCCGGATATGGAAATCATTGACGGCCTGTTCCCCGAACCGCCCAGCATAGCCTATATAGCGCGAACGCACCTGAAACGTCGAAACCCTGCGGCGATGGCACTGATCGAAGAGATCCGCAAAGAGGTCGAAAGCGCCAAACCTTTGCGCATCGCAGGCTAAGCCAAACGCTGCGTTACGGTGACTCCAACCTGAACACTTTGGTCATACGCTCCCGACGGCGTTCGATTGATCTTCGGAAAGCCCAGTTACTGAAAAGGGTCAACGGGAACATCACTCTTTCACCCAGACCATCGATAATGGCCAGCTTTCCGCCTCGCTCCTGCGCGCGTACGACGTTCTCCGCCCACATGTCACCAACGATGATCTGACCCCGCTCAAGATCATTCAACAATTCCATGAACTCGTCATACAACCGCTGTCGCCCTGCCCGGTCTTTCTTGAGCGCCGCCAGTTCAGACCTCAAAGTCGGCGCAAGCTCCCCATCCGGTCCGGTCAACTTTTCCACCACGATAGCAGGACCCAGCGAAGTCGGAGCATAACCCATGAACACCGCCAGACGCTCGATTTCCGGGCATTGCCGGTTCAGCGCGGCAAGGTATTCGTTCGCCTCTCGGTTCCACTGCCGCAGGTTGCCATAGCGCCATTCCGCATAGCGCGGCAGAAGGTACTTTCTGACCGGCTCATCTGTGCGAACCTTCAACAACGCCCCTTCAATTTCCGGATGTTGAAAAATCATGTAATTGCGGCTTTCCCGCAAGGGAGTGACGCCACTCAGGTCAATCATATACACCGGGTCCTTTGCGCAACAACCACACGCCTGCCAAGGCACGAGTTCTGAAATCAGCACCCTACATAAAGCGTTATTATTTCCGTTACAATTGGCCTTGGCAGAAGACCGCAGGACAAGAGGCGAAAGTCACGAAAAGCTGTCGGCAGCAGGTAGCGAAATGAAAGAACATTGATCCACGTGTTTAGCGACCGGATTCTCTGTTAGACATTTGATGTCAGAGGGTTGCCCTAAATTCGAAAACAATTTTTGAGTGCCGTCGCAGGTATTAACTGAGCCTCTCGGCCAGTTGTGGCGCGTATCAAAGTTGCATGCAAATTGTTGTGAATTTCAAACTTCAGACGTTCTCAAGGAGCCAAGCCCGAACCGAGGCGACGATCCGAGGATTTCTCGGTTCGCGTGGGGAAACGATATGGTATCCTTCTTGCACCACGGTCGAAAAGGAAACCGGTCGGCACAGGCGCTTAGCCTGAAGATCATCCGCGACAAACTCTCGATTGGCCAGCGCCACCCCTTGACCGGCAATAGCGGCATCAATGGCAAGAGAAGTCTGGCTAAACGCCATCGTTTTCAACCCGGTTGAAGGCACCTCTCCCAGCGCAGCTTCCAAAAACAGGGGCCACTGACCATGCGTATCTTCAAGCAGGATATGACTAAGCAAATCTGCTGGAATCCGGATCGGATTGTTACCTACAGCCAAGTCCGGGTGACATACTGCGATCAGTTCGGCGGAAAACAAAGGCTCAGAGATCAAACCGGGTCCAAAAGGCGGCTTCCCCTGTCGCACCGCGATATCAACTCCATCGGTCTGAAAATTTGCCGGCGCGTTTGACGCATCCAGACGCAGACGGATATCCGGATGATCTTGCGCGAAAGCCCCAAGCCTGGGCACCAACCAGCGTGTAGCAAAAGACGGTGTTGTGCTGATTGTGACCACGACGTCCTGAGGCGACAGACTGGCCGTTGCTTCCGCCATCAAATCAAAGGCACGACGGATCGGGGCAAGGTATTTTCGACCTTCATCCGTCAGCGACAAACCTCTTGGTCTTCGACTAAACAGTTTGATTTTTAACAATTCTTCAAGGGCCCGAACATGTTGGGCAACGGCACCCTGCGTAACACCAAGTTCTTCGGCGGCATGACTAAAATTCAAATGTCGCCCGGAGGCCTCAAAAGCCTTCAACGCGTTTAAGGGCGGAAGTTTGCGCATTTCCCTTCACCTAATCAATAGATTCTCTACAGGGTTAAGGCAGATTTACTCATTGGTCAAACACCCCATCACACCCCATCTTAGCCACAGATCAAAAGCACTCATTAAATGGAGAAAAACATGACCGATAAGAAAGTCGCGATCATCATGGGCGGCGGCAGTGGTATGGGGGCAGAAAGCGCGCGCCGACTGGCTGCAGACGGATTCAATGTCGCCATCCTGTCATCTTCGGGCAAAGGCGAAGCCTTGGCGTTTGAACTAGGAGGAATTGGAGCAACGGGCACCAACAAATCCACCGCAGACATGCAAAAGCTTGTTGATTCGGTCATGGCCAAATGGGGTCGCATTGACGTGCTAGTAAACTCGGCCGGTCATGGTCCTCGCGCGCCGGTTCTGGAGATCAGTGACGAAGACTGGCACGAAGGGATGGAGGTTTACTTCCTGAACGCCGTGCGCGCCACGCGAATTGTTGCGCCCATCATGATCGACCAGAAATCCGGCGCGATCATCAACATCTCAACTTTTGCGGCGTTTGAACCCGATCCGGTCTTCCCAACCTCTGGCGTGATGCGAGCAGGGCTCGCGGCCTATTCCAAGCTTTTTTCCGACAAATACGCGCCCGACAACGTGCGTATGAACAACGTACTGCCGGGGTTCATCGACAGCCTGCCCGAAAACCCGGAATGGAAGGCCCGCATCCCGATGGAGCGCTACGGCA
This sequence comes from Ruegeria arenilitoris, assembly GCF_013032445.1. Taxonomy (GTDB): domain Bacteria; phylum Pseudomonadota; class Alphaproteobacteria; order Rhodobacterales; family Rhodobacteraceae; genus Ruegeria; species Ruegeria arenilitoris_F. Next base: position 25,582 of record NZ_WQCA01000003.1, on the reverse strand, counting down.
AAGCCTATGATGAGATCGCCGCGACCGTAGCCTTTCTTGCTTCGGACGGTGGCGCGTATATCACTGGCCAGAATATCCGCGTGGATGGAGGCATCACCCGCTCGGTCTGACTTTGGTCAAGCTGCTGAATTAGTTGGGTGGTCTAGCGGTGCTGTCAGACGAATGCGAACCAGTCTCAGTTTGCCGCGGAAACCGCGAACCTATCCGGAACAAAGTTGACGCCACTCGCTAAGAGCGGCGGCGCGGGTCAGCTTGAAGATGTCTCGGTTGGCTAGCGATCTTTCCCAGTTGAAGTGGTTGTATGCAGAGGAATGGACGGAGGCGAATTTCTGTAAACTTCGCATGCGTTTGAAACGTTGCATGGCGCGATCGCGTCGTCGAAACTGCAGTTGCGAATTCTCGACGCGGTTTTTGAGTCACCTGCCCGCCTCAAGACAAGATTTATTGACAAAACGCCGCCGGTCATTTGTCTTTTTCATAGACAATGAATGGAGTTCTTTTGGCCACTTTGTCGTACAAAACTCGACCTGGGTAGTTAAATTCTTGAGTTGTCCAGTAGGTGGTTGGAACACCGTCCTGCTTGGCGATCTGAAAAACAGATTCGATCAGAGCTCGTCCAACACCTTTTCCTCTAACCTGCGGATCAGCGAAAAGATCCATAAGATAACACGTATCCTCAACCGACCACATGAACCTATGGTAGAGGTAGTGCGCCAATCCGACCGGTTTCCCTTCTAACTCAGCTATGAGACAATTGTATTCACCTGCATCCGTTGACAACAACCTGTTGAACGAAACCTCATAGACTTCTTCTGAGACAGAGGTCTCGTAGAAGTCCAAATATGCCGTCCATAAGCGGCGCCACTCTTCGTGATCTTTCAATTCGAGGGGGCGGATAACTAAGCCTTCCGGCATGAAAGATTCCTCCAGCGTTTCTTTGATTGCTTACAACTGAGATCGCGCAGTTCGGTCAAATGGGCTGCTACCCGACGTCTACTCGATCATGTTTAAGTGGTATGTCCTCATCCACGGCTTCGCCCAATTCCTGGGCGTATCGATGACCTGCATAAACCGCTGCTGCTATAATCGCCGGAGCATCACAATCTCCTATGCGACGAAAGCTGAACTGCAAATCCTCAGAACTGACCCGGCCGAGCAACCCTCTGTAAAGGCAATCATTTGGTTTACGAGCAGTAACCATAACAATGTTGGCAACGGGTACGGTCACACTTGGCCCGCCATAGGTACACTCTAACTCCGCGATTTCGCCATCAAACTGTTTAATCGACTTTGACGGCAGGGTCTCGACCCCTAAGCGAAGCAAATGCGTTCGGATTCGCCAACGTTCGGACGTTTTTCCCGCCCAATCAGAAACACTGTCTGACGGTGTGACCAGCGTGACGACATGTCCCTGCGCTCTGATTTTTTCAGCAATAACGCTGGCCATGTAGTAGCCATCGCCATCAAAAACGAGCGTTGGTCCATCGGGAAGCTTTCCATCCATGATGTCATCGGGGGTAAAAACGCGAGTTAGAGCGGCTCCTTCTGCGATCGGGACGAAACGTTCTTCGTCAAAATACTCCTTCCGCCAAGTCGCGCCGGTAGCGATTGCAACGTGGTCAGCCTCAACGGCTAAGACATCGTCTACTGTCAGAGGGCTTTCACGGTAGATTTCAACGTTGGGCATCTCAATCAATTGCTGTTCGCGGTAGTCTTTGACGCGAATGTATTCGCTCATGCCAGGCAAAGCCGCTTCGCGCGATATCCTGCCACCCAACTCACGAGAAGCTTCTGCTAAAAGGACATCATATCTACGCACACCAAGTGCCCGCGCTGCCTCCAGTCCAGCAGCCCCTGCCCCGACGATCAGAACGCGCGCGTCTGAAGATTTCGTTCGGATGATTTCAGGATGCCAGCCTTTGCGCCACTCCTCTCCCATTGTTGGGTTCTGAGTGCATCGAATAGGTACACCAATCGAGTCGCTGGCGTAGCAGACATTGCATCCAATACATTCGCGGATCGCAGACAAGCGTCCTTCTTCGATCTTCTTTGGAAGGTAAGGATCAGCAATCGACGGGCGCGCTGCTCCAATGAAATCAGTAATCCCCCGCCTGACTTGCGAGGCCATTGTATCAGGTGACGTGAAGCGACCAACAGTCACGACAGGCTTATCTGTCACGGACTTGACCCAATGCATGTAGGGTTCAAGAGCTGCCTCTTTGGTAAAACGGGAAACACCCATTTCGACCGAGTAATCTGCGATGTTGATATCCCACAAATCCGGAAGATCAGAGAGCATCTCAAACATTTCTCGTCGCTCACCATAGATGGGCTGGCCATCCTCGCCGATCTCTTCGTCTGCCGAGAAACGGACCGCCACGGCGCACCGATCCCCAACGGCGTCTTTGGTTTCCTGAATCAGTTCTCGGGTCAGACGCACCCTGTTTTCCAACGTGCCGCCATATTCGTCAGTACGTGTGTTCACGCGCGGATGCAGAAAGTTTGATATTAGGTATCCGTGCGTTGCATAAACATAGACAACGTCAAATCCCGCGTCTCGCGCCCTCAAAGCCGCCTTTCGGTGCCAGCGGCGTAGATCCCGGATGTCCTGCTTGTCCATTGCGCGGGTCTGAAAGGGGTGTCCTTTCGTGTTTGGTCGGCTGTCGACATCCATGCTCGGCAACCGGGAAAACAAGTTGTTCGAGTTAGCACCTCCGTACCATAGCTCAGCGCCTGCAAGGCTGCCGTGTTCGTGCACCGCGTCAGTCATCAGCGCGTGTGTCCGAACGTCGCTGTCATCCCAAAGCGAAGCGTAGGGATGCGGCAGGTCGTCGGAAGAGGGGTGAATTGAGTTGTATTCCGTGCATATGACACCCCATCCACCTTGCGCCTTCACTTTGCGCATCGCGGCAAGTGTACGGGGGTATTGCCAACCCATACCGGTACAGTGCGGAACCTGATAGAACCGATTTGGTGCGGTGACTGGTCCGATTTGCACTGGCTCGAAAAGGATTTCGTAGCGTGGGTCCCTGCTCATTTATCTGCCCTTAGTTAGCTGCGCTGTGCACAGGCTCGTCCTGTCTGGATAACCGGAAATTTTACCCGCTCTGTTTCAACCACCGTGTTTGAACTCAGGCATTCGAAAGTGATCCGGATAGACCTTGGATAGGAAGGCGACGATGTGATCTCGGGCTTCGGGACGTCGAAAATTTTCCGGATATGTCAAAAGCTCCAACCAGATTCCGTCGTAAAGAGCTTCCAGGACATTGGCGACTTGCCTTGGCGGCATGTCGTCGTATCCACCGTCCTCAGCAATTTCGGAACACAGGCGTAGCGCAATGTTGTAGCGCTCCTGATCGATGTCATTGATCAGGCTGCGGTAAACTTTGCGCCGCCCTGCCTCTCCAAAAAACGCGAACCAAACGGCTAGCTTCTTTGGAGTGCAAATCTGCGGGTGAAAGTGCGCATCGACGATGGCCAATAGCTTTTCAGACGCTGACAATCCCGCATTGTCAAAGGCTTCCAGCCACTGCTCGTGATGTTCCTTTGCTAGAAACAGCAGCGTTTCCTCCAGCAAGTTCTGTTTGCTTTTGAAGTGGAAGTTGACGATGCCCAGCGACAAGCCGGCTATCTCGGTCACGGTGGACATGGTCGTTCCACCAATTCCGTTTTGGGCGATCGAGTCGATTGTTGCGTCGATGAGTTGTTGACGCCTCACCTCTTTGGACTCGGTGCGCCGCCGCCCTTCAAGCTTTGTTTTTTCGATTGGCGATTGTCTCACCCGAATGCATCCCATCTACTAAAGCACTTCATCGGTCTTGCCTGCCCCCACAGCCAAACTTCTCCAGCGAGTGCGCATTTGACATCCAAAGGATATATGCCATTGATTGAATAATCATTCAATGATGAAGAGAAAATAGTGTGAAAGCAACCCGGATGTTCGCAATCATCGATCTAGAGTTCCGACCAAAAAGTGAAAACTGGGTCATGCACCATAGAAATAACACTGCGATGCAAAGCTCCCAGAGGCTCAATGCGATCTTCAATGGCGTTCCAAGCCGTGTCGGCCTGCAATTGATCCTTGAATTCGATAACAGCCATAAGCGTATGATCTCGCTGCTCGTCGGTATCATAACCACTTGCGGGGATGCGTTTACACAAAGGCGCCCCTTTTGTGGCCAGACCTGTCTTGACCAAATGTTCGACAAACGCGTTCCAAGCCTGCTCGAACGTGTCGAGCTCGACGGTTGGTTTCAATTCGAATTGGTTCAAAAGTCTTGGCATTCTTCACATACTGTCCGGCAAGATGTCACCAGCCAAACCTATGCAATTCCCCCCGCAAGGCAAGCGCGAGGCCACTAGATGATCCGTAACGAAAACCCAGTCATCGCAAATAGCCTGTGGTCTGCAACCGCAAGCTATTCTGCAGAATACCCGCAGCTCGTTGGCAAACAGCAATCTGACGTGACCGTGATTGGCGCCGGGTTCACCGGACTTTCGGCAGCAATTCGTCTGGCCGAGCAAGGCGTCAAAGTTGTTGTTATCGATGCCCAGCATCCGGGCTGGGGAGCTTCTGGACGCAATGGCGGTCAGATCAATGTGGGCCTCAAGGATGGACCGACAGGCATCAAAACCAAATTTGGTGACCTCTGGGGAACCAGAATGATCCGAATGGCCGGTGACGCCGCCGATCTTGTGTTCGACTTAATCGCTCGGCACGGCATTGAGTGCGACGCAAAACGTCCAGGCTGGCTGCGCGCTGCGCATACTCACAAAACACTCAGCGAATTACACAAGCTAGCCGAGGATTGGGGCAACCACGGCGGGGGCATGATACAGCTTGATCAAAGCGAAATGCAGCGTCTGACAGGGACCGAAGCTTACCTTGGTGGCGTTCTGGATCGCCGCGGTGGTGTTTTGCACCCGCTGAATTATGCACTTGGACTGGCTGAAGCAGGTCGCCGCAATGGCGTGCAAATCTTCGGCGAAACACCTGCCAATCAGATTAAATCCGAAGCCGGCCGCTTTCGCGTCGAAACTCCCAAAGGAGCTGTCATCTCAGAAAAGGTACTGATTTGCACGAACGCCTATTCCGGAGATCTACATCCGCGGTTGGCTCAGTCAGTTTTGCCCGTTCGTTCAGTTCAGGTTGCTTCGTCGCCTCTTTCCGATAATCTCCGTCGGACAATTCTGCCAGAGGGCAACGCTCTGTCAGACGCACGACGCCTGCTTCTGTACTTCAGGCAAGACGCGGAAGGTCGCTTTCTAATGGGAGGTCGCGGTACCTACAACAACAACTCCACTCTCAAACAAATCGAACGTTTGAAGCGAATCTCTGTCGAACTTTTCCCCCAATTGTCCGGAGTTCAGTGGGAATTCGAATGGGGCGGCTTTGTTGCATTGACAAGAGATCACTATCCACACCTGCATGAACTCACTCCGGGGGTTATGACAGGTCTGGGATACAATGGGCGCGGCGTTGCCATCGCCACGGCAATGGGGCGCGTCCTCGCCAAATGGGCGATAGGAACCAAAGCGGACGAGCTGGAATTTCCGGTTACCCCCCTCAAACCACTGCCCTTCTCGTTCGCGAAAGAAACTCTTGTCGAAGCAGAAATCCTACGCCTTAAACTCTTGGACAAGTTGGGTCTTTAGTGAGCTCGCAAGCAGCGCCAACTAGCGGTTTTTGGAGAAGAAGCGATAGGTCAACGCGATAGCCGCCAAAGAGAGACCTGAGCCGTACCCGATCCAAACGCCGTTGGGACCGAACCCAAGCCAAAAGCCCAGCGCATATCCAAGCGGCAATGCAAAGACCCAATATGCAATCAAGGTGATGGCAACGGGGAAATGGTTGTCCATCATGCCTCGGAAAGCACCCAGCATTGTCCCCTGCACACCATCTGCAATCTGCATTGCTGCAATCACAAGGAACATCGATATCGCGAGAGAAACGACTTTTGGGTCATCTGAAAGGCTATTGGCCAAAGGATCGCGGCCAATCAAAATACCAGTAACGACAACAGCCATCCAACCAACGACGACCATCAGCGACGCCAACACAATCGGCTTGAGCCTTTCTTTTTCATCGGCACCAACTGCCTGAGCTACACGTATCGAAATTGCAATCGAAACTCCCAATGGCACCATGTAAATGACGTCGCTGACCGCAGAAACGATTTGATGCGCGGCAAGCGCGGCTGCGCTGAACCAACCGAGCATAAGGCCAGCTACTGCGTAAGCTGCCCCCTCCCCTAGGTAACCAACGGAAATAATGAACCCTTCTTTGATCTGCGCCTTAACCTCGGGCCAATCAAAACCTGCGGCCTTTAGGAAACCCTTCTTCTTTCTCCACGCGCGCAAAATCACGAATGCCACAATTAACGGCACCATCTGAGACAACAGACTTGCGATCCCGGCACCGATGAGTCCCAGACCCGGCCAACCAGCAACTCCGTGGATCAAAACATAGTTCGAAGGGATGTTGAATCCGACCGCAAGGAACGCGAGGCCAACCCCAATCCACGGACGATTCATTGCGTCAAAGAGAGCTTTCAAAGCATAGAAAACCGTGAAGGGCACCAAAAGGAGGCTCATCGCAATCCAGTAGCCGCCAATCAGACTGACCACTTCGGGAGGCTGCCCAATCAAAGAAAGGGCAGGCTTGAGGCAGATCATTACAGCAGCGCCAACGACGCCAACGACCAGTGAAACGATAAGCCCAGCGCTTGTTGCCGAAGCCAACCCTCGTTCACTTGTTTTCCCAAAGGCTTCAGCCATTCGCACACCAATTGCGGACACAAAGCCGTAAAGCGCCGAGTAGAAAATGATCAGTACCGAGGCTGTGATCGAGACCGCCGCCAGAGGAATTGTACCCAATGGGGCCACCATCACAGTGTCAACGACGCCAATCAAAGCAGCTGCAGCAAGAGAGATAACTATCGGAAGAGCAAGCCGCGCAAGGTAGCGCGCCTCATTTAAGATGACACCCCAAGATGGCCGAGGCTGCTGCGATATCCGCACTCGCGTCATGTTGTTGGGCCTTTCAGTCGAAATTGACTAAGCCGTATCCCCAAGTAATTCCGGGACCAGGCGAACAAGGCAACCCCAGGCAGCCTGTTCCGCCTGCTTTCGGCTCAGGCCTTGAGGAGCAAGATGCAATCGCTGCCAATAGCCATCCGTCAATGTCTCCATCCATTCAGCCATTTGATCTGGTGAAGTAACCTCATCGTCGGGCAGCAATTCGTTCCAGATTACACGCAAGGTCTCTCTCCGACGTGTTTCGAAATGCTCGGCAACTTCATCGTACTGCAGTTGAAAGCGAAGCTCGCCCCAAAACGCATACCAAAGGGGTAAGACCTCCGGACCACATGCATCAGGGTGGAAATCAGCTTTTATCAGGGCCCTTATCTTTTCGGCGGGCTTATCCCCTGCTCGCTCTAAAGAAGCTGTCCAGTGATCTTCGTAGCGCTGGTAAAGGTCGCGCAAAGCTTCGGTCAGAAGACCAAGCTTTGACTTGAAGTAAAACGCCGCAACACCCTGAGAAAGCTCAGCTTCAGAAGCGACCGTTGCGAGCGTCGTTTTTGCCAACCCATGAGCCAATATAGAGCGGCAAGCCGCGTCCAGCAGCTGTCGGCGACGACGATCTGCGTTCTCCTTCCGCTCTTTGCGGGGACGTTTACGATCTGCTTCGACCAATTGCCGCTCCTTCTACGAATACAGCCATCTACAGCGCGCAAAAAAGATGCGTCAATAGCTTGAAAATTATTTGAGCGCTCAAATAAACTTTACGAACCCGAACCTGATCTGTAAACGAGAGAGAAAGGGATGGAGAAATTTGACGGTTGAGAACAGATACGACGTTATTGTGGCCGGTGCTGGTCACAACGGATTGACTGCCGCCGCCTACTTGGCACGTGCCGGCATGCGTGTTTTGGTGGTCGAAAAGAACGACTGGATTGGAGGCGCTGCAGTCAGCCGCTCACTGCACGATGGTTGGACGTACTCGAATTGCTCGTACGTTTGCTCTCTTCTGCGACGCGAGATTGCCCGGGACCTCGAGTTACCGAAATACGGACTTCAGGTTATTCCGTATGAAGGTGGCGCGAGCTTTACGCGCGATGGGGATTATTTCGCCTATTATTCCGATCACAACGCCCTTAAACGCGAGATTGCGCGACATTCTGCGAAAGATGCCGACGCCTATCGTGGTTACTCGCAAGCCATCATGCGGCAATGCCGATTTATCCGTCCATTTCTGCTTCGAGATGCACCGGACCCTGCGTCTCTCCACCCACGTGATCTCGGCGAACTGGCTTATCTCGTAAAAAAAGCACACGGGCTGGGCAGTCGGGAGCTCGGCGAAACACTGAAATTCTGGACAATGTCCATTGGTGACTTTCTGGATGAGCATTTCGAAAACGACCTGATCAAGGCCCATTTGGCTGGCTCCGGCATTATCGGTACCGGCCTTGGGGTGTACTCACCCGGCACGTCATATGTGCTGCTGCACCACTACATGGGTGACATTGACGGCGGCATCGGAGCATGGGGTTTCGCGCGTGGGGGGATGGGTGCAATTTCGAATGCCATTGCAGCCTCTTTCAAGGATCACGGCGGTACCATCCACACAGGTTCGGGCATTGAGAAAATCCTCAGCAAAGATGGACGCGTTGAAGGCGTTACTCTCGAGGACGGCAAGGTTATTTATGCCCCTGTCGTTGCCTCCAATATGGATATCAAACGCACAATTCTGCACCATTTAGATGCGGCCGAGTTGCCGGATGATTTCACCAAGGCGGTGCGGAACTTCAAAATTCGTGGCTCTTCGGCGAAACTCAACATCGCGCTTGATCGCTTTCCAAGTTTCCCTGCTGCACCCGAGCACACCAGTTTCCTAAGGGGCGACTTGCATGTGTCGCAGAGCCTCTTGGAACTTGAAAAGGCTTATGATGATTGGAAAGTCGGGCGTTGGTCTGAAAAGCCCTATATCGACATGCTAATCCCCAGCCAGATTGATCCGACTATGGCTCCGACAGGTGCCCACATGATGACGGTTTTCGTCCAATATGCTCCTTATGATTTGGAAGTCGACGGCGTTAGATCAGCAGAGAATTGGGACGAAAAGCAGCGCAGTGCGATGGCAGAAACTGTACTCGACCAGATGTCTGTGGCGTGCCCAGACATTCGCGAGCGCATCGTTCATATGGAAGTGCGTTCACCATTGGAAATTGAACGCGAGGTCGGTCTGACAGAAGGCAACATTTTCCAAGGTGAACTGACTTTTGATCAGCTTTTCTTCAATCGGCCAGTCCCGGGTTGGTCTCAGTACAGCCTACCTGTTAAAGGGCTTTATCTGTGCGGTTCGTCCGCCCATCCGGGCGGAGGGGTTATGGGAGCACCTGGTGCAAACGCTGCCCGCGCAATCCTGAGGCACGAAACACGGCATGGCCGAATGAAGGGGTATGCCGCATGAGCCAATTTGATGCGATTGTCATTGGCGGCGGTGTTAACGGTCTGGTTGCCGGAACACTCCTTAGTCGACACGGCAAGAATGTCTGCATCATCGAGAAATCCAACAGGTTCGGCGGCATGGCGTCTTATTCCGTGGATGGCGGCCCGACTCTGGCCCATTCTCTATATAACCTGAGTCCGCGGGCCTTGAGTGACATCGGCATAGATCCTCAACACCCTGTCCTGTCCGGCAAGCCCGTCTCCACGGTTTCTTTGTCTGAGGATGGGCGGCATATCGTCTTCAATAGCGAAGGCGTCTTTTGGAGCGAGGGGGCAAAACACCCGGAATCCGACGCCTGGTCCGATCTGACAAAGCAGTTGATTACGTATGGGGGCCTTTTGCGCCAACTCGCCGAGGCCTCACCACCCGGCGGTCAAAAAGCCATCCTTTCGCGGGGTGGGCTCAACGAGTTTTTGCGTCTGGCAAAACTGGGCAGAGGCCTGAAAAAGCTGGGCAAATCTGAAATGCGGCGTTTCCTGCAGGTCGTCTTATCTAATGTCTACGACATTGTTTTAGATGACCTATCGGAAGGACCGGTGGCTGGAATGCTTGCTGCTGATGCAATCTGGGGGTCAGCCACCGGTCCAAGATCTCCGGGCACGGTGTTCAATCTGATCTATCGGCTGGGTCACGGAGGTAACATCACACAACCAGCAGGTGGGATGTCCGCGCTGACCGATTTGATGGTTGAAGCAGCACAAAAAGCGGGGTGCGTGCTGATGCCGGAAACTAAGGTGTCTCGCATTATGTTGCACGACGACACAGTCTCCGGAGTGGCAACTAACGATGGACGAACTTTGACCGCACCCATTGTGCTCAGCAACCTTGCTCCAAGACTAACAAGCCGAATGACCGGACCCTCTGCTTTTGACATCGAAACAATGCGGCGAGTTCGAAGTATTCGAGCTCTTGGAACAGCGGCTAAGGTCAACCTACGGTTAAAAGACGACGCCGCCCTGCCCGGCCTGCCTAGCGAACTAGCCCACGAACGACTGATCTATGCCCCTTCTGTGGAGTACGTCGAAGCTGCGTTCAATCCAGCTAAGTACCGTCAAATGTCTAAAGCACCGGTGATTGAAGCCTTTAAAATGCAGACAGCCGATGGGGCAAACTGGCTGTCAACCATAGTGCAATATGCGTCATCTGACATTGAAGGCGGTTGGACTCAGACTGCCAAGGAACAGCTTGCGCAAATCACAGTTGAAACTCTTAGCCATGCCCTGCCCGGCTTGAGCGATCAAATCTCAGGCAAACAGGTCATAACTCCGGATCAAATCGAAGGCGCGACCGGCGCACCAGGGGGGCACTGGCACCATGCGGAAATGTCATTAGACCAACTGCTGACACTTCGGCCCGCGAACGGGATGGCCAGATATTCCATGGGGCCGAAGGGGCTGTTCCAATGTGGTGCGGCAACGCACCCCGGCGGTGATGTCATGGGGCTCGCTGGTCGCAATGCGGCTCTGGCAGCGCTGGAGGCTCGGCCATGAGCATCTTCACCGATCCTAAACTAGGTTTGATTCCCGGCCCGTTTCACAAAAAACTCGAAGAGCAAAATCGCGCGCAAAATTGGTACGATTGGGCGGGCTATGCCGCCCCGGGTGTGCTGGACAGTGTCGAGTTCGAGTACTTCGCGCTGCGCAATCAGGCCTCCTTGTTCGACATCTCACCAATGCACAAGTACCGATTGACCGGGCCGGATACGACAACGATGCTCAATCGCCTAGTGACACGGGACATCCGAAAAATCGGCGTTGGTCGCGTGGGGTACGCAATCTGGTGTGATGAAGAGGGTATGGTCATCGATGACGGGACTCTTTTCCACCTTGCCGACAACGATTGGCGTCTTTGCTGTCAGGAACAAATGCTGACATGGCTACTCGATGCTGCATGGGGTTTTGACGTTTCAGTCGTCGACGAAACTCACAGTTTTGCTGGACTTTCGCTGCAAGGTCCGACCTCGTATGCAGTTTTGGAGGCCGTCGGGTTAGATGTCAGCAAGTTGAAGCCATTCGATCTTGCTAAAGTTGACCATGATCTCATGATTTCGCGGACGGGTTTTACCGGTGATTTAGGCTATGAGCTCTGGTGCGACTGGGACAAGGCGGAAGAACTTTGGGACAGCGTTTGGAAAGGTGGCGCACATCAAGGACTGCGCGCGATCGGGTACGAAGCTGTAAATTTGGCCCGTATCGAAGCGGGGTTTCTGACCGCAGGTGTGGATTTTCAGCCAGTTCATGCGACCGAGCGATTGCATCGGGGACAAACACCCTTCGAACTCGGTCTGGGCCGGCTAGTCGACTTCAACAAAGGTCATTTCAATGGCCGGCGAGAGTTGCTTTCCAAACGAGAGAGTCCAAGAAGCCTCCTCATGCGTTTCGATGTCGAAGGATTCAAACCCTCAGAAGGGTCATTGATCTACAATCGACGCAAAAAAGAAGTTGGGCACATAACATCCGGAATATGGTCGCCGACCGCCAAACGCAACATCGCGTTGGCACATGTCCGTATGCCGGATGCAGGACGGTCATCCGGCTTAAAGGCGGAAATTTACACTCTGCAAGAAGGCAAATGGGACACAAGGATGGCGCGCCTTACACCTGTCACCAAAGCCTTTTTCGCACCGCCCCGCGCACGTGCCACGCCACCGGCCCGCACCTAAAGGAGAAGCAGACGTGAATACTCTATGGAATACACCAGCCGACGGCGATCTGGTCGCTTGGGATCGCGACCATCACCTACATCCTTGGGCCGGAACCGAGGGCTTTGGGTCCGACGAGTACATGCGGGTGAATACAGCGGATGGTATCTACCTTTGGGATGCTGCCGGAAAGCGCTATATCGATGGCCCCGGCGGTATGTGGTGCACACAGATCGGATACGGGCGTCAGGAGATGGCCGATACCATTTCCCAACAGGTTATGAAGATGCCTTACGCATCGCCCTGGTCGTTTACGACTGAGCCCGCAGCCGTTTTGGCACGAATGATCGCAGAACGCACGCCAGGTGATCTCAACACAGTGCACTTTACAACCGGTGGGTCCACGGCCGTTGATACCGCCCTGCGGACCGCGCTTTTCATGAACAAACGGCTTGGCCGACCGGAAAAGAGAATCGTGATCGGCCGGGAAAAAGGCTACCACGGATCCACTTTTCTAGCCGCTACTGTCACTGGGAAAGAGCGTTTCGAAACAAGCTTTGAAAAAGCTCAGGATCTGGTGCGCTTCCTTCCCGACGTGAATCCTTACCACCGGCCAGAAGGGATGAGTGTTGACGCCTGGTGCGACGCCAAAGTTGCTGACCTTGAGAACCTTATTGCCGACATAGGCGCCAACCGTATTGCCGCCTTTATCGCGGAACCGATCCTGTGTTCCGGTGGTGTGATCGTTCCACCTCCGGGTTATCACAAGCGCACGCTCGAAATTTGCCGGGCAAACGACATTCTGTACATTTCGGATGAAGTCGTAACTGGCTTTGGCAGATTGGGACATTGGTTCGCCTCAGAAGACGTCTTTGGCATCGTCCCTGACATCATTACATGCGCAAAAGGCCTAACCTCAGGCTATCTGCCACTTGGCGCCTGCATAATCTCGGACGCAGTAATTAAACGAATTGCCGAAGCACCGGGCGACGATGTTTTCTACAACGGCTACACATACTCCGGGCACCCTGTGAGCTGCGCGGCGGCAATCAAAAACATCGAAATCATGGAGCGCGAGGACATTCTGAGACACGTTCAACGCGTTACACCGCATTTTAAAGACCGCCTACATCAAATTAAAGAAAAGTTTCCAATAGTTGGGGATGTGCGCGGTGACGGGCTCCTCGGGAGCATAGAATGTCGCCCCGGACTGAACGTCGAGAGTTACGAAGCGCATGTGAAGTTTGGGCAGAAATTGGACGATGCGTGCGAGGAGATGGGATTGCTCTTGCGCCCGTTTGGAAACATGGCCGTGTTCTCGCCCCCTTTGATCATATCTCCCTCGCAGATAGACGAAATGTTCGACATCATGGAGGCTGGTATGGCGCAGGTCAGCAAGGACTACGACGCATAACAGTCAACGCGCTAAGACAAGGAGCCAGTTAGATCAGGCTGGTTTCCGACCACGGATGTGATGTGGGCAATGCTCTCCGGTTTTTAGCACGGGCTGCATAGCGTCCCAGATCTCGATCTGGTGCTCGATAAACTCCGCTCCATGCCGGGCTTCCCAGTCGGCGCGGTTTGGTCCGGTCAATTCCTCAAGTTCCGCAGCGGATACCTGAGCATACCAAGGGTTGCGATTGACCAACTCTACGTCTTCAAAGCCCGCCAACTCCATGGCAGCGCGGTACTTAGAGGGCGACGCCATCTGAAACTCCAAGGCTTCCATCTTTACGTAGTGCGCCATCTCGGGTGACATTTCCCCGTCGTGATTGGTCAACCAGTCAGAAGCCGCGAAATGACCACCCGGTTTAAGCACGCGATACGCTTCCGCGGCCATCGTTACTTTGTCGGGGATATGGATGATCGAGTCCTTCGAAAACACGACGTCAAAAGTACTGTCTTCGAATGGCATTGGACCCGGGGTGACCTCCAGGATTTCGACCTTTCCTTCCAGATTCGCCTGCCTAACTCGCTCTTTAGCAGCCGTGCAGACTGGAGCCTCTACATCAATTCCCGTAACTTTAGCGGCGCCGAACCTTTTTGCCATCAATACTGCTATAGCCCCAGAACCACAACCTATATCAAGGATTTGCTTATCTTTCAGATCAATCCCTTCAACAACACGAGCAACTTCTTCGTGGCCTCCCGGTGAAAGAAACCCCTCCCCCCAAAGCTCCTCCAGAAAGCTGATCGCCTCTCGGTCATATAGGATTTCTTCTGACATAGGATTTCCCCGCATCTGATTGTCAGTCAATCACTGTAGTGAAGCCTTTTCTCCCAGTTCAGACAAGCTTTATTGCGAAAACGAAGGTCGGCGATATCACTTTTTTTGAATGATCATTCAGTCAGTAGACATTAATCGTATTGACTGATATTCGGGGAAAAGAACGCCAAGAAAGGATTTTCTCGCAATGGCTAACACCCTACCAGCGCATGTCCAAACCGTGATTATTGGAGGGGGATCTATTGGCGCGAACACGGCCTACCACCTGACTAAGCTCGGCCATACCGATGTTGCAGTTCTGGAACAGGGACAACTGACATCAGGGACCACTTGGCATGCCGCCGGCCTGATCGTAGCCGGCCTTCTCAAATCCGAAGCTGAGTGCGCTATCTACACGCATGGTCGAGACCTTTATTCGAACCTAGAGAAGGAAACCGGTATATCCACAGGTTTCCGCGACGTTGGATATCTGCAGATTGCAACCAATAAAGAACGCCTGCATGAGATGCGCCGCGTCGCCGCCTTCATGCGGCGTTTTGGGATAAACAACCACGAAGTCTCAGTAAAGGAAGCGCAAGATATGTTCCCTATAGGGGACCTATCAGACGTCGTTGGAGCATTCCTCATTCCGGAGGACGGTCGGGCCAACCCGGTGGACGTGACAATGTCTCTGACCAAGGGAGCCAAAAACAGAGGCGCACGATTCTTCGAAGGTGTGCGGGTTGAAGAGATTTTGGCCAGTAACGGCACCGCGACAGGGGTCCGCACCGCAAGTGGTCACACCATAGCAACGGAAAACGTTGTGATTTGTGGTGGCATGTGGTCTCGCCAACTGAGTGCAAAACACGGTGTAAATCTACCCCTCCAGGCAGCTGAACATTACTACCTGATAACGGAAAGCATCCCGGGCCTACCTCGCGATCTGCCGGTTCTGGAAGACCCTTCAACTTACACATATTACCGTGAAGAAATCGGGGGGATGATGTTGGGGCTTTTTGAACCCGGCGCTGCGGCTTGGAAGCTCGATGGCATCCCGGATGAATGGCAATTTGGAGAGATCGAGCCGGACTGGGAACGTGTTGGGCCCGACCTGGAGAAAGCCTATTCGCGCGTGCCAGACACCATGAACTACGGCATCAAAAAGCTCTTCTGCGGGCCAGAAAGCTTTACACCTGATCTAGCGCCGCTTGTTGGCCCAACGCCCGAACTGCGCAATCTTTGGGTTGCATGTGGGATGAACTCACTTGGCATCCTGAACGGTGCAGGCATAGGAATGGTGCTAGCCCATTGGATGGTGGACGGTTTGCCGCCAATCGATGTCACCGGTATCAACGTCAATCGTTTCTCCCGTGAAATGGCGACACCGGCCTTTCGACGCGACAGGACACCTGAATTGCTGGGAAAGCTCTTCGGCCAGCACTACCACAACGAAAACTACAAAACAGCAAGGAACGTGAAGCGTTCAGTGCTGTACGACCGCCTCAAACAGGCCGGAGCCTTTTTCGGCGAAGGAAATGGATGGGAACAAGCTGATTGGTTTGCTCCGACGCCCGAAGAGGCCAAGGTCGAGAAATACAGTTGGTATCGCCAAAATTGGTTTGAATGGCACGCTGAAGAACACCGGGCAGCACGCGAGGATGTCATCTTAATGGACATGACATCAATGGCGTGTTTCAGCGTCGAAGGACCGGATGCCTGCGCCCTCCTGTCTCGCCTTTCCTGCAATGACGTCGATGTTGAACCCGGTCGTGTCGTCTACACAGCCTGGGTAAACGAACGAGGTGGGTTTGAGGCTGATCTCACAGTTACCCGACTATCCGATCAGAAATTCTGGGTCATCGTGGGTGAAAACTCGGCGGGTCATACAGAAATGCGCATGCGACGGCACATTCTGGACGATGAGAACGTAGTTATCACTGACATCACCGCAGGGCGCTGCCAAATCAACGTTCACGGCCCAAAGTCGCGTGAACTATTGAGCAGAATATCCGGTGCTGATTTGTCGGACGAAGGTTTTCCCTTCATGACGGCGCGTGAAATCGACATCGGGTATGCCGTAGTTATGGCCTATCGCGTAACTTTTGTTGGCGAACTCGGCTGGGAACTTCACGTACCGGCCACCCAGGCCGTACAGACCTATGATCTGATTATGGATGCAGGTCGTGATTTGGGCGTTCGCAATGCTGGAATGCAGACCCTTAACTCCCTGCGGCTGGAGAAAGCCTATCGTGATTTCGGAATTGATGTGGACAACACAGACAACCCGATTGAAGCCGGTCTTGGGTTTGCCGTTAAATTGGACAAACCAGGTGGCTTCATCGGCAGGGAAGCGCTAGCCGCGATCAAAGCAAAAGGCACGCCCAAAAACCGAATGTTGCAGTTCCTGCTCAAAGACCCAGAGCCTCTCATGTACGGCAACGAGATGATTTATCTAAACGGCAAGGAAGTCGGATATATTCAGGTTGGCGGATATGGGCACGCTCTCGGAGCTGCTGTCGGTATTGGTTTTGCAGAGATCTGCGAACCGTTGACTGCAGACGTAGTCGCAACGGGGCAGTGGCAGATCGAAATTGCCGACGAGAAATACGATGCTACCGCCTCGTTAAAGCCGCTTTATGACCCCGACATGCGCAAGATAAAGTGCTGATGCATTATTGTTCGGTGCTGTATTTCAAACCGGAAAGTGTTTTGGAAAAAACCGCGACAGCGAAAGCATGCAAACATCCCTGAATTCCCGGCGATCGGCCACTTTGGGATACAACATCAAGCTGAGCCAGGCCCCATCAGACATCGCCTCTACAGCCCGGGCTGTTTTTTCCGGATCGAGATCGTCGTAACCACCATCGGCGATCAATTCACCACACAGTTGCAGAATTCGATCGTATCTTTCGTTGTCATATTTATTATGTATTTTCAGATAATTGGGACGATACTTCGCTTGACCCCAGAAAGCAAACCAGACAGCCAAGCGCTTGTGGGTGCAGATGCTTTTGTCAAAATCCGCTCGAATGATGGCAGCCAGCCTATGTGCGGCTGTAGGTTTCGCGGCGTCGTAAGATTTTAGCCAATTCTCATAGTGTTCTTGTGCAAGGAAACCCAGCGCAGCGTCATACAGTGCTTCCTTGCTGTCGAAGTGATAGTTCACAACGCCATGGGACAGATTGGCAGTTTCGGTCACATGTTTAAGCGTCGTGTCAGAAAATCCACGCTTTGAGATCGAGTCGATGGCCGCCATTATCAACTGCAAGCGACGAACTTCAGGAGGTTCGGTGCGTCGTTTTTTCTGAAGCTCATGCGTCTCCAATTTAACTCTCCTCTCGTTCAGCCATTTGCCTGTCCAGCAAATCCGCCCTTTGTTGCCGGAACATAACAATAGCTGCGATAGCGACACAAATGGCGATCACAAGGATCATGATGGTCGCCAGCGCGTTAATATCCGGCCTGAGGCCTAGTCGAATGCGCGAAAAGATCAAAATTGGCAAGGTATTTGCGCCTGGTCCAGTAACAAAACTTGCTATGACCAGGTCATCGAGAGACAGAGTAAACGCCAATAGCCAGCCGGAAATAAGGGCTGGTGTCAGCTGTGGGATCGTGATGGCTGTCAGAACTTTGAACGGTTTTGCTCCAAGATCGGCAGCCGCTTCTTCCAAAGTTTGCCCAACGCCAGTCAAACGCGCCTGAATTGTCACCGCCACGTAAGCCATTGAAAAGGTAATATGCGCGATCGTAATCGTCGCAAAACCACGTTCTGCCGGCCATCCGATCAGTTGGTTCAGGGAAATAAAGAAAACCAACAAGGACAATCCGGTTATCACTTCGGGCATCACCAAAGGAGCGACCAACATTCCACCGAACAACGTCCGCCCCTTGAACCGCCCAAAGCGCACCATAGCCAGTCCTGCCAATGTGCCGAGCGCTGTCGCAAAAGTCGCGTTCACAACAGCAATCTGAAGACTGAGTGAAACAGCACTCCAGACTTCGGCAGATTGGAAGAGCTCTTTGTACCAACGCAAGGACCATCCTCCCCAAACAGGAACGAGTTTGGAGTAGTTGAATGAGTAAATGACCAACAGGATCATCGGGATGTAAAAGAATGCCAATCCCAAGGTCAGCATAATGGTTAAAAAGCGGGAGCGTTTACCGTACATTTATTGCTCCTCCGATGCTTTGCCTTGGTAGTGCTGAAAAACCATGATGGGGAGCACCAGAATGAACAGCAGAACAATCGCCACAGCGGCAGCGACAGGCCAGTCACTGTTTCTAGAAAATTCGTTGTAGAGAACGCGACCAATCATTTGCACGTTTCCGCCCCCCAACAGATCGGGGATAACGTACTCCCCGGTCGCAGGGATGAAGACCAACAGTGAACCAGCGACAATACCGGGCATCGTCAGCGGCAAAGTAATTTTGAAAAACGTGTTCGTTGGCCGGGACCCAAGATCGGCAGCCGCTTCGTTCAGACTGTTGTCCAACTTCTCCATATTCGCGTAGAGCGGCAGGATCATGAATGGCATATAGGTATAGACGATCCCGATATAGACGGCGAATTCCGTGTACAGCATGCGGATTGGCTCGTCGATTATACCCAGCGCTATCAGAAGATTGTTGATCGTGCCTTGATCCGCAAGCAGGCCCATCCATGAGTAGACACGCAATAAGAAGGACGTCCAAAACGGAAGAATAATAGCAAACAACAATAGCGGCTTCGCGACTGGTCCCGATCGTACAATTGCGTAGGCGATGGGGTAACCAAATAAGAGACACAAGAACGTGGAGGTCACTGAAATTTTGAGAGAATTGACGTAAGTATCAAAGTATAGGCTGTCTTCCCAGATGTAGATAAAATTGTCGAACACCAGACGGATCGTCATGATCCCGTCGCCCGTCCACTCAATCAAACTAGTGAATGGAGGGCTTGCAATCGCCAGTTCGGCCAAGCTTATTTTGGCGACAATAAAGAACGGCGCTAGAAAGAAAACGAGCAGCCAGAGGAACGGCACAACGGTAACGATCTGACGCCACCTATTTTGTATGCGCCGCATCACCAAACGGAGCATGGGCTGTCGTTCAACCGCAAGCGGTTCGGAGATATCCTCCGTGAAATCGGTCATGAGTGGAGCAACATGGCGCTAGACGGATCCCAGCTAATATTCACCTTGTCTTCCCAAGTTATTCGCTGTGTGGCATGCGTCGGACGAGATTGATTGGGCATGGTGACGTCGAAGACTTCGTCATTGGGAAGCCTTACCTTGTAGATAGATGTCTCTCCCAAATAGCCAACGTCGTCGATGACCGCCGATGTCTGATTAGAGCCTTCAGGGGCCACATCCGACTTCTCAAGTCGAATTTTCTCGGGCCTCAATGCGACCCAGATTTTGCTGCCAACCTTCACTGAATGACCGTGATCGATAAAGACTTCGCAGAACGCGGTTTCGACCCGAACATGATCCGCCCCGTCCTCGGTTACCCTGCCCTCAAAAATATTTGCTGATCCGATAAAATCGGCGACAAAGCGGGATTCAGGGAACTCATAGATCTCTGTTGGCGTGCCAATCTGCTTGAAACGACCCGCGTCCATGACAGCCATTCTCGAGGACAAGGTCATTGCTTCTTCCTGATCGTGGGTCACAACGATGAACGTGACACCGACCTTGTCCTGAATGTTTGCGAGCTCAAACTGCGTTTGTTTACGCAGTTTTTTGTCAAGCGCAGCCAACGGTTCATCCAAGAGCAGCAGCTTGGGGCGTTTGACTAAGGCCCGCGCCAACGCGACCCGCTGACGTTGTCCGCCAGACAATTGCTTGGGTTTTCTCTTTTTGAAATCTTCCAGCTCAACGAGCTTAAGGATGTCGTGAACCCTGTCAGCTATGTCGAACTTGGGGACATGGTCCTGCTCCAACCCGAATGCCACATTTTTTTCGACCGTCATATGCGGGAACAACGCATAGCTTTGGAACATCATATTAGTCGGACGTTCGTAGGCGGGCACATCGGCCATATCAACACCGTCGATCGTAATTGAGCCCGCGTTCAAATCCTCAAACCCAGCGAGCATTCGAAGCAGTGTAGACTTTCCGCATCCCGATCCTCCCAGAAGGCAGAACAACTCTCCCTTGTAGATATCAAGATCGACGTTATCAACGGCAGTCACTTCGCCGTATTTCTTGGTCACACCTCTGATTTGAACCAAGGGTTGCTGCTCTTTTTGCTCAAGCCAAGGTGCTGCACTGACAGTTGTGGAAACAGTCAATTTGGGCCTCGCAGTCTGCCAGTATGGATTGGAGGGTGCAGTAGCGATCCGGTGAGAACCGCTACTGCACTTGCCAGTGTGAGTGGATCAATTTCCAGCCTTGAAGTCAGTCCAGGTGCGCGTCTGCAAACGCTCGACCTTGGGAGGAAGAACGGCAGTCGTATACATCTTGGCAACCTGATCCGATGTCGGGAAAGCGGCCGGGCTGGACGTGACAGCTTCATCAACCATTGGTTTGGCCGTCAAGTTAGCAGTCGCATACCAAGTGAAGTTACTATCATTGGCTCCAACCTCGGGTCGCATCATGTAGTTGAGGAAAAGATGTGCGTCTTCCTTGTTGGCAGCGTCTTGCGGGATCAGCCATCCATCAATCCACAGCTGTGCTGTGCGATCACCTTCAGGCAAAAAGAAGTCTAGCACAACTCCAGTATCGGCTTCAGCTGCACCGGACATCGCAAGAAGACCATCCGGGCCCCAAGTGGTTGAGACACAGAACTCTTTCTGAGGCATCCGCTGATACGCATAGTTATCGAAGGTTTTGATGTACGGCCTAATTTCCGCCAGCATCTCGCCAACTTTCTCGTAGTCTTCCTTGTTTGTGGAGTTCGCATCCAAACCCATATGCGCCAAAGCCATTGGAATGATGTCGCCCGGGGAATCCAAGAAGGAAACGCCACACTTGGACAGCTCTTTCATGTGCACAGGGTCGAACACCATATCCATCGATCCGATAGGGGCGTCAGGATAAGTCTCTTTCACCAATTCTTCGTTGTATGTGACCCCGTGCGTTCCCCACATATACGGAATGAAGTGCTGGTTGCCTGGATCCCACTCGCTGGCCAGCTGTTCCAAAATGGCCGGATCAATGTGCTTAATGTTATCGAGCTTCGACATATCAAGCGGAGCGACGATACCCGCCTTAATCAGCCGAGCTGTATCACTGCCGGCATGGCTGACAACGTCATACCCGCTGTTTCCTGCCAACAACTTAGCATCGATTGCTTCGGCAGAGTCATACGGATCATAAATGACCTTGATGCCGTATTCTTTTTCGAAGTTCGAAATTGTGTCTTCAGCGATGTACTCTCCCCAATTCGTAACCTTCAGCACACGCTCTTGCGCGAATGCCGATCCCGAAATTGCAGTAGCCGTCACTGCTAAAACTGTAATCCCGGCAACTTTCCTGATTGAGCTCATGATTTCGCTTCCTCTCCCTGAGTGGTGGCTGCAGCAATTTCGCTTGCCTTGTCTGCTAGACACTATTTCGAATGATCGCGCCCTACGTCGCGGGCGCGATCATTATGCACCCCATCCTCCTCCAGCCGTCATACTTTTATCTGACTGGTCATTCAGAACGGTAGTCTGATGAAATCTTCACTGTCAAGCGCAGCCGAGAAAATTTTGATCAAATCCCCGCAAACAGTTAGAACTGTACAAAACTTAGGCAAATACAGTGAAAATGACTATGTCAAAACGACTTTGAGATTTATCTCGAATCTCTTTTTGAATGATCATTCAGTCAGAAAATGTTGACGCACAACCCAAACTGAGCGAAACCTACAGTTACTTGAAGGGTGGTTGGTCAAGTTGAACATTCAAGACTGTATGCTTGAACTCGCCTACCCAGTTGAAACACTGACTGACCAAGTCAAAATTAAGCGGATTGCACAGATGCGCGACGAAGCCAGAAATACCGAAATTCCCGCAAATTGGGACCGGCGCGGGCTGCCCGGGTGGTGCTACCACAGCGCTGCTCTTCTTGAGCTAGAGAAGAGCGAACTCTTCAAAACTCACTGGCAAATCGCCTGCCATATTTCGGATATTCCGGAACCCGGTAGTTTCCTGTGTTTTGATATGTGCGGCGAACGCGCTCTGATTTTGAAAGCTAACAATTCGGACATCCGCGCGTTTCTAAACGTTTGTCGTCATCGCGGTTCTCGGCTCGTGTCCAAAGAACAAGGAAAATGTGCGAACGCTCTGGTCTGCCCATTTCACGGCTGGGTTTACAATCTTGATGGAACACTGCGTGGCGCCGCCCGCCCCGAGTCCTTCCCCGATCTCGACAAGCACGAGTTTGGCCTGAAAGAAATCGAAATGGAAATCTGGCAGGGCTTTGTCTTTATCCGATTCAAACCCGGCCCCCAGCCATCGGTAGCGGAACTTCTTGCCCCGATTGAACAGGAAATCTCTGCCTACAAAATGGCCGAACATGTTCCGACGGACGGAATATGGACGGAGGAAACTCCGGTAAACTGGAAATCAATCAGAGATGTCGACAACGAAGGATATCATGTCCCTCTCGCGCACCCTGCCCTTCAGGACTTATATGGCTCGACTTATGCAGACGAACCATATGTCGATGGCATCTCACGCTCCGATGGAAAATTCACTCCGACGAAGGGCCGAAGGTGGGCTGTTCGCAATTACAAGAAATTCACAAAGCCACAGCCTCACCTACCTGAGCATTTGCACAAAACTTGGCTCTACTACGGCATTTTTCCGAATGCAGTAATAGCAGTCACGCCTGAGACAACCCTGTTTTATCAGGAATTTCCAGTCACGACAGAAAAGTCCATCCTTCGAAGCGCAACATACCGAAACCCAAACGAAGACCGCCAACAAAAAGCGGCGCGGTACCTTGCCGCTCGGATTGATCGAGAAACAGTGGAAGAAGATATTCAGCTTACGATATGGTCAAACGAAGCCATGGCTTCAGAGGCTTTTGAGGGCTTCTATCTTTCTGATCTTGAGTACGGCGTGCGCTCCCATCACGACCATTTGAGAAAAATACTACCCATCTATAACTCTGAAGTAACGCCGGGAGAGGATGAAGTTGCCTCGTTGAATGATGAATTGTTGGCTGAGACGAAATCGTGACTAAAGGTGTTTTCAAAACGTCGGAAGCAGAAACTCAAAGGCAGTTCCTGACAACGACGATCGGAACGCCTGATTCTGGCGCCACAAGGTATGCCGCAGCGATGTATTTTTTTAAGAACGGCAAGCTTTCTGCCGAGATGCTGGAAATATACCGAAGGTGCAGCAAGTTTGACACGGAAGATCCGCTCGATTTGGCTAGATATGAGGGCGTTTCAATTCCAAAATTTGTTTGCGAATTAAGCTCAAGCATCAACGCATGACCGCTTCTGCGCAAATGACAAAATTCTTAGACAATTCAGAACCCTGTAAGGTCTCAAGAAACCGAAGAAGCGGAAGCTCACTCCGGAAATTGTCTCTCAAGTCACTTTATTTGTTGGAGCGAAATCATTGAGTGCTCATGATTTTGACGTCGTTGTCGTTGGCGCCGGAGCTGCGGGAATCTCGGCTACTCGCGCCCTCAAATCGGCAGGTCTCTCGGTTGTCTGCGTCGAGGCATCCAACCGCGTTGGAGGGCGTACACACACGGATACGGAAATCTTTGGTGTTCCGTTCGACATGGGTGCGCACTGGATGCACACCGAACATGTAAACGCTCTGAAAGCCCCGGGTCTCGCACTTGGTCTTGATCTCTATGCGGCCCCGGACAGCGCGATGACTTATGGCTTAGAGGATGATGCTGTTCTTTGGGACGAAGTCGATGAAATTCATGACGCGATAAATGAGGCGGCGCGCATCGATGCAGAAATTGAGGCAAGCACCGGAATTCCAACAGATCGATCCCTAGCTGATATTTGGGAAAACAAAGGACCTTGGTCCTTTACAGCAGCGATGACATTTGCGTTGTCACTTGCCAGAGATTTGCCGGACACATCGTTGCGAGACATCAGTGCCTGGGAAGGCGGTGACGACTGGTTTTGCCGTGAAGGGTTTGGACATCTCATTGCATGCACTGCACGGGGTCTGCCAATCAGACTGGACACACCAGTCACAGAAATAAAATCTTTCGCGGATGGCGTGCACATAACGACGGCGAAGGGCAACATTAAAGCTCGCACCGTAGTCGTAACAGCTTCCGTTGGGGTTCTAGCCGAAGACATCATTCGCTTTGATCCCCCGCTCGGATCCGACCGGCGGGCAGCGCTCGAGCTTGTCACAATGGGCGATTACAATCACGCGGGGCTACTTTTCCAACCCAATGTGTTGCCTGTGCAATCCGATACTTGGTTGACATATCGCTTAGAGCCCGACGCCTCGGGCGTGTCCCGCGGAGGCGGTTTTCTTTGCGACATCTCAAACACCGGTCTAACCAGCTTTGAAAGCTCTGGAAGCTTTTCCAAAGACTTGCAGAACGCAGGACCTGAAAGTGCCATAGAGCACGCGCTCGAGACTCTGGTTGGCTTCTTTGGTACGGCTATCAGAAAGGACTTCATCAAGGGGTACGCGACCGCCTGGCGGAATGAACCTTATGTGCGTGGTTCTTACGCTGGAGCCAGACCAGGAGGCCACAACCAACGCGCTGTCCTACGCCGGCCTCATGCCGAGTGGGTGCATTTCGCCGGTGAAGCAACGCATCCCAACCAACAATGCTCGGTCAGTGGCGCACACCTAGAAGGGTTAAGGGCCGCGGAAGATGTATTGGCACAGTTACGCTGAACGACTAGCATTCAACTTTTTCCAGTAAGTGGAATAATCTTAGAATATCGAACAAACCTTTTGAAAAATGTCGCAAAGCTATGCTTCGCTTTTGCGTACTCAGCGGGCAATTCAAGTCATGCAATCCAGTTACAGACGGACGACAAGGGGTGCTGTCAGACAAATTCGAACTAGTATCAACTAGGCCAGTAAAGCTGTCCTTTATGCAGTACCAAGCATGCGCCACTCGGCAAGAGCGGCGGTGCGCGTCAGCTTGAATGTGTCTCGGTTGGCTAGCGATCTTTCCTAGTGAAGTGGTTGTAGACGGAAGAATGGACGGCGGCAAATTTCTGTAAACTTCGCATGCGCCTGAAACGCTGCATGGCGCTTTCGCTTCGTCGAAACGGCAGGTGCGAATTCTCGACGCGGTTGTTGAGCCACCTG
>NZ_WQCA01000029.1 GCF_013032445.1 Ruegeria arenilitoris | reverse complement strand
CGCGCACCGCCGCTCTTACCGAGTGGCGTCAACTTTGTTCCGGATAAGTTCGCGGATTTGGCGGTAAACTGAGACTGGTTCGAATTCGTCTGGCAGCATCCGTCTGACAGCACCCTTCGCTGATCGCTCTCACTTTAGACAAGCAGATGTTTGGTCCACGACTTACGTCATAGCTCAATCATTCTGCTGGTTTGCCAACCTGTCCAAGACCAGCGGGTCAAATTCGGGAACGCGTACACGTCGCCGGCCTGGTTCCACGGCGCGCAAGGGATCTACGGCGATAACTTCATCTGCTGCTCTGCGCGCGAGCTCCTGATAAATACCAGTCCCGCGGGTCTTCCAGTCGATTTCGGACTCGGTCAATGAGCGCAAGACCCGCGCTGGAGAACCCGCGATCATCTGCTTAGGTTCAAAGATGGATTTTGCTTTTACAAAGCTGAGCGCGCCAACAATGCACGACTGCCCGATCCGCACCTCGTCCATGATGACGCTGTTCATTCCAATCAGAACGTTCTCTTCCAGATGGCATCCGTGCAGAACAGCGCCGTGGCCGACATGACCGAACCGTTCAACAACGGCGTCCCGCCCTGGGAAGCTGTGTAATACGCAGGTCTCTTGAATATTGGCGCCTTCTCCGATGACAATTCGCCCAAAGTCACCGCGCAGTACGGCCGCCGGACCAACATAGCAGCCCTCTCCAATGATTACGTCCCCAATTACAACGGCATCCGGATGCACAAATGCCGACGGAGAAGCAACAGGAACGACACCGTCGAATGCATAAAAACCACCCATGCCTCTAGCCCTCTGACCCGCCTGCTGACGCTGCTTCGAACCGTTCCGCGAACTCTCGACGCAAGGATCGGCGTAGCCTTGCGGCTTGCTGTCTGCGCTTGCCTTGTTCTGTTTCCGGTTCGAGTGTCGGCACCGGTGCAGGGTTGCCGTCATCATCCACGGCAACCATGGTAAAGTAGCAAGAGTTCGTGTGACGACGCATCCCACTGCGGATGTTTTCCGCCTCGACCCGAATTCCAACCTCCATAGAAGTTCGGCCGGTGTCATTTACATTGGCCTTAAACGTCACCAATTGCCCGACACGCACCGGCTCTTGAAAGGTGACCTGATCAACACTCAACGTAACACAATACAAGCCCGAAAACCGCGATGCGCAGGAAAAAGCGATGCGATCCAGAAGGTTAAGAAGCGCCCCACCATGTACTTTCCCACTGAAATTCGCCATGTCGGGGGTCATCAAAACAGTCATTTCTAGTGTCGGATTACCCGGCATCTGATTGTCTCCTCAATCGATATGGCAGTCGTCTAGAACTAGGCCTCACCGTGGAAACCAATGATAAACTGTTCAGCGAAAGAAGTGTGCTTGCCGCCTACAGCTTTCGAATGCCGTGGACCGTCAGCGTGCAGACCAGATCAGCGTAGCTTTCACGCGCCTTGGTTCCGGCTCCTGTGTTCCACATGTAATACCAGTTCAGCATCCCGAAGACTGACATTGTGGCTCCGCGCAACTTGGCCTTGTCATCACCCAATGTTTCTGGAGACAACTCCCGCAGGATATTGTTAATGAAGTTGACCATATCGCGCTGGTACTCGCGCAGTTTTTTTTGCTGGTCGTCGGCGAGGGCGTTCATACCGCTGATCTGAACCCGGTGCTCGTCATCGGCACCCTGATAGGCGTACAGGATTTCGCGTACGGCTTTTCGCAGTTTCTCTTCAGGTTCAAGCCCGTCGAAATCAACGTTGCAAATGCGGTCGCGCAGATCACGAAGATAGGTCTCAAGGATGTCATACAAGATGGCATCCTTACTGTCGTAATAGTGGTATATGTTCGCCTTGGAGATCCCGCACTCTTTTGCCAACAGGGTCATCGAGGCGCGATCAAACCCCTGATCGGCAAAGATTTTCGCGGCTCTTTTGAGAATCTGTTCCCGCTTCTGGTCGTGGTCTTTGGCGATTGTCCGGGCCACGGCTTATTCCTTGTCGCGGTTGTCGATGATGCGCTTCGCCTTGCCCTGAGAGCGTTCGACGTCGCCTGGATCACCTACAACAATTTCTGTAGAAACGCCAACAATGTCCTTGATGCGCTTGGTTAGCATTCGGGCCGCAGCCGTTCTGGACATTTCGTCGGTCGAGTCTGCTGACGCTTCGACAAACACCCGCATCGCGTCCATTCGGCCGGATTTGTACAGTTCGATCTGATAGTAGGGGGCCAGACCGCCCGTTGCCATGACTTGCTCTTCGATCTGGCTCGGGAAGACGTTAACGCCACGCAAGATCATCATATCGTCGCTGCGGCCGGTAATCTTTGCCATCCGACGCATCGAACGCGCGGTTCCAGGCAACAGGCAGGTCAGATCGCGCGTGCGATAGCGGATCATTGGCAAACCTTCTTTGGTCAAAGTGGTGAACACTAGCTCGCCGGTTTCGCCGTCTGGCAGAACTTCACCCGTGGTCGGATCAATGATCTCTGGTAGGAAGTGATCCTCCCAGATCACGGGACCATCCTTTGTTTCGACGCACTCGCTCGCGACTCCGGGGCCCATGATTTCGGACAGGCCATAGATATCGACCGCGTGCATATCGAACGCGGCTTCGACTTCTGCGCGCATCGCGTCTGTCCAGGGTTCTGCGCCGAAAACACCGACCTTGAGAGAGCTTTTCTTGGGGTCGAGCCCGGATTTGTGAAACTGTTCAAGGATGTTTAGCATGTACGACGGGGTCACCATGATCCCGTCGGGCTGGAAATCGGTAATTAAGCCAACTTGCTTTTCAGTTTGCCCGCCGCTCATTGGTACAACGGTCGCACCCAAGCGCTCGATCCCGTAATGTGCGCCCAGACCACCGGTGAACAGGCCATAGCCATAGGCGTTATGCACCATATCGCCTTTACGCAAACCGGCTGCACGCAGCGATCGCGCGCCAAGATCTGCCCAGTTGTCGATATCACCCTTGGTATAGCCCACCACAGTTGGTTTGCCTGTCGTGCCAGATGACGCATGCAATCGGATCAACTCACTGCGTGGCACCGCGAAAAGGCCGAAGGGGTAGTTGTCGCGCAGATCGTTTTTGTACGTGAACGGGAACTTCGAGAGATCCGAAAGCTGTTGTAAATCATCCGGATGGACACCAGCCTCATCAAAGCGCTGCTTGTACATCGCCACGTTTTCATAGGCATGTCGAACCGACCATTTGAGGCGTTCAAGCTGTGTCGCTCGGATTTCGTCAATCGAGGCGATTTCGATCGGGTCCAATTCAGCTTTGTTGGGGGACAGGTCGTCCATTGCGTTGCTCCTCCAGCGTATTTCTATTCGTCAAAATTCTGACCACCGATCGCGCGGGACATACCCCGGAATTCGGCGACAATGCCGTCATCTTGATTGGTTATGCGTACGTCATAGACACCGCTACGACCTGCAACGACGGTTTCTGTGGCAACAGCAGTCAGGCGGTCACCCAATCGCCCGGGCGCTAGATAGCTCATCATTGTATGTTGGCCGACAGTTGCCACGTTGCGACTGTTGCAGGCAAAGGCAAACGCGCTGTCTGCAAGAGCGTGGGTGACGCCGCCGTGACAAATGCCATGCCCGTTGCAGTGATGAGCCGCGACGGTCAGTGCCAGAACGGCGCGGCCTTCGTCGACTTCGACAAATTCCATGCCGAACCATTTGCTGGCCTGATCATTCGCCCACATCGCAGCGGCAGATTTGGCGGCGCGCTCTTTCGGGGTCATTGTCATTTGCCCTGAAAATTTGGCGCGCGTTTTTTAAGAAAGCTGGATACGCCTTCAGCATAATCCGCGCTTTCCCCGCAGATTTTCATAGCGTCCGCCTCGATTTCTAGGTGATCAGAAAGGGCGGTGGTCGCAGCGGTTTGGATGCACTGCTTGGTTTTGCCCAGCCCAACGGTCGGACCATTGGCAAATTGGTTCGCCAATGCGCGGGCTTCGGTCATCAACTGCTCATCGGGCAGGGCTTTCCAGATCAGGCCCCAGTCTTCTGCTTGTTTTGCTGGCAAAGGTTGTGCCGTAAGCGCTAATCCTTTGGCTCTGGCCTCTCCCAACAGGCGGGGCAGGTGCCAACTGCCGCCAGTATCAGGGATCAGACCGACCTTGGCGAAACTCTGAATGAACCTGGCACTTTCACCGGCCAACACCATGTCGCATGCCAGTGCGAGGTTGGCCCCGGCCCCGGCGGCGACTCCATTGACCGCGCAAATAACCGGGAAGTTCAGCGATCGGATCAATCGTACCAAAGGCGCATAAAAGGTCCGCACGGTTTTGCTCAGGTCAGGCGGGCTGTCCATTTTCGATGGGTCACGGTCGCCAAGATCCTGTCCGGCGCAAAAGCCGCGCCCGGCACCCGTTAAAAGGATGGCGCGCACGCCGCTATCTCTGGCGGATTTCAACGCGTCCTGTAGCGCGTTATGCATCTCATCATTGAAGGAGTTCAGCTTGTCGGGACGATTCAGGGTAATCTCAACCCAGTTCCCGTGATCTTCTACAAGAATCGTATCGCTCATGACTGTCCTGCCAGCTGCGGTTTCAACTTTATCATTGCATTAACCGAACGGTTGGTCAATATATAAACACGTCTCGAATCTGGAACGCTTGAAGGGCACATCCATGTCTCACACGTCACTTGTGAATGTTGAACTCAAAGGCGATGTTGCTTGGGTCACCGTTGATAATCCGCCCGTTAACGCGACTTCGAGTGGTGTAAGGCAGGGGCTTACGGATGCCGTAGTTGCGGTCAAAGGTGCGCGTGTGGCGGTGCTGCGATGCGCTGGAAGGACCTTTATCGCGGGCGGCGACATGTCCGAATTCGACAAGCCGCCGGTCGAACCGCATTTGCCCGACGTTGTTCAGATGATCGAAGAAAGTGAGGTTCCCTTCGTCGCGTGTATGCACGGTAATGTTCTGGGTGGCGGGTTCGAAGTTGCCATGGCGTGCGCATGGCGGATAGCGGCACCGGGCACGGGATTTGGACTGCCAGAAGTCAATGTTGGATTGATCCCCGGTGCGGGTGGCACGCAACGTCTGCCGCGCCTTGTGGGGATGGAGGCGGCGATTGACCTGGCTTGCACGGGCAAGGTGCTGAAGGCTGAGGATATGTTGCATCTTGGTGCTGTGGATTTGGTGGCTGACAACCTTGAAGATGCGGTTAATAGATTTGTGGCCGAACTACCGGACCGCCCTGTGCCCGTCAGTCAACGCACTGTCTCTGATTTCGCACCTGATTTGATCGATACTTCTCGGGAATCGCTGAAAAAACGCGCCAAAGGACAGCAATCACCGCTGGAAAGCTTGACAGCGCTAAGCTGGGCGAAAATGCTTTTTTCCGAAGCGCAGCCAATGGAGCGCGCGCGTCATTTGGCGCTTCGCCAAAGCGCGGAAAGCCGCGCTCTCCGTCACGCGTTCTTTGCGGAACGAGGCGTGTCCAAGCCCATGTTGATCAAAGATGCCAAAGCGCGCGACATTAGCCGCATCGCGGTTGTTGGCGGCGGCTTGATGGGTGCCGGGATCGCAACCGCAGCTTTAAACGGTGGGCTATCGGTCACGCTGATCGAGCGGGATCCTGAGGCCGCATCAGGGGCTCGCGACCGAGTTGAGGGCTTGTTGAATGGCGCCGTCAAACGCGGAAAGATGACCGAGACACAATTCCAGAATTGCCTGTCTAGATTTCGCTCCGTCGACGGCTATGCCGAGGCAGCGGACGCGGAATTGGCCGTCGAAGCGGTGTTTGAGGACTTATCGGTAAAACAGCAGGTCTTTGCCGAATTGGCACAGAACATGGATGCCAACGCAATACTTGCCACCAACACGTCTTACCTGGACCCGATTGAAATCTTCTCGGGCATCGAAAATCAAGCGCGGTGCATCGGGCTGCATTTCTTCAGCCCGGCCCATGTCATGAAATTGCTAGAGATTGTGCACACAACCCATACGGCACCCGAAGTGGTGGCAACGGGATTTGCGCTGGGGAAAAAGCTGCGCAAGGTTTCGGTCTTGTCAGGCATTTGTGACGGGTTCATTGGTAACCGAATGCTGGCCGCCTATCGACGCGAGGCTGATTATCTGCTGGCCGACGGGGCGTTGCCCTATCAGATTGATCAGGCGATGCGAGACTTTGGAATGCCCATGGGGCCGTATGAGTTGCAGGATCTGACCGGGCTGCAGATCGCTTGGGCAAACCGAAAACGCAATGCTGCCACGCGTGACCCAAACGAACGTTATGTCACCATCGCGGACCAACTGTGTGAGAAGGAGCGGTTCGGACAGCGCGCTGGCAAAGGCTGGTACCGGTACGAAGAGG
This sequence comes from Ruegeria arenilitoris, assembly GCF_013032445.1. Taxonomy (GTDB): domain Bacteria; phylum Pseudomonadota; class Alphaproteobacteria; order Rhodobacterales; family Rhodobacteraceae; genus Ruegeria; species Ruegeria arenilitoris_F. The sequence goes on along the minus strand of NZ_WQCA01000029.1, from coordinate 20,326 downwards.
GAAATCGCAAGCCGATCCGAGACCCCGAGGTTGACGCTTTGATCGAGGGCTATTCTTCCGCGCAGGGTATTGCCCGCCGGGCCTTTTCGGCCGAGGAGATATCGTCTCGCCTACTGGCCGTATTAGCTAATGAGGGTGCTCTGATCATCGAGGAAGGCGTCGCCGAAAACTCTGAAGCGGTCGATATGGTTCAAATCCATGGCTATGGTTTCCCGCGTTGGCGCGGTGGACCGATGAACTACCGAGATGAAATCGGTGTGCCGGCGTCCCGCGCGAAGATGGATATTGTGGCGTCCGAAAGCCCCGGCTCTTGGAGCGTTGCGCGAGAAGACTTTTGAAGCCCTCGATTAACCTACCGCTTTTCGGTCTGCTTCGCGGGCTTTGAACTAAAATTGCCGTAATCAGGGAGGATCCAATGGCTAAGTTTACAAAACTCACTTCTTTTCTGGCTGGTGCGACACTGGCTTTGACAGGTTCTGCGGTTTTTGCCGCTGACTACACGCTGACCATTTCCAGCTGGGCGCCGCCAACCCACGGCATCAACGCCAAGATGTGGCCCAAGTTCGTCGAGATGGTAGAGGAAGCCACAGACGGGCAAGTCACCGCCGAGCTGAAACTGGGCATTGCACCGCCGCCGGCGCAGATGGACCTGATCATGGATGGCGCGGCGGATGCCTCAATCATTTTCCATGGCTACCAGCCTGGTCGCTTCGTCACCACCAAGATGATTGAACTGCCCGGATATGAGGGTTCGGCCGAGGCAGCGTCGGTTGCCTATTGGCGTGCCTATGACAAGCACTTGAAAGCTGCCGATGAACATCGCGGAGTCAAAGTGATCGCGCTACATACGCACGGACCGGCACAATTGCATTCCAGCAGCCCTGTGACCACGCTGGACGAAGTGTCTGGCCTAAAGGTTCGTATCCCCGGCGGTGTGGGCGGTGATGTCGGAACGGCGCTTGGTGCAACCGGTATCCAGGTACCCGCGCCGAAAGTGTACGAAACGCTGGCTTCGAAGGCAGCGGATGGTGTTGTGATGCCATTTGAATCGCGCAAGGGGTTCAAGCTGACTGAAGTGGCCCAGAACGTCTACGAAGTTCCCGGTGGCCTGTATCGCGGATCCTTCGCGTTCATCATGAATGAGGACACATTTGCAGATCTGCCTGTCGAACTGCAGCAGGCGCTGGACGAAAATGTCTTCGGAGAACCATTGAGCCGCGAAATCGGAAAAATCTGGGATGAGATTGATGCGATCGGCCGTGAAGCGACCGAGGGCACCGAGGGCAACGCGATCAACGAAGCGTCTGCCGAAGACCTAGAAAAGTTCAATGCGATCGCAGTTGATGTTCGCGCCAAGGTCATTGACGAGGTCAACGGAACTGGCGTCGACGCTCAGGCCGCATATGACATGATCGTAACCGAAATGGTTGCGCAATAACGTCACCTGGTTGGCGGTGTCTAACCGCCAACCGTTTCGACCCGACGGGTACCTAACATGCAATCTCTCGTAACATTCGCGCGCCGCATCAGTGTATTTCCTACGCTGATCGCGTGTGTGGCGCTCTTTATCCTCATGGTTATGACGTTCTGCGACGTTGTCCTGCGATCCGTGTTCAACGCACCGATCGAGGCGGCGACGGAGCTGACACGCATTCTGATGGCGATCCTAGTTTTCTCGGTTCTTCCGATGATCTCTGCCGGCAACGGCCAAATTGCAGTTGACCTGACGGACGGATTGTTTTCGCGCTTCCGTCTGAGCCGTGTACGGGATGCAATTGTCTATCTGACCTCAGGCATCATTCTCTTCTGGCCAATTCAAAGGGTTTGGGTTCTGGCCGAGCGGGCGCGAGACTATGGTGATGTGACCGAGTATCTGGCGATCCCCGTTTTCTACGTCGGCTGGTTCATTGCCGCATCTACTGCCATCACTGCTGTTGCGATGATCACAACCGGCATTCTGCACATCGTTGCCCCCCATACTTTGTCGGAGCACACTCAATGACCGCTGCGCTGATCGGTTTTGCCCTTGTTCTTATTCTCGTACTCCTGCGCTTGCCGATTGTATTCGCAATGGGCCTCGTCGGGACGCTGGGTTTTGCATATGAACGCGGGGGCAGCATTCTCTCGGAACGCGGCCTGAAGGCGGCGATGTCAATGGTAGGTCGCCAGATCACTGACACCGCACAAGATTACGGCCTTTCGGTTATTCCGCTGTTTATCTTGATGGGATTGTTCGTGAACAAGGGCGGGCTTGCGCGCGAACTTTACGCCGTATCGAATGCTTTTCTGGGGCATTTCAAAGGCGGGATCGCGATGGCTACGGTTGCCGCCTGTGGTGGGTTTTCGGCCATTTGCGGCTCGTCTTTGGCGACGGCGGCAACGATGTCCAAGGTCGCAATGCCGGAAATGCGCCGCTACCAGTATTCGGATGAGTTGTCGACCGCGTCGATTGCGGCAGGTGGTACGCTGGGTATTCTGATCCCTCCGTCTGTGATCCTTGTTATCTACGGTTTGCTGACCGAAACATCCATCGGCAAGCTGTTTGTCGCCGGTATCATTCCCGGTGTGCTTGGCATCCTTCTGTACCTGTTTGCAGTTCGTTGGACCGTCTGGCGCAACCCGGAATCTGGACCTTCTGGTGAGAAACACGGTTGGGGCGAAAAATTGACAGCGCTGCGTTCAGTCTGGGCGGTGTTGCTGTTGTTCTTTCTGGTTATCGGCGGGCTTTATGGTGCGTTTGACTTCCACCCGCTGAATCTGACGTTCAGCCCGACGGAAGCAGCTGGCATGGGCGCTATGGGAGCTTTTCTGATCGCCCTGTCGCGCGGTGGATTGACTCTGAGTTCGACCTTCGAGGTGCTGAAAGAGACGACATATACTGCCGCGGCCTTGTTCTCGGTTCTGATTGGCGCTCAGATCTTTTCGAACTTCATCAACCTCGCTGGCCTGCCTGAGGCGCTGATCGGATTGGTCACGGCCTATGACGTGGAGCCTTTCGTGGTGATCCTGATGATCCTGGGTATCTACATCATCCTGGGTTGCGTGTTTGAATCGTTGTCGATGCTTTTGCTGACCGTGCCGATCTTTTTCCCTCTGGTGACGTCAATGGGCTATGACCCGATCTGGTTTGGTATCGTGGTTGTTGTCGTGACGGAAATCAGTCTGATCACCCCGCCGGTCGGTTTGAACGTGTTCATTCTGAAAGGTGTGGTGGGGGATGTTTCGACGGCAACGATCTTCAAGGGTGTTACTCCATTTTGGATTGCCGACATCTTCCGTCTGGCCCTGATCGTTTTGGTGCCGTGGTTGGTGCTGGTTCTGCCCGAGCATATGGGGGCGATGGGTCACTGATGTTCTCACTGACTGCGCTTCCTGACGGGTTTCACGAGAATCCCTATCCAGCTTATGCGGCACTACGCGAGGATATACCGGTTTGCCCTCAGTCTGACGGCTCGGTGATTCTGTCGCGGTACGAGGATCTGGACCTAGTCTATCGAGATACGGCCCGGTTTATCTCGGACAAAAAACCGGTGTTTGGTCCCAAATACGGTGTCGATAGCCCGCTGTATGAACACCACACCACCAGTCTGGTGTTCAACGACCCGCCTCTGCATACGCGAGTTCGAAAGGTGATGGTCGGGGCGATGAACCCTCGTGCCTTGGCCCAGATGGAGCCCGGTTTGATCCAGCTTGTCGATGACTTGCTGGAACAAATGCAGGCCAAGGGCACGGTCGAGTTGATCGAGGATTTTGCCGGGGCGATCCCGATCGAAGTCATCGGCAACCTGTTGGGCATTCCCAGATCCGAACGCGGACCGTTGCGGGACTGGTCTTTGGCCATTCTTGGCGCCCTGGAGCCGCAATTGACACCTGAGCAGGAAGAGTGGGGCAATCGCGCAGTCTTGGAGTTCAAGGCCTTCTTGGGGCAAATCGTCGATGATCGAAGAGCTAACCCCGGCAATCCGGAAACGGACGTCCTGACACGGTTGATGCAAGACGACCCGGACGGCGGCCTGACTGAGGTTGAGCTGTACCAGAATTGCATCTTCATTCTGAACGCAGGGCACGAGACCACGACAAACCTGATTGGCAATGCGCTGGACTTGCTGGATCGGCATCCAGACAAACGGGCCGAATTGCTGAACAGGCCCGACCAAATTGCCACGGCGGTGGACGAGTTCTTACGTCTGGAAAGCCCGAACCAGTTTGGTAATCGCCTGACCACCGAAGATGTAACACTGCACGGGCACACTATTCCGGCGGGCACGGATGTTCATCTGTGCATTGGTGCCGCCAACCGCGACCCAAGGCAGTTTGACCGGCCAGACGACATGCTTCTGGACCGCCGACCCAACAAGCACCACGCATTTGCCGGTGGCCCGCACACCTGCGTCGGTCTGACTCTTGCTCGGATGGAGGGCAAGATAGCGGTCAGCCGGTTTCTGAATCGCTTTCCAAACTATCAGATTGCAGATGGCGCAAAACGCGGGGGGCGGATTCGCTTTCGCGGCTTCGCTGCGTTACCCGCACAGGTTTGACGTGACTCAACAAGAAAATGAATCGGTCTTTTTATTGACCGACCGTACGGTAAATATTATAACTGCCATAACCGCGCGCATAGGGCCGCGTAGATCATCTCAGGACTGAGGAGAGACTCATGACGATCCAACAGATTTCAAGTTTCGCGGCCGGTGAGTGGATCGCGCCGGGCGAGGGGGCCCGCAACATTGCCAGTGCTGTGACCGGTGAGGTGATCGCGACCGCAGGCAACAATGGGTTGGATGCGCAGAGCATGTTGGACTATGCGCGCAACGTTGGTGGTCCGGCGTTGCGTCAGATGACCTTTCACGAGCGCGCCAAGATGCTCAAAGCATTGTCGGTGCACTTGGGGCAGCACAAGCAGGTCATGTATGACCTGTCTTTCAACACGGGGGCGACGCAGTCGGATCATCTGATCGATATCGATGGTGGGATCGGTACGATGTTCGTGTTTGCATCGAAAGGTCGCCGCGAAATGCCCGACGGTCACGTGTATCTGGATGGTGATGTCGAACAGCTGTCGCGTAATGGTACGTTTGTCGGTCAACACATCTGCACGCCGCTGCAGGGTGTGGCAGTTCATATCAACGCATTCAACTTTCCGGTTTGGGGTATGTTGGAAAAGCTGGCTCCGACATTGCTGGCTGGTGTTCCAGCCATCGTCAAACCGGCGACGAATTCCTGCTACGTGACCGAACTGTGCGTCCGGCTGATGCTGGAGTCAGGTATTTTGCCTGTCGGAGCGCTGCAGCTTGTGTCGGGTGGTCTGGGTGACATGTTGGATCGCCTGACCGTGCAGGACGTGGTCAGCTTCACCGGCTCGGCCGATACTGCGCTGAAACTACGTTCTAACCCTGTCATTCTGGAGAACTCCGTTCGTTTCGTGGCAGAACAGGACAGTCTGAATTGTTCGGTGCTGGGCAGTGACGCCGAACCGGGGACGCCGGAATTTGACCTGTTCATCAAAGAAGTTCAGCGCGAGATGACCACAAAAGCAGGTCAGAAATGTACCGCAGTCCGCCGGATAATTGCGCCCGAGCCTCATGTGCAGGCCGTGATCGAAGCACTTTCTGCGCGACTGGCAAAAACAGTTATCGGCGACCCGAAACTTGAAACCACACGCATGGGCGCCCTGGTCTCGAATGGCCAGAAACAGGATGTTTTGGAAAAGGCAGCGATCATCGGCCAAGAGGCGGAACGCGTATTTGGCAATCCGGACGACTTTGCCGTGCAAGGAGCGGATGCTGAAAAGGGGGCTTTCCTGCCACCGATGCTGTTCCATTGCGCCAAGCCGGATGCAGCAAAGCGTGTTCATGACACCGAAGCCTTCGGCCCGGTCAGCACGATCATGGGGTACCGCGACACTGACCACGCAATTGAGCTGGCGAACAAGGGGCAGGGGTCTCTGGTCGCTTCGGTTATTACCCACGACCCTGATGTAGCGCGCAAATTCGCCATGGGTGCCGGGGCGTATCACGGGCGGCTTTATTTCAACAACCGCGACTCTATGAAAGAGTCCACGGGCCACGGCTCGCCCTTGCCGCATATGGTCCACGGCGGTCCGGGCCGCGCAGGTGGTGGAGAGGAAATGGGCGGCGTGCGGGGCGTAATACACTATATGCAGCGCACGGCCATTCAAGGATCGCCCGATCTGTTGACCGCGATTGGGTCGAAATGGGTCACGGGCGCGACAGAGATCGAAGGTCCGGCTCACCCCTTCACGCGTCGCTACCACGATCTGGCCATCGGTGAGACAATTCACACGGAGCCGCGGACCGTAACGATCGAAGACATCGAACACTTTGCGGAATTCACTGGCGATACGTTCTATGCGCACACGGATGAGGCCGCCGCGAAACGCAACCCGTTCTTCCCGGGCCGTGTCGCGCATGGATACCTGCTGTTGTCCTTCGCTGCCGGATTGTTCGTCGAACCGAACGAGGGGCCGGTTCTGGCCAATACGGGTCTGGACGGGCTGCGCTTCATGAAGCCGGTTGTGGCAGGGGACAGCATCAAGGTTCGCCTGACCGTCAAGTCAAAGACCAAACGCAACGATCAGTATGGCGAGGTTCGCTGGCACGTCACGATGACACAACAGGATGATGACCTTGTTGCAGAATACGAGCTGCTGACAATGGTAGCCTACTGAACGTGCCGGGCCGGATGGTAATCCGATCCGGCCCGCCTATACTGCGATCATGAAAGACGCTTCTTCAGACTGGTTCGAATGTTGTATTGGTCATTTGACCTCCGAGGGGTCGCTGCGGGTGTGGTCGGTGCTTGTCACGATCTTTGGCGATCTGGCGCAAAGCAAATCGGATCAAATAAGCGGATCATTGATTACTGCGTTGACGAGCCTTGTTGGCATCAAGGCAGAAGCGACCCGAGTGGCTTTGCACCGATTGCGCAAAGAGGGATGGATCGAAAGTACTCGTGTCGGGCGCGCGAGCGTCCATCGGCTTACAGAATATGGTCGAAATCAAAGCGCAGCTGCTGCGCCGCGCATTTATGCTCGCGAAACGTCCAAGCCAGACATCTGGCATGTACTGATTTCAAGCAACTCGGAACCATCCCGAAAGGAATTGGCAGATCAGTTGCTGACCGGGGAATATATTTCAGTGAACCCGTCTACAGCGATGGCAGCAGGGCCGATGCCAGGCGATCTGGAAGAATTGCTTGGTTTTGAGATCAACGCGATTTCGGTGCCCGATTGGCTACGTGAGTTGTTGGGGCCGGAGCCGCTGAAAGCCGCGTATGATGATTTTTGGAAATCAGTCCAGGCCATCGACGAATTGTTGCCGCCGACCGGCGTGGATGATCCGATGAAAACGGCGGCGCTGCGTGTTCTCATTGTCCACAATTGGCGCCGCATCATTCTGCGACACCCGGTCTTGCCGGCAGGTTTTCTACCAAGTGACTGGAAAGGTCCCGCCTGCCGCGAGGCAGTTTCCAAGCTTTTGGACAGGTTGCCTCGACCGCTACTCGCAATTCTGGAAGCAGAGCTGACTACTTAGGGTTTGGTCCAAATTCCTTTCTGACACTGCGAAGAACGCAGGTTTGGTTTTCTCGGCAAGCTTACTATTTATATGTTACGAAGTAGGTATGAAAGGTCAATTTTTGGTAACATGATACTTGCCTCGAATCGGTGAAAACATTATAAACCGACCATACGGTCTATAAATGGACGCGAACGTACAGGAGAATTCACTGATGGATGCATTCATTTGCGACGCGACGCGCACTCCGATTGGTCGGTATGGTGGTGCGTTGTCGTCGGTTCGCACGGATGATCTGGCGGCCATCCCGCTGGCTGCCCTGAAAGAGCGCAACCCGCAAGTCGATTGGTCCAGCGTGGATGATGTAATCTATGGCGACGCCAACCAGGCCGGTGAAAGCAACCGGAACGTGGCGCGGATGGCGGCATTGTTGGCCGGATTGCCGATTGAAGTACCGGGAACCACCATTAACCGCCTGTGCGCCAGCGGCATGGATGCAGTTGGAATGGCTGCCCGAGGTATCAAAGCGGGTGACTATGATCTGGCTATCGCAGGTGGGGTCGAAAGTATGTCCCGCGCACCCTTTGTGATGCCCAAGGCGACATCTGCCTTTACGCGTAGCAATGCGGTTTACGACACGACCATTGGCTGGCGCTTTGTGAACCCGAAAATGAAGCAGGATTATGGCGTCGACTCGATGCCGCAAACCGCAGACAACGTTGCCGGCGACTATGGCATCAGCCGAGCGGATCAGGACAGTTTTGCTGTGCGCAGTCAGGCCCGATGGGCAGCCGCGCATGAGGCTGGGCTGTTCGCGGATGAAATCACTCCGGTCTCGGTCCCGCAGCGCAAGGGTGACCCGATAGTGGTCGATACTGACGAGCATCCCCGCCCGGGAACAACGGCTGAAAAGCTGTCGGGCCTCAAGGGTGTGAATGGCCCGGACAAAACGGTTACGGCGGGCAATGCATCCGGTGTCAACGACGGCGCCGCAGCCATATTGATGGCCAATGAGGCGGCTGCTGCAAATAACGGACTTACTCCCATTGCACGGGTTGTGGGCATGTCCGTTGCCGGAGTCGCGCCGCGCATCATGGGTATTGGCCCTGTTCCGGCCAGCCGCAAGGTTTTGGCACGTGCCGGACTGACCATCGATCAGATGGATGTGGTAGAGTTGAACGAAGCCTTTGCGTCTCAAGGGCTGGCAACACTTCGCGAATTGGGCCTGGCTGACGACGCGCCGCATGTGAACCCGAATGGCGGTGCCATTGCCATAGGGCACCCGTTGGGCATGTCCGGAGCACGGCTGGTGTTGACCGCCGCCTATCAACTGCGCCGAACAGGAGGGCGGTACGCGCTATGCACGATGTGTGTGGGTGTCGGCCAGGGCGCAGCCTTGATCCTGGAACGGGTTTGATAGGGAGAGAACTGTTTTGACTGAGGCGATCCACATAATCGACCACAGCGAACGGGTCGAGCGGCTGTTCGAGCCGTATCAAGATGTTCTCGGAGAAGACTACAAGGCCTATCGAGGCCATGTTTATCGCGTGGTTACCTACGCCATGCATTTCCTCGGCGGCGATGACACGCATCGTGCGTTGGTCGAGACGGCCTTCGTCTATCACGATATCGGACTGTGGACCAAACACGACCTTGCTTACCTGGAGCCCTCCGAAGAGCTGGCGCTTCGGGACAACGCCGAAAATGGTTGGGGATTGGATCCAGAGTTGCTCCGCAACGCCATTCATTGGCACCACAAGGTTACACCCTACCGCGGGCCGCATGCCGACGTAGTCAACGCCTGCAGAAAAGGTGACTGGATAGATGCGACAGGGGGCAAGGTGCGCAAAGGTCTGTCGCGCGATCAAGTCGCCCAAGTCGAGGCCGCTATTCCCAGCTATGGATTTGCTGACGTTTTACAGCGTTTGGCAAAGGACCTTGGTGGTACTGCATTCAAAGGAAACATGCGGGTTTTAAGCCACGTATTCAAAATCTGATCCCATCCGACAGGAGGAAATACGATGTACGCACAAATGGTTAAGTCTGAGGCCACAAACGATGATCCTGAAAAGCTAGCCGAATTCCAGGCAAAGATTGACGCGGACATCAAGATCGAGCCGAAGGACTGGATGCCGCAAGGGTATCGCAAAACCCTGATCCGCCAAATTGGTCAGCACGCCCATTCTGAGATTGTTGGTCAACTGCCTGAGGGCAACTGGATCACGCGCGCGCCCACATTGGAACGCAAGGCGATCCTGCTGGCCAAGGTGCAAGATGAGGCCGGACACGGGCTTTACCTTTATTGCGCGGCGGAAACTCTGGGCGTCAGCCGGGACGAGTTGACTGAGATGCTGCTGGACGGTCGGATGAAATACTCGTCGATCTTCAACTATCCCACACTGAACTGGGCCGATATCGGCGCGGTCGGCTGGTTGGTAGACGGTGCCGCGATCATGAACCAGGTGCCGCTACAGCGTACATCCTACGGGCCCTACTCACGTGCCATGATCCGGATTTGCAAGGAAGAAAGCTTTCATCAGCGTCAGGGGTACGATGCCATTCGTAAGATGGCCGAAGGGAAGCCCCAGCAGAAGAAGATGGCGCAGGATGCCTTGAATCGCTTTTGGTACCCGTCGCTGATGATGTTCGGGCCCTCTGACAAGGACTCGGTGCATTCGACCCAATCCATGGCCTGGAAAATCAAGATGAATACCAATGACGAACTTCGTCAGAAATTCGTCGATCAGACGGTGCCGCAGGCTGAATTCCTTGGGCTGACCGTCCCTGATCCGGACCTGAAATGGAACGAAGAACGCGGCCACTACGACTTCTCGGAACCGGACTGGTCCGAGTTCTTTGATGTCATCAAAGGCAACGGGCCTTGCAATACAGACCGCCTGGCCGTGCGAAACAAAGCCTGGGACGATGGACAATGGGTGCGTGATGGTTTGCTGGCCCACGCAAAGAAGAAACGCGCTGGTCAAGTGGCCGCTGAATAAGCCTGACCTGAGGAGGAAACCCGATGAAAAACGAATGGCCCCTGTGGGAAATCTTTATCCGCGGTCAGCACGGTATGAGCCACCGCCATGTTGGCTCGCTGCACGCTCCGGATGCGGAAATGGCGATTAAGAACGCCCGCGACGTCTATACGCGCCGCAATGAAGGCGTCTCGATCTGGGTGGTCGAAGCGAACAATATCTCGGCCTCGTCCCCCAGTGACAAAGGCCCGCTTTATGAACCCAGCGAAAGCAAGGTGTATCGTCACCCGACATTTTTCGACATCCCAGAAGAAGTGGGGGCGATGTAATGACCCGCGACGAAGCTTTCCTGCAGTTTCTGCTAAGAATGGGTGACAACACACTCATCCTTGGTCACCGCGTGAGCGAGTGGTGCGGCCATGCGCCCGTGCTTGAAGAAGATATTGCACTGGCCAATACCGCGCTGGATCTTATCGGCCAGACCCAGATGTGGTTGGGTCTTGCCGGCGAGATCGACGGCAATAAGAGCGCTGATGACCTGGCGTTCCTGCGCGATGCCTGGGATTTCCGCAACGTTCTGATGGTCGAAGTTCCGAATGAAGACTTCGGCCGGACCCTGATGCGCCAGTTCCTGTTTGATGCGTGGCATTCGATCATGCTGGGGCGTCTGATCAAATCGTCAGACGAACGTGTTGCAGCAATTGCAGCCAAAGCCAGTAAAGAGGTTGCCTATCATCTGGAACGCTCAAGTGACACGGTTGTCGGATTGGGCGACGGAACGGCTGAAAGCCACGACCGGATGCAAGCGGCACTGGACTATCTGTGGCCTTACGTTGGTGAGATGTTCGTCGGTGACGAGGTGGATGCCGAGATGGCATCGGCTGGCATAGCGCCCAATCCCGCCGATTTGCGCGCTGAGTTTGACGCTTTGGTCCAGCGGGTTTTGGCAGACGCGACACTCGCAATCCCGGAAAGCGATTTCGCGCATAAGGGCGGGCGCACCGGGCAGATGCATACTGAACATCTGGGGCACTTGCTGACTCAGATGCAATGGCTGCAACGCGCCTATCCCGGCGCAAGCTGGTAAGCTGACATGGATCAGGTGCCGACAGACCAGATTTGGGAATGGCTGGATGCCGTTCCCGACCCTGAAATACCCGTCATTTCAGTGGTCGATCTTGGTATTGTGCGAGATGTACGCTGGGATGCCGGAACGCTGAAGGTGAAGGTTACACCAACCTATTCCGGCTGTCCGGCGACGTCCGTCATCAGCATGGACATCGAAACAGCGTTGCGGGATCACGGGATTGAGGATCTGCGGATCGAAACCACCATCTCGCCCACCTGGACTACCGATTGGCTCAGCGACAAGGGCCGCGCACGGCTTGAAGAATATGGCATCGCGCCGCCGCAACCGGCGGGCGGCCCGGAACGTTGCCCGCATTGTGGCAGCAAGGCGGTTGAGAAGGTCAGCCAGTTTGGCTCGACCCCATGCAAGGCGCACTGGCGCTGCACCGACTGTCTGGAACCTTTTGATTATTTCAAGTGCATCTAAGGAGGAGCACCGGATGGCACGTTTCCACGACCTGAAGGTCACCGATATCCACACAACGATCCGTGATGCGGTGGTTTTGACGCTGGAGCCTGTAAACGGCGCAGCGGAAGAGTTTGACTTCACCGCGGGTCAATACCTGACGTTCCGCCGCGAATTTGAAGGCGAAGAACTGCGCCGGTCCTACTCGATCTGCGCAGGCAAAGACGACGGCGTATTGCAGGTTGGTATCAAGCGTGTCGATGGCGGGGCGTTCTCTGGCTGGGCCAACACAGAGCTAAATGTCGGGGACATAGTGCAGGCCATGCCGCCGATGGGCAGTTTTCATGCTCCGATCGATGCGAATGCCGAAAAGCAATATCTCGGTTTTGCCGGAGGGTCGGGCGTTACACCCGTTCTGTCGATCCTCAAAACAACGCTCTCACGTGAACCCCAATCGCGGTTTACGCTGATCTATGCCAACAAGGGTATCAACACGATCATGTTCCGCGAAGAACTGGAGGACCTCAAGAACCTCTACATGGGTCGCCTCAACGTGATCCATATTCTCGAGACGGATTCCCAGGAAATCGACCTGTTCACCGGATTGGTGACGCAAGAAAAATGCGCCGAGTTGTTCAAGCACTGGGTCGACATCGAAAACGTCGATACGGCGTTCATTTGTGGTCCCGAACCAATGATGCTGGGTATTGCGGCTGCCCTGCGCGAACACGGGCTAGACGACAGCCAGATTAAATTCGAACTTTTTGCCAGCGCGCAGCCGGGTCGCGCCAAGCGCAAAGCAAGTTCGGCGGATGCCGACCGGACGGACAATCAGACTAGCGCGTCCATTACGCTGGACGGTTCTACCCAGACCCTGACCGTTCCCAAGGACCTGTCCATTCTTGACGCAGCTTTGGAAAACGCGATGGACGCCCCATACGCGTGCAAAGCCGGTGTATGTTCGACCTGTCGCTGCAAGGTGCTGGAAGGAGAGGTTGAGATGCTCGCGAACCACGCGCTTGAGGACTACGAGGTTGCGAAGGGTTATGTGCTGAGCTGCCAAGCCTATCCCGTAACAGACCGAGTGGTCGTGGATTTCGATCAGTAAAGGAGAGGTAGACATGACCGACACTATGACTCTCGACAGCTATCTTGCCGCAGGCGGCGTGCTGACCAACCCTTCAAATGTTCCACCGCGCTATCGCGCGGAGCTGCTGAAACTGATGGCAACCTTTGTGGACAGTGAACTGGCAGGCGCTGCCGGTTTCGCTGACGTAATAAACCTCGGGCCGGGAATTAAAGAACGCATTGCTGCCGCTAAGATCGTGCTTGAAAAAACGGATCATGCAAATCGTGTTCTTAGCATTATGGGAGAGTTCGGAGCCGACACGGAACGTTACGTCAATCATCATCCGTGGACGGCCCGGTTAAGCCGGGATGCAGATATCGGAGCAACGCGTTCCGAACATGATATGCGCTTGGCTGTGTTCAACTATCCATTCTCGGGTTGGACGGACGCCGTGATCATGAATCTGCTCATGAGCCGCGCCGTCGCCGAACAACTGGCTGAGTATTCTACGATTTCCTACCAACCTCTGGCCGAAGTGTTCCGCTCAATCGCACCGATCGAAGCTCATCATGGCGAATTGGCGATGGAAGGCGCAATTAAGTTGATCGAACGAGGCGAAGCTAAGCATATGCAGGTCTCGGTCGACTATTGGTGGCCTCGCGTCGCGGTGTCTTTCGGGGGCGACGATCCGAAACGGTTCGAGTTGTTAAAATCGCTTGGTCTGCGGCGGAATAAAAACAGTTCCCTGAGGGAGCGCTGGAGCCAGACGATGGATGACACGCTGAAGACTTTGGGATTGAAAACGCCTTTGTAGATCATTTTATTGGACTGAATTTGGGCCTGTCCTCTAATCTGAGGAGAGGCCCAAGTTTTTTAGATGACAGGAAAAAAATAGTAACGTAGGGCTAGGCATTGTCGGACTTGGGCCTGGCGATTAATCACAATGGGCCATTCGGTAGCATTTCAGATTGTCGACTATCCGGGGGCTCAGAAATCCGCTCAATGGGGAATGAAAGACCTGTTGGATTATGCGAATACACAGGCCGAAAATCTTCGATCCTCGCTGTTCACAACTGAGATCGCGCCGCAACCAATTGGCCGACCTGGGGTTATCGTCTTTCCCCCTGCATTGTCTTCAGACCCACCCAAACTCCCGAGTGGGTGGCAGGATCGACTAGTAGAGCTTCACCGACCCGGTACCGTTTTGGCGTCAGTTTGCTCTGGGGCTTTCCTGCTGGCAGAGACCGGATTGCTTGATGGTCGGCGCGTAACCACGCATTGGCGTCACTCGGCCGTGTTCCATCGGACCCATCCAAGCGCAATAATCGATACGGACCGTCTCTTGGTAGACTTGGGAAGCATTGTGACAGCAGGCGGTGTAATGGCATGGACCGATCTGACCTTGCATATGATTGAACGAATAGCTGGGCGTAAACTCGTGCTGGATGTGGCCAGTACGGCCAAGTTGTCTGACCTTCGGTCAAGACCGATGCCAGAGCCTCGGACATGTTGACAGAGGTCAGACCCAGAACAGTGGCAAACAGAACAGCCAATGCTATCGGCCCCACCTTTATATCGCGAGAAGCGGCGTAGAACAGGCCGACATAGCTGATCACGGCGAACGAGATGATCTTGTCCTGATACGCATAGAAAGGCGTGTCATAGTAGACGAACAGAATAGGCAGCTTGATTCCAAAGAAATGAGCTGTGGCCATTGCGATGAAGTAGGCCACACAGGCCAGCAGGTCGAGGCATAGAAGGTTGGGCATCATGATATCCTAATCTTGGTTATGCTCCCTACATGCCCTGCAACGCACAATGAAATCAGAGGCGATATTGCCATCAATTGGGCTGATTCCGCTAAACCCGCCGAGCTTACAGAATACAAAACGCTTTGCTGAAAACTCACATCACGGATACTCTTTAAGCTAATTCTGTCACAGCAAGCACGACACCCATGAAGCCACAGCCAGACAGCGCATATTTTAAACCGCTTGTGCGGACGAATTTACGTTCACGATCTGTAGAGGGGTTTTCTAGGGATCTGGAAAAGATCTGTGGGCAGTTTGCTGTCGAGTCCGGTATTGCCACGCGTGGACGCATTGACGGGGATATCTCCACTTTGCCGGTCTCACGTTTTGAGACGGCAATCGTATCGCTTGACGCTCAAAGGGTTTTTCGGGACGAGCGTATGATCCGAAAAGATCCCGGTGAGCACTTGTTTCTGCTCATCCAGGACAAGGGAAACTGCCGCATCCACCAAAATGATACATCGGTTTTGCTAGGCCCGGGCGACATGTATCTGGTCGACAGCGCGAAACGGTCCGAGTTTGTTTATGACGGGATAAACTCGCGTCAGGTCTCGATCCATTTACCACGTGACGAGATGGTCCATAGATTCGGTGAGATTTGCACCGGTGGTATCGCAGTAGACCGTAACGACCCCCTGTTTTTCGCCATGCGTGCCGTGTTGGCCAAGATATTTACCGAGGAAGCCGCTGTAGCCCCGCAATTGGGCGAAGCCTTTCTGAGCTTGTTAGGTGCGTATTTCCGCTGTGTCAGCCATCAGGAAGACCAACGCGGGCGAGAAGCAAACGCGGTCCTCTCGCGCGCTCTTCAACTGATTGAACGGAACGCGACAGACCCTGCATTTGGGCCTCAGGCTTTGGCCGACGCGTTGCAGGTTTCCCCCCGGACACTTCAGCGTCATTTCGGAACTATTGGGGAAACCGCCAGCAAACGCCTTATGTCCGTGCGGCTTGAAACAGCGAAAGCCCGGCTAAAAGAGGTGAACTCTGACGTAGGGCGCGACACGATCGCTGCAGTTGCTTACGATTCCGGTTTCAACGACCTGTCGCATTTCTACAAGGTCTTTCGGGAACGATTTGGTGTCTCACCGGGAGCGGTGCGGAAGAATATGTCGTCCTAAACCATAATATTTGGCGCAAAACCCCAAGACTCGACCGACCGGTCGGATAATAATTCTCCCCAGCCTTGTTGCGTTCGCGCACGGGCATCGCGATTTAGGGAGGACAAGCCGTGATCGAATACGATCTGACTATCGGGGGTCAACCGGTATCTACCGCCGCCAGCTTTGACGTATTGAACCCGTCAACCGGTGAAGTTGCAGGGCGTGCGCCCAACGCAACAAGCGCCGATCTGGACACTGCTGTTGCAGCTGCGAAAGCTGCTTTCCAAAGTTGGTCAGCCAAATCGGACGAAGAACTGCAAGCCGCATGCGAGGCTGTTGCGCAGAAGATTGGAGAACATTCCGAGGAGCTTGCACAGATCATCACAGCTGAGCAGGGAAAGCCGCTGAATGGCCTCGGGTCGCGCTGGGAAATGGGCGGGGCAGGGGCCTGGGCAGGATATACTGCTGGGCTGTCCCTGCCAATGAAAGTGCTGCAGGACAACAACGAAGGCCGCGTTGAATTGCACCGCAAGCCACTGGGCGTTGTGGGTTCGATCACGCCTTGGAATTTCCCGGTGATGATTGCGATCTGGCACATCATGCCAGCGTTGCGTACCGGCAATACCGTTGTCGTCAAACCCTCGCCACTGACACCGCTTTCAACGCTGCGCCTTGTTCAGATCATGAACGAAGTACTGCCTGCGGGCGTCGTGAACGTGATCACCAGCGATGACAAGGGTGACAATATCGGCGGGGCCATGTCAGCTCATCCCGATATCCGCAAGATCGTCTTTACCGGCTCCTGTGCGACGGGGCAGAAGGTTATGGCCTCGGCAGCGGAAACCATGAAACGCCTGACGCTGGAACTGGGCGGCAACGATGCGGGTATCGTTCTGCCCGACGCGGACCCGCAAGCGATTGCCGAAGGTCTGTTCTGGGGCGGTTTCATCAACAATGGCCAGACCTGCGCTGCGATGAAGCGCCTCTATATCCACGAAAGCATCCATGATGAAGTTTGTGAAGAGCTTGTCGCCTTTGCGCGAAGTATCCCGGTGGGCGATGGGATGGATGACAGCGCAATCTTGGGCCCGGTTCAGAACAAGATGCAGTTTGACAAAGTCAGCCGCCTGGTTGCCGACGCAAAAGAACGCGGCCAGGTACTGCTGGGTGGCGCGCCGGGCGACGGGTTGTTCTTCCCTCCCACGATTATAGCAGGGCTAAAAAATGGCGATCCGCTGGTCGATGAAGAACAGTTTGGCCCGGCGCTGCCAATCATCAAATATTCGGATGTGGAAGACGCGATTACCGCAGCCAATGACAGCCCAAATGGGCTGGGCGGCTCGGTCTGGTCGTCCGATATCGACGCCGCCAAGGCCATTGCCAGCCGCCTGGAATGCGGATCGGTCTGGATCAACAAACATGGCGCCATTCAACCCAACGCCCCGTTTGGCGGGGTCAAATCATCTGGGGTTGGCGTCGAATTCGCCGACGAAGGTCTAGCGGAATACACTGACATTCAAGTCGTATTCAGCTGAAACACGTGAACAGGAGAGGAAACATGAAATTTAGGAATATCCTTGCCACGACAGCATTGGGGGCCGTTTTCGCCGGCGGGGCCCTTGCGCATCCATTGGACGGGTTGACGCCCGATGAACTCCAACAAATCAATACGATCCTGAAGGAGAGCGGTACCGTCACGGACGAGACGTTGTTCCCTTTGATCGACCTGCACGAGCCATCAAAAGCTGAGGTTCTGGCTTGGAAGGAAGGCGACGCACTGGATCGTAAAGCAATGGTGCACTACACCACTGACCAAGGTTTTAGTGAGGCGATCGTAAACATTACGCAAGGCACGGTCGAAGAGAACTTTGCCATCGAAGGCTCGGGTCAGCCGATGGTTTTGTTCGCCGAATTCATCGGCGCGCTGGAAGGTGCTCTTGGCCATCCCGACATGATTGCAGGGCTGGAAGCGCGCGGGCTAACAAATGAAGACGCCTTTTGCTTACCTTTGACCGCGGGTAACTTCTTCACCCCTGATTTTGAAGGCACGCGCCTGATGAAAGTGCCGTGCTATCAGAACCCGGCCGGTTCAAACTTCTATGCAAAACCGATCGAAGGATTGTTTGCGGTCTATGACATTGGCAAGCAAGAAGTCATTGAGGTCATCGACAAAGGTGCTATCCCGCTGCCCGAGGATCCTTGGGGTTACACGGTTGAAGAGGTAGCAGAACGTGCCGAGCTGCGTCCCGAAACCAACAAGGTTTTGCTGACACAGGAAGGTGGTCCGAACTACACGCTGGACGGCGGCCATTTGGAATGGGACATCTGGCGCATGAACCTACGTGCGGAAAAGCGTGCCGGTCTGGTTGTTTCGAACATTGATGTTAACGACCAGGGCAACTGGCGTTCGGTCATCTATCAAACCCACCTGTCTGAAGTGTTCGTGCCATACATGGATCCGACCGACGGTTGGTACTGGCGGACCTATATGGACAGTGGCGAATACGGGTTCGGTCTGTTCCTGACCCCGCTGCGCGCGGGTGTTGACTGCCCTGAATATGCAACTTTCCTGCCCGCTGTAATCGCAGACGATGCGGGTATGCCGCTGGAAATCCCGGATGCGGTCTGCATTTTCGAGCGTAACATCGGCGATCCGGCCTGGCGCCATTTTGAGATTTTTGCTCAGACGCCCGACAACTTCGTTCCGGCAGAAGGTCGCTCGGAAACAGAACTGGTTGTGCGCACTGCGTCGGAGGTCGGCAACTACGATTACCTGATCGACTACCGCTTCAAGCAGGACGGTCAGATGTTCATCAAGATCGGCGCAACCGGTCTGGATGCGATCAAGGGCGTAGTGTCGACTTCGATGGACGACCCGACGGCTGCGGAAGAAACGAAGTACGGCACATTGATTGCACCGCATCTGGTTGCGGCCAACCATGATCATTATTTCAACTTCCGTATCGACTTTGACATCGACCAGCCGGTCAACCACATGGGTTTGATGGAAATCATCCCGGCCGAAGTACCTGCGGACAGCCCGCGCAAGTCGATGTGGACATGGCAGCACGTGATGCCCGACAGTGAGCTGGACGCACGCTATCGCTTCAGTGCATCCAAGCCTCGTCACGTCCATATCTCGAACCCGCAGGCAGAAGGGTATCTGGGCCATACGCCGGGCTGGATGATCCACCACGGCTCGATCGCTTACGGTCCGTTCGACTTCGAAAACGACCCTCCGTTCAAGCGCAACGCCTATATTGAGTATTCCTCGTGGACGACTGTCTATGACCAGGAACAGCGCTATGCAGGAGGTAAATACGCGATGCAAAGCGACGGTTCGGACACGCTGGCGGAGTGGGTCAAAGAGGACAAGCCGCTGATGGGTCAGGATATCGTGTCCTGGTTCACCGCGGGTTTCCACCACATCCCTCGAATGGAAGACTGGCCGGTCATGTCGACCGAGTGGAAGACGGTTCACATCATGCCGTTCAACTTCTTTGCCCATAACCCGGCGTTGACGATCCGCGAGTGATAACGGGAAAATGAAACCAATAAGGGCGACCTATTGTAGGTCGCCCTTATTACGTTTTTGGATGAGCAGATTTTTTACTGATCGCGCAGTCGCACTGAACGCAAGCTGCCCAGAATCTGATCGGCCTGTTGCGTTGTCAGGATAAGCGGCGGTGAAAGAATGATGTTGATTGCGTTGATCCGTACCAAAACGCCATCATCGTAGAGCTCCTGATAGATGCGGCGCATCTCAGGCGCGAGTTCGGGCTCTTTCGTTGCCGATCCCTCACCAATTCAATTGCCAACATCAACCCTTGGCCACGAATGTCTCCAATCCGGGGGCAGGTCTTGTCAGAAGAACTTGGGTTGAGGCGGGCAGGGCGGTTGCGTAGCTTTTGCCCATGACCAGACCTGCCTGTTTCAAATTCTTTAAAACCAGTCCCGAGGTCATTCGTCTGGCAGTGATGTTGTACGTTCGGTTCCCATTGTCGCTTCGAAACGTGGAAGACCTATTGCACGAACGCGGAATTGAGGTGAGTCACGAAACAGTCCAATATTGGTGGAACAGGTTCGGCCCGATGTTTGCCTCCGAGATCAGGCAACAGCGAGTCCAGCAACTGCGCGCATTCTCCAAATGGCAGTGGCACGTGGACGAGGTTTTTGTGAAAGTGAATGGTAAGAGGCACTACCTCTGGCGGGCCATAGACCATGAGGGTGAAGTGCTGGAAGCAATCGTCACCAAACGCCGAAACAAGCAGGCGGCATTGAAATTTCTCAAGAAATTGA
>NZ_WQCA01000028.1 GCF_013032445.1 Ruegeria arenilitoris | reverse complement strand
AGGTTCACGGTCTCCGCGGCAAACTGAGACTGGTTCGAATTCGCCTGACAGCACCGGCAGCTATATTGGCATAACCGAGACGGGTTTGAATTAGTCTGACAACTCTCTCTCGGAATCTTTAAGCATCGAAGCGATGACAAAATTGTGAACGCTTCGCCGTTGCGCTGCTCAATTCAGGTAGGTGTTAAACCAATCAATAGTGCGACCCCAAGCTAGGTTTGCCATCTCCTCATCATAGCGCGGCGTGCTGTCGTTGTGAAAACCATGGTTGGCATTTTCGTAGATATACGCCTCGTAAACCTTATTGTTGGATTGCAGAGCGGCTTCAAAATCTGGCCAACCTGCGTTGATGCGTTCGTCAAGCTCTCCCATCTGAACAAGTAACGGTGCCTGAATTTTGGGTACATCTTCTGTCGAAGGCTGACGTCCGTAGAATGGCACTCCTGCCGCCAGTTCGGGGTAGGCCACGGCAATTGCGCTGACCACACCACCGCCATAGCAGAAACCCACAGCACCAACCTTGCCGGTGCAGTCTTTTCGGTTCAGCAAGTATTCAAACCCATTGAAGAAATCGTTCATCAACTCGACACGGTCCACTGTCTTTTGCAACTCGCGCCCATCGGCGTCGTTGCCCGGGTAGCCGCCAACCGATGTCAGACCGTCGGGGGCCAACGCCATAAATCCAGCTTTTGCCAACCTGCGCGCCACATCCTCGATGTAAGGATTCAAACCGCGATTTTCGTGGATCACCAGCACCCCAGGTAGGGGCTCTTCAACACCAGCGGGCCGGACAAGATACCCTCGGACATCACCGGTTCCATTGGGTGACGGATAGGTAATGTAGTCTGCGTGGATATCGGGATCGTTGAATGACACTTGCTGAGCCATCGCATAATTCGGGCTGAGCATGTTCAGCAACGCAACCGCTGTCACGCCGCCGACCGCGAACTTTCCGGCGCGATCCAGGAATTGGCGCTTGGTGATCTTGCCGTGCGCGTAAAAGTCGTACAGGTCCAGAAGTTCCTGGCCGAAGTCTTTTGTCGTCATGCGGGTCATTATGGATCTCCTAATGAGTTTGGCAGTCTGAAGGGGAGGGTAGTATCCGATCTGAAAGTCTTGATTTGATTGAGCGTCTGGATGGGCTTACTAAGATTCTGCCGGCGACAGTTCCATGTCCGCGTACCGTTCGTGCAGCACGTTCTTTTGAACTTTTCCCATAGTGTTTCGCGGCAATTCCGAGACGAATTCGGAGCGGCGCGGATGTTTGAAGCGCGACAGCTTGTCCCTGATGGTCTCAGCAATGTAATCTCTTTTGTGAACCGGTCGTCTGCCAGCAGTCTTGTATTGAAAGTGGGAACCCCCATCAAAAGGGTCGACTGGGGCAATTCATCCAGGATGGCGCCGAGGTCGAACTTTTGCATAAGGCGAACTCTGGCACCGGCGAGCAGTGACGTATTCATCGCCACGAAAGGCCCGTGCGTGTGAAAGATCGGCAGCGCGTGAACCAAGCGATCGTCGTTTGTGATACCCCACAGACCAACAAGAGCTTGGGCGTTGGACAATAGGTTTTGATGGTTCAGCATTGCGCCTTTGGAACGGCCTGTGGTGCCTGATGTGTAGAGCAACGCGGCAAGATCGTTCGGAGCGCGATCCACGGTTTCGAATACGCAGGACTGCGCGTCGGCCTCGCTGCTCAGGCTAGGGTAAACGCCGCCGAATGTCCGCAGCTTCGCCCCAGACCGAACCGCCAATTTTACGACTTCAATTTCGTCTCTGCTGTCGCAAACGATCATCGAAGGTTGGGCATCAGAGATGAAATAGTCCAACTCTGCCAATGTGTAGGCTATGTTAAGCGGCAGGTAGACTGCACCTGCCTGTACCGAAGCGGCGTAGAGGGCAATCGTATCGGCCAGCTTGGGCGCTTGCACAACGATGCGATCGCCTGGTGAAACGCCGTTGTATTGCAAAACATGCGCGACCTGCGCGGTGCGCTTCAAAAACGCGTCATAGGACACAACCTGGTCATCGTCGAGTTGCAGGAACGGAGCCTCGTTGCCCTCATGCCGGGCAAACAGGCTGTCGCATAGAGTGTTGGTCACACGGTATTTTCCCTTGGCTTGGTCGCAAGCGCAGCGGTTGAGGCCGCGCGAACAGAACGCGAGGCTTCGATCGTCGCATGTGTCGCGAACTCTTCGTGATGACGTTCTGTTTTGTTTAAATCGTACAGGTAGTTCACCATCGCACCGCCGGATTGTGATCGTCCGTTCGGTGACAAATCGGCTTCGGCGTGCAACTCGTGCAACTCGGCACCTTTTCCGAGGTGAAAGCGGGCCACGGGATCCAGCGGCATCCCATCCTCACGCTTGGCGAACAACGGGTCCCGGGCGGCCATTGCGCGCAAATCTTGCGGTGAGGTTGTTGCCGCAAGTACGGCCTCGGCGGCGTGGCCGTCCTCAGGATTGTCTGTTTCGCCCTCTAGCCAACGGTTCAGTCCCGGTATCGGCGACAAGGTTACAAATGTATCAAGCCCCTCAAGTTCTCGCGACAGCTCAGTTACAACCTGTTTGATCAACAGATTGCCAAAGCTGATACCGGTTAAACCTTTCTGGCAATTCGAGATAGAGTAGAACGCCGCGACTTTCGCTTGTTCGGTTTCGATCGGTTCCCGATCTTCGGACAAAAGCGCATCGATTGCGTCTGGAACTTCAGCCGTAAGAGCAACTTCGACAAAAATCAGTGGCTCATCTGGCATCGAAGGATGGAAGAATGCAAAGCAACGACGATCCGGCGGGTAGAGCTTGCGACGCAGATCATCCAGATCGTTGATTTGATGGACCGCTTCGTAGGCAACGATCTTGTCCAAAACGCGGGCAGGGGTATCCCAACTGATTTGTTTGAGGACAAGAAAGCCCCGTTTGAACCAGCTTCTCAGCAAATGAACGAAATCAATATCTGTTCGTTTGAGCTCGGGGTTGGATTTAAGAAAGCGCAATAGGTCAACGCGCATTGCTACGAGTTCTTGTGTCGCGCCGGATGGTTGGTTCAATCGGCGCAACAACTCTTGCCCTCTGGATTCCGCGACTTCGCTAAGCTTTTGATATAAATTGACACTTCTGTCGTTGGCATAGAGGCTTGCCACTTCGGCAAGCTGATCCGCGTCCAGCTCAAGTTGGTCATTCAAATAGGCGAAAAACTCCAATTTCTCGGGGTCTTCCAAGGTCTGGTAGCGATCAAGAATTGTGGAGGCGAGGGTGAAGCCCGATACTTCGCCTTCGGCGGACAACAAGGCCTCACAAAGCTCTGCAATGGATCGATTGTCATTGTTGCCGCGCTTTTTGCCGGGACGATCGAACAGCTGATTCAGCAGATCGCCCAGAAACCAGTTCCGCTGCATTTCAGGACTCCATCTGACTGCTCAGGTACTCACCCGTTCGGCGGTAGTGGTTGAGCAAGTGCCGGGTTGCGCTGTCTGCGTCGTGGTCGAGTGAGGCATCCAGGATTTGCTGGTGTTCGGCAGCGATATCGCGCTTTTTGTAACTTGGCCCTCCCGCCGCCAGATAACGATAGCGAATGTTGAGGTCATAAAGTTGCGAGCAATACCGTAGCAGCAACGGCAGTTTTGCATTTTCCAACAAGGCCATATGAAACGCTTTGTGGGCGTCTTCGAAGTCTGGTGCACCTTTTTGATTGGCCTTTTTCATATGGTGATGCCGCAAAACAAGCCTGTCCTCCCAAGCTCCATCTGCATTAGCGATGGAAGCGCGCAGCGCAGTTTCCTCGAGGTTGCATCGGAGCAAAAGTATTTCCTCGAAGTTGGATTTGCTGACTGGCGCCGCCCGAAATCCGCGCTGATCGATCCGTTCGACCAGCATGTCAGAGGTCAGTAGGCTAAGCGCTTCGCGAACCGGGCTTGCGCCGGTGTCCAGAAGACCACGGAGTTGTTCGATCTTGAGCTTTTGTCCGGGCGGCAACTCGCCTGTGAGGATCATATCGCGCAGCCGCCGATACGCACCATGAGTGGCTGATTTCTCTTTGCCCTCGGTATCAAGCATGACGTCCATATCCGACTTTTCCTCTTTGAATGCGCAATCTTTGAAGTGCTTTTAACTGAGGGCGCTTGTTCCGGTCGATAGGCCGACTGTCAGGTTCAGTGAGCCTTCGTTGATAATCCAGCGCCGAAGAACAAAACTGCGCGCCCCGCTTTTATGCATCGGGTCGTCCTCGGCTAGATTTCGAGCGGCCTCAAGGCTGTCGGCGCGGTAGATGATCAGGCCCATTCCCTGCATATGCTCACCGGTTTCATCCGACATTGGTCCGGCAAAAGCCAGCTGACCCGAACGTTCAAGCTGCGCCTGATATGCCAGGTGATCAGGAAGTGACGCCTTCACGTCTTCGGGCGCTTTGGCAGGCGTGCTGTGTGCAACGTAAAGCTCCAAAGCAAGTGCGCCGCGGCTCTGTGCTTCTGATTTGTAGTCTGCCCAGGCAACCATCTGCGTCCTCCAATAAAATCGATATTATTTGACACATGGCAAAATAATCGGCAAAAATCAAGCAAACTGATATGGATGATG
Source organism: Ruegeria arenilitoris (assembly GCF_013032445.1). Taxonomy (GTDB): domain Bacteria; phylum Pseudomonadota; class Alphaproteobacteria; order Rhodobacterales; family Rhodobacteraceae; genus Ruegeria; species Ruegeria arenilitoris_F. The sequence goes on along the minus strand of NZ_WQCA01000028.1, from coordinate 22,331 downwards.
AAAATGAAATACCTAGTGGGAGAGACTTCGGAAGGTACCGCGGTGTTTGCCGTGAACGGCGAAAAAGCAGTAAATTTAACGGCTTTGGACTCTGGTGTCGGCACAGATCTGATGGGGTTGATTGCCGATCCTGGTTTGAGCGACTCAATGGCCGATAAAATCTCAGCAGCGGTGCCTGTGCCAGTCTCGACTATCACGCCGGCATTGCCGGTGGCCGCCCCCGGCACCATTGTTTGCATGGGATTGAACTATACCGACCATATCAAAGAAGGTGGATACGACATTCCCGAGTACCCCACGCTGTTCATGCGCGGAAAAAACTCAATCATGGCGGCTGGCAAACCCATGGTGCGACCGGCGGCTTCCGAGCATTTCGACTATGAAGCGGAATTGATGCTGATTGTTGGGAAACGCGGTCGCCATATCTCGGAAGAAAACGCGCTGGATCATGTGTTTGGTTATACCGTTTTCAACGATGGGTCGGTGCGGGACTATCAGCGCAAAACGGTTCAGTGGACGCCGGGTAAGAACTTTGACGACACGGGCGCAATTGGCCCCTTCACCGTGACTCAGGATGAGTTGCCCGAAGGCGCTTCGGGCCTCAAGATCGAAAGCCGCGTTGGCGATGAGGTTCTTCAAAGTTCGAATACCGCCAACATGATCTGGGGTGTCCGCCAGGTGATCGCGACAATTTCGGAATTCATGACCCTGGAACCGGGAGATTTGGTTGCATTGGGAACACCGCCGGGCGTGGGCCACGCCAAAAAACCCGACCCTCGCTGGTTGAAGCCGGGCGAAACCGTTGAGGTCGAGATCGAAGGTATCGGCGTCTGTTCCAGCCCGATCGTGGACGAAAAAGACAACAGGTCAAAGGTGGCAGCAGAATGAGCGCACCGACCGGAGCAGAGCTGGAAGCACTTCGCGCCAAGGCGCAGCAAGATCATCGCGAACTGCGCGCGCGCATTCCTCGTCTGTCGGATGACGCAATCGCCTTGATTCTGCGCGAGTCTCGGTCGCACTATGCGTGGACAAACAAGCCGGTTTCCGACGCGTTGCTTGAAGAGATTTACGACATCACGATCAACGGTGCGACCAGTATGAATACACTGCCTGCGCGGTTCATTTTCGTGAAAAGTGCCGAGGGCAAAGAGCGGCTTGCCAAGTCTTTGAAGCCAAAGAACGTGCCAAAGATGATGGGCGCGCCAGTCACGGCCATAATTGCCTACGACATGGAGTTCTGGAAGGAACTGCCCTTCCTTTTCCCACACGAAGATCGTCGGCCGTTGTTCGAAAATAATCCCGATTACGTGGCCGATACGGCGTTTCGCAATGGTACGCTTCAGGGCGCTTACTTCATGATCGCGGCACGGGCTGTTGGGTTGGACGTTGGTGCCATGTCAGGCTTTTCGAACAAGATTGTTGACGAGGAGTTCTTTGCAGGAACCACCCTCAAATCGAACTTTCTGTGCAATCTAGGTTACGCCGATGAAACGGGTTTGTTTCACAAACTGCCGCGATTTCCGTTCGACAGGGTTTGTTCTTATGCATGAGGAAATGACGCAAGTGGGCGGCCAATCGGCCAAGTACTTTGCCGTCGCAATGCTGCGCAAATCGGTTGGTGTGGAGAGGACTGACTGCCGGGGTTCAAGGCGAACAAATAAAGGGCAACAAGATCAAACTTTCTGGGAGGAGAGATAATGAAAAACTGGACCAAGTGCAGTCTGCTGGGTGTTGCCGTGGCAAGCACTATGGCACTGTCAGCCGCAGCGGAAGAGACCATTTCAGCTGTCGTAATTGATGGTTACCCAGACCGGGCCTTGTGGGTGAAAGAATTCACAAACTTCTTTATTCCTGAAGTGGATAAGCGGTTGGCCGAGTCCGGCAATTACAAGATGAACTGGCAGGAGAACTATGGCGGTTCTATTGTAAAACCCAAAGGCGTTCTGGAAGGCGTACAGTTGGGATTGGGCGACATTGGCATCGTCACAACCATCTTCCATTCGTCCAAGCTGCCCAGCCAGGGGATCTCGGGCTCGACACCATTCGTCGCGTCGGATGCTCGCGCAGTGGCCAAGGCGGTCGACGAGATCGCGCGAGAATACCCGGCGATGCAGAATGAGTTCGCTGCGCAAAATCAGGTCTACCTGGCGACAGGCGTTGTGCTCGACACATATCAGATGTTCTGCTCAGAGCCGGTCGAGAAAGTTGCAGACCTTGAAGGACGCAAGATCGCGGGTGCTGGTCTGAACCTGCGCTATCTCGAGGGTATCAAGGACGCGGCTGGCGTTCGCGGTGGCCTTACAGATTTCTACAACATGGTCCAAACCGGCCTCGTCGATTGCGTAATGATTTGGCCGGAAGCTTCCAAGACGTTCAAAATCGTCGAAGTGGCCCCTTACATGTTGAAGGCAGACCTTGGTGCGGTGAATACAAAAACAGTCACCGTCAATGCCGACTACTGGGCGAGTCTGCCCGATGAGGTCAAAGAAGTACTACAGGCCGTGGCTATTGACTACCGTGACCATGTGGCAGGCATTGCGATGGACCGAGCCGCAGCGTCACGAGATGCCTTTGTAGAAGCTGGCGGATCGATCATTGAAATCTCGGATGAAGACCGCGCCGCGTGGGCAAATGCTATGCCCAATGTTGCGCAGGAATGGGCTGCAACGCTTAACGAAAACGGCGAACAGGGCACAGAGATGCTAGCCGCTTATCTGAGCAAGCTTCAGGGCGCCGGATTCACTGGTGTGCGCGACTGGACAGTCAAATAACCTTTCGGCGACCTGAGAAAGGGGCCTTACATGCTGAAGACTGCTGTTGCTGTCCTGTCACGGGTTGCCAATTCGCTTGCAATCGCTGCCAACGCTTTGGGTACGCTCGTCGTTCTGGCGTTGGTGGTTATCCTAAACGTGGATGTCGTTGCGCGCGGTCTGTTTTCTGCCCCACTGCGCGGAACCTACGAGATGGTGCAGTTTTCGGTCGTGATGATCGTTTTTTTCCAATTGGCCGACGTAGTCAGAGTGGACCGGCTGACACGATCTGACGGGTTTCTAAACCTGCTGCACCATCGCCGCCCCGGCCTGACAGCCAACCTGCGGCGCATCATAAACGCCATCTCGGCAATCTTCATGGCTTTGATCGCTTATGTGACTTTTCCAGAATTTCTACACATGTGGGAGACGCAGGACTACTTTGGCGTTCCGGGTCTTTTCACACTGCCATGGTGGCCGGTCAAACTGGTCATCGCGTGCGGTACTGCGCTTGCCTGCGTGATTTTCCTGCTCAAGGTCGTCACGGCGCAGGACCGCCCGCAACTTATTCGCACCCCAGAGCATGACGAGGCCGCAGAATGACGCCGATTGAGATTGGCCTGATCTCGGTCATTGCAATCGTCTTTCTGATTTACGCCGGCGTCTACATTCCGATTGCTTTGGGCGTGGTCTCGTTCGTGTCGATCTGGCTGATGCGGGACAACTTCACGCTTGCGCTTAACTTGTTGAAAGTGGCGGTCGGCGACAGCGCGATGGAATACAGCTTCGCTACAATCCCTCTTTTTACCTTCATGGGGCTCATCGTTTCAAAGGCTGGATTAGGTAAGGACATCTACGAAGTCATGACGATGCGGTTTCGCAAGGTCAAAGGCGGAATCGGCATGGCGACCGTCGGGGCCAATGCCGTTTTTGCTGCCGTAACCGGGTCGTCAATTGCATCCGCATCCGTGTTCACCAAAGTCTCAGTGCCGCAGATGATGGCGCAGGCCTATAACCCACGCTTTGCTGTTGGCGTGGTTGCCGGTTCTTCGGTTTTGGGCATGATTATCCCGCCTTCGGCGATGCTGATTATCTATTCTTTTGTGGCGGAACAATCCGTGGGGGACATGTTCCTAGCGGGGGTTATTCCGGGGATTATGCTGGCAATCGCATATGTCGGCGCGATCTGGGTCATGGGGCGTTTCACACCATCTTTCGTTGGAGGCCGCGTCGTCGAAGACACCGAGTGGATGTCAGGGCGCGAGATCGCATCTAAAACCCTGCCGACATTGTTCATCATCACCGTGGTGCTCGGCGGCATTTACACGGGGTGGCTAACTGCTGTCGAGGCAGGGGCAGCCGGGGCTCTGGTCGCGCTGGTTATCGCCGTTGCGCGCAAATCCATGACGACCAGAGCCTTCTGGGATGCGTTGCTGGAGACCGGCCATATCACAGCGGCGATCCTGTTCCTGATCACAGCAGCGTCAATCTACAGCCGCATGCTGGGACTCGCCGGGCTACCCAACCAATTGCAGGACTTGCTCGCTGGGAATTCGGCGTCCTTCTGGTCGATCATGCTGCTCTATGTTTTGCTGATGCTTTTCTTGGGAACGTTGCTCGACACTGCGTCCATCATTCTGATCGTTGTGCCATTGTTCCTTCCGATGGCCGAAGCCCTTGATATGTCGCTGATCTGGTTCGGGATAATCACCGTGGTCGGAGCTGAGATCGGGCTTTTAACACCGCCTTTGGGCATATCGTGCTTTGTTATAAAATCCACGATCAACGATGATCGCATATCACTCAAGGACGTGTTCATGGGCGCGCTTCCCTTTGCGTTCGTGATGCTAATTGTTCTTTTCATTCTGATCGAGTTCCCGATCCTCAGCCTTGCCCTGATTTAAGGAGGCCAAGATGCGCTCTGTCACCAAAGACAATATCACCGACGTCTTCATGGGATACTTGTCCAAAGACACTGATCCGCGGATGCGCGAAATCATGGGGTCACTTGTCAAGCACCTTCATGACTTCGCGCGCGAAACCAACCTGACGCATGACGAATGGCGAGCTGGGATTACGTTTCTCGAGGGCTGTGCCGCTGTGGAAGCCGAGGACCGGCACGAGTTTGTGCTGGCGTCGGACGTCCTGGGCCTGTCTTCTTTGGTGGACATGCTGCATTCAAGTCCAGACGCAACAAGTTCGTCGGTGTTGGGCCCGTTTCATGTATCCGGCGCACCTCCGCTGCCCATGGGTGGGGATATGAAACGACATTACGGCGGGCCGGTTCTGCTTGCTGAAGGCATCATTCGGGACACAGCGGGCAATCCCATTTCAGGAGCAGAACTCGACATCTGGCAAACGGCACCCAACGGCCTCTACGCCAGTCAGGATGAAGAACAGGACACCTACTCTTTCCACGGGCTGATGACAGTTGGTGACGATGGCAGATACGCGTTCACCACAGTAAAGCCAGTTGAATACACTGTGCCGTCTGACGGGCCAGTTGGCGATATTCTGCGTGCTTGCGGTCGCCATCCGTGGAGGCCCTCACACCTGCACTTTATCGTCAAAGCCCCCGGCTATCGCTCACTCGTGACCGAGATTTTTCCGGACGACGATCCCTATCTGGATCAGGATACGGTCTTTGGTGTTCGAGACGATCTGGTGATGACGTATGTTGAACGACCAGCTTCGGAATTTCCCGATGACATGGTACTTTCTGGTAGGATCACTGAACCTTACCTGCACGTGAATTTCGACGTCACGCTTGCTCGGGACTGAACGCTATGGAGGATGCTTGAAGTGCTAAAATACACATTCATTGTATGTGCAGCGCTAGTCAGCGGAGTGGCCATCGCCGACGAGCGACCGATTTTCGATGCACATATTCACTACAGCCATGATGCCGTGAAACTGGTTCCGCCCGAACAAGTGGCCAAAATCCTGCGGGATGCAGGCGTGCGGAAAGCCCTGGTTTCCAGTTCGGACGATAACGGAACGCAACTGCTTTTGGCTGCTGCGCCGGACATCGTTGTTCCGGCACTTCGTCCCTATCGTCGTCGCGGTGAGATCAACACCTGGATGCACGACGAAACAGTAATCGATTATCTGGAAGCAAATCTGTCGAAGAACGACTACGAGGCCATCGGCGAGTTTCACGCCTATGGGGACGATATCAAAACGCCGGTTATCCAGCGTATGATCGCGCTGGCGAAGGAACGGAACTTAATTCTGCACCATCACGGTGATCGCGACGCGGTTGACCTTATCTTCGAAACCTGGCCGGAGGCTCGGGTATTGTGGGCACATTCTGGCTTTGACGATCCGGGAAAGGTTGTCGACGCTTTAAATGCGTATCCCCGGCTTTGGGCCGATCTGGCGTTCCGTTCCGACATGGTCTCGCGGGGCCGTGTCGATCCGGATTGGCAAGCTGCGTTCGAAGCGCATCCTGATCGGTTTATGGTCGGTACCGATACATTTGCGCCGGAGCGCTGGTATTACGTCGGCCCGCATGCAGATTTTTCACGCGAATGGCTGGATTTGCTTCCAGACCAGATCGCGGACAACATTGCCTATGCCAACGCAGAACGATTGCTGGCATCAAAATGATCCGCTGGCTCGTCTGGTTTCTGGTATCTTCCGACGCTGCCGTCGCTTGTGAGGCGACCGGGCAACGGATGGGTTCGGAAATTCAGAACGCGCCTGCGGTGCATGTGACTGTCAACCAAATTCCGTTGGCTCAACCGTTTTCAATACTCCTCACTGTGTGCAGCGAAATTGCCGTGAGTGATATGCGCGTCGATGCAATCATGCCTGCTCACCAACACGGGATGAACTACCTTCCAGTCGTCACTGCAAAAGGCGACGGTGTGTTCCGTGTTGATGATATGCTGTTTCACATGCCGGGAATGTGGGAGCTTCAAGTGGACGTCGAATACAACGGGCAATCGGTATCCTACACCTTTGACATTGCGCTGAAATGAAGTTGTGGGTGACAGCTGCGCTAGTCTTGCTGACGAGTTCGGTGCGTGCAGAAGTCCTATTGTCAGAAGACGAAATCCAACAAACGCTGTCCTTTGGGCCGTGGCCACCATCATTCCAACCTGATCTAAGCAACAGGGTTTCAAACGATCCCCGAGCGATTGCGCTAGGCGCAGCGCTTTTCGACGATCCGGTGTTGTCGATTGATGGTGCATTTGCCTGTGCAAGTTGTCACGACCCCGAGCAGGCACTCACCAACTCCGAGGCACGAACATTCGGTCGCGTGATTTTGGATCGGAATACGCCATCACTTCGAAATCTGGCAGGTCTACGATGGTACGGGTGGGGCGGAAAGAGCGATAATCTATGGGCTGCCAGCTTGCATCCGATCATTGAAGAACAAGAGATGGCGCACAGCAAAGAAAGCCTAATGAGAGCCATTTCCGAGAGTACGTACATTGAAGATTTTGAGGTCATTTTTGGCGATGTTCAAAGCCAAGACACAGAGCAGGTCTTGGTAAACATTGCCAAAGCCCTATCAGCTTATCTGGAAACGCTGGTAACCGAGCGGACACAATTTGACGATTTTCGCGACGCGTTGGAGCGCAGCGATCTGGCAGAGGCTGCGAACTACCCCGAAGCTGCCCAGCGAGGGCTTCAGCTCTTCTTGGGGCGCGGGAATTGCGCGTTCTGCCATAATGGCCCGAGATTTTCCAACAACGAATTCCACGACGCGGGCGTGCCATATTTTCTGAGTGAAACCGAAGTCGACGATGGCCGGTTCGGAGGGCTTAACTTCTTGCTCTCCAGCCCTTACACATTGGACGGAGACTGGACTGACGATCCGGAAAAGCAAGGCGCGTGGGCGGTCCGAAATGTACGAAGGAGCCATTCCGATTTTGGAACCTTTCGTACGCCCAGCCTTCGAGGTGTGGCCGAAACCGCCCCCTACATGCATGACGGCAGCCTGGATGATCTGGACGCCGTGGTCCGACACTATAACGAAATTGATATAGAAAGGCTTCACGCCGATGGCGAAGCCATACTCTCTGAACTGAATTTATCCGAGCAGGAGATTGCAGACCTGGTTGAGTTTTTGGAGACTCTGTCCGGCGTTACGCGGCCTTGAGATACTCCAATGCAGCCTGAGTACCGCCTGTAGTGTGCGGCACGCCGCTTTTGGCGAGTCCCATTTCTACGCCTGAGAGTGTGCCCATCAACATCAGGTCGTTGAAATCGCCCAAGTGACCTATTCGGAATACCTTGTCGGCTACTTTGGATAGACCATTTCCGAGTGAGATATCATAGTGCTCCAGCGCCGTCGCACGAAAGGCATCAGCAGAATGTCCCTCAGGCACTTTGACAGCGGTCAGTACGCCTGACTCCTGACCTTGGCGGGCACACAATACCTCAAGCCCCCATGCTTGCACGGCAGCTCGAGTCGCGGCTCCGTGGCGGGCATGACGAGCGAATACGTTCTCCAGCCCCTCCTCGTGCAACATATCGATGGCCTCATTCAATCCATAGATAAGATTGGTGCCAGGGGTATAAGGGAAGAACCCTTTCTGGTTTGGCTCGACCATATCCTGCCAATTCCAATAGCTGCGTGGCATGGTCACGGATTTTGAATGTTCCAGAGCACGATCGCTCACAGCGTTGAAGCTGAGACCCGGCGGTAGCATCATCCCTTTTTGCGAACCGGAGACACAGACATCTACGCCCCATTCGTCGAACCTAAAATCGATCGATGCAAGGCCAGAGATTGAATCAACCAAAAGAAGGGCAGGGTGTTTCGCCGTGTCTATTGCCCTGCGCACTTCCTCAATAGGCGAGACTGACCCGGTAGAAGTTTCATTGTGGACGACGCATACCGCCTTGATCTCGTGCTGACTGTCCGAGCGCAAGCGGTCTTCCATCTGATTGGGGTCCGCACCGCCACGCCAATCCCCTTCAATCAACTCTGGCTGTAACCCAATTTTTTCAGCCAAGTTACACCACATGAATGCGAAATGTCCTGTTTCGTACATGAGAACTTTTCCGCCCGGCGACACTGTGTTCACAAGCGCAGCTTCCCACGCGCCTGTACCGGATGAAGGGTATATAAAGACGTTTTGTTCTGTCTTGAAAATTGTTTTCATCCCAGCGAGGGCCTTGTGGCCTACTTCTGCAAAATCTGGCCCCCGGTGATCGATGGTCTGCATGCTTATGGCCTTCCGGATACGTTCCGGCACGGCACTTGGCCCTGGGATTTGCAAAAAATGTCTGCCCGCCTGGCGCATCTGAACTGATCCTTCCGCTGGCGCCGAAACAGTGGCGCATTTACCTATTGGCAAAAGTTAATTATGAATTCATTATTCAGTCAACGGTGAAGTGAAGCTTCTAATTGGCTAGTTGGGAAGGGAAGGCGAACCCGATGCTTGAGAATGGATCGTTGCTCCGCCGACTGATGTCTGACGTCCAAGGCGAGGTGATGGCCGACCCGGCATCACGCGCACGATACTCGACTGACGCTTCAATCTATCAGATGATGCCGGACGCCGTGGTCATTCCCCGAAACAAAGAGGACGTGCAGGCCGTGATGTCTGTAGCGCGCGACGAAGGATGCTCCGTTCTTCCGCGCGGCGGCGGCACATCGCAATGTGGGCAAACGGTCAATCAGAGCGTTATCTTAGACAACACCAAGCACTTGAATCGTGTTCTTGACATAGACGTTGAGAACCGTGTCGCGCGTGTTCAGCCCGGCGTTGTTCTGGATCAGTTGAACCAGTCACTAAAGCAATATGGCTTATGGTTTCCCGTAGACCCCTCGACCGCGTCACGTTGCACGCTTGGAGGAATGGCCGCCAACAACTCTTCTGGTGGAAAATCCCTGCGCTACGGGATCATGCGCGATAACGTCCGTGCAATAAGTGCAATCCTCAGCGATGGTATGGAAGCACGGTTCAGCGCCGATACGACGGCATCTGGCGATTATGCCGATCTTGTTGGGGACATGCGTGCTCTGGGGCGTCGCGAGGCTGCAGAAATTGACGCCCGGTTTCCCAATCTCCAGCGTCGTGTGGGCGGGTATAACATCGATGCGCTTGTCGGCAACGACGTCGACATGTCTCATTTGCTGGTGGGGTCAGAAGGCACTCTGGCCTATTTCACTGAATTGGAACTGAACCTTGCTCACTTTCCGGGCGAGAAAGTTGTCGGCGTGTGTCATTTCCCGACGTTCCGTTCTGCGATGGAGGCAACACAGCACCTCGTGACGCTCAAGCCGCAGGCGGTAGAATTGATCGACGACACCATGATTGCGTTGGGGAGAGATATCCCATTGTTCCGCAGTACAATTGAGGCGTTTGTAGAAGGCAACCCTGAAGCGTTGTTGTTAGTGGAATTTGCTGAGGGTAGCGCTGACGCCAATGCTGCAAAGCTGGTCGAGCTATCGCAACTGATGGGAGATCTCGGGTTTGATTTCAGCGGGACTGAAAACCGTTGGGGCGGGGTAGTATCAGTTACTGATACCAAGCTGCAAAACTCGATCGCCGAATACCGAAAATCCGGGTTGAACGTTATGATGTCGATGAAGGAGGCCGGCAAGCCGATCTCTTTTGTGGAAGATTGCGCTGTCCCGTTGCCTGATCTCGCCGATTATACCGCTGGCCTTACCGAAATTTTTACCCGGCACGGCACAAAAGGGACATGGTACGCGCATGCCTCAGTCGGGTGTCTCCATGTTCGTCCTGTTCTGAACATGCGGCAGGATAAAGACGTCCGGACAATGAGGGCGATTGCCGAAGAGACCTTTGATCTGGTCAAGAGATACAAGGGGTCTCATTCAGGCGAACACGGTGATGGGATCGTGCGATCAGAGTTTCATAAAAAGATGTTCGGCCCGCGTATCGTTTCTGCGTTTGAACAGGTTAAGGCCCGGTTTGACCCCTACGGGCTAATGAACCCCGGCAAGATCGTACACGCGCCTGCCATGGATGATCGCCGCCTATTCCGCTACAGCCCGGATTACTCAGTTCGAGAATTCGAAACGGCGCTGGACTGGTCTGCTTGGCCGGGTGCCGGGGGAGGATTCCAGGGCGCCGTCGAGATGTGCAACAACAACGGTGCGTGTCGCAAGCTCAAGGGCGGGGTTATGTGTCCCTCCTTTCGTGCGACCCGAAACGAACGTGATGCCACACGTGGGCGGGCAAACACGTTGCGTTTTGCCATCAGCGGGCAGTTGCCGGGCGGTTTAGCCTCAGACGCAATGCAGGACACGATGAAATACTGCGTGTCTTGCAAGGCTTGCGCGCGTGAATGCCCGACTGGCGTCGATATGGCCCGCATGAAGATCGAAGTGCTTTCAGCGAAGCGCAAAAAAGACGGGCTGACATTGGCAGATAAATTAATAGCTTATCTGCCCAGATATGCACCTAAAGCAGCTAAAGTTGCGTGGCTTTTGAATGCCCGGAATAAAATTGGCCCTTTGCGCAAACTACTGGAAAAACCGGCTGGAATTTCGGCGCGACGTGACCTGCCGGTGTGGTCCTCTGACCCGTTCCGGGATGTCGAGGCCCAAGACACAGATCCGCAGGTGCTTCTGTTTGCCGATGTGTTCAACCGATATTTCGAGCCAGACAATCTGCGCGCCGCTGTCCGGGTTATGCGTGCGCTAGGGCTTCGGGTTGCCATGGCAAGAGATGACCAAACAGGAAGGCCGCTGGATTGCGGGCGTACTCTGTTGGCTGTGGGTTGCTTGGAAGAAGCGCGTCACGAGGCACAGCGCGTGATTGACGCGACGCGAGAAGCGGTTGCACAAGGCATACCGGTAGTCGGTCTCGAACCATCTTCTATCCTCACTTTCCGGGACGAATATTTGGCTCTTTGTCCGGGGCAGGATGCGGAGTTGCTATCCAATGCCACTCATACCTTTGAGGAATTTCTGGCCAAACAGTCGGAATTGCCTCTCAAAGCGATAGATCGCCCCATCTATGTGCATGGTCATTGCCACCAGAAAGCACACGATGCCGTCACACCGATGGTTAACTTACTTAAGCGTATTCCCGCATCACAGGTTCATATGCTTGAAAGCAGTTGCTGTGGTATGGCAGGGGCATTTGGATACGCGCCCGGCACTATTGATGTCTCGATCAAGATGGCGGAACTCGACCTGTTTCCAGCTTTGGAGGCGGCGCCTGCGGATGCAATTGTTGTGGCGGATGGAACATCATGCCGCCACCAAATCGCCGAAGGTACGCAGCGCCAAGCAATGCACGTCGCGCGCCTGCTGGATATGGTCCTTGAATATTAGGATGTGGATATGAACCTGACGGATAGCATTAATCGCCCAACCCTACATGAAGAGTTGGTCGAACGCTTGCGCAATCTTGTCGTCGAAGACGTTTTGAAACCGGGTGAGAAAGTGCCCGAGAAACAACTTTGCGACTCATTGGGTGTTTCACGGACACCATTGCGAGAAGCGCTAAAAGTTCTTGCATCCGAAGGCTTTGTGGTTCTTCAGGCCAATCGTGGTGCTCGCGTTGCGAGTGTAACGAGAGAAGAATTGGAGAACACGTTTCCAGTGCTTGCAGCGCTTGAACAACTGGTGGGGGAACTGGCCTGTCAGCAAATGGACGCCGCGGGATTTCAACGGATTGAAAGTAGCCACAAGGATATGCTGAGCGCGTACGAGGCGCGTGATCGGCAGGCGTATTTCAAAGCCAATCAGGACATCCATCAGGCACTTATTCAGGGCGCGCGAAACGAAATTTTGGAAAACCACCACAAGCTATTGGCCGCACGGGTCCGCCGTGCACGTTTTATGGCTAACTTGTCGGACAAACGCTGGGCGCAGGCAATTGATGAACATGAAGCCATGATGGAGTTGCTTAAAGCCCGCGATGCAGATGGGCTTGGAAAAACCATGAAGCTGCACATGATGAACAAGCTTTCTGCTCTTGTGAAAGCGCTGGAGGCAGAGGACGAGGCACCTCGCTAAACTCGCGTCAAAAGCGCCTACCAGCTTCCCACGGATGCGCTGCTAGTCGGCGCTGATACTAGGAAACAGAGGGGATAGCCCACAGTCCTCAGCAAGTTTGTTGAGGTCTCGGCAAAGAGCGGGGTTAAGTCTTACACCGTCTTTGCGACGGGCGTCAGCTGCGGCCGTTTTTCCGTCTCCGGGTAGGCGTACCGGGTCATGGCCGGGCAGGGGGGGGGATGTGCGCATTTCGGAAAAGACGTGGGCTGCATTCGAAGCAAAGTCTTTTTCCATTCCAAAGGCCGCCGGATCAAGCGCCATTACGAATTGCCCTGTGTTTGTGGATGAGGTCGTGTCTGATGTGAAGTTGACCACGTCAGAGCCGAAGGCAGCGCCGTTCAATACTCCGGCCATCAACCCTATGGCCACGGAAAGGCCGAAACCCTTCGGACCTCCGATCGGCAAAAGAAACCCTTCTGATTTGCGGGCAGGGTCCGTTAACGGATTGCCATCACGCCCAACCATCCAACCTTCGGGCATAGGTTCGCCTTGCTGCAACAGGGTCTTGATCTTGCCCATCGCGGCAACTGTCGTCGCCATATCAAACACAAACGGGTCGGGGCCATCGGCAGGTGCAGAGAAAGCGATAGGATTGGTGCCAAGAAGTAAATCGGTTCCACCATAGGGCGGAACGTGGTTCGCACTGCCCACCGCTGCAGCCATGCCAAGCATTCCAGCTTCGGCTTGTGGGCGCACATAAAGTGCCAAAGGTCCAGCATGATTGCCGCGTCGAACACCGACCCATCCGATACCGGCCTCTTTCGCCTTTTCTATCGCAAGATCTCGCGCCGCCGACATAGCCAAATGCCCAAGGCCGTCATCGCCGTCAATCAACGCGGTCGCGACAGTCTGATGTATGACGGCAACGTTTGGTTTGGCGTTGCACCCGCCTCCGGCCAATCGGGCAAGATACTGGCGCAAGCGAAAGACTCCATGGGTGCCATATCCGAATATGTCGGCCTCAACCATCGTCGAGGCCACCTGATCTGCATCCGCTTTTGGAACACCTCGAGTTTCGAGCGCGCTCGCCACAAATTCACGTAAGGTCTGGCAGTTTATTTTCACTGGCTCAGAAGTCATCTCTGCCAACCTGCTCTTTGTGCCAGAACACCAGTTTTCGCTGTGTCCAAACCACTGTCGCAAATACAGCGAGACCAACGAGACTTAGGTACAGGATCAAGGAGAACACGCGCGGAGTATTGAGCTGCGATGCCGCAACACGGATCAACTCACCAAATCCCTTACCGCCACCCAGGAACTCTCCTGTGATCGCGCCCGCCATAACGCCGACGGCTCCGATCTTGAGGCCGGTAAATATCTGCGGCAGGCCTGTTGGTAGCTTCATTTTGATTAACGTCTGCATCCGGCTGGCGCCCATCGTCTTGAAAAGCATGCGAGCATTTTCGTCGGCGGCGTGAAGCCCAGCCGCTGTCCCAACGACAATTGGAAATGTCGCGATAAAGGCGGCAAGTGCCACCTTGGATTCAATGCCAAAGCCCAGCCAAGCTACGAAGAGAGGAGCGAACGCGACTTTTGGCATCGTATCGATAGACACCAAGTAGGGCATCACAGCCTTTTCCCCAAAGGCCGTTTCCCCAACCAGAACGCCTAACGAAAATCCGATCGCGATTGCCAGCGCGAATCCGTATATGACCTCTTTAATGGTGATCCACAGCGCACCAAGCATGTAGCCACCGGTCAAAAGATTTTGTCCCACGAAGATCATATCTTTGAGGGTTTCCATCGGCGTCGGTAGAATGATCGGAGAGACCAGCTTTAGGCTGGTCACAATTTGCCAGGTACCGACGAAGACCACGAAGACAAAGGTCATCGCCAGCCAGCGAGGGACCGAGTCGATAAAGTGAACTTTCTGCTCCCATACAGTGTCTTCTGAGGAGTCAGCTTCTTTTACGGAAGGTGAGTAATTCTGAACTTCGCTCACATTTCTTCTCCCTTATCAAGGAGGCTGCGAATGTAGTCTACGATAGCGCCGAATTTGGGTGTCGTCATCATGTCGAGTGTTCGTGGGCGTGGCAGGTCGACCTCAACGATTTCAGCAATCCTGCCTGGGCGCGGTTTCAAGACGACGATTTCGTCAGACAAAATAACAGCTTCCTGAATAGAGTGCGTCACAAGAAAAGCAGTCGCATCCTGTTCCCTGCAAATCCGCTGCAATTCCATGTTCATCATGTCGCGTGACAACTCGTCGAGCGCGCTGAACGGTTCGTCCATCAATAGCACGGCTGGTTCCGTGATCAGCATTCGGCAGATCGAAGCGCGTTGTGCCATACCGCCTGACAATTCGTTCGGATATACGTTTTCGAACCCTTGCAAACCTACGATGTCCAAAAGTTCATGCGCCTTGGCCATAGCTTGCTTGGCCGCCGCTTTTCCATCGCGGATCTCAATTGGCAAGACGATGTTTTCCACCGCTGTTTTCCAGGGGAAAAGCGTCGCTTGCTGAAACATCATACCGATGTCCCGGCGGGTCCCAGTGACTGGTTGCCCTTGAAGGATTACACGCCCTTTGGTGGGCGGGATCAGACCCGCCATGATCTTGAGTAGAGTTGACTTGCCGCACCCGCTGGACCCGATGACAGATGTGAAGCTTCCTTTCCGAAGCGTCAGATTGATGTCCTCGAGAGCGACAACAAGATTGCGTGCATAGGTCTTGCTTACATGGGTCAACTCATAGACCGGCGTGCCCAAAGGCGCGCCGGAAAACTCATGTGTGACTACAGCGTTCATTTGCTGACAGCCTCATTGCCGATGGCAGCAAACTCGTTGGTCCAAGCAGCGCTCAGGTCATCCAGCGGCCCTGGGATTTCGCCCCCTGCAACAAGTGCGTCTTGCCATTCCTGCCAAACTTCGGCGGGGTACCATCCCAGGCCATTGCTCGGATCCGCCGCGATAGTTTTCGAGCGTACGGCATCGAACAGTGCTGACTGGAACTCCTTGTCCTCGCCTTCCTGCGGGTTACCATCCGCCAAATGCTTCAAAACAGCTTCACGGTTGGCATCATCCAGTGCAAATGCATGACCACGTGCGAACGCGCGGCTCCAAGCTTCGACCAATTCACGGTCGTTGGCGATTGTGTCAGCCATTGTGGCGATGCCGTTACCGAAGAAACGCCCGAACTCCGCAGGCGTGATGTCACGCACCGCCATTCCGCGCTGGTTTAGAATTGCCGTGTCAGCCGTCGAAGCAGAGTAAGCGTCGATTTCGCCGTTTAGGAAAGCCGCGGTCGCCGGGCCACCGTCGCCGACGGTAAGGAAGGTGAAGTCTTCACCCTCTTTCATGCCTGCTCCGGTCATCACGTTACGTGCAAAGCCGACTTCTGCGCCATCGGCCGTACCTGTTCCGATAACTTTACCTCGAAGCTCTTCAACACTTTGGATGTCAGAGTCTTCTGGCACGGCTATGCCAAAGTTGCTGCGTGCCGCAACGTTGTAGATGTGTACGGCATCTACATCCCGCGACCGTGCAGCAATTAAGGGGCCAGGACCGGGGCGACCGAAGTGAGCCTGTCCGGCGGACAATGCTTGAAGCACGGCTCCTGAGCCGTTGATGGCCTCGACGGTCACATCCAACCCTTCATCAGCGAAATAACCTTCGCCAATGGCGACAAAAACCGGAAATGAATTGATTGCCGAAGGGCTTGGCTGCACGAAGGTAATTTTACGCAAGTCCTGCGCAAAGCCCTGTGTTCCTAGTGCTCCTGCTACCGGAACCGCCGAAAGCAAGGACGCTGTGAAAGTCCTTCTGTTCATCATTTTAGTCTTCCTCCCTTGCATGGTTGGCAACCCGCAGATTCAGCTATGCAGGAGCCACTTAAACGACGCGCACGGTATTCCTGAGCGTGCCGATTTCTGAAATTTCACAAACCACAGTGTCCCCGTCTTTCAGGAACTGTGGTGGGTCCATGGCGTATCCGACACCAGACGGTGTGCCGGTCGCGATTACGTCGCCAGGTTCCAGGGTCATACCTTCTGAAAGGGATGCGATCAGCGTTGGAATGTCGAAAATCATGTCCGACGTCGATCCGTTTTGGCGCTGTTCGCCGTTGACTGTTAATCCGATTGATAGAGCGTGCGGATCGCTGATTGTATCAGCGGTCACTATGAAGGGGCCCAATGGGCAAGACCCATCTAAACCTTTGCCTTTGAAATACTGCCCACCATGTCGGCGTTGAATGTCGCGTGCGGTGATGTCATTGAGGATCGTATAGCCGTATACATGGTCGTATGCGTCAGCCTTGGCTATGTTTCGCCCCGGTTTTCCAATCACAACTGCCAGTTCAACTTCATAGTCAATGGCTTGTGAGACCGAGGGGAATATCAGAATGTCTGCCTCTGGCGCCACAATCGATGTCGGCGGTTTTGTGAAGAAGACCGGATGCTCTGTTACGCCAATTTTTTGGTTTTGGGCACGTTCGCCCTCGGCGATGTGTTCAGCATAATTGCGCCCGACGCAGAAAACGTTCTTACGCGGGGAAGGAATTGGTGCCAGAAACGGCGCGTCATCCGGGACCAGTGCGTCGTTTAGATTACCCGCTTCGGCCGATGAAACGAGGGTTTTCAAAACGCCAAGCGTAACTTTTCCGCCTGCGATCAGATGCTGCATTGAACCCGCGTCCAGCGCTTCGCCAAGCACTTGCGCTGCGCGCAAAACGTCCAACTTGCCGCCATCGTTTAGTATTGCCACGCAAACGGCGTGGCCCTCTACGGAAACAGTTGCTAAACGCACTCGGCACTCCTCCCTCGTGCTTATGTCAAGACGTGGTCACGGATCCTGTCCGGCGACTCGTTTCTTGCTTTCCTCTTGCCCTTGAGTTTTTTCCGACTTGGCGTTTCAATCAATCAACCAATCGCCAAATTGGGTGGAAATATGAGTGCACCAACCGAACTCGCGCACCGTGTACGCGACCTGATTAACAATGCCGGATACAGGCATAACGACAGGCTCCCACCTGAACGTGAGCTGTGTTCAAAACTTGGGACCACTCGCAATCAGTTGCGAAGAGCGTTGGCAGAGCTTGAGGCCCAGGGGCTGATCTGGCGTCATGTGGGGCGGGGAACATTTGTTGGTTCCAGGCCGGTTCTCAACCTCACCGATGTAACTTATTTGGGCAACCAAATTAAACCTGAGCAGGTTGTATCCGTTAGATTTACGATCGAGCCGCAGCTTAGCCGCCTCGCAGCGCTCCATTCCACACGTTCCGATCGTGAGCAAATGAGGCTTTGCGCGGACAAATGTCGTACCGCAGAGGATTGGCGCACGTACGAAGCTTGGGACAATAATTTGCATTACGCTATAGCCCGCTCCACTCGTAACCAGCTCTTTTTATACTTCTTTGAGACTTTGAATTCGGTTCGAAGATCGATTGTTTGGGGGCAGCCACGCGAAACTTTAAAACCCGCAGAAAACTATTCCAGCTTTAGCGAACATGATGTGATCGTGTCTGCTATAGCAAAGGGCGACTGTGAGCTTGCGGCCAGTGCCATGGTGGACCACCTGAAATCGGTTTATTCGCGGGTGCTGCCTACGAGCGTCCAGTCCGACAGCTGAAGTAGCGCTGGCGCCCAACCAATTCGGGAAATGGTCGGGGCAGATTGTAGCCGTTGGTCTTGCAAAACAGCCTGAATTTTGGCGATGACTTGGTAAGCCGCCGCGTCCGTTTAAATGTGGCGTGGCATCGATCGGAAGGTATCTGACCGTTTGGAAATCCGATCTGTGGCAGTCAAACGTTCAGGAGGAAAGCGATGTCCGATCATGTAATTCCCGCGCCACAGGTGCATGTCATACCCGTAGCGGGGGCCGGCACGTTCCCGGTCCGGCGTGTCTACTGCATTGGGCGAAACTACGCGGCGCATGCAATTGAAATGGGCCATGACCCGAACCGGGAACCTCCATTTTTCTTTCAAAAGAACCCGAACAATTTGGACCCTTCAGGGGAATTCCCGTACCCTCCGCACAGTTCCGACGTGCACCACGAAGCAGAAATGCTTGTTGCGCTCAAGTCCGGCGGCACGAATATCTCGGTGGACGATGCATTGGATCATGTCTTTGGGTACGGCCTTTCGCTTGATATGACCCGTCGCGACCTGCAAGGGCAGATGAAAAAGATGGGCCGCCCGTGGGAAATTGGGAAAGCGTTTGAGCGCTCGGCGCCATGCGGACCAATTCACAAGGCATCAGAGGTCGGGCATCTCAACAGAGGTCCGATTACTCTGACGGTGAATGGTGAAGTTCGGCAAGAAGGCGACTTGAACCAGATGATCTGGAAAGTCCCCGAGATGATCTCTTACCTGAGCGACTACTTCGAGCTTGCGGCCGGTGACGTTATCCTTTCAGGGACACCGTCTGGTGTTGGTCCCGTCAACCGTGGGGATGTTATGGTCTTGGCCGTCGACAAGCTGGGTAGTCTGACCGTTCGCGTAACTTAAGACCTGCTGCAAAAACCTTACTCTGCGAAACAAACCGACGCTTGTGTAGACGGATAACAGATGCCCCATTTAGTCGCTGAATTGATCGCACGCCACGCAGACACTGCAAATGCCATTGGCGCGCCTGGCCGGTCTTGGTTGAGCTACCTTGGTTTGCGCGAGCATTGCGCGAAGGTCAAAAAGGATCTGCATCAGATCGGAATAGGGCGCGGCGACAGAGTGGCGATTGTGTTGCCCAACGGGCCAGAGATGGCGACTGCTTTCATATCCGTCGCCCAGGTTGCGACGACGGCACCTTTAAACCCAGCGTACACTTACGAAGAATACGTCTTCTATCTGAAAGACCTGAAAGCCAAGGCACTTCTAGTAAGCGAAAACGAAAACGGCCCAGCCGTGCAAGCGGCGACGGAACTGGGTGTAACCATCTTGCGAGCTTCTGCTGATAGTTCTCGCCCAGCCGGGCAGTTCTCCGTTCTAGCGTGTGACCCAATTGGAGCGGCTGATGCATCAGCACCGGGCGAAGATGACGTCGCCCTGATACTCCACACATCAGGAACAACGTCGCGCCCTAAGATCGTTCCCTTGACGCAGGCCAATATCTACGCGTCGGCGCAAAACGTGGCTTCGTCTTTGAAGCTGACGACGGACGATCGCTGTCTGAGCATTATGCCCCTGTTTCATATCCATGGGTTGATCGCGGCCGTCGCTGCGTCCTTGGGAGCGGGCTCTCAAATTAGTTGCACTCAGGGCTTCAATGCTCTCAGCTTTTTTTCACAACTCGCCGAAGTCGATCCGACTTGGTACACTGCAGTTCCAACAATGCACCAAGCCATTCTCGCCCGGGCTGCGCGTAACCAATCGATCATTGAGCAATCACGATTGCGTTTCTTGCGGTCTTCTTCCGCGTCGCTGCCTGCGCCGGTAATGGAAGAGTTGGTAGCGACTTTTAATGCGCCTGTCATTGAAGCTTACGGTATGACTGAGGCAACACATCAAATGTGTTGCAACCCGCTTCCTCCACAAAAGCAAAAGCCCGGATTCGTCGGAGTAGCAGCGGGCCCCGAAGTCAGAATTGCAGATGAAACGGAAAATGTATTGGTCGCTTCGCGTGACGTCGGAGAAATCGTTATCAGCGGTCCGAACGTGACACTGGGATACGAGAGCAACCCGCAGGCAAATGCAGACAATTTCTTTGAAGCGGATGGAAAACTCTGGTTTCGCACCGGTGACCAAGGGTCGTTCGACGAAGAGAATTACCTGCGCCTGTCCGGACGCCTTAAGGAACTTATCAATCGTGGTGGAGAAAAAATCAGTCCACTTGAAGTTGACGCCGTGCTTCTGAGCCATCCGGACGTCGCTCAGGCAGTTTGTTTTGCCGTTCCCCACGAAAAACTGGGCGAAGACATAGCAGCGGCGGTGGTACTCTCAGAAGGAGCCGCGATTGCTGGTCAGGAAGTCCGGGATTTTGTGGGCGCGCGGCTCGCAAAGTTCAAGGTGCCGACTTCAGTGGTTATTCTCGAAGAGATTCCAAAAGGCGCGACTGGTAAGATACAAAGGATCGGGCTGGCCGCTAAATTGGGACTGACAAAGGCTTAGACACATGAAAATTTGCATCTTTGGTGCCGGAGCTATCGGAGGTTACGTGGCCGCGAAGCTTGCGCAGACTGACGTCGACGTTAGTGTTGTCGCGCGTGGACCCCACCTGGCCGCAGTGCAAGAAAAAGGGCTGACCCTTTTTGAGGATGGGCGGGACCCGATCAACGTGACAATACGAGCCTCGGACAATGCCGCCGACCTCGGACCACAAGACTATGTCTTTATCACACTGAAAGCGCATTCCGTTCCAGCAGTCGTGGACACAATGCAGCCGCTGATTGGGGATGAAACAACAATTGTGAGCGGAGTGAACGGGGTGCCTTGGTGGTACTTCCACAAGCAGGGCGGCCCCTTCGAGGGGACGCGGTTGGCATCTGTAGACCCGGGAGACGCGCAATGGAACGGTTTTGGACCGGATCGAGTGCTTGGATGTGTTGTCTACCCAGCCGCAGAAGTTATTGCTCCGGGTTCGATCAAGCATGTCGAAGGCAATCGTTTTTCATTAGGCGAGCCCGATGGCTCTAAATCAGATCGTGCCGCCAACCTTTCGGTCGCATTGTCCACCGCCGGGCTGCGTGCGCCTGTTAGAGCAAGAATTCGCGACGAGATTTGGCTTAAGCTATGGGGCAACTTGTCGTTCAACCCGATTTCCGCTCTTACCCACTCAACACTTGATGTCTTGTGTACCGATATGGGTACACGATCTGTGGCGCGTGGAATGATGCTAGAGGCTCAGGAAATCGCTGAAAAACTGGGGGTTAGGTTCCCGATTGATGTTGAGAAACGAATTGATGGCGGAGCAGCTGTAGGTGCGCACAAGACCTCGATGTGGCAGGACTTGGAGTTGCATCGACCTATGGAAATTGATGCCTTGGTCACTTCGGTCCAGGAATTAGGGCGTCTAACTGGGATCGCAACACCTACGATCGATACTGTAGCGTCGCTCATAAAGCAGAGGGCAAAGGTCGCGGGTCTTTATTAAGTTTCTGCCAGCGATCATTTGAAGAGATCAGTTTTGGGCGGGCGGGGGGTACTGTCAGACAAAACAAGTTTGAGGCGGGCAGGGGGCTGGTCTAGCGTCCCATCATGGAAAAGAAATCCCCGTTTCGATACTTCAAGACCAGTCCCGCGATCATTCGTTTGGCGGAGATGCTTTATGTTCGGTTCCCACTGTCGCTTCGAAATGTGGAAGATTTGCTGCATGAGCGCGGGGTCGACGTCAGCCATGAAGCGGTTCGATACTGGTGGCACCGGTTTGGTCTGATGTTCGCGTCAGAGATCAAAAAAATACGCATTGCCGGCATGAAGTCGAGCCAGTGGCGCTGGCATCTGGACGAGATGTTCGTGAAGATTAATGGTGAACGGCACTACTTGTGGCGGGCTGTCGACCACGAGGGTGAAGTCCTTGAAAGCTATGTCACAAAGACGCAGGACAAGAAAGCGGCCCTGAAACTCTTAAGAAAAGCAATGAGAAAGCACGGTCGCCCGGAAGTGACCGTGACCGACAGGCTCCGTTCATATGGTGCCGCATTGCGAGAGCTG
>NZ_WQCA01000027.1 GCF_013032445.1 Ruegeria arenilitoris | reverse complement strand
CCTCCACTTTCAGCTTTTGAGCCGAGTCATAAGATACATACAACTCGGAGATCGGGAAGAGATGTGCGGTTTGCAGTCAAGTTCCTTCCTGACTTGCGCCGACCTCGATACGGACCGGCTCTTGACCCCAAAATACGAAGCTCCCGCAGGGGTGCCATGATGCAAATGGTAACTAGTCGGCGGGAAACACCGAAGTGACTGCATCAACAACAATCAGGGGGCTCTGACGACTCAGACCGATACGATACATCGTTCTCTAATCTGCCCGAGGAACATGTAACGAAGGGTCCATACCCTTCTAAGCGATTAGGAACGCTCAACTCGCAAAAAACGAACGTTGTTGTTGAAACAATCCGACATGCCCTGCAGAAATATTTTCGGGAGCCGCTTGGTTAAGGATAAGCCTTTGAATAACCCCATTGAAGAACCGAAACAGAGTCTGTTGTTTCCTCTCTATTGAACAATCAGTTGGTGTCAGCCCGGAGTTATTTCCACCGGCCTGACTACCGTGATTTTGTTAACCACCCTGGCTTTTAAAGACTGCCGAATGCCTGATCCAGCGCCTCGTAAGCCTGTTCAACATCTGCCATCGACAAACACATGGGCGGAACCATGCGCAAGCAGGACTGATACGCGCCTGATTTCGACAGAATGATCCCATTTTCCCGCGTGGCTTCGAACACAGCCGCGGTTGTCTGCGGATCCGGCTCTTTGGTTTTACGGTCTTTAACCATTTCAATGGCCAGCATCAGGCCACGTCCACGAACATCGCCGATGACTTCGTATTTGTCCTTCAGCGCATGTAGACGTTCCAGCAAAGCGGCACCGACGTCTCGTGCGTTTTCGCGGACATTGTCCTCATTGATCACCTGCAGGACCGCTCGACCTGCCGCGCAAGAGGTCGGGTTGGCGCCATAGGTGTGGAACATAAACTTTTCCGCCATTGGCGCGGCGATCTCTTTGCGTGCGACCACGGCACCCAAGGGGAACCCGTTGCCGATGCCTTTAGCCATGACCACGATGTCGGGAATGACGCCGTCGGCCTCGAACCCCCACATGTGATCTCCGGTGCGGCCAAACCCGGCCTGAACTTCATCGGCAATCAACAGACCACCTTTGGCGCGAACGCGTTCGGCAGCGCCGGTCATATAACCTTGGGGCATTTCTACAATGCCGCCATAGCCCTGAACGCTTTCAATGAAGATGCCCGCAACCTGGCCGGAAGTGGCCGCGTGGATGGTGCGATCAAGCTCATCAAGATAAGGTTCGGCACCGGCATTTTCGCCGAAGATGCCGCGGTACTGATGCGGGTCCGGAACAAAGGCCACGTTGCCCGGCATGCCCGGGTGGCGCCAGCCGGAAATACCGGTGATCGACTGAGCTGCAGCGGTCGGACCATGATAGGCTGAACGCAGCGCGAGCAGGTCCAGATTACCGGTATAGCTGCGCGCCATAGTCATCGCCAGATCGACCGCCTCTGAACCCGAGTTGGTGAAGTGCACGACCCATTCAATGTCACCATTTGAATTCGGCATTGTAGCCGCCAGTTCTTCTGCGAAATGCGCAGGCACCGGGTGATAGAACATTGTTGTGCAATGCGTCAGTTCCTGTGCCTGCTCCATGGCGGCGGCAACAACTTTCGGGTGGCTGTGACCAACCGAAATGCAAACGTTCATCCCCAAAAGGTCGGTGTATTTCCGGCCTTCGACGTCCCAAAGGTACTGCATCGATCCCTTTTTGAAGACCATCGGATCCTTGAAAGGAACGAACTTTCGCTGACTGGCGGCATAAAAGTTATCACGCCGCCGGGCGGTGTCGTTCAGGGTCCAGTCGGTTTGCATGTTCATGGCTGTTCTCCTTCAATTTCCCGGCTGCGACGGGCGATGAAATCATCAAGTGCTTCTCGGATACCGGCATCCATGGCCGGTGCTTCGTACTCTTCGATCAATTGCTTGACCCGGGAGCTGGCGCGTTCGTGCTGCCACAGACCGCCTTCGGCATGCCATTGTTCGTAGGTTCCGTTGTCGGACATTTCCCCCATCCAGAAGGCGCTTTCAAAGTTGTCCTGAGTGTGCTGAGCGCCCAGGAAGTGACCTCCGGGCTCAACCTCAAAAAAGGCATCCATTGCCTGCGCGGCTTCCGAGAAGTCCACACCTTGCGTAAATCGTTGCATGGCTGAACAGCGGTCCGCATCCATGACGATTTTTTCATAGCCCGTTGTCAGAAGCCCTTCGAGACACCCGGTCGCGTGAATGATAAAGTTCACACCCGCCATTGTTGCTCCCATCAGCTGGGCCTGGCTTTCATACCCGGCTTGTGCATCGGGAATCTTGGAGGCGGTCAGACCACCGACCGAGTGGAAAGGTAGTCCCAACCGGTCGGCCAGGGTTTTGGCACACATCTGAAATTGAGTTCCCTCGGGTGTGCCAAAAGTCGGAGCTCCGGTTTTCAGGCTGATCGGAGAGAAGAACGTACCAAATGCCGCCGGGGCACCCGGGCGGATCAGCTGAATCAGTGCAACAGAGGCCATCACTTCGGCCAACACCTGCGACAAGGTCGCCGCCACGGAAACCGGAGACATCGCACCCCCCAGAACGAAAGGCGACACAACAGTACACTGACCGGCCTGGGCATATTCCTTCAGTGCCCAAAGCATGGTTTCATCCATAACCAACGGTGCGTTGGTGTTTACCACCGAATACAATACACAATTCTGATCGACAAACTCGCGCCCCATTGCGATGCGGCACATTTCGATTGTGTCGCGCGCACGCTCAGGCGCTGTTACAGCGCCCATGAATGGCTTGTCGTTCATCGTCAGGTGGGTATGCGTCATATGAAGGTGGCGCACTGGCACGGGAATATCGACAGGCTCAACCACAACACCGCCCGAGTGATTTATCGAGCCCAACTGGTGGTACAGTTTGGTGATGTTTTGGAAATCCTTGATCGTCGCATAACGACGGCCGTTTTCCATGTCGTGCACGAACGGAGGGCCAAAGCTTGGGGCATAAACCTGCGCGTCACCCCCAATTTGGATCGAGCGCGCTGGATTGCGGGCGTGTTGTGTAAAAACAGAAGGGGCCGTTTTTATCTTTTCGCGACACCAGCCCGGATCAAAGCGCACCCGCTCCCCATCGACACGCGCGCCGTGCTTCTTGAACAGCGCTAGTGTGTCCGGGTCACCCCGGAAGTCCATGCCGATCTCATCCAGAATACGATCAGCATTGCGTTCGATAATGGCAATGGATTCATCGTCAACAAGGCTGACCTTGCCGATCCGACGAATGGTATATGGGGCTGCAGAAGCTTGCTTCGCAGCTCGGGCTGCCATGCGTTCGCGCCGCCCCGAGCGCTTGTTTGTTGTTCGTGCCATCCTTGCCCTCCGCACTTTTCACGGGTCCGAAAGAAAGTGGCAACTATATCAGCGCAGGCACAGGCTTTTTGTCTAAAATTAGGAAAGATTATAATGCATATTAGCAGTGATGCAGGACTTGATCCGCAACACCGGAAAGCCGGGTAACAAATTGCTCTCGCAAAAGTCGCGAACTTTCTACAGCAAGCTGTTGTGGAATGTCGCCAAGTTCGCCTGCCCGTGAAATAGTAAGGATTGAGCGGCTGAACCCCGGCAATGGAAGCGGTTCAATCCGCAAGTCCATTCCTTCGGCCACGGCATCAATTAACAGGCTCGGCGTCAGAATAGCGAAACACTGACCGGTCACAACACCGGCTACGATCATCGATGCACGATCTGCTTCCATTGACCGTGGCAAATCTACCCGACAACGTTGGAGATGCTGATCGGTTCGCCGCCCAACCGGAGCATCCGCGCTGAATCGAACTAGCGACAGGTCCTTGCAAATTTTGTGAATATCGTCCGATGGTCCACTATACGATCCAGGCAGAACCAGAAAAAAGGGCTCTTCCAAAACGGGGATACACTGGTATTCAGACACATCGAACTGAGGATCAGAGGTAACAACAACATCCACCGCCCGAGTGTTCAGAGCGATCTGATGGTCGGTTCCAAGCCCGGCTGAAAGACTGAGTTCCGGTATCTTCAACTCATCCCGAACCATATCCAGAAGGCCCGTGGTCAACGACGTTGCGATGGATGCCAGAAGCCCTACCCTCAGAACCGGAATCGAACTTGATTCCAAATAGCGCAAATCGGCTCTCAAGTCCTCGACTTCATTCAGAATTCGAAAAGCGCGGCGTTTCAGAATCTGCCCTGAATGCGTCAGTTCCAATGGTCGACGGGTGCGATCGAATAGCTGCGTGTGCAGCGCCCATTCCAGTTTCTTAATCTGCTGAGACACGGCAGGTTGCGTCAAACCCAGTGCCGCCGCTGCGGCGCTTATATGTCGAGCATCTGAGACTGCCATGAAAACCTCAAGCGCCCTCAAAACATTGATATCCGCCTCCGCCTGCTTTTTTTTCATTTTCTGATAACCTTCATTAATTTTTCTTATTATCTTCTGCTGTCCTTGATCGGCCCCCTCAAAAAGTCAACCATAATATCCTCCGCGGATGTTTCTGCACGGGCCTCAGCTAACCAGAAAAGGAAAGGTTTAATCATGAACATGAGATTGCGAAGTCATGTTGATGGTTACCAGAAAGTTGCACCACCCCGGTACGAGTCAAACGACGCCCAGAAGACAAAGGCATCGATTTTTACTCAAAACGTGATGATCGTAGTTCTGCCGGGTTTCCCGCTGACTGAACTTGCCGCCTGTTTAGATATTTTTGCGTCTGCGAACAATTTCCTGCAAGGTCTCGCGTACAATCCAACCGTGACTTCTGAACAGGGTGGCTCCATTTGTTCCGTGTCAAATCTGGCTGTGGAAACCAAATGCGCTGGAGCTTTCGACGGAATTGCTGACTATCTTGTTTGTGTCGGGTGCCAACCAACCGAGATAAACCGTCAGGCCATTCGGCGTATCGTCGTTTCAAAGCGCCGGTTTGCCCGGAGCATCTTTGCACTGTCAACCGTCGTTGACATGTTGACAGACTTGAATGTGCTCGATCAGACCGAAGTCAGTGCCCAATGGCAGTACAAATCCCAGGCTACGGAATTTGCGACGAAAACGAACCAGAAGACGAAAACGAACCAGAAGCTGTTTCACAATTCCAAAGGCATCGTAACCTGTGCTGGGTTTTTAGCGACTTTTGACGTCTTGCTTCATAGCATTGCCAACGATCACGGATGGTCATTTGCTGGCCGTATCTCGGATCATCTGATCAAGGATGGCTTACGGTATGAAAATTCCCCGCAACGCCGCCCGCTGGAACAGCGCACTGGGACCAAGCACAAAGGCCTTATCGCTGCAGTCTCGGTAATTGAGGAAAATCTGGCCTCCCCGGTGCCTCTTTCCGAAGTCGCCCGGATTGCGGGCTACAGCGTTCGCCAATTGGAGCGCCAGTTTCAGCGACACTACGGGATATCGCCGGGGAGATACTATATGTCGAGAAGGGTCACCCGAGCAAAGGCTCAGATTGAACAGACGACGATGTCTATAATCGAAGTATCCATGGCAAACGGGTTTGGAACTCCATCGCACTTCGCCCGATACTTTTCACGCCACTTCGGCATTAGCCCTCATGTTCTGCGAAATACATGTCTAGTAAAAGCTCCACCGTCTTAGAGCGCAAACCCAACATTTTCTTTTCCCCTGAATACCAGCAGGCTTTCCAAATAACCGCTACCCTATCTTGCCCAATGCTCCGATAGGTCCAGCAAAAGCATCGGCGAATTGAGAGGCGCTATGAATCACGTTGTAATTATAGGCGGCGGCGCCATCGGTCTTGGGCTGGCCTATCACCTTGCTGGCCGGGCCAAAGTCACGCTGTTAGAGCGGAACCAACTGACATCCGGAACGTCCTGGCATGCTGCGGGCATTGTTGGCCCGTTGCGGGCGACCCCCAACATGACCCAACTGGCCATGTACGCCAGAGAGCTGTTTCCCAAGCTCAAAGAACAGACCGGATTGTCCACGGGCTACCGAAAAACCGGAGGGTTCTGGCTGGCGCGGAAAGAAGCGCGCATGGATGAACTTCACCGTATATCAGCGTTGGGGCGGCATTTTGGTCTGACACCGTCAATTATAACTGCTCAAGCTGTTCGGAACGCCGTGCCGGGACTGGACACAGATGGTATCGTTGGCGCGTTGGCGGTGGCAGAGGATGCAAATGTTAACCCGGTAGATCTTTGCATGGCCTATGCAAAGGCCGCGCGGGCGCAGGGCGTCGACATCCGGGAAAACGTTCAGGTTGCCGATCTGCTGATCGAAAATGGTGCTGCCAAGGGCGTGCGTCTGGCGGATGGGTCCGAAATATTGGCCGATCAGGTCGCGTTGTGTGCCGGTGCCTGGTCAAAACGCTTGGCTGATGCGGCCGGGATCGCACTTCCGCTTCAAGCAGTCGAGCATATGTACATTGTCACTGAACCGATGAACGGACTGCCCAATCCCTACCCTGTTCTGCGAGATCTGGATCGCGGGATTTATGTCAAGGGCGACGCGGGCAAATTGGTGATCGGCGGGTTCGAACGCGACGCCAAGGTGTGGGATGCTTTTGGTCCGGAAGGAGACCGCCCATTCCTTGAGATGCCGGAAGATTGGGAACAGTTTATGCCGTTCATGGAAGCGGCGCTGACACTCGTGCCCGCACTGGCCGAGGCCGGCATCCAGCATTTTATGAACGGACCCGAGAGCTTCACAGCTGACACCAAGCCGCTGATTGGCCAGACACCCGAAGTTGACAGACTTTTCGTGGCCGCCGGGATGAACTCGGTCGGTGTCATGTCTTCGGCGGGTATTGGTCGTGTTCTGGCTGACTGGATAATAGATGGCGAGCCGCCCATGGATTTATGGGAGGTCGATATAGCACGCGTCGATCCGCTGACCGCATCGAATGAACATGTCGAAGCGCGCATGGAAGAGGCCGTTAGCGATGCGTTCACCCTTCATTGGCCATTCAAGCAGCCGAAGGCGGGACGCGGCCTTCGCAAGTCGGTGCTGCATGACCGTTGGGAGGTCGCTGGCGCGCAATTCGGTCTGACCGCTGGTTGGGAGCGCGGGCTTTGGTACGCCAGGGACGACAGTGAAAAAAACCTGCCCTACTCGGTCGGCGATCAACCTTGGTATCCCATCGCGGTACGCGAAGCGGCCCAAATGGAAGATGGCGTTGCGCTGGTTGACCTGTCACCTTTTGGCAAGTTCGACATCAAGGGTCCGGATGCGCTGGAACTGATGCAGTTTCTTGCGACGGCCAACATAGACGTTGGTCCGGGCCAGGCTGTTTATACACCGATTACTAATGCCAAGGGTGGAACCGAAGCCGATGTCACCATCGCGCGCATCGCTCAGGATCATTTTCGGATGACCTCTGGCGCTGCAATCCGGCAAAAAGACATGGCCTGGTTGCGCCGCCACAGTGCAGGGCGCAATGTTTCGGTCGAAGACATGACCGACACAGAAGTCGTCATTGGTGTGATGGGGGCCGGATCGAGGAAATTGCTGAAATCTCTGTCACCGGATGACTGGGATGACTTCCCTTTCTCGACCTTCAAAAAAGTGACCGTCGCAGAACAACCAGCGACTGCGACGCGCGTCAGTTTTGTGGGCGAACTCGGATGGGAACTTTCGGTGGCCAATCATTTGGCCGGACCGGCTTTTGATGCGCTTTATGCGGCTGGCGCACGGCCGTTGGGCCATTTCTCTCTGGACGGGTGCAGAATCGAGAAAGGGTTCAAGCATTGGGGTCACGACCTTGGGCCAGAAATCACGCCGCTTGAAGCTGGTCTTGGCTTTGCGATCGACTGGAGCAAGGATTTTCTTGGGAAAGAAGCCCTGTTGCAGCAAAAGGAACAGGGGTTGACCCGCAAACAGGTGATGTTCGATCTGCCATCGCATCCACTGGTTCTGCATGACGAACCAATTTGGGAAAATGGCCGTGTTGTGGGAATGACTACAAGTGGTGCACGCGGTGTAAGAACCGGACAGACGCTTGCCCTTGGGATGATCGAGATCGCTCAGGGTGAAGAGCTCTCGGCGACATGTGAACGGAAGTTTGAAATCGAAATCGCAGGGAAGCGCCATACAGCCACTGTATTGCAGCGTGTGCCCTTTGATCCAAAAGGTGAAAGGATGCGGGGATGAGCACCACCAATGCACAGGTCCTCATTATCGGTGGCGGCGCGATGGGCGTGTCACTCATGTATCATTTGGCGAAGGCCGGGTGGAAAGACATTGTTCTGACGGAAAAGAACGACCTAACGCACGGATCTACCTGGCACGCAGCCGGGTTGTGTACACATTTCGCCCACAACCCAACCATTCAGGAGCTTCGGGCCACCTCAGTCAGGTTGTATCGCGACATTCTGCCCCAAGAAACAGGCGACACCTGTGGTTTCCACCGGTCCGGCGCAATGCGGATCACGTCAAACCCGGATCGGATGGATGAGTTCGAGCATGTCGCAGGCCTGAGCCGCTTTACCGGGTACGATCTGCAGATGCTGACACCTGATGATGTCGAGCGGCTGCACCCGCTGGCCCGGACCGATGGATTGCTGGGCGGGATCTATGAGCCCGATGACGGCCATGTTGACCCGACGCTCGCGACCAACGCGATGGCCAAGGTTGCCCGGCAGAACGGAGCCACGATCTTACGCTACAACCCGGTCTCCTCAATCCGTTATGAGAAAGGCATATGGGTTGTAGAAACAGAAAAGACCACTATCCACGCCAAGCATATCGTGAATGCAGCGGGAACTTGGGGCTGGGAAATCGGCCATATGATGGGGCTGAACATTCCGTCCGTGCCGGTTCTGCACCAGTATCTGGTGACCGACACTGTTCAGGCCGTGGCAGACCGGATTGAACAAGGTATGCCCGAGTTGCCGATGATCCGCGACCCGGAAGAAAGCTGGTATGTGCGTCAGGAACGCGACGGGCTGATCCTTGGGCCCTATGAGAAAAACGCCGAAGCCTGGTCAATCGATGGCTGCCCACCCGATTTCGGTGCCGATCTGATGCCGCCCGATCTGGACCGTGTCGAAGACATTATCATGATGGCAATGGAGCGTATCCCGGCACTGGAAACCGGTGGTATCAAATCGGTCGTTAACGGCCCGATCACCTTTACACCTGACGCCAACCCGTTGATCGGTCCGGCTCATGGCCTGCCCAATGCCTGGCTGTTGACCGGCTCGTCAATGGGAGTGATGGAGGGAGGCGGATCAGGCTGGTTCCTGGCTCATTGGATGACCCATGGCGCGCCCCCAATGGACGCAATGGCCGTGGACAGTCGCCGGTTCGGCAGCTGGGCCGACCGCGACTACCGCGTCGAAAAAGCGATCGAATGTTTCGGCCTTCAATTCGGCGTACATTATCCGCACGAAGAACGCCCGGCCGCCCGGAACAAACGGCTTTCCCCCATTCACGACAAGATGGTTGAACGTGGTGCCGTGATGGGTGCCGCTTACGGTTGGGAACGGCCCAACTGGTTCTCGGACAAAACGGGTGATGAAGCCTTGCCAAGCTTCCGCCGGTCAAACTGGTTCGAGCCGGTTGCACGGGAATGCGAAACTGTTACCAACGCTGTTGGCCTAGCGGATATGTCGGTCTTTTCGAAATTCGATGTTAAAGGCCCCGATGCGCGCAAGTTTGTTGACAGTATCGGTGCGAACCGCACGCCGAAGGTGGGCCGCATCGGTCTGACCCATGCTCTGACCCCTGCCGGGGGCACGCAATCTGAATTCACCGTCACGGTTCTGTCTGATGATCACATCTACCTCACGTCGGCAGCGGCCGCTGAAGATATGGATCATGATCTGCTGAATGCGTGGTCCGAAGGGTTCAATGTCACCATTACCCAGGTGACTAATGACTTTGGGGTGCTGGGCCTCATGGGACCAAAATCGCGGTACGTTCTTGCCGCGCTGACAGAGGCAGACCTGAACGCAGGATTCCCCTGGCTTTCGGTGCAAGAGATCACAGTCGCAGGCATCAAGGTGCGCGCGCTTCGTGTGTCTTATGTCGGTGAGCTTGGATGGGAACTGCATGTATCTGCCGATCAGATGCCCGCTCTGTTTGAAGCTCTGGAGCAAGCAGGCAAGCCTCATGGGCTGGGCTTCTTTGGTGCCTATGCGATGAACGCCATGCGGTTAGAGAAAGGGTATCGCGCGTGGGGCGGCGATTTCACGACCGAACGCACCCCGGCAGAAACCGGTGCAGGGTTCCTGATCAAGATGGATCATGATTTCATCGGAAAAGAGGCCCTGGCTAACCGTATGGAAGCAGATGATAGGTGGGAGATGGTTCTGCTCGAGGTGGATGCGGGCGATGTAGACCCCTATTACGCACACGGTGTTCTTCAGGGGTCTCGGGTTGTCGGCATTGTCACATCGGCCGCCTATGGACACAGAACGGGTAAAACCCTTGCCTTGGCTTATCTTCGTGATCGGAATGCGAAAGACGACTTGTCGGTCGAAGTTCTGGGCCAACGCCGAGGTGCGACCATTCTGGAAAAACCGCCATTTGATCCGTCCAACGCGCGAATGAAACAGAAGTCCGCTTAACTTCTGGTGAAGGAATAGAGGAGCGGCGCAAATTTGCACCGCTCTTTCTTTTTTGCGGCCACCGTTTCCTATTGCCTAATGCAGTCTACCGAATACAGGAACAAAATGTGCCCAAAACAGGTATTGGGCCTCAATCGAATCGTGTACCGGGCCAATTGAAATGGTGCGGATTACCCACACGATTTGTGTCCGCCAAAGGCGCCAAAATACAGACAAGTCATAAATCGGGTCTAAAGGGTTCCGTCAGACATTCTCATTCAGAGCGATTTAACAGAAGAAACTCCACAATTTTTCCGGGAAAAAACTTGAACCTTTTCTGAAAAACCGCCGCTTTACACGCGCCAATGCAGCTGGCCTTCGAGAAGTGAACAGAACCCTGAAGCGGTTCGGCTGTCCAGCCAAAGTACAGACGATCAGGTCAAAATTTATGACGGATGTATTTGACAAGATCTTTTTGAGGCACCGTGCCCTTGTCTTTGGGTGAGCTACTGGGGTGCGACGGGCTTTGCCATCGGAGATTTCTGTTTCCACTTTATTACGAAACGCCGGTAGACGCTCTCCGCGTGACCGACAGCTTCTCTCTCCCGATCGCGCACTGATTTGAGGCTGTTGTAGTCGGCAGCTGAGCCTTTCGTTCTTCCACCGCGGTGAGAGGGGTAGCCAACCGTCAGCTCCAGCTTTCTGAGCTTCCAGTCTAACAAAGCGGGACGGCTCCAGACGTATTCTTCGCCCCTGGATAGCATGTGCCAGACGACCACTGTCAGTTTGCGCGCAGTCGCCACCGCCGCGATTTGGTAGCCTCGCTTTTCCCGGATCCTCCAAAAGAAGGCTCTTAGTGGTCCGGGTGTACGGGAGACCGACCATGCCGCTTCAACCAGCATCGCTTGAGCATGGGACCGGCCCTGCTTTGTAATGCGGCCATGATACGCAGCTTTGTCACCCGATTGGCGAACCCGGGGATTGAGACCGAAATAACTGACGAGTTTTTCCGGAGACGAGAAGCGCCCGATTTCGCCAATCGCCGCCACAACACTCAGAGCAACGATCATGTTGACGCCGGTGATTATCATCAGCTTTTTTACGCGCGGCTCCTGACGCGCTGTCTGTGCAAGGTCTTCATCGATCAGTTTGAGTTCGCAACCGCCAGCTCGCTGGCATGACGGAGGATGACGCGTCGCTGGTCTTGCTCGACTGGTTGTGCCTCCAACCCCTTCCTCCCGCGCTTTGTAAAAAGAGACGCATTGTACGGCGGGGTCAAATTGGCATGCAGCACTGAATGGATTCTGTTCTTGAGACGGGTCATCTGGGAAACCAGCTGCACCCGCTCAGCAACGACCCGACGCAGCCGTTCCGTTTCTTCATCCGGCATCCAGACTTCTGGCAGAAAGCCACTGGCGTGAAGCTTCGCCAGAACGCTCGCGTCGATCTTGTCGGTCTTGACTTTGGCCTAGGCGATAGCACGAACGAGTAGTGGGTTTGAGATGACGACACGGCTTACAAAGGCGACAGCAGCCGCTCTGCAAATTTCAGGATGTGTCCACGCACAAGCTCAAGGCGACCTTCGTCCCGGATCTTGCCATTCTCCAGGACCGCCACCTGAGCAAAGGTGCGATGCACTTCAAAGGCAATGATTTTCATGACTGGCTCCTTTTCATGGTCAGCAACCAAGGGAGCCAGCGGGCTACACGACAACTACGGATCCGCGCTCGCAGCACAACCGGGCAAGTCGAAGGGGCGGCCAGATAGCAACTCGAGCTCACAGCTCATCAGATACTTCGGCCTGCCCGCCATTCGTGTTCCAAACGCCCCAATCCCGGTGGACCAATAGTAATCCACATCGAAGCCTTCAAAACCTCCGATTGAAGCGTCGCGGTCATTCATGCCGGATAACAACATCGTGGAACAGGACCACCGTTTCATCAAACGTCGTGTCCGGCACATGCTGGGCTTCAAGTCTTTCGCTTCAGCCGCATCTGTCCTGGCAGGCATAGAACTGGTCAACATGATTTGCCAAGGTCAATTCACGTCAGGACTCCGACCGTTTCAACAATTCGCCCAACTGGCAGGATAAACTGCTCACCAATTACACTGATGCTCTGCCTTCCAAAATGCTTACGACAGAACCGTGACCGTTGCCAGAGCCTGAGCGAACGCGATTGGTTCTTAGGCCGAAAGCCAGTTCAAGGTTTTGTTCTGAGATGCGTGACACCATTCCCCGTTTTACTCTGTCTTCGGAATGGAGTGACTTGCCGAGTTTCGGAAGAGTTCGCATAGCTTTTTGCAAGCTGCGTGGGGCCGCGTCCGGCACCGCTCTCAAAATGGCTAATCAGAATACCTGGCCCATCGCAGGGGCGTGCCGATATCCAAGTTTCACGCTTACCTTCACCCCACCGGAAGGCAAAGGAACCGATCACGTGCGCGAAGATGGTCCCTTGATATTCTCCACTGAATGGTATACCGCCGCATACAAATGAGTGCCGGGGCTGGTCAGAGCGCCGCGAATCCGGCACATAGCGTCACCAATTGCAAACAGCGGATCAGCCATGAGCCTTTATACAGACTACCTCAGCGAAATCGAAACCCGCAAAAAACAGGGGCTGCACCCAAAGCCCATCGATGATGGTGCCCTTGTCAAAGAGATCGTCGACCAGATCAAGGATGCCGGCAACGAGCACCGGGCGGAGTCGCTGCACTTTTTCATCTACAATACGCTGCCGGGCACAACCAGCGCTGCGGGTGAAAAGGCGAAGTTCCTGAAAGAGATCATTCTGGGCGAGGCCGTGGTTGAGGAAATCTCGGTTCCCTTCGCGTTCGAACTGCTGTCGCACATGAAAGGCGGCCCCTCGGTTGAGGTTCTGCTGGACCTGGCGCTGGGTGATGACGCTGCGATCGCAGGTCAGGCTGCTGAAGTACTGAAGTCACAGGTCTTCCTGTATGACGCCGACACCGATCGGTTGAAAGCCGCGTTCGAGGCCGGTAATGCGGTGGCGAAGGACATTCTGGAAAGCTATGCCAAGGCTGAGTTCTTCACCAAGCTGCCTGAAGTCGACGAAGAGATTGAAGTTGTCACCTATGTTGCGGCTGAGGGTGACATTTCGACCGACCTGTTGTCGCCGGGCAACCAGGCGCACTCGCGCGCTGACCGGGAACTGCACGGCCAGTGCTTTGTCACCGAGAAAGCGCAGCAGGAAATCGAGGCCCTGAAAATCCAGCACCCGGGCAAGCGCGTGATGCTGATCGCCGAAAAAGGCACCATGGGTGTGGGCTCGTCGCGGATGTCGGGCGTGAACAACGTGGCGCTGTGGACCGGCAAACAGGCCAGCCCCTATGTGCCGTTTGTCAACATCGCGCCGGTCGTGGCAGGCACCAATGGCATCTCGCCGATCTTCTTGACCACCGTGGGCGTGACTGGCGGTATCGGCATCGACCTGAAGAACTGGGTCAAGAAGGTCGACGAAGACGGCAACGCGATCCTGAACAATGACGGCAACCCGATTCTGGAAGAGGCCTATTCGGTCGCAACCGGCACAGTTCTGAAGATCAACTCCAAAACCCAAAAGCTGCTGAGCGAAGAGGGCGAAGAGTTGGTAGACGTATCCTCGTCCTTCACGCCGCAGAAGGTTGAGTTCATGAAGGCGGGCGGATCTTACGCCATCGTCTTCGGCAAGAAACTGCAGACGTTTGCGGCCGAGACGCTGGGTGTCGAAGCCCCTCTGGTCTTTGCCCCGTCGAAAGAGATCAGCCATGAAGGTCAGGGCCTGACCGCGGTTGAGAAGATCTTCAACAAGAATGCTGTCGGCACCACGCCGGGCAAGACCCTGCACGCCGGTTCGGACGTGCGTGTGAAGGTCAACATCGTGGGTTCGCAGGACACCACCGGCCTGATGACCATGCAGGAACTTGAGGCGATGGCCGCAACCGTCGTGGCGCCCAGCGTTGACGGCGCCTATCAGTCGGGCTGTCACACCGCCTCGGTCTGGGACGCCAAGGCGCAGGCCAACACGCCGCGCCTGATGAAGTTCATGAACGACTTCGGTCTGGTCACCGGTCGCGACCCGAAAGGCGAATACCACGCGATGACCGACGTGATCCACAAGGTGCTGAACGACATTACCGTGGATGATTGGTCGGTGATCATCGGTGGCGACAGCCACACCCGCATGTCCAAAGGCGTGGCATTTGGTGCCGACTCGGGCACCGTGGCGCTGGCGCTGGCCACCGGTGAAGCTTCGATGCCGATCCCGGAATCGGTCAAGGTGACCTTCAAGGGCCAGATGGCCGAGCACATGGACTTCCGTGATGTGGTGCACGCCACACAGGCGCAGATGCTGGAACAGCATGGCGACAACGTGTTCCAGGGCCGCGTGATCGAAGTGCATATCGGCACGTTGCTGGCGGACCAGGCCTTTACCTTCACCGACTGGACCGCCGAGATGAAGGCCAAAGCCTCGGTCTGTATCTCGAATGACGACACCCTGATCGGTTCGCTGGAACTGGCCAAGTCGCGCATCCAGATCATGATCGACAAGGGTATGGAGCATGAAAACGGCATGCTGCAAAAGCTGATCAACATCGCGGATGCCCGCATCGCCGAGATCAAGTCAGGCGAAAACCCCGCTCTGCGTCCCGACGACAGCGCCAAGTACTTCGCCGAGGTTGTCGTCGATCTGGATCAGATCGTTGAGCCGATGATCGCTGACCCTGACGTCAACAACGCGGACGTCTCCAAGCGCTATACCCACGACACGATCCGTCCGATCTCGTTCTACAACGCGGAAAAGACAGTGGATCTGGGCTTTGTCGGCTCGTGCATGGTGCACAAGGGCGACATCAAGATTGTCGCCCAGATGTTGAAGAACCTGGAAAAGGAAACCGGCAAGGTCGAATTCAAGGCCCCGCTGGTGGTTGCGGCTCCAACCTACAACATTATCGACGAGTTGAAGGAAGAGGGTGACTGGGAAGTGCTTGAGAAATACTCGGGCTTCGAGTTCGACGATCTGTTCCCGAAAACGCAGGCGCGCACCGAGTATGAGAACATCCTCTACCTCGAACGTCCCGGCTGCAACCTCTGCATGGGTAACCAGGAGAAAGCTGCCAAGGGTGACACGGTTCTGGCCACCTCGACCCGCCTGTTCCAGGGTCGCGTCGTGGCGGATGCGCCGGACAAGAAAGGCGAAAGCCTGCTGGCTTCAACCCCGGTTGTCGTGCTGTCGGCAATCCTGGGTCGGACACCCAAGATCGAAGAGTACAAGGCGGCGGTCGAAGGCATCGACCTGACCAAGTTCGCTCCTCCGGTTGTGCCGGGAAACACCAACTCGGCGCACTTCTAAAGTTTTTCAGGCCGGTTCAAAATGAACCGGCCTGAACTTTTCCGACACGGTGTTCAAGGGCCTGTCAGTTAAACACCAACGCCTTGACCGGCAGTAGGATGGCTTGCGCCCGCAGAACAATGGCGTTGGCGATGCCCATCCCGTCCACGATCCGCGCCACAAAGGCAGAGAACCCTGTGATTTCTCCGGCCTCCATTTCCTGCGCGCGGCTGGTATAGGCGACCCCAACGCAGGCGCTGCCGGGCGGGATGTGATCCAGATGAGCGGGAAAAATCGGTGCTAGAAAAGCTGTCACGCTACCGGGGCGGGCACGGTCCTGCAGGTCCAGCAGCGCATCACCGGGTCGGAATTGACCGGCGGCAATGGCATCTTGCACCTCATCGACGACCATCGGGATGATTTTCAATGGTTTGGCCGCGCAGGTGATTTCCACCAGCATGCCCGGCTTCAGGACACTCACCGATATCTGACCAAACGCGGCGACGAAACGGCCTTGCCCGGTGACATCGGGCACCAGAATACCTGCGGGCCGCAGGATCGGATTCACGATATCGCCCGGTTTCAGAAGGAACTGAGTTACCGTTCCGTCGACCTCGGCAAAGACGGTGGACTTGTCGATTTCGGCCTCGGCTTCGGCCAGAACAGCGCGGGCGCTGTCGCGTTGGGCTGGCAGCAAGGTGCTCTGGCGCAGTTTGATTCCGTCGAGCGCGGCAATCGCAGCGGCGCGCTGGCCTTCGGCGCGGGAGACAGCCGTTTGCAAACGTTCAAGCTCTTGTTCACTGACGGTCGCGTTGTTTCGCTCGGCCAGCGATTGGCGACGCTCCAGATCATCCGTGGCCTGACGAAAATCGGCCTCAGCCGTATCAAGCTGCGCTTGCGCGGCAGCGATATCCGCAACCATCACGCCAAGGGCAGCGTCAACCTCTTCGATTTGGCGTCGGGCGGTTTCAGCTGCAGCCTCTTGCCGGGTGGTGTCCAGCCGGAAGATGGCCTGACCCGCCGTGACGGGTTCATTGTTGGTCACATAAACCTCGGCCACGCGGCCTCCGCGATCCGACAGGATGGTTATGGTGCGAAAGGCGGCGGTCACATTGCGGGTGGAGGGATGGAAGTAAAAGATGACGGTGATCAGGGTCACTGCCAGAATGGCACAGGCGGTTAGACCCCAGCGCAGCTCGTACCAGATGTTGAACAGAGTGATTTCCTGGCCCCACCGTTTGCCCTGCCCATACCGGCGATAGAGGTAGTCGGGGACAATTGTGATCAGGGCCGAGAAAATGAGCTCAAGCATCTGAACGCTCCGGCGGCGCGTTCTTGCCCTGCAAAGGGAAGATTTCGTGCAGCGGCACGGCGGCGATCAGAATGGCTGCGATCCAGAACGCGTTGTTCAGAGTGAAAAGCGAGATCAGTCCCAACACACCCACCAATTGCATCTGCACCTTGTGCGCCCCGGCGGCCATCCTGTCGGGAATGGCCTGGATGGTAAAATAGAGCGCCCCGAACCCTAGCAAGACAAGGACAAGCAGGATGCCGACGACAATCAGAAAGCCATCCGTCTCACCCGGCGGTGTAACCCAGAAGGGCAACCGCGCCAGCGCCTCATCAGAAAGAGAGCTGTCCATGCAAACCCCCGTTTTTTAAATGATCTATGGAAAGGATACGCGCTTATATTCAATAAAATCAATGTTGCTGCCTGTCGCGAGCCTGTGATCAAAGGCAACGGGCCGCGTCATGCGCCATGGATCACGCGCGCTTTTCATCTATGGTGGCGGCAAAGCGGGGAGACAACGGGTGGACGCATGAAATCGAAAATGAGCCTCAAGCAATTGCAGGCCCTCGAAGCGGTTGTCAGACAGGGCAGTTTCACACTGGCTGCCAAAGAGCTTGGCGTGTCGCAGCCGACGGTGTCCAATCTGGTCTATTCGCTTGAGCAGCAGTATCAGTGCCGGTTGCTGGACAGGTCCGGTTCGGTGATTACTTCAACCCCGCTGCTGAACAAGATCCGCGGTGACATTAAGGCGCTGATCGCGCTGCGTGACAGTATCGACACGGTTCTGACCTCTGAACTTGACCTGCATTCCGGCAGTTTTCATATCGGGTATTCGACCTTTCAGATCGCCATCCCGCTGATTTCAGAGTTTGTGCGCGAGTATCCGGCGGTTGATGTGAGCGCCCGTGCTTTGGCCACGCATGACCTACTGCCGTTGCTCTATTCCGGTGAATTCGACGTCGGGTTGTTCACCGCAAAAGAGCTGCCGCCCGATCTGGCCGGGGTCAAGATTTCGGCAACGCGGATCGGGCTGATCGTGCCCGAAGATCACCCGC
Source organism: Ruegeria arenilitoris (assembly GCF_013032445.1). Lineage (GTDB taxonomy): Bacteria > Pseudomonadota > Alphaproteobacteria > Rhodobacterales > Rhodobacteraceae > Ruegeria > Ruegeria arenilitoris_F. The sequence continues at coordinate 11,590 of NZ_WQCA01000027.1, read as the reverse complement.
TGGCGGCTGCCGATGCTGTTGATTGGCAGGATGTCGAGCCGCTGAAGCTGATTCAGCGCGAACCAACATCCTCGACACGGCGGATTTTCGATTCTGCGGCGCGGCTGCGGGGGGCGAAACTGACGACGATTCTGGGTTTGGGATCGTGGGGGTCCATTCGGACACTGGTGAATTCGGGAGTTGGTGTGGGTGTGGCCGCGGCGCAGGAATGCGAAGGTGAACCCGGTATCAGGTTTGTACCCATTGAAGACAAGAACCTGATAGTAGGCCACTTTCTGGCATGTCTACCGGCAATGCGCCAAACCGCCGCCGTGTCCAGTTTCTTTAAGATCACCGGAGAAATCCACGAATGTGAAGCTTTTGTGTCGCCAAAAGCGTCATAGCGTTTTTCTATATCCGCCTGACTATCATAAATTTGTTAACTTCGGAGCCTAGCACACCCGACGTCACAAATATGTTGGGATGGTTATGAAACTTCGTACCTCACTGCTCTCGTTTACCGCTCTGGCTGCTCTGGGCACGCCGGTGTTGGCCAATTGCCCCGCTGCCACCGTTGCGGACCCCATGGGCCTGAGCCCCGTTCACCCGCAGCAGCTGGAACTGGCTGAACTGCAGGACGCGGCCTCGTGTGAACTGAACTTCGCCGAAAACCCCGCAATCGCCGAGCTGAACGGCCGCATTCTCGGCAACGCCGAACTGGCCCCTGTTGCCGAGCGTCTGCCGGCCGAGCCGCTGGTGGTCATGCCCTATGACACAGTTGGCCAATATGGCGGTGTCATCACCGGCCTGTCCAAAGGTACGGAATCGGGCACTTCGGACCTGCTGTCGGTTCGGCACGTCAACTTCGTGCGCTATGCCGACGACCTGCAGACCGTCGTTCCGAACATCGCAAAAGCCTGGTCCTGGAATGACGACTACACCGAACTGACCATCGTACTGCGCGAAGGTCACAAGTGGTCGGATGGTGAGCCCTTCACTGCCGCCGACGTCGAGTTCTGGATGAATGACGTCATCTACAACACCGATGTCTACGATCAGGCCCCCAACCGCTGGCTGTTCGCCGGTGAAAAGGCACAGGTCGAGGCGGTTGACGCCACCACCGTCAAGTTCACTTTCCCGGTGCCGACCCCGGGTATTCTGAACCGCTTTGCCGTCGACTACGGCCAGCCGTTCCAGCCCAAGCACTTCCTGGGCCAGTTCATGCCCAAGCACAACGAAAACGCCGAAGCGCTGGCGCAGGAATACGGCTTTGAAAACGCCGCTGCTGCTGTTGACTTCTACTATGGTGGTTCCGACTGGAAAGACGTTCCCAGCCCGCTGCTGAAAGACGCCGACAAAGCTGCCAAGATCGGCCGCGCCGTTGCCCCGACGCTGGAAAGCTACATCGTAGTCGACGAAAACGCCGAAGGCCGCAAGCTGGTGGCGAACCCTTATTTCCACCAGGTCGATACCGCCGGTAACCAGCTGCCCTATATCAACGAAATCGTTGAGACCTATGTGGGCGACAAAGAGGTCCAGAACCTCAAGATCATGAACGGCGATGTGGTCTGGAAACAGCAGGCTGTCTTCTTGGAAGACTTCCCGCTGCTGAAGGAAAACGAAGGCAAGGGTGGCTACACCATCAACTTCGCCCCGACCTTTGGCGAAAACGTCTTCTACTCGTTCAACCGTACCCATCAGGATCCGGTTCTGCGCGAAATCTTCAACGACATCCGCTTTAACCGCGCCATGTCGAAGGCGATGAACCGCGACGAGATCAACGAGATCGTCTATCTGGGGCAGGGTACTCCGATGCAGGGTGTGCCTGCGGAACCCAAAACCGTGTCCTTCGTTACGGACGAGGTTCTGAACCGCGACATCGGTTATGATCCCGAAGGTGCCAAGGCGCTGCTGGCCGAAATGGGCCTGACAGATGCGGATAGCGACGGTACTCTGGAACGTCCCGATGGCAAGCCGCTGGTGATCCGTCTGGTTTACTCGTCGCAGGGTGTGCCGGTGAAGATGCAGGAGCTGGTGCGTGACTACTGGAGTGCCGTGGGTGTCCGCGTCGATCTGAAAGAGGTTACCTCGGACGAGTATCGCGCATCGGGCAACAACAACGATCTGGAAGTGACCACCTGGAAATACGACGGCAATGCCGGTCCGACCATCAGCCAGGACGTCACCGTCTTCATCCCGCCGTTTGGCGATGTCTTCAACCCCGGCACCGGCTTTGACTGGGCCGCGTGGAAGACCACCGGTGGTGCCGAAGGCATCGAACCGCCGGAAGACATCAAAAAGCTCTGGGATTTGAGTGAGAAATTCATCCAGGTGGAAATGGGCACCGATGCAAGCAACAAGTTGGGCGCAGAGATCGTTCAGATCCACACCGACAACATGCTGAAAATCGGGACCGTCGGCGACATCGTCTCTCCGTTCCTGCATCGCAACGACCTGCAGAACGTGAAGCCGATCAAGTCGAAAACCTACGACTTCTACTGGACCTATCCGTACCGCCCCTCGCAGTGGTGGTTGGAGCAGTAACTCAGACGAACGTCTGAACGAAACGCCGGAGCGCAGCCCAACTGCGCTCCGGTATCGGCCTTGGACGGCCTGATGGGGGACATCGTTTTGCTGAGATTCACTCTGGAACGTTTTGTTGGAATGGTCATCACCATGGCAATGGTGACGGTGATGGTCTTTCTGATCATGGAACTGCCGCCCGGCGACTATGCCGACCGGTATGCTTTTCGCAAGTATTCCGGCACCGGGGTGAATGTCACTGAGGCGGATATCGAGGCGATCCGGCGCGATCTGGGTTTGGATAAGCCCATGGTGCTGCGCTATTTCGACTGGATCGGAGGCATCGTCCTGCACTGGGATTTCGGGCAGGCCTTTGCCTTTGAAACCTCGGTGACCAAAGTTATCGGCGACAAGGTCTGGCTGACGGCCGGTATCCTGTTCGCCACCCTCCTGCTGACCTACATCGTATCGATCCCCATCGGCATTTTTGCTGCGGTAAGACGTGGGTCAGCAGTCGATTACGGCCTGACGGTGTTTTCTTATCTTGGGCTGGCGCTGCCGAACTTTCTGTTGGCGCTGGTGATGCTGTATTTCGCCAACCGCTGGTTCGGGGCCGATATCGGCGGATTGTTTTCGGCCCAGTACCGAGACGCGCCATGGTCCGCAGCCAAGGTCTGGGACATGATGAAACACCTGTGGCTGCCCGCGGTGGTGCTGGCCTGGTCGGCGGTGGCGTATCAGATCCAAACCGTGCGGGCGACCATGTCGGATGAGTTGAACAAGCTGTCCGTGACTGCCGCCCGAGCGCGCGGTGTGCCCGAGACCAAGCTGCTGATCAAATACCCGGCGCGTCTGGCGATCAACCCTGTGGTCTCGACCATCGGGTTTGACGTGAACCGCATCTTCTCAGAGCTGCCAATCGTGGCCGTGGTCCTGGGGCTGACCGAACTGGGTGAGCTGCTGCTGAGGGCATATCTGGACCTCGACATGAACGTGGCGGGTGCAATCCTGCTGATGTTGACCTTTGCTATCGTGTTCATGAATTTCTTTTCGGATCTTTTGCTGGCGTGGCTGGACCCGCGCATCAAATTGGGGGCCTGATCCATGACTGACGCAACCCAACTTTCGGCCGCCGAAGCCAAAGAGCGGGAACGCCAGCTGAAATACTATTCGGCCTCGCAATGGACGCTGATCTGGTGGCGGTTCCGCCGCCACCGCGCCGCGATGCTGGCGGCATCCCTGCTGGGTTTGATGGCGTTGGCCGGTATCTTTGCCGAGTTTGTCGCCCCCTATGGTCCGGTGAGTCGCGACACCAAGTATATTGAGGGCGCGCCGCAAATCCCGCGTTTCTGCGATGCGGGCGGCTGTTCGGTCGTGCCCTTCATCAACGGCACCAAAACCGAACGCGATCCGGTGACCTTGCGCGCGTTATCGGTGCCGGATCCCGAAGTGCGCCACTATATCAAGTTCTTTGTCAAAGGTGAGCGGGTCAAGCTGCTGGGCTTCATCCCGATTGACCGCCACCTTGTCGGCCTCAGCCCCGATGTGGATCAGAAAATCCATTTCTGGGGCACCGACGATCTGGGCCGAGATGTGTTCAGCCGAACGATCTATGCCACCCGCACATCGCTGTCGATTGGGGTAATCGGGGTGCTGATCTCGTTCGTGCTGGCGCTGATCATCGGCGGGATCGCGGGCTATTTCGGCGACATCATCGACAACGTGATCCAGCGCGTGACCGAGGTGATCCGGGTGGTGCCCATCATTCCGCTTTACATGGGACTGGCTGCCGCCATGCCCAAGGAATGGTCGACCACGCAGGTTTATTTCGCGATGACGCTGATCCTTGGCCTGTTCGGTTGGCCGACACTGGCGCGACGGATCCGGTCGCAATTGCTGTCTATCCGGAATGAGGATTACGTGGTCGCTGCACGACTGGCGGGTGCGCGTCCAGGCCGGATCATCGCCCAGCACATGCTGCCCAGCTTTACCAGCTTTATCATCGTCGATTTGGTGATCAGCTTTCCTTACATGATCCTGTCGGAGACGGCGCTGTCCTTTGTTGGACTTGGCCTGCGTCCGCCCTCGGTCTCGTGGGGGGTTCTGCTACAGCAGGCGCAATCGGTGCGGGCCATCGAACAGACCCCGTGGCTGTTTATTCCCGCAATCTTTGTCGTGGTGGCCGTGCTGGCCTTTACCGTGATCGGTGACGGGGTGCGCGATGCCGCCGACCCTTATGCGGAGGCGCGTTGATATGACCAAAATCCTTGACGTAGAAAACCTGTCGATCTCATTCCGCACGGATGAGGGGCTGATTACACCGGTTCAAAATGCGTCCTTTTCGGTCGAGAAGGGAAAAACCCTTGGGATCGTGGGGGAATCGGGTTCGGGCAAGTCGATCTCGACCAAAGCGGCCATGCGTCTGCTGCCCAATACTGCGATGATCGGAGAGGGCTCGCGCATCGACTACTACGCAAAGAACGGCCAAAAGATCGATGTACCAAGCTTGCGCTCCGGTGATCCGACAATCGGTCGTTTGCGCGGCGGTGAAATCGGTATGATCTTCCAGGAACCGATGGCCAGTTTCTCGCCCGTTTACACAGTTGGCAATCAGATCACCGAAGCGATCAGGCTGCACCGCAAAGTCGGTCGCCGCGAGGCGCGCGAGATTGCCGTCGATATGCTGGACCGCGTTGGTCTGACCAACCCGTCGCAGCGCGTTGATCAGTATCCGCATGAACTGTCCGGCGGTATGCGCCAGCGTGCCATGATCGCGCTGGCGTTGTCGGCCGGGCCAGCCTTGTTGATCGCGGACGAGCCGACAACGGCGCTGGATGTCACGATCCAGGCGCAGGTTCTGAAGTTGATGAAAAAGCTGCAGGAAGAGTTGGAAATGGGGATGATCTTCATCACCCATGATCTGGGTGTTGTCGCTCAGGTCGCCGACGATGTTGTCGTCATGCAAAAGGGCGAAGTGGTCGAGCGCGGCACTGTGCGGGACGTGATCCGCAACCCGCAGGAGGACTACACCAAACGCCTGCTGGCGGCGATCCCGCGACTGGACCGCGTCAAACCGCCTGCGGCACTGACCGGCAAGAAACATCGCCCCCTGATTGATGTGAAAAATCTGGTGGTCGACTTTGACGTAAAGACCAAACGCATGTTCCGCACGGATATCACCAAGGTCCGTGCAGTGGATGACGTCAGCTTTACCATCAAAAAAGGCGAGACCGTTGGTTTGGTGGGCGAGTCCGGCTCGGGCAAGACCACCGTTGGTCGGGCGATCCTGCGCGCCATTGATCCGCCAGATGGCGAGGTTGTGTTTCACCGCAAGAAAAAGGGCGACATCGATCTGGCTCATGCCAGCGCAGAAGAACTGCGCGCGGTACGCTCCAAGCTGAACATGGCGTTCCACGAACGCCCGGTACATGTTCATTCGCTGGGGGGCGACCTGCTGCGGTCGTTCCGGCCCGAGATGAGCCTTGTGTTTCAGGACCCGTACTCGTCGCTTAACCCGCGCATGACGGTCCGCGATATCATCGCCGAACCTCTGGTTGCCTCGGGGCTGATGAGCAATCGCGATGAAGTTGACGCGCGCGTACGTGAAATCGCGGAGCGCTGCAAGATTGAGCTGGAACACCTGCGTCGGTTCCCGCACGCGTTCTCGGGCGGTCAACGGCAGCGGATCTGTATTGCCCGCGCCCTGGTGTCCAAGCCAAAGTTTGTGGTCTGTGATGAATGTGTTTCGGCGCTGGATGTGTCCATTCAGGCCGAAATCGTGGATTTGCTGAAGAACATTCAGGAAGAAATGGGTGTCAGCTTTCTTTTCATCGCCCACGATCTGGCGGTTGTAGCGCAGATTTCGCATAGCGTCGCGGTGCTGTATCACGGCAAGTTCGTCGAGTACGGACCGACCGAAAAAGTGTTTTACTCACCTCGTCACCCATACACTCAGGCACTGCTCAGCGCGGTGCCGCATCCGGACCCGGACGCGGTTTTTGCACCGATCCGACTGGAGGGCGGGTTCCGTCATCCGGTTGCGACGGTGTCCGGAGAAAAGGTCACGTTAACCGACGCGCCAGCGGGGTTCGATCCAAACTCGGCGCCGGTCAAACTGGTCGAGATCGAAGAGGGGCACTTTGTGGCGTGTCACTATGTGGAGGAGATGCCTTTACAGAATCCTGGTCTGGCATCAGAGATTTCTGCCCCCGTGCGGGTAACTGGTACGGTCGCATAATTCTAGGTCAGGGCAAAAGCATGGGACCTGGGTCGTATGACATCAGGTCCTGAACCAACGGAGTTGAAAACGGCAGCGCAGAGTGTCGGCCAGGAGGTTTCCTTGACGCATGGTCGTTCCCGCGCTTTGATCTGTTGCCTTGAGTTCAGTTTGTCGGTCAAAACTACAGGAGCGACGTGAAGCCCAAACTACGTAACCGATGATTGCACGATGGAAGCAAAAACCTTTCAGGCGAAGCATCCCGGTCGAAATCGTCATACCAAGCCGACAGCGGGAAGGTTCGCAAGGCATCTCGTTGATACCATTGCGGTCACTTTGGCGGGCGGGGCGTTTGTCTGGCTCGCCAGTTAGAGGGCGGGCGCAAACTCGTCTGCTTCGTGTTCATGCCAAAAGCTCTGATTGGCCGCAGCGCCTTGTTGAACAGTTCGGTTGCGGCCAAGTACCAAGGTAGGGTGATACCAATTACTTTAGGTGTCGCCCTGACCATGTTTGCAGATCAACTTGGCAGGTATTCTTGGCTCCAGCTTTCGCTGACAATGCCATATAACAGCATTTTCTCGATTTCGACGTCTTCGTAGCCAAGCTCTTGCAGTACCGCGCGTGTTGAGGTTCCGAATTTCTCCGCTGGTGTCAGCGCATAGACGGTGCCGCGTACAGGGCGGATCGCAAATGGATCCAGTTGCGTGACTGTGTGGCCGCTTGGGTGGTCTTCATGAACCGAAAACGAATAGCTGCCCCGGTCGGTCCCCGGCGTTCCATCTGCTGGGCGCGCGTTATATGACCGGATCGTTTCGATGTTCTCGCAGATTGTTCCGCCCACATCGGCGGCCTGCAGGCGTTCCGCCCAGTCGCTGGCCCGTGCCTGGTAGAACGCATTTGCCAGAAATGCGTCGCGGTCTTCCACCGCGACATCCTCGAACCCTTCCAGCCCCTCGACCGTGGCCAGCCTTGGGACGTCCGATTCATAAGCACTTAGCAGAATGAAGCGGTCCGACGAGGTGTAATAGAAACGGGTCAGTGCATCGTAGCCGTTGATTTCTTGCCCAGCGGGTTCATCGAACAGACCCCGGCGTTCATAGTCGTAGCAGAACGGGATCTGTGCAAGACCGCTGAGCGCGGCCAACGAGGTGCGCGGACGTCCGACACGTCCGGTTTTCAGCTTTTGGTACAAACCCGCGGCAACACCCAGCGACCCACCAAAGCCGCACATCACGTCGATGGTGCCGACATGGGCGTGCTCTTCGGGGGTTTCCATCGATCCGCCGAACCGCAGCATGATGCCGGTGGTGGCCTGTACCAGATCGTCATAACCAAGGTAGTTCGACCGTGGTCCGCGACGCACACCACCAAAGCAATCCATCTTGCAGAAGATCGCATCCGGGTTCAGTTTGGCCAGGCTCTCGCGGTCCAGCCCCATGCCCTGCACTTGCGCATCCGTGGCGTTCCATACGATCACATCGACGGATTTCACCAACTTCTCGAAGACCTCGCGCCCCTCAGGTGATTTCATGTCGGCCAAAACTGACCGCTTGCCATTGCCATGGGATAGGCTGAAGATCACCGTGTTCCAGCAATCGTAGAACGGCGTCGCCGGGTCCAGCTTGATCACCTCGGCACCAAACCGGGCCAGATAGGAGACTGAATGCGGGCCTGCGATGACGTTGCACAGATCAAGGATGCGCACGCCGTCCAGCCAGCCGGTCTGTTTTTCCTCGGGCAAGGGATCGGGTACAGCGGTCTCTTGCGCTTTCAAAGCAGCCAGGGCGGTGTCGAATTCGACCCATTCACGCGGTTTGGGCTCTAGCATTTCCTCGCCGGATTCCTCAAGCCAGACCATCGGGCCGGGCTGGGTCATGGTGCCAAACTCTGGGTCTTCGACCTCGACCATCAGACCGGCGGTTTCGGCGTGGTCGTCGTGGATCCATTCCTGCAGCCAACGCTGGGGCGCGCCCGGGAATTTGCCACGTCCAAAGATCTTTTCCCATTCTTTCGAGGTCCGGGTCAGGAACACCTCTTTCATCCGTTCGGCAATCCGGTCGGCCCAGTGTTTCGGCAGCGGATAGACGCCCAGCGACACGTCGTTTTTCCATTCGCTGACAGGAAGATAGGTGTCTTCTTCCTCGGTCAACCCTTCTTCGACTAGCTCGTCATAGATGCCGAGTTTTTTAAGGCAGCGTTTGGCGTGTTGTTTGTGGCTGGGGCAGACCACATAGAACATGCGGCCGTCCTTGCACTTGTAAGACCGATAGAACGGGTCCAGCAATTCCTGCAGGTCTTCATACGAAACGTTCATAGGCAGTCCTTCGATCCGGCGACGTTCAATCTCCAACTCGCGCTGGGTTTTGTAGCGGTCGGGGTAGTCGTCGATCTTGATCGAGTTGTAGCTGAGACCCTCCATCACGGCCGAGGCCAAAGGCACCTCGATCTGGTCGCCATACCCGGTACGTTCACGCGATTGCAGCGCCAGTACCACCGAGGATGCGGCCAGCATGGTGCCATAGGCCGAGGCCAGCGGCAGCGGCGAAAACGACGGGTTGATTCCCATCAACACCCGGTTCAGGCCCATGTCGGTGAACACACCGGACGAGGCCGCGATCACGCTTTCATAAGCGCGCCAATCCCGGCGTAACTCGTCATTCGAGGCGAAGCCGGGAATCGACAGGGTGATCAACTCGGGGCGTGCCGCGCGTAGTTCTGCAAAGTCCAGCCCTATGCGGGTCATCACGCCGGGGCGGAAGCTTTCGACCAGAATATCGGCCTCGGCGATCAGGTCGCGTACCTGTGCCATGCCGTCATCGGTCTTCAGATCCAGCGTCACGATCAGCTTGTTGCGGTTCAGCGTTGCGTTGGCCGGGCTTTCCCAAAGCGGGCCATTGGGCATCTCGACGCGAATGACCGTCGCACCAAAATCCGCAAGGATCATGGCGACAGCAGGGCCGGCAATATACTGACCAAAGTCGATGACTTTGACACCGGCGAGCGGCAGATCAGAGGACGATTGAAGTGTCATGTGCATTATTCCTGCAATTCTACGGGCGCTAGCAGCCCGATCTGACGAAAAAGACCCGGGTCCGCCCATGAACCCGGGGCCGCTTTTTTGGTTGGTTTACCGACCTTCCTGAATCCAGCGCGCGGCTTTTTCCGCGATCATCAGGGTCGGCGCGTTGGTATTGCCGCTGGTGATCTCGGGCATGATGCTGGCGTCAACCACACGCAGGCCCTTGATGCCTTTGACCTTCAGGTAGGGATCGACCACTGCGCTTGGATCATCCTCACGCCCCATTTTCGCAGTTCCAACCGGGTGGAAGATGGTGTTGGCGATGTCGCCCGCAAGTTTTGCCAGTTCCTCATCCGTCTGGAACTGAACGCCCGGCTTCCATTCCTGCGGATTGTATTTCTTCATCGCAGGTTTGGACATGATCTCGCGCACCTGACGCAGGCTGTCTGCAGCAACCTTACGGTCGTCGTCCGTGTCCAGATAGTTCGGCGCGATCATCGGCGCATCAGTGTATTTGTTCGAACGGATGCGCACATGACCTCGGCTGGACGGGTTCAGGTTACACACGCTGACGGTGATAGCCGGGAATTCATGCAGGTCTTCACCAAAGGCTTCAAGGCTCAGAGGCTGCACGTGATATTCCAGGTTTGCATGAGCCCGGCTTGGGTCGGAGCGGGTGAAGGCGCCCAGTTGGCTGGGCGACATGCTCATCGGGCCGGAGCGTTGCAGCGCGTATTGCAGGCCGATCTTGGCCTTACCTACAAGGCTGTTGGCCAGAGTGTTCAGGGTCTTGGCCCCGTCCACCTTGAACACGGCGCGGATCTGCAGGTGATCCTGCAGGTTTTCGCCAACGGCTGGCGCGTCCAGCACCACGTCGATGCCGTGGGATTTCAGGAATTCGCCACTACCGATACCGGACAATTGCAGGATTTGCGGCGAGTTAATCGCACCTGCGGACAGAATGACCTCGGCCGAGGCATTCACGGTCACCGGCTGTCCCGCGCGGCGCACAACTGCGCCGGAACAGCGGGTCGCACCATCAGGGGCAGTGTCGAAGGTCAGGCGTTCGACCTGAGCTTCGGTCCAGATGGTCAGGTTCTGACGCTCTTTCGCGGGGCGCAGGAAGCCTTTCGAGGTGTTCCAGCGCCAACCCGATTTCTGGTTCACGTCGAAATAACCAACCCCGGCATTGTCGCCCGCGTTGAAGTCGTCGGTCGACTCGATCCCGGCCTCATTGGCAGCCTCGGCGAACGAGTCCAGCACATCCCAGCGCAGGCGCTGTTTTTCCACGCGCCATTCGCCACCATGGGCGTGCAGGTCCGAGAATCGGCTGTTGTCGCCCGTTTTGGGATCGGCCCCGTTGTCCAGCTTGTAGTGGTTTTCATGCGCCTTGAAGTCGGGGATCGAGTTCTCCCAGCTCCAGTCGTCCTCACCACTCAGCTTGGCCCAATTGTCATAGTCCCGTGCCTGACCCCGCATGTAGATCATGCCGTTGATCGAGGAACACCCGCCCAGTGTTTTGCCACGCGGGTAGCGCAAGGCGCGGCCGTTCAAACCTTTGTCGGGTTCGGTCTGATACAGCCAGTCCGTACGCGGATTGCCGATACAGTAAAGATACCCAACCGGGATATGAATCCACGGATAGTTGTCCTTTTTACCGGCTTCCAGCAACAGGACCCGTTTGGATGGATCTTTGCTGAGGCGATTGGCCAGCAGGCAGCCGGCGGTGCCGGCCCCTACAACGATGTAATCAAACGTTTCCACAGACATGGTCAAGCTCCAGGATCAGCGGGCTACGGGCATGGTGAATTCAGCGCCTTTGGAGATGCTCTCGGGCCAGCGTTGCATGATGG
>NZ_WQCA01000026.1 GCF_013032445.1 Ruegeria arenilitoris | reverse complement strand
CGTCTCCGCCGTCTCCAGCGTCCCAGCAACCGCCTCAGCAGCGCCGGTGAAGGGGGTTCTAAGGTTTACCAACAATAGCCGCAAGTGGAAAATTCGAGAAACTTGTAAAAAACCGAAAGATCATCTTTTTATCAATTAAAACAATCCATTAAACAGTACCGAATTGAGCCGACCACAACTTTCCCGGTGGGCCTGGCCCCGAATCCCGGCTTTTGCACAGGGTTACCCACAGACTCGGCGACGAGTCAGGCGGAATCGGCCTCACGCAGCCGAGTCAGCAGGTCCGCAAATGGAAGGCGCAGCAGCAACAGGCCAACGATCAGGGACATGTAGACCAGCGGCTCGATCTGAAATCCCTTGGCCAGCATGACATAGTGCAACCCTCCCAACACTGCCGCCGGGAAGACCAGTCGCTGCAGGCTGCGCCACCGGGGGCCCAGCTTGCGCACAGACAGATTGTTGGACGTCACCGCCAGCGGCAGCATCAGGACAAAGGCGGCCATGCCAACCGTTATGTAAGGGCGTTTGACGATATCGGCCCAGATCTGGCTGGGTACCTGCACGTCCAGAACCAGCCAAACCAGCAGATGCAAAGCGACATAGGTGAATGTCAGCACACCCAAGGCACGGCGGAACTTGAGCAGGTTCAGCCCGAGAAACCGCCGCAGCGGAGAAATCGCCAGCACGGCAATCAACAACTGCAGCGCCAGTTCTCCGTACCGGTGTTCCAGCGCCTCGATCGGTTCGACACCCAAACCACCGGTCAGCGCCTGATAGAACAGCCAAGGCGCCGGGAGCACCCCCAACAGATACACCGCCCAGACAGGGACACGTCGCAATATCTGGTTCAATTGCTGCATAGGCTTAATAGTATTCCGACAGATCCATGCCTTCGTACAGGCCTGCGACCTCATTCTCATACCCATTATACATCAGGGTTGGAATCCGCTTAGCGAAAAGGCCGCCGCCGATCTGACGTTCCGAGGCCTGAGACCAGCGCGGGTGATCCACGTTTGGATTCACATTACTATAGAAGCCATACTCGCGAGGATTGGACATGTTCCAGCTGGTGGGCGGTTCAACATCCGTCAGAGTGATCCGCACAATCGACTTGATCGACTTGAAGCCATATTTCCACGGCACCACCAGACGCAGCGGCGCGCCGTTCTGGTTCGGGATTGGACGGTCGTAGATACCGGTGGCCATGATCGTCAGCGGGTGCATTGCCTCATCCAGACGCAGGCCTTCGCGATAGGGCCAGTCCAGAATCGGATAGCGCACGCCCGGCATCTCATCCGGGATCACTGCGGTTTCAAAGGCCACATATTTGGCGCCGTCCTGCACACCCGCCATGTTCAGCAGATCGGCCAGTTCGAACCCGTTCCACGGAATCACCATCGACCACGCCTCGACACAGCGGAAGCGGTAGATGCGCTCCTCGACCGTCATTTCGGACACGATGGCCTTGAAGTCATAGTCACCCGGATTGTCGACCAGACCGTCGATCTTGATACTCCACGGTTCAGTGGTCAGGGCGCCCGCGTATTTGGCCGGGTCGTCCTTACCTGTCCCGAACTCGTAGAAATTGTTATACGAGGTGATCTCTTCCCACGTGTTCGGCTCCAGCGCCTCCTGCGCTGAGGCCCGCCGCGTCATCCCAGCCAGCCCGACACCCGCCAGCCCGGCCATGACCTGCCGCCGGTTCAGGAACGCCGCCCTTGGGGTGACATCAGCTTGTGTCAGTGTGTTGGTCCAGCGATGCGCCATTTATGTCTCCGTAGTCTATCTTCCTCGGAATGAGGTAGTCCGCTGATAACACAGAGCCAAGGAAACAGGCGTAACGTTTGAGAGACGAGATTGTAACGTATTGGGCAAAGCCCCAACACAGCACGCCCTGCACAGCAGTTCCAAAATCACACATAGCGAACAGCATTCTAAACTACGACAAAAAGGACTGGTGCAACCGTGAGTAGTTCACTACCCCGTACCCCAAACAATATTCGAGCAGAGATTACTACATTGATTTTTACCCAAGCGTTCCCTTTTTCCTTTTCTATTTTCTGGCGAATGGCTGTCGTCTTGCCCGTCATGTTCATAGGTTTGGCGCTTTATTCATTTGTCGGAACCTTGTTGGGATTTTTGGTCGGCCTGCTGTTCCCCGCACTTTCGTTTCTCATGTTCTTTCTGATCATGGCCTCTTCCACCGTCCTTCCAACCCTGATCGGCACGCGGATGGGTCTGCAGGCAAAAGGGGTTCAGCCAAGCACCCGGCTCCGGGGGCTGTTCCTGCCTGCGATGATATACGGTGCAGTCGAAGGTCTGAGCGCGACCCTGATCATTGGCCTTGTTATCGCATTTTCTGTGGCGGTGATTTCACCCGATCTTTTGCAACAGAATGAAGTCAGCGATCTGGTGCTGCAATATGCGGACACGCCTTGGGTCGGCCCGGGGATGCTGAGCCTGGTTGTTGTTTTCCTGTCCGTATGCTCAATCCGTGCCAGCCTGCTTGTACCGATTACCTCCGCCTCAATCGGACGAGATCCGGACGGCTTGCACTATACTCCGTTCCGGCATTTCAGAGCTTCGTTTGGCCCGCTCTTTGGCCTGACCATTTTCAGCTATGTGGGGATGATCGCCATGCACGCAGTTCTTATCGCAGTGCTGATACTGTCAGGCTTTGCCGAGTCGTTGCATGCAGACCTGCTGGAGTTCGGCGACATGACTCAAGGTACCGCAACTATTCGCCCCTTGTGGTCGCTGCTTGGGTTGTTCTTTATCTATATGCTAATTGGGACCTGGGCTTTCAGCCTGCAATGCGCAGGAGGGGTATTAGGGTATCTGCATTTACGTGACTCGGGTCCGAGACTGTCAGATTTGATCGAGGCCAATCAAAAGGCCGCAAAAGACCCCAAAGAGCAATCGGCCCCGCGAATGAGTGCGGAAGACCTGCGTGCCCTTCGCAAAAGCCGCGAGACGGGCAACCGTTAACTCCATCTGATTCTCCTCAGCGGCTATTTCTACACCTGTGATGTCCTCAGTCTTTACAACGCTTACACTGCGCATCTGGGGGGCACGTGTTTGAATTTTACCCGGACATCCCCGAGGCGGATGCGTCGCTGACGGAAATCGCCGGGTTTCTGAACCGGCAGTTCACCGCATAAAAAAGACCCGCCGAGATGGCGGGTCCTTCCATTTTCAAGCATTCATTAGTGCACGACCGCATCATCTGGACGGGGTCGTTCCGACGTTCCCAACCGATCGCCAATGATCAGCCCATCAGCCCCGGCTGTGACCGGAACGGTCTCGCCATCCTTGATCTCACCAGCCAGCAAGGCTTCGGCCAGTGGATTCTGCAGGGCGCGCTGGATCACGCGTTTCAGCGGACGCGCACCAAAGACCGGGTCGTAGCCTTCGTTGGCCAGCCATTCCTTGGCGCCATCGTCCAAAGCCAGCTCGATCTTGCGGGCGGCCAGACGTTTTTGCAGGCGTGCCATCTGGATATCGACGATGCCATCCATGTCAGCCCGCTTGAGCCGGTCGAAGATGATAGTCTCGTCCAGACGGTTCAGGAATTCCGGCCGGAAATGCGCCCGGACCGCATCCATCACGTCGCGCCGCGCCTGCGCGCTGTCTGCACCTTCGGGCAACTGGCTCAGCGCCTGAGACCCAAGGTTCGAGGTCAGGATGATCAGCGTCTGTTTGAAGTCCACGGTGCGGCCCTGACCATCGGTCAGCACACCATCGTCCAGCACCTGCAACAGCACGTTGAACACATCCGGATGGGCCTTTTCGACCTCGTCAAACAGCACGACCTGATAGGGCCTGCGCCGCACGGCTTCGGTCAGCACACCGCCTTCGTCATAGCCGACATAGCCCGGAGGGGCACCGATCAGACGGGCAACCGCATGTTTCTCCATGAACTCGGACATGTCGATGCGGACCATCGCATTGTCGTCATCGAACAGGAAGTTCGCCACGGCCTTGGTCAGTTCGGTCTTACCCACGCCGGTCGGCCCGAGGAACAGGAACGAGCCCAGTGGGCGACCCTCGTCATTTAGACCGGCCCGCGCGCGGCGCACAGCGTTGGCGACAGCGGTGACAGCCGAATCCTGCCCGATAACGCGGGAATGCAGTTCGTCTTCCATCCGCAGCAGCTTCTCACGCTCGCCTTCCAGCATTTTCGAGGTCGGGATACCGGTCCAGCGTTCCACAACGCTGGCGATCTGTTCCGGACGCACTGTTTCCTCAGCCATCATGGCGTTGCTTTCGGCGTTTTCAGCCTCGGTCAGCTGTTTCTCAAGCTCGGGGATGACGCCATAGGACAGCTCCCCGGCTTTCGCCAGATTACCCTCACGCTTTGCGATCTCCAGATCGGCTCGCGCCTTGTCGAGCTGTTCCTTCAGGTCCCGCGCACCGGCCAGCTTGTCGCGTTCGGCCTGCCACTGGGCGGTCATCTCGGCAGATTTCTCCTGCAGATCCGCCAAATCCTTTTGCAAGGTGTCCAGACGATC
This sequence comes from Ruegeria arenilitoris, assembly GCF_013032445.1. Taxonomy (GTDB): domain Bacteria; phylum Pseudomonadota; class Alphaproteobacteria; order Rhodobacterales; family Rhodobacteraceae; genus Ruegeria; species Ruegeria arenilitoris_F. Next base: position 28,957 of record NZ_WQCA01000026.1, on the reverse strand, counting down.
TTTTGATGCCGCGTCGTCCTCAAGCTTCAGCGCCTCTTCCTCGATCTGCATCTGCAGGATCTGGCGGTCCAGCTGATCGAGTTCCTCGGGCTTGGAATCCACCTCCATCCGCAACCGCGACGCGGCTTCATCGACCAGGTCGATGGCTTTGTCGGGCAGGAACCGGTCGGTGATATAGCGATGCGACAGCGTCGCCGCCGACACCAGCGCCGAGTCGGAAATCCGCACCCCGTGGTGCAGCTCATACTTTTCCTTGATGCCGCGCAGGATGCTGATCGTGTCCTCGACGGTCGGCTCGGCCACCACAACGGGCTGGAACCGGCGCGCAAGGGCGGCGTCTTTTTCGACGTATTTGCGGTACTCATCCAGCGTGGTCGCGCCGATACAATGCAGCTCACCCCGGGCAAGCGCAGGCTTGATCAGGTTAGCGGCATCCATCGCGCCGTCGGACTTACCCGCGCCAACCAGCGTGTGCATCTCATCGATGAACAGGATGATCTCACCGGCGGCCTCGGTCACCTCGGTCAGAACGGCCTTGAGGCGTTCTTCGAATTCGCCGCGGTATTTCGCACCGGCAATCAGCGCGCCCATGTCGAGCGCAAGCAGCTTCTTATCCTTCAGCGATTCCGGCACGTCGCCGTTAACGATGCGCAGGGCCATGCCCTCGGCAATCGCGGTTTTACCGACGCCGGGTTCCCCGATCAAAACCGGGTTGTTCTTGGTGCGGCGAGACAAAACCTGCATCGAGCGGCGGATTTCCTCATCCCGTCCGATGATCGGGTCGATCTTGCCCTCGGCAGCCGCCTCGGTCAGATCGCGCGCGTATTTCTTGAGCGCGTCATAGCCCTCTTCCGCCGAGGCCGTGTCAGCGGTGCGACCCTTGCGGATGTCGTTGATCGCCTCATTCAGTTTCTGCGCGGATACGGCACCGGCTTCCAACGCCTCCTTGGCTTTGGATTTCACCATGCACAGCGCCATCAGAACCCGCTCAACCGGTACAAAGCTGTCACCCGCTTTGGTGGCAATCTTTGCGGCCTCATCAAGAACCTTTGCGGTCTGGCCGTCCATGTAGATCTGGCTCGCGTCGCCGCTAACCTTCGGGATTTTGGACAATGCGGCATCAAGTGCTTCGACCACGCGGGTCGGCGCGCCACCAGCGCGGGTAATCAGGTTGCTGGCCAGCCCCTGATCGTCATCCATCAATGCTTTCAAAATATGTTCGGGCATCAGTCGTTGGTGCCCCTCGCGCAGCGCAATCGTCTGCGCCGCCTGCACGAATCCTCGTGCCCGCTCGGTGAACTTGTTTAAGTCCATAGCAATCTCCTTTTCCTAAGCGCCCTGAATGTGATGCGCCCGCTTGGCGGCACGCGTCGGTCTGGGCCTCACATTCAATCTGGGAAATATCTTTGCCCGTTCAAGGGGCTGGCACGCTAAATCAGACTTATCGTCGAGGTATGGTGTAAACGGAATAGCCCCCGGTCTGCGCGACCTCGCGGGCGGTGTACATTTCCACCAGCGATTGCGCGGCATCACTGCCCGTGGGACAGGACACTAAGTCTGCCGCATCGTCCAGGAATTCAATCGTGTACGCCGTCTCACCGGTCAGTTGGCAATCGTCGTCAGTCGAACGATACCCCCCCACCAGGCGCAAATTGTCATTAGTCGGAGATTTGATGACCGTATCCGCCGCCTCGGTTTCCAATGGCATATCCTGACATCCCGCCAGAGCCAGAAACGCCGCAACACCAAGTATCCGTTTCATAGTACCCCCATCGAAAATACTTGTTTGTATGGTCAACACCATAGCACAGCCAGGTTTCTGAGGCTTGATTTCAATTATCCACGTCCTGTTGGGACAGAAGACGACGAACCGGGAGACTCAGAAGTTCGTCCAAAAAGAGGGCCAGATTGATCATTGTCATTTATGTCCCGACCACCTTGCGCAAGCGGACTAGTTCAACAGCCCGCTGAACTACAGCAAAATATTTAGAAGTTAGGGTTATGCGCGAATACCGTTGATCTCCAAGCCAGGAAGGCTTTTTCTTACCAAAACCATGATCGAAAATGCCAACCCTAACAGCCATATTGTCGCTGGCAACGGCACTGGTGCGATAGAGGCGTCATCACGGTTGTTTCCGGCCGCCGTCTGCGCAAAGCTCACAAGGTCCCCGACCGCAACATTTCCCGTCACATCCGCGTCGGAAACCAGCAATCCGCCCTGAAAGACGTTGATCTGTTCTAATAATAGGGTGTTCAGAAAGGACACTTCACCCAAAGGCGAATTTGAATTGGCGAATAGCGAAAGGGTCGCTGTTCGGCTTGATCCGAACATTATTGGGATTGTGACATCGATGAATGAGTCTATTATCAGATCTTCGGCAAAATTTTCCTGCACAATAAAAATGGTATCTGCGTTCTGGAACGAGTTGCCGGCGATAATTCTCGCGTTATCCACCGATTCCACTGCGGTGTAGTCGATCGTTACAGGCGGCGGCACAACATATCCCTGCGCCTCAAATTCGGCGGCTTGGCTTTCTGTATAAAAAGTGGATGGCAGATTGTCATCAGCCGATACATCCAACAACAATTCTCCACCTGGCTCATCGTCATAGGCCCCAGTGGTGATTTCACCATCAAAGGAAAACCGAAACCTGACTTCCCCCCAACCGGAACCTGACCCTGTAAGGAAGAACTCTTCGGTAAAAGACGCAGTCGCGTCACCCAGATCTGATCCACTTGCCCCCAGCAACCCACTTGCCGCCCGCGCCGCACCTGTCGGGTTGATTTCGTGCGTTTCCGTAACTGGGTTGATTACGTCGATCACTTCACCTGAAGGCAATGTCACTGTGCCGGGCTCTTCGCCGATTTGCTATTCTATGGTTCTGCTCTCGGAAGCGCTGTTCTGCACAAGATCCGTGGCAGAGCAACTTCTGGTGCCGGAACCATGCACCGCAAGAAGGTGAACACACGCACCCAGCGTTGCTGCAGAAGTCTGAACGGGAGAAAAACCAAGACAGACCGAAATGGCGATAACTGCGGTTGAGCCTTTAAACATAAAAATATCACTACTCTCAAACACGTCGGGAACGAGATAATTCCGAACACCAACAAACCGGAAATTACGATGCTAAAGTAGCACGAAGCCTAAATTGCTTCAAGATTTGGCTCTGTCGCTCAGTTAAGTTGGCAGAACACATGTTTAAGCATTATGTTGTCTAGCAATTTTATTGCCGTCAAAAACCCAAATTCGAGGGCGGTTCTCTTACTGTTCGGCTACTTGAAACCGAGTTGTTTTTGTCATTATGAGGCGGCGTCAATTAATCAACCTGAAATACAGAAAGGAACCTTTATGTCCGATGATCGCCTGATCGTAGCCCTAGATGTTCCCAACGCCCTGCAGGGGCTGGCCTTGGCTGAACGGCTTGGAGACAGCGTTTCCTTCTACAAGATCGGGCTAGGGATGCTGACCGGGGGAGGTCTGGCCCTGGCCAATGAGCTGAAACAGGACCATGGCAAGCGCATCTTTCTGGACATGAAGCTGTTCGACATCGGCAACACGGTGGAAAACGCGGTGCGCGGTCTGGCGCAGTTCGATCTGGATTTCCTGACCGTACACGGTGACCCGCATGTGGTACGTGCGGCGAAAGAAGGCGCCTCGGGCAAAGACCTCAAGATTTTGGCGGTGACCATCCTGACGTCGTTGAACCGCGACGATCTTGACGCCAGCCTGCTGAAAGAAGGTGACGTGCAGGAATTGGTTGTCGAACGCGCAGCCCGCGCGCTTGAGGCAGGGGCTGATGGCGTCATTGCCAGCCCGCAAGAAGCCGCCCTGATCCGCGCTCTGCCCCAAGCCGAGGGCCGCCTGATCGTTACCCCAGGCGTCCGTCCGGCAGGGGCTGAGCTTGGAGATCAGAAACGTGTGGCGACTCCCGCAAATGCTATTGCTGCCGGGGCCGATCATGTCGTCGTCGGCCGCCCTATTTACCGCGCCGACGATCCCAAACTTGCAGTGCAATCGATTCTGGGCGAGCTTTCCTCACCTCAGGCAGCGCAGCCAAACCGCGCCTGATCGCGGCGGTCTTAAGTTGCTAAATTGTTTGGCGCGGCGACCGGAACCCGAGAGAAACGCGTTGTTACCGATGCAAAAATTAGGGCCAAACAGTTGACCTAACGTCACTTTCCAGCGTCACCGCGCCAAATCGTCCCTGTGCCTTAAAACACACATGAAAAACACGAGTTTTGCATGTGTGACCTTGGTTCTACCTAAATCAGCGTTTTTGAGCGATTCTAAGTCTGTGATACTCCCCGCGGACCATCTCTTCCTGAGGTCCGTCACCTCCCCCCGCTACTTCGCGGGGGGTCTTCTTCCGGACAGATTTGTGCCCTTAACGTGCTCTTTGCGCAGGGCGTCGTGCTGATGTAAGTAAGCCCTGACTGGATCGCACGGAAGGCGGGAAAACTACATGCCCGGTCTCTGCCGAGATTGCCTGACCACATTGACCAACGAACGGCGCTGCCCCGCCTGCGGTAGCCCGCGGGTCAAGACACATCCCGAACTGTTCGATCTGTCCATCGCGCATATGGATTGCGACGCCTTTTATGCCTCGGTCGAGAAACGCGATAATCCGGATCTGGCCGACAAGCCGGTGATCATCGGCGGCGGCAAACGGGGGGTTGTGTCCACCGCCTGCTACGTCGCCCGTATTCGCGGGGTCCGATCAGCTATGCCGATGTTCAAGGCCCTAAAACTCTGCCCCGACGCGGTAGTGATCAAGCCGCGCATGTCGGTCTATGCCGAGGTCTCGCGCGAGATCCGAAAGATGATGGATGAACTGACGCCGGTGGTTGAACCGCTGTCATTGGACGAGGCCTTCATGGACCTGTCCGGTACGGAACGCCTGCATGGTGCGCCGCCTGCGGTGATGCTGGCGCGACTGGTGAAGCGGATGAAGGATGAACTGGGCGTGACCGGTTCTATCGGCCTCTCGCACAACAAGTTTCTGGCCAAGGTGGCGTCCGATCTGGACAAACCGCGCGGGTTTTCTTTGATCGGTCAGGCCGAAACGGCGGACTTCTTGTATGACAAACCGGTGCGGCTGATCTGGGGCATTGGCCCCGCCGCACAGGAATCGCTGGACCGCGCTGGGATTCGCAGCTTTTCCGATCTGCTACGCTGGGATCAGGAAGCGCTGACCGCGCGGTTCGGATCGATGGGCTATCGGCTGTGGCATCTGGCCCGCGGGCAGGACAAACGGCGCGTCTCGGCCCACGAGCCGATGAAGTCGATCAGCAACGAAACTACGTTCTTTGAGGACACCGCCAGTCTAGACATTCTTGACGGTCACCTGTGGCGCATGTCGGAAAAGGTGGCCGACCGCGCCAAGGCCAAGGCGCTGGCCGGGCGGGTTGTCACGTTGAAACTGAAACGCGCCAATCACAAGACTCTCACCCGCCGCCTGTCCCTGCGAGACGCCACGCAAATCGCCGACCGGATTTACCGCACCGCCCGAGGGCTGTTCGATCAGGTCGGGGATCAAGGCCCCTATCGCCTGCTGGGGGTTGGTCTGTCCGATCTGTGCCCCGAGGATCAGGCCGACATCTCGGGCGACCTGCTGGACCCCGGCGCCAGCCAAAGATCAAAGGCGGAACGGGCAACCGACGAAATCCGCCGCCGCTTTGGCAGCGAAGCAATTGTGAAAGGCCGCGCCCTGCGCTGAGGTCACTCGGCGGCCAGGCGCAGAGTCTCCTCACCAATACTGGCAATGTCCCGGATGACCTCGCGCAGAATTTCCTGAAACGCGGCAAAGTTCTCATTCGGCTCGATTCGGGCCTCGTCCATATACAGCGCCCTGTCGATCTCGATCTGCACCGCATGCTGATCGCGGGTCGGGCGACCATAGGTCTGGGTCACGTAAGCCCCGGCAAAGGGCGTGTTGCGCGCCACATTCAGCCCAGCGGCGACAAAGGCTGCCTCGATCCTGTCCACCACATCAACCGAAGCCGACGCTCCGAACCTGTCGCCTAGCACCACATCCGGCTGTCGAGTTCTTGGGTTGCTAACCATGGCAACGGCCTCATGCGGCATCGAGTGGCAATCGACCAATATCGCCTGCCCGAACGCCTCTTGCGACTCGGCGAGCAACGATTTGATCCGGGCGTGGTAGGGCCGCCAGCAAGTGTCGATACGTAGGCGGGCCTCGTCCATCGTCAGCTTGCCGCTATAGATCGCCCGCCCATTGGCCACGACGCGGGGAATCACCCCCAGCCCCGAAGCCACACGCGGGTTGTGCCCATGACGGCGCGCGCCCTGAATCAAGGCCGGATCCAATTCTTCGGCGCTGCGGTTCAGGTCCAGATAGGCCCGTGGCATCAACGCCGAGATCATCGGGGCTCCGAAATCAGCCGCCGCGGAAAACAGCTGATCGACAAAGGCATCTTCCGATGATCGAATCACATTTTCGCTCAGAACCGTGCGGCTGAGCATGGTTTCAGGGTAATTCCGGCCGCTATGAGGAGAAGAAAACACCACGCAAGACGTGCGGTTCGTCGGCATATCCAATACATAGGGGGCGTTCTGCATGGTGACTCCTTGTTCGAAGTGAGCATAGACCGGAAAATAGTTCTGCCAAACCCCTTGAACCCCTCTGCGACTCCTTTTATAGACCCCGCTACCGGCGCGGGGATCCGCGCCCCATTTCGTTATGGGGCAGGACAACGCAAAGGTTACGTGGGCGGTTAGCTCAGCGGTAGAGCACTTCGTTGACATCGAAGGGGTCACAAGTTCGATCCTTGTACCGCCCACCATCGTTTCACTGTTCCGGGTATCCGGGGCACCCGCTAACCCAGGCGCTGGCCACGTCCTTGATGAAGGCGCCGCAGATTGGAGACAGACCCATGAAGGTCAAGAACTCGCTCCGCTCGCTCAAGAACCGGCACCGCGACTGCCGGGTTGTGCGTCGCAAAGGCCGCGTCTACGTGATCAACAAGACGCAGCGCAAGTTCAAAGCTCGCCAGGGCTGAGAACTGCACATAACCATTTAAAGAAACCGCGCCTTTTGGGTGCGGTTTTTTTGTTAATGGGAGTGTCTGTTCTGGCGGAAGGTGCGGTAATTTTCGGCCACTACCCTGCTTCAGGTCTCGACGGCGCACTAACCTTTGAGGAAAGTTACCAGCAGTTGGACAACCTCGCATGTCTTTTCCTGCTGAACCCAATGCCCTGCACCGTCAACGAGTTCGACAAGTCGCATGTCAGTACAAGCGCTCCTTTGCATTCTCTCAAGTGCACCGGGCGATTGATAGACACCCCAGTCATTTGCTCCGCCGATGAAACAAGAGGGAACATCAATTGTTCGACCGGCGAATAGCCGTAGCTCGTTTTGGTGATCCGACAAAAAGCTGCATCGATACCAGTTGAGTCCGCCCTGAAACCCAGTTCTTCCGAACTCCTCAACATAGACCTCAAGGTCGTTTTTCGTGAGCCAGCGGCAAGTATCGATCTCGCTCCTCGTCGGTGCATGGTGACGGATAGCCTCTGGCATGCTGTCGTCCATCCCCATGATGTAGTACGACGGCATCCGGACCAATTCGTCAGGTGTCCAACCGTTCAGCACAAATGGTTCGTTGCTGGCCCAGTCGGCGCTTTTGACATGAAAATAGGTGCGCAAAAAGTCCGGTAATCCCGTATCTGGTTCAAGCATTTCGGCGTTTGCGTCTGGCGTGCAGTAGTAGTGCTGGTAGTGCTTCTTGGGTGGAGAAAGCGCCGCTAGACCCGCAGCCATATCGACTTCCTCGGTTTCGGAAATCGGCGGCGGGCCGTCGAAAGGCGCGCTCATCAGAGCAACGGATCGGAAAACATCCGGTCTTATTAAGGCGCAATATGCGGCGACTGGTGAACCGAAGTCGTGGCCGACCACCGCACAGACGGATTTTCTTCCGATTGCATAGACAAGCGCCAATGCATCGCGAACCAAATTAAGCAGGTAGAACGGTCGGAGGTCCGAGCCATATTCCGTGGCTGAATTAGATGTTCGCCCATAACCCCGTTGGTCTGGCGCGACGACATAGTAGCCTTGTTCGGCCAGCCCTTGCATGACGCCTCGCCAACTGTAGGCGAGTTCGGGGAAGCCGTGCAGCAGCAAAACACATGGACGAGACGGGTCGGAATACCCAGCTTCGAGGATATGCATGGTCAAGCCATTCACGCCTTGCACCAAACGGGAGCGAATGCCTTCTTGCAGATTGATCGGTTCTATGTCGTTCATGTGTTTGTCCTCTGAGCGAGTACTCTGTATCGGTCGGTGAGATGCGCGATTTCTGTCAACTAAATCTTGTTGGGCGAAGTTTTCAATCCGGTTCAAGTAAGCGGGCAGCCCGGGCATGGATTCCGGCAGACATTCCCATCCCCCCGACAACTCGTGCAATGAGCACAATGGGCTCAATGTTGCCGTTATCAAACCGCCCCGTGCGTTCTTCATACGACCAGTTCTTCGCGACAGCGACCATTTGACCGACTAATTTTGTCGGATTTCCTTGCATCCCTGCCGGAATCGTTTCATTGACCTTTTCAGTCAGAATAAACCGCCACAGCTTTCAAAGTTGGGAGACATAATGCTGAAATCCTCTACCTGCGTTGCCGCCGCCCTGACGGCCCTGATTGCAACCTCCGCCGCTGCCGAGGGGGAACTGAACCTCTATTCCTCGCGCCACTATGACACCGACGAAAACCTGTATGGTGATTTCGAAGAGGCGACCGGCATCACAATCAACCGTATCGAGGGCAAGGCCGATGAGCTGATCGCCCGGATGGAAGCCGAAGGGGCGAATTCGCCCGCCGACATCCTGCTGACCGTTGACACCTCGCGTCTGGCGCGGGCCAAGAACGCAGGCATTCTGCAGTCAGTCGACAGCGCAGTTCTGGAAGAGCGTATCCCCGCCAATCTGCAGGACACCGACAATGAGTGGTTCGGCTTTTCCCAGCGCGGCCGCATCATCTTTTTCGACAAGGAAAACGTGGCCAACCCGCCGGCCACCTATGCCGATCTTGCCAAGCCGGAATACAAGGGCCTGATCTGCATCCGGTCGTCCAGCAACACCTATAACCAGACCCTGCTGGCCTCGATCATCACCCACGAAGGCCCCGAAGCCGCCAAAGCCTGGGCCGAGGGCATCGTCGCCAACATGGCGCGCGACCCGCAGGGTGGTGACACTGACCAGCTGCGCGGCATCGTCTCGGGCGAGTGCGATATCGCCGTGTCGAACACCTATTACTTTGCCCGCGCCATTCGTAAGGATGTCAAAGGCGTGTCGGCTGACATCGACTCGATCGGCTGGGTCTTCCCCAACCAGGACAGCACCGGCGCACATATGAACCTTTCCGGCGCTGGCGTCGCGGCGAATGCACCGAACAAGGAAAACGCGATCCTGTTCCTCGAGTACCTGGCCGGCGACTCGGCGCAGAAATACTTCTCATCCGGCAATGACGAATTCCCGGCAGTTGAAGGCGTCGAGCTTGTAGACTCGGTCAAGGCATTGGGTGAGTTCAAGGCGGATGACGTGAACCTGTCTGAGGTCGCAAAGAACCTGCCCGAAGCGCAGAAAATCTTCAACGAGGTTGGCTGGAACTGATCCAGGCAAAAACCCGAGCAGTAAAGAGGGCGCAGAAATTTCTGCGCCCTTTCTTGTTGCGCGGTGCTTATTTTTACCGATAATCTCATAAATGAACGTGATTCTCATATCTGAAAAATGCTGGACGATCTCTCAAACCGCCTTGCCAACCGCCTGAACGAACTGCGCCAGGGCCGCGGATGGTCGCTGGACCAGTTGGCCGAGCATAGCGGCATCAGCCGCGCCACCCTCTCGCGAATGGAGAAGGGGGATGTCAGCCCCACAGCAGAAACGCTGGGGAGGTTGTGTGCCGCGTACGGCCTGCCGGTGTCCCGCCTGCTGATGATGATCGAAGACAGTTTCGACCCGCGCGTACCTTTTGAACGGCAACCGGAATGGCGCGATCCCGAAACCGGGTTCACGCGGCGATCGGTGTCTCCGCCCGCTACCGGGCTCAGCGGCGAAGTTCTGGAAGGCCATCTGCCTCCCAGCACTGTGATTACCTATGACACGCCTCCCAAGCCCGGGCAGGAGCATCACCTGATCATGTTGAACGGCACCCTGACACTGACAGTTGATGAGATCGCACATGATCTGAAAGACGGGGATTGTCTGCGCTATCATCTCTCCGGTCCAACCCGGTTCGAAACAACGCCCGCCTGCGGTGCTCGGTATCTGTTGGTGTTGATATGATCTCACGTCTGAACGTCAATGACTTTGATGATGCACTGGACGATTTGACGGATATCCTACACGCCTGTGTACAGGACGGTGCCAGCATCGGGTTCATCCACCCCTTCACGCCGGATCAGGCCCGCGCCTATTGGCAGAACCGCGTACGGCCGGACCTGAAGACCGGCGCGTTGGATCTGTTCATTTCCAGCGACAACAGGCGTATCCTGGGGACGGTGCAATTGATCCCGGCAGCAATGCCCAATCAACCACACCGCGCCGATGTGGCCAAGCTGCTGGTTCACCCAAAGGCCCGGCGCAAGGGGCTTGGGCGTGCTTTGATGGGCGCGCTACAGGGTCGGGCGGCCCAACTGGGTCGAACGCTGCTGGTGCTGGATACGCGCAGCACTGATCCGTCGCGCACCCTGTATCAAAGCATGGGATTTAAGATCGCCGGAGAGATTCCGAACTATTGCCGCAACCCGTTCGAAAACCGGCTGGAGCCCACGACCTACATGTTCAAGGACCTGAGCTAGGCCGAGCTTTTGCGCACGTTGGCGGCAAAGCAATAGCCGATCCCATGCACAGTCTTGATATAGGTTGGCGCGGTAGGATCGGGTTCGATTTTCTTGCGCAGCCGCGCCACATGCACGTCGATGGTCCTGTCACCCACGATGGTCTCGCGCCCGCGCGCCTTGTCCAGTAACTGATCGCGTGAGAACACCATGTGCGGGTTGTTCACAAAAGCCAGCAGCACATCGAATTCGGTGGTCGTCAATGGCGTGGCTTCGAGCGCATCAGCGGCAGTCAGGGTGCGTTCATTCACATTCAGCACCCAGTCACCGAACTTGACCAAAGGCACCTCAGCCCCGTTGGTCACTTTTTCTTCGGGTCGGGCTCGACGCAGAACGGTGCGGATGCGGGCCAACACCTCGCGCGCCTCAAACGGCTTGGTGATATAGTCATCGGCCCCGAACTCCAACCCGACAACCCGGTCGAAAATCTCATCCCGGCCTGACAGAACAATGATCGGTATGTTGGAGTTCACCCGCAGCTCACGCGTGATGTCAAAACCGTTGCGACCGGGCAGACCGATATCCAGAAGAATGAGGTCGATCTCGGATTTCTCCAAAATGGCGTCCATCGCATTGCCGTCCGCTGCACACGTGACTCGACACCCCTGTTTTTCAAGGTAGCGCTGCAGAAAAGATGTGATCTGCGGGTCGTCATCGACGACAAGGATATGTGCTTTAACCATAATCGAGTCCAGGCGGGCGTGTTGAGCTGGCGCGGGACAGTTGTAGCCGCCGCTGCACGGCTCTTGCAATGACCTGTGCAACGGCGTCAGAACCGCAGGAACTGCAGCCCGTGGCCCTGCGGCAATGTCTCGGTTTCGGCCGGAATGACGGCCAGACCATCGGCCTGCGCCAGCAACGCGACCCGACCGCTATAAGACGGGGCCATCAGGCGCAGACGCGGAGTGCCGTCGGGCGACGTGCCCTCGATCACGACGGGTCGGTACTCCTGCCGCCCTGCGCGACGCTCCAGTGGTTCGGCAAGAACCGCCTGTTCCGGCGTGTGCGGAGCGTGGTGCAAACCAGCCCTGCGTGCCATCATGTGCGACCCGATGATCTGCCATGTCACATAGGCCGACACCGGATTGCCCGGCAGCCCGACATAAAGCGCATCACCCCGGCGCCCGAACATAATCGGTTTGCCCGGCTTCATCGCCACCTTCATCACATCGGTCTGGCCGCCAATTTCCGCAAACAGGCGCGGCATGTGGTCTTCATCCCCAACCGACACGCCGCCAGTGGTGACGATCAGATCAGACGTATCGCAGGCTTCGCGCAGCACCTGCTCCAGCAATTCCGGATCATCCTCAACCGGGCCTTTGTCGTTAAGGTCGATCCATGCCTTATCAAGCAGCGCCCGCAGCATGTAGCGGTTCGAGTTGTAAATCTGTCCGGGGCCAAGCGCCTCACCCGGCTGGCGCAGTTCGCTGCCGGTCGAGAAAATCGTGACCCTCAGCTTACGATATACTTTGACCTCACCATACCCGGCCGAGGCCAGCGCGGCGGTTTCGCGCGCGGTAATCTCGCATCCGCGCCGCAGGATCGGGGCACCGGCTTTCAGGTCCTCACCCGCGCGGCGGATGTGCTGACCGGGTTTCGGACGGCGGGCAAAGCGGATGCCGTCGGCGGTGGTCTCACAATCCTCCTGCATCAGCACGGCGTCAAAATCGGCGGGCACCGGGGCGCCGGTGAAAATCCGCAGCGCGGTGCCTGCTGGTGCATCATGGGCACCGCTATCCCCGGCTGCCACGCGCCCGGCGACGGGCAGGTTAAAGGTCGGACCATCACCCAGTTCCGCCGTCCGCACCGCATAACCATCCATGGCCGAGTTGTCGAAGGCCGGCATGTCCGCCTTGCTGGTGCAATCCTCGGCCAGCACCCGGCCAATGGCGTCGATCAGAGGCAACACTTCGGTATCGGTAACCGGATCGGCCACGGCCAGACCTCGGGTCAAAGCCTTGGACACCGTCAAATACATCTGAGCGTGCCGGTCGCAGGCGCATCCATCAGCCATTTTGATCCTCCAGTTGTTCGAACAGCTCTTCAAACCCGGCCTGTTCGGCCTCACCCAGTTTCGGAAGATAGGCGCGCGCCTCTTCCAGGTTCGAGCTTGGGTCGCCCACGATCAGCAACATCACCATGCCATGTCGCCCATGCACGCGGCAACGGATGCCGTAGACACCTTCCTTGTCAAAGGTCAGGTCCATTTCGGGCTTGCCTCGAATCTCGAACGCACGCGCGCCCTCGGGGATCATGCGAATGATCGAGGTTACCGTATGCCGCCCAGTCGAGCCCTTGAAACGAACGGTTGATCCGGCCGGTACATGCAGAAATTTGGGCTTGAACCGAAAGGCGTGGGCCGGGGTATCTGCGTTCAGATCGATGATCTGATGGACCACTGCGACCTCAGGGACATCCTCGGCTTGTGCGGCGGGGGCAAAGGCCATCACCCCTGCAAGGATCGCTGCACTCAGTTTCAGCGAAATCGTCATCTGTCTCTCCGGGTTCAGGCCACCCGCGAGGGATTCCCCAGCAGATCGGCCAGTGCGCTGATCATCACCGGCCAAAGGGCACGGCGGTCTTCGTCGCGCAGCCCGGTCAGCAATTCGCGCCCAATGGACACCACCGCAGGCGTGCTGTCATTGACATAGGTCACGATTCGCTGCTCGGGATTGGCCAGAAGGAAGGGTACAATGGCCGCTCCGGCCTGATCCGGGGCGGTTTCTGACAGCAGTCGCATCGCTGCCTGACGCACCGGGGCCGAGACGTCGTCCAGCAGGCTGCGCGCCACGTCCGGGGTGCCGTCCCACCGGGTTAAGATATGCATGGCGTCGATACGGAACGGGGTGTCTCCGGTTTTCACCATCGCCCGTAGTTTACCGCGTAGTGCATCCTGCGGCGGCAGATCGGCCTGGTGCAGCAGTTTCAGGGCCTGAAGCGAGAGGGCGGAGTCCGTGTGCGACAGACCCTGAGTGATCAGTTCGACCAATTGGGTTTCATCCAACTCGGAGCCGTGACGCGCCACTGCAACGCCCAGCGCGGCAAAGGCCTGTTGCGCGATCTCGGTTTCGGGGTCTTTGGCGATCTGAGCCAGCATGATCTGCATCCCCTTCACCTCACCCAGCAACCGGATGGCGGACATGCGGGTCTCACGCTCCAGCGCCTCGGCATTGTCATCCAACGCGACACGGCGACGTTTGGGGTGGCGGGTTGCTTTAGCCAGCAACGCCTGTTCGCGCGGGGTCAGCGGTAGAACTTCGTCCTCTTCGGCCTCCTGCGTCATTTCGGCGGCGATGGCGTCATGGCCGAGGATTGCACCAAGGCTTGAGGTCGGGCCATTCTCTCCGCCCTCGGACACATCCAGACCAGCCTCTTCCAACGCGGCGATGTCGGTTTGCGGCGTTTCGATGGGTTCATCTTCCGAAACGGGCATCGGGGCCAAAGCAAAGGACAGCAGCAATTCGCGGCCCTGCTGTTGGTTCACATGTGGGCTATCCGCATCGGTGACGATCATCGCCAGCGACGCTATGGCCTTCAGCCTCACCGACCGGAATGGCGAGCGGCAAGCACGCTGCAACCACTCGGCCGCTTCGCGAAGGGGAGACGTTGCCAGCGTATCGACGATGGCCCATTGAATGCGCTCGGCCTTGAGGTCATCGGCCTCGACCGAGAACAGCGCGTTCAGCCGGTCGGCCACCAGGTCCGGGGCCAGCGCCGCTAGCAGGCCCAGTGCTTGCGCCGAAACCTCAGGCTGTTGTCCTGTGGCAAGGAAGTCCAGCACCTGCCAGCGCAGGTCATCCTGATCGGCAATCGGCGTGCTGCGGTCCAACCTTTCAATCAAAGCCAGCTGCACCTTGGCGCCGGGGTCGCGCATCATGCGGTCCAGCAGTTCGGGTTCGGAAAAGCCCGAAAGGTTCAGCGCAGCGATGCGGATGACTTCGACCGCATCGGTCAGGGCCTGGTCGACCAGTGCCGGATCGTTCGGCATCAGAGCCTCATAAACGATCAGACGCACCGCGCCGTCCTTGTCGGTGACGGCCTTGCGTAGAATGGCTTCGGCCTCGGACCCACCAATCATGGCCAGCGTCCGCAGGGCGCGGTGACGCAAACGGCGGTTCGTGGACTGCGTGAACACGCCCAGAGTCGGTACTGACGGTTCTCCGATCCGGCCCAGTGCCTCACAGGCGACGTCGCCCAGTTCCTGCCCGTCTTCATCCATCAGGGCCATGACGATGGGTTCAATAGCCGCCACGTCGCCCATCTGACCCAGAGCCTTGATCGCGGCGATCTGAGTATCCAGCCAGTCGTCCCATTCGTCCTGATGCAACTCATCCTCGTCCCAGGTGATCTCGTCCCCACGTCCGGTCACGAGGGTCCGCAGATAGGGCGCGGCGTCGTCGGATTTCAACTCGGCCAGTGCGGTCACACAGGCCAGTTTCACTTCGCCGCAAGGATCGTGGATCAGGTTCTCCAGCAGTTGCGGCGCCGCCTCCTGAACGCCCAGCGCACCCAGCGCCTGAGCGGCGTCCTGACGGACGTCTTCGTCGTCATCCAGCAACGCCTCGACCAGCGCAGGGCTGTTACTTGCGCCAATGGCTGTCAGGGCCTGAATGGCGCGCAGGCGGATCACGTCATAGTCGGATTTTGCGTAGTCAGAGAACAGGCTGGTGGCCTCGTCACGCAGGGCGGTATCGGAATGCATGTTCATATCAGGTCTGCCATGTTTGCGGTTAGGAGAGGTTGGGGAAGTGGAAGACAGGTTTCCCAACCGATACCTGCCTTCCAGGTGGTCCCTTCTGCAGTGGGACCAGACCCGAGGGGCGGCATGGCGTCCGCCCCCCGGAAAGCGGTCATCAGGCGATGTCGCGCGGTGCAAAGGACATCGTGCGGAACGAGGTCTTGTAGGGGCTCGGCCCCAGTTTGCGCAGCTTGGCAACGCCCATCTTGTAGTTGTAGTTGCCGCTGATCCAGTCGACGATCCGGCCCTCAAGCGCATTTGCAGGCTGCTGCATGTGCAGGAAGTCCATGTAGACCACGCTTTTCTTGATGGCGGGCGTGACCATGGCAACGGCGGTGATCGCCGCTTTGGTCAATTCGATATGTCCGTTCTCCATCAGTTTCGAGAACTGGAAGTCATCGCCTTCCACGCCAAGCAGCGTGTGCTTGTTACCCGGAACACGCTCTGAGTAGACCATCACATAGTCGCCGCTTTCGATACCGCGCTCGGCCGCATCATCGGGGTGAATCTCGACCCAGTTTTCCGGCCAGCGCTGCACGATATACGGTCGGCGGCGGTCGTCGAAGCCGGATTGCCAGCGTTCGTTGATCCGACCGGAGGTCGCCCAAAGCTCACCTTCTTCCTTGTTTGGTTTCAACCATTCCCAATAGTCCGAGAACAGCCCCCAGGGCGATTTCTGGATGTTGCACTTGCCAGTTTGGCTGTTGAAATGCGTCAGCTTCTTGTTGAACACATCCTTTCCGGCTGCACCGGTGTCAGGCAGCGTACGGGTCGTGTCGTGCAGACGCTTGGTTTCAATCAGCGTGACGCCATCGGTATCCAGCATGACCGGGCATTGCACACCATCAGTGCCAAACTCACGGACCTTCTGGTGCAGGGTTTTGCCCTCGGCCTTGGCCAGACGGTGCACCGCGTGGAAGTCCTTGCGCGACCCGCGGGTAAAGCGCACGGCCTCTTCCGCCACCTCGTTCGAGTTCTGCCAGTCGAACCCGTCAAAACCCATTCGCTGTGCCAGTTGCGCGATGATCCACCAGTCAGGCTTGGCCGCACCGGGGGCATCATAGAACTTCTGATACAGACGCAGACGGCGTTCGCCGTTGGCGCGCAGGAAGTCCTCTTCGCCCCAGGTCGCTGCCGGGAACACGATGTCGGCGTAGCGATTGCCGATCGGGTCCTGCAGATAGATGTCCTGGTTGATCACCACCATACCGCCGCTGTCGGCGCGGGCCTTCAGCGTATCGATCATCTCTTGCTTGTCGAAAGAGGCGATCTGGTGCGGGTTGCGGACGGTCAGTTCCTCGAACTTGTCGGCCAGTTGCTGGCTGCCGCACATGGATTGGATCCATGTGGTGCCGATCACATGGGCCATACGGGTATGACCTGCGATCAGATACCGGTCGGTATCCATGGCGCGACGACGGCGACCCGGCAGCTTCTCGGGCGATTTGTTGCGCGGGTACTTCCCGCCCTTCACACCGCCCCGCTGGTGACCACCGGCCCGGCCAATGACCTGACCCGGACGACCGCCGCAGCCACAGATGATGCCCAGCGCGGAAATCGCCTGTGTGTTGCCGGTGTTGTTGGACCAGTAGAACCCTTTTTCGATCATGACCGAGGTTTTGGGCCGTGTGCCATCCGCCTTGGGTTTGGCCAGCCATTCGGCGGCAGTATAGATTTTCTGCACGTCGATCTCGGCCATAGCAGCAGCGGTTTCAGGCGCGAATTCGTCCTGCGACAGCAGCCACTCTTTCCAGTCCTCAAAACCCTTGGTCTGAAACTTGCCCCAGGTCGTACGCCATTGCCACGGCGTGTTGCGGGTGCCCTGACCGAAGCCGGACGAGCTTTCCCACTTGTTGTTGACCCAATTCTTGATCCAGTCGCTGTCTTCCCAGCCATTCTCCACGATGACACGGGCGATGGCGTTGACGACCAGCAGGTCGGTGCCGGGCAGAACGTCGATATGCAGGCCACCCATCTTTTCAGCATGGGCCACACCAGCCGAGCGGCGCGGGATCAGATAGATTTCTTTCTGACCGTTCTGCATCCCCTTCATCATCCACTGGGTATAGAGGATGGTCTTGGTCTCATACGGGTCAGTACCGCAGACCAGCAGGGTTTCCGCATCCCGCCAGTCCTCGTACGACGGGCCGAAATTGTCGAAACCCGCATCCCGGAAACCAGGGGTCGAGGTCACGTCGGACGGCGTGTCGTGGAAGGTGAAGTTCGCGGTGTTGATATGGCGCAGCGCGTATTTCGAGATCGCATAGGTGTTCTCGATATACTGATAGCTGAAGGTCTTCACGCCATAGGCATTGGTGCCGTGCTTAGCGATGACGTGGTTGCCCACCTCAGCCGCCACATCCAACGCCAGATCCCAAGGAACCGGCATCAGCGTGCCATAAATCCGCATCAGCGGTGTCTTTAGGCGGTCGCGGGTCGGCGTCTGTGGGTTATAGCATTTCTGGGCGATACACCCACCCCGCAAGGAGCTGTCACCGTCGGTGTTGACGGTCTGGTTGTCTTTATCGGGAATGATCACCACGTGATGTGGCTGACCTTTGTGCAGTACGATATTGTGCTGGTTCGGAGCCACCCATGCGCCCAGAGGGGCGACGGGGAAATCCTCGCCAAATGCGTTTTCCTCCGCGCCGGGTCCACCCGGCTTGGCCGTCACAGGCCAGCGATAGACTTTGTAACCACACGCCACGATGCAGTAATCGCAAGCGGTTGAGATGACCTCGGCGCCTTTGGGCGGCAGCGGGACGTTGGTTTCGGGTACGTAGTACGGGGTTGCCATGATACCGTCTCCCCTTATGCAATCAGGTTGTCGTAGCGGCCGTAGATCAGGCCGAACATGCCAACGGCGTAGATGTCATCGCCGTCCAGTTCCAAAAGGACCTGCGGCAGTGACTGATAGGCCTGCCCCGAAACGAGGATGCCATGCCGTGTCACGTCATAGGTGGACAGGTGCAGCGGGCATGGGCCCAGCACCTTATGTTCAGGCTTGTAGCTGTCATACATCGACCCGCCCTGATGGGTGCAGGTGAGGTTGAAGGCCACAACGTCTTTTTGCGGACCGATGCCGCCGCCGCTTTCCACGCCGGTCTTGACCAGGATCGAATCCGAATAGTCACCCTCATCCGGGTAGTAGAACTCGACAGGCACATC
This sequence comes from Ruegeria arenilitoris, assembly GCF_013032445.1. GTDB lineage: Bacteria > Pseudomonadota > Alphaproteobacteria > Rhodobacterales > Rhodobacteraceae > Ruegeria > Ruegeria arenilitoris_F. Next base: position 10,201 of record NZ_WQCA01000026.1, on the reverse strand, counting down.
CTGCTCTAAATCAGAGAGCTTGCCGATCAGCTTGCGCGGATAAGTCGACACCAAGGCGGGCACTTGTTCGGCCTGACCGTGGCGGGTGGGCATGGCCACCATCACGGCAAAGGTCGTGGCACCCGAGGCGAACAGGAACTGGCGGCGGTTTACGGTGCAGGCCTTTTTGGCCTCGCCCGAACAGCTGCATCCGGTTGCGTTATGATCTGTCATGACGCTTACTCCTCTGCTGCAGCCGCTGGAAGCGGCTGGTAATCCGGCAGGTCAGGTTCCTCGATCAGGATTTCCTCGCCGGACAGGGATTTCAGGAAGGCCACCAGATCCGCCTTTTCCTGATCATTCAGGCCAAGGGGTTGGATCAGCTGGGATTTGTTGGCTGAGAACTCATTCTCGCCGCCGCCCTGGTTGTAGAATTCGACCACATCCTCGAGCGTCTCCAACATGCCGTTGTGCATGTAGGGTTCGGTATAGAGGGTGTAGCGCAGGGACGGTGTGCGGAACTTACCCTTGTCGGCCTTTTCCTTGGTGCGGAAATAAAAGCCGGGATCGTCCTTGGTGTGGCGGTACATCTCTTCGTTTGAGCCTTTGGCATAGAGCTCATACCGGAAGGTAACCTGCGCCAGACCATCGTCCTGCCAACCGTCATAGGCGGGCACGCCGGTGTTGTAGTATTTCTCATCCGACAGCAGCGCACCATTGTGACATTCGGAACATTGCCCCTTGCCGGTGAACAGCTCCAGCCCGCGTTTCTGTTCGTCAGTCAACGCCGCATCATCCCCACGCAAATAGTTGTCGAAGGGGGTGTCGGTCTGAACGATGGTGCGTTCAAACGCGGCGATGGCGCGCCATGCGTTGCTGATACGCGGCCATTGGTCACCGAAGACGTCGTTGAAGCGTTCGACATATTCGGGAACGAAAGCCAGACGGGCTTCCATCATGTCGGCCTCACCGTTGCCGGCAACTGCACCGCCTGCGGCGGATTTGGCCTGGCTCTCAAGACTTTTGCTTGAGCCCGCCCAGAACAGCTTGCCGTAATAGGCCGAGTTCACGATGGTCTGGCTGTTGCGCCAGTGGGTTGTACCCGGATAGCCGAATGAGATCGGTGCTTCGACGTCCCAACCCACGTCCGGCATGTGACACGCCGAACACGGCGTCGAGGGATTGCCGCCCAAACGCGGGTCGAAGAACAACATCTTGCCCAGTTCAATCTTGGCGTCGGTCTGCGGGTTGTCCAGTGGGATGGGCGGCTCACCCAGCGCCACTAGCGGCGCATCCGGGTCGGGGTCTGCCCCGCCGATACCGGCCTCAATCTCCATACTGGTTTCCGCAATGGCCTGCGAGCCAAGAACGGCAAACAGGGCAGCGGTGGCGATTGTGCCTGAAAGGTAAGACTTTAGGTCTTTCATGGGTCCACTCCTCAGTTTGTCGCGTCTTGCCAGTTTTCGATCGGCGCATAGTCCGTATCGATATCCTCGGCGACAAAGTCGGGGCCGGTCAGCGGCTCGCCGGACAGTGCCTTGAGGAAGGCCACCAGCTGTGCTTGCTCGGTCTCGGAAAGGTTCAGCGGTTTGATGCGCGGATCCTTGTTTTCATCGTCACCGCCACCGGCGTTATAGAAGGCCACCACGTCCTCGAGCGTCGCCAGCGTGCCGTTGTGCATATACGGCGCGGTATAGGTCAGCTCGCGCAGCGTGGGGGTCATGAAGGTGCCGAAGGTGTCGGCGGTGTGGGTGCGGATGTACGCTCCGGGGTCGGCGCGCAGATTCATGTAGTTTTCGACGCCGAGGAACTTCATCATGGTCACAAAGGTGATGTGACGTTCCGGGGTCGCCCAGATATCAGGGTTGTCGCCAACGCCGATATTGTGTGGCAGGTCATCGGTGAACCGCTCGCCCGCGTGGCAGGAGTTACAGCCGCTGGCGTTGAACAGCTCATACCCGGCCTTGGCCTCATCCGACATCTCACCGGTGTCGAACGGAGCCCCACGCGAGATCAGCGTTTTCAGATATTCCGGAATCGCGTTGCGGACGCCACCGTTTGAAGGCTCGCCAAATCCGGCGGCTTCGAACATTTCGATATAAACCGGGTCCTGTTTGATGCGTTCCTGCATCAGGCGCATGTCCATGTTCATGGAATAGGTCTCGGTGATGCTTTCGCGGGTCACGTCGTTGAGGTTGGTGCCGATGCGCCCATCATGGAACCACGCGGCGCGCTTGGCACTGTTGATCAGCGTCGGCACGTTGCGGAAATGCAGGCTGCCCGCATAGGCATCCGAGAGGGCCTGCCCGTCGGTAAAGCCCAATTCCGGCTGGTGGCAGCTGGCGCAGGACAGCTCGGTATCGCCGGACAGTCTTGGATCAAAAAACAAACGTTTGCCAAGCGCCGCCTTGGCTGGGTCGAACTCTATGGCTTCTACCGGGCCCGGCTCATCCGCCAGGGCCTGGTGAACCGGTAACGCAGCACAGATCGTCAGTAGTGAAACTGTCGACAGCGCCGAGAACCATGTTCTGGCTTTGGTCATCATCTGAAAGCCCCTTTTCGCTATTCCGATCACTCGGTTGGCCGAGGACCGGCTAAGCGAACCCTAAAGGACAGTTGTTTCGTGGTGATTTGATACAGATTAAGGTCTGTGAAGAGATGTTAAATTTTGTAACGAAACCCCGTGCATCGACGCGCGGATGATCCGCGCAAGGTCCTGAACACCAACCGGTTTCTGGACACGGATAGTGGAGTCGTTTGCATCCGGCGTTTCGGCGTCATCGAAATAACTGCTGACCAGAATCGTCGGCATCCCGGGACGCAGGGACCGGGCCGCGCCAATCAGGTCGGTGCCCTTCAGGCCTGGCATCATCAGGTCGGTGACGATGACATCATAGCTGTCCGGTGCTGTTCGAAATGCCTCCAGCGCCCGCTGCGGATCGGAATAAGCCTCGACCCGGTAACCATAGCGGGTCAGCAACCGGCGTGTGACATACAGGACATTCTCATCATCATCCACCAGCAACACATGTTCGTCCCCGGTGACCGCGCGAAGCTCGGCCTGCTGCTCGGGGCTGAGAGCGGGCATCATCGGGTAAAACAGGCTGAACCGCGTGCCCTTGCCGGGTTCCGAGTGCAATTCGACCCGGCCATGGGATTCCTCGACGCTGTTATGCACGATGGTCAGCCCCAGACCGGTGCCCTTACCCACTGGTTTTGTCGAGAAGAACGGCTCGAACACCTTTTGCTGTACCTCGTCGCTCATCCCTGGCCCGGTGTCTGAGACGTCCAGACGGATCACGCCGATCGCCTCGTCCGGCAGATCCTCCAGCGCGTCGTCCTCGGCCCGGCTGATCCACAGAACCACCTCGCCCGGCTGGTCGCCCATCGCCTCAAACGCGTTGTGGCACAGGTTCAGCAAAGTCTGGAAAAACAGAGTGGTGTCGAAATCGGAAAAGGCTGCGTCGATCTCAATGTCAAAGCGGGTCTCAATGCTGGGCGGGGCTGAGACCTTGATAAGCTCAAGCGCCTCTTGCGTGGCTTTGACCAAATCACCGCGCTGCGGGTTGCGGGGACGCTGACGGGCAAAGGTCAGCATCTTGCGCACCAGCGCCTGCGCCCGTCGCGCCGCGATGCGGATATGACTAACCGAGGTCTGAACGTCCTCGTTCCCGTCGGCGTCCAATTCGATCAAATCGGCGTTGCCGATGACGCTCATCAGCACGTTGTTGAAGTCATGCGCGACAGAACCGGCAAGGATGCTGACTGCTTCCATCTTCTGCACCTGGGCGAACTGCTCGCGGGTGCGTCGGGTTTCGGTGATGTCTTCACCGATGCCGATGTAATGGGTGACGCTGCCGTTCTGATCCACCAGCGGGAATATCGCCGTCGAGACCCAGTAATGGGTGCCATCCTTGCGCAGGTTTCGAAACACACCGTACCAGCTTTGGCCCTGTTTTAGCCGCCCCATCAGGTCCTTATAGACCCCCTGCCCTGAATAGCCCGATTGCAGAATTTTGGGCGTATGGCCATAGACCTCGTCCGCCGTGTATCCGCTGAGGTCAAAGAATTTGCGATTGGCGTATTCGATATTCAGATCGGTGTCGGTGATCAGGATCGAGGTCGGGCTTTGTTCCACCGCACGGGCCAGTTTCCGTTCGGCCAGTTCGACTTGTTCGCGCAGGGCCAGTTCCGCCTTCAAACGTCTGTTGGTGCGCAGGATGTTGGTGATCAGCAATGTTGTCAGGATGGCGATCACCCCGACAAGCACGATCAGCCCGACCAGCAGAACCGAGAAGTTGCGCACCAGCCGCTCACCATCAGAAAACGCCTGCACCATGCCCGAAAGGCTGCGGTCCCGCTCTTCGACCCACAGGGTCTCCAACGTCGCCAAGGCCGCCAACGCGCCGCTGTCATCGACGCGCACTCGGGCGTCGATCTGTTCGGCGGTCTGGCCTGCGGCGATACCTTCCTCAATCAGGGGGATGTTACCGGTATATTCCAGGGCAACGTCTTCGATCTGCCGCAAGGCGTCCAGTTCCACTTGCGACGGATCCGAGTTTCGATAGGCTTGAATCGTGCCCAATAGACGGGCCGATTGCTGCCGCAGGATCGGTCCGTAGTCCGGGTCCTGCCGCAGCACGTAGTTCTTGAAGTTATGGATCAGACCGCCATAGCCGAAATCCTCGCGGATATCGGAAATCCAGTAACCGCGCGGCGTGGTTTCCACCGAATAGCTGTGCCAGGCCTGCCGCATCTCGCCGATGCGGTTGCCGGTTTCACGCGACATATACAGAAACACCGACAGGATGATCACAAGCGCGATGCCGATTGCAAAGGCCACGGCGAGAGACCGCCTTGGAAAACCCTCGACCACTTCGGGGACGTCTTTCATGCCTGCACCCTGACCTGATCAGCTTACAGGCTTAGGGTGTGTCATGAATTTTGCAGGCACACCACTTGTGTTGGTGACGCAGGGCTTAGGTCGGCCCTTCTTCTTCCACCAATCCGTTCACAGCAGCGGTGAAATCGGCCAGCATCGGAAGGTAGCTGTCCCCGCGCCCCGAGGCCTCCATTGCCGCAAACCCGTTTCGCAACGCAGCCTGTACCGGGGTCACGGCACCCAAACTGCTGGCAAGGTTCGCCAGATACCGCATGTCCTTATGTGCATTGGTGATGGTGAATTTGTGCGCGTTCTCATCCCGCTCCAGCGTCCACTTCATGAAGGTTTCGTAGAAACCGTTCGACAATCGGCCCGGGCGGATCACCGAATCCACTTGCTCTGCGCTCAGTCCTGATTTGCGGGCCACAGCCAGTGCCTCGGAGTAAAGCGCCGCGTATCCCAGCGAGATGAAGTTGTTGATCAGCTTCATTTTATGGCCCAACCCAACATCACCCATATGCACGACCAGACCGGCCCAGCAGTCGAGCACAGGCTTGATGCGCTCGAAGGTTTCCGGCGCGGCGCCGACCATGGTGTCCAGTGTGCCAGCCTCGGCTTCTTTTGGGGTACGGCCAAGAGGCGCATCGGCCAGATCCATACCAGCAGCCCGAAGCTCGGTCGCCAGTTGCAGGGTTGAAACCGGGTCGGAGGTCGAACAATCCACAACGATCAACCCGGTTTTGCCCGATGCCAGTATCCCGTCATCGCCACGGACCAACTGTTCGACCTGTGGACTGCCAGAAACACACAAATGGATGATGTCACATTGTTCGGCCATCTGTTTCGCCGAGGTTACTTCGGTCGCACCACGTTGCACCAGATCATCAACCGGTTGGCGATTGCGGTGCCCCATGACGACAAGAGAATGACCATTCTGAAGGATGTTCTTCGCCATGCCATGTCCCATCAGGCCGACGCCGATGAAGCCGATAACAGGTTTTTCCATGAGGTGCCTCTTTCCATGCCGGGGCTGCCTTGGCACTGAAAAGCTCAGAACCGATCCCCTTTGCCCCACTTGTGTGAGGGGCACCCCCTTGCCAAGGCCTACGGGATCAATGTTTCGTGACTTTGCGGAGTTGGCTGATATCCCCCGCGGAGCGGCACAGAGTCAGAAGTCCAGCCCGATATCAATGGTGCGATAGGAATGAGTCAGCGCGCCGGACGAGACATAGTCGACCCCGGTCGCCGCCACCGCCGCCACAGTCTCGCGGCTGATATTGCCTGACGCCTCGGTCACGATCCGTCCATCCACCAGCGCGACCGCCTGTTTCAGGGTCTCGGGTGGCATATTGTCCAAGAGCACCACATCGGCGCCGCCGACCTCAAGCACTTCGGCCAGCTGGTCAAGCGTATCCACCTCAATCTCGACCTTCATCATATGCGAGGCGCGGGCCTTGGTGGCCTTGAGCACCGCCCCCACGCCACCGGCAGCGGCGATGTGGTTGTCCTTGATCAGAATAGCGTCCGACAATGAAAAGCGGTGATTGAACCCGCCGCCATGCAGCACCGCCTGTTTTTCAACAATGCGCAGGCCGGGCGTGGTCTTGCGGGTGCAGGTGATGCGCGCCTTGGTGCCTTTGGTCTCGGCAACAAGCGCCGCCGTTGCGGTCGCGACACCGGTCATGCGCCCGGCAAAGTTCAGCGCGACCCGTTCGCCCGACAGGATCGAGGCCGCGCTGCCCTTGATCTCCATCAGCGTGTCGCCTTTGGCGCAGCGCTGGCCGTCCACGATGTGGGTAGTGACCTGCAGCGACGGATCAACCAGACGGAACGCCAGCGCGGCAATCTGCATCCCTGATACCACCGCATCCTCGCGCGCGTTCAGCCGGGCACTATAAGTGGCATCCGTCGGGATTACGGTCAGGGTGGTGATATCGCCATTGGCGCCCAGATCTTCCATCAGCGCCGCGCGCACCATGGGTTCCAGTATCATGTCGGGCAAAGCCGGATAGGTCATGCTGCGTCCTTTGCAATGCGGTCCCGCAGAGCCAGTGCCTCGGTCAGTGTCAGGGTCGAGCGTTGGCCGGGGCCGGGAATAAGATCAGGGAAATCGGATCGGTAATGCGCGCCACGGCTTTCCTCGCGCAGCAAAGCGGCGGCGGCGATCAGGGTGGCCGTGGCGGTCATGTTGAGGAACACTTCGGATCCTGCGTGCCTGGCCTCAAGCGCTGCGATCTGCGTCAGGGCGCGTCGCAGGCCGGTCTCGTCGCGCACCACGCCGACATGTTCGGTCATGGCCCGGCGCAGGGTGGTCACATCCTGATCCAACGCGGTGTCGTCCCCAGGGGTCAGGCGAATATCAACCTCGGGCGAGCCCTGCGGGGTCACCGCATCCGCGATGTCTCGCGCGCAGGAGCGGGCAAAAACCAACGCCTCGAGCAAGCCGTTCGAGGCCAAACGGTTCGCCCCGTGCAACCCGGTCGAGGCCGCCTCACCGCAGACCCAAAGCCCGGTCAACGAACTGCGCCCGGCCAGATCGGTTTCAACCCCACCCATGTGGTAATGCGCCGAGGCGGTCACTGGAATGGCGTCACGAACGGGATCGACCCCATTGCGCAGGCAAGCCTCGGTCACGGCGGGGAATTGCGTGGCGATGTCGTCCCCGATGGCTTGGCACGTGTTCAGAGCAGGTCTCTTGCCCGCCTGCGCCTGCTGGTAGACGGCGCGCGCAACCGTGTCGCGCGGGGCCAGTTCGGCATCGGGGTGGATATCAGGCATGAACCGATGGCCGTCACAGTCGATCAGAACGGCCCCTTCGCCGCGCAAGGCTTCGGTGGCCAGAGGCGTTGGGTCTTCGCCCACATCGATTGCGGTGGGGTGAAACTGAACAAACTCGGCATCAGCAATCCGCACCCCGGCGCGGGCCGCCATGCCGATCCCCTGCCCGCGGATACGCGCCGGATTGGTGGTCTGGGCATAGAGGCCAGATGACCCGCCAGTGGCCAAAACATGCGCCGCACCGCGCAGCAGAACGGTTGGCGCAGTGGCCGTGTCCGCATGGGTCAGGTAAACGCCGGTGACCTGCGTGCCGTCGCTTTCCAACCCGACGGCCTGCGCGCCTTCGATCACTTGAACTGTGGGCGTCTGGCGCAATTCCTCGATCAAAGCCCGCATGATCTCGGACCCGGCCTGATCGCCCTTGACCCGCACCACCCGTGCTGCTGAATGCGCGGCCTCGCGGGACTGCACAAAGCCACCATCGGCGGTGCGATCAAACCCGGTGCCAAGGTCGGACAAGTCGTGGATATGCTCAGGCGCGGCCTGTGTAACGAACTCAGCCACCTCGCGCAGAACCGACCCGGCGCCAGCGCGCATGGTGTCCTCGGCATGGGCTTCGGGGCTGTCCGTCCGGGCCATCGCCGCAGCAACACCGCCCTGCGCCCAGGCCGAGCTTGCGCCAGACCCCAACGGTTCGGGCGAGATCATCACGACCGGACAAGGGACCAGCTTCAGCGCGGTATATACCGCCGCAAGCCCGGCCCCGATGATGACCACGCGCGGCGTCTCAACGGTTTGCATGTCGCCGATCAAATACCCAGTTTGCGGGAAAGGTCGATCATGCGCTGCACTGACAGGCGCGCCTTGTCGGCCACGTCCGCATCAACCTCAACCTGCCCGGTCATGGTATCCAGCGCGAACAGCACCTTTTCCAATGTGATCTTCTTCATGTAGGGGCACATGTTGCAGGGGCCGACGAAATCGACCTCGGGCAGTTCGTCAGCAATGTTCGACGCCATCGAGCATTCGGTGATCAGCAGCGCCTTTTCCGGCTTTTCATCGGTGACATATTTGATGATGCCGCTGGTCGAGCCCGAGAAATCAGCCTCGGCCACTACATCCGGCGGGCATTCGGGATGAGCGATCAGCCGGGTGCCCGGGTTCCATTCGCGGAAGTCCCGCAGATCCTTGGCGCTGTACTGTTCGTGTACGATGCACGAGCCTTCCCACCAAACCACGTTCTTCTGCGGTACGTCGCGGGCAACGTTCTGCGCCAGATACTGATCCGGGGTCATGATGACCGTATCGCTGTCTTGCGCGGCCACGATCTGGGCTGCGTTGGACGAAGTGCAACAGATGTCCGAGGCCGCTTTGACCTCGGCCGTGGTGTTCACATAGGACACGACCGGCGCGCCGGGGTAACGACGACGCATTTCTTCGATGCCTTTAGCGGTGATCGATTCAGCCAGCGAACAGCCAGCCTCCATATCCGGCATCAGCACCGTTTTCTGGGGGCTGAGGATCTTGGAGGTCTCGGCCATGAAATGCACGCCGCACTGCACGATCACATCTGCCTCGACCTCGGTCGCCTTGATCGCCAGTTGTAGACTGTCGCCGCCGAAGTCGGAAATGCCGTGGTAAATCTCGGGCGTCATATAGTTATGGCCCAGAATGACGGCGTTCCGCTCGACCTTCAGATCGTTAATCGCCTTCACATAGGGCGCATAGATTGCCCAATCGACGGGCGAGACCACGCGGGACATGCGGTCATAGATATCGCTCATGCTTGCCGCAAGCTCGGGCGATGGGGCCAAATCATATTTTTCGGAGAGATGCGCGCGCTGCGCGGGTAGGTCAAACACGGGTCTGTTTTCTGCCTGATGAACTCGTGACGTTGTTCATATGGGGTTTGTGGCGGATTTACCACCATCCAGATCGGAAGATTGTTCTGATATTGCCGGAAACGGCAGAATTATCTTGCCGAACGGCGCGATCTTTGGTCCTTCGATCTTTTCCCATACCGAACTGGTCCACCGTTACGTTTAGGAAACGTAGGGCCGGGAAGGACGCACATTCGATCGAAGCCGAAAGAGATTGTCTCGAAGTACAGTTGGTTGAGGTGTCAATGGGCAATGCATGTCCTGTCTTGATGTGATCAGGTAGATCGGTGTGGTTGAACAGACTTTTTAAAGCGGGTGGAAAACAACGCTTCGGCGCTCCGTTTGGAGGAGTGGCCCCAATACGCGTAGTGGACTAAGTGCAAGACTGAAGGCCAAGTAACTTTAGTCAAATGTTGCAAACGTCGCTGGAGGCCCTTTCTGGTATGCGATGGCAGCACCGACGCTGCCGATCAGGATTATCGCCCGCTCACAACCGACGACGTCTTACGAGGTATCGATTGGATGCTGGTGCGAACGCAAGTGACGCGCACCACCACTCAAAATGAAACATCTGGACCTTAAGAGATATTGACCCGTCTTGCCTGAAGGACTATCTGCGCCAAACGTATGAGGCGGTACGCCTCACACAACGGAGATTTTATGAAAGAGACCCGGGCCTAAC
>NZ_WQCA01000025.1 GCF_013032445.1 Ruegeria arenilitoris | reverse complement strand
GCAAAAGCTACGCAACACCCCTACCCCGCTCAAGCAAAGTTCTTCTGACAAGACCCTTCGACATTCCGAAGCGACAATGGGAAACGGATGTACAGCATCACCGCAAGGCGGATGATCTCGGGACTGGTTTTGAAGTACTTGAATGAGGCAGGCCTGGTCATGGGTAAAAGCTACGCAACCACCCTGCCCCGCTCAAGCAAAGGTTCTTCTGACAACACCCCCCAACGCGTCCTTCAGTGTGGCGCTATGAAACTAGGTCATTATATCCGGTGACGCACGCCCACATTTTTCTTGAAGCTTGGAAATCAGCGCCAAGGCGTCTGAGACGTCGCGCAAAGCAGTTTGTGTTTCCACCTTCAGGTCGCCATCTTTCGGTACAAACTGCTCAAGATAAACTCGGATCGTAGCATTGTCTGTCCCTGTTCCCGATAGGCGGATCACGCCGCGGCTACCGTTTTCGAAAACAATGCGAATGCCCTGGTTTTTGGCGACCGAACCATCCACCGGATCTTTATAATAAAACTGATCCGCAGTTGCCACAACAAGGCGGCCCACTTCACTTCCCGGGAGTTTCGGCAACCGGTCGGTCAAATCAGCTATCATCTGAGAAGCCTTCGCGCTGTCTACGGCCTCGTAATCGTGCCGTGAATAGTAGTTTCTGCCATAAGTCTGCCAGTGGTCTACCATCACGTCACGAACTGAAATCCGGCGCTCGGCCAGAATGTTCAGCCACAGCAGCACGGCCCACAAGCCGTCCTTTTCGCGCACGTGGTCCGAGCCGGTGCCAGCGCTTTCCTCGCCGCATAGCGTAATGCGGCCCGCGTCCAGCAGGTTTCCGAAGAACTTCCAGCCCGTTGGCGTTTCATAACAGTCCAGCCCCAGCCTTTCAGCGACACGATCAACGGCTGCGCTGGTTGGCATCGAGCGGGCGACCCCAGCCAACCCCTTGACATAACCCGGGGCGAGGTGGGCATTGGCGGCCAGCACGGCAAGACTATCGGAGGGCGTGACATAGATACCTTTGCCCAGGATCATGTTGCGATCGCCGTCTCCATCCGAAGCCGCTGCAAAGTCTGGACCATCGGGAGACATAACCAAGTCGACCAGCGGCTTGGCCCAGATCGGATTGGGGTCAGGATGCCCCTTGCCAAAATCGACTGAAGGAACTGCGTTCAGAACCGACCCCTTCGGAGCGCCCAATTCATCCTCGAGTATTGCGGTGGCGTAAGGTCCCGTTACGGCGTGCATTGCATCAAAACTCAGGGTGAATCCGTCGGCAAGCAGTGCCCTGATCCTGTTGAAATCAAAGATCTCGCGCATCAGTGCTGCGTAATCTGCCACCGGGTCGACAACTTCCACAACCATGCCTTCAAGCTCTGAAACGCCAACTCGACTGAGATCGATGTCATCAGCGTCCAGCGTGGTATACTCGCTAAGCTTCTGCGAATGCGTATAGAATTTTTCTGTCAGACTCTCGGAGGCCGGACCGCCATTGGTACCGTTGAACTTCAGACCGAAGTCCGCGTCTATGCCACCAGGGTTGTGACTTGCCGAAAGAATAAAACCGCCGTCGGCCTCGCGCTTGCGGATCAGATTAGACGCGGCAGGTGTTGACAATAATCCATTCTGACCGATGATCGCGCGCTTTGCTTCATTGGCCGCGGCCATGCGCAATATTTCCTGAATCGCTTCTGCATTGAAAAACCGCCCGTCGCCCCCGATAACGAAGTCCTTGCCCTTTGCGCCACCGATAGCGTTGAAGATAGATTGAACAAAGCTCTCAAGATAGCCGGGTTGCATAAAGACACGCGTCTTTTTTCGCAGTCCGGATGTCCCCGGCTTTTGGCCCGAGAACGGTATGCAGGAACGTGATACTATAGACATGGATCAATTTCCTTTTCTTCAAGGACAGCGCTTGGGTTCCGTTTCGACCCCATCGAATTGCTGGTTTTGTTTAGACTTTGAACGCAGGCAAATGTTTCGACATCCTTAGATGTGGGGCGTCGCCAATTCGGATGTTCGTCTATCGTGCCAGGCAGGTTCTGGGCCTGTTCGCTTCCCAGAAGATCGTCTAATTGCACCGTAACCAGCTCCGCCGGGCTCTTCCCCAATTCCCGATGGATTGCATGACAAACGTCATCCAGCGTCGCGCTCGGAGGAATGCTGGAGTGTTGACGTAGTGAATTGCGCTGGATGGCCCGCGCGCCGTGCAGCCCTATCGCCTCGTCCGACGACAGCCATCCGATGGAACGCCACGACTCGATATCTCGCCCGCGCCAGAACCCCCTGATCGTTGGAGTATCGTGTGTGCCAAAACAGGCCATCGTGAACGGGTGTAAGTCCTGAACGGACCGCAATGCGCCGTCGGATGTGCCTTCAAATTGCCAAACCGCGTAGCTGTAGAGACCCGATGCTTTAAGACGCTCCCGAAATCCAACAGGTACCAACCCTAGATCCTCGCCAACGACGCAACAGCGATTGTACGAGGCTTCGATGGCCACAACAGCAAGAAGCGCTTCGAAAGGCTGTGATACATAAGCGCCCGGACTGCCATCCTCCGGCACCCAGAAACTGCGCATCAGGCCCAGAACATGATCAATCCGGATGATCCCTGCCTGCGCCATCAGTTTTCGTAACAATGTCCGCAGGGGTTCGTAGCGGTTTTCCGAAAGTTTGTTGGGTGCGTAAGCCGCCAATGTCCAGGATTGTCCGGCAGGACTTAGCTGATCAGGTGGAGCACCGATTGAGACGCCGCGTGCGATCAGGTCTTGATGCATCCAAACCTCTGCGCCCCCAGGGCGTGCGCCGACCGCCAGGTCTAGGTAAAGACCTAACGCCATCCTGGATTGAACTGCGCATAATTGGGCGGCTTCCACCTGATTTGAAGCTTTCCATTGCAGCCAAGCGTGGAACCCGTCCCGGGGTTTAGGGGCAGTTTCTTCGGGCTTACGCAGTTGTGATGGCCAATTGCGGAAATCGCTACCATGCGTTTCGCTGGTACTTTCAAATGTCGCAAATCGGGTCAGTTCAAGGCCCTCAGCTTTGCAAAAGGCCTGAAGTTTGCTGCGGTCTGCGGTTGTCGCGTTTTGGCAGAATCGTTCATAGTCCGCCTCTAGTGCTGGGCGATGTTGCCTACGAAAAGCCTTGTAATCAATCAGTTCGCCGATTGTTCCGGTTTCGAACTGAGTGTCACTCGCAATATGGTCGACGTTCAAAAAACCTCGGTGACTGGGTGAATAAGGGCTGATTGTATCATGTGCCGCCCATCCCAACGCGTGGACTGGATTGATCCCAAAATATGTCGCGCCGGACTGCCCGATGCGCGACATCGCCTGACCGAGATCCGCGTAATTTCCCAATCCACCGTTTGTTCGGGACTGCAGCGCAAAAACTGAACCGGACACACCCCAAGCCTGTTGCAACCCGGTCAAGTCTGCAATTGTCGGCGCGTGTGCCGGGCGGCTCAGCAGGAATACTTCTTCACAGGGGCCCGATCCACGCGTAACCAATGTGAAATAACCAACGGGCAGAGGTTTCAGCGTCAGACTGGTATCGCTTCGACCCGCCTGCATTTCGTGACCTTGGTCATCCAGTACATGCCATTCACAAGGTTTGGTCAGCGCAAATTCAAACGGCTCCTCTGCCAGAATGACTTGCTCGACGGGTAACGTTCTGGCTGTCCGTCTGGAACAGCGCGCCCGCAATTCTTCGCCAATGGCTTTTTCCGTGTCTACTTCGACGTTCAACGCACGCAACAGAGCTTTCAGGGTTGGCGGTGAAGTGGCCTGGTGCGATCCGTCCCAAGCGTCATAGCCGAGGTGAATACCGCACTCCTGCGCCAGCTGTCGCAATTTGTCGTCGCTGCTCATCAACCCGCAGACCGTTCTCTCAAGACAAAAGCAACTACGGAATTTGCCGATATACGTGTCGTCGGCGAGCCCATCTCACGAGATGACTGGCGAACGACCGAAGTATCAATTTCTCGCCACCAAACACTTTCACCATTTGGTGGCAACTGCAGCTCCAACTCCCCATCTTCTCGGTTAAAGGCCAACAGGACTGTATCGGAAAGGGCATCGCCTGCCACGCATTCGGCACAGCCGCGCAGAATTAGACACAGGCTGGACAGTCCCGGGTCGCGCCAATTCAAGGTAGATCCGTCCATTGCACGCCATTCGACATCTGGCAGCCCGTCCGATCGTTTAGCGCCGTGCAGGAACCGGTTCTGGTTCAGAACGGGATGCTTGGACCGGAAGCTTGATAACGCTGCGGCAAACTCGACCAAGTCACCGTCCATAGTACTCCAGTCGATCCAACTTACCGGGTTGTCCTGACAATAAGCGTTGTTGTTGCCATTCTGCGAATTTCCGCCCTCGTCGCCAGACAGTAACATCGGAGTTCCCTGTGAGAGGAAAACGGTAGCCAGCATGTTGCGTACCCTTTGTTGACGGGCGGCGACTATCTCGGGATCATCGCTGTCCCCCTCGACACCGAAATTGTCGCTGTAGTTGCTGTGGTGCCCATCGCGGTTTTCTTCGCCATTGGCGGTATTGTGGCGCTGAATGTAGCGAGTCGTGTCGGCCAGTGTGAAACCGTCATGCGAGGCGACAAAGTTGACCGAAGACGAGGCCTGCCGGCCTTTGGTGTCAAATAGATCCGCCGAGCCTAACAAGGCCGAACCCATGTCCTGCGCCGAATGTCCTTCGCCGCGCCAGAACTTACGTACAGTGTCACGGTAGCGGTCGTTCCATTCCGAAAATTCAGGCGGGAACCGCCCTAACTGATAGCCGCCCGGACCGACATCCCAAGGTTCTGCGATCAGCTTGACCCCTGCCAACACCGGGTCTTGCCGCAAGGCGTCCAGGAAACCGCCGCCTACTTCGAACCCATGCGCCTCGCGTGCCAGAGTCGTGGCTAGATCAAATCGGAAACCGTCGACTCCCATGCACTGCACCCAAAACCGCAGACTATCCATCACCATCCGCAGCACAAACGGATGCCTAACCTTTAGCGTGTTTCCGGTACCGGTGTCGTTGACATAGTACCGAAGTTGGCCCTCGGGCAGTAGGTAGTACGAGGCGTTATCGATTCCGCGAAAACTGAGCGTAGGTCCCAGATGATCGCCCTCGGCGGAATGATTGTAGACCACGTCCAGAATGACCTCGATTCCCGCCTCGTGAAACCGGTCAACCATTGCGCGAAACCCGAAAACACCTGATGGCCCGAAGTAGCGGGGCTCGGGCGCGAAGAAACCCATCGTGTTGTAACCCCAATAATTCCGCATCGACCGCGCATGCAGGGCACCTTCGGACGTGAAAGCGTGGACGGGTAAAATTTCCACTGCAGTGACACCCAGTCGCGTCAGATGGTCAAGAACGGGCTGTGAAGCCAGCCCGTCATAGGTGCCCTTCAACGCTTCGGGGACATCAGGGTGTAGCATCGTAGCGCCCCGGACATGCGCCTCGTAGATGAACGTGCTGTTCCAGCGTCTTCCAAGCGTCACCGCATCCGGCAAGAAGCTGTCAGGGTGCGAGACAACGGATTTGGGGACGTAGGGCGCGCTATCGGTTTCACTAAAGGATAGATCTCCGTACGGAGAGTTGGGCAAGTAGCCGAGGATCGCCGGATCATGGGTTACACGGTCGTGGAGCTCGCGTGTATAGGGATCAAGCAACAACTTGTTGGCATTGAACCTGTGTCCGCGTTCCGGTGCAAACGGACCCTCCACTCGGTATCCGTATCGCGCGCCGGGCCTAAGGCCGAGAACATAGCCATGCCAAACCGCACCGTTACGTTCAGGTATTGCGAGTCGGGCAAGCTCAGTTCTGCCATCCTCGTCAAATAGACACAGATTGACACGTGAGGCGTGTTCGGAAAATAGGGCAAAGTTCACGCCATCGCCATCGAAATGGGCACCGAGCCGCGACGGGTCGCCCGATTGGATAGTCAGTTGCGCGGGCCCGATATCCTTCATTCAGACAAACCTTGATACACTTGAGCATATTCCAACGCCGACTGATCCCACCCAACGGGTTGCCGCATCGCCGCGCGCTGCATCATTTGCCACCTTTTCTTATCGGCAAAACTGTCAAAAACCCGGTCCAATACGGCCTCGATACCGCTTGCCGACACATCGTCAAAAACAAAACCAGTCGCGCATTCCGCGTTGAGCGCCGCAATATTGGCGTCAACTACCGTGTCCGCGAGGCCCCCGGTGCGTGCGACGACAGGCAAGGTCCCATATCGAAGCCCATAAAGTTGGGTTAGACCGCACGGTTCAAACCGCGACGGGATCAGGATGGCGTCGGAACCACCTTGCAAAAGGTGCGCAAAGGCCTCGTCGTATCCGATTACAGCGCCCACCGCACCGGTAAACCGCTGACTGGCACCAATAAAGGCCTGTTCCAGCGCCGCCTGTCCTGAGCCAAGCACGGCCAGTTGACCACCACGGTCGACGATATGCGGCACTGCATCGGCCAATGCGTCCAATCCCTTTTGTTCGGTCAGTCGACTGATGACACAAAATAGAGGACCAGTTGCCTCGGGGTCCAGCCCAGCGCGTTCTGCAATCCCGGCGCGGTTTTCAGCTTTGCGTCCCAGACTTCTTGCGTTGTAGCCGCGATTTAACGCCGGATCGCTGGAAGGATCCCAAGTGCCGGTGTCAATTCCGTTCAGGATACCACTGAGAATTCTCTCTCTGGATTTCAGAACACCTTCCAGACCCATGCCATAACGTGGTGTCAGAATTTCGCGGGCGTATGTTGGACTGACAGTCGTGATCCGGTCGGCGAATATCAACCCACTTTTCAGAAACCCGAGATCTCCATGAAACTCGAGTGCTTCGGGATGAAACCAGTCTCCCCTCAATCCCAATTCGGACAGGACATGTGGGCCGAACCGCCCCTGAAAAGCTATGTTGTGGATTGTCAAAACCGACTTTGGCGCCACTCGACCGGACTGTTTCAGGTAAACCGGGGTCAAAGCAGCCTGCCAATCGTGAGCGTGAACGATATCAGGCATCCAAGCTTCTATGCCATCCAATCCAACCCGCGTCGCAGCCTGCGCCAGCGCGCCAAAGCGCAGATGATTGTCCGGCCAATCCTCGCCGTTGGGGTCCGTGTAAGGCAGGCCCGGACGATCGAACAATTGCGGGGCGTCAAGCAAAAGCATGTCAATACCTTGCGAAGATACTAAGACAAGCTGACCATATCCCCCGGGCAAGTCATCGAACTGAGCAACTTGGTTTCCGTCACTGAGCAACGGCTGCAATGAGGGGTAAGCCGGCAACAGAATGCGACAATCGATATCTTGTTTGGACAATGCGGCAGGTAGTGCACCGACCACATCCGCCAGCCCTCCGGTCTTGATGAATGGGGCGCACTCCGAAGCGACCATCAGTACTTTCATATTACAGGTCCAGTTTTTCGATCATCGCTTGGGTTATTAGGCAAACACCGCCTTCTGTGCGTCTGAACCGCTTGGCGTCAAGTTCCGGGTCTTCCCCTACTATCAAACCCGGTGGGATTTTGACGCCCCGGTCGACGACGACATTCTTCAGATATGCCCGGCGTCCGACCTCGCAGTATGGCAGGGCGACCACGCGCTCCAGCTGCGAGTAGGAATGGGTTTTAACCCCTGTAAACAGCAGGCATTGATACAAAGACGAGCCCGAAATTATGCAGCCGCCTGATACCATCGAAGACACAGCCTGACCGCGGCGACCTTCCTCGTTGTGAATGAATTTCGCCGGAGGTGTCAGTTCCGAGTAAGTCCAAATCGGCCAGTCCGTAGCATATATATCCAAACCCGGCTTGAAATCGGTCAGGTCTATATTTGCCTGCCAATAGGCATCAATTGTTCCCACATCGCGCCAGTACGGTTTATCCTCAAGCCCGGACATCACGCAGGATCGGCTAAACGGATGGGCCATCGCCCCACCTTCAGCGACGATCGCCGGGATAATGTCTTTTCCAAAGTCGTGACTGGATGTCTCCGACACAGCGTCGGCATGAAGAAGGTCATAGAGGTACTCGGCCTCGAATACGTAGATACCCATGCTGGCCAGCGACATATCCGGATCGCCCGGCATCGACGGCGGGTCGGTGGGTTTTTCAACAAAACTCAGAATCTTGTCTGTGTCGTCAACGTCCATTACTCCGAAGCCTTTGGCTTCTTCACGCGGAACTTCGATGCAGCCCACTGTTACCTTTGCACCGGATTGCACATGCTGTTCGATCATCAGTGAGTAATCTTGCTTGTAGATATGGTCCCCAGCCAACACGAGGATGTACTTCGGCCCATAGCCGCGCAGGATATTGATATTCTGGGTCACTGCATCAGCGGTGCCCTTGTACCAGTTGTCCTCATCCAGTTGTTGGGACGCGGGCAGTATATCTAGAGACTCGTTGCGTTCCGCACGGAAAAAGCTCCAGCCCCGTTGCAGGTGCCGGATCAGGCTGTGCGCCTTGTATTGAGTTGCGACACCAATCCGTCGTATGCCCGAGTTCACAGCGTTGGATAGCGCGAAGTCGACGATCCGCGTCTTTCCACCGAAATAGACTGCAGGCTTCGCACGGATATCTGTCATTTCCTTGAGGCGACTTCCCCTGCCACCAGCAAGGACATAGGCCATGGTCTGATTTGCCAATCTGCGGCGATCTTGTTTCAACGGATGTCCTCCCAATGATGGTTCCGATCTAATGGCGCCTGTATTCAAAGAACACTGTGGCAAGCGGTGGGACTGTCATCACCACAGAGTGTTCACAGCCGTGCGCTGCGATGTGTTCTGAATTCAGCCCGTCCCCATTGCCCTGATTGCTGCCGCCGTAATAAATGGAATCTGTGTTCAATCGCTCTGCCCAATGACCGGCCATGGGCACCCCAACGCGGAAATCCGTTCGGGTCACTGGGGTAAAATTGGCGACAACTAACACTGGCGGGCTGTCTTCCTCGCCATAACGAACCCAGGAAAACACCGAGTCATTGGCGTTACCGCCATCGATCCAGCGGAACCCCTCTGAACGCGTGTCTTGTAGGTAAAGGGCGGGTGTTTCACGATAGAGCGCATTCAGATCGCGCACCAACCGTTGCACGCCTGCGTGGTTGGGGTGCTCCAACAGGTGCCAGTCTAAGCTTTGTTCGTGGTTCCATTCAGCAACCTGCGCAAACTCGCCTCCCATGAACATCAGTTTTTTGCCGGGATGGCCCCACATAAATCCGTAATAGGCGCGCAAGTTAGCAAAGCGTTGCCAGTCATCACCCGGCATTCTGCCAAGCAGTGATCCTTTGCCGTGAACAACCTCATCGTGGCTGAGGGGCAGCACAAAATTCTCGGAAAACGCATAGTGCAGCCCGAAGGTCATCTTGTCGTGGTGATACTTTCGGTTCACGGGGTCTTCGGTCATATAACGCAGGGTGTCGTTCATCCATCCCATATTCCATTTGAAGCCAAAGCCCAGCCCGCCCTCGGACGTCATGGCGCAAACACCCGGGAAGGCAGTGGATTCTTCAGCAATGGTCATCGCGTCGGGATGTTCGGCATAAACGGCCTCGTTCATCTGCCTCAAGAAACTGATGGCCTCCAAATTTTCGCGCCCACCATGGACGTTCGGGACCCACTCGCCTTCTTCCCGCGAGTAGTCGCGATACAGCATCGAAGCCACCGCATCGACGCGAAGACCGTCGATATGGTATTCCGCTACCCAGAATTTTGCATTCGCGATCAGATAGTTGGCGACTTCGGCTCGGCCATAATTATAGACCAGAGTGTTCCAATCGGGGTGATACCCCTCTTTCGGGTCGAGGTGTTCATACAGGGCGGACCCATCGAACCGCCCCAACCCATGCGGATCGGATGGAAAATGGCCAGGCACCCAATCGATGATCAAGCCCATGCCAGCCTGATGGCACGCATCCACTAGCGCCCGAAAATCGTCGGGTGTTCCGAACCGCGCAGTTGGCGCGAACAATCCAACGGGCTGATACCCCCATGAGCCACCAAAGGGATATTCCGATATTGGGGTCAGTTCGATATGGGTGAAGCCCATATCGCTGGCATAAGCCACCAGATCACTCGCCAGTTCCTGATAGCTTAGCGACCGGTTGTCTTGTTCTGGAACTCGCCGCCAGCTTTCCAGATGCACCTCGTAGACTGAAATTGGTTGATCCACTCTGTGGCGTGAACCTCGATTGGCCATCCAAGCGGTATCAGCCCAGCTATAGCGTCCAATATCGCGGACGACCGAGGCTGTTTTGGGAGGCAGTTCGGAACCGAAGCCAACCGGATCAGCCTTCTCGGGCATAAGATGCCCGTCAGAACCAACGATTTCGAACTTGTAGACAGCGCCGTCGCCCAGACCGGGCATGAAAATCTCATGCACACCTGTTGCACCGCGTCGCCGCATCACATTGCGGCGTCCGTCCCAGCCATTGAAGTCACCGATGATCGAAACCCGCCGCGCATTTGGTGCCCAGACCGCGAAATGCACGCCTTCGCAACCTTCATGAGACATGACATGCGCCCCAAGCGCACGCCACAGCTGACCGTGTTTGCCCTCGCCCAGAAGGTATTCATCGATTTCACCCAAGACCGGCCCAAACGCATAGGGGTCTGGCTCTGTCCATGTATCGATTTTGCACGTTAGTCGCAGTAGATACGGGAAACGCTTTTTTCGGCGCGGAATAAGCCCGGCAAAAATTCCGCTGTCTTCGTGCACCCGAGTCAGGGCGCACAGCTTGCGCCCAGTTTTTCGGTCCAGCACGTCGACCGTGCCCGCCTCGGGGTGAAAGCACCGAATGATCAAACGTCCGTCGACCTCATGCAACCCAAGAACCGAAAACGGATCGCTATGCTCGCCACGCGCGATGGCCGCAGCTTCTCCAGATTGGATGAGGTCTCTGCTCATGCCGATTTACCCAATGGTTTGGTCAGTGCGCTATCAGCCTGCCAGATATCACGGGCATAGCCCAGAATCGTCCGGTCTGACGAGAACCAACCCATGTTGGCTGTATTCTGCAGGGCCATCGCAGCCCAGTTTTGACTGTTTCGATACGCGACATCGGTCCTACGCTGTGTGTCGAAATAACTATCGAAGTCACATGTGACCAAGAAATAGTCATGATCATAAAGCGTGCCGATCAGCGAGTGATACCGGCCAGGTTCCTCAGGTGAAAACTGGCCTTCGAAAATCTGCCCCAGAACACGCTCCAGCCGTGGGCTGGCTGAAATTGCGGCGCGCGAATACTCGTGCACCTTACGACGTTCCATGACTTCCTGCGCGGTGAGACCAAACAAGAAGAAGTTGTCCGAGCCGACATGTTCGCGGATTTCGACATTTGCTCCGTCCAGTGTGCCAATCGTCAGCGCACCATTCAGGGCAAATTTCATATTTCCAGTCCCAGACGCCTCTTTGCCGGCGGTCGAAATCTGCTCAGACAAATCTGCCGCTGGGATCAGCTTTTCCGCCATCGTGACATTGTAATTGGCAGGATATACGACTTTCAGAACGTCACCGGTCACGGGATCAGAATTTATGACCTTGGCCACATCATTGATGAGCCGCACGATCTGCTTTGCAACGTGATATCCTGGTGCGGCCTTGCCCCCAAAAATCTTAACGCGCGGGGTCCATTCGAACCTAGGATTATCCCGCATCTCGTTCCAAAGCGCGACCGTCTCCAGGATGTTCATAAGCTGGCGCTTGTATTCGTGAATACGCTTGATCTGAACGTCGAAGATAGCGTCGGGATCAACCGAGACACCGCATTTGGCCGCAATCCAGTTCGAAAGTTGCGCTTTATTGTGACGTTTGGCGGCGCTGAAGTCGTTCAGGAAACTTTGATCCCCTGCGCAGGCCTTGAGTTGTTTCAGCTGTTCTAAATCCGCCACCCAGCCATCTCCGATTTCGCGGGTGATCAGATTGCTCAGAACCGGGTTGCAGGTGTGCAGCCACCGACGCGGAGTAATACCGTTGGTCTGGTTGATGATCCGCGCAGGATGAATGCGGTTCAGGTCGGCAAAGACAGTGTCTTTCACCAAATCGGTATGCAAGGCCGAGACGCCGTTGACCTTGTGTGCCATGATAAAGGCCAGTTCGCCCATGTGGACTTCGCCATGCTTGAGGATACGCGGACTGCCCGGAAACTCTTGTTGCTGTTGCTCGTCAATGGCTCGGATAATTTCCAGATGCCGCGGCAGAACACGACCCAGCAACCCCTCGTGCCAACGCTCCAGCGCCTCGGGCAGAAGCGTGTGGTTGGTGTAGCCAAGGCAACGACGCGCCAGAGCAATCGCCTCATCCAGAGGCAGGTCATGCTCATCCGCCAAAATGCGCACCAATTCAGGGCCCGCAATCGCCGGATGTGTATCGTTGAGCTGGATCGCGACTGCTTTTGGCAGTTCTCGAATGTCGCCATGATCGCTTAGGAAACGGCGCAGCAGATCCATAATAGATGCGGCGGTAAAGAAGTATTCCTGCTTAAGCCGCAGCTCCTTGCCTGCATCGGTGGCATCATCAGGATAGAGAACCCGCGAAATCGTACGCGCCAGTGCCTCTGATCGGCTGGCGGCCAAATAGTCGCCTCTGTTGAAGCTCTCCAAATCAAATTCGTTCTCGGGCCGGGCTGACCATAGGCGCAGAGTGTTACCCCACGTGCCCTTCCAACCAACGACCGGCGTATCAAATGCTTGGGCCAGAACCGTATCGGCGGGATGCCATTCCGCCTTCCCATCATGATGGGAAACATAGCCGCCAAAGGCGATCCGGTATCGGACTTCGGGACGCTCAAACTCCCAGGCGAAGCGCTGGTTTAACCAGGTTTCCGCTTTTTCGACCTGCCGACCTTCGACAAAACTCTGCTCGAACAAGCCATGCTCATAGCGGATGCCGTAACCATAAGCCGGAATGCCAAGAGTAGCGAGTGAATCCATGAAACAGGCCGCCAGCCGTCCGAGGCCGCCGTTCCCCAAGGCGGCATCAGGTTCGTCGTTGAATACGACCGACGCATCTTGGCCGAGTTCCGCAAGAGCTTCCCTAACCTCTTCCGTCAGCCCCAGATTCGCGGTCATGTCTTCGACAAGTCGACCAATCAAAAACTCCATCGAAAGGTAGTAAACGCGTTTTGCGCCTGACTGGTACGTCTCACGCGTGCTTTCGAACCAAGGGTCAACTATGCGGTCGCGCAACGTTAAGGAAACCGCCATTCGCCAATCATAGGTCGACGCATGTTCTGCGTCTTTGCCGAGCGAATAGGTGAGATGTCTGAGGATTTGTGAGTGCATGATTAAACAGGGCCAATAGTTTTGGTCGGGTTGGGTTTGATTGCGACGCCTATGCCGTCAGACACACTTCCATAATTGAGGAATTGAACACCTTCGGCTTCAAGCGTTGTGCGCATGGCTTCGATCATAGCGTGCTTCACGCCGCTTTTTCCGGCTTCAAACCGGTGTACGGTCATATGAGAAACCCGCGACAAATCGGCAAATCCCTTCATAGACAATCCAAGCGCGTTGCGGGCCATTCTAAGCTGTTCTGGTTTCACGTTTTTCTCCAGACTCTTTGGGGGATCGCAGATGAGCAAGCCTGCCCTACCTGAACTTCTTCAAAACGGGTCCAACACATCCGCGATCTACGCTATTTACACTTCTGATCGGTCAACCAGTATTTCCTATCAAAAGTACGAGTGACACCACCCACAGATTTGCCTCAAGCCTCATCAACGTACGCGACAAGAGCAGCTTCGCAACCATTCTGCCAAACCATGTCGAGCCACTTGGAAAATGAACTGGAAAACGGTTTGGCGTCCTTCAAGTCGCCGTAAATCCGACTTTGTTCAAGCCAGACTGCCGGGTTCGACTTGGCGGCAAGGGCTGCCTCACTCAGTCTATCCCAAATCGGATCATTCGCCTCGATCACACTACCATCTTCGCGTGTGCCTGCGCACATACGTGCCCATAGCGCCTCGACGAGCGCTAAACCGGTAACGGAACGCCCAGCCTTCAACTGGTCTCGCAATATCGGCAAAACGAAACCTGTATGGCGCGCTGAACCATCGAAAGCCACGCGTCGGGTCGTGTCCACAATCCTTGGATTTGAAAACCTGCTTTCAACGAGGCCTACATACTCTTCCGGCCTTTTTCCGGAAACCGATGAAACCGTTGGCGCTATCTCAGTTCTCTGAACTTTACCAAAGAACTTCGAAACAACCGGGTGCCTCATACATTCGGAAATCGTCTGAAGCCCTAATATCTCACCCACATTTGCGAGCACCTGATGCCCGGCATTGAGGACGCGGATTTTCATAGTTTCGAACGCATGAACGTCGTCAGTGAAGATTGCGCCAACCTCATCCCAGTCCGGACGCCCCGCGCAGAAATTGTCTTCAATCACCCATTGGCGATACGCTTCGTGTGTGACCACAGCAGCATCGTCAATGCCAAAATCTATGGCAAGTGCAAGTTCGCTTGGACCGGTCGAAGGGGCGATGCAATCCACCATCGAATTCGGAAATGTCGCGTTGGTGTCAATCCAATCGGCCAGTTCAGGGTCGGACATGCGAGCCATCGAAGTGACGGTTTGTCTAAGGACGTCACCGTTGCTTTGAAGATTGTCGCAACTTAGTCCGGTGAAGGGCGCATGCCCTGCGTCGCGTCGCATGCGAAGAGCGGCCACCATGGCACCAAAGACCGTTCGGGGCGCCAAAGGATTTTGGGCGTCGTGCTGAACGTCAGGGTGGTTGGCATCAAACCCGTTCGTAACTGGATCAACGTAGTAGCCACTTTCGGTTACGGTCATAGAAACGATGCGGATGGCCGGATTCGACATCGTGCGAATTAGCGCTCCGTTGCCGTCTTCAATAGGCAGGTAGTCGATCATCGAGCCTATGACCTCGGCAGAGATTTTTTCCGGGTCGAGTTCGATCAGGGTCGTGAGGCAATCCTGGGCGAGAAGTTTCTCCCGCATTACCGCATCATAAGGGCGTACGCCTGCCCCTATGATAGCCCAATCCTTGGCTTTGCCCTGTTGCATCAAACGGTGCAGGTACCAAGCCTGATGCGCGCGGTGGAAATTGCCGACGCCTACATGCAGGATGCCGGATTTCAGCGCAGCGCGGTCATACCTTGGGCGTTCGACAGTCAGTTGATCGAGTGTCGCATTCGAAAGGGAGATCAGCTCATCCATTGCCCACCATCCACGTTGTAAGTTTGTGCGACGATGTAGTTCGCCGCATTACTTGCCAGAAAAACAGCCATTCCGGTCAAATCGTCGGGTGTGCCCATGCGTCCGTAGGGTACGGCGGCATCAACTTCCTGCTTCTTTTGTCCGGGTGCCTTGTCCTCGTACTTCGCAAAGAACGCGTCCACGCCGTCCCAGTGCTCGCCATCGACGACACCGGGAGAAATTGCGTTCACGTTTATTCCGTGCCTGATCAGGTTCAGTCCCGCCGACTGAGTCAGGCTGATGACCGCCGCCTTGGTCGCGCAATAGACCGCAACTAAGGGCTCACCGCGCCTTCCGGCTTGGCTCGCCATGTTGATGATCTTGCCACCTTTCCCACGCTCGATCATGTGTCGGGCAACGGCCTGCATCGTGAAGAGCGTGCCCGCTACATTGATGTCAAAAGCGCGCTGATAGTCAGCGCGTTCGATTTCAACAATCGGGGCGGCTGTGAAAAGTGCCGCGTTGTTGACCAGAATGTCGATATGACCGAATTCTGCCAACGTCGTTGTCACTGCGTTGTCGATGCTGGTCTGGTCGGTCACGTCCATAGCCACAGCGATCGCATTTTCGCCAAGTGCAGCAGCGCTTTGGCGGGCGCCATCTATATTTATGTCGGCGACGGCAACCCGAGCGCCTGCGTTGACGTAGGCCTCCGCAAAGGCCCGCCCGATCCCCCGGGCGGCGCCTGTAATCAGGGCTGTTTTTCCAGCCAGTTGCATTATTCTATCCTCAGGCCCTGAGCGTCGAACTTATGCAGCTTGTCCATTTGCGGGGTCAGGTAGATCGTGTCGCCATGCTTTGCCTGAATGTCACCTGTAATCCGCACAGTCACCATGTCAGCAAGACCCGTGTCATGGACGTGAATGAAAGTGTCTGACCCCAAGTGTTCGGCCACGCCGACGACGCCTTTCCACACTCCATCAGTCATGCTGACATCTGTGTGTTCAGGACGAATGCCGATTGTGGTTGCCCCGTTTTTCTCGGCCTCAGCACCTGAGATCAGGTTCATTTTCGGAGACCCGATGAACCCCGCGACAAATTCGTTGCGTGGGCTGTGATAGAGCTCCAACGGTGAACCCACCTGTTCGATCACACCCGCCCGCAACACGACGATCTTGTCCGCCATGGTCATGGCTTCGACCTGATCGTGGGTCACGTAGATCATTGTCGTCTTGAGCCGCTCGTGCAGTTCGCTGATTTCAAGCCGCATTCCGACACGTAGTGCCGCGTCGAGGTTGGACAACGGTTCATCGAAAAGGAACGCGGCTGGCTCCCGTACAATTGCCCGACCAATCGCAACGCGCTGACGCTGACCGCCTGACAACTGTCCCGGACGCCGATCCAGATAATCGGTAAGGTTCAGCGCCTTTGCGGCTCCTTCGATCCGGCGGTTTTGCTCATCCTCATCGATCCCTGCCATCTTCATCGGAAACGCGATGTTTTTGCGCACCGACATATGCGGGTACAGAGCATAGGACTGGAAGACCATTGCCAAACCGCGCTTGGCGGGGGGCACATCCGTCGCATCCGAGCCGTCGATTTCGATGTGACCCGTTGTGATGTCTTCGAGTCCAGCGATTAGGCGCAACAGTGTGGATTTACCGCAGCCCGAAGGTCCGACAAAAACTGTGAATTCGCCGTCTCCAATCGTGAGGTCCAGAGGCGGAATAACCTGAACGTCTCCGAAGCTTTTGGTCACTTGGTTGAGTTTGATTTGTCCCATTGGTCAAGTTCCTTATTTGACGGCGCCGAAGGTCAGGCCGCTGACAAGTTGTTTCTGGCTGAACCAGCCAAGGATGAGGATTGGCGCAATGGCCATAGTTGATGCTGCACTGAGTTTGGCAAAGAACAGGCCTTCTGGGCTGGAATAGCTGGCAATAAAGGCCGTCAGAGGAGCCGCATTGGCTGCGGTCAGGTTCAGTGTCCAAAACGCCTCGTTCCAGGCCAGAATGAAGTTCAGCAGCAAGGTCGAAGCTATGCCGGGAACTGCCATCGGTGTGAGGACATAGAGGATTTCCTCTTTCAGCGTAGCACCGTCCATTCGGGCAGCTTCCAAGATTTCACCGGGGATTTCCTTGAAGTAAGTGTACAGCATCCAGACTATGATCGGCAGGTTCATCAACATGAGGATGATGACCAATGCCCCACGACTGTCGAGAACGCCAAGTTTGATGCAGATCAGGTAGATGGGGTACAGAACCCCAACGGCCGGGAGCATTTTGGTGGACAGCATCCAGAGGAGAATGTCCTTGGTGCGCGTGGAAGGTACGAACGCCATCGACCAAGCCGCCGGGACCGCCACGATGATACCCAGTATTGTTGAGCCCCCGGCGATGATGATCGAGTTCCAGAGAAACCGGGCATAATTCGACCGCTCCATAACCGCGGAATAGTTTTCCAACGTCCAGTCAAATGCCAGGAACACCGGAGGGTCTGCGATTGCGGTGGCTTCGGTTTTAAAGCTGGTTAGAACGGTCCAAAGGATCGGGAAAAAGATCAGCAGTCCAACGCCCCAAGCGGCGGCTGTATTGATGATCTTACGTTGTTGAGTTACTGCGCGGGCCATTTTTTCCTCCTCACGCGTCCAGATTCTTGCCGACGATGCGCATCAGGAAGATCGCAACGATGTTGGCGAGAATGATTGCGTAGACACCACCGGCAGATCCGAGGCCGACGTTCTGGCTTTCAAGAACGCGCTGGAAAATCAGATAGGTCAGGGTGCGAGTACCAAATGCACCTCCGGTCGTGACAAATATTTCCGCAAAGATTGCCAGCAAGAAGATTGTCTGGATCAGAACCACTATCGTAATTGCACGGCTGAGATGCGGTAGAGTGATGTAACCGAACCGCTTTAAAGGCGGTGCACCGTCCATTTCTGCAGCTTCCAACTGTTCACCGTCCAGAGATTGGATCGCAGTCAACAGGATGAGTGTAGCGAAAGGCAACCATTGCCAAGAAACGATCAGGACAATTGAAGGTAGTGAAGCCTCAGACAGCCATGCGATTGGTTCGGCTCCGAAAAAGCGCCACAGATGCGCGAACAGGCCGTTCACCGGATCCATGAACATATTCTTCCACACCAAAGCTGAAACCGTCGGCATGACAAAGAACGGAGCGATGACCAGAATGCGGACTACTCCTTGCCCCCACATTGGCTGGTTCAACAAGATTGCCAGCAAGACACCAATGATCACGGTGATTAAAAGAACCCCACCAACAATGGTCAGCGTGGCTACTACCGACGGCCAGAACGCGCTGGAACTGACAAAGCGAACGTAGTTGTCGAAACCTACCCACCCAAGGTCTCCGCCACGCAGCGGAAGGTATTGTTTGAATGAGAAAATGAGAGTCATGATCAATGGAACGAGCATCCAGCCGAGGAGCAAGATGACCGCTGGGGCCATCATAAGCCGCGCCGCTGATCGGGAGTGTTTAGTAGCCATCGGGCATACCTCCTCTGTTGATTGCCATAAGGCTATCTTAAACAGTGCAGAGTTTTTGAAAATTAAGGGCGTCTCGGGAAACACTTGGGAGAAGAGTGCTGCCCGAGACCGATGGAGCGCTTAGCGGTAGCCAGCTGCTTCCATAGCGTCGTTTGTCAGCGCCTGAGCTTTGGCAAGCGCCTCGTCAACGGTTTGCTGACCCGCATAGACGGCCGAGAATTCCTGGCTCACTTCAGTCGCGATACCCGCGAATTCCGGTATGGCCACGAACTGGACACCAACATATGGCACCGGCTTAACTGTCGGATTTGTCGGGTCGGCTGCCAGGATTGAGTCCAGCGTCTTCTGGGCGAAGGGAACCGCCTGATAGTTGGGGTTTTCGTACAGCGAAGTACGCGCACCCGGAGGCACGTTTGCCCAACCTTCGTTCTCGGCGACAAGTTCAATATAGTCTTTTGACGTTGCCCATTCGATGAACTCTTTTGCTGCAGCTTCCTTTTGCGTTCCGGCGGGAACTGCCAGCGCCCATGCCCAGAGCCAGTTTGCTTTCCTGTCGACACCTTCACTATTTGGTGCCAGCGCGAAGCCAACCTTATCAGCGACAGTTGAGTCGTCTGGATTGGTCACAAACGAGGCAGCGACGGTTGCATCAATCCACATACCACACTTGCCCTGCTGGAACAGGTTCAGGTTTTCATTGAATCCGTTGGTCGCATAGCCGGTCGGCCCGGATTCCTGCATCATGTCGACAAAGAAGGTCAACGCTTCTTTCCACTCAGGCTGATCGAACTGGGCATTCCAGTCTTCGTCGAACCAGCGCGCACCGAAGGAATTGCCGGTTACAGTGATAAAGGCACCGCCTTCACCCCAGCCTGCTTTTCCACGCAGGCAGATACCGTTAATGTCGCTGTCACGGTCGGTCATCGCCGCTGCGGCTTCGCGGATGAATTGCCAGGTTGGTGCCTCTGGCATTTCCAGACCGGCCTTTTCCATAAGGTCGGTGCGGTACATGATCATAGAGCTTTCACCATAGAACGGCGCCGCATAGAGAGTACCGTCGTGGCTCAGACCGGCTCGCATGGCTGGCAGAATATCATCCGCATCGTACTCAGCAGAAAGATCGTCAAGCGAGACCAGCCATCCATTAGCGCCCCAAATCGGTGTTTCGTACATGCCAATGGTCATGATGTCGAAAGAACCGCCCTTTGCGGCGATGTCCGTGGTGACACGCTGGCGCAATACGTTTTCTTCCAATGTGACCCACTCGACCGTGTGGCCGGTCTTATCAGTGAAGTCCTGAGTCAACCCCTGCATGCGAATCATGTCGCCATTGTTCACGGTGGCGATGACAAGATTCTCTGCTAGTGCGCCGCTTGCAGTGACGAGTGTCATTGCCGTCGCCGCATATAGAGCTTGTTTGAATGACATCCTAATTCTCCTCCTCGTTGGATGATGACTCCGACTCTAGTCAAAATCACAACGCGAAGTCAATTAAAAATTTACGCGCGTAAATTTAAGGGTGACTGCGCATTAACAAATCCTCAGGCCGACTCCCGCATGATCAAACGGCCCTCAAACAGTTTTTCCTGCCTTTCCGACGGGACTTCTCCCTTCTCGAACAATGCAAACAATGTAGACACCGACCAATTCGCGATAGCTTCGTAATCTTGTGCGATTGTCGTCAGAGGGGGGCAAGTAAATCTGGAAAACGGGTGATCATCGTGGCCTGCAATCCTGAGGTTACATTCCGGACCATGACCAACCTTAAAGCCAAGGCCATAGGCGGCTGACAAAAGACCAATTGCAAAGCGATCATTGCTGCACAGGATCGTGTTAGTGCTGAATGCTCCATCGGACAAAAGCCGGCCCCCTTCAACTTTTCCAATTTCCTCGAAGTTCCAGCCTTCTCCGCTTACTCGAAAAATGCTCGGCGTTTTACCGTGCCGTTCCATGCTTTCGATATAGGCTTGTCGGTGTTTGTTGGCATTCGGGTTCAGAGGTTTCTTCATTTCGAAAAAACAAGGCGGCTCGCCACTGCGGCAGAGGTACTCAACCATTAAGTCGACACTTTGAAAATGATCGGTACCTACAAATGCCCGCCCGACATCAGGCATGTTGGCATCAAACAAGACGACCGGAATATCTGCATCAAATGCTTTAACGGCGTCTGTGTCAGACAGCTTGCCGAACGGTGCCAATAATACACCAGCAGGTTTCAGGGATTTAAGCGAGTTAAGGTTATCTCGCTCCATTTCCGGATTACCGTGCGAACTGAGTAAAATCGGGCTGTAGCCGGCCTCAATGCATGCAAGCTCTACACGTCTGCCGATCTCGGAAAAGAACGGGTCAGCTAAATTAGGTACTACAACGCCAATGTTCTTGGTGGTGCGCCTGTTTTGGTTCATCGCGAAAACATTCGGATGATAATCATACTCTTCCAGCGCTGCTTCGATCTTTTTTCTTGTGGAAACGCGCACGCTTTCAGGGTCGTTGAAATACTTCGAGACGGTAGGTCGAGAAATCCCACTGATAGCTGCAAACTCTTCCATATTTCGGATTTTACGTTGCAAATTTTTCCCCACACCAAGCTGTAACATATCGCGCGACAATTTTTGTCAAATTTAGTAGCGAAAGACTTGCTGTGTCAAGTTGGCCTTGGAGAGTCCCAAGCTGTCCTCCTCACAAGGAACTACGGCGCTCAATTTCTACCGAGATACGAGATTGAAATGGCTTAGAAATGTACTTCGGAAAGGTGCTGTCAGACGAATTCGAACCAGTCTCAGTTTGCCGCAGAAACCGTGAACCTATCCGGAACAAAGTTGACGCCACTCGGCCAGGGCGGCGGTGCGTGTCAGCTTGAAGGTGTCTCGGCTGGCTAACGATCTTTCCTGGTTGAAGTGGTTGTAGACGGAGGAGTGGACGGATGCGAATTTCTGCAAGCTTCGCATGCGCCTGAAACGTTGCATTACGCGTTCGCGTCGTCGAAACGGCAGGTGCGAATTCTCAACCCGGTTGTTGAGCCACCTGCCCGTCCTTTGTTTTTCGAGTGCACCCAGTTCTCTGAGCGCGGCTCTGTATGAGGCGAAGCGATCCGTAACGACGGTTTCCGCTGTGCCGTGCCGCTTCATCAATTTCTTAAGGAATTTCAGTGCAGCCTGCTTGTTTCGCCGTTTGGTGACGACTGCTTCCAGCACCTCGCCTTCATGATCAACGGCCCGCCAAAGATAATGCCGCTTGCCATTCACTTTCACGAAAACCTCGTCCACGTGCCACTTCCATTTGGAGAACGCGCGCAGCTGCTGAACACGCTTCTGCCTTATCTCAGCAGCAAACATCGGGCCAAACCTATTCCACCAATATCGGACAGTTTCGTGGCTCACATCGATGCCTCGCTCGTGCAACAGATCTTCGACATTCCGAAGCGATAGCGGGAATCGGATGTA
This sequence comes from Ruegeria arenilitoris, assembly GCF_013032445.1. Classification (GTDB taxonomy): domain Bacteria; phylum Pseudomonadota; class Alphaproteobacteria; order Rhodobacterales; family Rhodobacteraceae; genus Ruegeria; species Ruegeria arenilitoris_F. Next base: position 13,573 of record NZ_WQCA01000025.1, on the reverse strand, counting down.
CAGCATCACGGCCAAGCGGATGATCTCAGGACTTGTTTTAAAGTATTTGAAGGAGGCAGGTCTGGTCATGGGCAAAAGCTACGCAACCGCCCTGCCCCGCTCAAGCAAAGTTCTTCTGACAAGACCGTTAAGGATTCACATAATCCAATAAAAATATTGTAATATAATGATAATAGTGTTGAGCTGCCAGTCCGCTTTTCCAGTTGTTCTGTTGTTCGGCTCTAAAGCCTTCCCGACGAACGTGAGATTTGATTTTAAAAACTTACGTTTCACAAAGCTTTTTTGAGATCATTTAAAAATGTGCTGGCGCTTAATGACCACTTTGGGCTCAAAGCAGTCTTTCGCTGCGTATTGCTTCAATTACCGCTGTGCGGACATAATTTCCGTTCGCTGCAGCGCCGAACTCCAGCAGTCGCTGAACATCACCTTTGCAGAAAATTGATTATTCAACGCCAAATCAACCTGAGCAATTCACGAATACTTCCAAGGCAGGGCATTGTATTAGACTTGGCTAAAAACACGCCATCGACTTGATGGTACTGTGTTTGCTGGAAGATGGATAAAAAAGGTCACGAATGGTAGTATTCCCCATAGGGAGTCGCAAATGGAACGCAGGCTGGCGGCCATTCTCGCTGCTGATGTTGTCGGCTATAGCGGTCTGGTAAGCCAAAATGAAACGGCTACACTCCACGCGTTGAAAGACACGCTGGAAGCCCTCAGATCGCGTTTAGAGAAACACAACGGCCGGATCGTAAAAACTATGGGAGACGGGTTTCTCGCGGAATTCCAATCAGTTGTGAACTCGGTATCTTGTGCTGATGAATTGCAAAAATATTGCGCTGACAGAAATCGCGAGACACAAAATGAACCAAACCTGGTTTTCCGCATGGGTATCCACATGGGCGATGTGGTTTCCGATGGAGAAGACATTCTTGGCGATGGGGTGAATACTGCGGCACGGCTTGAAAAGTTGGCTGGCCCGGGATGCGTCGCAATTTCAGGCCGGGTGCGAGACGAAATTTCAGGCCGTCTCGATCTCACTTTTAGGGACCTTGGGAAACAACAACTCAAGAACCTCCCGCGACCTGTGCGCGTGTACGAACTTGCCAGTGATCTTGATTACGACGATCTGCCTAGAAATGCTCCTCAAACCAATAAAAACTCGATCGCCGTTCTTCCTTTTGACAACATGTCGGATGATCCGGATCAGATTTATTTTTCAGACGGCATCTCTGAGGACATAATAACGGATTTATCGAAGATAAGGGAGTTATTCGTCATTGCTAGAAATTCGAGCTTTTCTTACAAAGGAAGGTCCGTGGACGTCCGACAGATCGCCCGCGAACTCGACGTGCAATTCATTGTAGAAGGCAGTGTTAGAAAGGCAGGCAACCGGGCAAGGGTCACTGCGCAGTTGATCGATGCTCAGTCCGGCGGCCATGTCTGGGCCGAGCGATACGACCGCGAGTTAACTGATATCTTTGCCGTCCAAGACGAAATCACCGAAAAAATTGTCAAAGCTCTTCAACTGGCATTGGCCGAAGATGCAATGGGAAGGTCGAACGGATCGCGCACATCCGACCTGCAGGCCTATGACCTTTACCTACAGGGACGACTAGCCTTCCATTCCCACGTACGGCGTAAGTTCGTTGAAGCGCGCAGCTTGTTTGAAAGAGCGATTGAGTGCGATCCCCAATTTGCTCAAGCTTATTGCGGTTTGGCCGATTGCAATTTGATGATCTATTGCCAATACGACGGAGAAGAGGAACACCTGATCTCTGCAACGGTCGCTGCTGATCGGGCGCTAGAACTCGCCCCAAATTTGGCCGAGGCCTATGCTTCCAAAGGTTTGGCTCTGGCTCAGGCGAAAGATCAAAATGGGGCAAACACAGCTTTCCGCAAGGCTTCGGAGCTCGATTCCAACCTCTATCAAGCCCAATACTACTGGGCTCGCCACTGTTGGGAAAATTCGGACTTCGAGAAAGCGGCTCGGCATTTTGAACAGGCTTGGAAGATTTCTCCCAGAGACCCACAGGCTCCATTCTTACTGATGGCAGTTTACGGAAAGTTGGGACGCGAAGAAGATGTTCTAAAGGCGGCCCGGGCAACTTTGGAAACCGCAAGGTGTAAACTGGAGGTAGAACCCGGCAATAGTAGAGCCTGTTTCCAGTGCGCTCATGCCTTGGCACACATTGGGCGGTCTAACGATGCTGAAGAGATGATACGTAGAGCCATCGACTTGGACCCAGGGGACCGGATTGTAGTCTACAACGCGGCATGTATGTTTGCGACAATAGGCAGAGTCGATCAAGCCCTTGATACGCTTGAAAATATGCCGGGCCATCAATTGCAGATGCTCGATTGGATACGCAATGATGGGGATCTTGATAACCTACGTGATCACCCACGGTTTCAAAAATTTATGGCGGCGCTCGAGGCACAAGAAGATACTAAGGGGCAAAACAGCCGCGTTCATTAAGCGCCTTAGCTCCACTCTAGTTCTTCAATATCCGAAAGCACTCCTCCGCTTGGGTAAATTGGTGCGGTTCTTATAAGGGCAGCTAGCGTGGAAGGATTAGATTCCTAAATGAACTCGCTCATGCAGTTTGGTAAATGTCGGCTCTGGGCTCATCGCAGCCGTCTGAGTGTTTTTCTCAGATGACTGAGTAAAGGCTTTGAGCGGACGTTAACCCCCGAAACTCGGAGTTTCGAACAGGAACGACTGCTTTCACCAAAAGCGGCCGCTCTCCCAAATCTTGGCTACGACCGGCTTGCGGACCAAGCTGCCGTTGACTTTTGGCGGTCAGATGTCCGCTTTCTCGGTGTTCTAGTGGTCTCGGTCGCACAAGTCGTGGTCGGCCAACGATGCTAATACGTAGCAGTCTTCGGAAACGCCTTCACCATTGCAGCCCTTCGATATCCGGCTGAGTTCCTTTTCAAGTGTTCGGAGGCGTTTGATCTTGGCGCGGACATCTTCAAGTTGAGATGTTGCGATATCCGTCGCAGCCTCGCACGACCGGTCGGGGTGCTCCTGTAATTCGATCAGCGAAGAAATCGCTTCAATTGAAAACCCAAGATCACGCGCATGGCGGATGAAGCTCAGCCGCTCTAACCCAGCTTGGTCGTATCGTCTTTGGTTGCCTGACGTGCGCTCTGCCTCGGGCAGTAGTCCCATTTCCTCGTAATACCGGATGGTCGGAACTTTGACTTTTGTGCGCTTAGAAAGCTCGCCAATGGAAAACATGAAGAAACCTCTTGAACCTCTAGTTACTAGAGACATTACAGTATGAACAACCAAAGATGAAAGAGGATTCCCATGGCTGGTTGCTGCGGACATGACGCCAAATTTGACGGTGTTTCAGATGACTACAAAAGACGGCTCTGGATCGTGATCGCGCTCAACGCGACGCTGTTCTTTGTCGAGATGACAGCGGGTCATTTGGCCAAATCCCAAGCGCTGCAGGCAGACGCACTCGACTTCGCAGGCGATGCGCTCACCTACGGCATTTCGCTTGCTGTTATCGGGGCCTCTCTCCGCGCAAGAACGAATGCAGCACTGTTCAAAGGTAACAGCCTTCTGATGATGGGCCTTTGGGTGTTCGGATCGACTGTCTATCGCGTCTTTTATGTTGGCGTTCCAACTGCAGAGATCATGGGGGGCGTCGGCTTTCTTGCGTTGCTTACCAATCTATCAAGCGTCTTGCTTTTGGTCCGCTACAAAGATGGTGATGCCAATGTTCGGTCGGTTTGGCTGTGTTCGCGCAATGACGCGATTGGGAACTTTGCAGTGATGTTTGCAGCACTTGGTGTCTGGGGCACGGCAACGGGTTGGCCTGATCTTGTCGTGGCAACCGTCATGGCCGGGCTTTTTCTGTCGTCTGCCTTCCAAATTGTGCGCCAAGCCTTGGCTGAGCGCCGGGAAATGACCGACCATAAGCACGCGGAAGCATGATGCAGCCGACCAAGCGCATTAAAGCAGACCTTCGCCATAGTGCGGCATCTTGGGAGGTATGGGCTTGAAGCGGTCATCCGTCGAATTCTGAGGGGCTTTCGGCCTGCCGTGACGTAATCAACAGGGTGCTGTCAGACAAATTCGAACCAGTCTCTGGTAGGCCTGTATAGCTGCCTTTTATGACGCACCAAGTTCGCGCCACTCGGCAAGAGCGGCGGTGCGTGTCAGCTTGAAGGTGGCTCGGCTGGTCAGCGATCTTTCCTGGTTGAAGTGGTTGTAGAAAGAGGAGTGGACGGAGGCGAATTTATGCAAGCTTCGCATGCGCCTGAAACGTTGCATCGCGCGTTCGCGTCGTCGAAACGGAAGATGCGAGTTCTCGACGCGGTTGTTGAGCCACCTGCCCGTCCTTTGTTTTTCGGTGGCGCCAAGCTCTCTGAGCGCGGCTCTGTATGAGGCGAAGCGATCCGTGACGACGTTTTCCGCTTTTCCGTGCCGCTTCATCAATTTCCTGAGGAATTTCAGTGCAGCCTGTTTGTTTCGCCGTTTGGTGACGACTGCTTCCAGCACCTCGCCTTCATGATCAACGGCCCGCCAAAGATAATGCCGCTTGCCATTCACTTTCACGAAAACCTCGTCCACGTGCCACTTCCATTTGGAGAACGCGCGCAGTTGCTGAACACGCTTCCGTCTAATTTCAGCAGCAAACATCAGACCAGGTGCTGTCAGACGAATTCGAACCAGTCTCAGTTTGCCGCAGAAACCACGAACCTATCCGGAACAAAGTTGACGCCACTCGCTAAGAGCGGCAGCGCGGGTCAGCTTGAAGATGTCTCGGCTGGCGAGCGATCTTTCCTGGTTGAAGTGGTTGTAGACGGAGGAATGGACGGCGGCGAACTTCTGCAAACTTCGCATGCACCTGAAACGTTGCATGGCGCGTTCGCGTCGTCGGAAAGGAAGGTGTGAATTCTCAACGCGGTTGTTGAGCCACCGGCCCGTCTGTTGTTTTTCGGCAGCGCCAAGCTCTCTGAGCGCGGCTCTGTATGAGGCGAAGCGATCCGTGACGACGTTTTCCACTTTACCGTGGCGCTTCATCAATTTCCTGAAAAATTTCAGTGCAGCCTGCTTGTTTCGCCGTTTGGTGACGACTGCTTCCAGCACCTCGCCTTCATGATCAACGGCCCGCCAGAGGCAGTGCCGCTTGCCATTCACCTTCACGAAAACCTCGTCCACGTGCCACTTCCATTCGGAGAACGCGCGCAGTTGCTGAACACGCTTCTGCCTTATCTCAGCAGCAAACATCGGACCGAACCTGTTCCACCAATAACGGACGGTTTCGTGGCTCACCTCAATTCCCCGTTCATGCAGTAGATCTTCGACGGTGCTGTCAGACGAATTCGAACTAGTCTCAGTTTGCCGCAGAAACCGCGAACCTATCCGGAACAAAGTTGACGCCACTCGGCCAGGGCGGCGGTGCGTGTCAGCTTGAAGGTGTCTCGGCTGGTCAGCGATCTTTCCTGGTTGAAGTGGTTGTATACGGAGGAATGGACGGCGGCGAATTTCTGAAGACTTCGCATGCGCCGGAAACGTTGCATGGCGCGCTCTCTTCGTCGGAATGGCAGGTGTGAATTCTCGACGCGATTGTTAAGCCATCTGCCTGTCTGTTGTTTTTCCAGCGCACCTAATTCCCTGAGCGCAGCTTTGTACGAGGCGAAGCGGTCGGTGACGATCTCATCGGCGCAACCGTGGCGTTTCAATAATTTCTTAAGAAATTTCAGTGCTGCAGCTTTGTTTCGGCGCTTCGTGACAACGGCCTCTAGCACTTCACCTTCGTGATCGACGGCACGCCAGAGATAGTGGCGTTTGCCGTTCACCTTCACGAATACTTCGTCTACGTGCCACTTCCATTTCGAGAATGCGCGCAGCTGCTGAACACGCTTCTGCCTTATCTCAGCAGCAAACATCGGGCCAAACCTATTCCACCAATATCGGACAGTTTCGTGGCTCACGTCGATGCCTCGCTCGTGCAACAGATCTTCGACATTCCGAAGCGAGAGCGGGAAACGGATGTACAGCATCACGGCCAAGCGGATGATCTCGGGACTGGTTTTGAAGTACTTGAATGAGGCAGGCCTGGTCATGGGCAAAAGCTACGCAACCGCCCTGCCCCGCTCAAGCAAAGTTCTTCTGACAAGACCGGTTCGAGTTTTATCAATGTCTGATCAGTTCCAAGAGCTGCCATTCTGCAAAATCCGCGCAACGACCGAGTTACGGACAAAGCTGACATAGTCTTTTTCCTGTTGAATTGCGGCTACGGCAACTGAAGAAGAGTTCCAAATCAGCCGTCAACTGTTGTGTTGTGCACGCGTTCATCCTATGTGCACATAATCTGAAATGGAGATTTCATGTCCCGGTAAGGAAGGGAGGCAGCGCGCCTCCCGGAGCACATTCAACATCTGAAGAAACACCGTCACATTATGGCCGACGGTGAGTGTTGATGTGCAAACTTTTTTCTCACCAACAGCGCCCAGATCAGACTTGGGCCAGAGACATGAAAGTGACACCCTATGATAAGGGATTACTCAGACTTCCTTCCGCTTCGCGCACGCAACGCCAGAAGACACTCCGACCTCAACCCTCTTCAGGCATTGGGATGGCAACCGTTTTTCGCCCAGCAGATCAGCGTAGAAGATTTGTCGGTGACACCGCCCGTTCGAATTGTCGAAGTGCATCGCAATGGGCTGCACGCCCTCGGTGACGGCATCGATACGATACTTCCTCCCAGAGCCGATGTAACTGTCGGGGACTGGCTGATGCTGGATCCTTCGCGCCCGCGATCCAGTCGGATTCTAGAGCGCACGAGCCTCATCAAACGGCGTGCGCCCGGAACCGACCGGCAGGAACAACTGATCGCGGCGAACATTGATACCGCCTTTATCGTCACGTCCTGCAATCAGGATTTCAAAGTGGCCCGGCTGGAACGCTATGCAGCTCTGACTTTTGAGGCAGGGATCACGCCTGTCATCGTCGTCACTAAGACCGACCTCCTGACGGACACGCAAAGCTACATCGACACGGCCCGCACGGTGTCGGACATGATCGATGTGGTCGCACTTGACGCCCGCGGAGACGCGCCCCGGACAAAACTGACTTCTTGGTGCAGGTCCGGCAAGACGGTGGCGTTTCTCGGTTCATCTGGCGTTGGGAAATCGACGTTAGCCAATGCATTGCTCCAGAGCCAATCCATCGAGACCCAATCTATTCGCGAGGACGACGCCAAGGGGCGGCATACGACAACGCGGCGCGAGCTCCATGCGATGCCCAACGGATGTCTGATACTGGACACCCCGGGTATGCGGGAATTGCAGCTCACCGATGCAGCTGACGGCATTAATGATCTCTTTGCCGACATTCAGGAGTTGGCCGTGCGGTGTCGATTCAGGGACTGCCAGCACGGATCCGAGCCGGGATGCGCTGTTCTGAAGGCTGTCGATGAGGGTGCTCTTGATGGCGGTCGTCTTAGCAGATGGCGCAAGCTCATGGCCGAAGACGCCTTCAACTCCGCGAGTCTTGCGGAACGCAGGTCGCGCGACAAGGCGTTCGGGAAGATGGTCCGCGGTGTCAAAAAGCTCAAAGATGTCAGGAAGTAAGACGATGACACAGTCTAAAGCAGGTCAATTCGTATGGCATGACCTTTTCACATCGGACAGGGCGTGTTCGATGGCATTCTACCAGCAAGTCGCCAACTGGACGTATGAAGTCGAGCGGGCATCGGATTTTGCATGGGGTGGCGGCGAGCAGGATTTCGTCCTTGCCCTTTCCGGTGACGAAGCGGGTGCGGGATTGATTGAGACGCCCCCGGAGCAGGAAAATGGCTGGATCTCTTACATCGAAGTCCCCGATGTGGACATAGCGATCAACCGCGTCGGTACACTCGGAGGTAAGATCGTTCGGGAGCCATTCGAGGTGCCGGGTGTCGGTCGCAATGCACTCGTCCGCGATCCGTTCGGTGCTCTAGTGGGGATTTCGCTGTCTCGGCACGGTTTCCCCGTGCCGAAACGGCAGTTCGGCCCTGAAGTGTATGTCAGCAACGGGGATGACTTTCCGCAAGCGTTCTACATCGAACTCTTCGGATGGCAGGTTTCTCCCGAGCGGGACAAGGATTGCTTCACTCTCCTCGGGCCTCAGGGCCATCTTGTTGCAATCCAGCATGCCGCGACTTGGTCAACTGCCTCAAACGCATCTTGGGTCCCGTGCATCATGGTTACTTCAGTCTCCGATGCCTCCTTTGCTGCTGAAACCAAAGGGGCGCGTCTGGCTTCCGTAGAAGATAATGAAACCATTCAAGCCGATAGCCCCATCCTTTGTGATCCAGACGGTGCGCCGTTTGCTCTCGGCGTTAAGCAGACAACAAATTTCCATTAGCTTGCCAAATTCTTCTCCGGAATTGCAGAGCGGACATTTGCCCGCTCTGCAGCATCCGTGACTCAGGGCTCGAAGCGGTCATCTGATAGTTTTGGTTGGGCAAAATCGCCCTGTACACGGGCTCAAGGTCAGCTGTGCGGACTTTGTCGCCATCCGCATTCTTGCTCCTAAGGGCTGCAGTCAACCCTAAGCGGACATTGGCTACCTGACTTAGCCACTCTAAAAAATACAAGTTGGGAGCTTTCAATATCGCTGCAAAGTATTGAGATATTGCAGTCGTTTTGCGAATTTACTGACTTGGCGGTATGGGCGCCAAGCTGGGCAACGACGCGTTACTTCAGAGATGTTGCTAGAACTTGTTCCGCGATCCAGGCAAACACAAGCTCGGGACCCGGGCCCAAGTTGGTATGGCTCCGTGACATTACATAACCCGCATCGCTAGAGACTAAATCTTCCGTAACGGTCACAAGAGAACCCTTGCTGAGCAAATCATCGATCAATCCAATCCAGCCTAATGCCACGCCATCACCAGACAAAGCGGCTTGGGTCACCATGTCATAGTTATTAAAACTGATGTAGTTTCTCTTTCTTTCGCCCGTTACACCCAAACTGTCAAACCACCCTTGCCAGGTTTGCCACTCGGCGGTTGCGGGTTTTGACAAGCTAAGAAGTTGAACCTTCAGTAGCTCCGTAGCAGATCGGATCGGTCCAATCTTTTCCAATAACTGCGGGCTGCAAACTGCGGCTACGACCTCTTCCAACAGCAGTACTTCGTCTGGTTTGATCCGATTTTTGGGCGCAACGTGAATCTGAATATCGCAATCGGTATCATCCAAACCAGGTGGCACGGTTGAAGCCAAAATCTGAATTTCGATTTCCTCCCCAATTTCCTCTCGCAAATAGCCTAGACGCGGCAGAAGCCAGAACGTTGAGAACGCAAAATCAGCAGAAATCCGAACCCTAGGTTTCGATTTGCGTTCGATCAGAGAACCAACGGCATAACCCATTTGCCGCATTGCCGGACTGACCACATTAAGAAGTCTCAGGCCTTCATTTGTTAACGAGACACCGCGATGCTCGCGCTTGAACAAAACGACGCCCAGATCGGCCTCCAGCCCTTTTATTCGTTGCGAGACCGAGGATTGTGTCAGCCCAAGCGCCTCGCCTGCGCTGGTAAAGTTCCCGTGTTGGGAAACCACTTCAAAGGCATAGAGCGCCACCAGATTACGGCTGAGGTTGGTATTAACCTTATTAATGTCATCCATAACTACTCGACTACTGCAAAAAAGACCAGAAATGCATCAAAAAAGTTAAAAAGCGGCGCGCAAGCGGTCTCAAAATCAAGGGAGCCAAAGATGACCTGTCATAAACAAGATCAATCCATTCATTCGGCGATAGCCATGCATGCCAGTGAAGTTGCTGACGGCACCCTCAGTCGTCGCGAGTTTTTAACGCGCGCCACCGCGCTTGGTTTGTCGGCCTCAGCGGCTTATTCGATGATTGGTTTGTCTCAACCCGTGCGGGCCGCGACCGATGTTCAGCCAGGTGGGACCATTCGCATTCAGCAAGTTGTGCGCGCTCAGCTTGACCCACCGCTTTACAACTGGCCTCAGCTTGGAAATGTGGTCCGAGGATTCTTAGAATATCTTGTTCAGTACAACGCAGACGGTACGTTTGAACCCCGGCTACTGGAAAGCTGGGAAGTAAACGACGACGCGACTGAGTACGTTTTGCGTGTACGGCCCGGAGTGAACTGGAATGACGGACGGGGAACGCTTTCGGCCACCGATGTTGCGTACAACTTTGGCCGATGGTGTGACGGCAGTTGGGAAGGCAATTCCATGGCCGCGCGCATGGGGTCCTTACAAAACGAAGCCGGAGATGGCCCTGCCGAAGGGGCTTTGGAAGTGGTCGACGATCTGACGCTGAAACTGAAGCTGACACGACCTGACATCACCATTATTCCTGCTGTCACGGAATACCCCGCAGCAATCGTGCCCGACGGTTGGTCCGGCGATCCGGCGAATGACCCGGTCGGTACAGGACCATACAAACTGGTTGAGTATCTGGTTGGCGAGAAGGTCGTTCTTGAGAAAAACACGGATCACGAATGGTGGGGCGAAGGCGCCTATTTGGAACGGATCGAGTTTATCGACTACGGCACCGATGGCGCAGCGCATTTGGCGGCAGCAGAAGCTGAAGAAATCGACATGACCTATGAAACGGTCGGTGAATTTGTCGACATCTATGAAAGCATTGGTTGGAACCAGAGCGAGTCCGTTTCCGCCAACACTTTGGTTTTGCGCACGAACCGCGATGCCGAAGTTGACGGAGTGAAGCCCTATGAAGACGCACGTGTTCGCCGGGCTCTGGCGATGGCCTGCGACAATGCAATTTTGCTTGAATTGGGATACGCAAATCGGGGGACTTTGGGCGAAAATCACCATGTTTGCCCCATCCATCCAGAATATGCAGACATTGGAGCTCCGGAAAAGGATGTCGAGGGCGCTCGCGCGTTACTCGAAGAAGTCGGCATGCTCGACTACGAGTACGAGATTTTCTCCATTGACGATGACTGGCGCCGAAACACAACAGACGCCCTCGCGGCCCAACTTCGTGACGCCGGGCTGAACGTTAAGCGTACGGTTTTGCCTGGCAGCACATTTTGGAACGATTGGAACAAATACCCCTTCAGCTCAACGGACTGGGGACATCGCCCGCTAGGTGTCCAGGTGCTGACGCTGGCTTATAAATCGGGTGTAGCTTGGAACGAAACCGGCCTTGCCAGCGCCGAATTTGACGCGATGTTGGAAGAAGCCTCAGCAATCGCCGATGCGGAAACTCGCCGTGGTCACATGGAAAAGATCGAGCAATTTATGCGAGATGACGGGACGATAATTCAACCCTATTGGCGATCTCTGTACCGCCACTCTCGTCCCGGCGTCATAGGCGCGGAAAGCCACCCGATTAATGAAATTCACGTGCATAAGCTGGCTCTGCAAAGCTGAGAATTCTGGCAAATCTTAACTCCCCGGACCCAATGAGATTGGCGAAGCAGGTTATCTGCATCGTTGGTCTCATTGGTTTCTTGGGAAAATGGGTGGTCGAGTCAGAACACGCAGATTTATCCGCTCGAAAATCAAAAAACAGGGAGAAGTTGACTATGGCGATAAAGCCACCTCTTTCAGAACTTCCGATTAAGACCGCTGACAACGGTTTTTATCGGGGGTTCAGTGTAAACGTAACGGTGATTAGTAAGATCATCATTAGTCTGCTAGTTGTCTGGTGCATCGTTTGGCCGACTCAGGCCGGCAGGATTCTCGGCGATTGGAACGCCGCCATCCTGGCTCAGTTTGCCGCGTGGTACATCTGGGTTGTCACCGGGTTTGTTATTGTATGCATCGGTTTGGCCATCTGGCCAGCAGCCGGACGCCTGAACCTGGGTGTAGAAGGCGAAAAGCCCGAATTCTCGAACTTCTCTTGGTTCTCGATGATGTTCGGTGCCGGTATCGGTGTTGGGATGCTGACATGGGCCGTTGCGGAACCCGTCGCGCATTTCAAGAACAACCCTTCGGTCATTCAGGGTGTCACCACAGCCCTTGATGCGGACAATGTGCGCACGGCTTATGTTTGGTCCTATCTGCATTGGGGTCTGGGCGCCTGGGCGTGCTATGCGATTGCCGGTCTTGCATTGGCGTTCTTCAGCTATCGCCGCGGGCTTCCCCTGACGATCCGCTCGTCTCTGACGCCGCTCTTTGGCAAGGCGCTGTCGGGCAACCTCGGCCACCTCATCGATATCGTCGCCGTCGTTGCAACCATCCTCGGCGTGGCGCAGACGCTTGGTTTTGGTGTTGAGCAATTCGTGGCAGGCCTTACGCGTATCGGCATTGGCGGATTGGCGCATGCGGATGGCTCGGCCACCACGTTGGGCATCATCGTAGCTCTGCTGGTCATCATGGGGGCGTCGACGCTGTCAGCGCTGTCTGGTGTTGGCAAAGGCATCAAATGGCTTTCGAACATCAACATGGCGCTGTCGATCTTCTTACTGGGATTCTTCATACTGTTTGGTGCTACGTTCTTTGGTGCTAAGGCCTTCTTTGTTGGCATTTGGGACTATCTGGTCGCTCTGCCGTGGCTTAGCTTCAACGTCTATGCGTCGGACGGCGTCGAGGGATCTGAATCCTTCCTGTTGGCGCAGTGGCAAGGCTGGTGGCCGGTTTTCTACTGGGCCTGGTGGATCGCGTTTGCGCCCTTTGTTGGACTGTTCCTGGCGCGCATATCGCGCGGTCGATCCATTCGTGAGTTCGTGCTGGGTGCGATGATCGTGCCGTCACTGATGTGCTTTGTCTGGTTCGCTTGGGCCGGTGGTACAGCGATTGATTTGGAACTGAACGGCGGCGCAAATGGTGTGATCCTTGATGCGGCCAACGGCGACAAGATCTTTGCCATGACCACGTACATGCTTGCGCCAATCGCAGAGTTCCTTGCCTGGGCCATGGCGGTTGTCATCGTGATCTTGCTGATGACGTTTCTTGTAACCTCTGCTGACTCGGCTGTTCTGATCGTGAACACGATCAATGCTGCCGGTGATGAAGGCCCCAAGGCACGCCCGCACATCATGTTCTGGGGTGCAGCGCTGGCATTGGTGGTTGGAGGTCTTCTAATTTCGGGCGGAACTGGGGCCATTCAGACCGCGATGGTGATCGGAGCATTGCCATTCTCTATCGTCATGGCATTGATGTGCATCGCTTTGATTAAAGCGATCTGGAACGACGGACGCCGCGAAGCCGCCGGTGTCGCATCGACTGTTGATCCAGAAACATCAACGATGCCTGCCGAATAAAATCGCGTAGTACCTGTCTGTGACCCCAGGACAAAGCTGGGGTCGCAAGCAGGATGAACACCTGCACAAAAACAAAAACTAAAGTGCGGGTGAACACGCTACAAACTGACTGCTTGCACATGGTCGAGGATTTGTCGAAAGCCTAACTTTGCAAATTCCGCTTTCTGCGCGTTGCCGTCGTTAGCGCGGACTGCAGCATCCGGTAACTTTGGGCTCGCTGCTGACCTTAGCTGCAAGACGCTCGGATGGCGGTAGGGCGGACTTTAAAGCCATCCGCATTTTTACTCCAAAGGACCGAAGACAGCCCAAACCGGACATTGCGATTTCAGCGCGCACTACGGTAGCTTTTTCTTATG
>NZ_WQCA01000024.1 GCF_013032445.1 Ruegeria arenilitoris | reverse complement strand
TCTCTCCGAGTGGCGCGGTCTTTGCGCGGAATAAGGGGCAGTCATCCTGTCCTTATAGAGACTGTTGCGCATTTGTCTGGCAGCACCCTACACGGACCTGAAGTCCAAGGCATTGAACCTTGTCGACCGCTGGGATCCCGACCGCGTTCTGATCGAAGATGCGGCAAGCGGAAAACCACTCTTTGACGAGTTGTTCTTTGACGATCGTCGCCGGTACGAACGCATTAAGCCTGACAAGGATAAGGAAACCCGGTTACAGTCAGCTTGTGCACCGGTAGAGGAGGGCAAGGTAAAGTTGCCAATTGATGCGCCCTGGCTGGTGGCATTCAAACGCGAGCTGCAATCCTTTCCGCGTGGGCGCAATGATGATCAGGTCGACAGCGTCTCGCAATTCCTGAACTGGTCCAAAGGTCTGGGCTTCTACCGGGTACTTGGTGGTGTTCACCAGATCAACATCGATTGTCGGGAGCGCAGCCGTGAGCGGGTCAGACGACGGTAGAACAGAAAACAAAGTTCGAGGCCGATAGTCGGCCTTGAACTGCCCAGTGAAACCTTGGTCATTGGGTCCGAAGGGCGGGAAGCGGAAGTTCGCTGCGATTGCGAACTGAAATGACAGCATCTGCGTTAGCGGACCTTGGCGAATGAGTTGAAGCGGGACTGCAAGATCGCACGAGCATCAAATGGAGATTGACGAAGTTGGGACCAAACGCCTACGCAAGTACCGAGGTTGTAGACTTCACTGCAGCCATGGATGCCGGGATATTCGGCATCAATGGAGAGACTGGTGCTGGCAAGACGACCATATTCGACGGCATCTCTTTCGCCCTGTTCGGACAGTCATCGGGAGCAGAACGCTCGGCAGAGGACATGGTATGCCACCACGCCCACGCGGCGGATCTCACTAAGGTCGAGCTCGTCTTTGATCTCGGGACCGAAACTGCCCGCCAATTTCAATGATGCATAACTATCCAGAAAGTTTGCGACATGTATGGACATCCCCCTTTGGGCAAGAAGAATCTTTGGCCGGTAATTCGCGTCGTCGGGTGCTGACATGTATGCGGCCTCATAGTGCGGCCTTCACATGCCGCGGGCCCGTATGGAGTTCTCAGATCAGGTCCAATTCAGAACCACGTGCTCGAAGCACTGTGTCGCAAGCTGGTTTTCCCGACCCGGTCTCATCGACTGTTGCGCCTTACCTTCCGTTTGACCTTCCCACGCCTCCGGGATCAGATCGTTTGCACGGCTCTAACGTGTAACGATTGATCCCGGTATGCTTCGCCATGTGCCATCAACGCCCAGACAATCCGTGCCATTTTGTTAGCCAGTGCTACCCTGACCAACATGGGTGGCTTGCGCTCCAGCATCCTTGCGAGCCAGGATCCCGGGACGGCTCCTTTTTGCTCGGCCCATCTAACCACGGCGCTGGCTCCAATAATGAGGAGGCGCCGCAACGTCCGGTTGCCCATCTTTGACGTGCGCCCCAGGCGCTGCTTACCGCCAGTCGAATGCTGGAGTGGGGTTAAGCCTACCCATGCCGCAAAATCGCGCCCCCGTCTAAAGGTCGAAGGTGGTGGCGCAAGTGCAGCAATCGCTGTCGCAATAATCGGGCCAACGCCTGGTATCGCGGTCAACCTCTGACATGTTTCATCTTCCCTCGCACGCTGTGCGATTTGCGCCTCCAACTGTCTGATACGGACATTCAAAACTTCAAGCGTATCGACAAAGATGCTCAAGAGAGGGCGGGACATCTCCGGCAGTTCAATGCTCCCGTCTTCGACCGCAGAAACAAGCTTACGTACGTGTGTTGGGCCTTTCGCAACAACAAATCCGAATTCGGATAGGTGGCCGCGCAAGGCATTGATAATCTGCGTGCGTTGCCGGACCAACAGATCCCGCGCTTTGAAAGCCAGGGCTGCAGCCTGATTGTCTTCGCTGCGGACCTGCACAAACCGCATAGTTGGTCGCAGGGCTGCCTCGCAAATGGCTTCAGCGTCGATCAAATCACTCTTGCTGCGTTTCACAAACGGTTTGACATATTTGGGCGCGATCAAACGAACCGTGTGTCCGAGTGCTTCAAATTCTCGGCCCCAATAATGGCTCCCGGAGCAAGCCTCCATCGCAATGGTGCACGCTGGCAGTTCCGCAATGAACGATAGAAGCTTGTTGCGTCTGAGTTGTTTGCGAAACACCACCTCGCCCGTGGAGCTGCAACCATGAAGTTGAAACACATTCTTCGCAAGATCGATGCCGACAAGGTCCAAATCCGCCATTTTGCTAACCTCCTGATGGTTTCCATCTCCAAAACCTACCAGATGAGAGATCAGGGGATGTCCATTCCATCAGAACCGTTGAAAGAGCTGGAAAATGACCCAGCCAAGGCAGCGGCCGTCAGTTGAAGGGTCCACCCAGAACGCGGGCAGGCGCTTGGGCCTGCCCGAGAAGCCTGGGTCAGGCACGCACCATGTGCCCGCCATCCACGTCCAAAATCGCACCGGTGAGAAAACCGTTGGTCATGGCCATGACGGCAGTCTGAGCGATCTCTTCTGCCTTGCCCACACGACCGACCGGCAGCGCCTTGCCCACCTGAGCGTACATGCCTGCCCGGTCCGCCTCGGACATGTCTGCATAGGCCTTGGTTGCCACCATGCCGGGGCTGATACAGTTCACCCGCGCCCTGCCCGCCAATTCCTGCGCCAGCCCTTTGGCAAGCGCTTCGACCGCGGCATTCACTGCGCCAAGACCGGTGGCGCCTGCCGAAGGCCGGCGGCTGAGCACGCCCGAGAATAATGTGATCGACGCGCCCTCTGCCAGATAGGGCAAAACCTCGCGGGCCGTCACATAAGGCCCGGTGAACTTGGCGTCGAACATGGCGCGCAGATCAGTGGTGGGCAAGTCGGCAAAGGCCCCATGTGCAGCGCTGGACGCTGAAATGACCAGATGGTCGACTGTGCCCAATGATGTGGCCCAGACCCTGATGCCGGGCTCATCGGTCATATCGACAGGGGAGGTTGTTACGTTTCCGCCAATCTCCGAAGCTACTGCGCTAAGCTTGGCCACGTTCCGGCTGGCAATGGTGACTTGAGCCCCCATGCCAACCGCCATCTGCGCGGTGGCCTTGCCCATACCACTGCCGCCTCCGACAACGACGACGTGCTTTCCGGCCAGAGCGGCTTTGAATGGATTGGTCATGGTCTTCTCCTGTTTCACCACATTCGGTTAACGAACGCGGGAGATTACTTGGTGTTACAGAGATAGATCGCGGAAGTTCATAGTTGAAATAGATTTATCGCATTTGTTAAATTGACAACATGAATGTAAATGCACTAGATCTGAACCTTCTCAAAGCTTTCGATGCCCTCTATCAGGAACGCCATGTGGGAAACGCCGGGGCGCGGATCGGGCTGGCGCAACCGTCGATGAGCAACGCGCTCAACCGGTTGCGGGCACAATTTGATGATCCGTTGTTCCAGCGTAGCCCTGGCGGCATGATGCCGACCGAGCGCGCCGAGGAATTAGCCCCTCAAATCCGTCTGGCGCTGGACCTTGTCTCGAATATGCTGACACCGGCAGAGTTTGACCCGATGAAGTGTGGCGACCGGGTGACCATCGCCGCCGCAGATCTGGTTGTTTTGACACTTGCGCCGTTGGTGATGAAACACCTTGAACATGCCGCCCCAAATCTACGGGTCAGTTTCGCACCTTTGGACAAGGCAAGATCTCTGGCGGAACTGGAGAACGAAGCCATCGATTTGGTAATCGGTCACTTCGGCCACCTGCCCGCACGACTGCATCGCCGCCCTATCCTGAAGGACGGCTTTGTCTGCATTGCGCGGACCGATCATCCTTACGTGGGGCCTGATCTGACTCTGGACATGTTTCTAAAGGCCCGGCACGCGCTCATGACGTTGAGCCACGATTTTGAAGGCGAGGTAGATCGGATCCTGAAACGTCAGGGGTTACGTCGTAACGTCGTGATGACATGTGCGCAGTTCACGGCCTTGCCGTTAGTCATCGCGTCCTCCGACCTAATCGCAACCGTTCCCGCATCGCTTGGAGACATCGCGCAACGGGCCGGATGCGCGGTGCTGCCTTTACCGATTGAGATGCCGCCGTGGCAATCAGAAATGATCTGGACACAGAAAAGCCAGGCCTCACCATTGGGAAGGTTCCTCGTCGAGGTGCTCGAACAAGCTGTCCTGCCACACCGGCGACCGTAAAGTCATTCCGCTTGCGCACCCGTGCGGGCAAATGCGTCTGCGACGTCCAGCGGCCCTTTCCTGAGCACCGCGTACGACAGCACCAAAACACACCCACGCCCCAAAGCTGCAGTTGCCAGAAACTACGGGTCGGATTTGAAGGTAGCACCCTGCGAAGGCTCAGATACCGAATTTGATCCGGTCAGACCTGTCAGTACGAAATCCGCTGTGCTCGGACTGCTTGCAAAAGGCAGGTCGTAAACAATCGCCAACCGGCTCAGGGCTTTGACATCCACGTCATGTGGCATCGGCGACATCGGATCGATGAAAAAGAACAGACCGTCCAGCCGGCCCTCGCAGATCATCGCGCCAAGCTGCTGATCGCCTCCCAACGGGCCGCTGTTCAGCGCGGTGACCTGAAGTTCAGGCAAGGCGGCGCTGATGCGGCCACCGGTGGTTCCGGTGGCGAACAGCTGCGCCCGGCGCAGCGTGTCAGCGTGGGACCGGGCCCATTCGACCATCAGGTCTTTCTTGGCGTCATGGGCAACCAGCGCCAGTTTCAGCGGTCTACCTGATGAATTGCTCGACATAATCTGTCCCCAAACCAACCTCTTCATAGTGATTACGGCACATGTCGATCTTGGTAAAGACGTCCTCGTAGCCCATGGTTTTGCCCCATGGATCGACATAGAGCATCACGCCGTTGACCTGGAAATAGGTGATCATCTCATCGACATCATCGGGCACAACCAGCGTGTGGGTTTCGCCCGGCGGCTCGAACACATAGCCGCCTTCCTGCGCCACCCAGTCATGTTCCAGATAGTGCCAGCGGCCTTTCAGAACAAAGCCGTGAACGGGCTGCGGATGCCGGTGCCGCGACAGAACACCGGATTTCCGCACCCGCAGCAGGTTCATCCAATATCCCTGCGACCGGTTCAGGCACAAAGGCCGGAACGAGACGTTTTCGGTTTGCGGCACCCAGACGCGCTCATCCTCGGCCACAGCGTCGGGAATGACGATTTCCTCCTGCGCATCCTTTGGAAAAGGCAGTTGGTAGGGCATTCTGGGATCGTCGTCCTGTCCTTGTACTGGCATCAGAGGTCCTCCTCACATTGCAGAATAGCCGCCGTCCACGGGATAGACGGCTCCGGTCACGAAGGCGGCCTCATCCGACAGCAGCCACGCGGCCAGTGCGCCCACTTCCGCAGGTTTACCCCAGCGGTCCAGCGGTGTCCGACCCAGGATCGGCTGGTTGCGGGCCGGATCGGCGCGCAGGGCCTCGGTCATTTCGGTTTCGATCCACCCCGGGGCAACCGCATTGACGCGTACGCCGTCTACGGCCCATTTTCCGGCCAGCGCCTTTGTCAGTTGCGCCACCCCGCCCTTACTTGCGGAATAGGCCGGGACCAGAGGCCCACCGAAATAACTGAGCATCGAGGCCGTGTTCACGACCGCCCCGCCCGACGCGGCCAGCAGGGGCTGCGCAGCCAGACAACAGCGCATGGTCCCGGTCAGGTTGATGTCGATCACCGTTTCAAAGGTCTCGATCTCGTATTCCGCACCGCGGGCCAGAACGCCTGCGCAATTGGCCAGTCCGTCGAGGTGCTCAATCTCTCCAAAGAACACGGTTACGGCCTGAGTATCCCGCACATCCAATTGCGCGCAAATGTCGTCAGGGTGTTGCGAGGCATAGGCCGAAACCTCGTCAGCCCCGACGCCGGTTGCGGTGATACGCCATCCCTTGCGGCGCAACTCGCCCGCGATACCAGCGCCAATGCCGCGGGTTCCACCAATAACAACGGCGTGTTTCAAGGGTCAGTCTCCTTCCGCAAGAAACGCCTCGACCGCGTCTTTGCGAGGCATTGGGGCAACTGCACCGTACCCTTGGGTCGAAAGGGCGGCCGCGGCGTTGGCATAACGTGCGGCCTGAAACGGGTCATCACCCGCAACAATACGAGACAGGAAAGCACCGTCAAATGTGTCGCCCGCAGCCGTGGCATCCACCGCCTCGACCTGGCGGCCTTTGACCCGTTCGCGTTTGTCGGGTGTTGCGACCAGAGTGCCCTCGGCCCCCAGTGTCAGCGCGACGATTTTAGCGCCCAGGTTCAGGTAGAAATCGGCAATGGCATCCGGGTCGGACAGGCCGGTCAGTTGCTCGGCGTCGTCCATCCCGGGCAGCGCGATGTCGCACTGCGCCATGGCGGCATGGGTCACGGCCCGCGCTCGTTCGATTGGCCAGAGTTTCAGCCGCAGGTTGGTATCGTAAGAGACCATACCCCCGGCCTCTTTCAACATCCGGATGGCGGCAAACACAGCATCTGCAGCGGTGTCGGAAATCGCTTGGCTGATGCCTGACACATGCAGGATCTTGACCGATTGCAGCGCGGCCACCGGCAGATCATCCGGCCCCATCCGGCTGCTGGCGGACCCGGCGCGGAAATAGCTGAATTCATGCCCGTTCGCGCCGTGGGTCACGAAATACACGCCGGTATGGGCGTCCGAGACCTGACGAACGGTCGAGGTGTCAACGCCTTCAGCCTGCCACAACTCCATGAAGGAATTGCCGAACGTATCCGCCCCGATATGCGTCAAATATCCAACGGATGCCCCCTGTCGCGCGGCGGCGATGGCACAGTTCGAGGTATCGCCGCCATGTCCGGGCAGATAGTTCCCGTCGGGCTGCTGGTTGAACTCCAGCATCGGTTCGCCAAGGCACAGAATATCGGGGGTCATGATCATCTCATCTTTGCTAAAGGGGCCAGCCCCGCTGGGCTGACCAAGGAGTTTGCCAGGATTATTCGGACGTATAGCTTTGCCCGACACCCGGTATTTTCCAGATGCGGAAATTCGGGATTTCGGGGTCTTCAAAGTTCATGTCGCCATCGACCCAGATATGCAGGTGGTTCGAGACCACATACATCTCGCCATCCGGGCCCCATGCCAGCGTGTCGGGCCAGTTCATTTCCGGGTGGTGCACGAAACGGCTGAGCTGACGGGTGGATTCATCGAATTTCATGATCCCATCCAGAGACAACGCGGTCATGTAGATATTACCCGCGTTATCCGCGGTCATCCCGTCAGTGTTCGAGGGCAACACGGCGGCAACCTCAACCGCGTTTTCGATTGCGGTTTCATTGGCTTCGAAATCGCGCAGGACCTCGGTCGGCAGGCTATACAGGTGATTGCCGGTCAGGTTGGTCCAGTACAGCGTTTCCTTGTCGCCCGACAGCGCGATGCCGTCAGCACCTGTACGCATCCCACCATTCTTCAGAACCGGACGGTCGTCGATGTTGAAGAAAAAGTTCGGCTCGTCATTGGTGAAACGATGCTGATCCAGAATACGACGCACCGAGTTGGTGTTGCTGTCATAGACGATCAGACCACCATGCAGCGGGTCACAGAAAATGCCGCTGTCGGCGATATAGGCAAAGCCGGTATCGTTATCGACGGCCAGATCGTTCAGGAAGGAACACTGGCGATCCGCCTCTTCCGCCGTGAAGACATAGCGCTGGATTTCCTTGTTCTCTTTCAGATCCCACAGCACCAGCTTTGCGTCGCCGTCTTCGAACGGCGGGCCAGCCACGTGACCCTGATCCAGAATCCACATCACGTCATTGCGGTCGATCTCGAACCCCAGCACGGCCTTCAGACCATCCGGGTTCGACGTGCCGTTCATATCCTCGGAGGGAAACGCCTCAAGCTCCCACGTGTCTCCGTCTTTGACCAGCTTAGACAGGGTCGAGGGTATCTCGGCCCCGCCCCAGCGCGCGGTTGAGACATAGATGTTGCCCTGACTATCGACCTTGGCGCCCTGAATCAGCGCCTTGCCGAAAATTTCACTGCCCTCCCAGGCGGATTTTGTCGCCTCGTCCTTGACGGCATAGGGCAGACTGTTCCATTCCGCGACGACCTCGGGCCCGTTCGCGAGCGCCGGGGTGGCCAGAACGGCGGTAAGGGCCACCGTGTTGAGCATTCGTTTCAGCATGTATTCCTCCCTTGCTGAGCTCTGGTGTCCCGCAGGTTGTTGCGAGCAACCTGCGGGGCGTTTTAGTATTTTAGATGCGGCCGTATTTCGCCAGACCTTCGCGCAGCGAGCCGCTTTCGATGATCAGACGTGCCTGTTCGGCTTCGCGCTCATCAATCTCGCGCGCCATTTCCAAGATGGTTTCAGCATGCTCACGGGGAACCACAACCGCACCATCGATATCAGCCACGATAATGTCGCCGGGGTGGACAATCACACCGCCCATGTCGACCTCTACATTCGATGCCAGCGTGCGAACGCGACCCAAAGTGGTGCCCGGGTTAACGCAGCGGGAATAAACCGGGAAGTCGTAGTCGCGCTTGATCTCAACCAGATCGCGCACGCCGCCATCCAGAACCGCGCCTTCGTGTTTGTTGGCCACGGCACCGGCGGTCATCAGACCGCCCCACAGCGCCACATCAGTGGTGCCATTGGTTGAGATCACTATGACCGAGCCGGCCTCAGATTCGTCGATGGCGTCCAGCGCGTGCTGCGGCGACAGGAATTCGTCGGTGGGGCCTTCCAGAATTGTTACGGCCGGGCCGACGATCTTCTTTTCGTTGATGCGTGGTTTGATCGAAGCGGGTAAAAAGCCGGTCTTGCCCGCAACCTTGTCCACAGCATCCGCGACGGATGCGGTGGCCACGTCGCGAAACCCGGCAACGAGTTCTTGGGTGTTCATGAAAGTATCCTCTTACGTTGGGAAGATTGAAAGGATGCGGCCGAGAGGGCCGCGTTGATTTCTGCGCGGGCCAGGCTGATGTGCCCGGCCTCAAGCGCCCGGGCGGGCAGCAGGTTTCCACCCATGCCGACGCAAAGCGCGCCGGCGTTCAGATAGGATTGCGCGGTGTCAGGAGACACGCCGCCGGTCGGCATCAGGGCGAGGCCGGGAAACACGGATTTGACGGCTTTCAAGAAGCCGGGCCCACCGGCAGCATCGGCCGGATAAATCTTGATCACCGCGGCGCCATTTTCGACATGATGGTGAACCTCGCCCGGGGTCATTGCGCCGGGCAGATAGGGCACTTTTGCGGCCCTGACTTCCCGCGCGGCAGCATCGCTCCAACACGGAGAGACAACAAACTCGGCACCGGCCGCCAACACCTTGTCAGCCTGACCAGCGTCAAGAACTGTTCCGGCGCCGGTACAAATTTCAGGATGGCGTTGGCGCAGTTCGGCGATCAGGGCAGCGGCATCCGGAACCGTAGTGGTGATCTCCAATGCGCCAATTCCGGCCTCGGCCAGCAGGTCGCAGGCCGTCAAAGCGATCTCAGGGTCGCTGTGGCGGATCACCGGGACAATTTGCGCCGATCGTAGGGTGCTGACCAAATCTACCATTTGTTCACCCAATGATCGGGATGCTCATCGTTCAGAACCCTTGCGACCTCGCGCGCCGCGCATCGCTGCAGCACCGCGACCGAGCGCTCGGAATACCAGGCGGCATGGTCCGAAACGATGGTGTTGCGGCTGTGCAGCAGCGGATTGTCCGGCGCGACCGGTTCCTGTTCGAACACATCGATACCGGCGCCGAAAACCCGCCCCTGGTTCAGGGCATCGGCCAGCGCCGCCTCATCTACCAACCCACCGCGAGAGACGTTGATCACGACCGAGGTCGGTTTCATCAGCGCGATGTGACCGGCGTCCAGAATATGCCGCGTCTCGGGTGTCAGCGGCGCGTGGAGGCTGATGACGTCAGCGGTCTTGCACAGGTCGGCCAGGTCAACTTTATGCACGTCCGCCGCATCCGCCGCATCGTCCGTCAGGTAGGGGTCGAACACCAGAACCGATGTGAACCCTAGCGCCCGGAATTTCTGTGCCGCCTGTAATCCGATCTTGCCGCAGCCGATCAAGCCCAGAGTGGCGTTTTCGCGACCAGGTATCTGGGCAGCTTGACCAATGCCCCACTGACCCTGCCGCACCTCGCCGTCGCGGGACGGAATGCGCCGCTGCACCGCCAGATACAGGGCCAGCGCGTGTTCGCTCACTTCGGTTTCGGCGCCGTAATCGGGTACATTGGCAACATAAATCCCGCGCGACCGCGCGTAATCCAGATCGATATTGTCGACGCCCACCCCATAGCGGACGACGACTTTCAGGTTCGGGCAGGCATCGATCACCGCCGCATCCACGGTGCGTTCCCGCACCAGGATGGCGACCGGGTCCAGCGCCTGCAATGCCGGGACCGCCTCAGTCTCCGGTTTGACCGGCGCGATCTGAGCGCCCTGCGCCGCCAGCACCGAGGCCTCGGTGTCATAGGTGGCGTAGCCGGGTTCAAGGATTGCTATGGTCTGTCGGGTCATGTGACGGTCCCTCGGCATGGGTTACTGAGCCTGGTAGGCCGCAACGGCGGCGTCGAGGCGGTTCGGCCAGTCTTCACCAATCTCGCTGACGATGTATTCGCGCACGGCGGGCTGGGCTGCGGCACGGAACTGGGCCTTCTGCTCGGGGCTGACAGGGATAACTTCCATGCCTTTTTCCGACAGGATCGTGGTCGCGTTTGCGTCCTGCGCGGCGGTCATGCCGCGGTGGATCGTCTTCGAAATCTCAACGCATTGCTCGACCGCTTTCTTCTCGTCATCGGTCAGGCTTTGGTAGAACATGTCCGACATCAGATATGCGTGCCAACTGAACACATGCCCATCCAGCGAGACATATTTCTGGTGCTGGTAGAGCGAGGCGTTGACGATATTGGTCACGCCGTTTTCCTGACCGTCCACAACGCCCTGTTGCAACGCGCCGGGCAGTTCAGGCCACGGAACCGGGGTTGCCGAGGCACCCAGGCTTTCCACCAAAGTTACCCAGACCGGCGCGGTCATGACGCGCATTTTCAGGCCTTCCATATCGGCCGGCTCGGCCACGGGTTTGACGTTGTTCGTAAAGTTGCGCACGCCGTTGTCGGCCACACCAAAGTTGCGGATGCCGGTCTGGGCCAGCATGTCTTCGGCCAGCGCGTCGCCGAATTCGCTGTCCATCACCGCCCAGGCCATGGCCTGATCGTCGAACAGGTAGGGCATCGCCAGAACCGAGAACGGCTTGTAGACGGCCGAGATCGGGCCATCATGAATGGCGGCCATCTGAATCGTGCCCAGTTGCAGACCCTCCATAATCTCGGACCCGCCGCCCAGTTGCGAGGCCGGAAAGATCTGCACGTCGATCGAGCCCGAGGTCTTGCCCTCGACACAGGCCTCGAAAGCCAGCGCGGCGGCGTGTTTGGGCGAGCTCAGGTCAGCGGCCTGAAAATGCGCGTATTTCAGTTCCTTGGCCGAGGCAGCGCCCGCCGCGGTCATCGCAACAACAGCCGTGGCCGTCATCAGTTTCGACATGGTTTTCATGAGGTTCCTCCCTTTCATGTCAGTTCGCAAATCCAAATAAGTTGGGGATGAAGGTGCTGACGCTTGGCACGAGGATGACCAGCAAAAGCACTACGAGTTCAGCCAGCAGCAGCGGCAGCACCGCCTTTGAAAGCCGTTCGATTTTCAGTTGTCCGACAGTGGCGATCACAAACAGCACCGGGCCGACCGGCGGGGTGATCATGCCGATGGTCAGGTTCAGTACCAGCATCATGCCGAATTGCAGCGGGTCGATCCCGGCGGAATAGGCGATGGGGCCGAGGATCGGCGGAATAGGCGATGGGGCCGAGGATCGGCGTCAGGATGATCAGCGCGGGCAGCGTGTCGATGAAGAACCCGCAGATCAGGGCAAAACCGGCCAGAATGAACAGGATGCCCAGACGGTTCTCGGTGATCTGGGTGATCAGTTTGGCCAGTTCCTGCGGAATCTGCAGGTAGGTCAGCAGCCAGGCAAAGATCGACGCCATCGCCACGATCAGAAAGACCGAGGACGTCACCACCGCCGCCCGCACGAAGGCCGCGTAAAGCGTGCGAATAGTGAAGGCCCGCAAGAGGAAGCCCAGAAACAGCGCGTAGGCCGAGGCCACGGCCCCCGCCTCGGTCGGGGTGAAGACGCCAAACAGGATGCCGCCCAGAATGATCGCGGGCATGATCAGGGCCGGAATGGCCGTCAGGGTTGCGCTGCGCAACTCGATCAGGGTCGCGCGGTGCTCGCGCCCGCGATAGCCATAGCGGGTGGACACGATATGGTTGGCAACGGCCAGCGCGACGCCCAGCAGAACACCCGGCACGATCCCGGCCAGAAACAGCCCCGCAACCGTCACGCCGTTGGTCGAGATCGCAAAGATCACGGCGAGAATGGATGGCGGGATGATCGGCCCGATGGTGGCCGTTGCGGCGGACAGGGCACCGGCATAGTTCTTTTCATACCCGGCCTCGCGCATCATCCGCATGACGATGGCCGAAGGCCCCGCCGCGTCCGCCAGCGCCGAGCCGCTGATTCCGGCAAACAGCATGGATACTAGGATGTTCACGTGTCCCAACCCGCCCCGCACATGCCCGACCAGAGCATTGGCGAACCGCAGCAGGGCATTTGTCAGGCCGCAGGCCGTCATCAACTCGGAGGCGAGGATGAAGAATGGCACCGCCATCAAGGGGAAGCTGTCGATCCCGGCGAACATGCGCTGGGTCGCCACAAGCGGGTTCAGCGAACCGTCGATAAAGATTGCCGAAATCCCGGCAATACCCATCGTGAAGGCAACGGGAACGCCTAAAAACAGCGTGGCAAAGAACAGGATGATCAGGGTTTTTGCCATGACTTAGCCCTCGACCTTGTCGCCGTCCGGGCCATGTTCGAACTCCTGATTGACAAAGCGTTTGGCGAAGAAGGCCAGCTGGATCAGGAACAATGCGCAGCCGATTGGGATCGCCAGATAGGGGATGCCCCGTGAAATGCCGGTGGACATGGTTTCTTTGTTCCAGCCGAATTCGACAAACCGGATACCCAGCCAAAGCATCGTTGCCATGAAGCCGAACATGACGATGACGATGCCCCAGCGCAGCAGGCGGGCCAGAGCGTCCGGCAACAGGTCGGGAATAGTGGTGATTGCAACCAGCCGCCCTTCACGCAGGGCAAGCCCCGCACCGCAAAAGGCGCCGAGGATCATCAGATGTCGGGCGACCTCTTCCACCCAGGCAAAAGATGCGCCCAATCCGTACCGCCCGACCACATTGGCAAAGACGATTGCGAAAACCGCAGCCAGTGCCGCAGCGACCAGCGCCCGGTTCAGGGCAACAATCCATGTCTCCAGAACTTGCAAAGACGCCCCTCCCAATGCCGTCTCTCGGTGAGAATCAAACTGGCATACAGTATGCCAACGTGTCAACACTAACACATTGTATGCCAGAGACATCACTGCTACTGTCGACCCGAGGAGAGCGACATGAGCCTATTCAACAGACCGAAATCATTGACGGAATTGGTGACCGAAAACCTGCGTGAACGGATCATCACAGGTGAATTCGAACTGGGTGAGCAATTGTCCGAAGCGCGAATCGCCAAGAATCTTGAGGTCAGCCGCACCCCTGTCCGCGAAGCGATCAACCGGCTCGAGATGGAGGGGCTACTAGTCGTTGAGCCTCAAAGGGGGTCGTTCGTGTTCAATCTGGAACCCGAGGAACTGGCCAAGCTCTGCGATGCCCGTGTCTGCCTTGAGACGACCGCCCTGACGTCAGCTATTCAGGTGAACCCGCAGGCGCTTCATGCCGCGCTCAGCGCCTGCGTCGATCGGATGAAAGAGGCCCGAGGGGCCGGAAACGATGCAGAATACCTGTTTCAGGATACGATGTTCCACCAATGTTTTTTCGACTGCGCCGACAATCGGTTCCTGAATGACGCTTATCAGACGATTGCATTGAAAATGGCGGCATTGCGCAGCCGGTTGGGCTATCACCCGGACCACATGGCAAAGTCCTTCAGGGAACATATTGAGCTGGTCCAATGCGTCGAACAGGGCGACATTGCCAAGGCGCTGGACATCCTGAAGCTTCATATAGACCGGAAAGAAGGGTCCTATTGGAGTGATGCGACACAGCCCGACGGAACAGGATCGGGATAACGTTCGGCCGGTTGAAAGATCGGCGGCGCGCAGCCACGCGATAGCCCCGGCGATACCGGGGCTATATTTGCCAATTGGATCTTGCTCCAAAGCGCGTTGCGTTCCGGCCAGATGATGTGCATCAAAACAGGCCCACAACCGAAGCCCATTTCAGCCCGATCGCCAAATACCCACTGACCTTTGGCTCATCCCCGCATGTCGGCGTCGTACAGAGGGCTGCCCAGTACTTCGGCATCGTAGAACGCGCCGAGGATTTCGACCTGCAGGTTCGTTCCGGGGGTCGCGCATTCGGTAGTGACATATCCCATCGCTATCGATTTTCCCACGCGATGTCCGTAGCCCCCGGATGAGACATAGCCGACGGCCTTGCCGTCTTTAAGAATTGCCTCGTCGTTCGAAACATCGATGCCATCCACGTCGATTGTCATGGTGACAAGTTTGCGAGCGACGCCATCCTCCTTGAAATTCAGCGTAGCCTCTTTGCCGACGAAGTCCTTCTTCCAGTTGATGAAGACATCCATGCCGGATTCGACCGCGTTGAAGTCCGGGCGGAAATCGGTAGTCCACACACCCCAGCCTTTTTCCAGACGCAGCGACATTAGGGCACGCGCACCGTACCAGCGATAGCCCAGATCGGCTCCGGCCTCTTCGATCGCCTCGGCCAGACGCAGCAGATATTGCGGGCGGCAGTAAATCTCAAAGCCCAACTCGCCCGAGAACGAGATACGGTTCAGGATGACCGGCACACCGCCCACGAAGGTCTGGCGCACATCGCGGAACTTAAGCGCGTCGGAACTGACATCGTCACGGGTGATGCGGGCCAACAGCTCGCGCGATTTCGGACCCGAAAGGGCGATGCCGTGCCAATCATCCGAGACGTTGGCATAGGTCACATCCGCAGGCAGGTCCTTTTCGAACCAGCGGCGGTGCGCCTCCTGCATCGCGCCCGAGCCGAACAGCATGAAGTGATCTTCACCGAGGCACGCAATAGTCAGGTCACCATAGAGGCGGCCCTTTTCGGTCAGCATCGGGGTCAGCGCCAGACGGCCGGGTTTCGGGACGTATCCGGCCAGCGTCTTGTTGAGGTAATCACGCGCGCCCGCGCCCTTGAACTCGTGCTTGGCGAAGTTGGCGATCTCAATGCCACCGACGGCTTCTTGCACGGCTTTCACCTCGCGCGCGACATAGTCGTGCGAGCGGTTGCGCTCGAAGGTGGGCGTTTCATGCGCGTCTTCTGGATTGTCCGCGAACCACAGGGCGTTCTCCAGCCCAAAGCCCTGCCCCATCACGGCACCCTTTGCGACCAGACGGTCATAAAGCGCTGTGGTTTTCTGCATCCGGCCCTTGGGCAGGGTTTCGTTCGGGAAAGTCATTACGAAGCGACGCTCGTAGTTTTCCGAGGACTTGATGGTGCCCCAGTCCGGAGTGGCGAACTCGCCAAACCGCGCCACGTCCATCGCCCAGACGTCGATTGAGGGCTCTCCGTCGATCATCCACTCAGCCATGGTCAGGCCTACACCGCCGCCCTGGCAGAAGCCCGCCATAACACCCACGGCGACCCAGTAGTTTTTCATGCCCGGCACCGGACCGATCATCGGGTTGCCATCAGGGCCAAACGTGAACGGCCCGTTGATCATGTCCTTGATGCCAGCTTCACCGATGGTCGGGATACGCTCGAACGACATTTCCAGACGGTCGGCGATGCGGTCGAGATCGGGTTGCAGCAGCTCATGCCCGAAATCCCACGGCGTGCCGTCCACTTTCCACGGGGTCGACTTGGGCTCATAGGTGCCCAACAGCATGCCCTGACGCTCCTGACGGAAGTAAATATTGGCCTCATAGTCGATACCGGCCGGCAGACGGCCCGCTTCGCCCATGCTCTCCATACGTTCAGCGATCAGCGGGATTTTTTCGGTAATCAGATAGTGGTGCTCCATCGGCTGTACGGGCAGGTGGATGCCGGACATGTGGCCAACTTCACGTGCCCACAGGCCACCGCAGTTCACGACCTGCTCAGCGTTGATCACGCCTTTCGGGGTGGTCAGATCCCAGCTGCCATCGGCGCGCTGTTTCATGTCGGTCACGCCGCAATGGGTGAAGTATTGCGCGCCATGCACGCGGGCCGATTTGGCAAACGCATAGGTCGCGCCCGAGGGATCGAGGTCACCGTCCTGCTCGTCCCAGAGGGCTGCGTAATAATGCTTAGGGTCGATCAGCGGGTGACGCTCGGCCAGCTCCTTGGGGCTGATGAACTCCTGATGCAGACCCATGTAGCGCGCTTTCGAGCGTTCACGCTTGAGGTAATCATACCATTCCTTGGTCGAGGCCGCATAGAAACCGCCGGTGATATGCAGGCCGACCGAATGGCCCGAGGTCTCTTCGATCTCTTTATACAGATCAATGGTATAGCTCTGCAGGCGCGAGATGTTGGGGTCCGAACTGATCGTGTGGATCTGACCGGCGGCGTGCCAGGAGGAACCCGATGTCAGTTCGTCACGTTCCAGCAGGACAACGTCTTTCCAGCCAAACTTGGCCAGGTGAAACAGGATCGAACAGCCCACAACGCCACCGCCGATGACGACGACCTTGGCGTGGGACGGGAGCTTTTTGCCGGACGTGCTTTCGTCTTTTTGAATCTCAGGCATAAGTGGTCCTTCTTAGTTCAGGGGCAACCGGCGGAAGCGGCCGGGCATAGCGGGGTCATGGAAATGGTCCAGCGGTCCGTTTTGGGCCAGATGGTTGTGCCAATAAGCAAGGGCATCGCGATCCAGCGTCACGCCGAGGCCAGGACCTTCGGGAACAGGAATCACGTTGTTTTTCTGACGGAAGGGCCCACCTTCGATGACATCGCCGATCTGCCAGCGGAACAGCGATTGCGACGGCTCGGAAATCCACGGCATGGCCGCAGACATTTGCAAATATCCTGCAGTTGCGATCCCGGCGTCACCGGAATAGCACCAGAAGCCCACGCCCATCGCCTCACACGCGCCGATAAAGCGCACGGCGCGGGACATCCCGCCCAGCACGGCAAAGTTGGTCACGATGTAATCCGGTGCCCCCAAGGCGACAGCCTTGCGGATATCCGGCACGTGGGTCGAGATCGGAATGGTGAAGTGACGGCGCAGTTCCGCCATTTCCTCGAACGTGGCAACCGGGTCTTCGTAGTTGCGGATGTTGTAAGGCTCTATCTCGCGGAAGACGCGCATGGCGGTAGGCAGGCTCCACTGCATGTTGCTGTCCAGACGGATCATCGCCTCGCGGCCCAGGCCTTCGCGCAGGGCCTTAACCGTGTCGATCTCAAGCTCGGGGTTGCCGAGGATCAGCTTGCCTTCGAACATGGTGCTGCCGTGTTCTTCGCGCATGCGGATGCAATAATCGGCCACGGCCTCGGGGCTCATCTCACCGCCTTCGTGGAACCCGAAGTATTCGGTGAAGGGGATCTCCTTTCGTACCGCACCACCCAGCAGACGATACAGAGGTTCCCCGGCCACTTTGCCGCGCAGGTCCCATAGGGCAATCTCGATCGCGCCAAAGGCTTTGACCACCGAACTGTCATCGGTGTTCTGAACGATCTGCCAGGGCGGCACGCACAGGCTTTCGCAGCCCGCAATATCCAGCGCATCAGCACCGGTTAGCCGTTCACCCATCGCACGGACCGTATCCACGACATCGACCGAGGGGGCCTCGCCCAGTCCAACGATACCCTGATCCGTTTCAACCTCGATTATGGTCTTCGAGGTGCCCGGGTAATGCCCGCCGGTCCACCACATCGGCTTTTCCAGCGGGATATTGACCGGGGTCGCCCGAAGGCCGGTGATCTTAATACCAGGCATCCGGGATCTCCTCCTTGCGGCGGGTGACATAGGCGGCCAGCTCTTCCTTTTTGGCCTCATCCATTGCGGGTGGCTGATATTCGTTCAGCATCTGGTTCCAGCGCTCATAGGCGCGGTGGCGCATGTCCTTTGATCCACCCTCTTCCCAGCTTTCGACATTCTCACTGTCGCTGAGTTTCGGCTCATAGAACGCAGTCTGATAATTGCGCATGGTGTGGGCGCAGCCCAGGAAGTGACCACCGGCTTCAACCTCTCCGTAAGCGTCGCGGGCAAAGGCCTCTTCGCTGGTGTCCAAACCCTGGCTCAGCACTTTCTGGTACGAGCCCAACCGATCCGCATCCATGATCAACTTTTCAAAGCCGGTGCACAGCCCGCCTTCGAGCCAACCGGCCGAATGCAGCACAAAATTTGCACCCGCAAGCATAGTTGAATGCATGGAATCCGCAGATTCATAAGCCGCCTGTGCATCTTCGATCTTGGACGCAGTCAGCGAACCGCCACAACGCAACGGCAAACCGGCACGGCGGGCAAGCTGACCAATGGCATAGTTCGACATGACCGGTTCGGGCATACCAAAGGTCGGCGCACCGGATTTCAGCGACATCGACGACAGAAAGTTGCCCAGTACAAATGGCGCTCCGGGGCGCAGCAGTTGAACGTAGGCACAGACCATCATCGCCTCGGCCATGGCTTGGGCGACACTGGCTGCGGTGCTGACAGGTCCCATGGCGCCGGACAGGATGAACGGAACAACGATCAGACCCTGACCGCGCGTCGAATATACACGAGCCGACTCGGTGACCACCCGATCCACCAGCAGCGGTGAGTTCGTGTTCACGTTGCCCATGATCACGCAGTTCTCTTCCATGAAATCCGCACCAAAGACGATCTCGGCCATCTCAACGCTATCTTGCGCACGGCTCATCTCGGTGATCGCGCCCAGATGCGGTTTATCGCTCAGCGTCATATGCGCAAACATCATGTCCAGATGGCGCTTGCTGACCGGAACGTCACAGGGCTCGCAGGTGACAAACCCTCCATGATGCAGGTTCGGGTGCATATAGGTCAGCTTGACCAGCTTCTCGAACGACTCGATATCGCCATATCGACGGCCGCCTTCCAGATCGCGCACAAAAGGCGCGCCATAGACCGGGGCAAAGACCTGATTGCCATCCCCGATCACCACCGAACGCTCAGGGTTGCGCGCGACCTGTTCGAAACTTTTGGGCGCCTTTGAACACAAATCGCGTATCCAACTGGCGTCGGCACGAACAATGTCACCATTGATTTGAGCACCCTCACGACGCCATAATTCCAGCG
Organism: Ruegeria arenilitoris; assembly: GCF_013032445.1. Lineage (GTDB taxonomy): Bacteria > Pseudomonadota > Alphaproteobacteria > Rhodobacterales > Rhodobacteraceae > Ruegeria > Ruegeria arenilitoris_F. The sequence goes on along the minus strand of NZ_WQCA01000024.1, from coordinate 17,322 downwards.
CCTCGGGGTCATCGCGGAACGCGATCCCCACATTCTCGAATATCCAGTCGACCTGCGCCTCAAGTCGGTTCAGATCCTCGTCGTTCAGAGGGTCAAAATAGGCCAAACTGCGCTGGATATAGGGGGATGCCGGAACCGAAACCGGTTCTGAACTGCGGGACCGGGATTGACGTGTGCGCCGAGCCATTATGAGTCACTCCAATATTTCGCGTGATACTACCCTCATGAAAACAGCGTTGTGACGCTTGAAAAATTGTATGATTTGCATAAACACAGATTATGCAAGAACTCTGGAAGCAACTGGGGTCACCCCGCCATCTGGTCGTCTTCGAGGCCGCCGCCCGCCTGCAATCTTTCACGCGAGCGGCGCAGGAGCTTAACGTGCAGCAACCGGCGGTCAGTGCTTCAATTAAGCAGCTTGAAACATCGCTTGGTGTTGTGCTGTTTCGGCGCAGCCATCGCCGGATCACTTTGACAAATGCGGGAACTCGTCTGTTTGCCGACGTCACCCGCGCCTTCGAGATGCTGTCACATTCCGCCGCCTCGATCCGGCAGTTTGCCAGCAATGATCACGTCACGCTCAGCGCCTCTTCGGCGTTCAACAATTACTGGCTGGTGCCTCGCATCGCGTCTTTTCAGCAAAACCACCCCGATATCGACCTGCGCCTGCAGTCCAGTGACCGGGAACCGGACCTGACCGTTGAAACCATCAGCCTTGCGGTGCGGCTAGGCGATGGCAACTGGCCGGATTGCGAGGCGCGGCTGATATCGGACGAGGTGATCTACCCTGTTGCCTCGCCCCGCGTCATGGCTGCGGCAGTGACCCTGCGCAGTGTGCCGGGCCTGCTGAACCAACGTCTCATTCATCTGGAAGAACCCATCCGCGAACGCCCCTCGTGGGATCAATGGTTCCGCGAGTTCGGCATCACCGAGGTCACGCCCCGCAGTGGTCTGCGCCTGAACGACTATGCCCTGGTTCTGCAGGCGGCAATGGCGGGCGAAGGGTTTGCCTTCGGCTGGCACCACATTGTCGGCCCACTGGTTCAGCAAGGTATCCTGGCGGCGCGGCCGGAATGGACGTGGAGAACCGGAAAGGGGTTTTATCTGGTCTGGTCCAAGTCCCGCCCCCTGACGCCAGAGGCCGAGGTTGTCCGCGATTGGATTCTGTCCGCCCGGACCGTCGATTGAAACCGCTATCCGGCATCCGCAAGGCATTCATCCGCAAATGGCTGCGCCACCGCAGGCCAGAACGGCAGCTTGCGTTTGGTCAGTGCAAGGTTGTGGAACGCCGGCTGGGTGCCGCCGGGGCTGGCAACCTGCAGGATGTGATCCGAGATTTGGCTGAACGTGCCGTAGAAGTGGAACAGGGACTTCACCGCCACCACCGATTTCTCGGCCAACCGGATACCGATCTGCTCAAAGGCTTCAGGGTGGTAGACCTGAACGCGCAGGTCGTTGACCAGCAGGTCGATATCGCCCTCCAGGCGCAACCAGACCACGGTGCCCATGGGTTCAAGACCGGTGCCAAGATGCTGACCCAGGCCCGTCTGAATGTTCATAACCTGTGCGGTCAGGTCGATGGGGTCGCCCGAAACCACACCCGTTTTCCCACCAAGCCGAAGCGTCAATCGGCTGCCGATGCCCGCGTCCTGACAAATACGCACCACTCCGGGATCCCAGAACAGGCCGCTGGCAAAATTCGTCATTCCGTGCGCCATCATGGCATTCAGCAAGTGGGTAGCATCGCCCGGCGCACCGCCGCCGGAATTGTCACCCATATCGGCCAGGACACACAGCCCGGAACGCGTGCCAACCTGTTCAAGAGCCTCGGAGATTGGCAGATACCGCGTGGTCACCTCGTAGCGCTGATCAAAGAAGCGCCGGCCCAACTCCTCGGCGATTTGCGCGGCCAGATGTGGTTGGTCATCTGTAATAACCAGCATCCGCGCGCCAACATCTTCGACATCTGCCCAGGGAAATCCGTGACTCAGTGAAACCGACAGCACGCCGGGTCCGAGCTGAGCCGCGGCCATCTCAGTCACAAAATCTTTCATCGCCCCGGCTTTGGTCAGATAGAGGTTCACCATACGGGTATCAAAATACGCCATCTTAGGCGTGATTTCGCCCGCATGTGCCCGCCGGGCCAGATCGAACAACTCGACCGCACAGGCCGTTGCATCGTCATGCGGATATTCCCTGAAATGAACGATCAGATCACTGGCTTCCAGCATCTTTTCCGTCAGGTGAGAATGCAGATCCAGCGAAACCCCAATCGTTGCCTCCGGACACAAGGCGCGCGCGCGGGCCAGAAGGTCGCCCTCGCAATCCTCGATATGCTCGGCCACCATCGCGCCGTGAAGCTGCAACAGGATGATATCTGCCCCGCCACATTCTGCCAGATCAGACAGAATCTCACCGCTCAGCGCGTCATAACAACTGCGCGTGGTCGGCCCGGCGGGCTCCGCTACAGCGGTCAGGCTTTCGATGACCTGCCAGCCCAGAGCTTCGGCCTTATCACGCCACACATGCAGTGCCTCGGTCATTAGGTTTGGCGGCTCTTGGGTCGCCGCACCATGGCGCAGGAAATAATCCTCAAAACCTGACATCGCGGTCGGCATGGTGCAAAACGTGTTTGTCTCGGTCGACAAAGTGGCAATGAAAAGTTTCATGAATTTCCTGTCCCCAACACGTCAGAGGACGACTGCAAGAGCCATCCTCTGATCCCTGGCGATGTTATCGCGCTATTCGGCTTTCCACCAACGCTCCATAAAGCTGCTTCCATCCAAATCCAGATTCGAGCAGAATTTCTCGGGCGTGCCGACACTTGGGCGCGTGGCAAAGACGTATGAGGCAAACATCGGGATCGCGACACCGCCCTGATTGGCCACGATATCCTGCATCTCACCATACATCTGGCGGCGCTTGTCGGTGTCCAGCTCAGCCCGAGCCTCAACCAGAATCTTGTCGAATTTCTCATGCGACCAGAGAGATTCGTTCCACGCCACACCGGATTGGAACGCCAATGAGAACATCAGATCCTCGACCGGTCGCCCGGCCCAATAGCTGGCGCACCAGGGCTTTTTCGTCCAGACCTCGGACCAATAGCCATCATTGGGCTCACGTTTGACGGAAACGTTGATCCCGCATTTCGCCGCCGAGTTCGAAATCAGCGTCGCCGCGTCCACCGCGCCGGGGAAAGCGGCATCCGAAGACGAGAGTTCGACATCCAGCGAGTCCAATCCAGCCTGTTTCAGGAAGTATCTGGCCTTGTCCGGGTCGAAAGTCTTTTGCTCCAGCTCGGCATTGAAATACTTCTGACCAGACCCGATCGGATGGTCATTGCCGACCTCGCCATAACCCAGCAAAATCTTGTCAACCAGTTCCTGCCGGTCGATGCCCCATTTGATCGCCTGGCGGATATTGTTGTCGTCAAAAGGCGCGGCATTGGTCAGCATCGGGAAGGAATAATGCTGCGTACCGGCAACCGAATGCAGCGTAACGTTTGGATCACGCGAGACAAATTTGGCCGTCTTGGGGTCAACCTTGTCCGCAATGTCGACCGACCCCGCCGAGAGTGCCGCCATACGTGCGGTTGTATCCAGCAACACCAGAAGTTTCCATTCGTCCACATGCGCGACATCAGGGTTCCAGTGGTTCACGTGACGGGCCAGATCCGCCGAGATCCCCGGCTGGAAATCCTTTAGTTGATAGGCTCCGCAGCCAATGCCGGATTGCCAGTCAATACTGTCACCATCGGCCGGAAGGATGGCAAAACGGTAATCGCTGAGAATTGCCGGGAAATCCGCATTGCCGCCTTCAAGTTCAAAAACGATGGTCTGTGGCCCGTCTGCACGCAGGTCCTTTACACCGGCCAGCAGAGGCGCCCCGGTCGAGGTTGAACCTTCACCACGGTGAAAATTGATCGAGGCAATCACGTCCTCGGTCGTCACCGTGCGGCCATTGTGGAACTCGACCCCGTCGCGCAGTTCGAAGGTCCAGACCGACGCGTCCGGCGATGCCTCCCAAGACTTCGCAAGCGATGGCTGCACGTTGCTGTCCGCGTCAATCGCGGTCAGGAAGCCGTTCATGCCCAGGCTAAGCGGGATCAGAAAACCCGCTGAGATCTGCCCAGGATTGAGCTGCTCGGTCGTCCCGCCGTGACCGATCCCGGCAATCATGCTTCCGCCTTTTTGGGGCGTCGCCGCGATCGCGCGATCCGCCAAAAGCGTCGCTGCACTGACGGTCATGCCGGTGGCCAGAACACCACGCATGAATTGACGGCGATCCACCTGACGCAATTGCAGACGCTGTTCCATCTGCCGCACGTATTGAAACTTATCCATTGATTGACCTCCCCTGGGTGTCCTTCTGTTGCCCGCAAGATCACGCACCAGTTTAGGCTTAACAATAACGCCACATTATGCTTTCTTTAGCGAGTTTACGCGACTTAGGGCTCAACCGCTTATGCATCAGGATTTAGCTGCAAACCTGCGTCACCTTTGTGCCGACTACCCGTCGGTGGCCGCCGTTTGCAGGGAAATTGGCATCAACCATCAGCAATTCGCCAAATACCTCAACGGTCGCAGCATGCCCTCGCCCAACAACTTGCGTCGTATCAGCCGGTTCTTCGATGTGGGCGAGCATATCCTGCTGGGCGATCCCGCAGAGCTGCGTCGCCACACCACTCAGTTAGCGAAAACCGAGGCAGACCGGCGGCGCGACCCACTGATCGATGTGTTCCCGGGGGATCTTCAACGGCTGCGGGCTTTTTTGGGGTCTTATCAGGTGTTCTTTCGCGCCCCCAACGATCCGGCCAAAGTCATCATCAACGTGGCCTTTTTGGATGAGCGCAATGGGACGGTCTACAGCCGGATCGTCGAAGCGCTGAGCGAAGGGAAGTCATCGACGCGCCGCTGGACAAGATGTAACGGCAAAGCCGCATTCCGCGCGGGGCAGGTTTTTGTCGTCGATTCCGAGCGCGGTCCGGACGCGCCCCTCAGCCTGTACATTCTGAACAAGCCACATCGCGACAAGTCAAAGCTGTTGTTCGGAACCATGTCTTATCTGGCGTCGTTATCCGGACGGGAACCGACCTCCTCTCCTGTTGTTTGGAAACGAGCCGAGAATTACCGCTCTGTCCGAGAGCTGTTCTCGAAAAGCGGTATCGTCGACCTGCAAAGCGCCAGGGTGGACACCAAGATCCGGCAACACCTCCTGCACGCGTCCGAATGACGGGTGTGGCGCAGGCTTTGGGGTTAATTGACGACCATGCGCTGTGTACGGGCTGATCGAACAGCATCACTGGTCTGTTAGACGGCGTTTCGAACACGTCTGACAAGATCCAAGCGAAAATGCGCAAGCCTCACGCGTCACCCGCGCTGGACCCCGCCAATCGTCCGAAAACGGACCCGTTAATCAATCCGGTTCCTCCGGGGTAGTTAAAGAAGAAAACACCCCCAACCAGTTCACCTGCCGCAAAAAGCCCGGGAATCGGAGCAAGGCCGTTGTCCAGCACCTGAGCCGTCTCAGGATCAATGCGCAGACCGCCGAACGTGAAAGTGATGCCGCAGCCGACCTGATAAGCTTCGAACGGGCCTTGTTCGATGGTGTTGGCCCAGTTGGATTTGGGAATGTCCACGCCCCTGGTTCCGCGCCCATCCTTGACGTTCGGGTCGAAAACCGTGTCTGTGTCCACGGCGGCGTTGTAGGATTTGATCTCGTGCAAAAACGTCCGGGAATCAACCCCTTCAAGCTTTTCGGCGAGCGCCTCAAGCGTTGGCGCAGTCACCTTGGTGATCCGCTTGATCCGGTATTCGTCGCGCAACAGATGCGTGACTTTGGAATCGAAGATCTGCCAGGCGAACTGATCGGGCTGGTTCAGGATCACGCGGCCATATTTGGCGTAGGTATAGTTGCGAAAATCCGCGCCCTCGTTCACGAAGCGCCGCCCGGTCGCGTTGACCATTATACCCCATGGATAAGAGTGTTTCTGGAACCCGTCGCCAACATCCAGATCACCAAATTCGGGTGCGTTATAGTCCCAGCCAACAGCGTGGCACCCAGACCAGTTGCCTTAGGTCGAGGCCCCAATCTCCATCGCCATCTTCAGGCCCTCACCGGTGTTGAAACGCGAACCGCGCACGCGCGCCATTTCCCAGCCGGGGCCGAGGTAACGGGTGCGCATCTCGGGGCTGGCCTGAAACCCTCCTGCGGCAACAACAACCGGCTTTGCGCTGATATTCTCCAACTGGTCCTTATGGCGCATCTTCACACCCGTCACCGCATGGCCGTCCGTCAGCAGTTTGACGGCGCGGGTGTCATAGCGGATTTCGATGCCCGATGCTTTGGCGATTTCCGTATAGGCGTCCACCAGCCCCGGACCACCGCCCCAGCTTTCCAAAGTCAGACCGCCCCAGAATTTGAAGCGCCCATCGACCTTGAAAGCCTGGCGGCCATAGATCGGCATGAACCGAATACCCTTGGAACGCATCCAGTGCATAGTCTCTCGTGAAGACCGCACAATGCGTTCACACAGGGCCGGATCGGTGCGGAATCGAGTGACGCGAAACATGTCGTCAAAGAATTGTTCCTCGGTATAGGTGCCGAAATCGGTGATCACGATCTGGTCCCCCGAAAGGTCGGGGCAAAGCGCGCGAATGTCGTCGACCCCGTCATACGCAAAGCGGATGGCACCAGCGGTATAGCGGGAATTGCCACCGTTTTCCTCTTTGGGCGCGCATTCCAGCATCAGGACGCTTGCACCTTTTTCGCGCGCGGTACGGGCGGCGCAAAACGCGGCGTTTCCGGCACCGATCACGATAGTGTCTCAGGTGGTCATGCTTTTGCCCCTTCCTGCGGTGCCTTGAAAAGGTCTTTGCGCAACGTCATCAGCGCGCCGGGGTCGATATTGGCTTGGATAACCGTCGTTTCCTTACAGGATATTGCCTTGCGCACAGCTGGTCCCAACCCGCCGGGGCCGTCGACCCAAACACCCTTACCGCCACAAAGTTCCGCAAATCTGTCAAAGCGGGGAGATTTAATTTCGGCCCCCAAAAGGCGTCCGCCGAAGAACTCCTGCTGATAGGCTTTCTCGGCGCCCCAGGCCTCGTTATCCAGAACGACGATCACGATGGGCAGATCATGCGAAATGGCAGTCTGGATTTCAATCATCGTATACCCCAACGCGCCGTCCCCCATCACTGCGACGACTGGGCGGTCGGGGGCTGCGGCCTTGGCGCCGATGGCCGCCGGCAGACCGAACCCGACCAATCCGAAGTCCAACGGCGTGATCAGCGACAGGGGCTCGTAATGCGCCAGCCGATCGGCGGCTTGCAGGCAGGTATTGCCGGTGTCCAGCGTGACGATTGCGTTTTCAGGCAGCGCATCGCGCAACTCGCCCAAGGCGCGGCGGGGATGCATGGGCAGGGTCTCGATCGCGGCTTCCCTGGCACGCTCAGCCCGGAGGGTGTCCATGTCGGAACGAAATGCATCGCGCCAAGACCCGCAATCCGGTTTGGACGCGGCGTCTGTCAGCGCCTCGGCGGTCAGGCGCGCATCGCCTTGGGCTGCAATTTCTGCCGGGAAATAACGCCCTACTGCAGAACCCTCGACATCCACATGTGCAATCCGCGTCTCGGAACCGACATATTCATTGCTGTGAAAGGTCGAGTTGAACCCGAGCCGCGCGCCCAACACGACCATCACATCGGCCTCTTTGGTCAGGCGACTGGCCACGTGATTGCCGCGCGGCCCAGCTTGCCCGGCAAACCACGGGTGCCCGTGGCGCATCACATCAGCATGACCGGTCGAGGCCACTATGGGCACCTCCAACGTCTCGGCCAAGGCGGTCAGAGCCAAGCGCCCCCTGCCCCATTTGAAGCCTCCGCCCGCGAAGATCAACGGACGTTTTGCCGAGGAAAGCAGTTCAGCCATCGCGGCGACATCCTCCGGAGCGGCAGGCCCCGGGCGCGCGATGTTCACGGGGGTCGGATCGATCACCGGCACCTTGGCGGCAAACAGATCGCGCGGCACATGCAACACCACCGGCCCGCGTCGGCCCGCATTCGCCAGCCGGATTGCATCCTCCAGCATCGGCACCAGTCGGGACGGGTCACTGACCATGACCGAGCGTTTGGAGATCGGAGCAAACAGCGCCACTTGGTCGACCTCCTGGAACGTGTCCTTGTGCTGATCGGCCCGCGTGATGGCGCCGGCAATGACCACCATCGGGGAATACGCCAATTGCGCCTCGGCCACGGCAGTGACGATATTGACCACGCCGGGCCCGGCCTGCGCGCCCAGCACAACGCCGGGTTTGCCGGTCGTCCGCGCCCAGGCATCCGCCATGTGACCCGCCGCGCGCTCATCTCGCGCTCCGACATAGGCCACCTCACCGCCCCGATACATGGCGTCGTACAGCTCCAGCATTGAGCCGCCCAACAGGCCGAACACAGTGTCGATCCCGTTGGCCTTGAGCACGCGATAGACGGCCTCGCCGCCGGTAATTTGGGTCATGGGTCTAATCCTCGGATCTTTGCGCCAGGTTCTGTGGGTCAAAAATTGCGTCGTCATGGACGGTCACGGGAATTGCGCGACTCAGAATCTGCACGCGCAACCCATCGCGGGGCGTACCTGCCCGCACGAACAGCCAGCCCAGCGACTTGCCGACCGTGTAACCGTACCCGCCCGAGGTGGTCAGACCAACGGGCGTCCCGTTCAGCAACACGGGCTCACCGCCTTGAATATCCATGTCATCCGCATGAAGTTCCGCGTAAAACAGCCGCCAGTCCGGATCGCGGGCCATAAGAGCGTTTTTGCCGACAAAATCTCGCCCTTCGGCGCGCACAAAGCGGTCCAACCCAACGTCAAACGGGCCAACATCCGTGGTCAGTTCAGCGCTCGCCCGATAGGCCTTCTCCATCCGCATCCCATTGAACGCGTAAGAGCCGAGATCGATCAGCCCGTGCCTGGCGCCAGCGTCGAACAACGCATCATACAGCGTGCCGATCCGGTCCAATGGCACATGCAACTCCCACCCAAGCTCACCGGTAAAGGACACGCGCAACGCGTAGCAGGCGATGCCCGCCACGGTGATCTCCTGACCCGAAAGCCAGGGAAAGGCGGCGTTGCCGAGATCGGCTTCGGTCATCTCGGCCATGATCCGGCGCGCGGCTGGACCTGACAGGGCCAGCATCCCCCAATTAGTTGAGCAGTTGATCATCTGAACGTCTTCACCGGGTCGGATATGGGACCTGATCCAGTTAAAATCAGCGTTGGCCCGCGCGATGGCAGAACCGGTAAAATACCGATCCCTGGCGATGCGCCAAATGGTGATCTCGGTCTCGAACTTGCCCCTTGGGGTCAGCAGGTGGTTCAGACTGATCCGCCCGTCCTTGGTCGGAATTCTGTTGGCCGACAGCCGGTCGAGGAGGGCCCCAGCATCCCTGCCGGTGATCTCGAACTGCGCAAACGCACAGAGGTCGATCACACCGGCGGCGGCGCGCGTGGCCCTGGCCTCGGCCATGGCGTGTGTGTGCCAGTTCTGATGCCCCCAGCCGATTTGTTCGACCTCGCCGATCTGACCGAAATAGCGGGGGCGCTCCCAGCCTGCCACTTCGCCAAACACCGCACCCTTTGCGGCCAGCCGGTCATACAGCGGGTGACGGTTCAGCGGGCGCAGGCTTTTGAACTGTTTGCCGGGGCACGGCGTGTCATGGCGGCGCATGAATTCGTCCTTGGTGCGCTCGACGATGAAATGATCGGTGCTGAATTCGCCATAGCGGCGCGGGTCCATGCCGCGGGTGTTGATCTGGGTTTCGCCATGCACCATCCAGTCGGCCAGCACCTTGCCGGCCCCGCCGCCCCAGGCCAGCCCGATGGACGACCCGCAGGACAGCCAGACATTCGGCGCACCCGACGGCCCCACCAGCATACCCCCATCCGGAGTATGGGTGATTGCCCCGCGCACCACACGCTTGATCCCCAGATCGGCCAGAATGGGCATCTTGTCGAACGCCACCATCAGGAAATCGCCAATCGAGTCGTAATCCGCCTCGAACAGCTCATTCTCGGCGGCCCAGGGCGCGCCTTGCGGCATTTCCCAAACCGTGGGGCAGACATGGCCCTCATATATCCCGATCAGGCCCGATTTCTGCTCTTGCCGGATATAGCCGCCAAACGCATTGTCACGCATGACGGGCAGTTCGGGGCGATCCAGAAACTCGGGCACCGTATCCGTGACCAGATAATGGTGCAGGCATGAGACCGAGGGGATTTTCAACCCGAACCATTCCCCCACCTGATTGGCGTACGAACCCGCGGCGATCACCACATGCTCGGCCAGCACATCCCCCTTTTCCGTACGCAGAAGCCACATGTCGCCCTTGCGCGACGCCCCGGTAACCCGGTTGTGCCGCTCAATCCTGGCCCCACGCGCACGAGCGGCCGCGGCCAGCGCCATGGTGACACCCGACGGGTCTATGTGGCCGTCTTCAAAGGTGTGCACAGCAGCCTTGATGTCAGAGGTCCTGTAAAACGGATTGCCCTTGGCCACCTCGTCCGGCCCGACCAGTTCCATCGGCAGGTCCAGCAGCTTGCCGACGCCCATGATCGACTTCATCCAGTCGACCTCATCGTCGGTGGTGGCGATCCGAAACCCGCCGACCTCGTGCCAGCCGATGCTCTGTCCGGTTTCCGTCTCGACACGCTTGTAGGTCGCAATCGAGGTCTTGTTGATCCAGCCCGCGATCCGGCTGCCGACCGCATGGGCAATCTGGCCCGCCGCGTGCCATGTCGACCCGCTGGTCAGCTCGGCCTTTTCGAACAGGATCGTGTCGGTCCAGCCGTTCTCGGCCAGCTGGAACTGGGCGGCGACACCCATGATCCCGCCGCCGATGATGGCGACCTGTGTGGTGCGGGTCGTGCCACTCATTGGAACGCCTCTTTGGCGGGTTTCAACGCGGCGCGGGCAGTGTAACGGGTGCAGGCGATTTCCACCTCAACCCCCCATGTACCATCCGCGGTCGAGGATTTTTCGCTAAAGAACCCTGGCGGGCCCGAGATCATCGCCAGCGCGACAGAGCGCCCCAACCGGTAACTCCAGGCGGCCGAAGTGACTTGCCCGACGACCTGCCCCGCGAAATAGACCGGCTCGTCATGGATCGGGATGGCTTCGGGATCATCAAACAGCATCGAGACGATCCGGCGCGCAGGTATGTGATCCTGCAGCGCGTCTTCACCCACGAACCCCGTGCCCATGGCGCAGAACGCGTCCAGACCGACCTCATGCGGAGTGGTGCCGGGGGTCAACTCGTGCCCGAAGGCGCGGAACCCGCTTTCGATACGCAGGCTGCTGCTGGCATAAAGACCGGCATGGCTGGCCCCAGCGTCCAGCAGCGCCTCATACGCGGCCATGGCCATGTCGGCGGGGATATACAGTTCATACCCCTCTTCGCCGGTGAAACTCAGCCGCCCTGCCCAACCGCGTGCAAGGTCGATTTCGACCGGTGCGAACTGAAAGCGTTTCAGGTCAGGAACCGGCGTGTTCGTGGTCGCCTGCAACACGCTGCGCGCCCTGGCCCCGGCCAGGCCCAGAATGGCATAACCGCTGGTCACGTCAGTGAACTCGGCACGGAAATCGCCCCGGATCTCGCGCATATGCTTGAGGTCTCGCACAACTTCGCCCGCGCCGGTGATCAGCAAATAGGCCTCTGGTCCGTGACGCTGCACGGTCAGATCACTTTCGATACCACCGCGTGCGTTCAGGATTTGGCTGTAGGCGATGCGCCCCTCGGGCAGGTCCATCTGCGCCGCGCAGAGGCGGTTGAGGAACGCACAAGCATCCGGCCCCTGCACCATGATCTTGCCGAACGCAGATTGGTCCAGAAGGGCCGCGCCGCTGCGGCAGGCCTCGACCTCCGCTGCAACCTGATCACGCCAGGGCGGGGCACCAAAGTTCAGCGGCTGATGTGCGGCTTCACCGCCGAAATGCACCGCCCGTTCCCAGCCGCCGCGCGCCTCGAACTGTGCACCCGCTGCCACCAGCCCGACGTGAATGGGCGAGCGGCGCTGCCCCCGCGCACTGTCCATCGCACGGCCCGGAAAGGGGTTGTCGTAATGGCGGCCCAGCACTTCGGGGATGCGGGCCTCCAATGCGGCCAGCACATTCATCTCAGGGCTGAACCGGCGAATATCGGCCTCGTTCAGTTCCATGGTCGGCGCGCCGGCGATGATCCATTCCGCCATCGCCCTGCCCGCCCCCCCGGCCAGCGCAATCCCGGTCGAATTCATACCGCCCATCAGAAACAGACCCGGAACTTCGGGGCTTTCGCCCAGTATGAACTGACTGTCGAGGGTGAAGCTTTCGGGCCCGTTGAGCAGCATCCGCACCTCGGCCCGGTCCAACGCGGGAATCCGGCGCAGGGCGTTTTCCATCATGGGCATGAAGTGATCCCAATCCTCGTCCAGCAGATCAAAACTGAAATCCTTGGGCAAACGGTCCAGAGACAGGCCCCTGGCGTGCGGTTCAAAACACCCCACCAGCAATCCTTCGACATCGTCGCGGGCATAGAGGAACGCGTCCTGATCGTTCAGCGTCGGCAGATGGGCCCCTTTGCCAAGCGCCTGCACCTCGGCCAGCGGTTTGGTCAAGATGTAGAAATGCTCGCAAGCATAAAGCGGCATATGCGCACCTGCCATCGCCGCCACTTCGCGGGACCAGAGGCCGCAGGCAATCACGACCTCATCGGCGGCAATCACATGGTCCCCCACCTCAACGCCCGAGACGCGCCCTGCCGTTTTCTGCAATCCGGTGACGGCGGTATCCTCGAAAATCTGCACACCTCGGGCGCGGGCGCCTTTCGACAGCGCCAACGCCACGTCCGAGGGGTTCACGCGACCATCCGCCGGGGACCAGACCGCGCCGATCACGTCATCCGTTTCGATCAGCGGCCACAGCTCTTTTGCGCGTTTGGCATCGACCACCTCGGCCTCAAGCCCGAAAGCGCGGCCCAATGAAACCTGCCGTTTGATATTGGTCAACCGATCCGGGTTGGTCGCCAGTGTCAGCGACCCGGTTTGAATCCAGCCAGTGGCCTGGCCGGTCTCGTGTTCCAACTCCCCATAAAGGTCGATCGAGTAGTTGATCAGCTTGGTCAGCGTCGCCGAAGACCGCAGGCGGCGCACCAGACCGGCGGCGTGCCAGGTGGTGCCCGAAGTCAGTTTCGAGCGCTCCAACACCACGATATCTTTGCGCCCCTGACGGGCCAGATGGTAAGCGACCGAGCAGCCGATGATTCCACCGCCGATCACAATTGTGCGGGCATGGGACGGCAGAGTCATGGCAGCGCTCCGTCACGGATCATGTCGGACAGGGTGGCGCGAAACGCCTCCAGCGCCTCATCGATCAGGTCCGGATCATGGGCAGCCGAGGTCAGGCCCGAAGTGTAGGACATCATATCCACCCCACGCGCCAACATACCGTCGCGATAAGCTTTGACCGTCCCTTTAGGCATCCCGCGGATCTGAGCCGGGCTGAGGCCGTCTATGCTGTCGCGCCCAAAGAACACGTGAAAGACCGAGCTGTCGCCATAGGCCAGCCCGGCAACGCCCAGATCCGACAACGCGGCATTCATGCCGTCGCGCATCCGGGCCGCCATTGCGTCGGCCTGGGCCTGCGCCTCACCGCTTGCCAGCAACGGCATCGCGGCACAGGCTGCGGCGGCCACCAACGGCGAGGCATTGAACGTGCCCTTGTGGCTGACCGCTGGCGCAATGCCCTGACGGGCGGTCGAGTTATTCATCAATTCCATGATCTCGGCCCGACCACAGACCGCGCCGCCCGGCAAACCCCCAGTGGCGATCTTGGCCAGTGTCGTCAGGTCGGGAACGATTTCATCACGGGCCTGCCGCCCGCCGGGCGACCAGCGGAACCCGCTGATGATCTCATCAAAGATCAGCACCACGCCTGCCGCCCGTGCCACGTCGTGCAAAGCCCGCAACGTCTCGGTCGACAGCGGCACCGAGCCGTAATTGGCCCCCGAAGCCTCGATGATGACCGTGCCGATGCGATCGTCCTGCAGGGCGCGTTCCATCGCTTTGGACTCTGCCGCGCAGACATGGATCAACTCGTTCACAGCCTCCGGAACCCCCAGCGATTCAGTTTGAAGGGTTCCAGGCTTCGCGCCCTTGAGAACGTGGTCGTGCCAACCGTGATAATGCCCGTCCACCCGCAGCACATGATCCTTGCCGGACTGCGCGCGACCCAGACGTACGGCCAGCATGGTCGCCTCGCTACCCGAAGCGGTAAACCGCGTTCGCCCGGCACAGGGGTAAAGCCGATTGATCCATTCGGCCCAGAGGATTTCAGCCTCGTGGCAGTCGGCGCTGAAAATTGCCTGTCCGGCTTGCTTTCTGATCGCCTCGACGATCGCAGGATGCCCATGCCCCAGCATCTGGCTGGCGCTGCCCATCTTGAAATCGATATAACGCCGGCCCTCGATGTCCCATTTCTCAGCCCCCTGCGCGCGCTCAATGTAGACGGGGTGCGGATCGCGATAGCGCAGTTCGTGGCTGACACCACCCGGAAGGGCCGCGCGGGCGCGCGCGCTGAGGTCAGAATGGCTCATTCAGATCGTCCGATTTGGGCCCGGGTCAGGCAGATGTCGAAATGTCTCCGCACCGTGTGATCGATGTGATCAGGGATATGCGCAGGGAAGTGGACTTTCAGGATTTCACGCGCGCGTTCGCGCGCCACATCCCCGATCCTTTGGCCGCCTTGTTCCTGCCAGTCGCGCGGCGCCCGGCGGTCGCCGATTTCCGGATAGAAATAATCCGACTTCATCCGGCTGAACGTGTGCATTTCGCCCAGATAATGGCCCTCCCCACGGCACACATCCGCGATGACATCCGTCGCGATGTTTTCGGGCGTCGCCTCGATCCCGCGAATGGTGCGCAGAATGTTGCCCAGCAGATCGTTATCGCTGACATAGGCGGCGTGGCTCACACCCAGAAGGCTCGACATCATGCCGGCTGCCTGGGTGACGATGTTTGAACCCGCATGAGCCGCCATGGTCACAGCCAGCGATTTCTCGGCCCCGTACTGAGCATCCAGCCGCTTGGCATCGGTGATCCCGGCGATCGAGCTGGTAGGCAGATCCCAATGCCGCCCCATCTGCGCGGCCCCCGCCATCAGAATGGCCTGTTCGCCGCCGCCGCCGCTCATCGAGCCGGTACGCAGATCGGCAACCAGCGGCTTGGGCGCAAAGATCGCCTTGACCTCGGGATCGACCAGACGCGCAAAAACCAGCCCGGCCAGAGTTTCCGCCACCGCCTGCACCAACGATCCGGCAATCGTCGCCGGGCTGGTCGCCCCGGCCTGACCGGCACTGATCAACTGAACGGGGAAACCTGCCCTGATCGCTAGTTCCAGCACTTCGCAGGCTTCTTCAGCAAAGCGCATCGGCGGGACCACATGGCAAACCATGACCGTCAGAAAAGGACGGTCACGAAACGCGGCCTCGCCGCCTGCGATACAGTAGCAAAGCTCGGCGATCCGGGAGACGTTTTGCGGCTCGGTGATCGAAATCGACACATGCTTGGACGTGCCCGCCAGGCAGGCATACGCCGTATTGATGTCCATCAGAGCATTGTCTTCGATGTCCCTCGCCACAACCGACCGGCTGAAATGGTGGATATTGTCCATCTGATCCACGATCCGGGCCGCATCATAGAGGTCCTGCAACGTCGAGTCGCGATAGTCGTGGGTATCAAGGTCGAACACGCCCGGCGCCGCTCCGCCGGTCGACATATGCACACGCGGCCCTTCGATCTTCAGATCTCGATCAGGCTTTTGTCCGCAGAGCGTGAAACCGCGGTGCGCCCCGTCAATGGCCCACCGAACCAGATCGGGGGGAAACAGCAAACGACCGTCTTCCGTCGCCGACCCGCCCGCCGAAAGTACCTTGTCAGTCATCGACGGAATGGCCTGAGTCAAACCAAGCGTTGCCAGCAGCAAAAAGGCCGAGTCCTCGACCAGCGCCACCTCATCCGCGGAAAGCGGCTTGAGACGACCACCCATCACACCCGGCCAGACTGGCAGAGCGTTTTGGTCCTGGGTGGCATCTTTCAGTCGGTCTTTTCGACCTCGGCGGCGGTTGGGCTTGACCATCTGGGCATGAAATTTGCTTTTCGTCAAAGCCACTTTTCCAGACCAAATCCTCATTTACAAAGGCATCATCCTCATCAATAGATGAGTAAAACTACACAATAGGCTTGGCATGAAACCTTCCCTTCCCGCCTTGCGCGCCTTTGAAACAGCCGCCCGTCTGGGCAGTTTCCGCGCAGCATCCAAGGCGTTGTCGGTTACCCCGACGGCAATCAGCCACCACATTCGCGGCTTGGAAGATCAGCTTGGTACCAAGCTTTTTGTTCGCAGCGGACGTGAAGTCACGCTGACAGAAGATGGCGAGAGGCTTGCGGATGCTGCCCGGCTGGCCTTTGGGATACTGGATGAAGCCGTGCGCGCACTTCACCGCCGCCCCCGCAAGGTGGTTCGTTTGGCGGCCGGTTCCATCTTTACGGCGCGATGGCTGATGCCAAGGATCAGTGAATTCTGGGACTCTCACCCGGATATCGAGCTTGAGGTTCTGCCAACCTTCGAACCCGGAACAACCGCTCGGGAAAACATCCACATCGTGATCCGTTGGAATCGGATGGCATACGCGTCGGGCGACGCGATCAAACTGCTGGAACTCAGCCCGGTTGCTATTGCATCAAGGGCCTTTGTTGCCGCGAATGGGCCGATTGAGCACCCAAGAGACTTGTTAGATTTGCCCCTGCTGCACCAGAGGAACCACTGGGGATGGCTGGATTGGTTTTCCGCCATGAATGTCCCTGTCGCGGACCGGCTGCGCGGTGCGATCTTCGAGGATGCAAACGCCCTTTTGCGCGGCGCAGCCGAAGGGCACGGGATCGTGATCGGCTGGCTGCCGCTGATTAACCAGGACCTCGCCGAGGGCAGGGTCATTCGGCTTTTCAATGAGGAAATCCCTCCGACGCATGGTTATTTCATCGAAGTTCGAGGTACCAATCCCGCCCGACGAGAGGTGCAACAGGTCGTGGACTGGCTTGCAAACTAACTCAATGTCGCGGCCCTCAACCGCATCGGAACTGTATAAATCTTAATCTCACCTACCCTTAATGCGCATAAATGATCTTTTTTTAGCACTACCTTTGAGCCGCGCGAAGAATCGTTTCCGCCCTCACGGTTCTGTCGCAAACTTCGTCCCTAGCTGTCAGATCGAACGCAGTTCTGTTAAGGCGTGC
>NZ_WQCA01000023.1 GCF_013032445.1 Ruegeria arenilitoris | reverse complement strand
CCAAACGCTACGCACTCGCCCTGCCCCGCTCAAGTAAAGTTAATCTGACAAGACCTCTTCGACATTCCGAAGCGACAATGAGAAACGGATGTACAGCATCACCGCAAGGCGGATGATCTCGGGACTGGTTTTGAAGTACTTGAAGGAGGCAGGTCTGGTCATGGACAAAAGCTACGCAACACCCCTGCCCCGCTCAACCCAAGTTCTTCTGACAAGACCCTGCATCCGACACAATACGCCCATTCCAGACATGGGCGACAAGCTCATCTCGCGTTACGACACGATCCCGATTCTCAACAAGGTAGATCAAGGTTTCCAGAACTTTGGGCCCAATGGATACCGGCGTGCCGCGCACCCGCAATTCAAGCCCGGCGGTATCAAGCGTGAATTCTCCAAAGCTGTAGTTCATGAGGAAACCCTAGCTTCGCCGGACCCTTTTGTCATCTGATCCGGTTTTTGGACTGGGCGCTCAGGTTTGGGTTTTCAAAAAGTCATTAATAAGCTGTGACGCGCGCGGCCATTCACTATCCGTTTCTGGAAGGATATGATTGGCAGTGTCGAGAGACACAAACCGAGCTCCCGTTATGCCGGCCGCTAGTTCCTGACCCTGTTCATACGGCGCGGCGAGATCGCCCACCGCGTGGATAATCAAAGTCGGCGCCTTAACCCTTTCCAGCAAGCCTGAGATATCGTCGTCACAATCGGAAAACATCATCGCGGCGGCACTCTCTGCCGATGCGGTTTTGCGTTGAAGGTCCGAAAACCAGCGTTGGCTCTCCCACGGGGCGTCGGGCATGTAGATGCCTGTGAACAGATCCCTCAGGGCAGTGGTGTCTTTGCCCCACCATAGCGGCAGCGCCTCATGTGCCGACTTTCGCAGAACAAATCCTTCCGTATCGCCACGCGCGCGCCAACCTTTCACGTAACCGCCGATCAGGATCAACCGATCCACCTGATCCGGGTATTTGGCGGCAAAGGCCACGGCGGATGTGCATCCCTGACACAGCCCTATCAGTGAGAACCGGTCACCGCCCGCCGCTTTGGCGACCGCCTCAAGGTCTTCCACCTGCCGGTCAAAGGAATGGTCAGCGACCTCACGGTCCGACAAGCCATTACCACGGGAATCATAGCGAACAAGGCGACGGTTCTGCGTCAGAGCGGTGTAGAAATGGCGCCAGACAGGGCTTTCCCAGTCGTGTTCAAGATGCGTCAGCCAGTTCGACGCTTTGACCAAAGTCGGACCTTCTCCGGCTTCAGCATAGGCAATGCGTGTGCCGTCGCTGCTGCGGCATATTCTGATCTCTTGCGGCGGAACTATCCCGCGGTCACGCATCTCACCCGGAACCTGGGTGACCGGAGCGACAAATCGAACCCCGTGCCCGCGAACGGTTTTCAGGAATTTCTGCCCCTGACCGTCATCGCCAAGTGCGCGCCGCGCCGCGGAAAGCGCGCTCGACACCGCCGCGTCCGAGATAAACCGACCATCCCAAATCTCGGCGACCAGCTCGTCTTTGGAAACGACCCGATCGTTGTTTGCAATCAGGTAGGACAGCAGGTCAAAAACCTTCGGTTCGACCGGAACTGCCTCGCCATCGGCGGACAATTCACGCGTCGCTGTGTCCGCGATGAAGTGGTCAAACACATGTTTCATAGGACCACACTACCCTGAAGGCCCTCGTCTGTCAGGCCGTCAAACCCCGCATTTCCCGCAACTCGACGGTTTCCCCAAGAAATCCCCAAGAAACCCCAAGCTCTCCCTCAAGCTTCGCAATCGTCAGGTCTGTAAGTCTGTGGTTACAGGGCGATGAGGCCCAAATCAGATTGGAGATTAAGATGAACATGACAACACAAACGACCCCTGCCAACAACGGTGTGAACGTCGAAGCCCTGATGAGCGCACGCGAAGCGCTGACAGAGATGCCTGCAGCGGCAGAATTCACGTGGCGCGCCGAATGCGAATGGCTGAACGGGGTCCATAGCCGCTCGACCGTCAAAGGGTTCTTTGGCCTGGGTGAAGAACACGAACACGCCGAAACCTTTTCTTTTGACGCCGACCACCCGGCTTGCTTTGCCGCCGAAGACAACGGTGCAACCCCGGTCGAAATCGTTCTGTCGGCCCTGGCAAGCTGCCTGTGCGCAGGTGTGGCATCCGTTGCCCAGAACCGGGGCATCCAGCTGCGATCGGTGGTCGCAAAGGTGGAGGGCGACATGAGCCTCTATGGCATCCTCGGCATAGACCCCAGCGTGCGCAACGGGTTCAGGGGTATCCGAGTTGCCTTCGATATCGATGCTGACGCATCGAAGGATGAAATCGCTGCGGTCGTGGCGCAAAGCCAGAAACGATCCGCCGTGTTCGACATTATCACAAATCCAGGAAACGTGCGCGTCTCTGTCACCTGACACGTGTCGCCGCACATACTCAAAAGGAATTTAAAATGAAAACGATCGCCGTATTGAAAACCCTCCTTGCTGCATTCAGGGGTACCCAGTCCGGCTCGCCCGTGGCCTACAGCCCTGCAAGCGTGCTGTGTGACCGAATGCTGAACGATATCGGGCAACACCAGTTCCGCGAGCTTCGCGAGGCCACAACAGCGCTAAGTCGCCGCAGCGATCGTTTCCCGCTTTAAGCCCCTCAGGCGACCCCCGCACTCCGGGGTTCGCACAACCCTCTTCAGTGTGAGGTCCCAAATGTATTCGACAACCACCCTGATCATCGGGGCGGGCCAATGCGGCCTTGCCATGAGCTTTGAACTCAGCAAACGATCGATTGACCACCTTGTTCTGGATGCCGGACGCGCCGGCGAAAACTGGCACAGCCGTCGCTGGGACTCGCTACGCCTGCTGACCCCCAACTGGATGAATACCCTCGCCGGTCAGGTGCACGGGCCCGATGATCCCGACGGGTTCGCCACCGCCCGACAGTTCGCTGCCGAGATCGACAAATGGGTCACACGACATGCGCCGCCGCTTTTTACAAACACATCGGTTAAATCGCTGTCGCGGCTGGGTGAGGGATATATTGCCGAAACCAACCGGGGCCCAATTCGGTGCCGGTCCGTGGTTGTCGCGACTGGTGCCTGTGCGCGACCCAAAATACCTGTTTTTGCCAGCACCCTACCCCACCGTATCGAACAAGTTTCTCCGATCACCTATCGCAGCCCGCTCGAGTTGCGCTCAGGCGGCGTTTTGGTAGTCGGGGCCTCGGCATCCGGGCTTCAGATCGCGCAAGAACTCGCGTGGTCCGGTCGCAAAGTTACTCTGGCCGTCGGCAGCCACGGGCGTTTGCCGCGAACCTATCGCGGTGCCGACATTCTGCAGTGGATGCATCTGGCCCGTGTATTCGATGAGCCGTTCACCAAGGTGGACGATCTCGAACGTGTAAGGCGCACACCATCTCTGCCACTGATCGGCTCACCCGAGCGCGATGACCTGAACATGGACATTCTGCAAGCCCGTGGCGTCGAACTTGTCGGGCGAATGATGGATATCCGAGACGGCAAGGCGCAGTTTTCAGGTGGGTTGTGCAATGCCGTTACTTCTGCCGATCTGAAAATGAACCGCCTTCTGGAAAGGATTGACACCTGGGTTTCGGATCGCGGATTCGACGAATTGGTGGAACCGCCAAAGCGTTTCGCACCAACCACTGTGTCAACTGATCCCAGACTGACCATCGACCTTTCCGAATTCGATACCGTGATCTGGGCAACCGGGTTCAACCCGGATCATCGCTTTGTGCAGATGCCTGTTTTTGATCGCAAGGGCCGGTTCCAACACCATGGCGGTGTCGTCGAAGACGGCTTGTATGTGATGGGGCTGCCATTCCTGCGGACCAGCCGTTCCGTACATATCGACGGCGCGCCACGGGACGCCAAAGCGCTGGCGCGTCAGATCTCCGGTCAACTCAGTCAACCTTTAGCCGCATGAGAGGAGGACATCATGCCAACGCAGAAATATGATGCAATTGTTATCGGTGCCCGCGTGGCCGGGGCCGCAACCGCAATGTTGCTGGCGCGGGGCGGTGCACGCGTGCTGCTGGTGGATCGAGAGGCCGAGATCCAAGACACGCTTTCAACCCACGCTCTGATGCGGCCTGCGGTCCATTTGCTTGCTCATTGGGGCGTGTTGGAGCCGATCAAGGCGTCCACCCCGGCGGTCAATGCGACTCAGTTCGTCTACGGCGACGAGGTGTTCGACATTCCGCTACAACCGGATCTTGGGTACGAGGGGCTTTTCGCCCCCCGTCGCTGGCTGCTGGACAACGTATTGGGCGAGGCCGCACAAAAAGCAGGCGTGGAGTTGAGGACAGCAACCATCTGCTGTGACGTTCTCCGGGGGCCGGATAACCGTGTGACCGGCGTTGTTTTGATGGACCGCGACGGCAACAGATATCCGATCCACACAGACTTGGTTGTAGGCGCAGACGGCAGAAACTCGTCTGTCGCGAAACTGGTCGACGCGAAGGAAACCATTCGCTCGGACATTCGCTCAGCCTGTGCTTATGCCTACGTGGATGGCCTCCCCAATTCTGGATACCGATGGTTTTATGACGTGAACTCTGCGGCCGGGCTGATCCCAACGACAAACGATCAGCACTGCCTGTTTGTCGCCTGCCCCCCCGACGCATTCATAGGCAAGTTCGGTTCTGACGTTTTTACGGGTCTTCGCACCCAGTTGCGGCGTTGGGATACCGAAGTGGCAGAACAGCTAGATCGCCGGTCCTTTGTCGAAAAACCCAAAAGGTTCCTGGGCGCGCCAGGACACATGCGGCAATGCGCAGGCCCGGGTTGGGCACTGGTCGGAGATGCAGGATACTTCAAAGATCCGTTGACCGCACATGGCATAACCGACGCGTTGCGAGACGCTCATATCCTTACGGAAACCGCGAAAACAAGCGGCTTTGGCGAACTGTTCAATTACCAGCAGACACGCGATCATCTGTCGGCAAAGCTCTTCCAGACTACTGCTGACATCGCGTCCTTTGACTGGAGTCTGACGCAATTGCAGGGCCTGCACATGAATCTGAACGCCGTGATGAAAGCAGAGTTTGCCTACCTGCAACAATCTCTCACACCATCGGCCCAGGCAGCATGAGGAGAAGATCATGGAAAACGGATGGGCAGGTACCCGTAGAGGCAAGCCTCAACTGGGTCAACGGGCCAGCAGAACAAGAGCGACCTCTTTTCGTGATGTCGAGGCATTTACCGCGATGACCGGCGACAGAAACCCGATTCACTATGACGACCTATTGGCTGCCAAGACCGTCCTTGGCGGATTGGTCGTTCAGGGCGGTGTGACCACAGGGTTACTCAATGCTGTCGTCGCAGAAGATCTTCCCGGCCCGGGTACGGTGTTCCTTGAAACCAACTGGCGGTTCAAAAAGGCTGTGCGTGTAGGACAAACGATTGAGGCGCGGGTCGAGGTTGTCGAAGTACGCGATGACAAACCTATTTGCACGTTGAACACATGTATAGCGGACTCACTGGGCGACACTTGTGTTGAAGGTACCGCAGTGACGTACACTCTCCCAATCTGCGAGGTCAGGTAATATGTTTTTTTTCATAGGATGCTACATGATCAAAGAAGCTCAACAGATAAGCTGCGTCGGTTTTTAGTGCTAACCGGGAATTTGGTTGCATGGCAGAAAACAGAAAGTTAGGGCTCGGCGGTATCCACAAATGCAATGATAAGTCATCGCTGTGTCGTTTGAAGGGTTCAGCGAACGGCCCAAAGGAGACATCCAGCGGCAGGTTGCGGTGCTGCGGTCGCAGCCCGCTTTTCGGACATTCGCTGCAAATGCAAAATCTCGAAGTCGGTGCTGTCAGACAAATTCGAACCAGTCTCAGTTTGCCGCAGAAACCGTGAACCTATCCGGAACAAAGTTGACGCCACTCGGCCAGGGCGGCGGTGCGGGTCAGCTTAAAGGTGTCTCGGCTTGCTAGCGATCTTTCCTGGTTGAAGTGATTGTAGACGGAGGAGTGGACGGTGGCGAACTTCTGCAAACTTCGCATCCGCCTGAAACGTTGCATGGCGCGTTCACGCCGTCGGAAATGAAGGTGCGAATTCTCAACGCGGTTTTTGAGCCACCTGCCCGTCCTTTGTTTTTCGGTAGCGCCAAGCTCTCTGAGCGCGTCTCTGTATGAGGCGAAGCGATCCGTGACGACGTTTTCCGCTTTGCCGTGCCGCTTCATCAATTTCCTGAGGAATTTCAGTGCAGCCTGCTTGTTTCGGCGTTTGGTGACAATGGCTTCCAGCACCTCGCCTTCATGATCAACGGCCCGCCAAAGATAATGCCGCTTGCCATTTACCCTCGCGAAACCCTCATCCACGTGCCACTTCCATTTGGAGAACGCGCGCAGTTGCTGAACACGCTTCCGTCTAATCTCAGCAGCAAACATCGGGCCAAACCTGTTCCACCAATATCGGACTGTTTCGTGGCTCACGTCGATGCCTCGCTCATGCAGCAGATCTTCGACATTCCGAAGCGAGAGCGGGAAACGGATGTACAGCATCACCGCAAGGCGGATGATCTCAGGACTGGTTTTAAAGTACTTGAAATAGGCAGGTCTGGTCATGGGAAAAAGCTACGCAACCACCCTGCCCCGCTCAAGCAAAGTTCTTCTGACAAGACCCTTGGGGCTTCGATTTGAACCCAATGCTCAAATTGACATAAGCCATTTTTTGAAAATTCTCACCGTGACTCGCTCCTGATCGCCGGGTCGGCAGACGAAGTAGAGCCCGCGACCCAATGGAACACGGCTTTCATCAAGGCAAAGCAGCCGACCAAGTTTTAAGTCCCTCTCTGCCAAGAGATGTCTCGCCAATGCCACGCCTTGTCCGTCAATCGCTGCCTCCAACAGAACAGCACTATCCACGTACTTGATGCTCTGTGAATTGACTCGATCAGGATTCAATCCAACTTGCGCAGCCCAGCTTTCCCATCCGACGTTGAAGGCATCGTTCAATAAGGGGAGATCCGCTATGTCCTCCGCACCCATTGGAAGCTGGCTGTTTTCCACAAGCGACGGCGCAGCCACCACAACCAGTTCCTCTTGCCTGATTTGCTCATAATACAGCCCGCCCCAACTCGGCTCACCAAACCGCAGAGCGATATCGACCTCGGACGTATCAAAATTCACAAACGCATCATTTGTGTCCAGCAGCAACGCGATACCAGGATGTTCTTGCTGAAACGAATTAAGTAGCGGCACAAACCACTTGAGCGCCAGCGATGTTGACAAAGACACTGTAATCGACTGGCGGTGATGTAGTCGTTTCACCTCCGAAACACCCTGTTGCAGCGTGGAAAACGCCCCGCGTGTTGAGTGATACAGGCGTTCTCCGGCCTTGGTCAGTACAACACCATTGGGGCAGCGGTGAAAGAGCGTCACGCCAAGATGCAGTTCGAGCAATTTTATTTGCCGACTTATTGCCCCGTGGGTGACGTTCAGAACATCCGCTGCCTTAGTTAGGCTGGAGTGAGTTGCGGTTTCGTTAAAGGCCTGAAGGGCACGAAGGTGTCTGAGGTTGTCCGCCATATGAGAAAACCTAACAGCCATGTTCCGAAAACTCGATAGGTTCTCCGAATTCTAAGAAGGTACACTGACTTCAACGCAAAAATTCTAACATACTATGCACCTAGAGAAAGGGGATACCATGCCTGAAGTCAAAGTCGCGCTGATGACTGGAACAGGACAAGGCATTGGCCGTGGCTGCGCCATTGAAATGGCAAAGGCTGGCTACAAAGTATCGCTGATGTCGCCGTCCAATCGCTCGGTTAAGCTGGCGGAGGAGCTTGGGGGTATTGGCCGCCGAGGCTCTGTTTTGGACATCGACGACTTGCAAGCGATGATCGACGACACCATGAGAAAATATGGGCGGATTGACGCAATCGTCAGTAATATGGGCCACGGTGGCACTGTGCCAGAGGCCATCAAGACCGTTGGTTTCGATCCTGACTTTGACGGGCCGCTTTTGAAACTCAGCGACGAGTTGTGGCACGAAAGTTTGGACATGTACGTGCTGAACGTCGTCAAGATTGCCCGCATCGTCACGCCCATACTGATCGAACAAGGCGGCGGCGCCTTCGTGAACATCTCGTCCATGAATACGATCGAACCACGTGCACCATATCCCATGAGTATCCTGCGCGGTGCTCTGCACAGTTTCTCAAAGCTCTATGGAGATCGGTATGCGCGGCATAATATTCGCATGAACAATCTCCTTCCTGGGTTCTGCGAGAACGTGAACCTGTCCGAACAGGCCCTTCAGGAAATCCCTGCGCAGCGCCCGGCAACATTTGAGGAAATTGGGCAGGCTTGCGTGTTTCTTGCCAGCGAAGGCGCTCGTTACATCAATGGTCAGAGTATACTATCCGACGGTGGGATGAATCGCGCGGTACGATAGAAATTAGGCGGTTAGGTATGATTGTTAGGGCACTCAAGGATATCATTGATACTGAACGGGACGTTGCCGGGTCGGGTTGGAATAGCAGAAGACTGCTGCTCGCATCAGATGGTATGGGTTTTTCGCTAACAGATACGATCATCAAAAAGGGCGCAGAGCTTGAGCTGGAATACACCCATCATCTGGAGGCATGCTACTGTATCGAGGGCAAGGGGCGGATCAGAGCACCTGAAGATGAGACCTGGCACTCCCTTGAGCCATTTACCCTCTACGCCTTGGATCAACACGACCGACACTTGGTGCGTGCAACAGAGGTTGATCTGCGACTGGTCTGCGTATTCAATCCACCGCTCAGCGGGCGCGAAGTACATCGCGAAGACGGAAGTTATGCCCCAGCTACATCCGGATGAGAACGGTGATGTGTAGCGCAAACAGCCCGCAGCGGACCTTGAACCCATAGTCTCCATGCTGCGGCGCGGCCCGTCGAACCTGCCGTTCGCTGCGAGCGCAAAATCAAAGGCTGCCTGAACTCGCGAAATGCGGACAAAGTTAGCTTTCGTTGCCCAAAATCCTATGGCAACTCCCACAACATTGCGTCACGGATGCGGCGGATTGCGACCCGCTTGAATTACTTGAACGCGCTCAGGCCAAGTGGACCTTATGTAGGCGAGAATGTCCCAGATATCATCGTCGGTGAGGATATCCCCAAATCCGGGCATACCACTGGCAAAGCCGTCGACGCCGCGCACAGCCAATGCAGCCTCGCCTCCCAGTCGGGTGTATTCGAACAAAAGTTGATTGTCGTGGTGCCATGTATGTCCGCTCTCATCATGAGGCGGCGCAGGCAGAACACCGTTTTCGTCAGGCGTCTGCCAATCTGGCTGCCCTTCGAGATTGGCGCCATGACAAGACGCGCATTGTTCGGCGTAGAGCGCCTGCCCATTGGTCAAATCGCGGTCGTCCAATTCGTGGCCAGCGACAACGCCAGTCGCGGCGCTACATGCAGCGACGGTGAGCAAGCGTTTCATGAGACCTCCACCCATGTCTTCATGCCAGCCGCTTGGTGCCCCAGCATGTGGCAGTGCAACAGCCAATTGCCGGGGTTGTCGAACACGCAGACAATGTCGCGGGTCCCGCCTGCATTCACCAGGGATGTATCCCGGAATGCGCCCAAGCTACCGTCCGTACCGACTTCAAAGAAGTGATGCCCATGCAAATGAATGCCATGCGGGAAACGGGTGTCGTTCACCAGGCGGATGCGTGCAGCTTGGCCACGTTCGAACCTGTGTAAAGGCGTGTCCGTCAGGCCGGATTGCCCGTTGAGCGCCCAAATGTCGGTTTGCGTGCTTGCGGGGCGGCTCATTGCCCCGCCTTGCATGGTAAGCGTCAGGGCCACCGCATTGTCGAGATCTGGCTGCTTCTGCTCGTTTGGTGGCAGCGCGGGAATTCCAGATGGTTGCCGCGTGGTGTTCGCCCCCTCAACAGGGATTTTTCCCAGCAGATAGGGATCGTCGCGGGTTGGGAATACAAAGGCGATCTGATCAGCTGATGTTACGTCCGCAATAATATCTGCCCGTTGAGCCGGTGCGAAAAGAAGGTTCGAAACCTCTTGCGGGTTCGGCAGTGGCATGCCGTCGAAAGCAACGATTTTGCCGTCGATACCTTCTAGCTCAATCGGAAATATCCGGTCTGTTGCAACGTTGATCAACCGCAAGCGTACGCGATCTCCGCGCCGGACCGGCGTATTCGGCTCGACAAGCGCGCGGGCAAAATTGCCCAGCCGCCCTTGATGTGCCTGGTCGTGCCTGTTCTCGAAGCCGTCGACGAGCGCTCCGGCTTCGGTGATGCGCCAATCGTCAATCATGACAATCAGATCGTGATCCACATCGGGCGGTGTTGGTTCCTCTACAATCAACGGGCCGTACAGACCCTTTGCAACCTGTTCCCACGACCGATTGTGCGAGTGATACCAAAATGTTCCGGCGTCGGGTGCACGAAAACTGTATGTGAACTCGGCACCCGTCTCGATGACATCTTGGGTCATCCCCGGCACACCATCCATCGCATTGTCGATGCGCAACCCGTGCCAATGCACCGCCGAGCCCTCATCAATCTGGTTCAGGAACCGAATATCAAATGTATCGCCCTGACGGGCACGAAGCACGGGGCCGGGAGTGCTGCCGTTAAACCCAAGCATCTCTGTCACCGGATCACCTTCGGGCAGGATTTGCCCAATAACTGGCTGAGCGACCAGGTCAAAGGGTGCTGATGCAAGAGCGATACGCGGTGCCAGTGCCGCCGCGCATGTTGTAATCAGGAAGTCTCGCCTTTTCATGGAGTGCCTCAATTCGGTAGGGTCAGAACGCTGGTGAGCGTCGCGGTGGCGACAAGCACCATCAGTATGACCGCAGTTTCGATTTCAATCGAGCGCGCCAGATGCCGCGCGGCCTTATCGTCCCCGGCCTGCATGGCGGGAACGAAGCGCAGTTTGTTTGCGGTCGCCAACGTCAGGACCACGCCCACAAGTGCAATTTTGATCAGCAGGGTTTGCCCGTAACCCGTTGTCATCAGCACCCGCATATCGCCAAGCAACATCCAAGCCATCAGCAGTCCCGCCACAATCAATGCAGGGACAATAACCGAAGCCGCCTGCCCAAACCGATGCCCCAACATGGCCGCGCTGCTCAGATATTCTGGCTGTCGTGACAGGGCGCGCAAGGGTCCAAGGATACCTATCCAAAACGCAATTCCCAAAAGGTGCAGGAGCAATAGAAGCCGGGCGCCCGTTATCTCCAACTCGGGGAGATGCCCGATCTGAGCGAAGGACCACAGGGCGATCATTCCACCGGCAAGCGCGATCCATTGGCCGATTAGGGGCATGAATACCCCGGCGATTATCAAAACCGTCCCGACAACCCGATAGACCAGAACATCGCCAACCGGAGTCTGCCACAACAGACCGAGCATTTCTGGATCGGTCATGCCATCTGCTCCTCCCGTAAGGGCACCGCCGCGCAGCATGTACCCAAGGACAGAGCCCGCAAGCGCAAGTCCCGCCAACAGAGCAATTTGAACGCGCATCTTATCACCCAGAGGCGTCACCAAGTCAGAAAAAGCAACCCGAATGATCAAAAGACCAGTCGCACCGCCAATGCCGACATACAGCATCAGTTTGGACAATATCGCGCCTATTCCCCAGATATCGGGCATGCTCAGTCCACTGTGAATGTGAACTCGCCCTGCATGGCGTGTCCGTCCGCACCCAAGCCCCGCCATTCAATGCGATAGGTGCCTTCGCCCATGCTATGAAACGGGAGGGCGAATACGCGGCCAAAGCTAGTCTGGCCTCCAAGGTCCAGCGTGACGGTATGAGCCTCCTGATGGATCATGCTAACTTTTGTCAGGCGAATATCATCCGTGAATTTAAAGCTGATTTCAGAGGGTACTTCGTCAACTGTCGCGCCGTTTTCGGGTGTGGTTGTGTCCACGCTCGAATGAGCAAAAGCGCTTGTGGCAAGCGTGGAAATCAATGCAACTATGGTGAGCATTTTCATTAGATGGTTCCTCAGTTTATTCCATTGGCGCGCTGGATTTCGCGGATGTAGTCGATGACCATAGCCACGTCGCCACGGGTCAGGCCTTCAACTGGTGGCATGTCGCCAAATTGCCAGTGATGACTTCTGACGCCCATTGCGACCGCGCGTTGAAAGGACGCATCCGCGTGATGGCTGGGTTCGTAAATAATATGGATCAGCGGCGGCCCTGCGCCTTCTACGCCGACCGCGTTGCTGCCGTGGCACGCGGCGCATGCGTTTTCAAAAATACGCTGCCCGATGGCCGCATTCCCTTTGATAGGCGGCATCTGAATTGCCACCATCGCGTCACCCTCAGTAGGTGCCGACTGCGCAACTTCCTCAACTGGGGCGGGGTGTAGAGTGATGTAGGCAGCGACGGCTGCCACGGCGCACGCGCTGATCAAGAGATGTTTTCGGTTCATTTACTGGTCCTAACCTTATGCAACAGGGTGGTGCCGCAAATAATTCGCAGCACACCGGAACGTGTTCACTACCGTGAATAGCGTCGGAAATCTGTTTTAAGCGTTAGGTGGCCTGTCCGGGTTGTCCGGTTCATTTAGCGCCGAAAGGTTTGTAACCTGCCATGCCAATACCGTGTCAGATTGGTCGGGGTTTGTTGCGGAATTCTGCATCTTGAGTGCAAGAACATTACACAGGAACGGATTGCATCCTCCGTTCGTTGCACTTCCTGGATCATGCTGGGAGCCTTCGCTTAGCGTGACTGAAGCATGGTCAGCGTTGTGTTCTACTACAGACGTATGAAGGTGGTACACGCAAGGCCCACCATTGCAATTCTCCAGCATCGCGTGCGCGCGGTCGCCGAGTCCTGTCATCAGGCCCAACAAAACAACAAGAAGTGTTGCAGTTATGCTTCGAGCGATCTTCACACTGGGAACCTATCCTAGGTCTCAATACAATGAAAGCCGACATTGATGCATCGTGCAGCATTGGTAGATTTGGGCTCGTAGTCGACCTTCGCTGCCTCCTGTGTAGATGATTGGAGGCAGCCCTAAGCGGACAATCACAACCGAGATTTTCAGTCTCTGAGATGCAAGAAAGGTCATCGTTTATTTAGGTTTTGGCGAGCGAGCATCTACCAACTATGAAGAATGCTGCGATCTTAGCGAGGCAGGTGACACGTAGGAATTTCTAAGGGCCGTTCCACTTCGCACACGGGTTACTCAGAATCTGATCAACACGAATTTTGATGTCAGCCACAGTGCTGCGATAAGCAGGGCGTAAGTCGAAATAATCCACGCCGCAGCGTTTCCAACTGGTAGGCTTTTCATTTCCATATGATGATGCCCCACCGCTTGGTGCCCGCTGTGACCTGCTATTTCATTATGCTCCGGCGATACATGCCCAAGCGCTGGGGCTGGGCCATCAGCACCGGGTAGCGTCATGCAGCCGTGCTTCAGGTGGTTCGCCACCAACCATCTGTTTATTGGAAATGCGATCACCGCTCCAACAACGGTTGCAAGACTCATGCGGAACCAGAATTGTGGAGCAAGTGGGTCTTCGGATCCCGGCCACGCCACCGCAAGCAGGACCATTGTCGGGATCATTCCTGTCATAACCATGTTCATTGAAACTGTTTCCGCAAAAAACGTCTTTCGAACGGCCTGTCTATAACTTCCGAACATCGGCATCATCATCAACGCCTGAAAGATGAACAAACCAGACACGAAGCCGAAGATGTACTCGACAACGATGTCCCATCCATTGGAAAGGCTCAGAAAATGGACCAGAATGGCGGCAAAAATGATGCCCGTAGCATCACCTGCAACGCAATGCATCTCGCTGTTAATACCTTGTTTCCAAGTAGCCCGAGTATATTGGTCGTGGCCTCCCGGAAAAGGACGACGACACGCAAGCAGGTAGAAAAACAAGCCAATCGGACCAGTGTAGAGCGTCACAAGAATCCACGCTACCCGCTGAACCCAACTTGTCACTCCATTGCTAATCGAGTCCCAGATGACAAAGCCCACGCTGGCACCCGTTAACAGAAACCACACGAGCATTGCACCATTCAACATGTCAGTTACCCTCGTTTTGCGGAAGTGTCGCGGCTTTCGAATTTAATCAATTCATGGTTCAGTTGTTTTCTTAGGAATGCCCTATCTGCACCGATTGGGTCGGCCATTATTTCGCGCGACCTGATTGCCCCATCGCAGAAGATTGACATTGCAATCGTCCCGGTCGATCTGAACTTCGATCAGGCAAAGACCATTGTGATCAATGGCCGTGTTAATGGCATTGTCCAACTCGCCTTCAGTTGTGACCTTGCATCCCCAAGCTTTACCCTCCCCAGCGCTGAACACGTCGATCAAGCCAGCGTAGTCCCAATTCTTGATGGTGTTGTAGGGGCCGTCGTGGATCTCAACTTCGATTGTGTAGCCGCCGTTGTTGATGAGGAATATAATCGGCTTCGCGTCGTATCGGATCATGGTCGATATCTCCTGGGCGGTTAGTTGGAACGAACCGTCTCCAATGCACGAGATCAATCGGCGCTCTTTGTTCCCTAAAGCATATCCCAACGACGCGCCGACGGACCAACCAATCGATCCATATTGCATTTGAATCTCAAACCGCGTGCCCTCGGGTAGGTTAGTCTCCATTCCATTGAACCAGGAATCCCCCGTCTCTACGAGTAGCGTACTGTCCTCATCCAGCATCTTCTGAACACGTGCAAAGAGTTGGCGAACGGTCACCGGAGTGTCGGCTGCATTGGGTTCTGATGTGCTTGGCTCAGTTCTGACACGTTCGAAAGCCGTTATGGCACCATTGTTAGGCGTCAGCTTGTCAGCCAGTGCATCCAAAAACTCATCCATTCGGACATTGCTGAAATGAGTTTCGCCTAACTGAATGGACGTCGGATGCACCATTACCGCTTTGCCAGGATCAAAGCCAAGTTGGTGACCTGTTGTTGTGTAGTCGGTAAAAACAGGACCAACAAACAGCAAACCATCTGCTGCATCGACAATTTCCCCGCAGCCCGGCGTGCTGACAGGCCCCCAGTAGATTCCCATGAAATTCGGGTTTGCTTCGGTAAAGAAGCTCTTGGCATTTGGCATCGAAGCCTGCGCGTAGTCGCTGGTGGCGGCAAGACCGCGCAAAGAGCGCTCTGCCTGACCAGCCCGCACCTTGCTTCCTGCAACAAGCACTGGCCGTTCCGCCGCATTCAGAAACTCAGATACTTGTGCAACCGCAGTCGCCAGTGTGTTTGGATCACTATTGGGCTGTCTGGCAAAACTGCGTGGCACTGGGGCAGATGTGGGCGCACCTGCTATGTTCGAGGCGATTTCGATGTAAACAGGTTTGCGCCGAAGCATTGCGGTGTCTATCGCCCTGTCAATTGCAACAGGTGCAAGCGAAGGGTGATGGATCGTCACGGCCTCAGCGGTGACACGAGCAAACATTTCGCGCTGGTAGTCATAGTCGACCTCGCCAAGTGTATGATGCAGGTATTCCCATTCGGCCTCAGAGTTTGTGTTCGGCCCCCCGGAAATCGCGATCATTGGAAGGTCCTCGGCATAAGCACCTGCCACGGCATTCAACAGGCTCAAGCCTCCGACCGAGTAGGTTACGACAGCCGCTGACGGACCTCCTGTGGCGCGGGCATATCCGTCTGCTGCATAGCCGGCATTAAGCTCGTTGCAGCAACTGATCATTTGCAGATCCCTATTGCTAAGCAACTCATCCAGCAGAACCAAATTGTAGTCACCGGGAACCACAAAATAGTCCCTAATTCCAGCTTCTTGCAGTCTTTTTGCCAAATATGATCCGACGGTCCAGCGCTCAGTTGCCATGCCAATATTCCAATTCAAGTTGTTTAATGAACTGGACGCATCCTATTTGCGAAAGCTTGATTTCCAAAATCGAGAGTGTTTAGCACTTTTGCGAAGCTGCTCAATTGAAAGCCAAAAACCACCTCGGGCTAGAGTGAATTTTCCGGTTTGGGCTCCGAGCCGCTGTTCTCTGCGGTACTCACAATTGACCGCTCGTAGCCTAGACGACCGGAATGTGCCGTTAACTAGACTTTGCAAAGCCTGCTTTCTGCGCTTCACTGTCATTCGAGCAGCATGCAGCATCCTGTGATATCTTCTCTCGTCAACGTCGGGTTGTCGTTATGGGCGGGCATGGTGGATTGTAGGATCAACCCTGAAAACACCGAACTTACCTGCCATTCGCGTACTTCACCCAGTCTGGAACAAAGGGTGTATCGTAGGTCAAAACGCCCTCCGAAAGCAAAACATGTCTGGGCGATCCTAGTGCGCCTCGAGCTTGCAAAAAACCATCGCGATCTTGCACTCTTCAACACGTCAATCGACAGTAAGCTCCGCAGCGGCGATCTGGTGCAGATGAAGGTGGCCGATGTCATGTCATCGGGGCAGATCAAACGCCACGGATGGTTGGCGGGTCCTGAGATGTCCCTTGCCGACATCTCTTTTGGCACGCAACTATTTCGCTACTTTACAGTCCCGTTCGATAGATCGGGCTTACCGGCCTTGCGCGCCTACTACAACCGGTTGTGCACGCGCCCGGCTTACGCCAAGCACGTGATGGTATCCTACGAGTCGTTGCGAGTCCCGGGCGCTTGATCACCCTTCGGAGGTTATTGCAGCGGCTAAGGTTTCGCCGGCATCTTCCAAATTGAGGACGTTCCAGGCCGCTTGCAACAAACTATCTTGTTCGGCGTCTGTAAGAACGCCATCGCAACAGGACCGTGCTTTGGCTTCGACTTCGGCGTCGGACAGCGGGTTTTCCGGTCCGCCGCGATAGCGTTCGTCCGCCCAGCCGGCAATCTCACGTCCGTCTTTCAGTCGGATTGTGATACGGGACCGCATTTTGTCGAACCCTTGCGCTTCGATCTCAGGATCCAACTCGGTCCGAACCCGACGCTGCATCTCTCGCATCGGATCTGATCCGACGAATGCGTCCGAGAACTCGACTTTACCCGCTTTGCGGGCCAGAGCGATCATCGACAGCGCAGCCGGCAATGAGAATTTCGCCTGCAAGTGGTTAGACGCGATCGGGTAGCGGATGGGTTTGAGAATATTGGTGCCTGCGTAGACAGTTACCGTTTCGATATCTTCGGGTTTGATATCCGCGTCCGTGACAAGGCGCAGCATCAGATCAATCGTGGGGTGTGTCAGCACTCCGCACGGATAGGGTTTAATCGATACGCCGGGTTCAACGATGGTCCAGGTTCTGCCAAAACCCTGCGAGATTTTCTCTGGGCTTGCGCCGCCACCCTGCACGGCCATGAAACCCCACGGACCATCCAGAGCTTGCGGATCGGCAGTATAGCCGCGGGCGGCCAACAGTGCCGCCGTGATCCCGTTCTCGGCGGCGCGTCCCACGTGCAAGGGTTTGGTCATGGTGCCGAAATTGCAGCGAATACCTGCGGCAAAGCTGGCAGCAATTCCGAACCCATGGCGCAAGGCGTCGCCTTCAAGACCCAAAAGCTTCGCGGCAGTCGCATATGCTCCGAAATGGCCGACCGTGCCGCTGGAGTGCATGCCTTGCATGTAATGTTGTGGCAGCATCCATTCCGAGATTTTGCACTCCACTTCGAAACCAGTCAAAAACGCCAACATGAAGTCCTTGCCAGACACGTTGCCTAGCTTCTGAGACATGACGATTGCTGCTGTCAAAGGTGGAATGGTTGGGTGCGTCAGCAGTCCATAAATATGAGCCGGATCGACGCTGACCTGACTGTCATCCCAATCATGGGCATGACCTGCCGTTCCCAATACCCGCGCTGCCATTGGCGCCGGAACCTTGGCGTTGCGCCCCAACAACAGAGCATCCTCGCGCCCACCGTAGTCCAACGCCTCATCAACAAGAATATCTATGGTGTGTTCTTCGGAGCCCGCAACATAGAGGCCAACGCCATCCACAAGACAGCGCGTACCGATGCGTAAAGCCTCTTCTGGGATGTCTTCAAAACGTACCGTTTCGACGAATTCTGCGGCTTCGGCCGTGATGTTTGTGTCCTGCGGCATTTCTGCAAACGCGTTCTGCACAGCTGACATGGGTCTCATCCTTTCGGGGTGATGGAAGTATCGGATTGGGAAACAAGATTGCGCCAGACAACACCGGCGCAGGCGTTAACCAAGACGGCACGAACCGCCTGGAATGCGGCGACAAGTGCGACGTTCTGGCCCAAGACCTTTGAGGTCAGAACCATTTCGGCCATACCGCCTATGGAGAAACAGAGAACAAGAGTTGGCAGGCTGAGGGGCATGATCAAACTTGCCAAGGCAGCGACAGCCGCCATTCCCACCATGATCGCAAGAAGAACAGGCAATCCTGCGCCAAGCGCCCCCGGAATGGAAGACAGGCGATCCCGCCGGAACCCGGCGCCCAGAGAGATACCGACCAGAACCTGCACACCGGCCATCAGGAAAGCTGGCATGCGGCCGCTTGAAAAGCCCAAGGATGACAGCAGTCCAACAGCGATCAGTGCACCCAGCAGCCAAGCGGCAGGTAACCCCAATTGGGCAGCGGCCCACCCACCGGCAACTCCAACAAGGATGACCAGGACCAGATGGGTCCAGTTCAGCAGAACCACATCCTGGATAGGGTCGCCGGATGTAGGAAAGAACGCGTAAAGCGCCAATGGCAACAGGCCGACGACCAAAGCCACACGCACAGCATGCAACGCGGCGACAACTGTTCGGTCCGCTCCGTGGCTTTCACCGACGTTCGCCATTTCGATGACACCACCGGGTAGCAGCGAGAAAAACGCGGTGCTGCTTTCCATCCGTCCAAAGCGGGCAAGGAGGGGTGTCACAAACACCGCGGCCGCAATACCCAGGCAACCGGCGACGATCATCACAGGCGCCCAGACCAGCAGCGTGGCTGCAACATCCGGGGTGATGGACAGCCCGACGCCAGCCCCCAAAGCCGCAAGCGAAACCTTATAGAGCGGTTTTGGAACAACGACCTCGACATTGCACATCGCAAAGCAACCGGTCACCACTGCCGCACCCATCAACCAGCCGAGCGGGAGGCCAAGTGCCTCCCACAGGCTGCCCCCGAGTGCGGCAGGCAACAGAGCCAGTAGAAAGCCCCGGGTTATGCCGAGATCGCCGAGGGTCACTCGTTCAAGTCTCTGTACACGGGGGCGTCCGCACGACGACGACCTTTCAGCCAGTTGCTGAGTGGCGAGGACGCAATGCTGAGGATGGCCAGCGCGAAGAAGAACAGCGCAATCGGGCGCGTCAGGAACTGACTCATGTCCTGATCGAACAAGATCATGGATTGGGCCAGAGAGTTCTCGACCAGATGCCCCGGTACGAGCCCCATGATGATCGGCGCCGGTGAGAACCCGGCTCGGTTCAGGAAGTACCCGACCAAACCGGCGACCAGCATGATGTAGACGTCGCTCATGGACTGTCCGACACCGTAGGCACCAACCACGCAGAGGCAAAACACTGTCGGCCAGAGAAACTGGCGCGGGATCAGCGAAATGCGCGAGAAATGCTTAGCGCCAATCAGGCCGAAACCAAGGAACACAAAGTTCGCTATTAGCATGGCAAAGAAGATTGCATAAAGCAGGTTGGGCTGGTTCTCGAACAGGTATGGGCCGGGACGCAAGCCGTGGATCTGCAGGCCACCCAGAATGACGGCAGCCGTCGCCGAGCCCGGTATTCCCAGCGCCAGTGTCGGAACCATCGCCCCTCCGGTCGCCGCATTGTTTGCAGCTTCGGGACCGGCGACACCTTCGATCTCACCCTTGCCGAAATTGTCCTTGTTTTTTGACCAGCGCTTGGCCTCGTTATAGCCCATCATCGCAGCAACAGTTGAGCCTTCAGCAGGTAGAATGCCTACAAACGTCCCCAGACCGGAGCTGCGCAGGATGGTCTTCCACACGCGCTTGAAGTCATCGATTGTCGGCAGTTTCAGCGCAGACATGCTGAACCGTTCCAGCGGTGTGTCTTTTTGCCCGGCTTGGTCCAACAGTTCGGCCATGGCAAACAACCCAATTAGAACGGGGATGAAGCTGATACCTTCGTAAAGCTGGGGCACACCGAAGGTGAACCTCTCGACACCGGTGGTCAGGTCAACGCCAACGGTGGCAAGCAGAACGCCAAAGGCGCCACCGATCAAGTTTTTGACTGCAGATTTGCCGCTGATCGACGCAAGCATCGACAAGCCAAAAACCGTAAGGGCAAAATACTCAGGCGGGCCAAACCGATAGGCAATCGTTGCCAGTGCGGGCGCGGCCAGGATCAATACGATCAGAGAGAAAATACCGCCCGCGACGCTTGCAACAGCAGCCATCCCGAGCGCCTTACCTGCCTCACCATTCTTGGCCAGGGGGTACCCGTCAAACGCGGTCGCAGCCGCAGGTGGCGCGCCCGGGGCATTGATAAGGATCGCCGTGATGCTTCCGCCGAACGTTCCGGCACAGTAAAGCGCAGCAAGCATTGCGATTGCAGGGATTGGCTCCAGATAGATGGTAAACGGTAGCAGCAACGCGACTGCCATTGAGCTCGACAATCCCGGAAGGGCGCCGACCAGAACACCTACGATTGTCCCTACCATGATCAGCAGCAGGGTCGTGGGCTGAATGATTTCAAGAAATCCGCCAAGAACGTCCATGTTTTCCTCCCTTCAAAGCCCAAGAGCCGCAAGCGGGCCCATGGGCAAACGCAGGCCAAGCAGCATTTTGAAGACCACGTAGATTGCGACCGGCACGCCAACGGAAAAAGCCAAAATTGCGCCGTAGTTTCGCGCCCCCCACATCATCGGCAGAACCAGGCAAACGCAGAAGAACACCAGCGGCACACCAAGGGTTGGGAACAGGATGGCTGCCAAGCCAAGCACAGCCGCCGTTGCCGGCATTTGCCAGGGCGGCACTTCGCCCGGGGCCTCACCGCCATTTGCAAGACTTTGCAGGATCATGATGACGGTCAGAACAGCAATCACACCAAGGATCAGGCGCGGCATGTGCGTCGCAGGCATACCCTGCGCCATGCCCAGAGGATCAGAGTCAAAGGTGGTTGTGACCCACCAAGGGATTGCCGACAGAACGAGTATCAGCCCGCCTGCGACAAAGTCGCGAGAGAGTTTCATGGGGTTCCCTTCCACTGGAACGAGTGACCGTCCGCCGTGGCGGCGGACGGTCGGGAGGGGGCCTTACTTGCGCAGGCCCAGCTCTTCGAGGGTCGCGTAGATGTTGTCGTACATCTCGCGGATCTGGGCGTCCCAGACCTCGGAGCCTGCAACCGAGCCTGCATCAAGACCAATGCCTTCCAGGTACGCCTGGTAAGTGCCGTGCTCCATGCCTTTGATCAGCTTCTCTTCCAGCATGGTCGCCCGATCTTTGGGGGTATCTGCCATCACAATGACGCCCCGTACCGTCGAGAAATTGACGCCATCGATACCAAGTTCGGCCATAGTCGGTGTATCTGGCAGGACGCCCAGACGCTCCTGCGCCATGATCGCCAGTGGCACGAAATCACCAGACTCGATTCCATCGACGGCCTCACCAAAATTCAGTCCAGCCGCTTGAATGTTCTTACCCATCAAGTTCGTAATCATGGCACCACCGCCATCAAAAGGAACGTAGGCGACCTTGGCACCGGATTTATTGGCAAAGGTCATCGCTGCGATGTGGTCAATGCCGCCAGCTTGAGTTCCACCCCATTTGATGGGCGAGGACTTGGATGCCTCTATCAACTGCTCAAGGCTCTCAAAACCTGTGTCTTTGTTGACGACGACAATGATCGGGTCATCCGTCGAACGGGCGATCCCCTTGATGTCGTCTATGCCAATCGGCGCGCGGCCCCGGGCCATAGTAATCAGATGTGTGGGGGTAATCGCCATCAAGGTGTGACCATCAGCTGGCTTGCCCGAGGCATAACTCATGGCAACGGCACCTCCGCCCCCCTTCTTGATTTGCACAAAGGCATCCACACCAAGCTCTTTACGCGCACGAATTAGCATCGTTCGCGCGGTCGTATCTGTCCCGCCTCCTGCAGATGCGTGAGTTACAACCTCAATCGGCTGTGACGGATATTCCTCTGCCGCCGACGATGTAGCAAGCGCCGCCACGATCATCGCACCAGCAGCGATACGAGAAAGTGTTTTCATGGTGTCCTCCCATTGATTTCGCCAGCCAGATACGGCCGCTAACTGCAGTGGGTATCATTGTTGACTGTAAACTGTCTACAGTTTTCAGTTATGGAATTCGACCATTACGCCTCGGAGGACACTCTCGGAGGTTTCTAAAGAGACGCGATCAGACGCGTAAGGCCGTTGGAAACATGCTCGCGCAGCGCGTTGTTTGCCGCAGAAGCATCTCGTTGTATCAGCGCAGCGACAATTTTTTTATGTTCGGCATTTGAAACCTGAAGGTTACCTTCCTGGACAAGCCCACGTCTTCGCAACAAGTGAAGCTGGTTGACAATTTTCCGGTAGGTATCTTCAAGCGAACTATTTCGGGCCGCGATCACCAAAGCATCGTGGAACTGCAAATTCAGTTTGTAGTAATCCGCTGTGTTGCTCTTGTCCGCAGCCACCTGCATCTGATCCACAAGGCCACTTAGTTTTGCAATTTCAGCATCATCTGCACGCTTTACGATCAATTCGCCCGCAAGCCCAGCAATGGCTCCTCGCAGTTCGTACAAGTCCCGTGCTTCATCCAGAGATACTTCACGAACATACATGCCTCGGTTGACCTTGCTGGTCAAAAGCCCGGCCTGTTCGAGACTTCTGCACGCTTCACGGATCGGCCCACGGCTTATTCCGAGACGTTCGGCCAGCGTACTTTCATTGATCCTGTCACCCGCAACCAGTTCCCCTGACACGATCATTTCCTCGATCGCATCAACGGCAATAGAGGTGATGGTATTCGCCCTTCGTTGACTAATTGCTTGGGTGGCGGAATTTGTTGATGTTGACGTTCTCATATTGCTAAATGTGTTCCTACATCAGTTAACTGTCAACAGTAAGCGCGTCCGAGCTGGTTTTGGTGGCGAACTTCGAACCGGTTCAACATTGGACTTTATGACTCGCCCCGCGCGGATATTCAAAACACAAAGCGGCTTTTTTACGCATTGGTGACTTGGCATCGAATGCAACAGGGAAGATGCTTCACACCCGATTGTGAATGACCGCTATAACAGATTGGCGAAGTCGCTCTCGCAGATGCAGCGAAGGTCCGGTGTCCGCCTATTCTGTTGAAAAACAACGTTTTGCTGGCGCAGAAGTGGGTGACCTGAGCACAACTCGAACGCCTTTCTGGTCAGGCTTTTCGCGTTTGCCGCGGTGCAGGAAAGATCTTTTCCAATTTGCGGAGGTTCTGGGCGGTGGCAGCGAGGAGGAATTCGTCATTTGCGCCGCATGGGCCGAGTAATCGGAGCCGCCCCAGCCTTAGGATGCGTTTGAGGTGGGCGAACAGCATTTCGACCTTCTTCCGGAGCTTCATCGAGATGTCGTAATGGCGGGTGTTGGCGATGTCGCTTGCAACCTGACGGGCGTCTTCTGTTTCTTCGCGACTGATCTTGCGGGCATCAGCGTTCGGGCAGCACTTGGCTTTAGATGGGCAAGTTTGGCAGATCTCTTTCAAGGCGCGATAGCGCGCCGTACCTTTGCCGGTCGAACCCCGGTTCGGGTCCGAGTAGTTGCGACGGAACTGTTTGAGGGCGTGACCCTCTGGGCAGATGTACTGGTCGTTCTTGGCATCCCATTCGAAGTCGGCGCGGGTCCAGGTGCCATCGTTGCGACCGGATTTATCAAAAACAGGAATGTGCGGTGCAATCTTGCGGTCAACCAGCCAGCCCAACATTGGCCCGGTGCCATAGGCCGTGTCAGCGATCAGGCGTTCAGGGTGCAGATCGAACCTGGCCTTTACCCGCTTCAGCATGGTCTTCGTCGATCCAACCTCAGCCTGCCGGATTGAACGCGTCACCTCCACATCGACGATGACGCCGTGATCGGCGTCGATCAGATAGATGTCGGAATAGTTAAAGAAAGCAGGGCCTTTACGGGCCGCCGTCCATTGGCTGGCCGGATCAGAATGGGAGGTGAACTTCGGCTGCACCTCGCTGGCGGCACCGAATGCAGCTTCATCCAGCGTGTCGAGAAACTCGCGAACGGCGCGAGGGGCAGCGGTCGGGTCGATGCTGGAGGCGTCCCATTCTTCCTTGGGTGTCGAGTTCTGCTTGTTGGCATCCGCCTCAATCAGGCTGGCATCAATTGCCATTCGCTGACCGCTCACCAAACCTTCCGCGATTCAACGCGTAACAGTCGCCTCGAACAGATGACGCAGTAGTTCACTCTCGCGGAACCGACCATGCCGGTTCTTGGAAAACGTCGAATGATCAGGCACGCGGTCGGTCAATTCGAGGCGACAGAACCAGCGATAGGCCAGATTCAAATGCACTTCTTCGCACAGCCGACGTTCTGACCGAATGCCGAAGCAATACCCAACCAGAAGCATCCGGATCAACCGAAGGGCGGCCAGTGTGGCTGTAGAAGTCGGCGAGATGCACCCGGATGCTGACCAGATCAACGAACCGATCAATCGAGCGCAGCAGGTGGTCTTGGGGAACATGATCCTCAAGCGAGAATTCGTACAACAATGCCGCCTGCGCTTCCTGCTTCGGTCCCAACATCGCCAATCCTCCCACCCTCGGGGAGAATTGAATCAGCGACTTATCTCACGAACAAGCAAGAGTTTTTCAACAAAACAAGCCCGGCGTCCCAAAGTAGTAAGCGGTCCTAACCATTGCCAGCCGTTTAATCTGCTTGCGCATCACCAACTGCCCATCGAGATCGAATGCCACGATGTGGAAACTGTCCTTGCCAATATCAATGCCAACCGACGTCAGCTCGTCTATCTTACTCTTCGCCATACTACTTCTCCTATTTGCAGGTGAAATAGGCCAAGCCTAACTTGCTGGGTGAAGCAGCCGGTACATCCCATTACCGGCCATTGAACAAGTGTCATGTATTTTGCAGCGCAGCTGATTGATGCAGGCCTTAGCTGCTCCGGCAAACCGCACACCAAAATCATCCCATGTGATTCAAACCTGTCCGGGAAGCCATAGCACAATCGCGGGGAAAGCAACGAGCATCGCTATGGTTGCGGCATCCGCCAGAAAGAAAGGCGTTACACCTTTAAAAACATCCTGAACGCTCAGGTCATCACGTACGCCAGCCACTACAAAGCAATTCAGCCCGATAGGTGGCGTGATAAGGCAAAACTCAGCCATTTTGACAACCAGAATGCCAAACCAGATGGCACACATAGGGCCGGACATACCGAAGGTACTTTCGGCTGCACTTACGGCTTCACCACCGTTCAACGCCATGACGGCGGGGTAAACTACCGGCAACGTCAGCAGCAGCATACCTATCGCATCCATGAACATGCCCAATACAGCGTAAGCCAGAAGAATACAGATCAGGATTAGCATAGGAGACATCTCAAGCGAGGTAATCCAGTCGGAGAATGCACTTGGCAGTTCGGCGAAACCAAGAAAACGAACGTAGACCAAAACGCCCCAGATGATCGTGAAAATCATGACGCTCAGCTTGGCGGTTTCCAAAAGCGCGTCTTTAAGTTCGGACCAGCGCATGCCCTGATACAGCGCCATCAGGAACACAACGAATGCTCCAATTGCGCCGCCCTCGGTTGGCGTTCCCCAGGCATCACCTCCGAACGGGTTATAGACAAAGAAGATGATGGTGACGACAACAATCACGATGGGCAATGCGGGCGGCAACGAAAGGAAACGTTCTTTCCACGTAAATCCCGTGACTGCGGGGCCAAATCCTTTGATCACGACAGCCATGCCAATGATCAGCAAGCCATAGATTACCGCCGAGAACATGCCCGGGATGAAACCCGCCAACAGCAGTTTGCCCACGTCCTGCTCGACAATAATCGCGTAGATTACCAGAATGGCCGAAGGCGGAATGAGCGAGGCGAGCGTACCGCCTGCGGCGACGACACCTGCAGCAAAACGCTTGTCGTAGCCGATCTTCAGCATCTCGGGGATGGCTATACGGGCGAACACAGCGGAAGTGGCGACCGAGGCCCCAGATACTGCCGCAAACCCAGCGGTCGCGAAAACGGTCGAAACCGCCAGCCCGCCGGGTGCCCATGCCAGCCACCGCTTCGCGGCTTCAAACAGGGCTTTGGTCAGGCCCGCGTAATAGGCAAGGTAGCCAATCAGGATGAAAGTCGGGATAAGGCTCAACGGCTGACTTGAAATCTTGGAGTGCGGCACCTGCCCCGCTGTTTTGACGGCCACAGTCACAGCCTTGCCGAACCGCGCCGGGTCGTACCCAAACTTGGCCCAAAAGATCCAGATCAGACCAACCATGCCAGCTGTCGCGGCGGCGAAAGCCACGCGCATCCCCAACACCACAAGAACAAGCATACCGCCCGAGACGATCAGACCAATATCAATGGGTTCCATCAGATTTAACCTCAGTTGTCGTGGCTCGAGACGTGCTCGGCTTCCATTGCAGCTTGAGTGGCTGCATCGGCTATTAGTGGGACGGCAATAGGTGCCTGATCAGGGTGCCGGATCGCGCGACCGTAAGCCCAGAGCTGTAGAACAAGCCTCAGGCAAAGCACGCTGAAGGCGACGGGGGCCAAAAGCTTTGCGGGCCACAGCGGGATACCGATGTCGATGGAGCTATCGCGGCTCCAGAGGGGAGCACCAAAGTCAAAGCTGCGTGCGAAATGCGCCCAACTCCCCCAGATCAGTAAAACGATGAGCGCCAGAATGACAGCGGTGGTGATGAACTCAACGATATAGAGTGTCCGGCCTCTAAG
The DNA here is from genome assembly GCF_013032445.1 of Ruegeria arenilitoris. Lineage (GTDB taxonomy): Bacteria > Pseudomonadota > Alphaproteobacteria > Rhodobacterales > Rhodobacteraceae > Ruegeria > Ruegeria arenilitoris_F. The sequence goes on along the minus strand of NZ_WQCA01000023.1, from coordinate 10,140 downwards.
CGCTCCAACAACCATGTCCATTCGGATATGACCGCCGTCACGCTGCGCATAGGAGATCCCCATGAAGGCGATCAACGGCATGGCCTGCTCGATCCAGTCCACGTAACCGGAAAGTGGCGCATTGGCGAAATTCCGACCACCAACGGAGACCACGGCCATGACCATCAGCGAGAAAACTGCAAGACCGCTGATCAAGGCCAGAAAGCTCTCCAGTTTGTAAAGGCGTTGATCGAGAATGCTGAGACGGCTGTCGTCAGACAGCACCTGGGATGACCCGGCCATCGTTATACTCCGCTGTCAGGGGAAAGGGCACCCGACGCCAGCTTGGCCGACGCCGGGTTGTGAGTGGATTAGCTGCCGTTTGCGATCTTCCCAGTCACAAGGTCATAGAGCTCTTGTGCTGGTAGGCCACGCTCGGTGTTTTCTGCAATCCAGGCCTCGGCCGCGGGTGCGGCAGCGGCTTCTTTGAACGCTGCGATTTCTTCATCGCTGAAAGTGACCCGTTCGATGCCGCGCTGATCCAGCTCAGGGCCCCACGCTTCCATCGTTTTGGTCTGATAGTGGCTCACGTAGTGATCCAGTGCCTCATCCACCGATCCCAGCAGAGCTTTGCGGTGTTCGTCAGAAAGGTCTTCCAGTGCCAGCGTGTTCACCACGACTGGGCAGTTGACGGTGCCGGGGTTGAGGTTCGTCGTCCACCACGTGCCATTTTCAATGGTACCGAAGGACATATGCGCGTGTGGCGCAAAGCTGACCGCTTTGACGATGCCGCTGTCCATTGCCTGGCGCACCTCGGATGCAGACATCGAGGTCGGAACTGCCCCTACCGTCTCCATCGCCTTGCCGATACCACCTGTCGCCCGTACGCTCAGACCTTCAAAATCGGTTAGGGATTTGGGTGCTTCACCGACACCAACGAGGTTGTACTGCGGCAGCGGCGACGGCATCAGCAGAGTTGCGTCCCAGCGGGCCAGATCCTCGACAACGGCTGGGTGTTGATAAACGGCCATTGACAAGTCGACCTCTTGCTCCAGTGATGTCACACCAAGAAACGGCAGTTCCAAGACGGTGATCGAGGGGTTCTTGTCGCGGTGATAGCCAGCACAGAACTGGGCCATTTCAAACGCGCCAATCGAAATCCCATCGAGGTTTTCCTTGTTCTTCGAAAGGCCACCATAGCTGATGTTGAGTGTGAACTCACCGCCCGTCTTTTCGTTCACCAGTTCGGCAAGTTTCTCGACATGTTCGGTGAAGGCACGACGCTTGCCCCACAGAGAAACGTTCCATTCTACGGCCAGTGCTTCGGATGCAACGGTCAGCGTCAGGGCAGCAATGGCCGCCCGGTTAAGATGTTTGCGCATAAAGGCTCCTCCCAGATCACGCAATTCGCTTGGGTGGAGTATTCAGGATGCGCGGCAGCCTGCCTATGAAGGAAAATGCGCGTGGAATTTCTGTTTCCCTGCGGATATCCGCAGAGTGGTCTCAGCTACAACAGTGCCTCTTTATCGAGGCCGAGTTTGACGATCTTTTCGTTGAGCGTCCGGCGGCCAATCCCAAGCGCTTCGGCGGCGGCATCCATGCGGCCTTTATGTACTTTGATGGCTTTGCCGACGAGCTCGCGTTCAAAAGCAGCAACCGCTTCGCGCAGTGTATCGGGCACTTCGTCGAAGTGCTGATCGCTCTGGATGGCCTGCGCCACCGACCCTCCTCCACGCCGGGCCGCCAAAATACGCCGTTCGCAGACATGGCGCAATTCACGCACATTGCCGGGCCAGTCATGTGCAAGCAGAGCGGCCAAATCGTCCTGATCGAGTTCTGGCGCGTCTATCTCATAAACCTGCGCGTATTCGTTCAAGAAATGCGTTGCCAACAGAACCAGATCATCCCGTCTTTGACGTAGCGGAGGTAAAGACAGGACAACAGTATTCAGTCGAAACAAAAGGTCCTGACGCAGGCGGCCTTCCTCGGCTGCCAATACAACGTCCTCGTTGGTTGCTGACACGACCCTGAAGCTTACTGGCACTGGCAACACAGCCCCCACCGGTAGCACCTGCTGATCTTCGATGACCCTCAGTAGCTTGGCCTGCGCCGCTGGTGGGCACGAGCAGATTTCATCCAGAAACAAGGTCCCACCCGATGCCGCCACAAGCCTTCCGTCGGATTCACCCGCGACGCCGAACATTTCCGCTTCAAACGTATCGGCCGACAATGCGGCGCAATTCAGCGCCAGAAACGGTGCGTCCGGCGAGCGGCCCAAATCATGTAAAGCATGGGCAACCAGCTCCTTCCCAGTGCCGGTATCCCCCTGCAACAGAACCGCAACCGATGTATCAGCAAGATCAAGTACTTCTTGTCGCAAGTCTGTAATGGCTCCTGTTTGGCCCAGCAGGATGCGGTCAAGGCCTGACAGTTTGAACAGCCGGTCTTTGAGGCGGGCATTGCTTTTCCGCATTCGGTTTTGTTCAGCCGCGTGCCTCAGCACCGTCAGCAATCGCCGTGGTTCATATGGCTTCTCGATAAACCCGTACGCCCCTTCCTGTATGGCTTGAACCGCCATCGGGATGTCACCATGTGCCGAAATCAATACCACCGGAGGCGCTACACGCCTGTCCAGACTGGCCAGCAATTCAAGCCCCGACATACCCGGCATACGCACATCGGACAGAATGACATCGGGCGACGCGCTGGCCAGATACTCAGTCACGTGGGTCGCGCGCGACAGGGCGCTAACAGTCCATCCAGCGGCTTCGAGCAACTCGATAAGAGATTGTCGCATCGATTTGTCATCATCAACGACCAGAACTTTGAAGGGTTGCTGCTGAGTCATTCGTCCGTTTCTTCCGTAATTGGGGCAATCGGGAAGGTGACACGGAAAATTGTTCCGCCGCCATTACGATTTCGGGCCGTCATTGTGCCGTCGTGATCTTTGACAATGCTGGTGGAGATAGCCAGTCCCAAGCCCATGCCTCTCCCGCTCTCTCTTGTGGTTACAAATGGCTCTTGCAACTCAGCCAGCGTTGCCTCGCCCAACCCGTGACCGTTGTCTTGAATTTCCAACACGACCTCATCATCAGATGTCATGACAGCGATATGGATTTCAGGCCCATCCGCTTCATCCGTAGCATCTATGGCATTGCGCAAAAGATTAGTGATGACCTGTTCGATCCGCAGGGCACTGCCCCGGATAATGGCCGGGCCAGTCGACGCATCAATTGAAATTTTCACCTTGCCCTGCTCGATGTTTGGCGCAACCAGAGCCAACGCGGCGTTAACCGAAGTGCATAAGTCTACGTCGTCGAACGCTTCACTCTCTGACTGTGCAAAAAACCGCAATTGGCGCGTGATCCCTTCCATCCTGTCCACGAGGCTTCCGATTTTTTGCGGCAGCTTGGACTCACTGGAAGATGAGATCTCTTCTGCCACTAGGTGATTACGCATCGCAGCGATGGGCTGGCCCAGTTCATGCGTGACCGACGCGGATAGTTGCCCCAGAGCCGCCAGTCGGCTTGCGCGCTCCAACTCGCCTTGGGTGCGTTTGAGGCTCCGCTCGGCTGTCTTGCGGTCGTCGATTTCGATGGCGAGCCTTTGATTTGCCTCGCGCAGCTTTGCTTCTTCCTCTTCGGACCGCACCAAGGCCGCGCTTACCCGCCTTGCGCGTTGTATCTGGAAAAAGATAAATGCGAGCCCCGCCAAAAGGACAAAAACTGCTGTTACAAGCCAACTGCGCGCAACGGCCTGATCGTCACTTGCAAAATAATGAAGCGACCAGCCATGGGGTAAATCCGTAGCTGCAAGATGCAGGCGTTTCGTCCCCGCAATTCTGGCCTGATCCCCCGGCAATTCAGCCCAATCCAACGGACCCAAATCTTGTCCCGGAAACTGTCTGGCGTTTCGGATCCTCTCTTTTTGCTGTTCCGACAATGGCGTCAGGACGCGGTACAGCCAATCCGAGTTCGATGAAAGCAAAACGACACCGTCTTCATTGGCCAGAAATACCTGTTCGCCCGAGTTTTTCCAACTGACCTGAAGATCAGAGAAATCGATCTTAATCGCTATGACACCAGTAGAAGATCCCCGGTTGTCGAGAACCGCATTTGCAATGAAGTAACCCGGCAGACCGGTCGTTGCCCCGATGGCATAAAAGCGGCCCTGTTCACCAGAAACGGCAGTTTGGAAATACGGACGGAAAGCGTAGTTTTGGCCAACAAAGCTCCCAGTGTCGCGGTAGTTCGATGCTGAAATCGTGATCCCGTCTTCGTCCATCAGGTAGATCGCATCCAGCCCCGCCTGGTCTGCAAAATCCTCGAGGCGTCGGTTTAAAGTGCCGGTGCCGGCTCCTTCGGCTGTTCCAATTACAAAGGAATCCTGTGACAGCACGTATGTGAGGTGGGAAAATCGTTCGAGTTCGCTGTTTACCGAGCTTTGATAGAGAGAAAGCCGGCCCTGAGCTTTCGAAAGCTCCTCCGAAACAAAGTACTGGTAAGAAACCAAATAAAGGCCAATGCTGGCGGCAATGGCTACCAAAATACCTACAATATACGAAATTGATCGCATTGAATGCCCATGAACTGCGACAGCATAGGATCACAGTAGGTTTTATCCGTCCATCCCAAGAGTTCTACTCCGACATTTGGATGTTCAGGCCAAACAAAAATGACCGAATGGTTTGAGAACGCAAAGCAATGAACGAACATGCCGAAACAACTATTTACATTCCACAAGCGGATTTCGGCCCTTAACGGTCCTCTGGTGCCAAATTGGATACTGTATGCAGCTGCGTCAAAGCGACCGTTCTAAAGCCTCCACGTTGAGTAGGAGCGGTTCCTTTTTGACTAGGACTTGACCCCTATGAGCTTAAGCTACATCCCAGAAAGCCCCGCATTGGTGTTCAATAGAAACTGGCGGAAGATCGGGCTGCTTGCCGCTCCAATGCCTCGGGCGTTTTCGCCAACTGCTGCGGCTTCTACGACCGGAGGAATCAATCCGCGCTTGTCTTGGTTAAGGAGGTAACGACGAACCCGGGCAACCAACTCTTCCCGCACTTCCGATGGGAACGCACCGTCTATGAAAATCGCCTCAAAGTCGATGACCGCGCAAATAGACAAGGCAGCCTTGGCAAGTTCCTGTGCCGTGGTCCCAATCCAGGGCTCGACAAATCGTGAAATGCTGCTCCAATCCTGTGGCTTCTTCCAGAGGATTTGGGGATCGACACCGGCTTCGATCAACCTGTCTTCGAGCAGGAACAGAGAGGCAGTATCGATCAGTTGTTGGCTTTCGCCTAAAGGCCCGGTCGTTCGCATCGCGCCCAAGGCACCTGCATTTCCCTGGTTGCCCTCAAACACGGTGCCGTTCAGCGCGACCCCGCCGCCGATCATTGACCCGATGAAGAAATAAAAATAGTCGCGATATTCGGCCCCGCGCCCATAAAGATGCTCGGCGTGACAGGCAGCCGTCGCATCGTTGACCACAAAAACTGGCAGGTCGCTGAACTTGGCGACCTCGGAAAAGAAATTCACGTTTTTCCAGGACCTGAATTTCTCGGCGGCAAGCCCAGACAGGTCGTGCCATTTCCACAGTTCGAACGGAGTCCCGATCCCAATGCCGCAAACCCGGTCGCGTAGCCTGTGAGGCTCAAGGGACAGCAACGTTTCCAAACCAGTTTCCAGAAACCCGAAAACGGCCTCGGGCAGAGGATAGTCATATGTCGTAGAGAGCTGGCGACGTGGTTTGCCCGTAAAGTCGATCAAAAGCAGGTCAGCACTGCGCCGGCCGATCTTCATACCCACCGACAAGATGCCTTCCGGGTTTAGCTCCATTGGGATTGATGGCTTTCCCACTTTCCCGCGCAGTGGCGTTCCACGCTTGAGAATCGCATCTTTTTCGAGCTTGCGCAAAATGATGGATACGGTCTGAGGAGAGAGGCCCGTCAGACGCGCGACGTCCGCGCCTGCCGCGGGTCCATGTCGTTGTAAAACTGTCAAAATCAGGCGTTCGTTATGATCGCGTACGCCGCTTTGACTTACGCCTCCGGTCAGTATATTGAGAGCCTCTTTCTCCATAACCCTGAACATAAACACCTTGTTTTCTTATGGAAAGATTGCGACGCAAATTAATAAATAAACTTTATTTATTAATTGACAGAAGGGCTAGAATCACAGTTTCTTGAATACGACCTTCATTGGAGGATGGAGGCGCGTCCCGCAGGAACGCCACGCGGGGCAACAACATTTTTCTGGGAGGACAATATGAAAAATCTATTCAAGATTGCCGTATCTGCGACCGCGCTCACAATGGCTGCGGCAACCGCTCAAGCGGCGGGGGAAACCGTCTGCCTGATCACGAAGACCGACACCAACCCGTTCTTTGTAAAGATGAAGGAAGGCGCAACTGCCAAGGCAGAAGAGCTTGGCATGACGCTCAAAGCGTTTGCCGGTAAAGTTGATGGCGACCATGAAACTCAGGTTCAGGCCATTGAAACCTGCATTCTCGACGGCGCAAAAGGCATTCTGTTGACGGCATCCGACACCAGCTCGATCGTTCCTGCAGTCAAACAGGCACGGGATGCGGGGGTTTTGGTCATTGCGCTGGATACGCCGCTTAGCCCGATTGACTCGGCGGACGCAACATTTGCGACGGACAACTACAAGGCCGGGCTACTGATCGGTCAATGGGCAAAGGCCAAAATGGGTGACGCCGCAGCCGATGCCAAGATCGCGACGCTGGATCTGAACGTAAGCCAGCCGACAGTGGACGTTCTGCGCAATCAGGGTTTCCTCGACGGGTTCGGCGTGGACCTGGCGGACCCGAACGTCATCGGCGACGAAACCGATGCGCGTCTGGTCGGCAGTGACGTGACAGACGGCAACGAAGAAGGCGGGCGCCGCGCGATGGAAAACCTTCTGGCAAAGGATCCATCCATCAACGTTGTTCACACGATCAACGAACCGGCCGCTGCGGGCGCATATGAGGCGCTGAAATCTATCGGGCGTGAAAACGACGTACTGATCGTTTCGGTCGACGGCGGGTGTCCCGGTGTCCAAAACGTCGAAGCTGGTGTGATCGGGGCGACAAGCCAGCAGTACCCGCTGTTGATGGCCTCGCTTGGTGTTGAGGCCGTAAAAAAATGGGCCGAAGAGGGCGTGAAGCCCGAAAACACACCCGGCAAAGATTTCTATGACACGGGCGTGGCGCTCATCACCGACCAGCCGGTTGATGGGGTTGAGTCGCTGTCGGTCGCAGAAGGCCTGAATCTCTGCTGGGGCTAAGTACAGCCCTATTGGGTGAGGCGCGCCGCAGCGCCTCATCAATCCTTTCACCAGCAAACCGAAACTTCCTGTAAACTGATTTCGTGGACGCTATGCCAGCCACGAAAAGGGGGAGATATGTCCGAAGCAAACCAAAACGCCCAGGAATTCGAAACAGCCGCCAACGCGTCAGAAACAGTTGCGGAGTTTGAAGATCACCGGCGTGGTGTTCTAGGGAAGTTGCAGCATCTTCTCCACGTCAATCCATCCTTTGTGCCATTGATCGTTCTGGTTGGCGCGATCGTAATTTTTGGCCTGCTACTGGGCTCAAAGTTCTTCTCACCCTTTGCGATGACGCTGATCCTGCAACAGGTTCAGATCGTGGGCATCGTGGCCGCGGCACAAAGCCTTGTGATTCTGACCGCCGGCATCGACCTAAGCGTCGGTGCGATCATGGTGTTTTCATCCGTCATTATGGGTCAGTTCACCTTCCGCTACGGCATCCCCGTGCCCATTGCAGTGATGTGCGGGCTGGCAATGGGAACCCTGATCGGCGCTCTCAATGGATGGCTGGTCAGTCGCGTAAAGCTACCGCCGTTTATTGTCACGCTCGGCATGTGGCAGATCGTACTGGCGACAAACTTCCTGTACTCCGCAAACGAAACAATCCGCAGTCAGGATATCGAGGCCAACGCCCCGTTCCTGCAATTCTTTGGCACAAAATTCAGCATCGGCGGCGCGACCTTCACAGTTGGCGTGATGTTTATGCTCGTTCTAATTTTCGTGCTGGCTTACGCGCTAAAACACACGGCTTGGGGCCGGCATGTCTATGCAGTCGGAGACGACCCTGAGGCTGCCGAACTTTCCGGCGTGAACGTCCACAAAACCCTGATGTCCGTTTACATGCTGTCCGGTTTGATCTGTGCCTTTGCGGGCTGGGCTTTGATCGGGCGCATCGGATCGGTCTCGCCGACCTCCGGCCAATTGGCCAATATTGAGAGCATTACCGCTGTTGTGATTGGGGGTATCTCGTTGTTCGGCGGGCGAGGCTCCATTCTGGGATCGTTGTTCGGAGCTTTGATCGTCGGCGTGTTTACTCTGGGTCTGAGGCTGCTGGGCGCAGATGCGCAGTGGACCTTCCTGCTCATCGGACTTCTCATCATCGCGGCGGTCGCCGTCGACCAGTGGATCAGAAAGGTATCGGGCTAATGTCAGACACAACTCCAGTCGTCCAAGGTCGCGGGCTCGTGAAGCGCTATGGCCACGTTACCGCCATCGACCATTCCGACTTTGAACTGCGGCAAGGAGAAATCCTTGCCGTGATCGGAGATAACGGCGCGGGAAAGTCGTCCATCGTCAAGGCTATCTGTGGCGCCACGATCCCGGACGAGGGCGAAATTCTGATCGAAGGCAAAAAGGTCAATTTCACCTCGCCGATCGACGCCCGGAACATGGGGATCGAGATTGTTTATCAGCAGCTCGCCATGTCCCCTGCCCTGTCGATAGCCGACAACATGTTCATGGGGCGCGAGATCCGCAAACAAGGGTTCAGGGGCAAATACATGCGTCAGCTTGACCGTCCCGCGATGGAGAAGTTCGCCCGTGAAAAACTGACCGAGCTTGGGCTGATGACTGTACAGTCGATCAATCAGGCGGTCGAAACTCTCTCTGGCGGCCAGCGCCAAGGCGTAGCCGTTGCCCGTGCTGCGGCCTTTGCAACTAAGTTCATCATCATGGACGAACCGACGGCTGCTTTGGGTGTGAAGGAAAGCCGCAAGGTGCTTGAACTGATCCAGGACGTGCGGGCGCGTGGTATTCCGATCATTCTGATCAGCCACAACATGCCGCATGTCTTCGAAGTCGCGGATCGCATCCATGTGCACCGGCTGGGCAAACGTCTTTGTACGATTGACCCCAAAGACTATACGATGTCGGACGCCGTGGCTTTTATGACCGGCGCCAAGGAACCTCCAAAAGAGGACGCCGCGTGATTGATCACGATGCAAAGCGCGTTTGTGACCTGATTTCCTCCCGGAGGCAGGTTGGGGTTCGGACGATTGTCGCAATCGCCGGCCCCCCTGCATCCGGAAAGTCGACTTTGGCAGAAACCGTCGTTCAATCGCTGAACGTGCAACAAAGCTCTGCGGTTCCTTTAGCCACGTTGGTACCCATGGACGGTTATCATCTGGACAATCGCGTGCTGAAAAAGCGAGGCTTGCTGTCCCGAAAAGGCGCGCCGGAAACCTTCGACGCAGTTGGGTTCTGCACTGCAATCAGAGGGCTGCAATCCGCGCAGCATGAGTCCTTTCATCCTAAATTCGATCGCCAAATGGACTTGGCCATCGCCAATGCGATTGCGGTTCACCCTGAAACTCCAATTGTGGTTGTGGAAGGGAACTACCTTTTGATGAATAGCGACCCGTGGAGGACGTTGGCAGATGTTTACGCCGCAACGGTTTTTGTCAGCCCCACATTGGAGGAACTCGAAAACCGGCTACAGCATCGCTGGATCAAGCATGGCTTTGACCCGCAGACTGCACTGCAACGCGCAAAAACGAACGATCTGCCCAACGCGGAACACGTCATCCGTGATAGCAGGAAAGCGGATCTCACACTGAACCAGAACTACACCGAATTTGGGATGCGCTACACGTTCTGAGGCCGTGCTTCGGATACACCCATCCGTCAAAGTAGCTACTCCAGGCGGGTTCAGGTGCGACCAAAACCACCCCATATTCGATCAGGGAAGCTCATGAAATTCTTCGTGGACACTGCAGAAGTAAACGACATCAAAGACCTGATAGATTTTGGATTATTGGATGGCGTCACCACCAATCCAAGGGTGCTGTCAGGCGAATTCGAACCAGTCTCAGTTTGCCGCGGAGACCGTGAACCT
>NZ_WQCA01000022.1 GCF_013032445.1 Ruegeria arenilitoris | reverse complement strand
CGGACAGCTTTACCTACACCATCACCGACGGCACTAACACAGATACCGCAACCGTAAGCTTTGATGTGCGTGATCCAATTGATGTTTGGTACGGGGATACACAGACCTTTGGTGCACCGGGTGCATCGCAGCAGTGGGTAAATATCCTGGGCAATGCCTATGCTGCAGGGCTGGTGTCGTTGAGCTATTCCCTTAATGGCGGTCCGGAACAGACACTTTCTATCGGGCCTGATACTCGCCGACTTGAAGAAGACGGTGATTTCAACATCGACCTCGACTTTGCTGCGCTGGATGGCTCCTCTGTCGATGATGTGGTGACCATAACGGCGACCTATTCAAATGGAGATGTTTATACCCGGGACATCGCGATCGACTATGAAGACGGCACAGCTTGGGCCGCTGATTACGTGGTCGACTGGTCGAATGTCACGAACCTGCAAGATGTGACTCAGGTGGTCGACGGGGACTGGACGGTCACCGCAGACGGTGTTCGAACAACGCAACCTGGATATGACCGGATTCTGACATTTGGCGATCAGTCCTGGGACAACTATGAGGTTAACCTGTCTCTGACGATCAACGACATTAACAACGGAACACTTAGAGATGGCGCTGGTCTTGGATTTGGGATGCTCTGGGGCGGGCATACAAATGATCCCATTTCGGGCTGGCAACCACTTGCTGGATACAACCCAATTGTTTCGCCGTTCTACAACATTAATAACAATCGGTTTGAGCTTCACGATCACCCGAACTGGAGTTCACCGCATCTCGACACAGCGCCTTTCAGCTTTACCGAAGGCGCAACATACAACGTGACCATCCGGGTGGAGCAGACCGACCTGATCAACAGGACCTACCGCTTCAAAATTTGGGAAGAAGGTAGCACTGAGCCTGTAGAGTGGCTCATGGAGGGTACCGATGTGATGACGGAGCCCCTGAATGGCTCTTTCGCGCTGATTGCTCACCATTGGGACATCACCTACCACGATCTTGCATTTGCCGAAATTGAAGGCGATGACATCATTATGGGAACCGATGGCACGGATCTGCTGGTTGGTGCAGATCCCAATGTGGCGCTGCCGGGGCTGGGGGAACGTGATGTGCTGGTTGGCCACGAAGACGCGGATGTCTTTGTCTTCGGTGATTCTAACGGTAGCTACTACAATGACGGCGACGGCAGCACTGATGGCGTCAACGATTTTGGCTACGCTTGGGATTTTGTTTCCGGAACGGATCAAATTCAGCTGGCTGGAGTCTCGACGGATTATGTTCTGACCGAGGATGCTGCGGGCCTGCCTGCGGGTACCGCAATCTGGCTATTGGGGGCCGGTGGGGACGAGGACGAATTGATCGGTGTGATCAATAGTGTGTACGGGTTGTCGCTAACCAGTGACGACTTCCTCTTCCAAGGTGATTTGCTGGCCTGAGGCGCAGAGACCACGGTTTGAACGGTTTTCACAAAAAGGTTGAATTCTGGTTGCGCCCTTGTATTCAGAATGTACGATTTTGATTGGATTTCACCCTTGCTGTCGCTTTCAGTTACATGCCGGAAACCCGGAAAATTGCATGGCGATAACCTTTGCCGGGGTGAGTGTTTTTGTTGAAGGTCACTGAGTTCGACGGTGCCGGGTACGCGTTGTCGTTTGGGCCAGAGGCTGATTTAGGAGGTTGGCAAGTTGCGCATTCTGGTTACCGGGCATAACGGGTATATTGGCGGGGTTCTGATCCCCTTTCTGCAGGAGCGCGGGCATCATGTGGCCGGGCTCGACAGTTACTATTTCGAACATTGCGACATGTCCGGGATGCCCGAAGCGGACGCCGTAATCCGCAAGGATATCCGTGATGTGGAGCCTGCCGACATGGAAGGTTTCGACGCGGTGATCCATCTTGCCGGTTTGTCGAACGATCCGATGGGAAATCTCAATCCACAATGCACCTATGACATCAACGCGAATGCAACGCTGACCCTTGGCCGCGCGGCAAAGGCGGCTGGGGTGGAACGGTTCGCATTCTCGTCGTCCTGCTCGATTTACGGGGCTGCCAGTCCCGAGGATGTGCTGGACGAAAGCGCCGAATTCAATCCGGTTACGCCCTATGGTGAGTCCAAGGTCCGCAGCGAGGCGATCCTGTCCGATCTGGCGGATGACAGTTTCTCGCCGGTCTTCCTGCGCAATGCCACCGCTTATGGTGCCTCACCCAAACTGCGCGCGGATCTGATGGTCAACAGCCTGGTCGGTTACGCATTCCTGCAAGGCGAGGTTCTGATCAAAAGCGACGGTACACCCTGGCGACCATTGGTTCATATCGAGGATATCAGCCGTGCCTTCCTTGCCACGCTGGAGGCCCCGCGCGACCTGATCCACAACACCGCCTGGAATGTTGGACGCTCCAGCGAAAACTACCAGGTGCGCGACGTTGCAGAGCATGTCGAGCAACTGGTTCCGGGCAGCCGCATTGCTTATGAACCGGGCGGCGGACCCGACAAGCGCTGCTACCGGGTGGATTTCTCGAAGATCGAAACCGGGCTGCCGGGCTATGACCCGCAATGGACGGTCCCGATGGGTATTGAGGAACTGCACAAGGCCTATGTGAACAACGGGCTGGAGCTGGCGGATTTCGAGGGCTCGCGTTTCACTCGCCTGAAAACACTTCAGGACCATATGGAGAGCGGCGCGCTTGATGCCGAGCTATTCTGGACGGAACGCCGCGCTGCTGCGGGGTGATCCGTGACACCTGCAGATATCACCACGAGCGGTGAAGCGCCGGGCACAGCCTGTCCGTCCTGCGGCCAGTCCGGGAATATACGGCCTCTCTATGATCTGACCGACATTCCGGTGCAGAGCACGTTGCTGTTGCCGGACCGTGTCACTGCGCTCGGGTTTCCGACCGGTGACATGGCGCTGTGCTGGTGCCCCGAATGCGGGTTGGCTTTCAACGCCCGGTTTGATCTGGCGCGGGTCGATTACGGCACTGGGTATGAAGACGCACAGGGCGGCTCGCCCACATTCAATGCGTTTGTAGCGGATCTGGCGCAGGGCTGGATCGAGCGATTCGGCCTTGGCGGCGGGCATCTGATCGAGGTTGGATGCGGCAAGGGTGATTTCCTGCGCCTGATCTGCGTCCAAGGCAGCTGTAGCGGTACCGGCTATGACCCGGCCTATGTACCGGGCCGCAGTTCGGAACCGGGCGGGCTGACCTTTCACGCTGAGAACTTCACCAAATCCCACGTACCGGTAGACGCGGATTTTCTGATCTGCCGGCACACGCTGGAACATATTGGCGATGTCGCCGGTTTTCTGGCTCTGATGCGGCAGGCCGCCGGGGATGGTAGCCGCCTGCGCTTTGGTTTCGAGGTGCCGGACCTGCGGCGTATCCTGATCGAAGGTGCGTTCTGGGACATCTATTACGAGCATGCCAGCTATTTCACCGCCGGATCTCTGGCGCGGGCCTTCCGGCTGGCGGGGTTTGATGTGCTCGACCTGCGCCGGGTTTATGGTGAGCAATACCTGATCATCGAAGCAGCAGTATCGGATCGCCCGTCACCGCTGCCTGAACTGGCCGACGATTTGGCTGAGACCACAAAACTGGTTGCAGAGTTCCGCGATACCGCGCGGTCGCGCATCGACGGATGGCGGCAGCGTTTTGCCGCCTGGCATGACGCAGGACAGCGCGTGGCGCTTTGGGGGTCCGGTTCGAAGGCGGTGGGTTTTCTGACCACCATCGGTGATCCGGGGATCGTCTCGTGCGTCGTCGATATCAACCCGGCACGGCAGGGGCACTACATGCCCGGCTGCGCCGCCCCCATCATGGCACCCGAGATTCTGACCGAAAAGCGCCCGGACATCGTGATCGTGATGAACAGTATCTATCGTGACGAAATCGCCGCGCAGATCGCCAGCATGCAACTGTCCCCTGAAATCCTGACAACTGATACCGCCCCGGAAATGGAGCCAACGCAATGACCGCCACACCTTCTGTGCCTGCCTGTCCGGTTTGCGGCGGGAACCATGCCAGGCTTTTCTTTTCACTGTCCGATCAGCCGGTGCTGATCGGCGTGCTATGGCCGGATGCTGACAGCGCCCGCGCCTGCCGCCGGGGGGATATCGATCTGGCCTTCTGCCCCGATTGCGGATTTATCTGGAATGTGTCCTTCGATCCGGACCGGATCGAATACGATCAGCAATACGACAACTCGCTGCATTTTTCGCCGACCTTTCAAAACTATTCGCAGAAACTGGTCGACCGTCTGGTGGACACCTATGGGCTGCATCAGCGCACCGTGGTCGATATCGGCTGTGGCAAAGGCGATTTTCTGGCCATGCTCTGCGAGGCCGGGGGTAATACCGGGTACGGCTTTGACCCATCCTACGAGGGTGAGCGGGTCAACACCTCGGCCGCTGACCGTATCACCTGGTCGAATGACTATTATGGCGAAGAACACGCCCGCCTGCAGGCCGACCTGCTGGCCTCGCGTTTTGTCTATGAGCACATCCCGGCCCCGAATGATTTCCTGCGGATGATCCGGCGATCGATCACCGATCCGGATCGTACAGTGATCTATTTCGAAGTGCCGGACACCGATCTGATCATTCGGCAGGGTTCGGTTTGGGACGTGATTTATGAGCATTGTTCCTATTTTAGTGTCGAATCCTTGACCCGGTCCTTTGCGGTCTGCGGCTTTGACGTGCTGCGCGTGGAAGAGACCTTTGAAAAGCAGTTTCTGACAATCGAAGCACGGGCTGCGAGAACGGATACCGGCAACCCGGGCAGCAACACCGGCAACCCGGGCAGCAACACCGGCAATCTCGGGCAGCTGGCGGCGGATGTCGCTGCATTTGGCGAAACACAGAATGCCAAGATGTCCGATTGGCGCGACCGGCTGGCGCAATGGCGTGCCGAAGGTCGCCGGGCTGTGGCCTGGGGGGCAGGTGCCAAAGCGGTTGGTTTCCTCAACATGCTGGGGGACCGTGACACGATCACCCGTGTGGTCGACATCAACCCACACAAACAGGGTAAGCACCTGGCCGGAACCGGCCAGCAGATCATTTCGCCACAGGCGCTGACGGAAGATCCGCCCGATGTTGTCGTGTTGATGAATCCTATCTACCGTAACGAGATAACGGCACAATTGGCGGAGCTTGGGCTTGCGCCGGAACTGATCAATTCCTGATACGAAACGCATTGAAGTAAAAAGAGAGGCCCCGCATGTCAGCTCCTACCGGATCTTTCCCCTGTCGGTTTTGCGGCACACACCTTAAGCATACGCTGGTCGATCTCGGCATGTCGCCCCTGTGCGAAAGCTATGTCGCTGAAGAAAACTATTCGAAGATGGAGCCGTTCTATCCGCTCCATGCCTTCGTTTGCCACGAATGCTATCTCGCCCAGCTCGACGAGTTCGTCCCGGCCGAGGAGATCTTTACCGAGTATGCCTATTTCTCATCCTATGCAGATAGCTGGGTGGAACATGCGCGCCGCTATTGTCACGACATGAAAGACCGTTTCGGACTGGGTTCCGACAGTCAGGTGGTCGAGGTGGCCAGCAATGACGGTTATCTGTTGCAGCATTTCGTGACGCTGGGCATTCCCTGTTACGGGGTGGAGCCCGCAGAAAACGTGGCCCAGGTGGCCATCGACAAGGGTGTTCCGACCGAGGTCGAGTTCTTTGGTGTCGAAACCGCCCAGAAGCTGGCCGCACAAGGGCGGCAGGCCGATCTGATCCTGGGTAAGAACGTGTTGGCGCAGGTGCCCGATCTGAATGACTTCGTGGCCGGGCTGAAGATCATGATGAAGCCCGGTGCGGTGATGACAATCGAGTTTCCGCATCTTCTGGCCACCATGGAAGGCAACCAGTTCGATCAGGTCTATCACGAGCATTACTGCTATTTCTCGCTGATTGCGGCGGAACGGGTCTTTGCCCATCACGGTATCCGGCTGTTCGATATCGAAGAGGTATCCACCCATGGCGGGTCACTGCGCATCATTGGCCGCCACGAGGAAGACGACACCAAACCGGTGACCGACCGGCTTGTTGCCTTCCGCAACCGGGAACTGGCTGCGGGTCTGGACCGGATGGAAACCTATGCCTCTTTCGACGAACAGGTCCGCGAAACCAAACGCAAGGCGCTGGAATATCTGATCGCCGCGGCACGCGCTGGTAAACAGATCGCTGCCTATGGCGCGCCGGGCAAGGGCAACACTTTCCTGAACTATTGCGGGATCAAAACTGACCTCATCTCTTATACGGTCGACCGCAACCCCTATAAACAGGGTCGCTATTTGCCCGGTTCCCGGATTCCGATCCACCATCCGGACAAGATCGCTGAAACCAAACCGGACGTTATCGTCATCCTGCCCTGGAACTTCCGCGACGAGATCGCCGAACAGCTTTCCTATACCGCCGAATGGGGTGCCGAACTGGTGGTTTTTGTCCCCGAAGCCACGGTGCTGACATCACAGGAAACCCGGGCGCGAGCCTGAGCAAAAGGAAAAGGACCAGTTATGAAAGTCGTTTTGTTCTGTGGTGGTCAGGGAACCCGACTGCGGGATTATTCCGATCAGATTCCCAAGCCGCTGGTGCCTGTGGGTGGTCGTCCGATCCTGTGGCACATTATGAAGTACTATGCATCTTACGGGCATAAGGATTTCATCATTTGTCTGGGTTACAAAGGCGAGGCGATTAAGCAGTTCTTCCTGGACTATGACGAGCGGGTGAATAACGACTTCGTCTTCGAGAATGGCGGTGCCAAGATCGACGTTCTGCAAAGCGATATTCAGGACTGGCGCATCACCTTTGTCGACACCGGTCAGAATACCAATATCGGCGGTCGCCTTTTACGCGTGCGCGAGCATCTGGACGGCGAAGAAATGTTTCTGGCCAACTATGCCGACACGCTGACCGATCTTGATCTCGATGCAATGATCCAGGGCTTTTCCGCCACCGATGCGGTCGCCGGTTTCTGTTGTGTAAAACCCCCGTATTCCTTCCATTTGGTGTCTTTCGGCAACGACAGCCGCGTGGCGCAAATCTCGGATGTGAAAGACTCGGGCATGTGGATGAATGGCGGCTATTTTGCCCTGCGCCCCGAGATTTTCGACAATCTGCATGAAGGTGAGGAACTGGTGATCGAAGGCTTCGAACGTCTGGTCGGGCAAAAGCGACTTTATGCGCATCAGCATGAAAGCTTCTGGACCTGCATGGACACGTTCAAGGAAAAGCAGGCGCTGGATGATCGGGTGGCCGCCGGGAATACGCCCTGGCAGGTCTGGAAGGACGACTAAGACGATGCGTGAACTCGGCCTTGGGAAACTCGGCACGGTGCTCTGTCTCGGTGCCCACAGCGACGATATCGAAATCGGTGCGGGCGCAACCATTTTGCGGCTCATCCGCGACAATCCGGATGCCCATATCGTCTGGGTGGTCTGTGCAGCCTCGGGTGTCCGCGGTGAAGAGGCCCGGGCCAGCGCCGAACGCTTCCTGGAAGGCACGGGATCATCCGAGATCATTCTGAAGGATTTCCGTGACGGCCATTTCCCACATCAATGGGCCGAAGTGAAGGCGTTTCTGGAAACGCTGAAAGTGCACGACCCCGACCTGATCCTGACCCAATACAAGCAGGATCTTCATCAGGATCACCGCATCCTATCAGAACTGACCTGGAACACGTTCCGCGATCATATGATCCTGGAATACGAGATTCCGAAATGGGATGGTGGCATGGGTTCACCCAACGCCTTCGTCCCCGCCTCTGTTGCGGATACCGACACCAAAATCTCGCTGCTAATGGAGTGTTTCGCCTCTCAGGTGGGCAAGCACTGGTTCGACGACCTGACATTTCGCGGCCTGATGCGGCTGCGCGGTCTGGAATGCAACGCCCCGGACGCGCTGGCCGAAGCGTTTTATGTCAGAAAGCTGCGATTGGGGTGAAGATAGGTCGAAGCACCCGGAGCAATGGCTGCGGGTCAGAACGGCTTCTTTTCTACCGCCCGCTGATAGGCCCCGATCAACGCATCGACCTGATGATCCCAGCCCAATTCCGCCTCGACCCTGGCGCGACCGAAACGGCCCATTTCGGCTGATTGTTGAGGATCATCAAGCAATTCCAGAATTTTGTTGGCCATATCCTGCGTGTCATTTGGTGCAGCATAGAGCGAAGACCGGCCTGCAGAATAGCGTCCCTCGGTTACATCAAACTGGACGATAGGTTTGGAAAACGCCATATATTCCAATATCTTGTTCATAGTGGATTTGTCGTTCATCGGATTTACCCGGTCCGGGTTCACACAGACATCTGCCGTCGAAAGCACTGCGAACAAATCCATATCAGGTGCGCGCCCGGTAAAGGTCACGTAATCACTCAGCCCCAGTTCCTCGGCCTGCGCCTTCAACCCGTCCAACGCGGGGCCACCGCCAACCAGGACGAACTGCACATCGCGGCGGCGGTCCTGCACGATGATCCTCGCAGATTCTAGCAGCAGGTCGATTCCTTCCTGATCGCCCATGACACCGACATACCCCACCATATGCGCACGACCCTTGCGCCAGTTCGGGTTTGGCTCGGTCACAATCAACCGGTTGAGATCAGGGCCCGAACGCACAACAAATACATCTTCAGACGCAATCCCACCCCGTTCCTGTGCGATTACACGGTAACTTTCATTGGTCGAAATCACCACATCGGCGCTGCGGAATGTCCAGCGTTCGAACAGCACCATGAGCTTCCAGAAAAACCCGCGCTTGCCAAATTTGGCCTCGTAGAGCTCGGGGTTGATATCGTGGTGATCGAAGATGAACCGCTTGCCAAAAAGCTTGAAGGGTAGGGCCACCAGAAAAATCAGGTCGGGAGGGTTGCAGGCCTGCAGTGTGTCAAACCCGTGACGGTGCGCCACCCGCAACGCCAGCCGCATTTCATGAAACAGCGCGGCCCCATACTCCAACAGATAGCCAAGCGCTCCGCTGGCGTCTATCGGCAGAGCGTGGCGATAGATATGCACCCCGTCGATCTCTTCGTATGGGGCTTCGTACCCCTTGCCCGTGGGGCAAATCACCGCGACTTCGGCACCAGCCGCGCGCAGCGTCCGGCATTCGTGCCAAACCCGCCGGTCGAAGGGTAAGGGCAGATTCTCAACGATGATAAGCACTCGTCGACCTTTAAGAGGCTTGTCCTGCCGGGCCACATCCATGCGGGGCGTTTCGACCAGATCGGTATCTTTCATGGCAACTGACCTGTATGGCGGATCTCCGGATCTCCGGACAAGGACAATCCGTCAATCGTCGCGTTAGAGACGATAACCCGATCATAACTTGCAGCTTCAGCATGGGTGCGCTCGACCAGCAAACGCTCCAGCACGGGCAACTGGCTATAGGCATAGCCCAAGTTGGCCCCAACCAGCTTAGTGGCATCAATGCCCGGATCATAAATCTCCAACTCGAATCCGGCGGCCAGAAGCTTGCGCGCCAGATCGACATTCGGGCTTTCACGCAGATCGTCAGTGCCCGCCTTGAACGCCAGGCCCACCAGCAGAATACGTGCCGGTTTTTCCAACCCTTCGACCGCATATTCGAACAGACGGTGCTTATGTGCCTCGTTCGATCCCAGCAGGCTGTTGATCAGCGGCAAGTTGGCACCGGTATCGGCGGCAATATATTGCAACGCCCGCACATCCTTGGGCAGGCACGAGCCGCCAAAGGCTCCACCGGGCCGCATGTAATAAGGAGAGATGTTCAGCTTGGTATCCGAAACGAAAATCTGGTGCACCTGCTGCGCAGAAATACCCTGTGCCAGACAAACGCGACCGACCTCATTGGCAAAGGCCACCTTGACCGCGTGCCAGCTGTTATCAACGAATTTAGTGATTTCCGCTTCGCGGTAGCCAACGACAAAGATCGGTGCCTTTATATTGGCGTTCAGTTCCTCCATCGCCGCATTGGGGATCCCATCCCGGGTTCCAATCACCACTTTCGGAGGATTGAAGTAATCCTCGACAGCGCTGCCCTCACGCAGGAATTCGGGATTATAGACCACCTCAACCCGGTGTTGCGCCGCTTCGCCCAGAACGGCCTCGAAAATCGGCAGGACCAGTTCCTCGACAGTGCCGGGGCGAAATGTCGAACGATAGGCGACAACCAGCGGGCGATCCCGATCAGCGGTCAATGCCACCGCGATCTGCCGGGTCACATCCGCGATGAAGCCCATATTGTGCGATCCATCTGCCGCTGAGGGTGTACCGACACAGACAATGACCAGATCGCAATCGTCCAAATGCGCCGCAATCGTCACGTCTGCTGAAATCCGACCGGCCGTTACACCCTCGGTCAACATGTCCTGCACACGCGGCTCCACGATCGGAGCCTGCCCGGCCATGATCTGACGCACCTTTTTCTGGCTTACGTCAATTCCGATGACCTCATGACCCTCGCTGGCGATGCAGCAGGCTGCCGTAAATCCAACATAGCCAAGGCCCAATACCGCAACCTTCATTAAACTCTACCCAATCCTGAAAACTCACAATCAAAATGAAACGCTATGGACAAGCCGGTCCGCCCGCACCTGAAAATCCCGGATTCTTTTCCTGTTGCCCCCATCCTAGGTCGCCTGAATTCCACCATAGAAAGACACAATCCGGGCGAAAAAGAAACACTTGGCATGTCAGGAAATACAAGCGTTGCGCTAACCCCACCTTACCTGTGCGACGGATACCATGATCTGCGTCCGATTGTTTCGGCGAGTTGCCAGAGGTGTTGATAGGTAACATTCCTGGCGATCTGCTGCATTCACTAAAAAGGTGAAAACGCACTGCCGGATTCTTCCTGCGACGGGTGCTGGTTTCGGCGTAACGGGACCTATTGCTCTTCGTCCCGAACCTCACGAAAACTCCGCCCTGCATCAGGATCGTGTCCAGTCGTTTCGGGCCTGCCGCTGCGCCCCAAAAGAACCGAGCCGGATCATCGCATAGCTTCTATAAAGCCGGATCATGACCAGGCAGTAGAACGCCTGAAAGCGCATCCGAAGACCCGATATCCTGCTTGTGGTTGCGATCCGAAGCACTTCGACCAGGGGCGAAACCGCCAGAGCGACCGCTTTGGCATACCATTTTGGCATGCGTCCCATCCCCGTGGGCATTTCTTGGTATTCGTGCAGGATGTGGCGGTCCCATTTCTGAACCAGCTTGGAAAACTGTGTCCGGGCAGGGTGATAAACGATCATATCCGCGACATAGATGATACGGTAGCCGGACGCGCGGGCCCTCTGTCCCCAGTCGCGATCTTCGGCCACCCCGATTCCGGCAAACGCGCCGACCCGGTCGTAAACCTCGCGGCGCATTGCCAGATTTCCGGTGCCTGAAAACCCCTTGGCGATATACTTTTCATTACGGTAGGCATAGATGCGTTCATAAGCCTCCAGAAAAGTTGGCTTGTTCGGGTTCAGGATATTGACACGCACATCCCCGCCGACAACCTGAGTTTCGGGATTGTCAAAGACGCGTTCGATTGCAGCCAGCCACTCTCTGTGGGCATGACAATCGGCATCAATAAAGGCCAGAATTTCGCCTGATGCGTGGCTGACACCTTTGTTACGGGCTGGTCCGGGGCCGGGCGTTGTTTCACGCAGCAATGTGACATCGGGAAAGTCAGCGCAGACATGCTCGGGAGTTTCAATGGAATTATTGTCGACCACTATGATCTCGACATCGGCGGAAACCGGGGTTTGCGCTTTGAGCGTGTCCAGACAGATCTGTAGATATTCGGGTTGATTATAGTGTGGAACGACTACTGAGATGCGCATGGCTGGGCCCCAAAAGGTTTGTGACTAGGAATCCGTGGGAAACAAGAAGAGTAGATAAATTTGATTTCCGGCCTGCAAATACCTATCGGGGTACACGGGTTTTGCACGATTGGGTGGATATTTTTTTCCGGCTTCGCTCCGGGCGCAGGCAGCCCCTGATATTGAGTTTTTATTCAACATAAATCGAATTATCCGGGAGATTTCTCCGCCCATATCTTCACCCGTACCCGTATCCATACGCCCCTTCGGAATAAAGGCATTTGTTCAATACGATACCCATCACGTTGGTAAGCTCTGCCAACTGGCGTTCTGCAACATCGATCTGGTCTAGCGAGGTTTGCTCGGCAGCGACCACAAGCAGAGCGCAATCGGTATTCTTGAGAAACCCGAAATTGTCATCCGCGGCCGCCAATGGTGGCATGTCAAAGATCATGATGTCCGGTTTGAAATCGGCTTCAATTGCGTTCAGCACCTCAACTGTCGCACCGCTTTGCAGAATTTCGGCAGGATTCCCAACCGGACTACTGTTTAACCCCAACGCCACGTTGTCACTCAGCCTGCGACCATGATCGGCGAAAGCAACGGATCCGGTCAGCACGTCCCCCATCGTGCGTACGCAATCCTGTTCCAGGATTTTTGCCAGCCCGACCCGGCGCAGGTCAAGATCCAGTATCATGGTGCGCAGATCGGACTGCCGTTCAAAGCTGAAGGCAAGGTTGGCCGCCGTTGTGCTTTTGCCGCAACCGCTATGGGGCGAAACCAACGCTACCCGTTTCCAGCTATTCGCCCGGGCCTGCTGCAGGATGCGGGTGCGCAACATGTCAAATGGACCTGAATCTGCGCCGCTGGTGCTGGCGACAAGCCGGTTTCTTTCGAGTATCCGTGGCGATACCGATACAGGCGTCAGTTGTTCCCACAAGGTGGTGGTACGCTCCGGCGCTTTTTTCAGCGCCACAGGCGGGCTGGTTCGCTGCCGTTGAGACCGGGCCTTCTCTATGGCTACCTGCAATTTTTCCATCGCGCACTATCCTTACCAGTCTTTATCGTTCATTTGTCTGATCATCAGCGTATGCCTATCTTTTCCATTGTCCGTTCAGCGATCAGATCCAGCGGCTGGTAATAGACATGAACTACATAAACTGCTGCCGGTACGGCAATTATGATCACCAACAACCGCGCCAGTTTCCAGCTTCGCCGCCGCCAGATTTCACCCGGTGTCGCAATATAGGGAATAGTTGCGAGGGGCGTCACACCCAGACGAGATACCAGATCCTCGGGCCGCCGGACCGAGCGGTTCAACAGTTCTAGCAGTACAACCAGAGCTATCCCGCACAGGATGCCAAAGAAACTGCCCCCACCTGCGATCAGTGCCCGGTTGGGTTTCGACGGCTTACTTGGCACCACTGGCGGTTCAATAACTGACACACGCTGACCCTGTGCCGTCACCTCAATACGCTCACCCGTGCTGGCCCGAGACAGGCGATCCACGGCCAGATTGTACTGCTGTTGTATATTGTCACGATCCAAAGCTAACTCTTCCGCGCGGATCGCATTTGCAGGGGTCCGATTGATCGTGCCGGTTATCTCATCCAACTGCTTTCGGGTTGCGCTCTTTTGCGCCTCAAGCACGCCAACCCGCGTCGCGATCTCGGCCAATTGCACATCCAAAAGCGAATTACCTGTTGCTTCTTCGTCCGGTTGCGGATCCGGCTGAGCCCGAACAACTTCTTCGGCCTGCGCGATCCGGGATTTCAGAACCTTCACTCGTGGGTTCTGTTCCGAATAGACCGCAAGGGCTTCGCTAAGTTCGCGACGCAAGGCTTCCAATTGCTGACGTTCGGGCGTCAGGTCACCAACACCGGTGCCACCGACCTGCCCGGTGTTTTCGAAAAGCAGAAGCAGGTTTTCGCGTTGATCTTTCAACCCTGCTATTTCACGCTCGGTCGTGGACAGGCGTTCCTGCAGAAAGGTCTGCTGGCTCAACCGGT
This sequence comes from Ruegeria arenilitoris, assembly GCF_013032445.1. GTDB lineage: Bacteria > Pseudomonadota > Alphaproteobacteria > Rhodobacterales > Rhodobacteraceae > Ruegeria > Ruegeria arenilitoris_F. The sequence continues at coordinate 32,371 of NZ_WQCA01000022.1, read as the reverse complement.
AATCAAGACTTTCCGGCAGGGCATCAGCATTTTCAGTTTTGAAGGATAGGATGCGCGCATTGCGTTCGGTCAACTCTTCGCTGAGGCGGGCCACCTCGCGTTCGAAAAATTCCAGCGTCTGGGTGGCGCGCCCGGTCCGCGATTCCACATCCTCCTGTTGAATCAACGTCAAGTAATCGTTGAGAACTCCGGCCGCAATTCGTCCCGAACGCGCTTCGAAACTGATCTGCATCAGGGGCACCGAACCGCGGCGGCTGCTGGCTTTTACCGATGTGCGCGCGCGCATCGCCTGCACAATCCTGTCGGCCGTCATTTCCGATTTGTCGGCAAAAACCCTCTGCTCGTTGGCGATATCAAGCAGATTGGCCCGTGTCAGCAGACGCTGTTGCAATATCTGCAACTGCTCTTGGGCCGAGGTGCGCACTGTCGAAGCTGCAAGATCGTCCGGAATACGTGGGGCTTCAACAATTAGCGTCATCTCTGACACATAAACTGGCGGCAAGGCTTTGGCGACGATGATTGATGCTGCGCTTATCACTGACGCAACAATCAAGAAATACGGTAGGCGCCGCGAAAATATCGACCAATAGTACTGAAGATCCACTCTCAGTTTTCCCGTTTTCCGTTAACCTGCATCAGGCTGCTTTTCATTTTGCTCACCCCGTCTTTTCTTCTGGAGGAATCTTTTGGCCGTCCCGCAACACGAGCATCTGGGGCTTGGTTCCTTCAGCCCCTTCCGACAGCGCATGCGCCCCAAAAAACACGCCATCCCTCAGGACATTCTGAACGATCCTGGCTGTGACCGTGCGTGCCTCGTCAGTCCAAGTATAGAGCATCGCAAATTCGCATAGCTGATTCACCAGCCGAGGCACGCCCCCTGTGGCCTTATGAACCAGCGCACATGCGTCGGTGGCGAATTCCTGCCCCGTTCCGCCCGCCACCCGCAGCCGGTGCGCAATATAGCCGGCAGTTGTTTCAGCATCCATGCTAGGCAAATGGAAACTTGCTGCCACCCGCTGGGCAAGCTGGCGCATCTGCGGATGCAAGACCATGTCCTGCAATTCCGGTTGCCCAACAAGGATCAGCTGAATGAGTTCATCCTTGTTGGAATTTATGTTTGTCAGCAAGCGTAGCTCTTCCAAGCCTTCCCGCGATAGGTTCTGCGCCTCGTCAAAGATCAGAACCACACGGCGACCAGCCGCATATTCACCGATCAGATAATCCATCAAGGCTTGAAAAAGCTGCACATAAGACGATTGAGAGTCGACTGATACATTCAGGGCATTGAGGACCCATTGCAATATTTCCCCGCGCCCACCTTGGGCATTCGAGACCAACCCAGTCGTGACATTGTCCTCCATCTGGCTGATCAGCTGTTGAAGCAGAGTCGTCTTCCCCGAACCGATCTCGCCGGTGATAAGCGTGATAGGCGCATGCGACATGACGCCAAATTCCAGAATGGAAAACGCGTGTCTGTGTTGGGAGGACCAATACAGAAAGCCGGGGTCCGGCAACAATGTGAATGGCCGCTCACTCAAGCCAAAGTGGCTAATATATAAATCACCTGAGTTCATAACGACCGACAAACCCTCAACACCGAAACCCAAAGATACAACCGGAACTTGTCCGACTATAAACTACACGACCTATACTGACATGGCCTAATAGCGCCATGAATACAGAAATATTTGATTATCCAATCAAGACCACATCTTCAAATGACACAGATTTGTGGAAATTTTAAGGAATATTCGCGTTAAACACTCTCAACTGCGATCTGACACACTGAATTGCCTTATCATAGACCTGTCCGCGTTGCGCAGCGCAGCCATCCCAAAAGATAACGCGGATGCGCTGCCCCCATCCGGATGGCCTGCGCCGAATGCGCACGCGCCTCGGACCAGTTGCCCAATGACCGCAGCCCGCCAGCGATGCGATGATGATGTTTTGCAAGTGCCGCAGGTTCACGGGAAAACAAATCATAGTGCAATTCCAGTATTCTCTGCTGCGAGGCCACACGCTTTGGATTGGAATGCGTAATAGAATTGGCGCTCATCCGCTGCACAACCAGATCGGAATCAATGTAGTCGATGGGGCCTTCCTGAGCGATGCGTAGCATCAATTCCCAATCAACAAGGGCATTTAGCGATTCATCAAAGCCACCAACCCGGTCAAAAATATCGCGACGCACAATCAGCATCTGGGTCGAAATGAAGCTGGAATGCAGCAAAGATACCAGAATATTTCCCGACAGGGGGGGCGTTCCAGGGCGCGGGAAGCGATCTGTGGCGGGACTGTCGGGCGACGTGTCGGACTTAACCAGCATACCGCAATATCCGGCCACAAACGCGCCCGAAGACAACTGCGGCATTTGTTCGGACAAGCGCGTCGGCAGCCACAGGTCGTCACTATCCTGGAATGCGATCCATTCAGAATCAGTGTGCTTCACACCATAATTACGGGTTGCACTTGGCCCGCGCGGACCCGGATTGGACAAAACGCACAGCCTGTCATCCTCAATGCTGTCCAGAGCCGCGCGCGTACCGTCGGTGGACCCGTCATCAACCGCCACAACGTTCAACAACGGATAGTCCTGTCCGAGAACACTTGTGACGGCCTCTATCACCGTGTCTTCACGGTCGCGGCAAGGAATAATAACGCTGACATGAGGTAAAGTACCCATCTACCTATACCCTGAGAAAACCACTTCTTGTTATGCTATATACCCTGCTTGACGCCTATATGTTCTGGGGGCAAGTGTTAGTTCCATTGGGGTGAGTGACAATGCCAAAACTTTCCGAAATTTGTCGGGGGCGTGACAACAATCTAAATCTGATTCGCGCTGTGGCCGCCACTGCAGTACTTGTCTCTCATGCCTGGCCAATCACTCAGGGACCTGCTGTTGCCGAACCGTTATACAACATATTCGGTCGGTCCCTAGGCACTCTTGCGGTCTATGTCTTCTTTGGGATATCGGGATTTCTCATCACCGCCAGCTTTCAGCGCTCATCCAGCAGGATCAGCTTTGTGCTGGCACGCGTGCTGCGGCTGTTTCCGGCTCTGGCCGTCAACCTTCTTCTGGTCGCCTTCCTGCTGGGCCCGCTGGTCACGACGTTAAGCTTCAGGGACTACATGTCAGGTGGCGCTCCGCTATCCTTTGTGCTGCACGACCTAGCACTGTTCCCGCTGATCTATACGCTTCCGGGAGTTTTCACAGATCAGCCGGTCGAGGCGGTCGTCGGTTCAATCTGGACATTGCGGCACGAAGTGCTGTGTTATTTGGGGGTCTTTCTCGCCGGCCTGATAGGATTTTGGACCACGCCCTTCAGAGCAGCGCTGGCACTGGCAATCTATGTCGTAGGCTGGCTGGCACTGGCTCTGCTCCCGAGTGAATTGCCCGGGTTGGTTACAGCGTTTCACAGGCTGTCCGTACCTTTTGCCATTGGCATCGCTTTCTGGATCTGGCGCGACAGGATTATCTTGTCATTCTGGCCACTCATACCACTGGCAGCGCTGGCCTGGATTACCAAAGATACGGTTCTGGCGACACCAAGCTTCATTTTAACCTTGGTCTGGGCAACTTTCTGGCTGGCCTATATTCCCGGCGGCGCGATCCGCAAATTCAACAACCTCGGAGACTATTCCTACGGGATTTACGTCTATGCCTTTCCAATACAGGGGCTTGCCGTGTACCTGTTCGGCCCGCAGTCGCCACTGGAAAATATCCTGTTTTCACTGCCGCCGACCCTGGCCCTGTCCATCCTGTCTTGGCAATGGATCGAGGCACCATCCATGGCGGCCAAGCCCGTGATTTTGCGCCTGTTCGGCCTGAACAGAGAGCCCAAGGCGCTCCGCTAAAAGCTATTGCGATACGCTTTGGTAAGCCGAGCTCCAAACGGCCATATCCGAGGACTCGAGCCTACATCGGCACAAATCTGGGCAGGCGCGGTAGACTTTCTCCAACAAAACCCAACAATCGGGCATCCGCGTCAGCATCTGTCTCACCCTCATGGATCGGTGTTACATAGCGGACCAGCGCGCCATCGGTACGACCCATCATCAGACCATCGGCTACAACGCCGAGTTTAGCAGCAAAATCGTTGGTCTGGCGTTTGCCGCGCTGTTCGAACCAGTAATAGACCAACTGCTTCTGCAGTCCTTTCTGGATGACAGCACGGTTTACCTCAAACGTACCATAAGCAGGCACACCCGGATCAATCTGATAGGGCTCCAGGCTGAAGATTTCCCAGCCGCCCACTGGCAGGCACACCTCAGGTGAATGGATGCCGTCACCCTCAGTTTGTTTGTCGTAGAAGGCGACAAACATGTTGATATAGCCGTTCTGTCCCGGTGCGGCATAGGTAGTGTTGAGGTAATCGGTCGCGCCCAGTACGCGTTCGACATCCGGGTCCAGAAGCGCCGCCGACCCTGACCAGTTTCCTAGCTGGCGCGGATATAGCGCAAAGGGGCTTCGATCAATTGGCTCTCTGTCCGAACTGGGCTGTAGAAGCCAGACCGCCGATACTGCCAGCGTCAGCAGCGCGCCCGCAGCCATGGCGCGCGAGGGCCGGATGGCAAAGATGCGTTCGGCCACATGCAACAGGCCGCTGGTGTCCAGATCGATCGCTTCGGCCAGCGGTTTGGGGTTTGGGGTCAGGCGCTGTAGCGCAACGGCCATGGCAAACAGGATAGCAATACAGGTCAGGAAGATCACCCAGCCTTCGAAGAAGTGCAGGAACCCTTCGGCCATTTCGATGCCGTGATGATTGACCAGAACACCGATCACGCCGATGCGGATCGAGTTCATCAGCACGGTCAGCGGCGCGGCCGAGACCAGCAGCAGCACCTTGTGCCAGATCGGGCCACGATAAAGCAGCGCGAAAAGATAAGAAAAGCTAAGGATTGGGAACAGATAGCGCAGACCCGAGCAAGCCTCGGCTACCTGCAGCTTATAGACGCCCAGATCGATGATATTGCCATCCAGATAGACCGAGACACCGGCCTGCTGCACGAACCAGACCCCGATGACCGAGGAGATGCCCTGCAGAAAGATCGTGAGCTTCCAGTAGATGAAATTCGGCAGTGGCAGCATGAAGATCAGATGCAGCACCGGTAGCTGATGTCGACGACCGATATTCCAGCCAAACACTGTCAGCACCACGCCGCCGGTCCAGATGATCATCGCATAGGTGACAATATCGGGCACCTTGGCAAGATTGCCCAGGATCGCCACAGCCAACCCGAATGCAATGACCATAATTCCCGGCCACCGGTCTCGGACTTCACCCGGCGGGGGCGGGTAATTGCGCATTTCGCGCAGGAACAGATAGAGAGAGATGACCGGGATCAGCGGGCCGTGACTGTATTCAGCGGTTGCCCAAGCTTTACCCAGCGATACGATTCCGATCCAGAAGATCGGGGTTGAGCCTAGAACCAACAATGTAAACCAGAACAGTCCAACCGGATTGAAGGATCTTACCTGGCTAACCGGCGCTGTCAAATCCGCTCGTTCCATCTGATACTCGAAAAGAAACATCTGGCAATCTTTACGGGGTGAAGCTTACCAAAGAGATTAATAATTGCTACTCAAACTGCAGTGAACAATAGGGCGAGCCCGCCGGAATAGCCCCAGGTGCAGTAGGGTTAAATCATAATTTGTCTGTTTTTTAGGGTCTCAGTATAAATTCCCGATCGATTGTGGCAAAAACAGAATGAGATTGCGCGCGCTGAGCTTCAATTTCCTCACGCATTCGATACCGGTATCCGGCACTAAGAGCCCAGTCCGCGGTCAAGGCGTGCCTATAGGCAGCGGTAAAGTTGGCTCGATCAATCGTATCGTCGAACTCATCCGTGATTGTATAGGCCGCATCCAGACTGATGCCGGATACGCCATTGATGTTGTGGAAATAGCCCAAGAACAGAGCAGTTCTGAGCACATTACCCCGCTGATCATCGAAATCCAGTGACCGTCGGAACCTTGCGCTGATCTGTCCCCTCGGCAGATTCTGAATCCAATTCAGAGACCCGATGAAATCTGCATTGTCCAATTCGGAATCCGCCACGCCAAATGTGATCCCAAAGCTGCCGGTGGGCAATTCCAGATCGCGCAGGATCAGGAAATTACGAATATCTCCGTCTTCGGTCACGATCTGTTCAAGCCCGACACCCGCAGTGCCATTTGGCATGTCTCTTTCCAGGTCCAGCCGTCCCGTTGGGCCATCAGTTCGCGTCACAACGCCGAATTCTCGCGTGTCAATCGTGGTATAACCAATCTGCGTATCAAGACGCCAGATCGGAGACAGTTCAAACCCTAACCCGACATAACCCGTCGTGGTTTCGCGCCGTGTCTGCTGGGTATTGTCTTCGTCAAAAAGCCGGTAACTCGCTCCCAGTGATGCTTCAGCTCTGGGGGCGTAGCGCAAGAACACGTCGCCGGTCAGATTGAAACGATCGGTATCGATCAACCCAGGATCAGTGGTGTCGGTATATCTAAGTGATAGATAATTCGTGGTGAAAGCGGCTCCGATCGGTGAGTCACGACCAAGTTCGAATTCCAATCCACCTCTGTAGCGTTCACGATTGCCAGTGCCGTTCAGATCGTCCAGATCGGGCGGGAGTTCGATCTCACCCTCAGCATTTTCGAAGTCAGCAAGTGGCCGAAGAAACTGAATGTTAGACTGAAAATAGCTTGCGTTGAAACCGAAGGCTGATTGTGCTCCCGCGCGGTCGTAGGTCAGGTCAATCCTCTGGTCATCCAAACCTGAATCCGTACCAGGTCCATCCGCAGCGCGCAGAACCGTGGACGCCGTCAGGCCAAACCGGTCAAGTGGGGTTTCGTGGCTCAGACCCAACGACAATCCGGTGGAAGCGAAGGAAGTTCTGCCCTGACTGACCGAGTCAAGATCAAGGTTGTCGTCAGTCTCCAGACTTTGGCTGAAACCAAGGACAATTTCGGTGCCGTTTTCCTGAGCGGCGGCGGGCAGCAAGCAGCAAAGAAACCACGTGCCAACCAAAAGGGTGCGATAGATCAGATGCCTTCCCACAATTGCCTCAATATTTTAGTTATTCTGCGCACCACCGCTGCTACTTTGGTTATGAATGTTTGATGCGATCAACAGTCGGCAATTTTGAGTTGCCGTTATTTGGAGTGTTACAGCGTCTTGCGCTGCAAGTCGCTAAAAAAGAACTACCTAGACGTCCTTTGATATGCTCCGTATTGCGATTGCAACAATTGGTGAACGCCCGCCTCGCCGCAATACATCACGACATCATGCTAACGGTGACCTGGTCAATCATACAGGCGACCAACCTGTTTTTGCGGCTCGTTGTTTCAGGGCAAAATTATATGTGGAGCGTTATATGCTCAACCCTTTCAACTTAGGTCGAACGGCCTGATTAAGACTGCTTTACTAAGGCTTCCACCTAGGGCCAGATTCATTTTGCAACACAAACACCTTATCCTGTCACAGTCGCGGTGAGCAAACCGAGGGTGATATACAAGTTCCACTGCGCTCCCGGAAAGAACTGACAACGCCACTTAGGCCAGCCAATTTGCTGACACAAAACCGCTTGAGTGAAACGGCCCCTTTACAGAAGTCCTGAACCAGAGCGCTTAATCAATTGCATTCAATCGGACATTGAGGAGTTACAGGTGAAGGATTTCGTTCCGCGAACAGAAGTTCGCCAAGTCACAGTCGGGATTATAGGCTTGGGCTATGTCGGTATACCGTTGGCCATCTCTGTTTCAGAAGTTGGCTTCAAGGTAGTAGGATTTGATATTCTCGAAAAGCGCATCGAACAGATGAGCAACAGGGGCAGCCCTATCGGTCATATTTCATGTGATGCGATTGGCAGGATGCGCGCCGACGGGTTCGAAGCAACTTCTGACTTTTTGCACACTGCCGAATGTGATGCACTAATCATTTGTGTACCGACGCCGCTAAACAGCCACCGCGAACCAGACCTAGGCTTTGTCGAGGGCACGATGCGCACCATCGCACCTTAATTCAGAAAGGGTCAGTTGCTTAGCCTTGAGAGTACAACGTACCCGGGGACAACAACGGAAGTTCTATGGACTTACGTTGAGAATGCCGGATTAGTTGTGGGTGAAGACGTCTATTTGGTTTGTTCCCCCGAGCGGGAAGATCCGGGCAATCCCACCTATAGCACCCAGACGATCCCCAAGTGGTTGGCGGCCACACATCTGAGTGCCTCGCAGCAGGTACCGCTCTTTACCCTTTATAGATACGGTCGTTACGGGCCCTGAACGGGGCTGGTAAATCATTGAAGGGCACAAAGCTGTTAGCTCTCGGTATCGAATACAAACGAGATGTGGACGATATGTGCGAAAACCCTTCGGTTTATGTGATGGAGAGGCTTACCGAATGGGGTGGTGATGCTGCTTATTAGGATCCCCATGTTCCGGTTTTTCCAAAATGCGGGATCACAGCTTTGATCTAAGGTCTGTTGAACTCACGCCAGATACCATAGCGTCCTTTGACGCAGTATTGCTACTGACTGATCATAGCGCTTTGGACTACGAAATGATTACCGCAAATGCCAAAATACTGGTCGATACGCGTGGCGTATACCGGGACAACCCGACTGTTGTTAAGACCTAGCTCTTAGCGTTGAAAATGTAGACTCCGAAAATTGACTTGTTGAATAAAAATAAAGCGCCTGCGAAGTTCGCAGGCGCTTCGGCATTAATCGCCAAATCTATCAAGCGAACTTCTTACGCCGGCGCACAAAGCCCAAGCCCACCAAACCGCCAATCAGAAGAAGTCCGGTTGCCGGAAGTGGCACAGGCGCGACTGTAAAATTCTTGATGACGAAGTTGTCTGTCGACTTACAATAGAAGCGGTGACAGCGATGATCGTCTGCGCGAACAGAGAAAGATGAGGCAATCACATCTCCAAAATAGAACGCGTTAGCACGGCTCTCATTAGCAACCCGTCTGTGACCAACAAAGATATCCCAGTCATCATTCCTATCCACACGCGACATCACAACCGATACCAAGCGTACCGCCGTATCAAAAGTGAATTTCAGCCACTCGTCGTAAAGACCATCCAGCGCTCGCGTGTCGTCAAAACGACCAGCTTTGACGCCTATACCATCGCGGGTCTGAGCCACACGTGCTCGCCCGAACGGGCTTATGCTGTGTGCTGTAACCTTGCCGGAAACGCCTTGAACATCAAAGGTACCCATACCTCTTGAGATGGAAAGGTCGCCACCACTCATGAGATGAACCGTAACGGCATGCGCCCCGGAGGCCATCATCATAACGACGGAAAATATTATAATAATTTTATTCATGTCTAAAGCGATCATAACCTAGAAACAAAACTACCCACGATTGACTGTAGCAGAATGTGCAGATTCAATCTATGAGAACCCCGCGAAGGTCACGAAAAAGACACATTCTGCGTGATCCGCGCGCTAACCTTCGATAAACAATAAGATATTAAATCAACACGCAATCGCAGAGGTTGAAACAATTCAACCTCGGTGCCCTTCATATCGCCAGGAGACTCCGAACTCGGTGATTCTACTTTTCAGATACCGGAGGATCGGCAGGCGGCCGCCTACTCTACCCGTTTCCTGACCCAGCCCAGAAAAGCCTTGTCCGGGCTGCGCAGCGCCTTGCGGCCGGAGCTGACCCAAAACCCCTGCCACTCGGCCTCCAACGCGTAGACATCCCAGCCAGGCGCCAAAGCACGGGCGGCGTCAAGGGTTTCCGGCTTAAGGGACAGGCCGTCGCCTGCCTCGATGACCACAGCGCGACGCGATACGCGGATGATATCGCCTGGCTCTTCTGTCAGTACGTAATCCGGCAGATGATCGGCCGCGATCATGTCGCGCAACATCTTGCGAAACACCCGGCGCGGTGAGGCAGAACCGGATTTCTTCAGCAGCGTCTCGACCGAGACCCGCCAGTCGGGTTGGCGCCCGCAGTGCTTGCGGGCCAGTTCGTAGATGCGCCGCTCCAGCGGTTTGCGCAGGCGGAAGTAATCGCGGCTGAGCGTCAGCACCGATTTCGCCAGCACGGCCCGGAACAGCCAGTCCGACAGCTTGACCGAAACACTGACCATCCGCCCGGCCCGGGTGTGGCGCACAATCTCCCAGCTTTCGATCAGGCCGAAGCCTGTGGTCGTCTCAACCCCACCGGTTACCATATTGGTCGTGATGCGGGTGCCAGCCAGTCGTTCAAACGCCTCACGGAGCCGCTTATAGCCATCGCCTGACGTTTCGCGATTGGTCGCCACCAGCAGATCATGCGCCTTCAGATGCAGCACCCGGCTGACCGCGCGCCCCGCGTTGATTGCTCCCATGAGCTGGCTGATACAAAAAATCAGGATGTCCTTATCATGGATTGTTGCCAGCCCCCGTACCGAGGGCGTGACGGTGATTTCCACCCCGTTATGCTCATAGCACAGGATACGCCGGTCAGGGCGCGTAGACAGTGAGAACATCGGATGCTCCATCGATCCCATGTCTGTCTTGGGCAGCGCATCAAAGATGTCACAAACAAAAAAATCCGCTGTTGGATACCGATCCGGCAACAACCCCCCTGCCCCGGCAGCTACATCTCTGCTCATAGAAAATTGCTCAGAACTGAAACGCCCCAGCCCATACCTCTGCCCCTGATCTACCCGAATCTTTTCGTGGTTTTATTGACGCTCACCCTAAAGTTATCCACAGACCCGGTAAAGCGCCGGATCGTGGGTTCAGAGTCAGAGCAACGTGGGATCAGAGTCACTAGATCGTGGGTTCAGATTCACTTGAGTTCAAAAGAAGTGGATAAATTATTTAGTTTTCAATATCTTACTAAGGACGCCGTACACCCTTAACTAATAAATAACTATATTCTAACTAAAAAAATCGGACACCCTTATAAATCCATCATTTCTCATGATCTCAGCCCTTTGATTTTCATAGAAAATATCGGGTGATGTCAGTAGTTCTTCCATGTGTCGCGTTTTGTGGTACACTTGGGAAAACACAGCATATCGAGCAGATGAGACATGGCGATATCCTCGAAAGACGGGCTCCCACCCTATTTCAATATTGATCCCGACACGGCCCTTGCCGAGCTGGGCAATCCTTCCACCACGGCCAACTTCGCAGCTATTGCCAATGCCTGCACCCAGGGACGCCAAGACCTTGCAAGCCGAGGCCTTGAGGATGGTGAAGTACGGCATCTGCGTCTGTTTTCCACCTGGGAGATCACCCGCTATCTGATCCCGGTTGCGGCCCCTCATTTTCGCCGGGTGCTCAAGGCCAACCCGGATCTGCCACAGGGGCGGTCGGAATCCGAAGGTGGGGCCAAATGGTTCACCCTGGATGAGGTGCTGCGGCTCCGCACTCATTTTGCTTCGGAAGGATCGAAGGCCAAAGAGTACCGCCCTTACCGACCCGAAGGGCTGCCTGCCAAACTGGTTTCCGTCGCCAATTTCAAAGGTGGTGTCGGCAAGACCTCTACCTGCGCGCATCTGGCGATGTCCGCGGCACTGGACGGCTACAAGGTGCTTGTGATTGATCTGGACAGCCAGGGATCAATGACCTCTATCTTTGGCGGCAAGGTTACGGATGAATGGCAGACCGTATTCCCCTTGTTGGCGCGCCACTATGCCGGACATCTGCGCCGAGAAAACCAGGGGCGTTTGGACCGGGGCGAGCCCCCCCACCCTATCGATGACACGCTGATGGAGGCACTGGATACCCGCGCAAGCAGCCTGATCCAGAAAACGCATTGGCCCAATATCGATCTGATCGGTGCACAGCTGAACCTTTATTGGGCTGAGTTCCAGATTCCGGTCTGGAGAATGCAGGCGCGCGGCTGGAAGCTGTGGGATGCGCTGGTCGAAACGCTCGAGGCCGATGGTGTTCTGAACGACTACGACCTCATCTTCATCGATACCCCCCCTGCGCTTGGCTATCTGACGATTAACGGGCTGTCGGCGGCAGATATCCTGCTAGTACCGATGGGGGCCTCTTTTCTGGAGTTCGATTCCACGGGGCGGTTTTTTGACATGCTCCATTCCACTTTCCAGTCGATTGAGGAGGGTGAGAACATGGCGGCCCGTGCCTTGGGGCGCGATGAGATGGCCTTTGAATGGGATGCTGTGCGCACGGTGATCACCCGGTATGACGGCACGCAGCAGGCGGAACTGGCGGGGTTGATGCAATCCTATCTGGGTAGCGCTCTGTCGCCCCACCGGCAGGAATTCACGGCGTTGATTGGTCAGGCCGGGGAACAGGTTAACGGCATCTATGAAGCCGATTACCGGGACTTCAACCGTGAGACCTATGCACGGGGGCGCGAGACATTTGACGAAACCTATGCGGCTTTCAAGCGGCTGGTTGTGGGCGTCTGGCGGCGCGAGGAACTGGCCTTGCAGGCCGAACAGCACCCGGAGCCGGTGTCATGAGGTCCCTGCCCTGCCTGTGCGATGTTTCGCGCGCGAAACATGTCGGCCCTCCTTCCGGGGCGCCCGGAAGACCGCAGGCATTAGTAACCGCATGGCATGCAAAAGAGTCTATGACGGCCGGACAAGGAGAAACCTGAGATGGCAAAACGCAAACGGCTAACCCCCGCTCGTACCGATTTTCTGCCTGCTGACACCCCGGGCGCAGCGCCCGAGACAAAATCCATGTTTCCAACCGTTCAATCTGCGCCACCGATTGCGCAGGTCGCCGGCGATACGGCCTTGCAGGCCGCAGTGGATGACCTGAGTGCCGAAATCCGCACCGCCCGTGCCGAGGGTCGGTTGGTGCAGCAGGTGCCTTTGAATTCGATTGAGGAAACCCATCTGGTCCGTGACCGTATCCTGGTGGACGGGGATGAAATGGCCGCTCTGGTCGAAAGTCTGCGCGCACGAGGCCAGCAAACGCCGATCGAAGTGGTGAAGCTGGCTGAGGGGCGGTTTGGTCTGATTTCCGGCTGGCGCCGCCTGGCCGCGCTAAAGGCGCTGCACGCGGAAACAAGAGAAGAGCGCTTTGCCACGGTACAAGCGCTGCTCAGACGGCCCGAGAGCGCCTCGGACGCCTATCTGGCGATGGTCGAGGAAAACGAGATCCGTGTCGGACTGTCCTATTATGAACGCGCCCGGATTGCGGCCCGCGCGGCCGAGCAAGGTGTCTATCCGGATGAAGGCTCGGCGCTGCGGGGGTTGTTTGCGTCGGTCAGTCGGGCGAAACGATCCAAGATAGGCTCGTTCATTGTCATCTATCACGCATTGGACGACCATCTGCGCTTTGCCGCAGCGATCCCGGAACGGCTTGGGCTGAGCCTGTCAAAAGCGTTGAAGGAAGATCCTGCATTGGGTGCGCGCAGCGCCAGAGAATTGGACAAGGCGCAACCGGATACGGCTGAGGCTGAAGCGGCATTGTTGAGCCGCCTGTCGCAGGCGGGGAGTGGTAAAAAACAGGCTCTAAATAAGGACCGCAATGCGCTAACCAGTTCAGGCGAAACGATTGGACCGGTCACCCTGACCCGCTCTGCCAATGGTAAGTCCCTGACACTGACCGGGATGACCGATGATCTGCACGCACGGCTGAAGACGTGGCTGGCCGCACAGGTCTGAAGTGTTTCGCGCGCGAAACATCGCGGTTCCAATGCTTGCGTTGAATCAGCGGGCTGGCCATAACACTGAGAGTGTATGATCCGTTTTAAATTTTTGATTTGTGGAAGAGTTTCGTGTCAGTATCCGCGCCCAAAGTTTCCATTATTGTTGTTAGCTACAATACCCGCGAAATGACGCTGGAGTGTCTGCGTTCGGTTCAGGCTGAAACACGCGTACCCTATGAACTGATCGTGGTGGACAACACTTCAACCGATGGGTCTGCCGAGGCAATTGCCCGCGAGTTTCCCGATATCACCCTTCTGGCCGAAGGGGAAAATCATGGATTTGCAAAGGCCAACAATATTGCCGCCGAACGGGCGTATGGGGAATATATTTTGTTGCTCAATCCAGACACCGTGGTGCTGGAAGGGGCCATAGACAAGCTGGTCACCTTTGCCGAGCAGCGACCTGATGCCCGGATCTGGGGAGGGCGCACGCTGTATGGTGATCACAGCCTCAACCCGACCTCCTGTTGGCGTCGGATGAGCCTGTGGAACATCTTTTGCCGCACCTTCGGTTTGACCGGAATTTTCCCGAGTAGCCCGGTTTTTAATTCCGAGGCTTATGGTGGATGGGATCGCAGTGCCGAACGCCCAGTGGATATCATCACAGGCTGTTTCCTGCTGATTGGAAGGGAAGACTGGCAATCGTTGGGCGGGTTTGATTTGACTTTTTTCATGTATGGTGAGGAGGCCGATCTGTGTTTGCGGGCAGCGCAAATTCTTGGTGCCGCACCGCGCATGACACCTGATGCAGTGATTGTGCACTATGGTGGTGCATCCGAGAAGATACGCAGCGATAAGATGGTACGTCTTCTGAAGGCCAAGAGTGAGCTGATCACCCGACACATCCCCAACTGGCAAAGGCCCCTGGCGAAGGCACTCTTCGGATTTTGGCCTTTGACCCGGCGACTGGTTTTTTCGGTTTTGCGACCGGGTGGAGACAATGCGCTGGTGTGGTCGGAAATATGGAAACGCCGCCAGGAGTGGCGGCGTGGATTTTCGGGATAGAAGATCTATTGTGGTGTGATCTTACTCGAACAGCTTGCGTTGCGGTACAACGATCACATCGCCTGGGATCAAGACCGTACTGCCGGGAATGCCGCCGCCATTTGTGCGGTAGTTATATAGAAAAACTTGATCACCTCGACGTAGCTGGATGCGTTTATCAGCGGCAAAACGAGTCAATCCACCAGCTTGGGCAATCGCGTGCAGGATGGTCGTGCCTGGCGTTGCCGCCAGTTTCCCGGGGCTGGCGATCTCACCGGTTATATAAACTTCCTGCGTGTTTGGGAGTTCAGCTGCGATGGCCGCGGCTTCAGCCAAGGTGGCGACCGAAACAAAAACGGTCGGCGGCGCTGCGAAATTACTGGCCAGCGCATTGGTCAGTGCGCTTTGCAGTTGATCTGTGGTGCGGCCGGATGCACGTACGCTGCCAGCAAGTGGCACACTGATGGAACCGTCTGGCAATACAAGTGTGCTGCGGTTAAGAGTTTCGTCTTCAAGCACTTCAATGTTGAGTCTGTCACCCGATTTGATCCTGTAATTGCTTTGAGCCTGCGCTGCGACCGCAATGAGCATCATGACGAAAAATCCGAACAGAACCCTGAACATGGCTGGTCCTCACAAAGACTAATGTTGAATGGGCAGGTTAGCGCGTATCCATGCAGTCCGTAAGACCCGGTAGATTCATAGCCCGCAGGTTGTGGCCGGAATGCCCCTTGGAATTCAATTATCTGACCTGGTTGTCGAAACTGTATCCTGCTCAGAAGTCAAACGCGCGATCTCAGATTCTATGGTCTTTATTAGCGGGGCAGAGGGGGCCAGCTCTATAGCTAATTCAAAGATCTGCAGAGCCTCGTTATTGCGGTTCAGCGCGGCATAAGTTGCGGCCAAATGATATTGCACGATCGGGTTGTCTGGCAGTTTTTGGGCGGCTGGTTCCAGATGGACAAGCGCATCGTCAAAGTCGCCACGACGATAGGCGATCCAGCCATAGGTATCCTGAAAAGCGGGCACGTCTGTGTCGCGCAGTCGGCGGGCGATCGTATGGGCCCGCTCCAGACTTTCACTGTCTTCCCGGTATGTGCTCAGAAGGCTGGCCAGATTGTTGGCGAGTATTGGAAGGTGGCTGTTTTGGGAATAGAGCGCCTCATAGATCGTGATGGCTCCTTCGACATCGCCCCCGCGTTCCAGTGCGCTTGCCTTGACCCACTGTAGGTTGATACTGTCCGGCAGGGCTGCAAGTGCGTCTTCCAGTATCTGATTGGCTTCGTCCGTTTCGCCCTCAATGACTTTCAGCCGGTAAAGCGCCAGCCAAGCCTGTTCGGCTTCGGACCCGTCCTGCAGAACCCCCCGAAAGACGGTTTCGGCTTCGTCCAGACGGTTGTCCATGATCAGGACTGCCCCCCTGACAAAACGCAGATTCGGATCGTCAGGGGCCTTTTGCAGGGCTTTTTCGACGCGGGTCAGGGCAGTGCTGATTTCTCCCTGCCCGAGATAAGACCGGATCAGGCTAATCTCGGCCGCCTGTCCGGATTCTTCATCCTGTGCCGATATTTCCAGAAAGGACAATAGTGCTTCTTCATTACCCTGACCGGCTAGTAAACGGGCCGTGAGACTCTGCGTAAGGTTGAAGGTTGAGTCGCCGAAGTCATCCAGCCGATCTATAACCCCCTGTGCCCGTCCCCAATCCTGCAGGTCTATGTATAGGGCTCCAAGGGTTGCCAGTAGTTCGATATTGTTCGGTTGCGACTGCAACGCATTAATCAGAACGGATTCCGCATTCAGACCCTGGTCTTTGCTGGCCAGAAAAGTCGCGTACCGCAGCGATTCCTCAGGGGCGGCGCCAGAAGCCTCGACCGCTAGCGCCAGCATCTCGGCCATAAGGTCACGGTTGCCGTCGCGTTCGTGCGCGCTGGCCAAAAGCGTCATCAACTGTGCATCGCGCGGGCTTTCTCCAAGAGCTGTGCGCAGAAGAGAGATTGCATCTCCTGGGTGGTCGTCATCAATCAACCAAGCCGCCTTGAGCTTAATCGCCCCAACATGACGGGGGTCTGAGGCCATGACCTCTTCTGTAAGTGCCTGTGCCTGTTCAACACTACCGATCGTATTCAACATTCGGGCCAGTGTCGTTTTTATGTTGTTGGTTTCCAAAGATGCATCGGCGTTCACAAGGACGTCCTGCAATTCGGCAATGGCCGCCTCAGGATTCCCACTTTCATATGCGAAAATCGCCCGCAGGGATCGGTAGGCGGTGTCATGCGGACCAGAATTTTTGAGTGCAATGTCTAGTTCGGCGAGGGCGGCTCCCGAGCTGCGGTAGTCGTTGAGGAACCGGATCAACCTAATACGACTGTTGGGGCTGTTTGCGTCGGGATCGACTTTGGATCGCAGAAAAGCTTCAGCTGCTGCAAAATTTGCGTTCGAAAGATACCAGTTCAACAGTAGGGAATCGACATTTTGATCGTTAGGAAAGAGCGAGACCATGTCTAGCATTTGCGCTTCGACTCCGGCTGTATCGCCCATTTGGTGGAGCACGGACAGGCGTAACGTATAAAGTGCTGTGAATTCTGGTGACGTCCGCAGAGCTGCATCAAGAGCGTCCCGCGCTGCGGGCCAGTTCTGGTCTTGAATCGATTTGTCGATGATAACCTGATGCGCGCCGATCAGGCCCGGGTTCTGCGCCAGCAGCAATTGCGCAGAATTGAAGGCGGCGGTCTCCGCTGCTTTGTCCTTGTCAATAGAGGCTTGGCGGTAATTGAGTGCCACCAGAACGGAGCGGGCCTGCGGATCTTCAGGTGCGATTTCAACCGCGGCACGGCCATGACGTTCGACTTCGTCCCAGTCGCCAGTCTTCAGCGCCATATCTGCCAAGGCCTGCCGCCCTTCAAGATTGTCCGGATATTGTTCGACAAGCCGCAGGTACTGGCCGTAGGCCTCAGAGGCTTCGCCTTGTTCACGTTGCATCCGGGCGTAGGTTAAACGGGCCTCTTTATGACTTCCGTTCAGTTTGAAAACATTGCGAAACTCGACGGCCGCCCGATCGAAATCGCCGTTTTCCAGATGCTCCAGAGCGGTCTGATAATGTTTTTCCGCTCGTTCTTCTGCTGTGTCGCATGCTGCGAGCAGCCCTAGCCCGAAAACCAAGGCAAACCCCAGAAGGCGATTCTTTATCATAGTGCAATTTCCAATCACTCCACGGGTGGTATTTTTCCACCCGTGGGCAGTTGCATCAATATCCGGTGCAGCGTAGAACCACGCCAACGGTCCGTACAAGGATCGACAGATCGGTTTTTAGCGACAAAGTGTTGTAATAGTCAGTATCGTACTGAGCTCTGGCGCTGAAGGTCGTGGCGTTGCGGTCTGATACCTGCCAGGAACCGGTGATCCCCGGACGTAGTGCGTAGTAAGACAGACCGGGGTAGAGTGTCTTCTGATCCTCCATCATCGGGCGCGGTCCTACGATCGACATTTCGCCGCGTAGAACGTTCCACAATTGTGGCAATTCATCTAAGGATGATTTGCGCAGGAAACGTCCGATTGGTGTAATGCGCGGATCGTTTTTCAGCTTCTGGGTGCTTTCCCATTCCGCACGGGCGGCAGGGTTTGTATCTAAATAAGCTTTCAGCCGCTTATTTGCGTTAGGCACCATCGTGCGAATTTTGAGCATTTCGAAGATATCGCCATTCTTACCAATCCGTCGCTGACGGAAAAAGGGCGAAGCTCCGTCGCAGGAAGCAACCAGCGCGAAGAAGATGACCAATGGAAGTGCTATAGGTATCATCAGCACGACCAGAAAAATATCCAGCATGCGTTTAAAGCGATCACGATAGGCTCGTGAAAGACTCTGCGCGTTTGTGTGTTTTCTAAATTCCCCCGCCGTCGCCGATTCGGCAGCGACAAATTCTTTCACTTGAGTCGTCATAATAAAATTCACCCTGAACTCTCACAACAGTCTGCTCAAAACCTCTGTTGTCACTAGCTAATTCTTTTCAACGAACTAGGCGCTCTTCACCAACCCGGCTGCGCCTTTTACAAAAAACCCCCTGAATGTTGTTCTAGCAGCTTTTCCTTCGACTTTGTAAGGAATTTGGCAAAAAAGAGACACGAATTGGACTAACTTTCAATGGTGGATGAGCTTTTTTGCACAAATTTCTCTTGAATTATCCAAACATTTTTTCCTGCTGAGCATCAATGAACTTGTTCACAGCTGGTTGTCGAGTGCGAGAGCAGGATACCCTGCAGCCAGTGTCGATTGGCCGGTCAGTGACCTTGAAAGTTTATGCTCGGGGGGTATGGAATATAGGGGTGATGGTTTCAGGGGTAGAGCGAGTAGATGAGTGACGTGCAGGAGCAGCGGCGTGAAATCACCACTGCCGCAGGGTTTGGGCCGCCAATTGTAGAAACGCGGTTCGAAAAGTTACGCCGTGAGGTGCCTAATTTCATCCGCAAAAATCGCCGCTTGCTGCTTCGGCGTGCCTTTTGGCAAATCCTGCCGCAGTTGGCTGCGGCGCGGACTCGCAAGCGGGTTCTCATTGATGACGGTGTTTTTCGTTTCGTGGGTACGCATCACAAGGTGATGACTACTTATTTTTCTGCGGTGTTGAAGTTGCTTGGGTTTGGGTTGGGAGTGCCTTATGGCAAAATCTATTCTGATCATCCGATCCCACAAAAGCGGCTGGTGCTTGCTATGCATAGCAAGCTTTCCCTGCCGCAACTGGCACCCTATCGTGGAGTGCATATTATGCGCGATCCCCGCGATATGATTGTGTCGGGTTATCACTACCATAAATGGACACATGAAACCTGGGCGCGCCGCCCAGATGACAATGGAATAAGCTACCAGCAGAAACTCAACCAGGCAAATAAGGAAGAGGGTCTGTTTTTGGAAATCAACCATTTCATTTTCTTCTATCGCGACTTGCTGGAAAACTGGGATCTGGATGACCCTGACATTCTTGAAGTGGCCTACGAAGATTTGATGGGTGAGGGGCGTGATCAAATCTATCACAACATCTTTTCCCATCTTGGAGTGATCGACCGGGACCTGGACCTAGCCGTGAAACTGATGCGCCTGTTCGAAGCCGGCAGCCGCAGCGGACTTAAGGACGGGAAAGTGTCTGAAAAGAGCCACCTGCGCAGCGGGCGCAGCGGGCAATGGAAGGCCGAATTGAACGCCGATCACGTTGCCTATATCGAACGCGAGCTGGGCTCGGTGCTGCGCAAGTTCGGCTATTGAGTCTGGCGTGCCCCGGCCCGGCGATAGTCGGGTTTGCCCGGAGTCGCGGAGCGCGGAGAATCAGAAAACCGGGTATATCTGAGTGGTCGCCCATTTGGGGGGGGGGGAGTATCGGCTTCCGAGGATGCGTGGTCGCTTGTATAGAACCAGGCCCCCGCGCCAATCAAAAAGATGATGAAAGCATAGGCTGCGTCCCAGACATGAACTGTAGTCAGTGTGAATAGGACCGCCACAAGCGATACCAGATACCCCACGCGATAGCGCATCAACACCGGATCGGGTAATTGTGCCCTCAGGATTGCGATAAAATGCGCAAAAATACCCGCTACCAGAATCAAAAGGGCTGGAAGCCCGTGGCGCATCGCGACGAGCAGCCAAAAATTATCCACAGAGTCGGGAACCCAGTTAGGCCGTGGAAACGGGTTTATACCGATCCCGAAAACCGGGTTATTGAGCGCCGCGCGACTGCCGTATTCGAAAATTGCCATCCTCATCCAGCCACTGCGTGGGTTGAAAGTTGCATAAGCAAAGAGAACTTCAAGAGGGCTGCGGTTGGAGATCAGGTCGACGATGACATAGGCACAGACAGTCAAAACAGCGAGTGCCCACCAAGCGCCTTTTGTCAGCCGCCACCACAGTAGCATCATTATCTGCAAAACAACCGCGAGAAGGGGAGCTGATGATAAGGCCATGAATGTCATCGCCACCGCCAGCGATACGGCCAGAATACGCTGATATATAGCTCCTTCGAAGATGACCACAAAGTTTGCAACCATCACCGCACAGTAAAGGCCGAAGAGTATTGGGTGGCCGAATACGGCATAGACGCGCTCAAGCCCCATCCGGCCATGGGCGCTTTTGCCTCGGAATATCACGTCGAAGATCGGATCGAATAGTTTCGCGATGACGATCGTACCGGTGAAAAGCTCATATAGTGCGAACGGAAACAGAAAGATCAGCGATATCAGCCCGAATCTGAAGATGCGTCGAAAATCCTCTGATCTACGAACCAAAATACGGCCCAGGAAATAGGCCGATACGGTTTCGGATGCGTTTGCCACGCCGAGCGGAATGCGCGCAGCCCCATGATTCGCCGCGAGCGAGAGCACGATCCAAGCCGCGTAGCCTATGACCAACGCATCGGTTATGATTAGACGGCCTGCACGCCCCTGGAGGACTGCGATCATCAGGGGAAGCGCCCCTAGGAGCATGAACAACCGTAGCGGCGATAACCGCAGACCGGCGAGGTCGAACGAGATGGGCAGAAGCAGAACAACAAAAAACAGAGCCATGGCCAGACTGCCATTCGTGGCGGGTGGGGACATCGATGCGCCGCCGCCTGTTGCTTCATGTGCCATTCCGTTGGCCAATTCAGTGGCCCTTCCGTTTTCGTGCCATATTCGAAAATAATACATCTCTGACGTAAATGGACATTGTAATTCTTTCGAGGCCAAATGGTGGCTCTTCACAAAAAAGCCGCCCCTTGGGGCGGCTTTAATGGATTTTGAATACATTCCCGATGCATGCACCGGGAATGACGTCGATTTAGAGGTCAGGCGATGTCCAGCGGCTGCTGAATGGCAGTATCGAAGATAGTGACATCGGTCAGGGTACCGTCGAACCCGTAGTTCACCTCGTCATCACCGGTGTCGCTACCCCAGCCCATGCCACCAACCTGTAAGTATTCCTCATTGGTGGACCAATCCATGGAATTTGCCTGCTGACCAATCAGTTCACCATTCACCAGTACACCAACATTTTCGCCGTCGAAATAGGCCTGCACGTCATATTCCGTGTTGGCCTTTACGTTCCGGAAGACAAAAAGTGCGTCATCTTCGCCGTCCTGGAAGCGGACCTTGAGTTTGCCGTTGTGAATATAGGCGGTGAAGTGATCGCCGCCGCCCTCATAGCCTGAGGCGTCTTTGGAAACCAGGCCCTGCTTGCCGTTGACTTTGTCCGCCTCGAAGGTAAAGGCGATGGTGCCTTCATCAATCGCCAATCCGGATTCATGGGCCAAGTTGATGGCGTCACTTTTCGAGCCGTTGAACTCGTTATCACCTGTAAGCGCAAAGACGGTGCCGCTTGCAGGTTCGGTCGGTGTTTCGTTTTCGACCGGGGTTTCGGGTTCGGTAGGTGTTTCGTTTTCGGCCGGAGTTTCGGACTCGGCCGGAGTTTCAGGCTCGGCCTGAAGTGCGGCCGCAAGTCCGGCAGGATCATATTCATTTTCGACGATCACCACGTCCGAAATGGTGCCATCAAACACATTGTTGAAACCGGCTTCTCCGGTGTCACTGGCCCAGCCAAGAGCCCCAACCTGCAGGTACTCATTATTGCCGCTCCAGTCCATTTCGGTGTCGACCTGGCCGACTTTCTGACCGTTGAGCCAGACCGTCGCATCGCCGTTGCCGAAGCTCACCTGCAGATCATAGTCGGTATTGGCCTTGATGCCGTTCACTGTGATAAACGCATCTTCACCACCGTCCTGGAAGCGCAGTTTCAGAGTCCCTTTTTCGATATAGGCAACGAAGTGGTCGCCACCACCGGTGTAACCATATGCGTCTTTTGTCAGGATGCCGCGTTTACCCGAAACGGTATCCGCGTTGAAGGTGAGCGCAATGGTGGCTGCATCCACGTTCAATGCTGAATCCGGAGCAATTTCAATCACGTCCCCGGAAGAGGAAATCTCATGCGCACCGGCCAGGCTTAGAACCGCTTTGCCATTTGGGTTCAGGGCCGCATCGTCGTTGGAATCAGCCGGTTGAGACGGTTCCTCGGGAGTGACTTCTGGTACTTCGGGGGCGGGCTGTACCTCTTCGGCCGGCTCTTCTGGTGCAGGGGTGGGAGCAGGCGTAGAGGTGCTGTTGTCCCCTGATCCGGAGGTGCCGCTGAGCAGTTCGAGCAGGCGGGCATCGGCACCAAGACCGTTACCGAGCGCAAAGGGCGAGGAACTGGACTTGGGAATGAAGTCCTGCCAGTCTTCGCCATCACCCTGGAACAGCACGGATCCGTCGGTGCCTTTGTAGAAGTAGTTGTTGTTCTCGATCGTGGACTGCCCGGTTTCGTCCAGCAACTGCTTGGCCACGTTATCGCGCACGGTCACGCCTTCATTGCTGTAGCCGTCGCGATCAGCTATGCGGATGATCGCGCCGCCCTCACCTGGCCATGGAATCAGCGTGTTGTTTTCAATGACGACATTTTCCTGGCCACCGCTGATGTAGATCGAGTTCGGCGAGCCAACATTGATGATGTTGTTGTCGACTTGGATATTCTTGTAACCCTCGCCAATCGGGCCGCTCAGGAAGATACCTTGGGCATAGACGCTGCCAGTTGCGGGATCGTCATAAAGGTGGTTGCCGGTGAACCGCAGATCATGCGGCATGGCGCCGTCATAGCCGAACACCTGGATCATGTCGGGGTGCAGTGGACGATCGGCCGCGATATCGTGGAGATAGTTATCCTCGATCAGGCCGTGGTGGGAATCACCGGTGATCCGCATCAAGTCGGAGGCCGCGCCGTGAATGTCGTTGTTCGACACAGTGAAGTACTGGACATCGTTCAGGGTCAGCGCATTCGTGCCCCCCGAAATGTCGTTGTTGGCGACAGTCAGGTTGCTCACATCGCGGAAATACAGCCCGCTTGTGGAGGTGCTGTTGATGACGCCGATATCGCTGCTGTAGTTGTCAGCGCGCAGGCCTTTGGTTGTGATGCCATCAAAGGTAATGTTGCTCGCCCCATCGAGCTGGATGCTACCGTTGAAGTTGGCTTTGCCGGGGTTTGCTGCCTGGATCGTGACCATCGATGAGTAATCGTTGGTGATCTCGAGCCCGCTATAATTGCCGTCGGCAAGAATGATTGTGTCGCCGCCTTTAGCGCTCTTCAGGGCGCTGCTAAGCTGTGCGTCGTTTGAGACGGTGAAGGTTGACATTGCTGATGTGGTTCCTGTGAGTGTGAGTGGGTAGTACCAAGTATTGAATTCGTTAACGCACGTAGTACAACTTCGGTGTTTCCGTTTTCTGCTCGGCGGGCTGTCACCCACTAGCTGAGAGGCAGCAAGCAAAGCCCGTATGCCTCCCTGTAAGCTCAAAGAAGAACTCAAGGCCACCGTTGGCGAACGACTTGGCCGTTTCTTGCCGAAATTGGGGAAAAACTTTGGCGTACATGCGCGAAAGTTTGCGAATTTGGCCCAAATACAGGTTTACGTAAGGTCACGCGAGTGGAGACAGGGGAGCACAATCGCGTCTCCTGGGGGAGCTCGGCAATCTTCTGGCGTTAATGTATCGGGCAGATTCTCTCAAATCTGATGCGGTAACCCTCTTCAGGAGCGGTATCGTCGTTTGTCCCGGAAGATTCTTGTTAGCTGGGTATGCGGAACTAATCCTAGCGGGCGGTCTTGAGGCGGGCAGCGATGCTTCCAAGCTCCTGCCGTTCCTGAGTGTTGAGGCAGAACCCGAACAAGGTGGTGAGGTAGACACAGCCTCCCAGAGCCGAATACCCCAGTAAGGCGACCCAGCTTTCGGGAGGATCATAGAATTTCAGCGCAGACCAGATGATTGCCCCGCAGATGGCCGGAAGGCACCCGGGCAGCAGGACCTCTGTCCAGAAATCCCGGAAACTCCTGTCGGTCATTTTCAGGCAGAGCGGCCAGTAGTACCCAACCTGCATCCCGATCACCACGACAGTCAGTGACAGAGACATTCCGATTGCCCCCAGATCACTGTACCACGCCATTAACAGCATGATCAGGAAGGCAAAAATCTTGGACAGAAAGGCAGGCAGAAAAAATGGCCTGACCTGAGCAGTCGCCATAGCTGTCATCGACAGCAAAGCGACTGATTTTGTGAACGGAAATATGACCATAAAGAGCACAATGACCACTGAGGCCATGGAATACTCGGCGTCGCCCAGATAGAGGTTAATGAAATCATCAGCATAAACGATGAGCGGTACGGCGACCGCCAGCGATGTCCAAAGCGCATAGCGACCACCCCGGAATACTGTTCGTCCCAGCCTTTTTCTGTCTTCTAGCGCATTCATCGCGGTCAACACTGGCATCAACGGCTGAACTGCCCTGAGGACCATAGTGTCCAACTGGCGATAGAAGGTTGAGCCGATGTGGTAGCTGGTTACATCGACCGCCGTGCCATAAAGGTTCAGCAG
The DNA here is from genome assembly GCF_013032445.1 of Ruegeria arenilitoris. Taxonomy (GTDB): domain Bacteria; phylum Pseudomonadota; class Alphaproteobacteria; order Rhodobacterales; family Rhodobacteraceae; genus Ruegeria; species Ruegeria arenilitoris_F. The sequence goes on along the minus strand of NZ_WQCA01000022.1, from coordinate 7,346 downwards.
GATGGTGGCAGCGTTTGTGTAAAAGATGTTCCCAAGCTTTCCGATTGCCGTCCAGATGCCAAACGATACGAGCTCCTTGGCCTGGCGCCTGTCAAACAGGCCGGGACGAAAGCGCAGTTGGGGCACCATCAGGCGCGAACGAATGACGGTTACGATCGTGTAGATGACCTCTGACGAGACCGTTGCCACGACAACCCAGATGACTTTGGGGCCGACCCCGACCAGCAGGGTGACCAGGAGGATGATTCTGACAAAGTCGCGCGCGATGCCAAGCAGGTTCAGTTCCAGAAACCGTTGGCGGACCACATATCCAGTACGAAATGGTACGGCCAGCATCTGCATCGCAAAGCTTATCACCAGCAGGGCCATCATGATTTGAGCGTCGCTGATCATCTCGGGGGCGATGTTGAGCACCTTCTCGATATTGGCCGCGAAGAGAAGACCTGCCATGAGAAAGACGCCCGCGGCAGCCGCCATGAGCGGGACAATTGAAGAAACAAGTTCGGTGACCCGGTCGAACTCGCCCTTGGCATATGCATCGACCACGTAGCGGTCGACGCCACCGGAAAAGAACGAGAAAAAGAGCGGTGCCACGACCATGATCGAAGTGACCACCGGCAGCACGGCAAATTCTTCTGCGGGTATACGCCTGAGAAGATACTGGTACGCCCAGAGCAGCACCGTTACGTTCAGGATCCGCGCGAGGATCGAGCTTGCCGAGTTGATCACGACGAGGCGCTTGGATACGGCGACGTTCTTGTGCCGGCTGTTTCCGGGGCCGGAATCCTTGTCATCTGACATTGCCGTCACCCTCCATTTCATGGATCGGCCTGGTTGCCCGAGATGCTCTGGCCAGTGCTATAGTGTTTCCCTGTTCAGTTGAATCGGTTTTCGGCGAATTCCGCCTAAAGAATGGGTAAAAATACATACAAAAATCTCTATGTCGGGATTTTGGTTACAAATTGGAAACACAAGGGTAGTAAAGTCTGGCGCGTACGGATGATTTCGTCAGACTGTTGGACCATCGATGTTCGGGGGGGTCTGATGTCGGCTCATCTGGAGTTGTGGTCACATAAAATACTAACTATCGTTCCTCAAATGTTAACGTGACCCGATCGGCAATACTATTCAAACGTTGATGAAGGCAAAGGCCAAACGGGATACGATGTGAAGAGTTCTACATGATATCTTATGGCGAATGGTTTTCTCCGAGCGTACTCTTTCCTAAGTATTACAGCCAATTTAGGCAAGAATCATGAGTGTTCCGATTAGTATCGGCCTGCCGGTTTATAACGGCGAGAAATATATCGATGACGCGATCCGGTCGCTGCGGGCACAGACCTTCGCGGATTTGGAGATAGTGATCAGCGATAATGCCTCAACCGATTCCACCAGAGATATCTGTCTGAGTCACGCAGCCGAGGATGACCGTATCCGGTATCATTGTCAGGACGAGAATGTTGGGGCGGCGGGGAACTATAACGAGACAGTTCGCCGCGCGTCGGGGCGGTATTTCAAATGGGCGGCGCATGACGACATGATTGCGCCAACCTTTTTGGAACGCTGTTTCGAACGTCTGGAAGATGATCCCCGCGCCAGTATTGCCTTTACCCGGATGCGGGAGGTTGATGCGGATGGTCAGTCGATGGGCGATTACTCGGCGCCAATAGTCTGGAACGGTAGAACTGCGAAACAGCGCCTTGAAAGCCTTCTGTGCAGTGCCCATGACCGGACTTATATTCGCCGCTGTGTCCCCATTACCGGGCTGATGCGGGCCGACATGCTGCGCCGGACCCGCCTGATCGGCCGCTTTAATCATTCCGACAAAGTCACGCTTGTCGAAATGGCGCTTCTGGGTGATTTCATCGAAGTGCCGGAATATCTGTTTTTTCGACGGATGCATGGACAGACTTCAGTGGCCGCAAACAGCACGCCGCAGGCACTTGCCGCCTGGTTCGACCCGTCTCGCCGTACACGTTTCGTATTGCCGCGCAGCCGATTGTTCATGGAGTTCGGGCGCGCGGTCCTGCGCGCTGACATTCCCGTGCAGCAGCGCATGGAGTGCCTGAGCCCGCTGACGCGCCTGCTGCGTCGCGACTGGCGGGTGTTTGGGGGAGAAATCAAGCAGGCGCTTGTCGCAAATGCGCGCCCTTCCGGAACGGCGTCCTGACAGATGGGCGGGCGGAAAGTCAGTGTTGTCATTCCCACGTACCGGGATACCGAGGGTCTTCTCAGCACTCTAGATGCGCTAAGTCGGCAGACTTATCCGGCTGAGTTTACTGAAATTCTGTGTATCGATAATACGCCGAACTTCGAACTGCGCGATCAGGCTGCCAGTCTGGCACCTGCACAGCTGTTGCACGAGCCCCGCCCCGGTTCTTATGCCGCCCGCAACCGGGGGATTGAAAGTGCAACTGGAGAGATTTTTGCCTTTACTGATGCGGACTGCTTGCCAGAACCGGAATGGCTCGCGGCCGGTATTGCCGAACTGGAGCACCATCCAGACGGCGCACTTATTGCGGGCAATATCAGGGTGTTCGCTGAAGACCCGGAAAGACCCACCCCGGTGGAGGTTCTGGAAATCCTCACGGCGTTTCCACAGGAGCGCTATGCGGAAAAAGACCATTTCGGAGCGACCGCGAACGTGTTTGTACCACGGTGCGTTATAGAGCGGGCTGGTCCGTTCACGGATACGCTTGCGTCGGGGGGGGATAACGAATTCGGAAACCGGGTTCATGCTGCAGGTTTCCCGGTGGTCTATGGGAGATCTGTCGTGGTGCGGCATCCCGCGCGGCAGAGCCTGCGTGCACTTTTAGCCAAGACACGCCGCGTCGTCGAAGGGGTTCACGTTCTCGAAAAAAAAGGCCGCTTGCCTGCGGGCCTTTCCCGAAAGGCGTTCTACAAAGATTTGCGCCCACCGGTCCTAGCCTGTTGGAGGCTTGTTAAAGCGTCGGGTCCGGGAAATGTTGTCCGACGGATCCGCGCGTCTGCTGCTCTGGTGATATGGCGTTATTACCGGGCGGCATACAGGTTGAAGGTCATGGTGAGGTCGAGATAGGTCCGCTGCGCGAAGCAGGTCTGCCGTGTTTGGGTTTAGGGCGGTGGGCCCGTTCCTGATGGCATCGTTGCTGCCCATTGCTAAGACGCAAAGCATATTTGAAGAGAGGTCTTACTTTAATGAAGATTGAAGAAACCGCTTTGCCGGGCGTTTTGGTCCTGACACCCACGCGGTTTGGGGATGCGCGAGGATTTTTTAGCGAGAGCTGGAACCGACGCAGGTTGGCTGAGCATGGAATCGAACTGGATTTTCTGCAGGACAACCATTCCCTGTCCGCTTAGATGGGCACAATCCGCGGCCTGCATTTTCAGGCACCACCCCATGCGCAGGACAAGCTGGTGCGCTGCGGACGGGATCGGCTTTTTGATGGGTGGTGGATATCCGCAAGGGATCACCCACCTATGGGCAGTGGGTGGGAGTTGAATTGTCAGCCGAAAACGGTCGCCAGATTCTGGTGCCCAAAGGGTTCCTGCATGACTTTGTCACGCGCGAGCTTGACAGGGAGATTTGCTATAAATGCACCGACTACTATGCGCCCGACTGCGATGGCGCGGTGCGCTGGGACAGTTGTGGCATCGACTGGGGGCTGACGGGCGATCCGATCCTGTCTGAAAAAGACGCCGCCGCCCCAGCCTTGGCCGATTTCGACAGTCCTTTTGTCTGGGAGAGTGCCGCGTGAAAATCCTTGTGACTGGTGGAGCCGGGTTCATTGGATCGGCCGTGGTTCGGCAGGCCATCGCTGCAGGGCATCAGGTGATCAATTTGGACGCGCTGACCTATGCCGCCTGTCTCACAATGTGGCCAGCGTGGCGGATTCGCCTGATTATGCCTTTTTAGAGGCTGATATTCGCGATCGCGTGACGCTGAACCGGGTGTTTGCAGAACATGCTCCGGACGCGGTGATGCATCTGGCGGCCGAGCCCCATGTGGACCGTTCGATCGACGGGCCCGGAACGTTTATCGACACCAAAATCCCTGGCACCTACACGTTGCTTGAAGCCTCGCGTGCCTATTGGTAGGCGCAGGATCAGCCCGAGGGATTCCGGTTCCACCATATCTCGACCGATGAAGTGTTCGGTTCGCTGGGTGAAAGCGGCATGTTTACCGAAGAGACCCCCTACGATCCGCGCTCACCCTATTCGGCGTCGAAGGCGGCCAGCGATCATCTGGTCCGCGCCTGGCACGAGACCTATGGGCTGCCGGTGGTGTTGTCGAACTGTTCGAATAACTACGGGCCGTTTCATTTCCCTGAAAAGCTGATCCCGGTGGTGATCCTGAACGCTTTGCCGTGCAAGCCGATCCCGGTCTACGGCAAGGGCGAAAATGTGCGTGACTGGCTGTATGTCGAGGACCATGCTGATGCGCTGCTGACCGTGTTGCAGAAGGGCAGGGTGGGGCGGTCTTACAACGTCGGCGGCGAGAATGAGGCCCGCAACATCGACCTTGTCCGCATGATCTGCGTTATGCGATTGATCCCACCCGCATCCGGTTTGAGCTGGGTTGGCGTCCCTCAGTGACGCTGGAGGAGGGGCTTGAGAAGACGGTGCAGTGGTATCTGGACAATGAAAGCTGGTGGCGCGCATTGCAGGACCGGCAGGGCGTGGGTGAGCGGTTGGGAGTAAAGGCATGATCCTTGCCTTCGGCCAGACCGGTCAGGTCGCGCAGGAACTGGCGTCGTATCGGGGTGTCGTCTGTCTGGATCGGCTTGAGGCGGGCTTGTCGAAGCCTGAGACCTGCGCCACAGCCATTCATGCACGCAAACCGCAGGCGGTGATCAATGCAGCAGCCTATACAGCAGTCGACGGGGCTGAGGAAGAGGAGGCACTGGCCACGCTCATCAACGGCGAGGCGTCCGGTACGATGGCGCAGGACTGTACAGAGCTGGGCATCTCGCTGGTTCGTATCTCAACCGACTACGTGTTCAACGGGGCTGGTGAATCACCGTGGATGCCCGGTGACGCCACAGAGCCATTGGGGGCGTATGGGCGGTCGAAGCTGAAAGGTGAACAGGCGGTGACCGGGGCAGGGGGGTGTCATGCGATCCTGCGCACCTCTTGGGTGGTCTCGGCCCATGGCGCGAATTTCGTCAAGACCATGCTGCGCTTGGGGAAGGAGCGTGACCGGTTGACCATCGTGGCCGATCAGATCGGTGGCCCGACGCCTGCGCGCACCATCGCAGGAGCCTATATGGAGATTGCCCGGCAGCTTGTCGACGACCCGGGCAAAACAGGAACCTGCCACTTCTCGGGTGCCCCGGATGTTAGCTGGGCCGGCTTCGCGCGCGAAATTTTTGCGCAGGCGGCTATCGACTGCGAGGTAGTGGATATTCCCAGCGTGGAATATCCGACCCCGGCCAGACGGCCACTGAATTCCCGGCTGGATTGTTCCAGTTTAGAGACTGTTTTTGGCACTCTTCGCCCGGATTGGCCGCAGGGGCTGACGGATACTTTGAAGGATTTGGGAGAGATTTGATGACACAGCGCAAGGGGATCATTCTGGCAGGCGGCAGCGGTACACGCCTTTACCCGATCACCATGGGGCTGTCGAAGCAATTGCTGCCGATCTATGGCAAGCCGATGATCTATTATCCGATCAGCGTGTTGATGCTGGCCGGTATTCGCGAGATCTGTATCATCACCACCCCGCAGGATCAGGAGCAGTTTCAGCGCACGCAGGGGAATGGATCGCAATGGGGCGTGACGTTCGGCTACAAGGTGCAGCCCAGCCCCGACGGTCTGGCGCAGGCCTATTTTCTGGCCGGCGCGCCCTCGGCGATGATCCTGGGGGTTTCGGCCATGGCCTGCCAAAGCTGATGGCTGCAGCGGATGCCAAGCCTGCGGGGGTCACCGTATTCGGATATCATATGGCCGATCCCGAACGGTACGGTGTTGTTGACTTTGACGAAGCGGGCCGGGCGCGTGAGATCATTGAAAAACCGAAGGTGCCACCTTCGAAATATGCGGTGACGGGGCTCTATTTTCTGGATGCCACGGCGTCTGAACGCGCGCGGGCGGTCAAACCGTCCTCGCGTGGCGAGCTGGAGATCACCGATCTGCTGCAATCCTATCTGGAAGAAGGTACGTTGCAGGTTGAAACCATGGGGCGGGGCTATGCCTGGCTGGATACCGGTACCCATGCCTCGCTGCTGGACGCGGGCAATTTCGTCCGCACGCTGGAGGAACGGCAGGGGCTGCAGACCGGCTGCCCCGAAGAGGTTGCCTTTCAGCAAGGTTGGATCAGCCGTGATGAATTGGCAGCTCAGGCCGAGCGGTTTGCCAAGAACGCGTACGGGGCCTATTTGGCGGGGTTGTTGCGGTAACCCGGGTTCAGAAGCCAAGTATCTGTTTGGGAAAGATCGCTTTGCGTAAAGCGAATAATTACTTGGCGAATGACAGTCCGGTCACCTGGAAATAGTGATTCTTAATTTGAGCCTTTGTTTCGCTTCAGGTGTTAAAGTTTCAAGAAATACCCGCCCCCCTTATAGAAGAAGGTTTGGCGTTGGATGCGGAGTGCCTTGGCTGATTTCAGCCTATCGCACGATGACCCGTTTCAGAAAATTTTCTCAGTTTTTCAAAGGGCTGCCATCATATCGCCTCTTTTTGCGATAGCGTATTGTAACGGAGGTGTCGTGTGCGGGGAAATGCCTTGCCACGAAATTGAACATGCGGCACATTTGCTCTACTTATAAGGGTGCTGCGCCATCTCCGCAGCTTGGAGTGTTCCGATGGGAATTCTTGTACTGGCCATTTTGACAGGTAGTATTGGAGCTGTAACGGCTCTGATCGCCGGCTATGCACCTCTTACGGTGCTGGCAGTCTATTGCGTAGCCGGGCTGGCCAGTATCCCTCTAGTTGTTTTGCCTTTGATGTGTGCTTGCGTATTGCGGAAGCGGTGGGCTGCTATCATGCATGAAAAACTGAACTCTGAAGCTTGATTTCTCAATCCTGAGATTTTCTGATTTGCGACCAAGCAGAGATTGGGTTGCGAAAACGGCAGCAACATCCGTCTGGAATCGCAAGGCGAGTGCATCTGCATTCTTTTTGGCGCGCGTCGATCCAAAGTTCAATTAACTGTGAAGTGCGATCGGAGCAGGTGATCTCCTGCATTGCGTGCGGCAGTTCTTTGGCCTAGCATGAATATGTGATATGTTACAAGTGTGTGGCGCTCGCTCAATTTATCCGGCGGGCGAGTGGGTATTGGATTAATGGTCTCTGACGATTTTCATGGTAATCCTGACCCGATCTGGGCATTTGCAGGGCCGGGAGAGGTTAGTTCTGGATTGGGCACT
>NZ_WQCA01000021.1 GCF_013032445.1 Ruegeria arenilitoris | reverse complement strand
CATAAGAAAAAGCTACCGTAGTGCGCGCTGAAATCGCAATGTCCGGTTTGGGCTGCCACCAGTCACCGATGCAAAAGGCGGCGAACGTCGAGTACGAGCCCAAAAACTCCGATTCCGCGGAATTCACCGATGACAGTTTTCTGGATGCTAGGCTCTCTGAAGGTCGAATTTCCAAAAGAATGCGCCGCGGGGCAAATTGAGTCGCTAACTAACCACCTCTATCGAGTTACTCGACGCCGCGAGTGTTGCGACATGCGATCTTAAGACTTCAACGAACTGGTCACGCGCTTCGTTTGGTTCCGAATGCAGCGGAAAAAGAAGCCCAAACGACATCCAGCGTTCAGGCGAAATTGGAACTGCCCGAACGCGGTTATGATCTACATCGGCGGCCACGAGTTCATCTGCGATTGTGATACCACCGCCATCTGCTACAAGAGCACATGCCAGCGAAGAAGATGCGACTTCGCAAGTCTGTTTTGGTAATATCCCTGCGGATCGAAACATATCATCCAATTGATCGCGCAACAGCAATCCGTGCATGAGGCGGACAACGGGAACGTCAGACAGATCGTCAATGGAAATTTCCTTCAGATCGGCAAGCGGATGATTAATTGGTACGACGGCTTGTGCTCTCACGCGCAACAGTAGCTCAGTTTGGATGTCGGGGTGGTCGACGGGAAGCGCGCCAATGCCCACGTCATATTCCCGACCGGCCAGCCATTTCCCAGCTTCTCTGCGGGCACGTACATCGAGGCTGACATTGGTATCAGGGTTTGCCTTAACAAATTGGCCGACAGCAGGGGAAGCCAGAGCGCGAGCGATGCGTGGCATTGCGACGATCCGAAGGTTCTGGGTGCGGCCTGCACGAATCTCAGCGGCGATGCCAGGGATCTCATCCAGGTTATCGAGGATGCGGCCCGCTTCGCGATAGAACGCCAGCCCTTCGGGCGTTGGGGTGAGGTTCCGGCCGCTGCGATCAAAGAGATCAAGTCGCAATTCTCCCTCAAGGCCGGAAATCAAGCGACTCACCGCTGGTTGCGAAAGGTGCAGTATGTTTGCTGCTGCTGCTAGTGATCCTTCAGACAGCGTAGCTCTAAAGGCGCGAAGCGCTTTAATGTTCATGTTAGGCATCGTCACTTGCATTTTATGCAAGCAAGATAAACATCTTTGCATTTTTCGCAAGCTTCGTCATCTGCTAGGTGAGATCAGGAGAGAAATTAGGGAGGATCCTATGAAACGCAGAACACTCATTTCTGCCGCACTGGCAGGCATCGCCCTTGCTGCAACAACCACAGCCAGCTTTGCGGCCGACTGGCCCAAACGCCCGATCAACCTGGTTGTGCCCTATAAGGCAGGCGGCGGTACGGACGCTTATGCCCGCGCCATCTCGGCCGCCGCCGAAGGAATTTTGGATGTCCCTGTCGTCGTAGTGAACAAACCCGGCTCGGGTGGCTTGAATGGAGCTAATTCTGTCATCGGCGCACGGCCTGACGGCTACACCATGATGATGACCTCAGGTGGCTCATTCTTACTGTCCACCATGACCCGCGATACTGACATTGATGCACTGGACAGCTTTGATTTCGTCGCGCAGGTTGGCCAATTGCAAACCTCGCTGATGGTCCCGAAAAACAGCCCGTTCCAGTCTGTTAAGGACGTGATCGAAGCGGCAAAGGCTGATCCTGGCTCGCTTCGTTGGGCGCATTCTGGCCGCGGGGGATTTCACCATGTGGGCGGTCTGGGCTTTCTGGCCAATAACGGCATTGAAGCGCAAGACGTTCCATTCAAAGGTGGTGGCCCGACCCGTGCCGCTCTGATCGGCGAACAGGCCGACTTTGGTTTCCTGGGTGTGCAGCAGCTTGCCGGCTTCGAAGACCAACTGCGTGCGCTGGCGGTTAATAGCCAGGAACGCGATGGCATCATGAAGGATGTGCCTGCCTTTGGGGAGTTAGGCATTCCGTTTGCTGCTGTCTCCTCGCCGGTGATCGTGTTTGCTCCGAAGGGCACGCCTGCTGAAGTGGTCGCGGCGATGGAAGCCGCGCTGGAAAAGATCGCAGGGAAGCCTGAATTTGCTGAATTGCTGGCGTCGCGCGGTACTGGCCCGGTCTATCAGAACGGCGCGGACGCCAAGGCAACACTGAGCTCTATGAAAGAGGACGCCACTCCTTTGGTCGAAAGTCTGACCAACTAAGTCCTCATGGCCGGGGGATCGATGATCTCCCGGCTTCTTTCTGTCCACGCATTATTCAGGGAGGATCATATGCGCGCTTATGCCGAAGGTCTTGTGCTGGCCATCGTTTCACTTGTGGCCATCTGGGGCGCATGGCAGGTGCCCGCTGCATCGCCCGGCGACACCTGGGCCGGGATCGTGCCCTTTGCTGCCTCCGTCGCTCTTTTGGGCTTGTCTGGCCTCCTGCTGATCGGTGCGTCCCGTCAGACAAGCGATGTCGCTACCGTCAGCGCAGGTAATGGTGCGACCGTTCAGATCATCGCGCTGTTCATCATCGCGTTGATTTACCAACAGTCATTCCGCTGGTTCGGGTATCTATTGCCTACGGCCATAGTGGCTCCCATCGTGCTATATATGTTCGGTGTGCGGAGCTGGATCGGTCTTGCGATTTCTGTGGTCATCTGCCCGCTGGTTTTTCATCTCATCTTCTTTGTGCTGCTTGGTGTTTTCCCGCCCTATGGCGATGTGTTTGACCTGCTCAGCTGGATACAGGGGTAAGTCTCATGGAAATTTTTCCCGCCCTTCTTTCAGTCATCACGGATCCGATGCTGCTCATTGCCATCGTTCTTGCCGCCGCTGTTGGCATGATCGTGGGTGCAACGCCGGGTCTAACAGCCTCGGCTGCAATCGCGATGCTGCTTCCCATCACCTTTTATATGTCGCCTCTCTTTGCGCTCGCCTTTCTTTACGTGATCGGAAAATCTGGACGCTATGGCGGGTCCATCGCCGCGATCTTGTTTAATACGCCTGGCACAGCCGCGAGCGCCGCGACGCAGATTGACGGCTATCCACTGGCCCGCGCTGGTAAGGCGGGTAAAGCAATGAAGGTTGCTACGATCTCATCCGTGATCGGCGACCTCATGGGCGACATTCTGTTGGTTGTTGGCGTTGGTTTCATAGCGGCAATTGCGCTGAAACTTGGACCACCAGAAACCTTTGCCATCTACTTTGCAGCCTTTGTCGTGATCGGCTCGGTGATCGGAAAGTCTATCGTAAAAGGTCTGGCGTCCGCGCTCCTGGGTATTCTGGTGGCAATGGTGGGGCTCGATCCGATTTCCAGCGAAGAGCGCTACACATTCGGCTCGTTCGACTTGTCCAATGGCATCGGCTTGGTGCCGCTGATGATTGGTGTCTTCGTTCTGGGCGAAGTCTTTGCGCAACTTGAAGAGCGGAGCAAAGCGACTGGCGAGACCAAGGAAAACGAAAGCTCTGCTGGCGGCAATGATCTGACATGGGACGAATATAAGCCCTGTCTGCCCCATGCTGTACGGGGCGGGTTCATCGGTGCTGGCATTGGTGTACTGCCGGGACTTGGCTCAGCGATTGCGGCTTTCATCTCCTATGGAGAAGGCAAGCGCCGCGCGAAAAACCCTGAACAATGGGGCAAGGGCGCATTGGAAGGAGTGGCCGCGCCAGAAGCGGCCAACAACGCGGTATCCGGCCCGTCTATGGCGCCGCTGCTGACATTGGGCATTCCAGGTTCGACCATTGGGGCAATCCTGCTGGGCGTGTTTCTGATCCATGGCATCCAGGTCGGGCCGACGCTGTTCCTGACCGACAAGGAACTTGTCTATAAGCTCTTTGCCTGCGGCATGTTTGGTATCCTCGCTTATGGTCTGATCGGTTACTTCGGAGCCACGCAAGTCGCCCGACTGATCCTGAAAATCCCGACCAATGTGCTCTATCCGCTGATATTCATGACGGCCTTTGTTGCGGCCTATTCAGCACGCGGCTCGATGTACGATGTGACAGTGATGACCTGTGCTGGTTTCGTCGGCTGGATAATGCGCAAATATGACTTCAACATTGCGGCCTTCGTGATTTCCTTCGTTCTGGCCAAAGGCGCAGAAGAGACGTTCCGGCAATCCCTGCTAATGTCGGATGGTGGCGCGCTGATCTTTGTTGAACGCCCTATCGCGCTTGCCTTCCTGCTCCTTGGTGCAGGGGCAATAGCCTTCCGCATTCGCGGCATCATAAAAGAGCGCAAATTGGCGCAGGGAGAGTTAGGCGATGCTTGAATGGCAGCTCATGCAAGGCAGCTTTTCCAGCACAGATATGCGCCGCATCTGGTCTGAATCCTCGACAATCTCCGCATGGATCAAAGTCGAACAAACGCTGGCGCATGTGCAAAATGAAGCGGGCCTCGTACCGGATGAAGCTGTCGTTGCGCTCGACGGGTTTTGTATCGGTAAGCTCGATCAAGACCGCCTGCGGCAAGATATGGGGCTAGTCGGGAGACCTATTGTTGGACTGGTCGGGCAGCTGCGCGAACATGTCGGCAAGGACCTCGCCAAGTTCGTTCATTTCAAGAGTACGACACAAGACATCATGGATACAGCGCTTGCAATGCAAATGAAGCTTGGTCTGGCGACCGTGTTGAGCGACCTCGATCAGCTCGTTTCCTGTCTGACAGGCCTGATCGAGGCGCACCCCAATACGCGAATGATGGGGCGCACCAACGGGCAACACGCGATCCCGATGCTGCTCCGGACCAAGTTTGAAGTATGGCGCACGGAGCTTCTGCGTCGTCGCGAGGTAATCACCGAAGCGGAAAGGCGCGGGGCGTTGGTTCAGATCGGCGGGCCGATAGGGGATTTGTCAAATTATGATGATGGAAAGGGGGAAGAGATAAAGGTGCGAATGGCAGAGGCGCTTGGTCTGGGCGTTGCAGAACCTCATTGGCAAAACGCGCGTGACGGCGTGGCCGATATTGTCACCGCCCTCGGCGCGCTGTGTGCGACGATCTGCAAAATAGCCCACAACATAAACCTGCTTTCATCCAGTGATATCTGTGAGGTGCGCGAATGCCATGAAAACGGCAAGGGTGCTTCATCCTCAATGCATCATAAACGCAACCAGCGGGCCAGTGAATTTGCCGAGGCCGTCGCAAGGTTGGGGCGCCAAAGGTCGGAGCAAATCGGGGAACTAACCCTGCACCAACATGAGCGATCTGGCGGTGTTTGGGTTGGCGAGTGGCTTGTCATTCCAGAAGTGTTCTTGCTGTCTTCAGGAGCTCTATCCTGGGCAAAACGGATGCTGTCTGATTTGAGAGTAGACAAAAACCGGATGGAACAGAACTTAGTTTGAGAAGTGTTAAGAAACGATAGCCGTCATTCGCTGTGTTGCGGAATACGGCAACACAGTCCGATCTCGGGAACTACTAAGTCCATGTGTGATTGTCCGCATTCCACTGCCTCCAAGCGCAATGCACAATTTATAGACTGTGGACGGTTGAACCGCGGTGAGGCGATTATTGACCAGCGCTTTGCTGAGATGTGATGGTCCTAAAATGATTGACCGAAGAAAATTCGCGACCGCGTCTCTGGCGTTTGCGGTGACAAGTCCAAGCATCATGCGAGCCCGTCAACCCAAGCGCGTGATTGTTGTTGGTGCCGGTGCGGCCGGTTTGACAGCAGCGTATCATTTGGTGAACGCGGGCATCGGTGTGCAAGTTCTTGAAGCGTCAAATCGATGGGGAGGAAGGATTCGACGCCTCTCGAATTTCGCTGAAGTCCCATTAGACCTAGGTGCAGAATGGATCCACGATGACCCCACGATCTTAGGTGACATAATTGGCCAAGGATCGGACTCACTTGGTGTTCGTACCCTAGAGTATCGGCCCGAAACCTACCAATTTTGGCACAATGGGCGGTTGCGTGATTTTGACCTGCTTCGGCATGCCTACGCCGAGGTCAAGTTTTTCGATACAACTTGGTACGGTTTCTTTGAACGCTTCGTCGTAGAGGGAATCAAAGACAATATTCGATTGAACACTCGGGTTACCTATATCGATTTAGATGGCAATGGCATCGTGGTGCGGACACATCGCGGACAGACGTACCAAGCAGATAAAGTTTTGGTCACAGTACCAATCTCCGTGTTGCAACATGGGCAAATCGTGACCTCTTCAACCGACGTCAACGCAAGGTTTGAGGACTTACGTGACATTCAATTCGGCGTAGGTTTCAAGGTCTTCATCAAGTTTCGCGAGCGGTTTTACCCCGACATACTATTTGATGGACCCCGAAGGAGCGTGCTTTCCAATGGCTGGTCCGAAAAGATCTACTATGACGCAGTTTTTGAAAAACCGACGGATGAGAACCTGCTCGGTCTGTTTACGGCTTGGGACACAGCAATCCCGCGCTCTGAAATGGACCACTCGGAACTGGTACAGGACGTAATACGAGAATTGACGGAGATGTTTGGCAAGGTCGTAGGCGACAGCTTTGTAGCTGCACGAGCCATGAACTGGTCTAAGGAGCCGTTCATCGAAGGAAGCTATTCCATGTCCAACCGAGGCAATTGGAACATAGTAGACATTCTCCAGCCTGTATCGAACAAACTCTTTTTTGCTGGTGAGGCACTTGGCGGTGATGCTCAGTCAACGGTGCAAGGAGCAGCGTTCTCCGCGATCAACGCTGTGTCGCTACTTCTTCAGACATAGTTGATTTCGTCGGCCTTACTTGATTTTCCGATTTATTGTGCGGCTTGGATATTGAAACGTCCGCTTTTGGGCTCTCCAGTCGAAGATGCAGAAGGTAGCCAACGTCGAGTCTTACTAACCTTCGGCGGTTTCGATCTTCCATGCTTCGAGCAAAAGTGCACTTTGCAAAGCCTGCGTTGCTTCGCGAAAGCAGACTTAGCTCCCGAAAGTCTTCAAAGTGCACCTTTTCTTTGAATTCGTGAGACCCGTTCCTTCATCTGCTCCCGTAGTATCTGTATATAAGATGGGTCGTAACTAAACACATTGCGCCCTAACCTGTAGAAGCGTCGCTGAAACAGGAGATACCACCATGACAAAAAAGATCACTATCATCGGCGCCACGGGCCATCTGGGACATCGCGTAACCGCAAAGCTTGTTGAAAAAGGCGCGGAAGTGACTGCCATCGTGCGAAATCCAGAGGCGGCAAAATCAACTCTGCCCCCAGAGGTTCGGCTTGTTCGGGGCGACGTATCGGATCTGGCCAGCGTGAGATCCGCTTTGCAGGGTACTGAGACGCTATACATCACGCTGAATACCGAGTCGCTAGACACCACCTTGCCGTTTCACACCGAACGCGAAGGGGTGATCAATGTCGTGGCGGCAGCGAAAGAGACTGGTGTTCAGCACATCATGCAAATTGCAGGGGTCGACACCGCTTATCCAGAGTTTTCGACCGAAGGCATGGCTTATGGCACAAATGCGATCCGCCAAGGCGGGATCGATGCCATCAAGGCATCGGGCATTCCTCATACATTCTTTTACTGCTCGTTCTTTCTCGATTCACTGCCAAAATTCCTGATGGACAATCAACTAGCTGTCATCGGAAACCACGTTCATCCAATCTGGTTCACCAATTCCAGCGATCTGGCCGATCTTGTCTTCAATGCAATTGATAACGACGCGGCCCAAAACAAAGAGTTTGCTGTTCAGGGTTTACAAGCCAAGACGTACACAGAGGGGGCGACAGAGTTTCTGAAAACCTACGCCCCCGAGGCAGAAGTCATCCGGTTGCCTATGGAGGCGGTTGGCCAGATGGGATTGCCGGAAGAGCAAGCGGCTTTTATCGAACATTTGTTAACATTCGTGCAGCAGCTCAAGGAAGAACTGGTGGACAGTGAAACCCGTGCGGTTCTTGGGTCACCGAAGCACACGATTTCCTCTTTTGCCGAGGAACTTCGCGGCGAGATCTAAGTCACAGTTGAGTTCTGGATCACAGCTTTTTCAGATAGTTGCTCCAACAGCCTGACTGTTGCCTGACCCAGGGGATTTTCGAAGGACCAAACCATATCCACCGAGCGTTCGGCGTAGGGTTTGGTCTCGAATTGCAGCGGCAGGATTTTAAGCGCACCGGTCTGAATAAAGACATCCACCGCGTGCAAAGGCAGTGCCGACCACCCCAGGTCGGCCTGCACAAGATCAATGGCCTCCGATGCAGTACTGACCTGCCAAATTGATGGCGAGGCCTTAAGGATAGCGCTGTTGGGGTTGTCGGCTTCTTTCAGCAATATTTGACGATGCAGGCGCAACTCCTCCCAAGACACCGACGGCATTTGTGCCAACGAGCTTTCGGGATGGCTGATGCAGACCAACCTGAGTGTGCCTAAAGATCGAAAGTCGAGTGTTTGGGGGATGCCCTCGGGTTCCAGGATAATGCCTAAATCCACCGTGCCTTCGACAATCAGTCGCTGAATCTCCCCGGCCGTAAATGACTGGATTTCCACATCAACAGACGGAAACTCGGCGCTGAAGGCGCGGATGATCTCTCCGAGGTTGGCGATCTTGATATGTGGTGCCATTGCTAGCGTAACGCGGTTCTCTAAGGTCATCGACAGCGCGTCGGCGATGGCCAGAAACCGGTTGCGCCGTTCCAACAGGATTTCGGCCTGCGAGATTAACACTTCTCCTGCTTTGGTGAGGGTCGGGTATCTTCGGCTACGGTCAAAAAGCTCGATGTCCAGATCGACCTCAAGATTAGCGACGAGGGTGCTCATTACCGATTGGGCCTTTTTGCATTTGCGGGCTGCGGCGGAAAATGACCCTTCGCTGTGGGTAGTAACAAATGCCTCTAACTGCTCGAATGATGCGCGCATCGGAAGTTCTCTTCCATCCATCTGTTTGGCATATGGTATCCACCTTTATGGATCATAACAATAGGTTAAAACTCTTGCGAAGACATAACAGAGGAAAAAAACTTATGAGTTTTGCTGGTCGGATGGTGCACGCGGTGCTGTTTGAAGTTTTTGCGCTGTTGAGCAATGCCCTGCTGCTTCCGCTGATCTCGCATGTCGACGTGCAGAAATCGCTGATCCTTGGGGTCTTCTTTTCCTTGGCTGCGATGCTGTGGAACTTGGTCTTTAACATGACGTTTGATTGGTTTTTGGTGACCATCCGAAAAAACGCGCATAAATCAGTGTTTGTGCGAATGGTTCATGCACTGCTGTTTGAGGGCACTTTTGTTGCGCTGACACTGCCTGTTCTAGCCTGGGCCCTGAGCTTGACACTGTGGGATGCGATGAAACTGGAGGCGGCGCTGATTGCTTTTATTTTCATCTATACATTCTTCTTCAATATCGTGTTTGATTGGTTGCGCGTGAAACTCGCCGATCAAAATGCCTTGTGACTGCACATCTCCAAAATTGCAAAGTTTGGTTGCGAAGGTCCGGTTTGGGCTGACTACGGTCCTTTGGAGTAAAAATGCGGATGGCCGCAAAGTCCCGCTTTCCGCTTTGATCGGCCTTGCAGCTAAGGTCTGGAGCGAGCCCAAACTACTCGATGCTGCGATATGAACGGATGCCGGCTTTAGGCGGATGGTATTGGAAAGGTCGAAAAGGCGTCGTCCTGCGGTGCGTACCCAAGCACTTTGCAAGTTTCGGTTAGATCAAGCCGCTTAAATCGATTGTTAGAGATGCCGTGCGCGATAAAGCTCCCTTTGATTTCAGCTTGAATCGCCCGGTCAATCAGATGCGTCGCGTCTCGATGACTGAGCCATGCGCTGAGATCACGTAGGGTTTCAAGTGGCGGGCCGTCGGCAGGTTCAAACGCCCCTATTCTCAATGAGACGCAGGACATGCCGTGCCGCGTCGCATAAAGCGAACACAAGGCTTCCCCATAGCACTTGGAGACGCCGTACAGATTGGCCGGGGCAACTGCCATTCCCGGAACGATTTGCCGGTCAACGGGGTATCCTTCGATGGTTTGTGCACTGCTCGCGAAGACGAAGCGGCGGACGTTTGCCTGACAAGCAGCTTCGATCAAGTGGGTTGTCGCCAAAATGTTGGCAGGCAGCACATCGTCAAATAGTGCGTTCGGGTCGGGTACGCCTGCGAGATGCACAACGGTATCCACGCCTTGGCACAAATCCGCTGCGGCATTTGCCTCTGAGAGATCAGATCGCACGAAATGATGCTGACCCGAAACAGAGTACGTGGGTTCATTCAAATCGGACAACACAAACTGATACCGCTCGTGATATGCGGCAAAAAATGCCCGCCCAATCCGGCCCGACGAACCAGTTACAAGCACCTTCTGCATGGTCTGTCCTCCCAACCTCTGCGACACGGTGGTTAGCTCTAAAGCGACCGTAAGCCGAAGGAAAGCAGACATTCAGTTCGGTCTGCTTTTTGGTAACTTTGTCTGCAAGGCAGATGTTGGCTCCTTATTGTGAACTTCGAATTTCTGCTTCAGAACTCAGTACGTTCGATGCTGCACTCTGTACGAGTGTCAGCTTTGGGTCGAACTCTGATCTTGTCGCGTTGAGGTTTCTTCAAGGCGTGTTTTGAGATGGTCAACAACATTTTGCGCTGATGCAATATCATCTGGCGACAGACCTTCCGAGAGTTCATTCACCCATGGGATTTGCCTCGCAATCGCAGCTTCGTATAACTCCTGCCCCTTTTGGGTCAGTACGATTAAGTGCGCCCGCTTGTGGTGTGGGTTCGGCTGAAACTCCACTATGCCTTCCTTGCTCAATTCATTGACGATCCGTTGTACGCCCTGTCGGTGGACACCCATCGTCCTTGCATGCCAGGCAACGGATTCCGGTCGATCAGAATAGGCGATGGCACCAAGAATCTGCCATCGAGCACTTGTTAGACCGAGTTCAGATACGAGGTGATCACCGGCAAGCTGCAATCTACCGTTCAGCCGAAACACATCCAGTATCAAGGCTGTCACGGCTTCTCCTTCTTCAGTCCTTCGCGCATCCGGCATGTCGATTCCTCATTTCAATTGACAACGTATTGTCATTTTGGTTGATGCTTCCTAAATATGACAACATGACACCAAAATAAAGCTACTTTCAAGGAGCACCTAAATGGTAAGTTTCAAACCGCTCGACCCTGAGTTTCCCATTGAACGGCAATTGGGCATCGACGCTGGACCCGTCGTTCTCGTCAATCTCTTCACAGTCGATCCTCTTGACCAAGACGCCCTCGTTGAAGCCTGGAAGAGCGATGCCCAATGGATGAAAATGCAGCCGGGTTACATCAGCACCCAACTGCACAAAGCCGTTGGTGACGGCAGCATGTATATGAACTACGCGGTCTGGGAGTCTGTTGCGGATTTCCGCGCTGCGTTTTCAAACCCCGAGTTTCAGCAGCAGCTCAGCCACTATCCCTCAAGCGCTGTGACCGCCCCCCATCTGTTTGAGAAGGTTGCGGTGCCGAATTGCTGCACGGCCTGACGAAACCCGTTTCAGAAGCCAATTTGAGGGAACCGCAATGAAAACAAAGATTCACGCCATCGCGGGCGGCATCGGCTTTGTGATGATCCTGGTCTTCTGGACATCAACGATCACCAGCGAACTCTTTGCGAGCCATGAAGCAGTCGCAACCGTCAAGGCATTGATCCTGAAAGGCATGTTCATCCTCATACCGGCAATGGCGATTGCTGGCGGATCGGGCATGGCAATGGGCCGGAAACGCAAGGATGCGCTTACGAGAGCAAAGAAGACCCGTATGCCGATCATTGCGCTAAACGGTTTACTGATCCTCGTACCAGCGGCTTGGTTTCTGGCTGGCAAGGCTGCCGCTGGCGAATTCGACAGCACATTTTACACGGTACAGGTGATTGAATTGATCGCTGGGGCAACCAATCTCACGATGATGGGACTGAACATTCGTGATGGCTTGCGAATGACCGGCAAAATTCGAAGGCCTCGCTGAAAGCTCGATTCTAGTCCAACCACTGGCGAAATTGCCGACATTCGAGCAAACGCAGCGAACTAGTGCTATGTCCGCTTGTCGGGATTTGCAAAGTTCAGTTTGGAATGTCCGATTAGGGCTGTGAACGGTCTTAGAAGCGAAGAAGGCGAACGGTTGCCAAGAGCTGAGAAGGCAAAGTGCCGCGTAGTGATGCGCGGCACTTAGTGTTGGGTCTTCGCAGTTCTTATGCTGCTGAGAATGCCCGGACACTGCCTCGCGGTCCGAAGACGTGTAGGAACGTATCGGGATGAGGACGAATTCGGTAGTTGTCTGTCTCATCGCCGAAAATTACTCTGCCGTCTTCATCAAGTGCAATCACAGTCGCTTTGACGGTATCGATGGGGTAGCCCGGCATGCCGGACGGAGCGCCACCCATATCCTCGATACCGAGGGCTTTGGCTGCGGCCAGATCGTTGTCCTGAAAAATCTCGAAATGCGCGGGCAGTTTCAGATCATTGGCCAGTTTCTCCGAATTCTTGATGCCTTGGTTGGAGATGAATTTCACCTTTACGCCCGCCTTCGCCAGTTGATCCGCTTTTGCTTTCACTTCTTTGAGTTGGTTCATGCAGAACGGACACCAGTTGGCGCGGAAAAATACCAGCAGTGTCATTTCGCCTGCGAAGGACGCGGAAGTCGTGCTGGTCCCGTCTAGACGTTGCAGGGGCAATTCAGGCAGCACTTTGCCCTTTACGATGGCTGCGCTTGGCTTGCGGCCATAGTTCGAGAAGATGTGAATATACCATTGCATAGTGATCGCGCCAAACAAGGCTAGGCCTATTGCAACGTATTCGCTGGCAGCTGTGAAACCACCGCGCACACTGATTTGGTAGACCACCCACGCCACCGCAACCAGGTTGATGAGTTGGATTATAGGCAGGTTCTTGGAGGTGCGGGAAATGCCCAAAGCACCGGCCAGCACCATCAGAAAGAATGGCATGGTGAATGTGGCAAAGAATGTCCCGATCCAAATCGGGTCGAAGTCCGACAGGTAGAACATGACGACCGAACCGATGCCTGAAAGCATGTTCAGCATGATATAGGGAAGAATAAGTTTGCCTTTCATTTCGAAAATCCTTTCGAGATCTTGCCGAGATGCCCGAGGTGGCTCATCGGTCACGTAAGTGCAGGGGGTTGAGAGGTTGGATGGTCCGCGCCCCGTCTCGCGAAGCGCGCAACCGGGTTACGCATTGGCTGTTGCCGACAAACTATCGAGAACAGGGAACAGATCCGCTGGTTCAGGACGGCGCGTATAGTCGGGGTTCACTTCGGCGTAGGCGATTGTGCCGTCGGTATCGACGACGTAGCGCGCGGGCATCGGCAGGTTCCACTGGCCGTCGCCATGAATGCGCGGCAAGTGGACGCCAAACCCGTCGTGAACCGGAATGACGTAATCTTGCAGCGTCCAGCGGATACCAAGCTTTTCAGCCAGCTCGCCGTTCTTGTCCGTCAGGATCGGAAAGCTCAGTTCATTGTCTTTCTGGGAATTCCGGCTGTCCGCCGCGCCCTGCATCGAGATTGCAACAAGCGTCGCACCACGTGAGCGAACGTCCTCGGCAACAGCTTCAAGCGCTTTCAGCTCGATGTTGCAGTAGGGACACCAAACACCGCGATAAAACGTCATAACCACCGGGCCATTGGCTAACAAGTCTTTCAGCGCAACCGGATTGCGATCCGAATCCGTCAGTACGAAGTCAGGCACAACGTCACCTGCTTTCAACGCACGCTCTGCCTGACCGCTGTCAATCAGCTCTTGTGTCGAACGGGCAAAGGCTTCGAAAGCGCCTTCGGGGGCCATGGTCTTGAATTGGGCCTTGAAGTCGTCGAGTTGGTCTTGGAGGGTCATGTCTTTTCCACTTCTCAAATTGCGTTCTCTGGTCGGCTCAGGGATCTTTCGTGCCGCCTGTTCTGATATTTGGCCTGTTGAGAAAACGGTGGTAGCTGACCAATTCGAGTAAGGGTTATTCAAAAAACGAATGATCCACTTGCGGATCCCAATTGGAACAAACTCAGCCTGCAAAACAAAACAGCGCCGCGCTTTATGCGCGACGCTCGTTTGCCGGACGTCCGTATTTCTGGCGATCCAATGCGAATTTAGCCCCCCGTGGCGAAAAGGACTCCGACTATTCTGCCGACGCAGGGGTTTCAGGGTTCCAAGCCATAGGCTCAAATGCCTTGTCGAGCGGCGGGTTCACGATGTGGGTTGTGTAGTTCGACAAAACCTTGAGTGCCGTTCCGGCGATGACCTCAAGAACGGTTTGCTTTGAATATCCGGCCTCGATCAAAGCATCGACCTGTTCAACACTGACCCATCCCCGCGTTTCGTTGATGGTTTCAGCAAAAATGCGAAGCGCTTCGAGTTTGGTGTCCGCGATTGGCGTACCCGCGCGCAATGCGGTGATTACACTATCATCCACTCCTGCCATCTTTGAAACGGCTGTGTGCGCTGCCATGCAGTAGGTGCAGCCGTTCAGACGGTTGTTCGTCATCAGTATGATTTCGCGTTCGGTGGGTGTCAGATCCGTTTTCTCGAAAATGCCCATCATAGTCATGTAGCTTTCGACCAGAACAGGGGATTCCGCCATTGTTGCCATCAGGTTCGGCACAAAGCCCATTTTGCCTTTGATCTCTGAGAGGATTGGCTTGGACCCTTCAGGAGCAGTGTCTACCGTGTGCTGTGCGTAGGTTGCCATTTGATGTTCCTTTTTAGAATGCGTTTGCATTGGAGTTTTCAGGTTTTGACCGGCCCGAACTGTTGGTCGCCTGCCGTTGCGTTCAAATGTTGCTCATAAGGAAACTGGAAGGTAGGTTGGTAAAAAGCCTAACTATTATTCATAATGTGAATGTCCGAAAACTTCTCCACGTTACGCTTGTTCTCGCGGGTCGCACGTACCGGCAGCTTTACCGCTGCGGGAAAAGAAACCGGCAAGTCTCAGCCTTCCGTGTCCCGGATCATTTCCAACCTTGAGAAAGAACTGGGTGTTCAGCTGTTTGTGCGTTCGACGCATGCCGTTCGGCTGACAGAAGCCGGGGAAGAATACTTGACGCGTATCGAGCCGATCCTTTCTGACATCGAGGAGGCAAATCACTTTGTTAGGGGCACTGGCGAGCTGCGTGGTCGTTTGCGGGTTGGAGCAGCGGCGAGCTTTGCACAACGAGAGATCATACCTGCCCTGCCACCGTTTCTGGAACAACACCCAAAACTCAAAGTGGATCTTGTTCTGACGGATTCAATGCAGGATTTGATTGACGAGGCTATCGACGTTGCCATCCGATTTGGGCCGTTGGAAGACTCAACGATGGTCGCGCGCAAACTGGGCACGACACCCAGGGTCGTTGTTGCCGCCCCTTCTTATCTGAAAAAAACGGGCACCCCGAAGCAGCCCTCTGATTTGGTGGATCATCAGGTTATCCTCGGCCCGTCAAGCATTGGAAAAGCGGGTTGGAGCTTTGAGAAAGACGGAAAGGTCCAGTCCATTCGTGTCGAAAGCCAACTGATGATCTCCGTCAATGAAAGCACAACCACGGCGGCGGTCGCCGGTTTGGGCATTGTCAGCACGTCGTATTGGAGTTGCAGGAACGAGCTGGAGGCAGGTACTCTCGTGCAACTACTGCCTGATTGGACAATCGGAAACGTTGAAGTGAACGCGTTACTGGCGGGCGGTCGTCATACAAAGCCTTCAGCCCGCGCTTTCACAAAGCACTTGCAAGAAGTTTTTCCAAAATCTTTTGCTTCACGATTTCCCAGGACGCACGGGAGTTGAGTGCACTCAAAACAAGGCGGAGGATGTCTGCCTCGTCATGGCTGAATCCAGCCAGCGCAAAGATTTCATCTTCTTCCCAGGTTGATCCACTCATCGGGCTACCAACCTTTCGCCACACAGGCGGGGCATCGGCGGCCCGATGCGCCCCAGGCAATTTGGCCGATATAGCCACAGCTATGACATTGAAGCGCGTCTCCACATGCATGCCGATGACTTCACGTTCTAGTCGAACCAACTTAGCTATTGTTCCGCCTTCATCGCGTGATACCAATCCCGCGAAACCGACTATATCGGTGGCCAGAATAGTCGCTAATTTGCGTTCCATCTCCGTTGCTCCGAACTAACAATCTCCAATTGGTGCCTACTTACTTTAGCAAAAAATCAGTCGCATCGAGCCAAGGTAGCGGAGGTATCAATCACCAGTTTTGAAAGACTGTTCAGGGCTGCCACCGACCAATCGAGTTGGTTGTAGAGAATGGCAACTCGGAGCCCATTTTCCTAGATAGTGCGCGGCGGACGAGTGTCTGCCCTTGAGGCGGAGCATCGGTAGCTGTATCGCACCCAGTTGGATCAAAGTTTCCAGCAGAAACCCGTTGATTTCTCGGTCACGTCCCAAAGCCTTGCCATGACGGTTTTGTCATACGCGTGTGGGTTCAATGTACCCTTGCCGACCGGGCCAACGACTTCTAAGCGGCCTGTTGGTCCGTAGAGTGCGCGTTGTTCGGTCAAAGTCTCTTCGGTGGCGCACATGACTTCGGGATAGGCCCCTTGCTCGGCCGTTTGAACCATCGGTGTCTTGGTCATCAGCCACCAGATGAACCGCATCGTCCGGCTGCCGTTCGTACTGATCAGTGACGTTGCCGACGAGCCGGGATGGCAGACATAAACCTCGACCACGGTGCGCCCGGCGGTGGCAAGCCTGTCCTGTAATTCATAAGCGAACATCATTTGCGCCAACTTGCTTTGCGAGTATGCGGTGTTCGGGCCATAACCCTCCTCCCAGTTCATATCGCCGAACTTGATCGTCTTCAGACCCATGTTGTAGCCGAGACTGGCGACAACAACGATCCGACCTTTCGAGGCTTCGATCCGCTCAAAAAGAAGACCACAGAGCAGGAAATGACCGTAATGGTTGGTGCCGAGCTGGCTCTCGAACCCATCCTCTGTCAGCTTGCGGGTTGGCACCTGCGCGATGGCAGCATTGCAGATGAGCGCATCGATCCGGGGAACGGAATTCAAAACCTCGTCCGTAGCTTCACGCACGCTTGCGAGCGAGGCCAGGTCCATGCGAATGAACCTCACTTCCGCCTCGCTGCCGAACTCACTCTTCAAGTCCGCAACAGCTGCCTGAGACTTCTCAGCCGAGCGGTTCAACATCACGACCTTAGCGTTCTTCTTAAGGAGCGTCCGCGCGGCCTGGAACCCGGCGCCTGCATTGGCACCGGTGATGAGGTAGGTCTTGCCGGAGAGGTCGCCGAGTCGCTCGGGCATCCAGCCTTTGGGTCCGAATGTGGTATCTGGCATATTTTGTCTCCTATCTGCGTTGGCGCGGGGACCGGGTGAATTGTATTTCAACTTGGAAATGCAAATAGCTCTCATCAGAACGCGAAAACAGGCGAGATCATCGCAAATACTTGCCCGATTGTATCAAGGTAGTTGCCAGCATCGATCTGGAGCCTTTACATCGCTCTTATGAGCAAGGATCAGATCAAGCAAATCATCGCAGACCGAACTGAAACGGACGGCCTGACCGAGACGGGCATCAAGGGTGTGCGGCTGTTTCGCGCCACGCAATCAATCCCCTGTGTTCCAGCCGTTTACGAGCCCTGTATCGTGGCAATCGTGAGTGGTGTGAAGGAAGCGGTTCTGGATGGCCGAAGATACGAATACGACAACAGTCAATATCTCTGCTGTCCAATGTCGATGCCGGTCAAGGCGGGGACGCCTTTGGCCTCGCATGACAACCCTCTCTACGGGGTTATGATCTCGCTGGAACAACGTGTTATGGCCGAGCTGGCGATGGAGATGGAAAATGCCGGGGGCGTTCTGCCTTCGGTCAAAGGAGGACTGCGGGAGCCGGGAATTAGGCTCGCGCGATGGGACGATTGGTTCACCGAAGCGCTGCTGCGGCTACTGCGGCTCGGAGACAGCGAGACGGATACAGCGGTTCTCGGCGAGGCGCGATTGCGTGAGCTGCTCTATTCGATCCTGAAGGGAGAAGCCGGCACCTTCGCACGGCAGGCATTCGGTGCTGGCAACGCCATCGCACGTTCCATTGCGCACGTGTCGTCACAATTGGATGCGCCGATCTCGATTGACGATATGGCAAGCCGAGCGGGTATGAGCCGGGCGGTCTTCCATCGTAAATTCAAGCAGGCCACGACGATGGCACCAATCCAGTTCGTTAAGTCGATGCGCCTCAACAACGCCGCCATGAAAATCGCGGGCGGGATGCCTGTGAGCGAAGCCGCAATGGACGTTGGTTATGTCAGCCCGTCCCAATTCAGCCGCGAGTTCAGGCGCATGTATGGGCAATCGCCGAGGCAATGGGGAGAGGCACAGAAACTACTGGTCAAAGTTGCGTGAGGCTGACTTTCGAGAGGAGAGCGGACCTCGGAGCTACCTTAGCGAACGGGAGCTTTGTCCGCATAGTGGTCGTTCACACCAAGTGCAGCGAATGACCGAGTTGGAACGCAACCTGCTCATTTGTTGAGACGCTGCGAATGACCGTTATTTGAGCGCGCTGTTCCCGAGACCCAGAACTCGTTACGCCTTGCCTTTATCTGTTCAGCTAGAAAATCAACAAATAGCCGGACCCGTGCGGTGTCCCGAAGATCGCGATGCAACAACAGCCAGATGCTCCGATATGGAATCGGCTTTTGGAAGGGCGCGCGGATCAGATCAGGATGGCGGTCGCCAAGATTGCACGCAAGATAGGCCATGCCGAGACCGGACGCCGCCAATGTGATCAAGGGCACAAGTTCTGAAACACGGTGCCTGAGCTGAGCTTTTGGGTAGTAGCTGTCTTTTATCCATTTGGCCGTAATTGCCTCCTCCGGCTCATGCCAACCGATAAAATGAAGTCCTTCTCCACCGTTGTCGCTGACCTTCTCGGCGTATCCTCTGGTGCAATAGGCGGCTTGGGACATTTGAACCAGTTTTCTGCCGACCACGTCATCAGTCACCTCATTGGCAATGCGTAGCGAGACATCGGCTTCGCGTCGTGTCAGATCGCGGATGTCGTTGGTAAAGTTCATGTTGAGGGTAATGTCTGGGTAGAGATCAGCGAAGGCGGCGAAATCATCCATCAGCGAGGTCATCGCCAGACCATGGGGCAGCGTCACATAAACTGTTCCTGTCGGCTGCGCATCCCGACCAACGATCGCCCGAGAAGCAGCTGTCATTTCAGCCTCGACCCGTTCGGCATGCGGCATCAGGTCTTCGCCAAGCTGTGTCAGAGCTAAACCTTGCCTGGAGCGGTCAAAAAGACGACTTCCAACGCGTTCCTCCATAACCGAAAGCCGCCTGGTCAGGGTCGTATGGTTGACCTGAATGCTATCAGCGCCGCCCCGCAATGTTCCGGTGCGGGCAACGGCCAGAAAGTACTTCAGATCGTCCCAGTTCAGGGAATGGCTTTCCTTGATCGACATACATCTTGTGTTTCATTTTTGAGACATCGTGTCCAGAAATACCCATCTACAGACCATTCATTGACCAGCTTACCTTGGGTTTATCTATCGCAAAACCAAGGACCTTACCGGATGAACCAGATACAATCTGTATTAATCACAGGTGCAAATGCCGGACTGGGCCGCGAGGCGGCCCGACAGCTTGCGCTTCAGAAAGGCATATCCAAAGTCTATCTGGCCTGCCGTAACCCAACCAAAGCTAAGGCCGCGAAATCATCGCTGGAACACGAAACCGGACGCAAGATTTTTGAAGTTGTCTTGATGGACGTAACCGATCCGGCTTCGGTTCGCGCCGCTGTGGCCGAACTTTCCACCCCGATTGACGCTATAATCCTGAATGCGGGTGGAACAGGAGGGCAGAACCCAAACAGCCTCACCAGCGATGGCGTGACCAACATTTTCGCAACAAACGTTCTGGGCCACGTGGTGTTGGTAGACGCGTTGCTTGAGCGTCAGTTGGTGACATCCACAATTCTATACGCTGGGTCCGAGGCTGCTCGTGGTATTCCCAAAATGGGTATGCACCGCCCCGACCTGTCCAATGGAACCGTCGACGAATTCAAATCAATCGCCGACGGCAGCAAGTTCGGACCAGAGGGCGACCCGATGCAGACCTACGGCTATGCCAAGCTGACAGCGACTCTCTGGATGGGGGCGATGGCGCGTCAGCATCCCCATATTCGCTTCGTCACCATGAGCCCCGGAGGTACAGCCGGAACTGCGGGCTTTGACGACCTGCCACTTATGAAACGCATTGTATTCAAAGATGTGGGCGGTGTGCTGATGCCTCTGTTCGGCATGATGCACAGCGTTGAAGCCGGAGCGAAACGGTATCTGGACGGATTGCTAAACCCGGAATTCAAAACCGGCCACTTCTACGCCAGTCAAACGGGCTATCCCACTGGGTCTGTGGTGGATCAGGCTGGCATTGATGGAACCCTGTCGGACATCACCACTCAGGACAACGCGAACCAGGCATTACGCCAGTTCGCCTGAATCAAAGGAGAAACAAAATGGAAACCACACTGAACATCTTGGTCATCCTCGCAACCCTCATGCTATTTGGTCTCGGTATCATGTCGATGTGTGCACCTCGGCGCATGGTAGCCAACTTTGCCATCGAGCCGGTCGGCACCGCCGGACTTAGCACGATCCGTTCGGTGATTGGCGGGTTGTTTCTGGCCTCAGTGGCTTTGCTAGTGATCGGTCTGACCACCGGGTAGACACTGGGCTATCTGGCTGTTGCGATCCTGATGGCGGTTGTTGCTTTCGGGCGTATTGCCGGAATTCTGGCGGACGGATTTGACAAGGCTGTTCTGCCCCCGTTGGTCGTCGAACTTGTGATTATCGCGGTGTTGCTGTCAGCCTACTACCAGCTCTCCTTCTAATCGACTTCGAAGCAGATGGATGGCGGTTAGATTGAAGTCGCCATCCATTCGGCCCATCATCAAGCTCACGAGCGGACATTCGAGCGTATCCGGCTTGTCCGTATAGCAATCGCTCGCGATATTCAGGCGAACGTCAGCGTCAAGCCCAAAGCAATCATAGTTCCTAGTGGAGCAGTCGTTTCGCTTCGTTTGGACTAAACCTCGCTGATGACCTTCGACGCAGTCGCTTCGTTGATAGCTAGAACAGTGTTGTACAGCGTAGCCAGCCGAAGAAGCGATTTTACGTCGACGTCGTGTGGCAACGCCGACAGTGGATCAATGAAAAAGATCAATGTGTCGAGCTTCCCTTCGGCAATCATAGCGCCGATTTGAGCGTCGCCTCCCAGCGGACCACTTTTGAGGCGCTTGATAGGCAAGCCGACTTCTTCCGCAATTCGCCCGCCGGTCGTGCCAGTCCCAAAAAGCTCCATTTTGCTCAGTGCGGTTTTGTGGGATTTGGCCCACTCGACCATTGTGTCTTTCATCTGATCATGCGCCACAAGCGCGACTCGTTTGCGGCCGTTTGGACCGTCGCTCCCATTGCTCATGATGTTGCTTTCCTCGGTGTTGAAGTGTCCGTAGCCCAACTCCATGCCAGCGGAGACTTACGCTTAAGTGCGCCACTCAAATGTTGCCGCATTCTGTAGGAGGCATCCACGATGTTACCGGATTCCAGGAGTGTAAGTATCTCAAGATGCTCAGTACATTGTTCTATCAATCGTTGATGGTTCACTTCGGCTCGGTACTCCATCAGGCGTCGCATTCTATTCACGCGTTGGAGTGCCATGAGAAAGAACGGGTTTCCGGACAACTTGATGAGTTCTTCATGGAATAATGCCCCGCTTTCTAGCAGCGCTTCTCCATTCACGGCGTCCATATCCATATCAAGCATTCCCTGCTGAATGCGCCGCTGTTCATCCAGGACTTTGTGATCGAGTTCAAACGAGGGCTCCAGCATGGCGGCTGGCTCTATCGCCATTCTGAACCTGTAAATCTCATCAAATGCCTCGGGTGTTTTTGCCACCGGAAGAAACCGCCAGCCGTAGCCTTCTTTGCGTTCAGCCCAACCTTCTCGAGAAGCGCGGATCAACAGCTCTCCGACCTTAGCTTTAGTCCAGCCGTACTTCTGCTTTAAGAACTGCTCAGTAACTTCTTCTGGAATTTCATTTGTTAGCCAATCGTTTGCAAGTAGTTGGTATTCGTCTAGCTCGCTCGGGTCGACAGTATCCAGGCTTTCTTTGATGGCCGGAGGCAACTTGTCGGCCACAAAGTACCCCCGGTTTTCCAGGCGGATGAGAACATCTTTTTCCTCCAGGGATATCAGCGCCTCGCGCACTGGGGTTCTGGATACGCCATACCTGTCGGCGACTTGCTGAGCGCTTATATGCTGGCCACCTTCAAGTGTACCCGCAACGATATCATGCAAAAGACGGTTCGATATCTTCTTCGATAATTCGCTGGCTCGCATTGGTACGCCTGACTCCTCTTGCCACTCTCACCTACGTAGATTGCATCTGACAGCTAACATACAGCCAAATTTTAGGTTTTCTATACGTAAAAAGCCAAAGATAGGCGGGTTTTGCACTGGTGAGACGATGAATTCTGCGAAAATTGGATTGGTTTTATGACCTTTTCAGCGAAGTTCTTTTCTTTTAGGTGAGTTTCGAACCTTTAATAATGCAATATAAAACATATACTTAATATTTATCGGGGAATAGTATGTTCAGCTATTTTGGTTTTTCCGATCATAAAAAGCAAAATAAGATTGGCTTTTTATGCGCCAATATGCAATCAAAATAACCAGTGCGGGATTCGCGCTGAAAAACACTTGGAAAACTGGGGAGGATTACCCGTGTTCATGAAATTCACTCGCATCGGCGTTATTGCTGCTGCGGCAGCCGTTGCCGGCGTGACTGGCGCGTCCGCCGAATTCAAAGCCGAAAGCCCGCAATGCATTGCGCCTTCAAATCCCGGTGGTGGATGGGACTTCATCTGTCGCACAACAGCGAAGTATCTTTTCGATCTCGGGGTCATCGAAGACTCGATGCAGGTTACCAATATGAGTGGTGGGGGCGGCGGAGTTGCGTTCGCGCATGTCACTAAAGAGCGCAACGAAGACAACAACCTTATCGTTGCGGCCTCTATGAGTACCAGCGCTCGAATTGCGCAGGGCATTTACGAAGGCGCCCAACAGGATGACGTGCACTTTCTTGCTACTTTCGGAGCTGAATATGGAGCCATCGCCGTGCCCGCAGACTCCAAGTACACCTCTCTGTCTCAGATGATGGAGGACATTGTCGCTGATCCAAAGTCAGTTGGGATCGCGGGTGGTTCGTCTGTGGGCAGTTTTGACCACATCAAGCCCATGTTGGTCGCCCGCGAAGCCGGCCTCGAAGATGTAACCCAGATGAAATATGTATCCTTCGATGGTGGCGGTGAAGCCATGACCGGCCTGCTTTCTGGTTCGGTCGAGGCGCTGTCTGGAGATTTCTCCGAGATGCTGGGCTTCCTGGAGTCGGGTGATATCCGGGTAATCTCGATCCTGGCCCCTGAGCGTCTGAAGAATTACCCGGATATTCCTACTGCAAAGGAGGAAGGCTTGGACGTCGTTGGCGCGAACTGGCGCGGCCTTTACATGCCGGCTGGTGCAACTGAGGAATCCAAAGAGTTCTGGAAGAACGCGATCATTACGCTGACCGAGGATCCTGGCTTCCAGGCAGAGCTCGAAGCAGCTGCCATTGAGCCGTTCAACAACTTTGGTGACGACATGTACACCTTTGTTGAGGGCAGTATTGCGGACGTGACCAAGCTCTCGAAAGAGATCGGTATCATCCAATAAATGTCATGCGTGCCCAACCGGTCGCATCTGGTTGGGCACCTAAAAGAAATTCCGGAAATCTGGGAGGAAACTATGAGTGACCGCATCTTCGGCGGTTTCGGGCTGGCCCTTGCGATATTCTATATTTGGGCCGCATCGATCATCAAAGACAGTTTCATGGTCGATGTCGTGGGTCCGCGCGCCTTTCCTTACATCGTGGGCACCGTGTTAGGCCTTACGTCGCTCTACTTCATAATCCGCCCGGATGAAGAGCCTAAGTGGCCAGGGTTGCGCGACTTTGCCGAGATATTGTTCGCCACTGCTGTGATGTTTCTATACGCATGGTCTCTTTCCGAGATTGGGTTTGTCATCGCAACAACCTTTGCGACCGCTTACCTAACCTGGCGACTGGGAACCGCTCCGCTGTGGTCGCTCGTCGTAGGCCTTTTGACAGCCGTCGGTATCTACGTCGTTTTTCACCTAATCCTAGGCCTTGCTTTGGCCGAAGGACCATTGGGGTTCTGAGGGGTAGCCATGGAAACGCTTTCACTTCTTGTTGATGGATTCTCGGTTGCGTTGTCACCGCAAAATCTGTTCCTGGCTGTCGTTGGATGCTTCCTCGGCACTTTGATGGGAGCATTGCCTGGCTTGGGTCCGGCAAATGGGGTTGCTATCCTCATTCCGATTGCCTTCTCGCTCGGGCTTGGGCCCATCCCATCTCTCATCCTTCTTACAAGTGTCTACTACGGCGCCATGTACGGCGGCCGAATTAGTTCGATCTTGCTAAACATCCCGGGCGATGAACCCGCGATGATGACGTGCCTCGATGGATATCCGATGGCAAAAAACGGTCAAGCCGGCGAAGCCTTGTCTTTAGGTGGCATCGCATCTTTCTTTGGGGCGTTTGTCGCAACAATTGGCCTGGTGATTTTGGCGCCACAGTTGGTCAAAATCGCGCTGCTTTTCGGACCAGCTGAGTACTTTGTCCTCTTTACAGTCGCGTTTGCGACACTGGGTGGTGTTTCCTCTACGAACCAAGCCAAATCTGCTTTCGCAGCTGCACTAGGGCTGGGTATCGCGATGATTGGCAGTGATAGCCAAACAGGGTCGCAGCGCTTCACCTTTGGTGAAATCCACCTTTTCGATGGCATCGACTTCTTGATCGCTATCGTTGGATTGTTCGCACTGAGTGAAGTGTTGATTTTTCTCGAACATCACCGTGGCGGTGCCGTTGGATCAGCTGGCGCGACGAAAGTTGGGCGCATCTTGCCAGACTTCGGCATGATCAAGCGCTGCTTGCCTTCAATCGCTCGCGGCACTGGTCTTGGTTTCTTCTCAGGCGTCTTGCCAGGTGCCGGAGCATCGCTGGGGTCATTCCTTGCGTACTCACTGGAGAAACAAAGCGTCGACCGGGATGGGAAATCCTTTGGAAAAGGCGATCCACGCGGTGTTGCAGCTCCGGAGGCAGGCAATAATGCGGCCGCTGGAGGCGCGTTGGTGCCGATGCTTTCGTTGGGCGTACCGGGCTCGGGGACGACCGCCGTTCTGTTGGCTGTTTTGCTGCAACTTAACATTACCCCGGGACCACTGCTCTTCACAAAGAATCCGGACGTGGTTTGGGGGCTGATCGCGGCCTTGTTCATCGGCAACATCATTCTGCTTTTGATGAACGTTCCGTTGGTCGGGCTGTTCACGCGCGTGTTGCTGGTGCCGACGCGCATTCTGATGCCTGTCGTCGCCATGATCTCGTTCGTTGGGATTTACTCGATAACGGGCTCCACCTTCGATGTAATGCTCATGGTTGGTTTCGGCTTTGCAGGCTGGCTTCTACGCAAGCTCGACGTGCCGCTGGTGCCAGTCATCTTGGGCATCCTTCTTGGCAACCAGATGGAAGTGAACCTTCGCCGCGCAATGACGATTTCGGACGGGGATTGGTTGGCGCTAGTGGGAAGTCCCCTCGCAATAATCCTCTGGCTTATCGCAATCGCCGGTTTCGTATTGCCCATGTTTGTTGGCCGTCGGGTTAAGGACCGAATGGATGCGCAGCGCCATGACGAAGAGGCATCGGTGGTGGATTAAACCCACCGGATTTCAAGAATGACTGGCTTCGGCCAACAAGGAGACAAAAGATGCGTATCATGACATTGCCCTGCGATGGCATCGGACCCGAAATCATGGCGGCGACTTTGGAAGTCGTTGAGGCCGCCAACAAGAAGTACGACCTGGGATTAACGTTTGAAGAAGAAGAGTCCGGTTTTACTAGCCTCAGGAACCACGGTATCACTCTGCGTGACGACGTGTTGGAACGTG
The DNA here is from genome assembly GCF_013032445.1 of Ruegeria arenilitoris. Taxonomy (GTDB): domain Bacteria; phylum Pseudomonadota; class Alphaproteobacteria; order Rhodobacterales; family Rhodobacteraceae; genus Ruegeria; species Ruegeria arenilitoris_F. The sequence continues at coordinate 22,632 of NZ_WQCA01000021.1, read as the reverse complement.
CACGAACTGAGTTTGATGGAGTCATTTTAGGGACGCAATCCCATATGGACTACCCGCCAGTCGTTGAAGGTGGTCGCAACGTTTCGGCCGGGTTCCGTATCGGCCTAGATCTTTATGCGAATGTGCGGCCGGCCCGGAGCCGTGACTTTTTACCGAACAAAGCGCCGGGGATGGATCTTGTGATCATGCGTGAGGCGACAGAGGGATTCTATCCTGACCGCAACATGTACAAGGGCGTCGGAGAAATGATGCCCGATCCGGACATGGCTTTGTCGGTTCGCAAAATTACGCGACACGGATCCATGCGGATATGCAGAGAGGCTTTCAAACTGGCCATGCAACGGAAGAAGAAAATCGCTGCAATACACAAGGCCAACTCTTTCCTCATGACCGACGGCCTTTTCCTGGAGTGCTTCCGCGAGGTGGCGAATGACTACCCTGAAGTCGAAACCGAAGAGTTGATTGTCGACGCATTTGCAGCGCTGCTGGTTCGAAAGCCGCACGAATATGATGTTATCGTCGCGACTAACTTCTACGGCGATATTCTCTCGGACCTTGCCTCTGAACTGTCAGGGTCTTTGGGGCTCGCTGGGTCGATCAATGCAAACGCTGAAACGGGCTTATGCTGCGCACAAGCACAGCATGGTTCTGCCCCGGACATCCAAGGGCAAAACGTTGCGAACCCGACATCACTTATTCTCTCCGCCGCTATGATGCTCATCTGGCTCGGCGAGCAGAAGGGTAGTCCGAAGCTTATGGAGGCTGGGCAAGCCATAGCGGATGCAGTTGACGCCGTCATCGATGATCCTGCAAAGCGCACCCGCGACCTAGGTGGCACCGTAAACACCGACACTTTCGGGACGCTTGTGGCCGAAATGATCTCAAGGGAAACGATCCCGGCATGATTGGATCTCCCGGTGGGCAAGCGTGCCCACATCAACTGGTGGCGTCGCTCCTTGCGGCGTCACCCGTCTTGAGCTGGAGCAATTATGAGACGACCAAGATTAGCGTTGATCCATGCAACCCGCGTCGCGATTGATCCAATCGAAGTTGCGGCACGCGAGCACTGGCCGGAAGCAGAAACCATTTCGATCCTAGAAGAGGGGTTGTCTTTAGACAGGTCTAAGCAAGTCGAATTGTCCGCCGATCTTTTCCGGCGCATCGTAGACCTTTGCCGGTATGCGGAAGGCGCTGACGCAGATGGTGTACTGTTCACGTGCTCAGCATTCGGAGCCGCAATCGAAAGAGCAGATTTCGAGGCGCTCATCCCAGTCATGAAGCCGAATGAAGCGATGTTCGATGCGGCTTTCTCATACGGTGATCGCATCGCAATGATTTATACTTTTCCTCCAGCTGTGGCAGGTATGGAAGAGGAATTTCTAGATGCTGCTAGGGCGCGCGGCAGCAATGCGGAGATTACGTCATACTATTGCTCTGGCGCGTTGGCTGCAAAGCAAGCGGGTGATGATGAAAAACACAATCGCCTGATTGCGGAAACCGCATCAAGTATCGACGACGCTGACGTTATTCTTCTAGCCCAGTTTTCGATGTCTGACGCCGTTGAGGATGTCCGTAAAACAGTACAGATTCCAGTGTTGACCAGTCCACAGGCGGCGATTCACGAAATCCGACGGCGCGTCGAAGGCAATCAGTGAGGGAGGTTCAATGCTAATCGGTGTCATTGCGGACGATTTTACTGGTGCGAGTGATATTGCGAACACCTTGGCAAAGGGCGTTGAGCCGGAGGGTGGATTACGAACGGCTCAATTTCCGGGTATTCCGACGACGTCGGCGGATAAGGAGATCGAAGCGGGTGTGATCTCACTCAAAAGCCGGACAGCACCGGTCGAGGAAGCCATTGCGGACAGCCTGCGGGCCCTGCGGTGGCTCGCGGACCAAGGATGCCAGCAGTTCATCTTCAAGTATTGCTCGACATTCGATTCCACAAAAGAAGGGAACATCGGCCCCGTTGCGGAAGCGTTGGCCAATGAACTGAGTGCGCAAAAGGTGGTTTTCTGTCCGGCCTTTCCCACCACGGGGCGTACGGTTTGCCAGGGCCATCTCTTTGTGCTCGGTAAGCCGCTACACGAGTCTGGGATGGAAAATCACCCTCTTACTCCGATGACGGACGCCAACATCAGGCGCTGGTTGCAACATCAGACCGAAGAAGCGGTTGGATTGGTGCCAATTGACACAGTGAAGCAAGGGCCAGAGGCGATTGCTGATGCGTTGCAGAACGCAAACGAACGCTTTGTAATCGGTGATGCGATTTCGGACGAGGATTTGCTGGCCTGGGGCGGGGCTCTTAAGGATGCCCAGCTCATTACCGGGGGATCCGGGATAGCATTGGGTCTACCCAAAAACTTCGTCAGAAAAGCTTCGTCCAAAAGAGGTGGCAGTGTGTTCACAGGTATCACTGGGCCCGCCGCTATCCTTGCCGGGTCGTGTTCCGGTGCCACCCGTGGGCAGATACATGTACATGCAGAATCCCATCCGACCTTCGCTATTGATGTTCCGAGCGTCATGTCCGGGGATGTGACCACACAGACGCTTCTGGACTTCTTTGAAGCGTATTCGGGTCAGGCTCCGCTCGCGTACTCGTCGGGAAGTCCGGATGATGTGCGCGCGATCCAAAGTCAATTTGGTCAGGAAGCTGTAGCGGACAGGCTGGACAATCTCTTTGCAGATACCGCGCGCGAGCTTGTTCAGAAGAGCTACAAGCGATTGGTGGTGGCAGGAGGGGAGACCTCGGGAGCCGTTGCCAAGGCTGTCTCCGAGGCACTGGGGTCACCGGCCATGTCAATTGGGCCAGAAATTGACCCGGGCGTGCCAGTCCTGAGCGTTGGAAAAACTGAACCCATTGCGCTGGCTCTAAAGTCTGGAAACTTCGGCGCTCCGGACTTTTTCGCCAAGGCCCTCAGAATGATGGAGGCCGGCAAATGAGTTCTGAAGAGCAGGCATTACGACAGCAAATGTCGGAGCTGTGTGCCTCGCTGTTTGCACGTGGCTTTTCCGTTGGCACTGCGGGCAATGTCTCTGCCCGGCTGCATGACGGAATCCTTATGACACCTACCAACTCGACTTTGGGCAATATCGACCCCGAGCGCATAGCCAAGATTGATTTGGATGGAAACCACGTTTCAGGAGACAAGCCGACCAAGGAAGTTTTTCTGCATCAAGCCTTCTATGAGACGAGACCAGAAGCGGGCGCCGTGGTTCATCTGCATTCGACCTGGGCCACTGCTCTGTCCTGTTTGGAAGACACCGATCCTGATGACTGTATTCCACCGCTTACACCCTACGTGGTCATGCGCGTCGGCACGGTCAAACTGGTTCCATACGTCAAGCCGGGTGACCCGAAATCCGGTGATTTGATCCGCGAATTGGGCGGCAATTATAGTGCTGCTCTGCTGGCCAATCACGGACCTGTCGTATCAGGAAAGGATCTGTTCTCAGCTGTCTGTGCAGCAGAAGAGTTAGAAGAAACAGCCAAGTTACTGTTGGCACTGCGAGGTATGCCAACCCGAATGTTGGATGTAGCTCAAGTCGCAGAACTCAAAAAAACTTTCGGAAGGATGTAAGCCACTATGAAAACCGCTGACCTTATCGATCATTATGCGTCAGAGCTTACACTTGTCCACCTGCCGTTTCGGCAGTTCGGGATAAAACCGTTCTTTGCGGCGCAAATACAGACAGTGAAGTGCTTCGAAGATAACACGGAACTTAGGGCGCAACTGGGAACACCCGGTGAGGGGCGCGTTTTGGTTGTCGACGGCGGAGCATCAACGCGAATTGCAATTCTTGGCGATATGTTGGCTGATATTGCGATCAAAAATGGATGGGCTGGTCTTATCCTGAACGCCGCAATTCGAGACAGTGCCGAAATCAATCAAATGGACACTCTAGTATTCGCCTTAGCGACCAGCCCCGTCAAAAGCGCGAAACGAGGGTGGGGCGTAGTCGGGGAGCCAGTGACCTTCGGTGGGGTTAAATTCCATCCTGGTGATTGGGTTTACGGCGATGCGGACGGTGTGTTGCACAGCAAGAAGCGATTGGTCTGATTTCGAGTTTTGCCAAATTCTCACAACATGGCGCTATCATAGGCACGGCAGCTTTTGCTGGCTGGCTTGTATCGCTCACAGGCATTCCACTGGGGTGGATGATCGGGTCAATGTTGGCGACGATCGCCGGATCGTTGAAGCAGTTTCCTGTCAAACTACCGGGCCCTATGTTGGACTTGGTAAGAGCAACTGTAGGTGTGATGTTGGGCGCATCCTTTACGCACGAGTTGCTTTCCTCTTTTGGTGCTTGGTGGGTGTCATTGGCCTTCTTACTGTTAGCCCTTGGAATAATGTACGTCCTTGGTTTCTACCTTTTACGACGTATTTCGCGCTTTGATGCAGTGACAGCTTCTCTGTGCGCAATGCCGGGTGGCATTGCCGAAATGGTGTTGCTGTCCGAGCAAAAAGGTGCGGATCAGGCTCGTGTCGCTATCGTTCATGCGTTGCGCATTGCATTAGCAATTTTGCTGATTCCACTACTGATCAACCTGATTGCGGACTTCGAGGTCATTCCACCCGAAGCGCAAACACAGCTGGCTTCGATCACGGTCACCGATTGGGTTTGGATCATCGGATGCATTGCTGTGGGAATGCTAGCACGGGGTAGGGTGAAGCTGCCGGCACCTATTGTGGTAGTGCCGATGACATTCAGCGCGGCCGTTCACTTGCTGGGATGGACAGAATTCGAGATCCCGGTTTCTATGACTGCGTTGGTGCAGGTTTTCATTGGCATTAATGTTGGTGCACGCTTTTCCGGAGTGCCCATCAAAGCACTGATCGCAGCTCTAGGTGCAGCGGCCATGGTTGTCGCTCTCCAGATTTCTGTGGCTTTCTCAGGCGCATTGGCTGTTGCGAACGTGTTGGAAACAGACCCGGTTGCACTCGTCTTAGCCTATTCACCTGGAGGCTTGGCGGAGATGTCAATCATAGCAGTGAGCGTTGGTCGCGACGTTGCGTTCGTCGGCGTACATCATATTTTTAGGGTCTTGGCGGCACTTGTTTTGGCGCCTGTCCTCGTAGCGGCTTTCACAAAGTCTTCCCGACTTAGCAAGTAAAATTACTCACACCAAATTTGCGTCGCAAATGCTCAGCCAAGGCCGTTATGCGACGTGGTTGGGCTCGGCTAGGCGGAAACATCATTTGCAAAGGTTTCGGCGGTGGAAGGAAGTCGCGCAAGACAGAAATAAGTCTGCCAGATCGAACATCGTCGCCGACATCCAGCTCGGACTTCAGTACGACCCCATGGCCTGCAATCGCCCAATCGCGGATGAGTGAACCATCATTGACTATTCGGTTTCCTTTTACCGATACCCGCTGGGCATTTGGTCCTGATCCAAACTCCCAAACGTTGTCGATCATGTCGCCAAACCTCATGACCAAGCAGTTGTGGTTTAAAAGATCTTCTGGTTTTTCAGGCGTTCCGAATAAGGCTAGGTAACTTGGGGACGCACATACGAAACGTTGGTAGCTTCCTAGATTTCGTAATCTGAGCGAGCTGTCTGTGATGTTGCCGAAGCGAACGGCGAGGTCAAAACCCTGGCCTACAAGGTCGACATAGCCGTCCGAGAGGGACAGTTCGATTGAGACGGCTGGGTTCTCTTCGGTGAATTCGGCAATAACTTCGGAGACAAGGCTCCGTCCCAAGTCTATGGGTGCGCTTATGCGAATTGGACCTGATAGAGTTTCGGCACCATGCCGAACAAGTGTATCCAGGTCCGCAACCTCACTGAGTACGCTTTTTGCACCGTCGGCTAGTACCCGGCCTTCTTCTGTCAGGCTGATGGAACGGGTGGTTCGGTTGAATAAAACCACACCGTAATGTGCCTCCAGAGCCGCGAGGCGCTCGGATACTGTCGTGCTCGACATCCCTGTCTCCCGCGCCGCGGCCACAAGACTGCCTTTCTCGGCTATAGTCAGAAACAAGCGAAGATTGTCTAAAAGCATTAAACGGAATTTCCGGATTATATGTTCGATCTTGTCCTGTTTATCCCGAAAGGACTGCGGCGTAAATCTGGCACATCTATCAAGAACACAAGGGACCTATTCCAATGGCCAAGCTGACAATCGTCGCCAACATCAAAGCCAACCCCGACAAGATTGACCTCGTAAAGGCCGAGCTCATCAAGCTCATCGACATAACCCGTGCCGAAGAGGGTTGCATTAACTATGACCTGCACCAGGACAACAACAATCCGGCTCATTTCGTGTTCTACGAAAACTGGGAAAGCCGAGAGCTTTGGCAAACCCACATGGGTGCTCAGCACCTTGCGGCTTACCTGGAAGCAACAGAGGGCGCGGTTGCAGAATTCACGTTGAATGAGATGACCGTCATCGGTTGATAAAGAACCGGACAAAGGAGCACGTTATGAAAGCCGTGGGATATCGTAAGACAGGGCCGATTGATCGGGCGGACGCCTTAATCGACTTCGAGGCCGACAAACCGACGCCGAAGGGGCGCGACTTTTTGGTCAAGGTGCAGGCCGTGTCAGTAAATCCAGTCGATACGAAAATTCGGCAAAAACGCGCTCCAGAAGGTCCGGCTCCCGATATTCTAGGATGGGACGCAGTAGGGATCGTCGAAGCCGTTGGCGAGGCGGTTACGGCCTTCAATGTTGGAGACACTGTTTGGTATGCCGGGGCGATCAATCGGCCCGGAACCAATGCCGAGTTTCATCTGGTAGATGAACGTATCGTCGGGTCAGCGCCAAAATCCATACCTGCAAAAGCAGCTGCGGCGATGCCTCTAACGACACTTACTGCCTTTGAGATGCTGTTCGACCGCTTGCGAGTTCAAGATGCCGTTTCCGGCGGGACCAATACGTTGCTGGTAATTGGTGGAGCAGGCGGTGTCGGGTCAATCACCATTCAATTGGCACGGGCTCTCACTGAATTGACAGTGATAGCGACGGCGTCCCGACCCGAGACACAAGACTGGGTTCGAGAGCTGGGCGCACACCATGTCATCAACCATGCGGAACCTTTTGGCTCACAACTCGAGGCTCTCGGTATCGACAGCGTGGATTTCATCTATTCAACGAACCATTCCCAGCTTTATGCGTCTCAAGCCGGAGAGGTGATGACACCTCAAGGTCGCTTTGGGTTGATCGATGATCCTGAGACCTTTGACATCGCGCCATTCAAACCCAAATCGATCTCATTGCATTGGGAGTTCATGTACACTCGGTCGCTTTTTGGGACTGGAGATATGAACCGTCAAAGCGAAATCCTGAATCAGGTTGCCGGGTTGATAGACGATGGAAAGATCAGATCCACAGCAACCGATACACTTGGTACAATCAATGCTGCAAACTTAATGAAAGCGCATGCTATCCTCGAAAGCGGCAAGGCCAAAGGTAAGCTTGTGCTTGAGGGTTTTTAGATGAGAATTGAGCGGCTAGATCATGTGAACATCGTAACAACTAAGTTGTCTGAAATGGCTACTTGGTATGAAGAGGTCTTGGGTTTGAAACCTGGGGCCCGCCCTGATTTTCCGTTTCCCGGGGCTTGGTTGTATGCGGGTGATCACGCCGTGGTTCACCTTGTGGGTCACGAAGGCACGCCAAATGTCGGCTCCGAAGTGAGGCTTAAGCTCGAGCATTTTGCGCTCTCAGCCACGGGGCTGAGCGCATTCGAAGAAAAACTGATCTCGAGCCAAATCCAGTACCGCAAAACTGACGTCCCAGGGGCTCGAATGGTCCAAATCCATGTGGCCGATCCTGATGGAAATCATATTCATATTGACTTCGAGGAAGGCGAGTGAGTTGCTAACCAGCGAAATAGATGGAACGCAAAATCAAGCTCGCAACTTCTTGTCGATTAGGGATTGAGATCCTTGCCGGGTTGCTTCCTAGAACTTCGCGGGTCAACATTTTAGGGAGGTGCAAACGTCGACTTGGAGATCAGCATGCCGGACCTCGAAACAAACAAGAAAATTGTCATCGCTTTCTACGAAATGATGTTCAACGAGTGTCGACCTGCCGAGGCCATAGCGACCTTTGTTGGTGAAACCTATACGCAGCACAACCCGCATGTTGGCGATGGCAAGCAAGCCTTTGTCGAGTACTTCGAGCGCATGGCCGCCGAATACCCGGGAAAGCGTGTGGACATCAAACGTGCCTTTGCTGAAGACGATCACGTTATTCTGCATTGCCACCAAATCTGGCCCGATGGTCTCGAGTACGCAGGGATCGATATTTTTCGCCTGGATGCTGATGGTAAGGTTGTCGAGCACTGGGATGTTCTTCAGGAAATTCCAGCAAACAGCGCGAATGACAATGGCATGTTTTAACTTAACCGTTCTGACTACGGTGCATGGAACTTTGAAGACTCCTTTCGGCTGAGCCACGATAGTCAAAGGGCGTAAGTCTGATCCAAGAATCCCGCCGAAGCGTATCTATCAAGAACCTTTTAGGAAGGAGATAAATATGCTCTCGAAGAGTATTCTTGCCGCGACCCTTGGATTGCTTGCAGCTACTTCGCTTCAAGCTGGTGTACAAATTCGCTTCATAGAAGGCGCACCCAAGGACCGTTTTGTTCTGACAAATGTCGGAGCGTGCGAAGTAGATGCCTCGACCGTCAAAATTGATTTGTCGCAATCTACCGGACGATTGATCTTCGACGTTACCGAAAAAGGTGCGGGCGTAGAGGTCTTTCAACCTCTCGAATTCGTTGAGGGTGCGGATGCTCTGCGGCAATTTCCAGTGGTCGTGGACGGGCAAAATACAATTGAACTTGAGATCGCATCCCTCGCAGCCGGGGATAAACTCGCCTTTACCATCGATGTGGATGACACCATCGGGCAACGCGAAATCACCGTAACAGGGTCGGAGATCGAAGGCGCCACGGTATCATATTCCGATGCGGACAAGGTCAGTACTGCAACATTCTCTTCCGAAGCGCTTGTCAACGTGACGACCAAGGATTGCTGAAAGCAGTCCCGCAATGTCGAATTTGTTGATCCGCATAGCATTTCTTGCGCTCATGTTGGGAGGCGGCATCCTGATCGGGACACTGACCGCACCTGGCGATTGGTATGCTCAGCTTTCTAAACCGGCTTTCAATCCACCAAATTGGGTATTTGGCCCGGTCTGGACGGTGCTTTATGTGTTGATCGCCATGGCGGGTTGGCGCCAGTTCGAAGCAGACCGAAGCTCGACTGCCATGAAGCTGTGGTGGGCGCAGATGGGTCTGAACTTTTTATGGTCCCCAACCTTTTTCGTACTGCAACAACCGTGGTTTGCGTTTGTGGTCATTGTCGGGTTGCTGATTGTCGTCGTCGTGTTCATCGCTCGAGTCAGGGACTCGGATAGGGTCTCCGCACTGGCCTTCCTGCCGTACTTTGCATGGGTCGCATTTGCCGCGGCACTGAACCTTTCCATTGCAATACTGAACTGAGAAGGAACAATATGCGTGCCAAATTTATTGGGCTTGTTTCAGGTCTCGTTATCATCGGATCTACAATGGCACAGGCTGATGAAAATCTAGCTGAGGACTTCTCCAAGTCTCCGGAGATGCGTTGGGACTATGTTGCCGACACGGTTATGGGAGGGGTCTCTTCAGGACAGGTGCAGTTCCGTTCGGAAGGTGATGGTGGATTCGCGCGGTTGACCGGAACCGTCAGCACAGAAAACAACGGCGGCTTCATCCAGTTCCGACGCAAGTTGCCAGACAGGCCAGATGCAAGTGTATCGGGCGTCAGGCTGTTGGTACGGGGGAATGGCGAGCAATACTTCGTCCACCTCAGGACACGTGGCACGGTGCTTCCGTGGCAATACTATCAGGCCGAGTTCGCAACTTCTGACAAATGGACCGAAGTCTCTTTACCTCTGTCAGGCTTCAAGGCTTCAGGTGCCATGTTGCGCGCTATTCCCGTTGCTGACGAAATCACCTCTGTTGGAGTTGTAGCCTACGGGCGCGATCACGAGGCCGGCGTAGATGTCAGCGAGATTGGATTCTACTGAAGGTCTCTCAAGCGAGGGCTGTGTTCTTCAAATAGGTCCGCAACGCCGGTATTTCTTCTTCTGTCAGTTCCTGAATGCGGATGTGCTGTTTCTTCTTTTTAGATGCTGAACCTGTCTTTTCTGAGCGAACATTCAGAGTAGGCTGCTTTCTGAAGAGACAACTCGTCTGGCAGTCCAAAATTAAGAATACTTAATCAAAGCAAAGTACTTTCAGCAAAAAACAACTCCCACATGACGCTCATATATAAAGGAGTGAGTATCATGAAGAGGATTGCAGCTTTGGGCCTTGTTGCCCTGACCCTATCATTTGTTGGCACCGGTGCGTTTGCGGAGTGCTACTTTGGGAACGATGAGGTAACCGGGGCGGAAACGATCATCTGTGACACAGAGAGTGGCTTTTCCAGCTGGGGCACAATGATCGCTGAAGCTTGAGCGTTTCGGAGCACAACACCAGGCTTTCTGTGAGTTAGGGTGAATCAGATCAAACTCTGCAATTGGTAACACCAAAGCCGAGGAACACGCAGCGCCGAGATTGGCGACACGACAAACTCATCGATAGTTCCCGCACGACGCGGAACCTCGGGTCTCGCTGTGATGCAATAAACTGCTCCAGTTCTTCACCTTGGTTAGCATCGCTGGAATTATCAAATTTCACGCAACATTGCGCTAACTCTTGGCGTTCTCCGGCTCTCTGGCCAGGCAATGTGATGACCTCTGTTGTCAGGAGTTCTATTGTTCTTTGTATTGACCCGTAACGACACCGCCCCACCTTTCTAACTCAGTTTTAGGAGCATCCTGAGTGTTTGTGAGGACCACTGCCTTGTTGATTGTTGCTGTGTCGGCCCCGGCCATGGCATTGCAGCTTCGCGAAACAGGGCGTTATGAGCTCAATCAACCCGCAAGTCTGGACTACGATCCAACGTTTTGTGGGTTGTGGATTGCGAATGAGGGGCCCGAAGCCATTCTCGTTACGTTGCAAGGTGATGAGTTGCGCCGCATATCCAGCGATCTCTTCCGTATCAAGGCAATTGCTATCGAAGGGGATCATTTGTTGGTAGGCGACGGTCTTGGCAGCCTCCAACGTGTCACGAAGGAAGGAGTCACTTTGGGAGCACCCTTTGAACTTGAAGGTGGATTTGCGGATACCGAAGGGATCGCGATAAATGCAAAGGGGCAGATCGTGACCGTAGAAGATGATCCGGAACGATTATCTTGGTTCACTTCAGAGGGTGCTTTGACGGCGAGGTTGGATACCATGAAGCTGTCTCCCCCCTTAAGCGAGGCACAGGGCATCGCAATTGACCCACGCACCGGTCACATGTTGATCGTTGATGACTGGGAAGGGTCAAACAGCCTGTATGAGTTCACGGCAGATGGCCAACTGCTCGCCCAGCAAAGTTTGTTGGAGTTCGGCACTGACCCGGAGGGCATCGCCATAAGGCCAGGATCTAACCAACTGTTCGTGGCATTCGATGGCGGCGCGAAGATTGTGACATTTGACTACACGCCCACCTTGCCAGAAGGAACACCGCCGCTGCCGCCGGGCGCGGATTGCATGATGTTCTGAGAGCTTTTCTGTTTGCTTGGGTCGACGCAGGTTTCCGCTAGTCGCGCTCGCTGTCCAAAGTTTCGCGTATGAGCGTCAGATTAGGCAGCGATTCATGGAACGGTTCAGGCCCGAGTTCGGACAAAACCGGACCAAGAGCTGTCGACATCCGATCCATACAAGTTTTCAGAAACTCTACGCCATGCGGCGTCGACCGGGCAATTTTCGAACGCTTGTCCTTTGGGTTGGTCTCAAGAGTGATCAAGTTATGATTTTCAAGGCTGGCGAGCATATGCGTCATCGATGTCTTGGGCACCTGAAACGCGTTTGAGAGTTGCAGTGGGGTTTCTCCCTCGGGACGCCGCACCAGATGGCCCAAAATTCCAAATTGAGTCGCTGTCATTCGACCAGGTAAGAACGCTTCAAGCTTGGTCGAGATCAACTGGTTGATGATCCCGACTTCGGTGAAGAACCGGTAGACTTCGTTGGTCTCATCTCCAGGCTTCATTCAGAATTCGTGTCTCCAGCGGCCAGCGGGGTGTGGCAATTGGCTCGGGTCCATACCCCAAACGCAGCAACATTTGCACCGTGTGGCCCGGTGACGCAAGAAGCTCATGCGCGAGAGCGTATTCATCGGCCATTTCAGGATACTCCTGAAGTGCCTGGCTGACCGGATGAACGCCTAGGCCCATTTCGGTTGTCTTCAGGTAAAAACGCATCAATTGACGCCCGGCATCGAGTTGATCGCTTCGCGTATTTGTGGCTGTTGTGAGGACTGCGTATTGCGGCGTCGCGTCTAGCATGGCGAAGTAGCCTCGCATGTGTGACTGAGTGCCTGGGTGGTCAACATTCATCAGGGTCTCGTTGTCCAATAGGCCGGAAAGGCGCAGCGTTTCCAGCATGGGATCGCGTAATTCAATCCCGTCGGGGTTGGCGTTTATTTCTGCTTTCCCGATCCGCATCAGGTCGACGGATTCTTTCAGGGTCTGCGGTGTACGCATTTCGATTTCGAAAGCGCGTTTCGTAAGTTCTCGAATACGGGCCACCAAATCTTCGTCGGTTATCAAAGTGGCATAGTTGCCAAGCGTAGGCACTTGATCGGCAGAGAGGCGCTGTTCAGTGTACGGTTCCTTGTTTGAATGTCGGTTGAGGATTTGATCTGAGAGTGGATCGGGCGCTCCGCCAGGAACAAACACTGCTTCTGCGATGGGTCCGTCATCTCCATTTGGTAGTAACTTGACCTCGGTTTCAAATCCCTGTGCACCTGCCGCCAGAACCATCGTCTCAACAAATGCACCGAGGCCAATATAGAGCTGGCGGTGGTAAGGATCGGTCTCAGGAAGCTCGCGATCTGTATCACGGTGGATGCGCACCCTGTCTTGCCCAACCAACTCGACCAGCCAAGGTTGCAAGTTGTGCGGATTGGGGGCGAGAATTGCATAGGACAAAGCAGTTTTGCGTGGGTCGTCATACGTTTTTGGCGTCCACGGAGCCAGCGCGTCATGCGGCGTGCGTGTAGCTAGGAACGCAACCGCGCCCGTTGCCGCCAGTATTGTGCCTCCGCCTAGAATCTTGAGAAAACGTCTTCGGTTTGGCATCTTGACTCTCCAGTAGTACGATATCGAACTAAATTAATACGAAATCGCACTATCGCAACCCCAATCGATGCAGTGATTGTTTGAGCGACTAGAAAAAAGAAAATCAGAGCAGCCGGAGGCAACTTCGGGTTGCCGTGGTAGACAAGCACTCGGAGCGCCTTCAATGCCGAAAACAGGCAGTTACTTTAGTTGACTAACGACCGGATACGAGAAGATCAGAGGCTGTTGAGCCGATGCTTTTCGAGTATCCCGCAAAGCATAGCCTGTGCTTGCAGCCTGTGTTCTCGATGACGTTCACGGGCAACATCCGGTCGACCTTCACTAATCGCTTGGAAAACAACCCGATGATCTTCATTGGATTTGACGGGCAGGGGCCTGATGAACAACGTCGTTGCGCGAGCGCGGCGCACCTGGTCGCTCATCATGGCGACAATCGCTTCGACTCGTTTGTTGCCGCCCAACCGAACGAGTTCCTGATGAAACAACTCGTCGGCTTCGGCCCAGGCTTCTAGGTCTTCGGCTTCGATGGCTTGGTCCATCTTTGCAATTGATCCAGCAAGGACCGCCAGTTCATCTTCTGAATAACCCGCTTCGGCAGCGCGCTGTGCTGCGAGGCTCTCGAGTTCCGTCAATATGTCGTAAATTTCACGCATATCATCTGATGAAACAGGCAGTATCCGAACGCCCTTCCGGGGCCGCATTTCTAGCAACCCCTTGCTTTCCAACATCAGCGCGGCTTCCCGTATCGGGGTGCGGGACATACCAAGGGTTTCGGCGAGTTCCGATTCCAGATGGTCAGTTCCGGCTGCAAGTTCGCCGGACAGGATCATCTTCCGCAAATCCCTAACAGCGCGTTGCGTATTGGAAAGAGTTTTTGCGTCCTGATCCTTCACGGCGTCTCCAGGTTGATCTTTCGTCCCTCCGCAGCCGAGAGATAGATGCTCTCTTCGATTCGGATCACGTCCAAATAGTCTCGAGCCGTGTTTTCCAGCGGCGTGCCCTTTACAAGGCCTGAAACGACGTGACTTTGCAAGGCGTGTACGCAGTCTCCTCCAAACCCATCATGATCGCTCGGAGGTAAAACCTGCTGTCGCTCCTGTTTTCCAAAAGCGCGGAAGTCAACTGAACCGTCGCCGTTAAGAACCAGTGATCCTTCGGTTCCTTCGATGAGAGCCTCGCCCATTGTCTGACGCAGGTTTTCTGCACTGTGGTCAAGGCACCTGTTGCCATCGAACAGAGCTTTCAAACCGTTGGGGTGGTCAAACAGGATGAAACCCGCATCCTCGCCCGCGATAACGGGGTTAACTTGGCGCAAGTCCGCATAAACTGCGCTGGGCGCATCGAACAAAAATCGGAATGTGTCTACCCAGTGGACCGCTGTTTCATGCACCAGAAAACGTGGCATGTCCTGAAAGTACGGCTGCCGGTCAAGGTAGGCGTGCGGTCCCTGTCCGTCGCCGGGCCGAAGCCGGAAAGTCGCTTGTAGAGGTGTTCCAATTCGACCCTCGGTCATCGCTGCCTTGATCGCACGATACCAGGGCTGGAAGCGAAAATTCTCATGCACGACAATGGCTGCGCCTACTGCTTCAGCCTCGGAGACGATCTTCTTAGCTTCATCCAATGACATGCAGAAAGGTTTTTGGCAGATCAACCATTTTATTCCAGAGCGCAGTGCCGTTCGGATAGCGTCGGCCTGCGCCACAGGTGGAAGGATGATGTCCACGAGATCTGGTTTTTCCACCTCCAGCATTTTTGACAGATCATTGTAAGCGGCCAGTCCTGTTTCCTTCGCCTTGTTGATATCACGGTTGCAGGATGCAATCGGAACCGCTCCGGGCATTCGGGACCAGCTTTCGTAGTGGAACCTGCTGAAGTACCCCGCACCCACACACGCGACCCTGATTGCTTGTTGAGTATTCATGCCCGCAATACTTCCAATACCGATGAGGCTGCGTCCTGCGTTCCGGCAGTGCCACCTAAGTCACGCGTCAGGTTCTGTCCGTTCGCAGTCACTTTTTCCACGGCTTCGCGCAATCGTTCACCGTCGCAGGAAAGGCCTGGGTGATCATGGGTCAACCCCAACCATTCCAGCATCATTGCTGCGGACAGGATCATCGCAAAAGGGTTGGCAATACCCTGTCCTGCAATGTCCGGAGCGGAACCATGGCAGGGTTGGAATACAGCGTGATTCAACCCGATATCCGCTGACGGAGCCAGTCCCAGACCACCCATGAGACCCGCACCAAGATCGGAGAGAATATCTCCGAACATGTTCTCGGTCACCAAGACATCGAACTCCCAAGGTTTTTGGACCATCCACAGTGCGGTGGCATCAACATAGGCATGGTCTGCCTGCAAATCGGGATGGTGGGCGGCTTCTGCATCAAACATCGATCTGAAGAATGCAAAGGCGCGGAATACATTGGCTTTGTCGACACATGTAACTCGACCCCGGCCGCGCCCGGTTCTTTTGCGGTTCTGGGCGAGTTCAAACGCGAAACGGAACAGTTTTTCGGACACCTCACGAGTGATCAGCAGAGTTTCACGTGCTTCGTGTTCGGTAACTTCTCCAGCGCCTTGAGTGAAGAACAGTCCTTCTGTGCTTTCGCGTATCAAGACAAAGTCGATCTCTTTTCCGGGAGGCAGCGCCAAGGGGGTCATTTGTCCGCTGCTTACCTTTACTGGCCGTACTCCAGCGAAAAGTCCCAGTTGCTTTCGCAGATCAATCTGCGGTGAAATCTCGGTTCCGTCAGGATATCGAACATCCGGCAAGCCCATTGCAGACAGCAAAATCGCGTCAGCGTTGCGTGCAGTTTTGAGTGATCCAGCCGGAAACGATTCTCCAGTGTTGGCGTAGTGGCCTGCGCCTGCCGGAGCGTCGGTAAACACCAGTTCGTAGGAAGGACTGCCGCGCGAGAGCTGACGCAGGATTTCAAGCGTAGGGGCCATAATTTCAGGGCCGATCCCGTCCCCGTGGAATACTGCCACATCATAACTTTTCTTCATCTTAGCCCGCTTCCTTCCCGTTTCGCATTCATAGCGCGTTAGCAGCTTTCACCACAGTCCGTTGACAACGCATTCTTTAATGTATACGCAAATAAATGCAATAATAAACGCAAAGTTGTTTGGGAGGACTTGGAAATGAAACTAAAGCTAGGGCGGTTGGCGGCCGCAGCCGTGATGGCGACCGGGATTGCAGGGGCAGCTGTTGCGCAGGATTATCCCTATCGCGATATCACTACAGCTGTGGTCTGGGGGGCCGGAGGTGGCACGGATACGATCAACCGAATGATCATGGCCGAGATGGAAAAACACCTTCCGGTCTCGATCAATGTGATCAATCAAACAGGTGGTGTCGCAGGCTCCAACGGGATGGTCTATGTCATGAACCAACCAGACGATGGTTATACATTGGTTGGTCTGTCAGAGTCGAACGTCACCGCTGCTGTGCAAGGTGGTTGGGATAAGAAATTTGATTTTTGGTATCCGTTCATTGTTGGCGGATCACCTGATCTGATCTCGGTTCCTGCGGAGAGTCCTTACGATACTCTGGAAGAACTGGTCGACGCTGCGAAAGCTGCTCCTGGCACTATTCCAGCGGCGGCTTCCGGCGCAGGTTCGATCCACCACTTGAACCTTCTGGCCATCGAAAAAGGGTCCGGTGCAGAATTCAAGTTTGTTCCATACAAAGGCTCAGCGCCAGGGCAGGAGGCAGCGATAGCGGGTGAAGTTGCGTTGGTTGTGACTTCTCTAGCTGAACAGGCCCCGTTGATCGAAGGCGGTCAACTTAAACCGCTTGCGATGTTGACGCCCGAAGATGCGCGGATTGCAGGGGCAACAGTGCCTTCTGCCTTTGGCATTTATGACGGTCTCGATCAGTATTTGCCGCTCAAGCAGGCCATCGGGTTTGCAGTTCACAGTTCAGCCGGGGACGACGTAAAGGCCGCGCTTGGTGATGCCTTCGAGCAAGCGATTGCCTCCGACACCGTCGCTGAATGGGCCTCTGCAAACAATTATGATGTCGGTGGTCAACACGGCGAAGAAGCTCAAGAGCTGTTTGCGAACCTCGAAGCTACCTTTGCCTATACCTTGCAAGATCTGGGCGCAGCGACCGTCGATCCGGCGTCGCTGGGTATCGAGAAGCCATAATCCGATCACCTTTGGAAGGGCGCGCCTGATCGCGCCCTTTCCGACAAGAGGCAGGCAATGGACAAACCTGACGATACACTGATCATGCGGGCGCGCGATTTCTGGGCATCGATTGGTCTGATAGCAATTTCCACCTTTTTCCTTTGGAAGACGTCGGACATCCCGCTTTGGGGTGAAAACCGCGCAGGTGTAAGTGGATCTGATTGGTACAACTCGGCTGCAATTGTACCGCTGTTCATCTTCGGTGGATTGCTTGGCTTGTCCTTCGTCTTGCTGGCTATTTCGATCCGTTCAGGTGGAGCCCAAAAAGCGCTCAGTGCTTTGGGGATCGGATGGGATAAGTCGGAAGCCTATCGAGCATCAACAATCGGCCTGATCCTTCTTGCATATGTCGTCGGACTGGTCCCCAGAGTGGACTTCATTCTGTGTTCTGGGTTGCTGATTACAGCTTTGACTTACGGCTACCACGGAGGTCATGCGCGGCGCGCTTTGTTGGCATGTGTCGCAGTTGTCGTCGCCGGTTTGTTTGCGTTCGCCGTGTTTCCTGCTCAGGCGGATTGGAATGCACACGGTGATGATTGGTTCACACTGGCCTTGTGGGTCGCGTTAACACTAGTGGTGTTGACCAAAGCGGCTTCCGAACGCGTTTTGCGGTTCGTTCCATTGGTGGCAATACTTGCCCCGCTGATCCTCGTTTGTGCGATGGCCTTTGTTTTCCGGCAGAACGTGCCCGCGCGCGGCGGGCTGATCTTCAAGCAAATCGAATACCACTACTACGTGACGCTTCGTCCGCTATGGAAAGACTGACCGGATGGACTTTATTCTTTCGCAACTGGCTGGATTTGGGACTGCATTCGTGGGCCTGGCAGTGGACCCGCTGACCTATCTGTATTTGATTGCATCCGTGTTCCTGGGCATCACGTTCGGCGCTTTGCCCGGCCTTACGGCAACCCTGGCCGTGACGATCCTGACGGGTTTCTTCGGCAACAAAATCCCGCTCGATTATTCGCTCATCGCTTTGCTCGGGGCTTATGTCGGCGCGATTTACGGCGGCTCTTACCCGTCTATTTTGCTAAACATTCCGGGCACGGCAGCCAGTGCGGCGACGGCCATGGATGGCTACCCTCTGGCCAAAGCGGGTCGAGGGGGCGAAGCACTAGGGCTGACCACGACGGCCAGTTTCATTGGCACAGTTATCGGAACTATCACGCTTTTGATTTTTGTCTGGGCGCTGCTTTTGGTTTCAAAGAACATCGCAAGCCCGGAGAAAGCACTGCTGGCCCTGTTCGGCATTCTGCTTTCTGGCACTTTGATGAGCGAAGACCTGGTGATTAAGGGATGGATCGCCGGTTTGATCGGGCTTGCGATGTCCATGGTCGGGCTCGACCCTCTGTTGTCTGAACCGCGCTACACCTTCGGCTGGTCTTACCTGATGAGCGGATTTCAGGTCGTACCAGTTTTGATGGGGGCCTTTGCCATTCCCCAAATCATTGACGGTTTGAGGCACGTTGAGGCCGGGAAAGTTCTGGCCCTGAAAGGCCGCATTCTTCCGAACCTTCGCTCTATTCGGCGCTACCTGCCCACCATTGGCCGGTCAGGCGTGATCGGGACAGGGGTAGGAGCACTTCCCGGAGTTGGCGAAGATGTCGCCGGTTGGGTCAGCTACGGTGTTGGCAAGACCGTATCTACTGAGGGCAACAAGTTCGGCAAAGGGTCATTGGAAGGTCTGCTGTGTTCTGAGACCGCAAATAACGCCTGTATTGGCGGCGCGCTGATCCCGCTTTTGGTGTTGGGTATACCCGGTTCACCACCTGCGGCCGCTTTGATGGGCGCTTTCAAGATTAACAATGTGATCCCGGGGCCGACGATTGATCCCGAGATCATTCTGCGCGTGGTTGCGATCCTGGTTCTGGCATCCCTGACAATGTTTCTTATGGGGCTTTTCACCGCTCGGGTATTTATCAAAATCCTTGCCATCCCGCAGACCATCTTTTTGCCCGTCGTTATGGTTCTGACAACAATTGGGTCTTTCAGCGTTGGTGGGGGCATCAATGATCTCTACCTGATGCTCGGCGTCGGTGCCGTTGCCTATTTCATGAACCTGATGAAATACCCAATCGCGCCGTTGGTGATCGGGGTTATTCTGGGCAGCCTGTTTGACGAAACCTTCCGCCGGTCGCTGTTCTTGTCGGACGGAGATCTTTCGGTCTTCTTTTCACGACCCGGAGCGACCATTCTGCTGGTGCTCAACATTGGTCTGATCCTCAGCCAACTGCCCGTCGCAAAGCGCGCATTCTCACGTTTGAAAGGACTTTCTGTCTGATGTTTGTAGTCACTGTCACTTTCACTCTCAAACCCGGTAAGAGAGGCGCTTTCTTGCCGCTGATGGTCGAAAACGCTTCAACTTCTTTGCGTGAAGAAATCGGATGCCGCCAGTTTGACGTTTGTCTCGGCGACGAACCCGAGACAGTTTTTCTCTATGAGGTTTATGATGACAGCGCGGCGTTCTCTGCCCACTTAGAAAGCGCGCATTTTCAGTCCTTTGATACGGCAGTGGCTGATATGATCGCCACCAAGGTGGTTCACAAATACTCCGAGGTCATCCGATGAACGATTGGGAAATCCATGCAGTGAAATACGCGGATCGAAATGCACGGACGCGAGCTGATAGTTTCATCGTCGATGATAATCATGACGCGCCCCATGCGATGGACTATTTCGTTTGGGTGCTCAAACGCGGCAACAAAGTCATTCTGGTCGATACTGGTTACGACTCCGATGAGGCAGCGGCCCGTGGTCGTCCCATCGCGATGGACCCTCGCGAAGCTCTGCGGCCCTTAGGCATTTCGCCGGAAGCGGTGACTGAGGTCATCGTGACCCACCTTCATTATGACCACGCGGGGGGGCTGCATATGTTCCCTAACGCGAAGTTGCACATGCAGTTGGCGGAAATGGCCTTCGCTACAGGTCCCTGCATGTGCCATGACTACCTGCGTGCTCCTTTCACGGCTGGCCATGTCTGCGAGGTCGTAAAGCGTCTCTATTCGGGCAAGGTCGTGTTCTACGACGGAGAAGCCGAGATTGCAGATGGGGTCACGGTGCACTGCATCGGAGGGCATTCGCGCGGGTTGCAATGCGTGCGCGTAAGAACGGCAGCCGGGTGGATGGTACTCGCCTCTGATGCCTCGCATTATTACGAGAATTTCATGGCGCGCAAAGCCTTTCCTATCGTCGTCGACCTGCAAGACATGATGGATGGTTTCGATACACTCGAGAAGTTAGCGTCGCATCCTAGGCTTATCGTGCCCGGCCATGATCCACTTGTCCGTGAGGTATTTCCCGTGGGTGCGGCACCGCATATCCATAGGCTGGATCCAGGGCCGACGCGGGACATTGAACTATGAAAATCGGTGTCATTGCGGACGATTTTACTGGTGCGAGTGATATTGCGAACACCTTGGCAAAGGGCGTTGAGCCGGAGGGTGGATTACGAACGGCTCAATTTCCGGGTATTCCGACGACGTCGGCGGATAAGGAGATCGAAGCGGGTGTGATCTCACTCAAAAGCCGGACAGCACCGGTCGAGGAAGCCATTGCGGACAGCCTGCGGGCCCTGCGGTGGCTCGCGGACCAAGGATGCCAGCAGTTCATCTTCAAGTATTGCTCGACATTCGATTCCACAAAAGAAGGGAACATCGGCCCCGTTGCGGAAGCGTTGGCCAATGAACTGAGTGCGCAAAAGGTGGTTTTCTGTCCGGCCTTTCCCACCACGGGGCGTACGGTTTGCCAGGGCCATCTCTTTGTGCTCGGTAAGCCGCTACACGAGTCTGGGATGGAAAATCACCCTCTTACTCCGATGACGGACGCCAACATCAGGCGCTGGTTGCAACATCAGACCGAAGAAGCGGTTGGATTGGTGCCAATTGACACAGTGAAGCAAGGGCCAGAGGCGATTGCTGATGCGTTGCAGAACGCAAACGAACGCTTTGTAATCGGTGATGCGATTTCGGACGAGGATTTGCTGGCCTGGGGCGGGGCTCTTAAGGATGCCCAGCTCATTACCGGGGGATCCGGGATAGCATTGGGTCTACCCAAAAACTTCGTCAGAAAAGCTTCGTCCAAAAGAGGTGGCAGTGTGTTCACAGGTATCACTGGGCCCGCCGCTATCCTTGCCGGGTCGTGTTCCGGTGCCACCCGTGGGCAGATACATGTACATGCAGAATCCCATCCGACCTTCGCTATTGATGTTCCGAGCGTCATGTCCGGGGATGTGACCACACAGACGCTTCTGGACTTCTTTGAAGCGTATTCGGGTCAGGCTCCGCTCGCGTACTCGTCGGGAAGTCCGGATGATGTGCGCGCGATCCAAAGTCAATTTGGTCAGGAAGCTGTAGCGGACAGGCTGGACAATCTCTTTGCAGATACCGCGCGCGAGCTTGTTCAGAAGAGCTACAAGCGATTGGTGGTGGCAGGAGGGGAGACCTCGGGAGCCGTTGCCAAGGCTGTCTCCGAGGCACTGGGGTCACCGGCCATGTCAATTGGGCCAGAAATTGACCCGGGCGTGCCAGTCCTGAGCGTTGGAAAAACTGAACCCATTGCGCTGGCTCTAAAGTCTGGAAACTTCGGCGCTCCGGACTTTTTCGCCAAGGCCCTCAGAATGATGGAGGCCGGCAAATGAGTTCTGAAGAGCAGGCATTACGACAGCAAATGTCGGAGCTGTGTGCCTCGCTGTTTGCACGTGGCTTTTCCGTTGGCACTGCGGGCAATGTCTCTGCCCGGCTGCATGACGGAATCCTTATGACACCTACCAACTCGACTTTGGGCAATATCGACCCCGAGCGCATAGCCAAGATTGATTTGGATGGAAACCACGTTTCAGGAGACAAGCCGACCAAGGAAGTTTTTCTGCATCAAGCCTTCTATGAGACGAGACCAGAAGCGGGCGCCGTGGTTCATCTGCATTCGACCTGGGCCACTGCTCTGTCCTGTTTGGAAGACACCGATCCTGATGACTGTATTCCACCGCTTACACCCTACGTGGTCATGCGCGTCGGCACGGTCAAACTGGTTCCATACGTCAAGCCGGGTGACCCGAAATCCGGTGATTTGATCCGCGAATTGGGCGGCAATTATAGTGCTGCTCTGCTGGCCAATCACGGACCTGTCGTATCAGGAAAGGATCTGTTCTCAGCTGTCTGTGCAGCAGAAGAGTTAGAAGAAACAGCCAAGTTACTGTTGGCACTGCGAGGTATGCCAACCCGAATGTTGGATGTAGCTCAAGTCGCAGAACTCAAAAAAACTTTCGGAAGGATGTAAGC
>NZ_WQCA01000020.1 GCF_013032445.1 Ruegeria arenilitoris | reverse complement strand
GATCTTTCCTGGTTTAAGTGGTTGTAGACGGAGGAATGGACGGCGGCGAATTTCTGTAAACTTCGCATGCGCCTGAAACGCTGCATGGCGCGTTCGCTTCGTCGAAACGGCAGGTGCGAATTCTCGACGCGGTTGTTGAGCCACCTGCCCGTCTGCTGTTTTTCGAGTGCACCCAATTGTCTGAGCGCAGCCTTATAGGATGCGAAGCGATCCGTGACGATCTCTTCGGCGCAACCATGCCGCTTCATCAATTTCTTGAGGAATTTCAGTGCTGCATCTTTGTTTCGACGTTTGGTGACAACGGCTTCCAGCACCTCACCTTCGTGATCAACGGCCCGCCAAAGATAAAGCCGCTTGCCATTTACCTTCACAAAAACCTCATCCGCGTGCCACTTCCATTTGGAGAACGCGCGCAGCTGCTGAACACGCTTTCGCCTGATCTCAGCGGCAAACATCGGCCCGAACCTGTTCCACCAATATCGGACAGCTTCGCGGCTGACATCGATGCCTCGCTCATGAAGCAGATCTTCGACATTCCGAAGAGAGAGCGGGAAACGGATGTACAGCATCACTGCAAGGCGGAAGATCTCGGGACTGGTTTTGAAGTATTTGAATGGTGATCGTCTTTTCATCCCCAGAGGCTACGAAAGCCCCCTGCCCGCCTCAACCCAAGTTCTTCTGACAAGACCCTTCTGACAAGACCCCCTCGATAATCATTGGGTCCTGACCCTAACACATTGAATGCCAATGTCTCGGTTGTTACAGTCCTGATAGAGGAAACGAAATGGCTCTATTCAACCGCCCGAAATCATTAACCGAGTTAGTGGCTGAAAACCTGAAAGAACGCATTTTAAGTGGCGAGTTCGATCTAGGTGAACAGCTTTCAGAGGCTAAAATTTCCAAAGAACTGGAAGTAAGTCGAACGCCGGTACGTGAAGCGATCAACAGACTTGAAATGGAAGGATTATTGGTCGTCGAACCCCAACGTGGATCATTCGTATTTGACCTTGAACCTGACGAACTCGATAAACTAATCGATGCGCGAGTTTGCCTTGAAACCGCGGCGTTAAAATACGCTATGCAAACCGACAGCAAGAGGCTGCACGCCGAACTGGACAAATGTGTTAAAGAAATGAATCTGGCAAGAGATTCTGGAAATGATACGGAATATCTTCGACAGGACACTATTTTCCACCAGTGTATATTCGACTGCGCGAACAATAGATTCCTCAACGACGCCTATCAGACAATAGCCTTGAAAGTTTCAGCCGTGCGCAACAGGCTAGGTCGCCACCCTAGGCATATGTCGAGATCCCACGAGCAGCACATTGAACTAGTCAAGTCAGTGAAGCAGGATGATTTCCACTGGGCTTTCGAAGTATTGGAAAACCACATTGACAAAAAAAGTGGTTCATATTGGAGCGAAGCGACCGAAAAGGTCAAAACAAAGGAAGAGGCGCTAAGCGCAACTATCGCAAATTGAGAATTAAACAAAAAACATTTTGAGTTTTTGATGACTAGTTTGATTTCGAACCTGCCGTAGACTTCCTCTGCAACTTTTCACCCAGTGGAAGAAAAGCTTAGCGACTATAATAACTTTTAATTGTCTACTAGTTTTCGCGATTTCAGGTCGGCTTCCCGGTCGAAATAGCAATGGGTCTGAGCTCGGGAAGGGAGTCTTTACACTCCGGCGAAGAGTATTTGTTTCTTGCGATCTGCATCCCTTTGACACAAAACGAAATCGTTCTCATTCAAAAAGCCCTGAGGGGAGGACGCAACTAAAAAATGCCCAAAATCATCTCGCCCTGCGACTAGCGCAACCAAAGTTTTCACTCCGTTTTGCTGTTTCATTGAGGGCTTTATGAAACGCAACGCCGCACCAATGCGTCTATCGTCTGTGTTATTGGGCCCTGATGCGTGAAAGAGATGCCCGTGATGCATGGATGCCTGCCCTGCACGCAATTCCGCAGCAACTGCATCTTTTTCGTTCACATCGACTGCGATTTCCTGCCCACGTGACAAAAGATTGTTTTCGCTGAAGGTGTCCACGTGAGGCACGATACGGCTTTTATGGCTGCCAGGAACAAACCTCATACACCCGCTTTGCTCAGACGCTTCTGAAATCGCAACCCAACAGGTTACCTCTTCAGCATCATCCAAACCCCAATAGGTCAAGTCTTGGTGCCACGAGACTATCTTCGATGATCGCGCTTCTTTTACGAAAAGTGCACCGCTCCAAACCATGAGGTCCGGCCCCAACACTGTTGAAGCAGCCTCAATCAGCTTCGGATGGCGAAGAAGTGCATCGAATGACGGTATCAGCCTGTCCGGATAAGAATATAGAAGCTTGAGTTTCTCTGGGTCGTCTCTGAGAATGCACTCTGCTTTCTCAAAATCATCGCGCAGCGTTTGGACCTCCGAAGCTGTCAGGATATCCAGCGGAGCTACGAAACCGTCTCTTTCATAAGTCTTTGCAATATCGCGCATTCGTCTATCCATCGTCATTTTCCGGAAACGTTAACTGCACCTTCATTGATTGGCTTCGATCAGACGCGACCTCAAAGGCAGTGACAGCCTCGCCAACTTCGAAGGAATGCGTCACCAACTGGTCGACGTTTATTAGTCCGCTTCGCATCATCTCGACCGCGACTGAGAACTCGGAATGGAAACGGAAAGACCCGCGGAGCACTATCTCTTTTGCAGTCAATGCCTGCATCGGCACTGTCATATCTCCGCCCAGACCAAGCTGAACCAATGTTCCACCCGGCCTCAAGCATGCGACGCCAGAAGCCAGAGCCGATTGAGCCCCGGAACACTCCAGTTGGACATCAACCTGGCCCTTGTCCTTTTCAAACTGCTCCAGTTTTTGCGGATCGGTGTAGATGTTGATGACATCGTCTGCCCCGCTTTCACGCGCCAGAGCGAGGGTTTGGTCCGAGATGTCCGTCGCCACTATTCTGGCCGCCCCAAAACGACGTACCGCCAAGATCGTGAGGCAGCCGATCGGACCGCATCCCGTGATAAGTACCGTTTTACCCAAGAGGCTCCCAGCTTGTTTAATCGCGTGCAAACAGACCGCCAGAGGTTCGGCCATAGCGGCCTGCGCAGGGCTCAACCCATCTGCCGGAACGCATTGACTGGCTTTCGCCACGAGTTTGCTTTGAAAAGCGCCTTGGATATGCGGGAACGGCATCGCGCTGCCATAGAACTTCATATCAAGACAGTGGTTTTGCTGCCCGTTCAGACAATAAATGCAGGCTTGGCAAGGGCGGGATGGAGAAACTGCAACCAGTTGGCCTAAGTGCAGCCCCTGCACACTTGACCCGACTTTCAAGATTTCCCCGGCGACTTCATGTCCTAGCACCATCGGCTGACGCAACTTGATCGCACCGAAACCACCGTGGTTATAATAATGCAGGTCAGAGCCGCAAATCCCACCCGCGCGCATGGCAATCAAGACTTCGTCTGGCCCCACGTCGTGTACGTCCCGGTTTTCCAACCTCAGATCTTTTGCGGCATGGATAACAACAGCAACACTGGCCGAAGACATTGCACAGACTCCCTATACAGATTGCCAAAAGATACGGATAGTCGGTGCTGACAACCAAGGGGTTTTTGCATGACGCTTGAAATGTTCAACCTAGAGGGAACACGCGCACTAGTAACAGGCTCTAGCCAAGGCATTGGATTTGCGTTGGCTCGTGGCTTGGCTGCCGCCGGTGCGCAGGTCGTTTTGAACGGGCGCGACACCACGAAACTAGCGGCAGCCGCATCCGAGTTGAGCGAAACAGGCGCCTCGATACGTGAACTTTCGTTCGATGCAACCGATCATGAAGGTGTCCGATCTGCCGTGGACAACTTTGAAGATAATGTCGGCCCCATAGACATCCTGATAAACAACGCCGGAATGCAGCACAGGACGGAGCTACAGGATTTCCCCGCTGATGCCTTCGAGCACCTCCTACAGACAAATGTAGCGTCCGTCTTTCATGTCGGTCAGGCTGTAGCACGGCACATGATTGAAAGAAAGTCAGGCAAGATCATTAACATTGCGTCGGTTCAATCCGCATTGGCAAGACCAGGTATTGCGCCTTACACGGCGACAAAAGGTGCCGTGACCAACCTTACAAAAGGAATGGCGACTGATTGGGCTAAGTATGGTCTAAACTGCAATGCCATTGCGCCTGGATATTTCGATACACCTTTGAACGCCGCACTGGTTGCTGACCCTGAGTTCAGTGCATGGCTCGAGAAACGCACCCCGGCCGGTCGCTGGGGCAATGTAGAAGAACTTGTAGGCGCCGCCATATTCCTTGCCTCCCCTGCATCCAGTTTCGTTAATGGACATACTCTCTACGTTGATGGCGGAATAACGGTGTCACTTTGATTTGTGTCTTTCAACCGTTTGCTAGGTACGACTGACGCAGGCTACGTTTAAAGCGCCGACGCCAAAGCAATCACCACAACAACCATCAATGAAGCCGCCATCGCAAAGTTGATCCTTTGATGTGATCTCTCACTTAATTCAAGGCTGCCCAGCTTTGCGCCAGCACCCAGCCAGATCATGTGCACTGGCACCCAAATCATATTGAATACTACGATTTTTATGACGACCTCCCAAACGGGCGCATCGGGCAAAAAGGCAAACCCTGAAAACAATGCAGTGCCGACCACGTAAGCCTTGGGATTAATGAACTGAAGTGTCAGCCCGTTCGCAAAACCAAGTGGCGAGACCGCGGGGGAAAACCCGACCTTTGAGCCAGCGCTTGCAATACGCCAGGCGAGAAATCCCAAATACCCGACAGAGGCAAATAGCAGCAAAGTTCTAAGTACCGGTATAGCCAAAGCTACTGCAGCGACTCCAGAGACAACCAACATCATGTTGATAAACCCGCCCAGCATCAAACCGGCCACAAAAGCGAGCCCGGCTCGAAAGCCAAATGATGATCCAATACCCGCAGTTGTCAAAACACCTGGGCCAGGCGTAATCAGCAGAAAGAAAACCGCAACGGCAAACTCAAACACTGTTCAGATTGGCCTTCTACAAATCTCTGCATTCCGGCACAGCTGTGATCACCGATCCGTCCTTAAGGTGTTGCAGGAGATTGTCGACAGTTAGGTCACCCATAGCTGCACGCGTCTCAATAGTCGCGCTACCAGCGTGAGGGAGCAGAACGACATTGGACAACTCGCGCAATGCTTTTGGAACGCGCGGTTCGTCCTCAAAAACATCAAGCCCTGCCCACCCGAGCTCACCGTTTTGCAATGCATTGATTAGGGCAGTTTCGTCGACAACCGAACCTCGACTAACGTTTATAAGAGTGCCACCTGCCCCCAACGCGCGCAACACCTCAGCGTTTACCAGCCTATTGGTCGACGGGCCGCCGGGCGTGATGCATATGAGGACGTCCACATGTTCTGCCATTTCAACCAAACTTTCGAAATATCGGTACGGGACATCCTTTTGATTGCGGGTGTGATAAGAGATTTCAGGGGCCCACGGCTCCAACTTATCAACGATCGCCTGACCAATACGACCAAGACCAAGAATGCCTATTCTTTGATTGTCCGCTGATCGCGTCAAAGGGGCATTACCTTCAACTTCCCACCGTCCGGACCGAACATAATCGTCGTCACGGATGAGCTCTCGATAACATGACAGCAACAGCAAAACGGCGGTGGTTGCGACTTCTTTGTTCAAAACATTGGGTGTGTGCGTCACAACAATCCCGCGCTCAGCCGCGGCATTTGCGTCGACGGCGTCGTAACCGACTCCATAGACGCTGATCATCTTCAGACTGCTGAGTGATGTCATCAGGTCATGCGGAACGCCATCATGCCCATTTGTAACGATATGTGTTATACTATCCGCGCTGAAATCGTCCAATTGATGAATATTGAAAACTGCGGATAGGCGTTCTCGCATCCGTTCAGTGATCCCTCCGATTTGCAACAAGTCAGTCATCTTGGCCGACCTCTTGCCGCTGAACACCAAGCCCATCGATGCGAAGCTCCATGACGTCGCCTTTTTTCAGGTAAACTGGTTCCGGCTTGATCCCCATTCCAACACCGGGCGGTGTTCCGGTTGAAATGACGTCACCGGGATGCAGTGTGAAAAGTTGGCTTAGATGTTCAATGATCTCGGCAACGGAAAAGATCATCGTAGCAGTATTCCCGGTTTGCATGCGCTGACCGTTTACATCCAATGACATACCAAGACTTTGAGGATCCGGCACCTCATCCCGGGTCACTAGCCACGGGCCAGTAGGGCCAAATGTGTCACAAGACTTGCCTTTGGTCCATTGACCGGTCAGTTGAGTTTGAAAATGCCTTTCCGACACGTCGTTTACGATGCAATAGCCAGCAACGTATTCGAGCGCGTCGGCCTTGGAAACGTATTTGGCTGTTTTACCTATAACGACGCCCAGTTCGCATTCCCAGTCAGTGTGTGTAGATCCCCGCGGCATGACAACTTCGTCATATGCCCCAATGACCGCTGAGTTAGCCTTGAAAAAAAGTATCGGATGCTCGGGAATATCTGCGCCGGTTTCTGCAGCATGGTCCGAGTAGTTCAAACCGATGCAAAGAAATTTACCGATGTCACCGACACACGGTGCGATACGAGGGTCACCCTCTACAATTGGCAGGTTGTTCGGATCCAATGAGCGCAGGTTATCAAGCGTTCCGTCCTCCAACATATCCCCCGTAATATCAATGATATGAGCGGACAGATCCCGCAATTGGCCTTCAGCGTCGACCAACGCAGGCTTTTCCGAGCCCTCAACTCCGTAACGAACAAGTTTCATTTCTGTTCCTTTTAGTGATTGTCGCGTGGCATGAATCCTCGCGCGATATCGTGGTAGTTTTCTGCCCCCTTGAGCGTCATACCGCGATCCAACCGATCTACTTTTTCGCGGAAAATTTCCTGCCACGGGGATTGGTTGGGCGGCATTGAGTACCCACCCTTTGCCTCCAGATCGCGGGCGCGTTCATGCAGTTCTTCGAGCGAAACCAGCATATCTGCTGTGCCTTTGCCAAGATCGATGCGCAGTCGGTCACCATTTCGCACTAAGGCCAACCCACCACCCTCCGCAGCTTCGGGTGAAGCATTCAGGATAGACGGGCTTCCTGATGTTCCGGATTGCCGTCCATCACCGATGCAAGGAAGGGCTTCGATGCCTTGTTTCAACAAATACGCGGGCGGACGCATGTTCACGACCTCTGCAGCACCTGGGTATCCTTTTGGTCCTGCTCCGCGCATAATCAGAATACAGTTTGCGTCGATGTTTGCTGCGGGATCATCGATCCGATGGTGAAAGTCCTCAGGCCCATCAAACACTACCGCCCTGCCCTCAAATGCATTAGGGTCATCCGGGTTCGACAGGTAGGCCTCTCGAAATGCCTGTGAGATCACAGATGTTTTCATAATCGCACTCTCGAACAGGTTACCCGAGAGATTGATGAACCCCGCCCGTTGCTTAACCGGGCTACCGACAGGTTTGATTACTTCGCGATTTTGAGACCGGCGCGCCGAGCAATTATTGCCCATCGTCTTGCCGTTCACTGTTATCGCATCGGGATGCGGCAGCAATCCCGCATCAAGAAGCTCTCCTACAACGGCGGGAACACCCCCGGCCTGTTGGTAGTCTTCGCCCAGATATTTACCCGCAGGCTGCATGTTGACCAACAGAGGAACGTCGTGGCCATGTTTCTGCCAGTCATCGTTGGTCAACGGAACACCAAGATGCCGGGCGATCGCATTCAGGTGGATCGGCGCGTTAGTCGATCCGCCAATCGCCGAGTTTACAACAATCGCATTCTCAAAGGCCTGACGTGTCATCACATCGCTGGGGCGTAAATCCTCCCAGACCATGTCCACAATGCGTTTACCCGTTTCATAACTGATTTGACCGCGCTCTCTATACGGGGCTGGTATGGCTGCTGATCCGGGCAATTGCATACCCAAAGCCTCAGCAAGCGAATTCATAGTCGTTGCTGTTCCCATCGTATTGCAATAACCCACCGAAGGTGCTGCGGCGGCTGCGATTTCCATGAACTCATCGGTGTCGATTTCATCAGCCGCAAGGTCTTCGCGCGCTTTCCATATAACCGTGCCCGATCCGGCGCGTTCACCTTTCCACCAACCGTTGAGCATGGGACCGACCGACAGGGCAATCGCTGGGATGTTGACAGTCGCAGCGGCCATAAGAAGTGCGGGCGTGGTTTTGTCGCAACCAATGTTCAGAACAACGCCATCAATTGGATACCCGAACAGACTCTCAACCAAGGACAGATAAGCCAGATTGCGGTCGAGTGAGGCCGTTGGCCGTTTACCGGTCTCTTGTATCGGGTGGACCGGTATTTCGATGCACGTTCCCCCGGCGGCGATGATTCCGTCGCGAACGCGTTTAGACAACTCGATATGATGCCGATTGCAGGGGCTCAAATCACTGCCGGTCTGAGCAATACCGATGATCGGTTTGCCTGATTGCAGTTCTGCACGAGTCAACCCGTAATTCAGGTATCTCTCTAGATACAATGCGGTCATCTCAAGGTTCTCAGAATTCATGAACCACTTGCGAGATCGCAGATCGTCCTTTGATACTTTTGTCATTGGCCTGACCATCCCCCGTCAATTATATGCGTGTGTCCTGTGGTGAATGCACTCTCATCGCTCGCCAGATAGACGACCAATGCAGCAATCTCTTCTGCTCTTGCTACACGCCCCATAGGCTGACGCGCCACAAATTGTGCAAGGGCTTCTTCTCTGCTACCCAGTTGTTCGCCCAACGCATCCACGCGGTCACGCCAACTGGGACTGTCGACTGTTCCCGGACAAATGCAATTGCACCGAATTCCTTGCGTTATGAAGTCCACGGTTACCGATTTCGTCAGCCCAACAACAGCAGCCTTTGTCGTTCCATATACAAAACGATTTGGCGCACCGATTATGGAACCCAGTGCGGAAGACATATTGATTATCGAGCCTCCTCCGCGCTCTAGCATTCCCGGCAATACAGCCTTTGTCGTGCGCACCATTGAGCGAACATTAAGGTCCATGGCGAAATCCCATTCTTCATCGGTTGCATCCAGGATAGTTCTGTGATGCACAAACCCGGCGCAGTTGAACAAAACGTCTGGCTTCGCTCGCGCGCCCCATGATGAATACTGTCATTATTCGTCACATCCATCTCGAAATTTTCGAAATTCTCGAGAATCTGACCGCGAATCGAGTTTAGATTTTCGGAGTTTATGTCCGTCGCGTAGACTTTCGCACCCTCTCTTGCCAATGCAATCGTGCTTGCAATTCCGATCCCTTGTGCGGCGGTTATGGCTAGGCTGTGCTTCCCCTTAAGCCTTTTTAACATATAAACATTCCGACTCTTAAAGTGGCAACTGAACAAGTGTTTTTCGTTCCACAGATCAACCGAGAAGCAAAGAAACCTTGTCGGTTTCGCAACGACTTCTGGCATGTGGGCCGAGAGCCGTTAGCGTATGACAGAGATTTTGGTTTGGCCATAACCATGCGTGGCGCACCTTCGGAAGGACAGTAGATGATAAGCAAACAGTTCAAAGTGGCTCTGTTGGGAACCGGCCTGATGGGTGCTCCAATGGCGAGGAATATTTTGCGCGCCGAATTTCCGCTCACTGTATGGAACCGCAGCTTGGAAAAGGCAAAACCGTTAACAGCAGAAGGCGCGACATTGGCGGAAACTGCCCCGGTGGCGGTTTCGGGTACAGATGTAATAATAACCATGCTCTCGGATGGTTACGCGACCGGCGCGCTACTTTCTGACGAGGCTTTCCGTGAACAACTCAATCCGGGGATGATCTGGATTGATATGTCCAGCGCCAAACCCGAACACGCCAGAGAGCAATCCGCGCAATTGTCCTCGATGGGGGTGCAGCATCTGGATGCCCCGGTTTCCGGTGGCACCGTAGGTGCCGAAACTGGCACCCTAGCGATCATGGTCGGTGGCGATCAGGACGTTTTGGAGCGCGTGCGGCCGGTTCTGACGGCAATGGGACGTCCTGTGCATGTAGGCCCAAGTGGTTCTGGTCAATTGTGCAAATTGGCCAATCAAACAATTGTCGCTGTAACAATATCGGCTGTCGCCGAAGCGACACTACTGGCTCAGCAAGGCGGTGCAGACCCCACCGCGTTGAGGGCCGCACTGAAGGGGGGCTTTGCGGATAGTATTATCTTACAACAACATGGCGAACGCATGTCTGATGGAAATTTTGTACCCGGAGGTTTATCTAAGTTTCAATTAAAGGATTTGGACAACACGCTAGAGGAGGCACGAAGCCTGAGCGTTGAGCTACCTAGCACCCAATCTGTGCGCGATCGTTTCGAATATCTGATAGACGAAATGGATGGGGCCGAACTGGATCATTCGGCTTTGTATCTGGAACTCAAAAAACGGAATGGAATGCTGTGACGCGGATCCTTGTCATAGGCGGGGGAGGAATGCTGGGCCAGAAACTGGCCCATCGCATTTCGACCCAAGAGACTTTTGGAGCAGATGCCCAATTCTCACTGTTCGACCTCTCGTTTCCGCTCGACAGTGCGCCAGGCAAACAAATTGTGGGGAGTTTGACTGCGTCAGGCATCGCCAAGTCGGTTGCAGCTCAACACCCGGACGTAATATTTCACCTTGCAGCTATCGTTTCAGGCCAAGCTGAGAAAGACTTTGCGTTGGGCTGGGATGTTAACCTTATGGCGACGTGGGCACTGCTGAACGCACTCAAAGATGAACACGAGGCATCAGGAAGCGAGTACACACCTCGTCTGGTTTTTGCCTCATCCATAGCAGTTTTCGGGTCACCATTCCCCGAAAAGATAAGCGATGAGTTCCTCTCGGCACCTTTGACCAGTTACGGAGCGCAGAAAGCGGCGTCTGAATTGATGATCACAGATTTCAGCAGGAAAGGATATATCGACGGTATTTCCTTACGCTTGCCCACTTTGTGTGTGCGCCCTGGCAAAGCCAACGCTGCCGCTTCGTCCTTCTTTTCAAGTATAATCCGAGAGCCTTTGAATGGGAATGAGGCTGTTTTGCCAGTTGCCGAAACTATTCGCCACTGGCACGCCAGCCCCCGCGCCGCTGCGACTTTTTTGACCCACGCAGCAACAATGGACACGCAGCTTTTGAATGATCGACGCGCGTTGAACATGCCGGGCGTAAGTTGCACCGTCGCCGAACAAATCGAAGCGCTGCACGATGTGGCCGGTCAAGATGCAGTGGGCTTAATTAGGCGAGAACCCGACGAGGCAATCGAAAGAATAGTTAAGAGTTGGCCGCGCGACTTTCAAACAGATCGCGCTCTGGAGTTGGGGTTCAAGGCGGAATCAAGCTTCGACGAAATCATTCAGGTGTATTTGGAAGACGATTTACGGCTTTAGTCACCCATCGTCTTTCCAGTTAGGTGGCGTTTCAGATGATCGTGAATTTTTTCTCTTGTTAACTGCTCATCCCCTGACAATGCTGCTTCAAGTATATCGGCATGGTGTCTTATGTTTTGAGAAATGAACTCAAAGTTCCGATCTGCCACCATCAACTGCTGTCTGAATTGCGCGTAAACTCGGCTATGCATTTGTTTTAAGGTTTCCGAGCCACAGGCAGAAATAAGCGTTTGGTGAAACTCCCTCTCCGAGGCAAACCATATTTCGATAAGGCCGCTCGGGTCGTCTGTGGCGTGAATGCGTTTTTCGATATGGCTGAGTTTGTGATGCGCGGCCGTCAATCTTGCTTCCCAATCCACCCCGCCGTTGCGTATCGACATTGCGGTACCTTCGGCCTCCAGCAAGACCCGGATGTGGGTTAACTCTATCAGTTTCTGAGGCGAACGGTTTGGAACACGAAAACCCCTCTGCTCTTGAAAATCCACCAGCCCAACAGCAGCCAACCGAAACAGAACCTCACGAACCGCACTCGCAGAACAACCATACTCTTTACGTAACTCTTCGGCCCGCACCTTGGCCCCATGCTCGAATCCGTTCGAGATCAAACGCATCTTAAGATTTTGATAAATATCGACTTCTTCGTTCATCCCAATATGCGCCTTCGAGTTTTGTCCATTTAGCGTCCTATACCTATTTTCGATTTACTGCAAGAATCTCGAAATTTTTAGTAATTTCAATTTATTCTTGTTGCATTCGATTCTTCGGCTTAACGTCTAGCAGTGTAACGGCAAGGGAGACGGCAAGATCTCTTACCCCGCGCAATGCTCAACGTCTGGGAGGACAATATGAAAATAGTCAAGACAGCGGCCCTGGCGGTCGTAGCCACAACAATGGCAGCCGGTTTCGCAATGGCCGAAACGACCAAACTTCGTATCCAAACCCATTTCTCGCCCGAGCAGTTGTCCGGGCAAATGGCTGCAAAGTTCATCGAAGATGTCACGGAAATGTCCAACGGCGAGATAGAAATCGAGATGTTCTATTCTTCGTCTGTCGTCAAATCGGTTGAAACTTTTGACGCGGCAGCGACAGGTATTCTGGATTGCGACATGACTGGTGGTGGCTACCAGACCGGCAAAAACCCGGCGTTCCAATTCGCAGGTGACCTGCTTGGCGGATATCAAAACCCCTATCAGCAGATGGCTTGGCTGCTCCATGGCGGTGGTCGCAATGCATTGAACGAACTGTACAATGGCTATGACATGGAATTCGTTGGGTGGTGGATTCCCGGTCCTGAATCGCTTTCTTCGACCAAGCCGATTGCCAAGGTTGAAGACTTTAAAGACTGGAAGTTCCGCTCCCCCCCCGGCTTGGCGACCAAAGTGTTCGCCGAACTAGGTGCTTCTCCGATCGTGATGGATTTCAACGAAATTTTCACTGCTTTGGAAACTGGTATTATTGACGGCGCTGATGCAGCGAACCTGACTAACAACGTGGGTTTGGGCTTGTACGAAATTGCCGGACATACGAACTATCCGGGCTTCCACTCAATGCCGGCCGACCATTTGGCATGTCGTAAGGACGTCTGGGAAGCGATGCCTGCCCATCACCGGAAAATTTTAGAAGTCGCAATGGATAGCTTGGCTCTGCATAACGCGACTATAAACGAGGTGCAGAACGCGCAAACCGCCAAAGACCTGCGTTCAAAGGGTATCCAGCTTTACGAATGGACACCAGAAGATCTGGCCGCCTACCGCGCTGCAGTTCAGGTTGGGTGGACCGATTTTGCTACCACTCCCGAAGCACAAGCGCTTCTGGCAAGCCACATCGAATTCCTGCGCAATCTGGGCGCCATGGAATAATCGGGCTTCGGCTGATTGACGACTGTCGGATAGGCCGCGCAGACGGCCTCTCCGATTTGGTTCCGGAGCTCCGAAATTAATGAAAATAAACAGAATAATAAGTCACGTACTGCAGTACGACATGCCGGAAGTTCTGGGCTATTCGCAACAGTATTATGACAAGCGCACAACCCATCTCGTCGAGATTCAGACAGATGAAGGAGTAACCGGTTGGGGGGAGTGCTTTGGTCCCGGAAACGTAGCCATAGCCAACAAGTCCATCGTGGAAAAGGTAATCCAACCAATGGTCCTTGGCTTGGACCCTTTGGACAAAGACGTGATCTGGCACAAGGTGTACAACCTTTTGCGAGACCATGGCCAAAGCGGAATGCCAATACAGGCTTTGTCCGGGGTGGACATCGCACTTTGGGATATCACCGGCAAAATCTCTGGCCTACCCCTCCATAAACTTGTCGGCGGCGCGCATCGCACAAGCGTTCCTTGTTACGGCTACGGCATGATGCTCCGGGATGAACCGATTTCCAATCTGGCCAGCCGTTTTGAGGATGAAGCCGCAAAGATCAAGGCAATGGGATTTACCGCCACCAAGATGAAAACGGGCTTTGGCCCGAAGCCTGATGTGAAGCTGTGCGAAGCAGTTCGACGCGGAGTTGGAGACGACTTTCCTATTATGGTCGATGCAAACCATGCCTATACGACTTCGGACGCATTTTTTGTCGGTCGGGCGTTGGAAGAACTGGACGCATATTGGTTCGAAGAACCCGTTGCGCCGGAAGACATTGACGGATACCGCGAATTGCGTACTTCGCTTAAAGTTAACATCTCAGGCGGGGAGGCAGTTTTCAATCGTTGGGCCTGGCGCAATCTTCTTGAAAATCGCGGCATCGACATAGCGCAGCCAGAAGTATGCGCTTTGGGCGGTATTTCAGAGTATCTCAGGGTACTGTCTCTATGCCACGCACATTTCACTCCGGTCGTAAATCACGTCTGGGGTAGCGCAATCGCCGTCGCAACTAATGTGCATTTACTGGCGGCCATGCCAGCAATTCCAGGCGGTTTGCATCCATGGGAGCCGATGCTGGAGTTTGACACCACGGACAACAAGTTTAGGGACGATCTGCTGACCGTTCCGCTGGAAATTCAGAATCAGGTCAAGGCCAACAACGGCCGTGTCATGATCCCGACAGGCCCGGGACTGGGTGTCGAACCGGATCGAGACTTTATCGATCACTACAGGATCGAAGGATAGGGACGAGGGTTACGCGATGCACAAGAATTTAGGCGGACCAATTGAATGGCTCATACCGTTGGCCTTCGTCGCGACTGCCAGTTGGCTTGTTTGGCATCTCCCAGCATTCCTATTGGATTGGCTGCCTTACACATCTGAATCCCTCAAAAGTCAGGTAACGGAAATTTATCTGCGCAGCGACGTCACGCCCGAATTGTCTGGCGTGTTCGGGGGGTATGTCGACATCATCGACGTGGCCGCGCTCGTCCTGCTACCGTTCCTTGCAGTGATCGGTACAAAGACCGTGCGAGCAGCGACGATGGAGTTCGAAGGTTCTACGATTATGGATCGTTTCGCCCTGTTCATAGGCCGAGTTACGATGATGATGATCGCAATCATGACTGTAGTCATGCTCTACGAAGTCTTCATGCGTTATATCCTGGAAAAGCCGACCGAGTGGGCCAACGAAATGACACTCTGGTTCGCCAGCTTTGTATTTTTGATGTCTGGCTACTACGCCATGCAGCAACGCAGTCACATTCGAATATTCCTGCTATACGACGCAGTTCCACGTTGGCTTCAGCGTGTTTTTGATACGGTTTCGACAATACTGATCGTGCTATTTGCCTTCTTTTTGGTCTACGGCAGCTACAAACAGGTGTTCGTCAACAAGCTCTATAAATGGGAGCTTTATGGCTCTGCCTTCAATCCTCCGATCCCGGCGACGTTGCAGCCGATGGTGCTGATCGTGATTACGCTCGTCGCAATGCAAGCAATTTTGAACTTGATCGCGGATTGGAACAAAGAACCGGAAATCCACACAGATGAACCGGACGAAGACGAAATTGAAATGATCAAAAGAGCGGTGGGACAAGACTGATGGATATTGGAACAATCTCACTCATCCTGATGGTCGCCCTGATCGTGCTTCTGGCGATCGGGATGCCTTTGGGTCTGGCCTCGGCTTCCCTTGCGGTTCTGGTTCTTGTCCTGAAGTTCGAACCGACACTGCTTTTGAACCCATTTTCATTCGGCGACGGGGTCCTCACCGGTCGGCCAGGCACCGGGCCGCTTTATATTCTGGCGCAGAAGATATACGGGCTCTTAACGGACTACGTGCTCATATCAGTGCCATTGTTTATCTTCATGGCGTCGCTGCTAGAGCGGTCCGGGATCGCGCGTGACATGTATTCGTCGCTGAATGTCTGGCTGTCCAGAACACGCGGCGGCATCGCGATCGTGACCTCGATCATGGCGGTGATCATGGCGGCCATGTCCGGCATAATCGGTGGTGAGGTTGTCCTGCTGGGCCTTATCGCCCTTCCCCAGATGCTGCGCCTCGGGTACGATCAGAATCTCGCGATCGGCGTCATCTGCGCCTCGGGGTCGCTGGGCACCATGATCCCTCCTTCCATCGTTCTGATCATCTATGGGCTGATCACCGAAACTTCGATCAAGTCGCTGTTCACCGCGTCTTTCATTCCCGGCTTCATGTTGGCCTCGATGATCATCCTGTACATCATCATCCGCACGCGGCTGAATCCTCATCACGCTCCGCTGCCGGAACCGGACCCGAACGACCCCGAACCGGTAGAAAAACGCAAACTGTTTGGGGCCTTCATGAGCATCGTAGTCGCCGGTTTTTCCACCGTTCTGTTTATCCGGGCCGCGTTCTTCGAGCTCTCAGGCTCGAACGCTGCCAGCCAGGGCGAGCCTGCGCGGCTGGGAACAGCTGACTACCTGCCCTGGTTTGCGGGTATCACGATCGTTGCCCTTCTGCTGATCTTCTTCGTCTTTGGCAGAGCACGCGCTAAAATCGGGTGGGAAATGGGCAAAGGTCTCGTCGCGCCGCTGGTTGTCATCGGCGTGGTGCTCGGCTCGATCTATGGCGGGATCACAGGCATCACCGAGGCTGCAGGCATGGGCGCCTTCGCCGTTCTGATCATCGCCATCCTGCGTGGCGAAGGATCGTTCGAGCTGGTTTGGGACAGCTTGATGCGAACCCTAAAATCCACAGGCACCATCATCTGGGTTACGATCGGGGCTGCCGCGCTGGCGGGTGCCTACACTATTGCTGGCGGGCCCCAGTACGTGGCCGACCTTATCGTCGGCCAGGAGCTGCCGACTATGCTGGTCATTCTGGTGATGATGCTGATCTTGCTGTTCATGGGCGCATTCATGGATTGGGTCGGCATCGTGCTGTTGATCATTCCGGTCTTTCTGCCGATCGTCCTGCGCCTTCCTATCGAGGAAATCGGAGTCTTTGGCCAGTTGGAGCCGAGTCATGTCGCCATCTGGTTCGGCGTCGTGTTCTGTATGAACATGCAGGTCAGCTTCCTCTCGCCCCCTTTTGGCCCGGCCGCGTTCTACCTGAAGTCCGTGGCCCCGCCGCATATCAGTCTGACGGATATCTTCCGCGGCTTCCTGCCATTCATCGGGATCCAGCTGCTGGCGCTTTCCGTTCTTCTGATCTGGCCGGGCATCATCGCGCTGCTGTTGTGAGGTCGCGCCCATGCTGACACAAGATCAGATTGGCAAGTTCCAGACGGACGGATACCTCGTGCTCGAGGATGTTATTCCGGCCGATGTCCTGGATCGGGTACAGGCCGAATACTCGGATGTCCTGAACCGGCTCTATGACGGTTGGTACGAAAAAGGGCTGGTCACGGACGAACCGTCAAGAATGATCTTCTGGGACAAACTTCTGTCCGCCTATCAGGCCGGTTGCGACTATTTCCAGCCGCTGGACATCTCGTTGCCCGGCGATCGGATCATGGCGGACACACCGTTCCATATTGGGCCCGCAGTGTTCGACTTGCTGACGGCCCGGCCCATGCTTGACATTGTCGAGCAGTTGATCGGGCCAGAGTTGGTCAGCAATCCGATCCAGCACGTTCGGCTGAAGCCCCCTGCCCTCAAGCTGTCCAAGGATGAGGTGCGCGCACACATCACCGCAACGGACTGGCATCAGGACCGGGCGGTCGCGTTGGAGGATGCGGACCAGACCGACATGGTCACGGTGTGGATCGCCGTCAACGATGCAACGGTCGAAAACGGCTGCCTGCAAGTGTTGCCAAAGGCACAGGACCAATCCATCCTGCCGCATTGCGCGCGAACGCAGACAGGCATTGCCGACGGGTTCATTGACGAAGACCGAGCCGTGCCCCTTCCTGTCAAGGCGGGCGGGATCATCCTGTTTCACCCTTTGACGCCACATGCTTCGCTGGTCAATGAAACGGACCGGTTCCGCTGGTCGTTCGACATCCGCTTCAGTGCGGCGGGCCAACCCACCGGTCGAGATCATTTCCCCAGCTTCATCGCGAGGTCCAGATCGCGCCCTGAAACCGAGCTGCGAGATTGGCGAGTCTGCAAGGCCAACTGGGAGGCGGCACGAGCAAGGCTGTCTGGACAGCCGCATATAGATATTCACCGGTGGACATCGGACTCGCCGTTCTGCGCCTAGCTGCTGCCCCCAGGAAAGCTGACTATGACTTTTGTACGTTTAGATCGAACGGATAGCGTGGTGATTGCAACTCGGCCCTTGGAGGTCGGCAGTATGGTCGAGGATGTCACGACCAATGCGCGCATCCCCTCGGGGCACAAGGTCGCCACGCGGAATGTTGCACCCGGCGATCCGGTCAGAAAGTACGCCCAGATCATCGGCTACGCCACCCAACCGATCGAACCCGGCGACCATGTGCACACTCACAATATCCAGTTCCGCAAAACCAGCGTGGACTACGAGTTTGCGACGGATCACAGGCCCGTGAAACCCGCCACCTCGGTCGATACGTTCATGGGCTACCACCGGGACAGCGGTCGCGTCGGCACGCGCAATTTCATCGCGGTTCTGACCACCGTGAACTGTTCGGCGACCGCAGCCCGCATGATCGCCAACCACTTCACACCGGACAAGCTGACCGAGTTTCCGAACGTCGACGGCGTGGTGGCCTTTGTCCACGGAACGGGCTGCGGAATGGCCGATTCCGGCGACGGTTTCGAAACTCTTCAACGGGTCATGTGGGGATTTGCGAAACATCCTAACCATGCTGCCGTTCTGATGGTCGGTCTGGGATGCGAGATGAACCAGATCGATTGGCTGCTAGACGCGTATGGGCTGAAGCATAGTCCCACCTTCCAGACGATGAACATCCAGAACGTCGCCGGATTGCGCCGGACCGTGGAAGTGGGCATCAGCAAGATTAACAAGATGCTGCCCATTGCGAATGAGGCGAGGCGCAGCGAAGCCCCGGCGTCTCAATTGATGGTTGCGCTGCAGTGCGGTGGATCGGACGCTTGGTCAGGTGTGACCGCGAACCCTGCGCTCGGACATGCCTGCGACCTGTTGGTTGCCCAAGGCGGCACCGGTGTCCTTGCGGAAACGCCCGAAATCTACGGAGCCGAACATCTTTTGACCCGCCGCGCCCTTGGTCGCGCAACTGGGCAAAAACTAATCGGACTGATCGATTGGTGGCAGGACTATACCGCTCGCAATCACGGCTCGATGGACAACAACCCAAGCCCCGGCAACAAGCACGGGGGGCTGACGACCATCCTTGAGAAATCGCTGGGGGCAGCGGCGAAGGGTGGAACCACTCCTTTGACCGGTGTATTCAAATACGCTGAACCCATCACAGCCAAAGGCTTCACCTTCATGGACAGCCCCGGATATGACCCGGCCTCGGTGACCGGGCAGATCGCGGCCGGGTGCAACCTAGTGTGCTTTACCACGGGGCGCGGCTCTGCCTTTGGGTCCAAACCAGCGCCCACGCTAAAAATCGCTACCAACTCTGAGTTGGCAGCGCGCATGCCTGAAGACATGGACGTGGATACGGGCGATATTCTGACCAAAGGTGCCAGCGTCGAAGAAAAAGGACAGGAAATATACCGACGGCTGCTCCAAGTCGCCTCGGGCGCGCGGACCAAGTCCGAGGCGCAGGGCTTGGGTGACTACGAATTCGTTCCCTGGCAAATCGGAGCGGTGATGTGAAACGGATCCTTGTAGCTGGCGGCGGGTTGATCGGCATCCGCCACGTCCGCGCCGTGATTGAGCATCCCGACTGCATGTTGGTCGGGTTGGCCGATCCAGATGGCTCGATCCAGATCGACGCGCCGCGTTTTGCCAGTATGGACGAGGTGCAGAGCCCAGTAGATGGCGTCATCATCGCGACGCCCACCCACCTGCATGCCGAACATGGCATTCTAGCCGCATCCCGCGGTTGGCACATGCTGATCGAAAAGCCGGTTGCCGCATCGGTCGATGATGCTCTGCGCCTGAGAACGGCCGTTCACCAGGCCGATGTCCGCAGCCTTGTGGGCCACCATCGACGGTATCATACAACTTTGCAGCACCTGAAAGAGGTGATCGCGCAAGGAACGATCGGACAAGTCATCAACGTCTCGTTGCTGTGGGCCATGCGTAAACCCGAGAGCTATTTTGAACAGAACTGGCGGACTTCTGATGGCAGCCCAGTCATGATCAATCTGGTGCATGATATCGATGTCCTGCGGTTTGTGATCGGAGAAATCTCGGATGTCGTCGCCCTGCCCGGCGCGTCGATCCGCGGATCGGATCGGATAGAAAGCGGGGCTATCGCGACCGCGTTCGAAAACGGCGCGACGGGCACTATCAGTTTTGCCGACACCGCACCCAGCCCTTGGGGGTTTGAAGCTGGAACCGGCGAGAACCCGAACATCGGCACGACCCACCAGGACATGATGTGGATCACGGGAACCAGTGGTGCTGTGAGTTTTCCCTCCATGACTCTGTGGCGTGGAAAGGATTGGGGGACTGCGGCCCAAAAGGACCAGCTTACACGACCGGAACAGCAACGCGCACCATTGGAGGCGCAACTGGATCACTTCCTTGACGTGATCGACGGCGCCCCTCCACTGATCGACGTCGAGGATGCAGCCCGGACGCTCGAGGTCACATCATGGATCGAACAGGGGCTAAAGGCGCGAACAACTCGAGCGCGGGCGCCGGCCTGATGGACATGCGGCCCGGCAAAATACCGGACCACTCAAAAATCAATGATATTCCACAGGGCAAAATGAGCATTTAAACTGTAAAGCCGCCCGCACCAGACACAAGAATGGAAACCAGACACATTCACGGAAAGGGAAACCAATGAGCAAACCATCAATCGGGTTTATCGGCTTGGGACTAATGGGCGGAGCCATGGTGAGCCGACTGTTGGACCAAGGATACTCGGTCGCTGTATTGGGAAACCGCGACCGCACGTACCTGGACGCCGCGATTGACCGGGGCGCCCGCGAGACGCAAAACGCCCAAGAACTAGCTGAAGCCAGCGACATCGTGATGCTGTGCATGGGCACCTCCGAACAGGTCGAGGGTCGTATGCGAGGTACAGACGGAGTGATTGCGGGATTGAAACCCGGGGCGATCGTCATCGACTTTGGCACCTCTCTCCCAGGCAGTACACGCGCCTTGGCCGAGGAGGTTGCCGCAGCCGGCGGAAGCTATCTGGATGCGCCGCTTGGCCGAACGCCGTCGCACGCGCTAGAAGGCAAGCTCAACATCATGACTTCCGGCAACAAGTCTGCCTTTGACAAGGCCGAGCCGACACTGAAGGATTTGGGCGAAAACGTCTTTTACCTTGGCCCCGTTGGATCCGGACACACGATCAAGCTGATCAACAACTTCTTCGGAATGACCGTCGCGAATGCGATGGCCGAAGCCTTTGCCATGGCAGATATCACGGGTGTTGACCGCAAGCAGGTGTATGACGTTATGGCCGCAGGGCCGCTGCATTCCGGAATGATGGATTTCGTCAAAGCCTACGGCGTCGAGAATGACCCAAACCAACTGGCCTTTGCCATCAAGAACGCGGCGAAAGACCTTGGGTATTATGACCGCATGGCGCGCGAAGCAGGCGTTACCAGCGTGATGTCGCAGGGGGCGCTTTTGGCGCTGAGTGACGCGCGCGACCAAGGTCAGGCGGACGACATGGTCAGCCAGATGGTTGACTACTACGTCAAGCGTTTCAACATCTGATAGATGGCTGTCACCGCCAACCCCAATGCGGACCTGCCGCGCCTTGGCATCGTGCTGATGCTGACGGCGTGGCTGTTCTTTTCGCTGGTAGACCTTGGGGCCAAGTGGTTGGCGTTGGCCGGCGTGCCGGCATTTCAGTTGGCGTTCATGCGCTATGCGGGGCACTTTGTGATCTCTGTGGGCGTGATCGCCAAAGGCGGGATTGAGGCCAGCCGGT
Source organism: Ruegeria arenilitoris (assembly GCF_013032445.1). Classification (GTDB taxonomy): domain Bacteria; phylum Pseudomonadota; class Alphaproteobacteria; order Rhodobacterales; family Rhodobacteraceae; genus Ruegeria; species Ruegeria arenilitoris_F. The sequence goes on along the minus strand of NZ_WQCA01000020.1, from coordinate 29,847 downwards.
TCAAGACCGACCATCCATGGCAGGTCATTAGCCGGGCCTTGCTGCTGATCTCGGCGACCGTTTTCAATTTTTATGCCCTACGGTTTTTGCCTCTGACCGTCGTGTCAGCAATCATGTTCTCAAGCCCGGTCATCGTGTGTTTTCTGTCCGTCTTCGTGTTGAAAGAACGCGTAGGCCCATGGCGTTGGGCAGCCATCATCCTGGGCTTTCTGGGAGTGTTAGTTGTCGTGCGGCCGTTTGGTTCGGCCTTTCATCCGACCATGTTACTGATCGTCTACAACGCCACCGCGTTGGCCCTGTACTCGATCATGACGCGCAAGCTGTCTGGGGTTGTTGCCGTGGACACTATGCAATTCTACCTCGGGCTTACCGGGACAGTGGTCCTGCTGCCGTTCGCCATCTGGTTTTGGGTTCAGCCGGAAAACACGTGGAGCCTGATAGTCCTGATCAGCCTAGGCGTCTTTGGCTGGTGCGGGCATCAACTGCTGACGAACGCGCATCGGTTCGGAACGGCGAACCAGTTGATGCCATTCACCTATTCGTTCCTGATCTACGTTGCGATCTGGGGCTATCTGTTCTTTGACACTGTACCGGACGCATTCACGTTGGCAGGGGCTGCGCTGATCATGGTCGCCGGGCTCATCATCTGGAAAAGAGAAAAGAAATGACGCGAATTGCCTGCATCGGCGAAGCAATGATCGAATTGTCCATGCTGGAGACCGGCGCGAAGGTGGGCGTCGCGGGGGATACGCTGAACACAGCCATCTACATGCACCGCGCGGCTCCTGATCTGCAGGTGGAGTATGTGACATGTCTGGGCGACGACCCGTTCTCAGGGCGCATCGCGGACTTTATCGCCAACCATGGCATCGGGACATCCGGCATCCGCATCATTCCCAACGCTTCTCCGGGACTATACGCGATCACGACCTCTGCGGACGGTGAACGCAGCTTTACCTATTGGCGCAGCGAGGCGGCCGCCCGCCAGCTTTTTGCCGATCATGACTTCAGCTCGCTGAAAGGTTACGACGTGCTGTACTTGTCAGGGATTTCCGTGGCCATTCTTCCGCATTCGGTAAGGCTTGCGCTTCTGGACTGGCTCGAAGGCTCTTCAGTCCGGTTGGTCTATGACAGCAATTTTCGTCCGCGTCTTTGGGACAGCGCCGAACACGCCCGGCAGATCAACCAACGGCTTTGGCAGCGTGCAGATATTGCCCTACCATCCATCGACGACGAGATGGCACTGTTCGGGGAAAGCGCGGATCAGGTGGCGGCACGTTTTGCCGATCATCACGGTGTCGGTGGGTTAAAACGCGGAGATAATGGCCCTCTTTCCATCGGTCAGAACATTGAGCAAACCTATAAACCTGCCAAAAACGTACTCGATACCACCGCCGCGGGCGACAGTTTCAACGGTGGATACCTCGCGGCCTTGCTGACGGGAAAATCGCAGGCCGAAGCCCTGATGGCAGGACACAGTCTGGCTTCCACCGTTGTTCAGTTTCGCGGCGCGATCATTCCCGGATAAGTGGTGCAAGATCCTCGGCACCGACAAGGCCCAAAAGTGGTACTACCGGATCTGGCTGCTTAACAGCCGACGCGATTTCCGACGCGCAAGGATCGTTAAGCGCTCTGCCCTTGGCGGTCTCGGACATGCAAAAGGCGATCCAGGCCCGCATCCCCGCAATCACCGCCTGAGAGCCGGTTTCGCGGAGTGTGGGAACAAACCGATACGGCAGCTTCTGGCTGCCATCCATCGCGATTTGGTCCAGACGGTGCGCCAGCTCGAGGTTTTCAAAGCGGCGCAACAAAGCCTCGGCATAGTCCGGAACCTGTGCTTGCAGTGCTGCGGGCAGCGTTGCGCCCGCATCCTTCATCAACTCGGAAACCAGCGGGCGCAAAACCAGGTCTCGAACCGCTTCGTGGACGTAGGTCAGGCCTCGCTCCAACCCGGCATAAGCCAACAGGGAATGGGCACCGTTCAACATGCGCAGCTTTCGCATCTCGTGCGGGGCTACGTCATCGACCAGTTGCACGCCCGGCCAATCCGGGTGCGGACCGGCGAAACTGTCTTCGATCACCCACTCCGAGAACGCCTCGGTCGGAACAGCCATAGGATCGCCGCTGATTGCGCGAACGGCGTCCGTGGTGGCCGGGGTGATCCGGTCGACCATCGCGTTGGGAAAGCGAACGGCATCCCAATCCACGTCCAGACCGGCTGCATTCGCAAAATCGGCAACTGCCGTTTCGAGCGTTTTGCCGTTTTCCATGCGATTGTCGCAGCTTAGCACCGTTACTGGCTTGCAACGTTCCGCAAGGCCATAAGCTAAAAACCCGATCAGCGTCGCAGGCCCTTGCCCTGCCAGATCGGCGGCAATCGCCGGGTCCTGAAGGTTCAGATTGCCCGCGGCGTCCAAATGGTAACCTTTCTCGGTGACGGTCGCCGAGATGATTTCGGCATCCGCCATCACATCGAAAATCTCTGTGCGATCATTGGGCACGACCAGAACGTCACGCAGAGCTTTGATGCGCCGGACGCCCTGCCCCTGTACGCACAAATCGTACTCGAAACCTTGTCGGGCCAATCCATCCCGAACCGAGGATGAACGCAGGCTGACGCCGACAACGTCCCATCCGCCAGCTTGATCGGTGTAGTCCAGCAAATGCGCCCGGGCGAAGTTTCCAAGGCCGAAGTGAAGAATTGTACCCATCTAGCTTTGCAATCCGTAAACTTGTTTCGCCAAATCGACAGCCAGCAACCGCGCAAGATGCCCAGCACTATCCCGACCGAAATAGCCGCGCGCAACCTGCTCGGCTAGATGAATCGCCACTCCCCGTCGCCACAGGTCGTGCCGTGCAGGAATGGACAGAAAAGCCCGCGTGTCGTCATTGAATCCGGCCAGATTGTAATATCCGGACGTTTCAACAATCTGATCGAAATACCGCGCTATCCCGGCTGGGCTGTCGTGGAACCACCAAGGCGGCCCGATCCTAAGGCACGGCCAATGTCCCGCCATGGGCGCCAGTTCACGGGCATAGGTGCTCTCGTCCAATGTGAAGAGTATGATGCGCAGTTCCGCCGAGTTTCCGACCCGGTTCAAAAGCGCCTCAAGGCCCGTGACCCAATTCATCGCGATTGGAATGTCGGCCCCCTTGTCCCGTCCGAAGTCCCGCATTACCGCGTCGTTCGTGTTGCGCTTGCTGCCAGCATGTATCTGCATGGTCAGGCCATCATCGATAGACATCTGCGCCATTTCGATCAGCATATGCCCATAGAACCGGCGCGCGCCCTGTTCTGTGCCTTCCCGCCGTCTCAGCCGTTGGTACAGCGCATCCGGGTCGTCCAGCCACTCGGTCTGCACACGTTCGATTCCGTGGTCGGTGGCCGTACAGCCCAGCTGGATGAAATAAGCCCGCCGCATTCGCAGCGCGTTGAGGTAGCCATCGTAGCTGCCCAGATCGCAGCCCGTCAGCTCGGCCAACTTTTTCAGGTTTTGTACGAACTCCGGGTCCGCCCCATCCAAAACCCCGTCTGGGCGGAACGTCGGAACAACTCGCCCGCCCCAACCGCCTGTGCGAATCTCCCGATGCTCAACGAGGCTGTCGAGGGCGGAATCTGTGGTGGCCAGAACCTCGATCCCAAATCTGTCGAACAAAGCCCTCGGACGAAATTCAGGTCGCGCCAGCTTTTCTGAGATCTTATCGTAAACCTGGTCTGCCGTGCGCGAAGACAACTCCTCAGACACGCCCAGCGTTTCATGTAGCACGTAATTCATCCAGATCCGGGATGGCGTTCCCAGAAACAGATGCCAGTGCTCGGCAAAAGTGCGAAAAACGGCGCGAGGATCCTTCTTTCGCCCCTCTTCCCCAATGCCAAGTTCGGACAAGGGAACGCCCTGCGAATAGAGCATACGGAACATGTAATGGTCGGGAACCACCAGCAGTTCTGCCGGGTTGGGAAACGGCGCATCAGTTGCAAACCACCCCGGATCGCAGTGACCATGCGGAGATACGATCGGCAGGTCCCTGATGCCCAGGTACAGGTCTTCTGCCATGCCATTCAAATTACCGGTCAATTCTGCCTCCGATACTGCTGCCCGCAATTGTTAACACAGTTTTTAATGGTTGCATCTTTCCCGTTCGAACCCGCAGACTGACCGGGTGATCCGGGGGAATGAATGAATATTGCGCTGATTGGTTTGGGGATGGTTTCGGGTACGCATTTGGCTGCAATTCGGGCATCGGATCAAGGCCTCAATCTTGCTGGCGTCCTCGGGCGCAATCCTGAAAAAGCAGCTGAGTTCGCGCAGCGAAACGACACCCGCGCTTTCAGCTCGGTCGAGGAAATCGCAAACGACCCAAACGTCGACTTTGCGATCATCGCAACCCCGCCCGATCAGCGCACAGAGTTGGTTCGGGTTCTTTCGACCGCTTCGAAACCGATCCTGATGGAAAAGCCCATCGAAAGAACGCTGGCCGCCGCGACAGCCATTGTCGAGCAATGCGAGGCCTCTGGCGTGCCGCTGGGTATCGTCTTTCAGCACCGCGCCCGCGCCGCCTCGCAGGCGCTGAAATCAGCCATTGAACAGGGTGAGCTGGGCGCGATCGCCACGGTGGAGATCCGTGTCCCTTGGTGGCGTGATCAGAGCTACTATGACGAGCCGGGTCGCGGCACTTACGCACGCGACGGAGGCGGTGTCATGATCTCGCAGGCAATCCACACGCTTGACCTTGCGATGTGGCTGCTAGGGCCGATCTCGGGCATTCAAGCCATGATGAGAAAAACTCCGTTACACGATCTCGAGGCCGAGGATTGGGCAGGTGCAATCTTTGAAACAGATAGCGGCGCAGTGGGCACCATGATGGCGACTACTGCCGAATATCCCGGGGCCGCTGAGTCCATTACCATCCAAGGCACACGCGCCAAAGCGCATTTGGAGTCAGGTGTCCTGACCTTAACGACTTTCGATGGTTATAAATCCACGGTTGGCGAAACGTCCGCCACAGGCGGAGGGGCCGATCCCATGGCGTTCACCCATGCTTGGCATCAGGCGGTCATCGAGGATTTCGCCATGGCCGTTGCTGATGGCACGCTACCCATGGCCACCGGACGCAGTGCCCTTTTGACCCACGCCGTCATAGACGCGATGCAGATCGCCAATCGAACCGGCCAGAAAACACGAGTCATCTCATGAGCCTGACCTGCGTCGCCCTTGGCCTGGACCACCGCCATATCTATGGCATGACGGAAAACATGCGTAAAATCGGCGTGGACTGCGTTGGCTACTGGACACAAGGCGATCCGGAAACGCTTCCGGGCTACGCCAAAAGGTTTCCCGATATTCCGCGGCTGGCCCGACTGGAAGACGCCCTAACCAGTGGGGCGGATCTGGCGCTGATTTCGGCAATACCGGCAGATAGGGCCGCGTTGACGATCCGCGCCATGCAAAACGGCATGGATGTTATGAGCGACAAGCCGGGCTGTACGACGTTCGAGCAACTCGACCAGATCAAACGGGCGGTTGCGGACACCGGTCGCATCTGGTCGGTGAATTTTTCCGAAAGGTTTGAAACGCCCGTCAGCACCCGGGCGACCGAGTTGGTCGAGGCCGGTGCCATCGGGCGCGTGATCCAGACGGTCGGACTTGGCCCGCACCGACTGAACCGGGCAACTCGTCCGGAATGGTTTTTTCAGCGTGAACGCTATGGCGGTATTCTGACCGACATCGCCTCGCATCAGATCGATCAGTTCTTGCACTACACAGGTTCGGAAACCGCGGAAATCACAAACGCTTGTGTGGCGAACTACGCAAACCCCAAAGATCCCGGATTGCAGGATTTCGGAGAGCTCAATCTACGAAGCGAGAACGGCACCGGGTACATCCGGGTTGACTGGTTTACGCCGGATGCCCTGCCAAACTGGGGGGATGGTCGCCTGACGATCCTGGGCACCGAAGGCTATATCGAGTTGCGGAAATACGTTGATGTGGGTGGAGCCTCGGGAACAAATCATCTGATCCTCGTCAATGGTGAAACCTGCCAAAAGATCGACGCATCTGACGCCGGCCTTCCCTACTTTTCGCGCCTGGCCGATGACATCCGTAACCGGACCGAAACCGCGATGATCCAAACCCACTGCTTTACGGTCATGGAACTGGCATTGCACGCGCAGGAAATGGCGGAACGCAAATGATCAACGTTGCGATCCTTGGCGCAGGTATCGGTGCGCAACATTTAAACGCACTGGAACGGCTTGACCGCAAATTCCGCGTAACCGCCGTGGTCGACCAGAATACGGACCGGATCGAGCAGATTCGACAGAACTCGGATTTTCGGGCACTGACCAACATTCAAGACGCGCTGGATGATTCGGAGATCGACGTCATCGACATCTGCCTGCCACCCCATCTGCATGTGCCGACCACCCTTGCCGCACTGGCCACAGGAAAACACGTTGTCTGCGAAAAGCCTCTTGCGACTTCGATGCAGGATGTGGATCGGATCACGGTAGCCGCCCGCAGCGCAGGCAAGCATGTGTTTCCGGTTTTTCAATACCGGTGGGGCCCGTCACTGGCCCAATTGCGCCACCTGCAACGCGCTGGCCTGAGCGGAGCGGTCCAAACTGCCGCGCTTGAAACTCATTGGTCCCGAGGGGCTGACTATTACGCAGTGCCGTGGCGGGGAACATGGGCCGGTGAACGCGGCGGCGCAGTGCTGGGCCATGCCATCCACAACCATGATCTGCTGACTCATATTGCGGGTGATATCGCCTGGGTGTCTGCAATGGCCACAACGCGGGTCAACCCGATCGAGACCGAAGACTGCGCCGCGATCTGTTTTGGCATGACTTCCGGCGCTTTGTGCACAAGCAATATCACCTTGGGCGCCGCCACGGACGAAACCCGCCTGCGGTTCGTCTTTGAAAAGGTGACCGCTACCTCTGGCACGGAACCCTATGCCCCGGGTCAAACGCCCTGGACATTCGTCTCGCGGGACCCGGTGGATCAAGCCGCTATCGACGACGCTCTTGCCACCTCCGCTGTCGAGCCAACAGGTTTCGAAGGGTTCTTTACCGAAGTCGGGAAGGCGCTGCAGTCTGAGGCAAATTCGGCCGTTACGCTGCAGGACGGCGCTGCGTCCATCGGCCTTGTGACGGCGATTTATCACGCTGCGCGCACCGGGCAGCGTGTTACCCTTCCCATCGAGCCCGATCACCCTCTGTATGAAGGATGGCTGCCATGAAACAATGCTGGCGTTGGTTCGGACCCGATGATCCGATCGCCCTGGTCGATCTCCATCAAGTCGGGGTTCAGGGCATCGTCACCGCGCTGCATCACATCCCACCGGGACAGCCTTGGGACGAACCGAGCATCGCCGATCGGCAGGCAGTTCTGGATGCTGCCGGGTACAGTTGGGACGTTGTCGAAAGCCTGCCCGTCTCCGAGGCGATCAAGACGCAGTCCGCAAACATAGCCGAACATCTGCAGGCGTATAAGTCCAGCCTCAGGGCCCTGTCCGCCCGTGGCGTCAAAGTCGTGTGCTACAACTTTATGCCGATCCTGGATTGGACACGCACCGCCCTTCGCGCCCCGCAGCCGCATGGCGGAACGGCCATGCTGTTCGACCTGACTGATTTTGCTGCTTTCGACATATATATTCTCGAACGTCCGGGTGCGTCGGAAGACTATTCCAACGACGTCCAGCAAACGGCCGAGGATCGCTTCTTGCGCATGTCGGATGAATCCAAAGCCCAGTTGCAGCACAATGTCACTGCGGGGCTGCCCGGCGCCAACGATCAGTGGAGCGTGCAGGACGTGCGCTCTTTGTTGCAGACATATGCGCATATAGACCGTGACCGGCTTCGCGCAAACCTGATCGACTTCCTGTCTGAGGTCGCACCAGTGGCCCAAGAACTGGATCTGCGCTTGTGCTGTCATCCGGATGATCCGCCGTTCTCGTTGCTCGGTCTGCCGCGGGTCATGTCCAGCACCGAGGACTACGGCGCCGTTCTGGATGCGGTTGATTTGCAGGCGAACGGCGCAACGTTGTGTACCGGCTCGCTGGGAGTGTCCCCCGAATTCGATGGGCCGGACTTCGTGCGTAGACATGGCGGCCGGATTCACTTTGTTCACTTGCGGAACACCAGACGCATCGCGGGGTCAGACAGCCAGAAGCCGGACTTCTTTGAGGCCCCGCATTTGGAGGGCGACACCGACATGGTCGGCACCATTCGCGAACTGATGAACGAACAGCGCCGCCGTAAATCCCAAGGGCGTGGCGACTGGCAAATTCCGATGCGGCCCGACCACGGACAAGAACTGCTGAGCGATCTGGGCGGACACAGCACTCCCGGCTATCCGCTGATCGGACGAATGCGCGGGCTGGCGGAACTGCGCGGCATCATGGCGGCGTTCTCGTAACGCGTCGGATCAGGCGGTTTCCTTCCGCCGCAACACTTCTTTGCTTGCCTGAACGCCGCATTCTTCGTTTACTTACGGCACGTAAACGGGCAGCGGGGTGTCTTCCGGACTCGCCCGACGTCTGTTCAAGACGCGTGAAACTCCCGCGAAAACCGATGCAATTGAGCATCATTTTCCGAAACGTCTGCCATACCGAAATGGCGAACAAAAACGGGAGGAGTCCAAATGAAAACAGCAGGCGTAATCGGTCTTGGCGACATGGGCAGCGGCCTTACCAAGAACCTGATCAAGAATGGCTTTGAAACATCCGGTTTCGACCTAAGCGAGACGCGCATGACGGCATTTACCGACATAGGTGGCCTGGCCAAGGACAGTGTGGGACAGGTCGGCCGTCACGCCGCCAGTGTGTTTGTCATGGTGATGAACGGAGATCAGGCCCGCGATGTCATTCTGGGTGAAAATGGCCTGGTTGCGAACATGGCCAAAGGCGGAACTGTCATCCTGTCGGCGACCATTACCCCGGCCGAAGCAAGCGCTATCGGGCAAGACATGGAGGGCGCAGGCATCCACCTGATCGACACTCCGGTCTCGGGTGGGTTTCCCGGCGCGCAGAACGGTACATTGACGATGATGGCTGCTGGCGCTGCGGATGTGCTGGACCGAAACGCAGAAGTCATGCAGGCAGTTTCGGCAACCATTCATCGGGTCGGAGAAAACGCCGGCGACGGGCAAACCGTGAAAGCCTGCCTGCAATCCCTTATCGGATCGATCTTTTCCGCCACATTCGAGGCTGCGGCCCTGGCGGCCAAAGCCGGTGTCAGCGGTCAGGCATTGCTTGATGTGTTCTCCTCATCCAGCGCGGGGTGCGGCGTCGTGAATACCGCCCTTGAAAACATCATTGATCGCAAGTTCGAAGCCACAGGTAGTCATATCGCAACCATGCATAAGGACCTGACGATCTCTCTGGCACTGGCCGGTGCATTGGGCGTTCCCATGCACACAGCGTCATCCGCAATGCAGATCTTTCACGCCGGAAAAACCAAATACCCGAATGGCGACAACTGGGTGTGTACTCGCGTCATCGAAGAGATCGTTGGCGCAGAATTGCATCGCTGAGGGGACCAGACATGAAATTAGGTGTAATTTGCGACGGCATTTCCCGCGATCTGCGGCATGCCGTGGACGTAATGGACGAATTCGGTCTGGATTATGCAGAGCTTCAATTCGTTGGCGATACGGAGGTCGGAGACCATTCCCCGCAGGAAATTGCCAAGATCGACGCGCTTTTGCGCGACCGGGGCAAGCCTGTGTCTTGTCTGTCGCGCCATATCTTTGCGGGGATGACAGCTGCCAACAGGCCCGGCGACGACCTGCACACTCGGCATATGGATGCCTTGAAACGCGTGATCGACATGGCGCATGTTGTTGCGTCTCCGCTGGTTCGGATCATGACGCAACGAAAAGAGCAGATACTGTGGGGAAAAAACGGTGCCGAAAAATGGAACGTAGCGCATGGAGTATGGGACTCGATGCCGCCTCTGATCGCGCCGGCGGTTGAACTGGCAAGAGCTGAAGGAGTGAAACTTGTCGTGGAAACCGGAAACGGCACGCTGGTCAATTCCAACTATACAGCCCGCAAGCTGATTGACGAGTTAGACGCAAAAGACACTTTGAAAGTGCTGTGGGACCCCGGAAACAACTGCTGGTGCCATGAATTGGCATACCCGGAAGGTTATGAAGAACTGCGTGGCGGCTACTTGGGTCACATTCACATCAAGGACGTAAAGGTCGACACGCCACGGGCAACGCTGGAAGTACGACGCATGGGGGAAGGTCAGCTTGCGCCTCTGTTCCAACCCATCGCGGACGCACTCAGATCCGACTGCTATGATGGCGTCATTTCGTTCGAAAGCGTTTATCACCCCGGCAACGGAAACTTCGAAGATGGTTTTCGTCTGTGTGTGGACAGGTTCAAAAGCCTGTTTGCATAGACCTACAGCCAATATGCTCTCAAAATCAGAAGCTTAATCCCCATTTCTGAATGCCAAGCGGGATGTAGAAAGCTGGGCGCGTTAGCGTGAAGTCAAGGAAAGGGCCTGCTGGATGAAGCAAGAGTTTTTTGAGCTGTCAATTGAAACACCCGGCAAATCCCTCACCGACGTCAGCGGGATCGTTCAGCGTGCGGTGTCCGAACATGAATTTGTCTCGGGCCTGCTGACCCTTTGGTGCGTCCACACGGGTGCTGCGCTGTTGGTGCAGGCCAATGCCGATCCCGATGTGCTTAAGGATATCGAGACGTTCTTCGAGGAACTCGTACCCAAGTCACCAGGCAAGTATCACCACCGCCCGACCGAGGACGACAACGCTCCATCGCATCTGAGGGCGCTGTTGACGCAAACTCAGGTATCGATCCCGGTCGAACAGGGTCAGCTTCCGCTGGGCCGCGTACAAAGCCTATACCTGTTCGAACATCGGGAAGCACCCAAGACACGCCGATTGAAGGCGCACTACATCGGGACTTGAGACTTCGGGTCACAAGGAGCGTTGACAGCGCTAACGCCCCATCCAGCCCCCGTCGACTACAAGGATTTCACCGTTGACGAAGTCCGACGCGGCAGAGGCCAGAAAGACCACCGGTCCGGCAAAATCACCAGGCGTACCCCAACGGCCCAGGGGTGTTCGCTCCAGGATCGACTTCGACCGGACCGGATCATCCCGCAGAGCTTGGGTGTTGTCGGTCGCGATGTAGCCAGGCGCAATCGCATTCACATTCACGCCCTGCCCGGCCCATTCGTTGGCCAAAGCCTTGGTCAGCTGTCCAATCCCGCCTTTCGAGGCCGCATATCCCGGCACGGTGATGCCGCCCTGAAATGTCAGCAGCGACGCAGTGAAGATGATCTTCCCGGAGCCGCGCGTTAGCATGTCCTTCCCGATCTCTCGAGACAGAACGAACTGCGAGGACAGATTCACCTCAATCACTTCGTCCCACCAGTCGTCCGGGTGTTCGGCGGCGGGTTTGCGTTTGATCGTGCCGGCATTGTTAACAAGGATATCAGGGGTTCGTCCATCGGCCCTCAAGTGGTCAATAAACCCATGTAGAGCGGCGCGATCCGAGAAGTCGCATTGGTAAGCCCGGAAATTGCGCCCGATCGCTGTCACGGCTTTTTCGACATCCGACCCGGACAGTTCGAGCGAGGCGGACACTCCGATGATATCGGCTCCGGCCGATGCTAATGCCTCGGCCATGCCGCGCCCGATACCGCGTTTGCACCCAGTCACAAGGGCCGTCTTTCCCGTCAGGTCGAAACTTTGCAAAACATTCATGTACGCGGTCCTACTTCGATCAGGCTTTTCATTGCGGTTGGACTGCGATCCAGTGCTTCGAACGCGGCCTGAATGTCTGCCAGAGGGCTGACGTCAGTAATCACGACGTCAGCGTCCACGCCGCCCGAGGCGACAACTGCAATGGCTTTCTCGTAATCCTCTGGCTCATAGACCCGAGCACCGATCAGTTGCAGCTCTCGCCAGAAAAACTGGAACAGGTCAATCTGGGGCTTTTGAGCATGGATCGCGACCATCACGATCCGAGCCCGCGTCGCGGCAACGGCGGTCATCGCATCAACACCGGGCTGAGTTCCCGACACCTCGAAAACCACATCTGCGCCTTTGTCGCCCGTGCGCGCGTTGATTGTGGACACCAGTTCGGTCTCTGTTGGGTTGATCGTGTCAAAGCCAAGTTTTTCAGCTATCGCCAGACGGTTCGGATTCACTTCGGAAATCACGACATTTCCACCCGCATCCCGCGCAACCATGGCAACCAGGATGCCGATCGGGCCGCCGCCGATGACGACAACGTCCTCTCCTGTTTGCAGACCAGACAGCCGCACATCGTGGCAGGCAACAGCGACCGGCTCGATTAGCGCTGCGTGATCCATGCGCAAGTCATCCGGCAGAACGTGCAAAGTGTGGGCCGGAACGGTCCAGATCTCTTGCATGGCGCCATCGGTGTCGAGGCCGAGAAACTTGAGGTTCTGACAGATATGCTGATGCCCCCGTTTACAAGCTGGACATCCTCCGCAGTGATCAAGCGGCCGGACAACGACCTTCTGGCCGGGTACGACCGTATCGACGCCATCGCCCACCGCTTCGACGACACCTGACATCTCATGCCCAATCACCCGGTTCAGGCCGACACGAGCATCCATGTTGCCGTGGTAGACGTGCATATCCGTCCCGCAAATCCCACAATAGGAAACGCGAATGGCAGCCTCGCCGGGGCCCGGATCCGTCGCTTGGGCTTGCTCTACAGCAAAGCTCTTATTGCCCCTGTAGTATGCCGCAGAGATCGTCTGGGTCGTCATTTATGCATCTCCTTGTGTTCCGCATTCAATTTGTCCCAGTCGAATTCCACTCCCGTTCCCGGGGTATCCGGGGCCACGGCCAGACAGTCTTCCACAACCAGCGGACGGGTCGTGTACTGGTCTATCGGGAATGAGTGTACTTCTAGCCACCCTGCGTTGGGTTGTGCAGAAACAAGGCTGACGTGCAGCTCCTGCATCCCATGACTGCAAACCGGAATGCCGTGCTGTGCGCTTAGCGCGGCCACGCGCAGCCAGCCGGTGATCCCACCGCAGTTTGAGGCATCGGGCTGGATGAAACTCAGCTTCGCGTCATCAAAAGCGTATTCGAATTCGTGTATGGTGTGTAGGTTTTCACCCATGGCAAGGGGTACGCCCGTCGCTTCGACAATTCGGCCATAACCTTTGTAGTCGTCTGGAATCGTCGGTTCCTCGAACCACAGAATATCGCAGTCGGTAAACCCTCTGGCAGCCACGATGGCCTCTTCGACGCTCATAGAGTAATTCGCGTCGACCATAAAGAACCGGTCCGGGCCCAGCATCTCGCGCACCGCCCGGGCACGTGCAAGATCGTCGGCCAGGTCTGGTTGACCGACTTTGATCTTGACTGCGTTGAACCCACGCGCAAGGTACCCTTCGGTCTGGTGCAGCAGTTTCTCTAACGAGAAATTCAGGTCGATCCCGCCGGCGTAGGCGTTGCAACGTTTGGACGCTCCGCCGGCCATCTGCCACAATGGCGCATTCTGCGTTCTGCCGCGAATGTCCCACAATGCAATATCCACGGCCGAAATGGCAAACGAGGCGATCCCGCCCCGTGCGACGTAGTGCACATGCCACTGCATGGCGTCGTACAGGCTTTCGATCTGTTCGGCGTCTTGTCCTACAAGGAACGGCGCCAGGTCATGCTGGATCATCGCTAGGATGGCATGACCACCCTTGCCCCCCGTATAGGTATACCCGACCCCCTCGACCCCATCCGAGGTTTGAATGGTGACTGTGATCAATTGAAAAAACGTGTGATCCCCATGTTTGGCATCGACCAGGACCTCAGCGAGCGGAACGTTGAACAGCCGCGCTGAAACACTTTCTATACGATTCATGAACCCAAGACCTTCTGCTGCCTGGCAATAACCCGGGACTGTAAAAAGATGACCGCAAATAGAAAGCCTCCACGTATGACCATCTGCCAATAGGCACTGAAACTGATGGTGCCCTGACCGTTTTCAAAGTTCAGAACGTTGAAGACCAGCCCCAGCAACAGCGCACCGGCCACCGTCGCAGGGATCGAACCCATCCCACCCGTCAACAAAGTGCCTCCCACCACGACAGACGCGATGGCCGACAATTCCCATCCGATACCCTCAAGGGGTTGTCCGGCTCCAAAACCCGAGGCCAAAAAGACTCCGGCCAGCCCCGCGCAGCCCCCCGACAGCAGGTAGACGAAAGCCTTGGCGCGATTGACTTTCAGGCCCATTAGGTTCGAGGCATCCTCGCTGCCACCGATCGCCAAGACGGTCCGCCCGATGGTTGTCCTTTCCAGCACCAACCAAAGTGCCAGGGTCAGTCCGGCCACGATGACGATTGTCCATGGAAACAGGCCGAACGCCTGCCCCATGCCAAGCTTGGTGAAGTTCGACCCCCAATCGACTGAAATTGTCTGGGCGCCCGAAATCACCAATGCGCCGCCTTTGGCGGCCAACATGGTCGCCAATGTGGCGATGAAGGGCGGGATTCGAAGGATGATTATACAAAAGCCGTTGATAGCCCCGAAACCAACCCCGGCAAGAACGGCCCACGGCAAGGCAACCTGAATCCCGTGGGGGCTGAGATAGGCCGCAACAACCGACGTAAAGGCCGCAACGGATCCGACCGAAAGATCAATCCCGCCGGTCATGATCACGAAACACATGCCCAGTGCGATCGCAATGAACATCGCGTTGTAATTCAGGAAAGACGAGAAATTGTAGGCGCTGCCAAAGTTTTCATAGCGCATCAGCCCGAACAGGATCAAAGCCAGCAGTGCGAGCCACACCGTCACCGAAGCCGAATTGCGCCGAAGGTACTTTCGCAGGTCGAAAGCCGTTTCATCCAACATCATTCAAGCCCTCCGGAACTGCTGGACCCAAACGGCCAGGATAATGATGACGGCCTTGGCGATTAATGCAACTTCATCCTCTACCCCGTTGGCCAACAACGTATATTTGACCAATTGGATGATGACGGCTCCCAGTATGGCACCAAAGATCGGCGCCCGCCCGCCTTGTAAAAGAGCACCGCCAACAACCGCGGCTGCGATGGCATCAAGCTCCATCAGATTGCCGTTGCGCGCAGCGTCCGAGGCCGAGTTGATAGCAACCACGATCAGACCGGCCAGGCCCGCAAGCACCGCGCAGATGGCATAAGCCCCGATCTTGACCCGTCGGACAGGACCACCCGACAGATAGGCCGCGCGTTCATTGCCGCCGATGGCTAGCAGGTAACGGCCCCATGTGGTTCTGGTGATCACCCAAAACAGCACACAGGCAATGGCCAGCGCCAGCCAACCTTGGAACGGCAAGCCAAACACCTTGCCAGTTCCAAGATAACTGAATGAAGGGTTTGAAAATGTCTGCAGGTTCCCGTTCGTCAAAACCTGGGCAATACCGCGACCAGAGATGAAGAGAATGAGCGTTGCCACAATGGGCTGCACGTTCAATACGGCAACCATCACGCCGTTGAACACCCCGCATAGCCCCGCGACGAACAGCGGCAGGACAATGGCCAAAGTTACGCCTAGCATCGGATTAGCGGCGCCCAGATCCGACAGAAAGATCAGCGGGGCCAGCGCCCCCGCCAGTGCCATGACCGCACCAACCGACAGATCGATCCCACCCGTGGCGATTACCAGTGTCATGCCCATGGCCACGATGGCGATAGTGGCAACCTGGCTGATATTCACAAACAGGGTCTGCAACTGCAGGAAATTGGGGGTGAAAAACGCGTTGAACACCAGCAGGGCGACCAACGCGGCGATACCGCCGTGAAAGCGGAAGGGCATCGATGCGACCCGTTGCGGCGACTTCATTGCGCGGTCCATGAACCAGTTCCTTCTTCATGATGCGCAAGCGCGCGCACCAGTATGTTCTCGGTAATCCCGGGGTTGGTCAGTTCCTTGACCGAGCGCCCCTCGTGCATGACTACGATGCGGTCGGCGCCTTCCACCAGTTCTTCGAATTCCGAACTGATGAGGACGACGCCGAACCCCTTCTCGACGTAAGACCGAATAAACGATTGGATCTCTCGCTTGGCGCCGACATCCACGCCTCGGGTCGGCTCGTCGAGTATCAGGATGTCGGGTTGCGTCGCCAGCCAACGGGCAAGCAGCACCTTCTGCTGGTTGCCGCCGGACAATTCGCGAATGGGTTGGTCCATATGCGCCGCCTTGATACCCAGATCGTCGATGAAGGCCTGAACGATCTCGCGCTCGCGGGAAAAGTCGATTTGACCACGACTGGCCAGTTTCGGCAGCAGGGCCAGCGTCATATTTTCGCGCACGGACATGTCAGGAATGATCCCTTCGGCCTTGCGATCTTCGGTCAGAAAGCCGACCCCGTTTGCGATCGCGTCACCCGGTCCGGACGGTTGCCCGACCGAGCCATGCAACTCGATCGCGCCACTGCGGGCCCCGTCCACTCCGAACAAAGCGCGCGCCGCCTCGGTCCGGCCAGAGCCCAGCAACCCGCCCAGCCCAACGATTTCGCCGCGGTGGAGTGTAAGGTCGAAATGCGTCAATCGCGGGCCTGTCGAAACAGAGTCGGCCCGCAAAACGATATCTCCTTTCTTGGCCTTGGCACCCGCAAAGTCCGTCAGACCATCCGCCGCGATCTCCTCCGTGTTGCGGCCCAGCATGTCCGCGATCATTTCCAGTTTGGTCGTGTCCTTGACGGTACGCGTGCTTACGGTGCGCCCGTCTCGCATCGTTGTAACCCGATCGCAGATTTGGAACAGCTCATCGAGGAAATGCGAGACATACAGAACAGACACGCCCTGTTTCTTTAACTCGCGCACCACACCGAACAAAACCTCGACCTCGCTGGCATCCAGCGACGACGTGGGTTCGTCCATGATGACAAGTTTCGCGTCCAGAGAAACAGCCCTCGCAATCGCAACCAACTGCTGGATCGCTGTCGCGAAATTTCCCAGCGGCTCGGTCACGTCAATATCTATGCCAAAGCGCGCAAGAACCTCGCGTGCGCGCCTGTTGCCCTCGCGCCAGTCGACCAGAAAGCCGAGACGTTTGGGCTCGTACCCCATGATGATGTTCTCGGTCACTGACCGCAGCGGCACCAGGTTGAGCTCTTGATAGATCGTGGCAATTCCGGATTCCTGCGCTTCGCGCGGGGTAGAAATGCGGCTTGGCACACCCGCCAGATGGACGTCGCCGGCATCCCGGTCGTAAACCCCGGTCAGAACTTTGATCATCGTCGATTTACCGGCACCGTTCTGGCCGATCAGCGCGTGAACCTCGCCAGCTGCGATCTTCAGGCTGGCCTGACTCAGTGCCGGTACGCCGGCAAAAGACTTTTCAACTCCCGACATCGAGACGAGCGCATTCATGAGATGTCTTCCTCCGATTGCTTGCAGGTGGCGCCAACCACAGGCCAGCACCACCCGCCAGGGAGAATCAATAGGCTTCGTCGATGTGATCGGCCGCGTTTTCCTTGGTAAAGATGCGATCTTCGACTTTCACCCATTCCGGGATCGTCTCGCCAGCCGCGTATTTGTTCATGACTTCACAAGCCAGAGGACCGAAGAAGGGCGAGCTTTCCACCGTGACCCCCATCTTGCCATCGATGATGGCCTGAAGCGCATCGCGTGTCCCATCGATCGAAACAATGGTCACGTCCTCGCCGGGCTTGCGGCCGGCCAGTTCCAGAGCCTGGATCGCGCCAATCGCCATTTCGTCATTGTGGGCGTAGACCACGTTCACGTCGGGATGCGCCTGCAGCAGGGTCTCCATCACCTGACGACCCAGGTCGCGCGCAAAGTCACCGGTCTGAGAAGCCACAATCGCAAAGCGGTCATCCTCTGCAATCGCGTCGTCGAAACCCTTTTTGCGGTCATTTGCAGGCGAAGAACCAGTCGTGCCTTCCAACTGGACGATGACGCCCTTGTCGCCGTCGAAATTCTCCATCAGCCATTGTGCCGCCCGGTTGCCCTGATCGATGAAATCCGACCCCAGGAACGCTACGAAATGCTCGCCAGGCTTGGCTACGGCCGGATCAACCGAGCGGTCCACCAAAAAGGTCGGGATTCCCGCAGCACGGGCCTTCATAACGGCTGGGATCAAAGGCTTTTCTTCCCGCGGGGGAAGGAACAGAACGTCGATGCCTTGGGCGATCATGCTGTCCACATCCGCAACCTGCTTTGCCGCAGATCCGGCCGCATCCGTCGCGATCAGATCCCAGCCACAGGCTTCGGCCGTGTCATGGAACGATTTGGTCTCGGCAATGCGCCACGGGTTGTTCGACTCCATCTGCGCAAAGCCGACTTTGTAGCGATCCTTCTGCTCAAGCGGTGGCAGATCCTGCGCGATCACCGTGGTGCCCAAAAGTGCACCCGCCACAACCGTCGAGATCAAAAGAGTTCTGCGTTTCATGGTTATTCCTCCTCCATTGGTGCGGTCGCCTCCGTTTTGACCGCGAGTTTTAGGTCATGCCCAATTCATGTAAGTCGTTTGTTTCCTCAGATACCCATCGAAGCCATAAGCGCCGTCTTCGCCCCCAACCCCGGACAGACCCCAACCGGTGTGAAATCCCTGCACGGCCTCGCCATTGGAGCGGTTCAGGTACAATTCGCCAAAATTCAAACGGTTCGGGGCCTCCATCAATCGCCGGTGCGATGCCGTAAAGAGATAGGCAGACAGCCCGAATGATGTGTCATTCGCAAAGTCTATTGCCTGATCAAAATTCTCGACTCGCATGGCTGTCGCCACGGGGCCAAAGACCTCCTCTTGCATCGCGGCATTGCCGTTGTCTGAGACCTCAAGAACCGTCGGGGACATCCAGTGCCCCTTATGGTGCGTCCCGTCCGCCAGGGGCCCGCCTGCAAGATGAACCGTGGCTCCTTCGTCGATGCTGCGCTGGATGATCTCGGCGACCTTGGTCACTTCGGCCTTGCTGACTTTGGGACCCAAATCGCAGTCTTCCATCGGATCCCCGATCGACAAAGCGCGGGCCGCGGACACGAATTTTTCCAAGAACTGATCCGCAATGCCGCGATGCAGATACATACGCTCGTTGCAGGTGCAAATCTGGCCGCAATTGGCAAACCGGGCGGCAACGGCTGCCGAAACGGCAGCGTCAATATCCGCATCCTCCATCACAATGAGCGGAGCCTTACCGCCAAGCTCGAGCCGGACAACCTTGATCCGGTTGGCCGCTGCGCGAAAAATCTCTTTCCCGGCTCGTGTGCTGCCGGTCATCGTGATTAGTGACGTATCGGGATGTTCGACCAACCGCTGCCCTACCACCGGCCCCTTGCCTGTCAGAACATTCAGAACACCCGGCGGAAACCCGACCTTGTCGGCAAGCTCGGCGATCGCAAGACCGGACAGCGGCGTGATTTCGTGCCCCAACAGAACAACGGTGTTGCCCGCGACCAGCGAAGGCCCGATTTTCCTGGCGGCCAATGCCAACGGATAGTTCCAGGCCGTCAACGCAACAACAACACCATAAGGATGACGCCGGATCTGAATTTCCTCGGACTTGTTGTCCGATGCCACTATGTCACCCGAAATCCTCCGGGCCTCTTCAGCCGCATGACAAAGAAAGGTAACGGCGGCATCCACTTCACCTCGAGCTTGCGAGATCGGCTTGCCCTGCTCGGTCGTGATCAGGGCTGCCAGGCGTGTGGCGTCGACCCGGACGGCCTCGGCGAGTTTCAGGACCAGCCGCGCCCGCTCGATCGCCGGGCGCGCGGACCATGAGCCAAGTGCCCGATGGGCCGCGTCGACCGCCGCATCCGCATGAGCGGCGGCGCCATCTGGAACTTGCGCAACGATCTCTTCATTTGCAGGGTTCTCGACACCAACCGTGTCCGCGTCAAAGTCGGCAAAGCGGCCATCGATGAACATCGAATGCCGAACGACTTGACCCAACTCCCCCACTACAGACCGCAATTTCGCCTCCCGCACCTGCTCGGCCAGACCACAACGACGACCGCACTGCGATAAAAACACTAATAATATTATTTCGTCAACACTAATATTAGTTATCTCTTACTAATATTAGTTGCACACCCCCCGCATAGTCGATAAAAAGAATGCGAACAAAAAGGTTGAACGATGAACGATCAAGCGAACAAAGCCGGGCAGCACAGGGGCGTGGGACGAGTCGCGGGCCGGCAGCGCGTAACGATGCACGACATTGCGCGCGTCGCCGGATGCTCGCAGACGACGGTATCGCTGGTTCTCAACAAAAATGATTCCGTCAAAATCTCCGAGGACACAAAACAACGAGTACTGGATGCCGCAAACACGCTTGGATACGCCATGTCCCCTCAACTCAGGAAACCCCAGGACAGCGCGCGTCGACCCTCGGCACTAGGCGGCACCATAGCTTTTGTCGTGGATGATCTGGCGTCGAGCCCTGAAATGGTAAACGCGTTTAACGGCGTGAAACAAGCCGTTCGGGACACCGGAAATCTTGTATTGCTGGCAGAAACCCAAAACGACCCCGAGGTTGAGCCCAATACGCTCCGGTATTTCCTCGACCAACAGGTTGCGGGCATCATTTACGCAACCGTTTTCACCCGGCGGGTGGTCGTTCCGGAAATCCTCACGCAAACCGCAACCCCAGTTCTGCTGCTGAACTGCTTTTGTGACGACCTCTCTTTTCCTGCGGTGATCCCCGGCGAAGTCGCTGCTGGACATACTGCGACCAACGCTCTGATCAAGGCCGGGCACATACGGATCGCCACTATCACCGGCGAGCCGTTCATGGAATGCGCCGCGGGACGAACGACCGGGTACAGAAACGCCTTGGCTTCCGCGGACATTCCATTCGACGAGGATTTGGTTGTCGAAGGCAATTGGTTGCCCAGCGCCGGATATGCCGCCACGCGTAAATTGATGGACCTGCCCTCTCCGCCAACCGCCATTTTCTGTCAGAATGACCGCATGGCAATCGGTTGCTATGAGGCGCTCAAGGAACTTGGCCTGTCCATCCCAGAGGACATCTCGGTCATCGGATTTGACGATGACGAAACCGCGCGACACCTGTCGCCGCCTCTGACCTCGATGATCCTTCCCACCCGGGCGATGGGACGCTGGGTCGTCGAACAGCTATTCCACGGGCCGACGGATGGTCAGAGGCACCTACTCGTAAAGCTTGAATGCGAACTGGTCGAGCGCGACTCGATCAGCGAACCCAAACGCCGGACCTGAAGGCGAAATCATGACGGAAACCTTCGATCACATCGTCATCGGCGGCGGCTCTGCCGGCGCCGCAGCTGCCGCGCGACTGGTCAACCAGGGCAAGTGCAGGGTTCTGGTGCTGGAGGCCGGGCATTCGCACCGCCATCCGTTGCTGGACATGCCGCCGGGTATTTTCAAGATGATCAACGGGTCCAAGTTCATGACCTACCACCAGACCGAACCGCAGGGCCACCTGGACGGCCGCGTGCATGACATTCCGCAGGCCAACGTACTGGGCGGCGGGTCGTCCGTGAATGCGCAGGTCTATATGCGCGGCCGCCCTTCTGACTATGACGCGTGGAACGACCTGCTACGACAGACCAACGACGGGGTCGGTTGGGGATGGGACGATGTGTTGCCCTATTTCCGCAAGATGGAAAACAACAACAGGCTTCACAATGACCTGCATGGCAGCGACGGTCCGGTCCAGGTCTCGGATCCGGGGTATATCGACGACATGTCCCGTTGGTTCGTTCAGTCGGTGCAGGCCCTTGGTGAACCATTTAACACGGACTTCAACGGCGCAACACAGCGCGGTGTCGGGTTCTATCAGTTCACCAATCGCGCCGGTAAGCGCAGTTCGTCGGCCTATGCTTTCCTCGCCCCTCTCGAGACGAACCCGAACTTGACCATCCGGCTTGGCGCAACGGTCAGCAAAGTCATCATCGAATACGACAAGGCCGTCGGGGTGCAGTATCAAGACAAAGGCGGGTTCCGCACCGTCCGGTGTGATGGTGAGGTTGTCCTTGCGGCGGGCGCTCTGGTCACGCCGAAAATCCTCATGCTGTCAGGCATCGGACCAGATGCACATCTTGCTGAGCAAGACATTCCCGTGTTCTGCCCATTGCCCGGGGTTGGCCAGAACCTGATCGACCACCCGGAAGTTCCAATTACCGCCTTTGCCAACGGTCCATACGGATATTTCAAACAAGGTGAGGGCTGGCGGATGCTTCGCAACGGCATACAGTTCAAACTGTTCGGCAGCGGCCCGGTGACTTCGGCCGGGGTCGAAGCTGGTGCCTTCGTCAATCCGTCTAACCCAGATGGAGAACCGACCATTCAGGCCTTTTGCGTGCCCATCGTCTATCTGGATCGCGACGCGCTGAACGAGGTGCAGGATGACTTTGGCCTGACCGTTACGACCGTCGTAGTCAAACCGAAATCACGCGGAGAGGTTCGGCTTCGCTCGACCGATCCTCTCGCCATGCCGGTGGTCTCGCCCAACCTTCTGAAGCATGAAGACGACATGCAGGAGATGATCCAGGGGCAGCGGTTCTTTCGCCAAGCATTCACGTCGGGCCCGCTCGCGCAAAGGATCCGCGAAATCGTCATTCCGACAGCGGATGACGACCAAACGCTGAGAGCACACTGCAAGCGGTTCGTAAAAACCAACTATCATCCGGCGGGCACCGCCAAAATGGGCCGGGACGGCGACGGAATGGCCGTGCTGGACGCCAGGATGCGCGTGCGCGGGATCGAGAGCCTGCGGGTGTGCGACATGTCAGCCGTGCCCGACATCAACGCCGGCAACACAAACGCACCTGCCATGATGCTGGGCGAACGGTGCGCTGACCTGATCCTAGGAATTTGCGAAAAGTTGCAGGTGACTAAAGCGACCTAGGTTGTAGCTGCGGTTTCGCTTTGGCCCAAGCGACAAAAACTGTTACGATAGAAGAGTTTGCGCTCGAGACTTCTTTAAAGGCTGGCGGCACACCGATACTCACCCAATTGTCTACCCAATCTTGAATTCCCCTGGATCGCCCAAGGGAGCAAGTTCCGCCATGCACTCACCGATTGCCAAGATACGCATGGGTTCTATAAAAAATCGTCACGCCGCGGAGTGAAGCTATCCACGAGCTTTCCTGGTTCCAGGCAAACACATCCGTGGGTCTGATCTGAAGGAATGACAAAACTGTCTCCTGGCCCGAACTCTTGGTCACTTTCGCCCAAAGTGAACCGGAACCGGCCGCTTTCGACATATGTTGACTGGACATGCGGATGGCTGTGCAACGCGCCTATCGCCCCTGCTTTGCTGAACCGAAAGGCAACGACCATGAGATTAGGGTGATCAGAGAGAATTTGCCGTGTGACATTCTCTCCTATCGAGACAACTGGAAATTCAGGCAAGGAGTACCTCCGCTACATTATGAGAAAAGCATCCCACCATTCAGATCGACATTAGCTCCTGTAATGAACGCACTGTCGTCGCAGGCTAGGAATAGGACAAGATTTGCGACATCCTCAATGGTGCCCTGACGTTTCATTGGCGCAGCGGCTTCAAAGCCGCGACGTCCTGCGTCCGGTGTGTGGATGTTATGAAAATCAGTATCAATCATGCCAGGGCACAGCCCATTGACCCTGATATCCGGGCCCAGCTCTTTAGCCAAACCCCGCGTCAGCGTCATGATCGCACCCTTTGAGGTCGCATAGGGAACTGATCCGGGACCACCGCCATCGCGAGCGGCTTGGCTCGCCAAATTGACAATCGCACCACTTTTCATATGAGCCAAACAGGCGTTCGTCATCATGAAGTTGCTGGTCAGGTTCAAATCCATCACATATTGCCAATGTTCAAGTGAGGACTCTGCGACTGTTTTGCGGGCAACCAAACCGCCCGCATTATTGACCAAAACGTCAATACTGCCGAACTCCGCGAGAGATAGCGCCACCAATGCGTCAACGTCTCTCTTCTGCGTTAGGTCTCCCTGAAGCGCAAATGCCGTCCCGCCATTTGCTTTGATCTTGGCCACAACGTCCTCAGCGCCTGTGCTGCTGGCAAAATAGTTGATTGCGACGTTTGCGCCCTCGGACGCTAGCTTGATTGCAGCAGCTGCACCGATATCCCGACCGGCTCCAGTTACAATTGCCGATTTTCCAGCGAGTTTCATGGCCATCCCTCATCGTTGCTCTGCTTTGAAAACTGTCATGCTCCAGCGTGCGCTTGCTTAGGCAGCGCCGCGTTTGACAAACATGTCGAAAATTTCGGGCACGTTGCCATCGCCCATCCCTGCGTCAAGCGCCGTTTGAAGATTTGCGGAAGTGCCTTCAGCGATTTCGGAGCGTGTTCCAATGTCAGTGATCATCTGAACGAAGTAAGCGATATCCTTGTTGGCATTGCTGATCGAAAACCCAAGATCGCTTACACCATCTACGGCGTAATTCTTGCAAAATTGCATGAAGGGGGAATTGGACGGGCCCGCGGACATGATGTCGAATAGCAGCTGGCCATCGATGCCAGCTTGTTTTGCAACAGCAAATGCCTGGCTCATAGTACACGCTGTTGTCATACCCATGAAGTTGTTGATCAGCTTGGTCGTATGACCCGCGCCGAGCGCGCCAAGATGGAACACGTTCTCGCCCTGTACATCGAGCACAGGTTTGACCTTTTCAAACGTTTCGATATCGCCCGCTGCCATGATATTCAGCAAACCGTCCTTGGCGTGTACAGGTGAACGCCCCAACGGCGCGTCGAGCATCCCGGCCCCTTTTGTCGCAAGGTCCGCGCCAATTTTCTTTGTTGACGCTGGAATGGACGTGCCGAAATCTATGACCACCGCGCCTTTTTTGATCCCGGCAAGAATACCGTTCTCACCGTAGATCAGGCTTTCGACCACGTCAGATGTTGTAACGCAGAGCATGATTATATCGCTGGCCGCGGCGAGTTCCTTAGGGGTGCTCACCTCGACCGCGCCGCGCGCAACCGTTTCGGCAACCGCCGCTTTATTGCGGCCCATGACCACAAGATCAAAACCATTTTTTTGGAGGCATTCAACCATCTTGCTGCCCATTTGGCCTAGACCAATGAAACCGATTTTTGGGTTCGACATACGTGACTCCTAAGCGTTTGGGTTTTTCGTTTTGGTAAAGACATCGGCTCCAGCTTGGGCAACGTCATGATCTTGCGCAGGCGAGCCAGAGCTAACACCAATACCGCCGACGACATCAGAACCTGCAAGCACAGGAAGACCGCCGGCAACGGTCAACATACGTCCGCCTAAGGCTGAAGCGATGCCATGCGCTGGCAATCCCGGTTGACTGACTTCACCCAAGGCTTGCGTGCTCTTTTTTATGCCGCATGCGGTATAAGCCTTGTCGATCGCCAGATTGACGCTGGTAATCTTGGCGCCATCCATTCGCTCGAAAGCGATGAGGCTACCGCTCTCGTCGGTAACAGCGATGCACATTGGCACCCCGATACCCTCGGCTTTGAGCCTTGCGACCGCGATCAGCCGTCTCGCCTCTTCAATGTCCAATCGTTTGATATTCAGCATAGCGGCGTCCTTTTGACTTTATGGGCCGATTAGGAGAGTCGGAAGTGTGAGTGAGATGGCAGGAACGAAGGTGATCAGCATCAGAGCTGCGAAGATCGCAAGGTAGAAAGGCCAGATCGTTTTGATGGCTTTTTCCATCGGCAACTGGCCAACCGCACAGCCTACAAACAGGCAGGTCCCGACCGGAGGCGTGCAAAGCCCCAGACCAAGGTTCACCAAAAGGATCATGCCGAATTGCAGCGGATCGATCCCAAGCATGTTCATCACGGGTAAGAAGATCGGCGTGCAGATGAGGATCAAAGCTGCCATATCCATAATCATGCCAAGCAGCAAAAGAACGGCGTTGATCATCAGCAAAACCAGGATCGGGTTCTCGGTTATCCCCAGAAGGAACTCGACCGTTTTGGTTGGTACGCGGTTGTAAGTCAGCATATAGGCGAAAGCCCCGGCGCAGGCGATCAGGATCATGACCATCGACGTTGTGCGCACGGACGAAATTACAGCAGTCTTAAAGGCATCCCATGACAGGCTGCGGTAGACGATCAGCGTGACAACAAAGGCATACATAGCCCCGAACGCACCGGACTCTGTCACAGTAAAGATGCCTGATAGGACACCTCCGACGATAATGACGGCAGTCAGCAAGCCGGGGATGGAGCCGATAAACGCGTACGCCAGCGCCGTCCATCCAGGAAACCGTTCGGCCTGATAGCCGCGCTTTACTGCGACCACATATGCAGCAATTGCCAAGCAACAGCACATCAGGATGCCGGGGATCACACCCGCCAAGAACAGCTTGGAAATTGACACCGCACCGCCCGTAGCAAGAGCAAAGATAATCATATTGTGACTGGGTGGAATGATGATCCCGGCGATGGAAGACGTCACCGTCACATTCACCGCATAGTCGGCGTCGTATCCCTTGTCCTTCATAACGGGGATGAGAATTGAGCCCAGCGCGGAGATGTCCGCGATCGCCGAACCTGAAATCCCACCAAAAAGCATGGAGGAAAACACGTTCACAATGCCAAGCCCGCCGCGCACGGCACCGACAGCGGCTTGCGCGAACTTTACCAATCTGACGGCTATGCCACCGTGGAACATCAGCTCGCCAGCGAAAATGAAAAACGGGATAGCCATAAGCGAAAAAACGTTGATTCCTGCGACTATTCGTTGAAAGCCGACGAACAAAGGCAAGCCTTCATACCAAAACGCAGCCAAGGCAGAAATCCCGAGTGCGTAAGCGACTGGAGTACCAATGATGACGGAAAGGGCAAAGACCCCGAGAAGAACTGCAAGTCCCATGATTAACCCTGATCTATACTGTCTTGACGCGCGTCCTCGCCCAGAAACAGGCGGATCAGATGACCGATGGAAAACAGAAGGACCAATGCTCCGCTAATGGTCATAGGCAGGGATCTCAGGCCCTCGGGCCATTGAATAAGCGGGATCAACGTGCCCCATTTGAATTCGGTCAATTCAAGCCCATACCAGAACATCATCGCGCCAAATCCGGCGAGCAGCGTATCTGTGATGCAGACAAAGACTGATCGTACTTTCGGCGGCACCATGCCCCGGAAAAGAACAACAGAGAGGTGGGTGTGGTTGTGCACTCCGGCTGCTGCGCCGAGGAAGGCAATGACCATGACAAGTAATAGCGATACCTGCTCAACCCAGGTGGGCGTGTCATTGAGGACGTACCGGCCAAAGACTAGCCACGCGAAGATAGCGGTCATACTCACGATGGCGACGCCGGCCAACAAGGTACAAAGGCGGGCGAGCAGGTCGAGGAAGAAATCCATCCTCCGTAGAAACTCTGATGTCTTGCCTGAAACTTGCATGCCGCCCCCTTTTTTGGTTTTACGAGTCCGGCTTCTTTGAAGGAAACCGGACGCGCTTATTTGTATTCGCTTTGGCAAATCACTCAGTGGCCTGGGCCATCTCGACCAACGCTTTCATATCTGGGTTGGCAGCGAGGTAGTCGGCATAGACTACGTCCATCGCGGACTGGAAGGGGCCCTTGTCTGCGATTTCGTTGACTGTGATGCCAGCCGCTTCAACGTCAGAGCGCGCTTGCGCAGACCCAACAGCCCACAGTTCGCGCTGGTATAGAGCCGCTTCTTGCGCCGCACTGCGTACAGCTTCTTGTAGTTCGGGGCTAAGCGCGTTGAACTTGGCTGTATTCACACAGATGCACTCGGGGATGATCAAATGCTCAGATAGGGAATAGTGCGACGTCACTTCGTAATGGCCGACGTTTTTGAACGACGGGAAGTTGTTCTCTGCACCATCAACGACGCCTGTTTTCAGCGCCTGTTGTACTTCCGAAAAAGCCATGGGAGACGGATTTCCACCCATCGCCGTAATCATCGAAGTGTAGAGATCGTTGTTCATGACTCGGATCTTCAAGCCTTCCACATCGTCTGGAGAGTTGATCGGTTTCTGGCTGTAGAAAGACCGGGCTCCCGCGTCGAAATATGCAAGTGGAAGGACACCCGCTTCACCCATCGCTTCGGCAACGACCTCGCCTGCGTCACCTTCCATCACACGGAACATGTGAGGAACACTTTTGAAAATGAACGGAAGCGATACAAGGTTTGCCTCTTTGACCATCGGACCAATCGGGCCAAGGTTGAAGTTTCCAACTTCGATGGCTCCAATACGCACTTGCTCCAGGGCATCGGGTTGCGAGCCAAGAACGCCGCCGTGGAACACATCGACCGTGACTTCGCCATCCGTGGCTGTGTCCACAAGCTCAGCAAACTTGTCCATCGCCGCCGTATTGGGGTGGCCGTCATTGTGAATGTTCCAGGCACGCCAGCTTTCGGCCGATGCTGATGAGGCGATCAGTGCAACGGCTACTGCTGCAAAAAGCGATTTCGTAGAAGTCATGGGTCTCCTCCCGTTTTTTTCTGGGCAGCAACAGGCCAAAACGTGTCGTCCGGAGGATGAAAGTCGCAAAACTTACTGCTTCCTCCCAGAGCCGGAATCACTGCTTACACTATAAGGACACTAGTATCCAAGTTGTGTCAACAACTCGTTTGAAACTTGTGACAGCCTTGACTTCAATGGTTACAGGCTCTTTGATATTAACCGAAAAAGCCATACCTAAATACGTACGAATTCTGGCTTTTCACTCGCAATAACAGTGCCTTAATCACCGCTCAGACCGTGTCGACAGGAATATGAATCAGAGGATGAAAGAGAAAATCGTGGACGGAATTAGAACCCGAACGACCACTGACGCCGTTTACGAAACACTGCACGATCAGATCGTTTCGCTCGAAATTCTTCCCGGTACAAAACTATCCGAGACAGAAGTCGCACGGCGATTTGGTGTCTCTCGTCAACCTGTTCGCAACGCCTTCACCAGGCTTGGAAATGAGGATTTGCTACTCATCCGACCACAAAAAGCGACCGAGGTGCGCGGCTTTTCAATGGATCGATTAGAGCTTGCTCGTTTGGTACGCAGGGCTGTCGAGCTTGAAATAGTTTACATGGCGGTTGAAACTTGGGACGCAGATCGGGATGCGAAGCTAAGCGAAAACTTAGCCCTTCAGGAGAATGCTCTGACGCAAGGGGATCTATCTGCCTTTCACGCGCTCGATTATGATTTTCACAAACTAATTTACGTTCTGGGCGGCAACCCGTTAGCGTTCGAAGTTATGCTGGAATGCAAGCAAAAAGTGGATCGTCTCTGTATGCTTGGTCTTGAGAAAGACCGCGAGGCGAATTCCATTTTGGAAGACCACTATGAGATAGCAAATGGACTCGCCTCGCGGGATCTTTCAAAAGCGCAAACTGCAGTCAGAAAACACTTATCCCGCCTCGACGACACTATTGCGTTTATTCACGAACGCCATCCTGAGTACTTTGAATAAGTTCGGAAACTCGTACCGGTAACTTCATTTAATATCTAGTCCCGACTAAGTGCCTACCATGCCAGCCGGTTGTTCGTTAATCTTGACGTTTTTTCCGCTTCTTGGGGATCAATACCGGCTCAGAGTGGAAAACAATTTTGAATGCATCAAGCTAGTCGAAAGGTGCTGTCAGACAAATTCGAACCAGTCTCTGGTAGGCCTGTATAGCTGCCTTTTATGACGCACCAAGTTCGCGCCACTCGGCAAGAGCGGCGGTGCGTGTCAGCTTGAAGGTGTCTCGGCTGGTCAGCGATCTTTCCTGGTTGAAGTGGTTGTAAACGGAGGAAAGGACGGAGGCGAATTTCTGCAAACTTCGCATACGCCTGAAACGCAGCATGGCCCGTTCTCTTCGTCGAAACGGCAGGTGAGAGTTCTCAACCCGATTATTAAGCCACCTGCCCGTCTGTTGTTTTTCGGTGGCTC
>NZ_WQCA01000002.1 GCF_013032445.1 Ruegeria arenilitoris | reverse complement strand
TCCTACTCCCGCAACCACTTTTACCGAACACAGTGTCGAACAAGCCGCCTCAGGGCGGCTTTCGTCGTTCTGTGCCAGACCAATCATCGCTGAAAGTGCACCCTCCAGTTCGATCTGCACGCCATCCCGTTCATGTTGGATCGTAACACGTTCGATCAGACCCCGGATGATCTCCAAAGCACCTGTGCGGATCGACGGGTCCGATAACGTCATCCCGCACCGACGCGGCTCCTTCTGGCCCAGTGCAGAAACTCGACTACGGAACCCACCGGTCGACGGACGTCTTCAGGCACTAGTAGGACCGGGGACCGCTGAGACTGTGCGGTGTTAGAGCGGGGCAGGTGAGAAGCCTTCGGGGAAGCGGCTGGCCTCCGACAAAAGGCAACGCTCGAATACGAACCTGAAAGTGAAGGGCCTTCTCCCACATGACGGGGGGAAGGAGCGGGGGCCGGGGTTGTCTAGAACGTTTGACGTCTCCGCGCTGTTTGGCTTAGCTCACCTCAGCATGCCTAGCTTGCACACTTTGTGAAAATTAAACTTGGGCGCAACATCTGCCTGCCTCAGTTCACGCCAGTACCATCTGCACTATAGCAGTTCACCGATTGCTGGGAAAATCGTGCGAGCCGCTCTGAGAACGTGACTCTGAAATTGTTTTGCAACTGAACCCTTTGACAAGCGGATGGGCGGTAAGGCGAACAAATTCATTTGACATGCATACATTTTGTTTCATGCTTTATTGGGTAATTTCTTTGGGTTGGCAGTGTGTGCGATGAAGTGGATGATGATAACAATCGGTTTGTTAACTTCTCTCGCAACCAACTCCGTTGCTCAGACTGCGCGCCTAAACCCTACAACGGACTATGCGCTTATTAACGGCGAAATCCACACAATGGATGAGGCAGGAACCGTTGCCGAAGCCATCGGGATTAAAGGAAACGAAATCGTCTATGTCGGCGACGCGGCGGGCCTTGCGAATGTGATCGGGATTGGCACCGAGGTAATCGATCTGCAAGGCACGATGGTCTTGCCGGGCTTTGTTGAGGGGCACATGCATCCCACAGCAGGTGCGCTAATCATGCGAGGGGTGGACCTTCAGGTCGACGACGTCGACGGTATCCTTGAGCGCGTGCGGGCTTATGCCGAAGAAAACCCGGATCTTCCAATCATCCACGGCTACGGGGTGCGGCTTCACCTTTGGGAAGACGGCTACGGCACGAAGGAGATGCTGGACGAGATCGACTCCGATCGCCCAATATACCTCTGGGGTGTGGATGGCCATCAGGCCTGGGTGAACTCCAAAGCCTTCGAGATCGCCGGGATCGACGAAAACACGCCCGAAACGGTGCCTGGATTCTCCTACTTTCGCAGAAACGAAGATGGCAAGCCCGCCGGTTGGATTGTTGAAGTTCCGGCGCAGTTGCAGGTACTCTCGAAGCTGATCGATCTGAATATTGAATACACTGAGGCTGGAGTTCGTGAATGGTTGCCTCGGTTCGCGGCTGCCGGAATTACGACCGCTCATGACTATGGTGTTCAGGGCCTTGGCACGGAGGAAGGTTTCCAATTGATGACGGATCTGGCCGAGGCCGGTGACCTTCCTATCCGGGTTCAGGGCAATTTCTATTGGAATGATCCGAACATCGACCCGATCCCGTTGGTGGAATCTATTAGGGAGCAATTCAACTCCGAGTTTGTCACCGCACGAGGCCTCAAGATCAACATGGACGGTGGCGACGATGCCTATAGCGCTCTTTACACCGAACCCTACAGTGACAACCCGGACGCCGACCCATCCCCCATTATTCCCTATGACGTCCTAAACGATGCTGTGGTGCGTGCTGATGCGGCCGGCATCAACGTCGTTTGCCATTGCTTTGGGGATGCCGCAGTGCGGGCAGTTTTAGATGCTATTGAAATGGCGATTGAGCAGAACCCGCCACGTGATCGGCGCAATGTGATCAGCCACGCGATGCTGGTTCATCCCGATGATATTCCACGCTTTGGGGAACTTGGCGTGACGTGGGATTCCACCGGCGCATGGATGAGCCGTGATCCATCGTTGGAAAGTATCTCTGTGTCTCGCCTTGGTGAAGAGCGGATTCAGAGGTACGTTCCGATGAAGGCGATTTCAGAGGCTGGTGGAAACGTGTCCTTGGGCTCAGACTGGCCTGCCGCTGGCTATATCTCGGAATACCGCCCGTTGGTGGCGATCCGCACCGCGGTGATGCGCCAACTTCCGGGACGCGACGACGTACCGCCGCTGGGTGGCGAGGAAGCACGTGTGCCGGTTGACCTCGCAATCCGCGCGAACACGATCAACGCAGCGTACGGTATGGGGCGTGATCACGAAATTGGCAGTATCGAAGTCGGTAAACTCGCCGACCTCGTTGTATTGTCCGAAAACCTCTACGAGATCGACCCCAGCACAATCCACGAAGTCGATGTGCTCTACACGATCATGAACGGCGAACTGACCTGGGATCATACGAAACAGTAAAAAGCCACCATTCTGGTATTCAGCCTCCGAAAGGAGAATAGAAATGAAGCATGTCTTGAGAGCTTTTTTGGCTGTGTGTTTGTTGTTTGGCGGAGTGGGGCAATCCTTTGCCTGCGGGAACCCCCTGCTTTGGGCACTTCTTTTTGAACACCATCCAGAGGCCAAGGTTGCGTTTCAGGCGGACTTAGACGGTAGGAAGGCTGGCATTGTTCAAGCTAGGCCATTCTTGGGAAGGCCCGGCGTCTCATACCATTCCTGGTCCATCAAGTCCTTGAACAAGCTCGCGCAAGAGATGGCTCCTTCAATTTCTGCAAATTTGCGAGAAGGTGAGACATTTACTGTACTCTTGGCAATTGAGGTCGCAGCCATACGCTTTCGTGGCGGGGATAGTGCGCCTGAAATTATTTCAGCTGCGCAGATAAAGACCATTTCCGAGTACGACGTCACGACAACAGTTAATGTACTTCATTCGGGCTGGCGGAATTCTCTCGCCTATGACGCAATGGTCGAGAATGATCTTTTAATTCTAGCGACTCCTGAGGCGGGTGAAACGATCGCCAGCCTTTTCGGCACAATGTCCAATGCTTCGCTGCGCCCCTGAAGGTCTTGTGGTTATGGTTTTCGGCAGAGCTAAAAAGAGTCTGATCAACTTAGTGGTGTCTGTGTCGCGATAGATATTCGCCTTTTCAGAGGTGCCAAGCCCATCGTGAAAGGTCGCGGAATAAGTAGAGTTCGGACCATTTCAATACCGATCTTGTCAGTTGATTTGACCGGCACCCTTCCTTTGCCAGCAACTGCCTCTGCGCTGGAAAGAACTAGGCCATCAGCAAAGCGCCTGTTACCGTTTCTGGGCCCTATTAGTGTCAGTTTTGCAATTGGTGTTGGATTGTCGTTGAATTATCAAAACTCGTAGCTCTGGTAATATTCTGTATCAGAACTGCTTAGCCTTTTACTGGAACAGCTTATGGGCGTCGACAATACGTGGCTGAGGCATTTTGCTGGGGCGTTTGAAGAACGCGCTCCGGATGCCAGCGTATTCAATGATGTGATAAAGGAATCTGGGCTAATACATAGTGAACTAAAGGAGGCTACGCATAAGATTGATCCGTACAAAGAAGGTGAATTTGTTCGTCTCGCTTGCGACCAGTTGAAAAACCCTGCATTTGCCACCGTGGCTGGCTTAGAATTTAAATCACCGCGCGACATTGTCTGGTACATAGCAAAATACTCAAGAAATCTAAGGGAAGCCATTGAAAACGCGTCGTTTTATGGTGCTTTGGTTGATGATACTATTGACTACGGT
Source organism: Ruegeria arenilitoris (assembly GCF_013032445.1). Lineage (GTDB taxonomy): Bacteria > Pseudomonadota > Alphaproteobacteria > Rhodobacterales > Rhodobacteraceae > Ruegeria > Ruegeria arenilitoris_F. The sequence continues at coordinate 402,525 of NZ_WQCA01000002.1, read as the reverse complement.
CTGGTTGTGTCAGGAAATTGTGCTTCCCTTCAGATGCAAGTTACTGACAGCGGACTCGTCAAATTCCATCGACGGACCGAGTTTATTGTTTTCTCGGCGCTTTCGCTAATGCGTGTGGTTACGAATACTCCTGTCCAGCCTCTGGAGGTTCGGTTCCAACATATGGTCAAATCAGCAGGACCCGATATTCAGAGAGCCGCCGGGTGCACTGTTTCCTTTGATTCCGAGAAGACGGAACTCATCTTGACGTTATCATCTCTCGACCTTCCGATACCAACTTATGATCCAGCTCTCAAAGAACACCTGTCTGACTACGGCGACAAACTTTTGAAAGAAACTGCCGGGTGTGAACCTAGTACACGAAGCAGGGTTGAAGCACTGCTTTTGAACGCGTTGCCCGGGCAAATGCCGAGTGTGCAAGAAGTGGCCGTAAATGTCGGTCTCAGCACACGATCATTGTCGCGGCGCCTCAGTGAGGAGGGCGTGAGTTTTCGTAGTATTGTAAGTCATATCAGGTGTGATCTTGCGAAGACGTATCTCAAGGACGGGTTCGGCATCGGAGAGCTTGCATTTTATCTGGGTTTCGCCGACCAGCCCGCTTTCTCCACTGCATTCAAACGTTGGACCGGTTTAACACCGCGCGAATTTCAAAGGCAAAACCAGGCTGACACATCGTCCTGACTGTTGCCGTTGGAGTGGAGCCAAATATAAGATACGCTTCCGTTTCATTAGTGTGTAACCGAGGAAACTTGGGTGACTACACAATCCGAAATCTGTGGTGCTTTCCACAGAACAAGCTCATTTGGTTCACCCTTTTTAATGACCATTGCCACCGCACTTTTGGGGACTCTAGTTTCAAGGATGATCGGAGTTTTGGCTGTTAAACCGTGACATCCAATTGCATAGTCTAATGCTGCATCAAAGTTTGTTGTCCAAGACAACCCGACTTCCTTTCCGAGACTTTGACCGCGATAAACCGAGATCTCTCTGGGAAGCTGATGCCATTCTGCAGTTGGAATCCAACATGACCTTCGCTTTTCGGCGTCCATTGCGTGAACAAACATGGTGTGGTTAACTTTTTCGAACCCACCCCACAAACCCTGCAGCAAGGGCCAGAAATCCGCGCTGGAGATTTCATTTTCAAGCAACATTTCGACAACGGCATCTGCCCGCTGATCGGCTTCGTAGTGTCTGTTCAAATGCATATTGATTACTTCGACGGCACTGACTGCTTCGGTCTTCATGACTGACGCTCCAATTCTATCTCTGTAACTTGCAAAGCACCCTGTGTGGCGCTGTCATCCAATATTGGTTGGGAGTGTCCATTCATTCATTTGAGTTCCCGCCAAAAGTTTTTCTTTTTAGGCCAAAGCGTGATGAAACCGTACACATCCATGATTGACCGAGGGTTTGACCGCAGTGATCTTACCTTTCGACGATGACTATTGGTTTTGGTCAGAAAAACTCTGAATGCGGCACTAAAATCTGAGACCGAGCCCTATGGAAAACCCGTCGAAATTTTCCGCAACAACACCGTTCAGCATTATTCGCCCAGCTTTGACTGCAGGGATGCCTAATCGGCTCGTGTCTAACTCAACGCCAACGCCTGCGGTTGCCAGCCAGTCTGTATCCAGAACCTCAGCGGCATCCCCGTGGTAGTACACCAATCCTGTATCCAGCACGAGCTGGGTCGATAGGTTGAAGAGGTCCACATTCTTCAATGGATAGCGGTGACGTGAAAAAAACGTTGTCTGATTGGAATTTGCTTTGGCGTCCCCAGCCTGTGGTTCATCAATTGGATGAAATTCAAGGAATGTTTTGCGAAACCGGTATTCAGCTTGCCAAAGGCCATAGCTGGCTTCTCGATAGAGTCCGACAGACGCACCTACACCCAGTGCATTCAAATCACCATCAATTGGGTCATTTGTCCCTGAATTGAGAGGCAATATTGGGAAGTCTATGATTGATGCATCTGCGGTAACGTGACCGACCGAAAAATGACCGACAGGACGAAGGTGCCAGTTACTACCTAATGGGAACTCCCAGCCAATTCCAACGGTGGCGGCCACGCTTGCCCAAGTGACGTCCACATCAACGTCAGGAGCGATTTCGGGAAAGATGTCAACCGGGTTGTAGACTTGGTAAGCTACAAGTCCTTCAAAGTAGAGGCCGTTTTCAAGCGGATGAAAACCACCCCGAAGCTGAGTGGACCGAAGGCTGTTGGTGTCACCTGATGCTCTTAAGAAAGAAAGCGAAGACAGTGTCTCATTCGGCGTTGCGGCAATGCTCAAGACCGAAAGCGCTGCGCGTGCGGCTGCTTCTGATGCATCCGGATCAACAGTTTGCGCAGTCGTGGCAGATGCGAGACCCCAAATTGCAATCGACGTACAAACCTGGGGCGCCTTCAGTAATAGCTGACCGGGCTCTTGACGCTTCACCTGTTTTCGTGTGCCCTTCCTAGATTGCGTAGGCATGAGTGTCAGCGCTTGTAAAATGTGCCCCAATCGGACCCGTTCGGCTGCTTGTATTCGTGAGAAAGATCTCGACATAAAAAAGGGTGCTGAGAAGCAGAAGACCGTTTCTGAGCAATATGTTTGGCATCAGACCAAACCGGATCCAGTCAAAAAGTATTTGATTGCGTCAACTACAAACGCCAATCCCAAGATGCCGAACAATAGCGGGACAAACCACGACGCAGTGGTGCTTAAAAACCGATTTAGCGCTTTCAACTTGTCCACAATCGAATTTCCCGCAAGAGCATATGCAAGCGGAATAAGTGCAAACGGAAGCGCATAAAAAAGATTGTAGATCAGCAAACCCACGGGTTTGGATTGCACGTTAAATCGGAACATCTCATTGATGAAACCGAAGTACGGTACGGCAAATGGCATACCTACAATACAAAGTGTTGCGCCCATTACGAAGGATGGAAACACGCCTTCTTTCTGCTGGCGGACCTCGGAACGGGCTGATTGTTTTTCCATTTCGGCACTTGTGCTCACCCGGAAAGCGAGGCTGAGAAGAACCAAGCCGAGAAGAAACCCAATGACGAAATTGATAGGCGTCGGATTCGCGAACCCTTTGACGACAAAGTCCACTACCGGACTGAACAGTTCCGCAAGCCCGTAGACGATCAGCATCCCCATCACAAAGTACGCGATTGAATGACCCAAGATAAGCGCGATGCTATTTGCAATTGGTCGGTTCCCGGTCAGAGCAAAAGCAGTCGCAGCCAGAAGAACGGGACTGACGACGTCAACCAACAAAATTGGTATTCCAACCACCCAAATGTCACTCATTTTCTACTCCGTCCGGTCGGTCTTTTGCCTGTCTGGGAAACTTCGACGACTTTTGCTTTGCCTGCTTCCAACTTCTACGAAAGGAAAAGGTCAAAAGACACAGTGGCCTCTGCCCTAATCCCCTTGCTCCTTGCTCTCTTCGGAGAGCTATTAGCCTAATTTGGTGGCCTTACATCACCAGTTTATCCATCTTTCATTTCGCTGCAAATTCTGAGCTTTTGAGGCCCTACACGCAGACACTGTTATCCCTTTTTGTGTAGTTATCATGCAGTTATATTCTCAATGCGGTGCCGCCCCAATTGAGAGTGAAACTGGGTATCCCAAAAACTCGGTAGTGGGTTGGCAAGCAAAGCTGCCTGCTTTCCCACAAGATTTTTTTGTAGTTTACGGTTACGCTACAGTAGGAAACCTGCTGTTTGCAGTCACTCTTTCCCACTTCTGTTTTGTGAAAACGGAAACAGGAGCGAAAGATGTCTCAATTTGAACTTCTGGAGATCTTAAGGGATCAATACCCTTCAACCACTGCTGCTGCTCATAGTCTTGTGCTGAAAGCATCAGAACTGAGGATAGCCCGTGAGAACAAAACTTGGATTGATTTTCAAGGATTCGAAAAAGCACAAGTCGCGTTCGAAAACGCAATGTGGGAAGCCTTGCTTTGGGCCGCTCGGGAATCTCGAGAAACAAGCGCAGAACGGCTGTTCAAGTTCATGGCCAACTTTTTTGCTCAATTTGCGCTGGCTTGCCCTAGCTGGAATAGCGCGTTGCCTCAGGTAACTGACTTTTTGCTCGAAGCTAGCGAAAAGGAGGACTCAATACTAGTCGGCGCGCTTGCTCAGGTTAAGGGAGAGCATTTGGTGGTGAGAGGCGTTGGTCGACCAGAGCTAGAGAATACACTCCAGGCTTGAGCCTTTAGGCTTTGGACGAGGAAACCAGGCCTGAACAAAAAACAATTAATCGCCCGAACGGAACAATTTGCAACGAGATAGCGTGATTCTATCGGGCGGTTTCAACAAATGCGATTGATTTCGCTGATGCGATCATGCTGCAAAGGTTTATCAAAAATATCTAGGCGGTTTATCGACCACACACAAACCGTGCACGTTAGTACTTAGACATCAATGCGTCGCGACCAATCCCGGTCGCGTGAAAATCCACATAAGAAACGGCTCGAAACCGTTCAGACAAACCGAACCACCTCTAAGAAACAAGCTCGGGGGCATTTCACTTGTCCGACGAAGCTACTTCCTTGGTGTGGACATGCACGTCCATTTGTGGGAACGCGATAAAGATACCATTATTCTGCAAGCGGGTCTTGCCAATCTCTGTCAGGTCCCACATCACATCCCAGTAATCGTCGGTTCGAACCCATGGTCTGCAATAGATGTTCACGGAAGACGGGCCCAATTCACCGACGAATATCTTCGTTTCCGGATTTTTCAGGCAACGTTTGTCTGCCTCAACTATCTCAAAAAGGATCGCTTTAGCGCGCTCGATATCATCGGTGTATCCAATTCCGAAAACAAGATCGACGCGTCGCACTCGGTACTTGGTGAGGTTCTCCATCGACCCTTGCCAAATGGACTGGTTTGGAATCTGTACCAACCGATTGTCAAAAGTTCTGAGCTTTGTCGAAATTATGTTTACGTCGACGACCGTTCCAATTGTTTGATTGATAGATATAATGTCGCCCTTTGTATAAGGGTTTGTTGCCTGTAGCAAAAAGCCGCCAATCACACTTTGAAATAAATTTTGCAGCATGAATGCCACAAGGAAGCCAAGACCACCGATAATGGCAGTTGTCACGCCGATATTTACACCAAGTCCCCACAAAGCGAAAAACAAGCCAAGAACAAGAATGCTCCAGCGAATAACATTTGGAATCACTACTGCAGCAATTTCATTTTCTTCGTTGCGGCCGCGCAGCAATCGGTTTGATAATCTTTTCAGAACCCCGCTGAGCAGAAAAGCAACGACCAAAACTAAGATCGCTTGGAAAAGCCCGCTTAATGCCCTGAGCCCACCCCTGCCGGACATCACCCAGTCCCATGACAGATGAGCAATGGCTGACCATTGGTATGAAAGCAATAGCTCACCGATAAAGCCCTTGATAAACCCTTCGTGCTTTTTCAGTTCCTCTTCAGGACCGCCTTTTCGATCCAAAGCGTAAACCACGGTGATGTAGTTCTGGAGGTCACCAATGTTTTTTTGGTTCGTCGCCTTTATCTCGTCTACGAGTCCTGGGACCTGTTCATCGGCGACAGTTTCCAGCTGCGTTAAACCCTCTGCTATTCTAGCGAGGTTTGTTTGAACCCGGCGTTGCCAGATATCTGCAATCTCTGAAAGATCGTCTGCACCCAAAGCGACTACATGCCGGGATAGTACGTCTTCGTTCACATTTGCCTCGCTCGCTATTGCAACTGAGTTTTGATACGGGTCCGAGTGGGCGAGTTGCTGTGCTTTCGCTGTTCCCAAATCCAGCAATAGAATTAACGCGACAAACAATGCCGTAGTACTAACCGAAGCCACTGCTCTGATGGTAATTTGAAATTGGACCTGCTTCATGTGTCTACTCGCAAAAGTTTCAGTTTATTGTGGCACACAATGGTATTGTTCCCGCAAGAAATACTGTTCCAATAGACAATACCGTTGCGGATCGGCTGAGGTTAATTGCGTCTTCAATCATCAGCGACAAACGGCTCTTTCATTTGTTGCTTCACAGTCAGGGTAGCATAGATTGCCAGGAGCGTATGGCCTGCTTGAACTGCGCTGATGGCCCTGAGTTCGCATCTCACGCTGCGGCAAAACCCTAAAATCCATCGCTATTTTCGACGGCTACCAATAGAGCTTGAGGCTTCAATTCACTTGTAGGCTTTGGTCTGTCGCGCTCACAAGCGCCCAGAATGCCATTGATCTGTTCTCCACTAATACGGCTTCTGTTCATCGTCTGTCTCCACGGTTGGAGAACAGGCTGGCTCCAAATCGAGGACTTTTCAGGGAGCTGGTCAGGGCCCTTCCAGCTCGGCACCAGTTTCGCTAAACCAAACTGAAATCTAGAAGGAACGTAAGTGTTTTGTACCTTCCCTTAGCAGCTCCACCACGCCAGATGCATAAGGAAGATCATCAAGATACTCTTCGAGAGAAAACTTTGTAGTAGGGAAGTTGGACAGCGCGTTCGTTGCCAGTTTAGTCTCACCCGCCATGCCGTGAATAGCAGCGATCAACAACCAGTCGCCTGCGTGTTCACGAGCATCAATCCGCTGCACTTTTTCTGAGGCCTTTGCGTAGTCTCCTTCCTGAACATCGTCCAAGCAAAGTGTGATATTTGTCCAGATCGGCAAAAATGGATTGATGTCCAAAGCCTGCCTTACCATTTTCCCGCCTAACTTAATATCACCAACTAGCGCAATCCAAGCGCCAGCCAACGCAATCAGCAATGCACTGTTTGGATTGGCCTGAATTGCAGCCTCAATCAAGCGATTGAACCTTTGGGTGTCTCTGGTCAGTAGCGCATAAATTGCGGCTGCAAATAGAGCCTCTTGACATTGAGGATCCAGAGTCACTGCCTTTTCAGCATGCATTCGCCCCTGTTCCAGAATGTCTCTCAGGCGTTTTTGGCCTAATGCCACTTCCTCTACATATCCTAACGCCATAAGCGCGTGGGCCAGTCCACTGGCATCATTGCTCTGAATGGCAGAGCGCGTCAGATCCATCATTTGCTGCAAGCTGCTCGATCTCGAAGTGCGAACGTGGGCATGAAAAGCCAAAAGAGCTTGATAGGTATTACCCCAGGCCAGCGAGCGGCTTGCCAAATGACCTGCGGCGTCGGCTGCGACAACTCCATAAGCATCAACCAGCTTTGTCGCGCATTGTTTCGCAATTTCTTCCTGGGCTGTGAAAGGATCGGAGGCGTCTGGAACAATATCACGCCGGTCGGCCCACAAAACAGAGTCGTCAACGGTTCTTCTTAGTTGCACAATCAGGCGCAGGTTGTCCTGATCGTCCCGCACGGAACCATTCAGAACATAATCGCAAGAGGGTAAGGTTTCCGCCTTAAAACCATCTGGGTACTTGTCTGAATACCCGGTTAAAACACGGATATGAGCGAAACGCGCAAGTTCCAGAGCCAGTTCCTCAGGAAAGCCCTCTCGGAAAAGCTTCGCGCGAGACGAATCTGAACCGTCAAAGGGAGTGATCCCGAGAACAGGCCACCCTTCATGGAGCACTGCAGACGATTTTTGCAGTTCGGCGTTTTGGGTGTTTATTTCAAAAAGTGGGCGGTACTGCCCCTTAGGGACAGATATTGAAACCGGGTCGTTGTTGCCTGTCGTCAGGTAATAATAGTCCAATGCCTTTCGCAGCTTGACGGCTTCAATCCTAACGACCGGATCAGAATTAGGATCAAATTCAGCGCCTCTTCCGAAAACATCCATTGCCAAAGCAGTGCCCCGTAATTCGTCACCGCGGCCTTCAAGTTCTCGATGAACAAGGTGCTCGAAGAACGCCTTTGTTCGCGTACTGCACGGGAAATTCTCAGACGTTGTGATACGTTCAAGTTGTTTCAGAATACCCGCCTTATCGACATTATCCGCCACGACTATTCTCCTGCACTTTCGCGAAGCAACGTGTGTTGACCACAACTACTGTATAGCAACATGTAATTTCCTACCGTCAATTCCTTCTCCATCCCATCTTTGAGCCACAGAAGTTGTTTACGTTGGATCGAAGGAGGCTACTTATGACACACCGATGGATGATTACGGGAATTGTCACGCTTGCGGTGCTAGTGACGGTTGTTTCAAAAGTTTATGACGCTGACTTGGTGCAAGAATTTCAGCATCAGTCGATTAGCGGGGCTTCGGTAAGTCCTGGAGTGTTGTAACCCCCGATCTAAAAGCTTTGTCACGGAGACTCTACCCTTTGTCAGTGAGTTCTCACGTCAGTAGTCAGGTAAAAGGCGATGAAACTCAGAACTATTAGAAACTCACTGTGACTTAATCTTTTCGAAACCAGTGTAAAGCATTGCTGCTTCGACACGCTGGGTGCCGTATTTCTAAGGTTGTAGAACCACCACCCTATAACAATGCGGTGAATCTGCGCTAGGCTAGGGGTTCAGGTAAGTTGTTAAGGATTTGATCATTATGACAATGAGCACCCACGCTGTAGTTCTCATGGTTGCTGCGATTTATCCAGCAGTCTCAATCGCGGGCAATGCTGAAGTTTCTCAAGTCTTATCACCGTTTAAAACGCCTGCTGAACTGCCTGCGTCAGGCGTTGACTGGACGGGTTTCTCCTTCGGTTTGGAACTTGGCTATGCTCTTGATGTAGAAGGCACCAGCAGTCCGATTTACGGGGCGAAGCTGGCCTACGATTACGATTTCGGCAGTTTTACACTTGGTTACATCTTTCAATACACCCGACTAGAGCAAGATATTGATGCTGGATTCGAACTCGTTTCATACACTCGTCTTGGTGCGCGTGGTGGCATCGACAGAGGACTGAACTTGTTCTACGCCAGCGCTGGCTACGCTGAAATCGACACGCACGCCGCCGGCAATACGAACCCTGGCGACGGCAGCGGTTATTTCGTGAGCCTTGGCTATGAACGCTTCATTCGGGAAAAGCTCACCGTTGGGGCCGAGTTGGTGTATTCTGAGTTCTCAGATTTTAACCGCGAGTTTAGAGACGTGGATCTGACCGCGCTTTCTTTTTCATTGAACTACAGGTTCTGATCCCGTGCGGGATCCTTCCCCATTCAATACTCCGGTGCGAAATGGGTAGTATCAGGGCCGCGTAGACAACCATTGAGAAGGAGATGGGCGATGATATCGACATTCTTCCGACACTATTTTTTGCCCACCACCAGTGTGTACCAAAACACCGGAGTATATCGCGCCAGACCTTCGGCGCATCGCTCAGCACGCGTTATCGACAAGGAGGCGTAGCAAATCTGTGCCAGTCTATCCCAAGCTTAAGACCGTATTCGTTCATATTCCGAAAACTGGGGGATCAACGGTCTCTACAATTTTGCGCCGTCCGAGTCATTTTAGTCTGACCAAACATGATCCTATTCCAGCGATCGACAAACACTCGTCAGTGTTCGTGAATCTGCAACACTTGGGACCGGATGCGGAGGACTACTTTAAGTTCAGTTTTGTTCGGAACCCTTGGGACCGTTTGGTCTCGGCATACCATTACATCATCGCGCGGCGCGAGAAATTAGAGTCGGTGACAAACAACGACACTTTTGAGAGCTTCCTATCTTCATTCATTGAAGAGCCCTCAAAGTATCTGGAAATACCATATTTCAAACCCCAATCTGATTTTCTCGTGGATGACAATGGAGAAATGCCGTTGGATTTTCTGGGTCGCTTTGAAACCTTCGAGAAAGACCTGAGCGTTGTTCTTAGGGAGATCGGCGGTCGGCGTATGTTCTTCAAGCATCGGAAAAAGTCGAAGAGGAGAGACTATCGAGACTACTATTCTGCTGAAAGCAGCAAAGCAGTCGGTGAGGTATACATCCGTGATGCTGAGAATTTCGGGTATGTTTTCAATGACGGCTTAATTCGCAAAAAAAACTTTGGTCTTCGAAAATTGTAGTTTCGGGGTCGGCAGACAAAGTGCGGAGTTGTTTCTGCTCTGATATTGAAGTTGCCCTGAATGCTGTGGGGAAAAGCACTTGCAGTTTGCCGTTTCGCTTCCAACTTTATGTTGATTTTGGTGCTAAGAGGACATGCCCACCGTTTGCTCTGGTTGACCGCTTCGGCACGCAAATAGAACCTTAGTTTCATTTGTTGAATGTTCCGATTGAACAGAATTGCTCCAATCGAGGTCCATTTCCCTGCACGTCAGTTGTAATTGGTAATAAATCAAACGTTAGCCTGAAAAGGCTGGTATGCTGACCTGATCGACCTGCGCCAACGCCTCCTCGGCTCGACCGACAACCACCTTTCGCACCCGGTTCAAGCCATAGGCGTTTATCCGACTCGAGCACTTCCGCAGAGGTAAAGCCTGCTTACACCCAAAGCTGTCTATCCAGACGAACCTGCCCCGGCCGTCTCCCTGCGTCTGGAACACGATGTTGCTTATGTTCTTGTTGCTAATCACGACATGATTATCGATTAGAGTATCGAAGAAAGTGTTTAATAGCGTCAAGTGCCAGGACGCGAGGCGACCTTCGCAAATCATCTGCCTTAACGTCGGGGGCAGGTTTCCGTCGGGGTCGGAGATGCGCTCGTAGACCAATCCCAGCCCGAGGTCGGTTGGGACCGTTCCGTGAACCTCGCAGATCGGCAATTGTACTCCAAGCTGCTGCACACGGGCCTTTAGCTCGAGATACTCGTGGAACTCCCGCAGAAAGCCCTTGTACATGGTTGCCCGGCGAAATCGGCGCTCGATCCGGTTTGTATTTGGGATATGGCCATGGTCGTCGAAAGTACCCGGCTGCGGCACTTTCACAATAAGAGCCGGATCGCCCGGATGGGCGAAGACATACTGACGGTTACCCTTTGCAAGCACTGGCTCGGCGCTTAACTTCAGCATCTATCACCTCACTGCGCAGTGAATAAAAGTATCCTATCGCACTCTCTCGGTAAGAAAAAGTGTGTGCCTCCGGATGGCAAAAAACTGTGTTGCATCAATACTGGCGCTTCATCTGATCGCATTTAAGCGTGACTGTGTCCGGTTCGGGTTCCAGGACGGCATTCGCGGCACTCAGCTTGCGTGATTGCTGTGTGGACAAAGCCGTAAAGGTGGGAAAAGACTTTTGGATACGAGGGAAGTCCAATAACCTCACAAGACCGCCCACTATTTAGTAACAACTGCAATAAGTCAAAATTTGCTTTTAACAGCGGTTTCGGTGATAGTTTTGGGATAGCCAAAATTCGAGGAGGGACTTCCGGTGTTTCAAAGTCTCCGTACCGCGCTCGCCATTCTGTGCGTTGTTTTTTCTGGTGCAGCCAACGCCCAGTACTATGGCCATGAATTCGAAGGTACTCAGGCCCCGATCCGTGAGGGGGAACAACCCGTTATTCCTTTGGACACTGAAGATCCAACCTACAATGCATGGCGCACACCCTTGCCAAGTTTTGAAGGAGAGCGTGAAGGACGAGACCCCGGAATTGTTGACCCTCAGCGTTTCCCTGGTCAAGGCTACATGCAGCTTCCAACGTTTTTGCACCAACCGTTAGCCTTCACGCCCGGCGATCTGGCCGCCGCTGAGGTCGACGTCGCCATCATGGGTGCCTTTACTGACATGGGGACCGGCGCGCGCGGGGCGTCGCGCGGTCCGAATGCGGTTCGTAACTCCTCGATGTATCTCGGCCGTGGGGCGCGGCAGCCGCATATGCACGTCATGGTCGACCCGCTGCAGGAAATGACAGTCGTTGACTACGGAAACGCCCCGAACGACATCATGAGCACCGAGCGCACAATTCATGCGGTCCGTTCTTTTGTTGGTCAGGCAGCGGCGGTGCAACACGCTGACGGTAGTCGTGTGATACCCTTTATCGTGGGTGGTGATCATTCATTGATGTACCCAAACGTCGCTGCGATGACGGACGTTTATGGAAAGGGCAATGTGGGTGTCGTTCATTTCGATGCACACTACGATGCCGGAAAATATGGCTTTGGACACCTGATCAATCATGGCATGCCTGTTTTCAGGTTGATCGAAGAAGACTTGGTTCAGGGTAAAAACTTCATTCAAGTTGCTTTGCGCGGATACTATCCAGACGAAAAAGCATTTGAATGGATGCGTATGAATGGGTTCCGATATCATACGATGGCTGAGATCGAAGAACGCGGCTGGGACGCTGTTATGGAAGACGTCATTGCCGAGGCGAATGACGGGCCGGAGTATATCTATATCTCTTTCGACATCGACACCTTTGACCCGGCATTCGTACCGGGAACGGGGACACCTGAGCCTGGCGGCCTGATGCCCCGAGAGGTTTTCCCAATAATTCGTCGCCTTTGCGCCGAGTCAAACGTGATTGGGTTCGAAATTGTTGAACTTGCTCCTTTGATGGACCCTACCTACGTTTCTGCTTTGAACGCCAACCGAACCATCAGGGAATGCCTGACGGGCATTGCGATGCGTAAACAAGGTTTGACCGAACCAGATTACAAAAGCCCGCTTACTGTTTCGCACGGTCAGAATGACAACTAGGCTACTCGTCTGTACAGTCTGTTTGGTTTCTCTAACAGGTTTGGCAGTGCACTCCGAACCACTGGAGATTTCGTGGTCTGATCTTCGCGAAGGTCGCCTTGTTGAGTGCTCAGAGTTTTTAGAAGGCTACCTGTCAAATCCAGGTTGTCTGCCAAGAGACTTAAGTGATCGCATGCTTTCAATGCAGATAGCCGAGTGCGTACCCGGGAACTCTAACCTTGAAGGCAGTCTTGTTCTCATTGCAGGTTACGCTCATCCCGTTGAGTTCGAATTTAAGGACGTGAAAAGCTTATTGTTGGTTCCTAAGCTGTCTCAGAAGTGCCGACATCCAACGGCACCTCTTCCTGATCAAGTCATTTCTGTTGAGTATCCAGAAGGCGTCGACATAACAGCTGACCCTGTGTGGGTTACAGGCAAACTTTTCATTCGCCAAAGTCAGAGCGAACTCGCGCCTTCAATATATAGGATTAAAGCTTCGGAAATAGTCACCGCAACCATTCCAGACGTTTCAGCCGCCGAGTAAGGTCTTACGTCGCGAGGCCAGTTACCGCTATGGATTGTTTCGGATATTTGATCCTGTTTCATGATCGCTAGTAATGCCGGTCACAGCGGTCATTCGGCGAAAAAAGTCTTGTCAAAATGCAACAAAAGACCGAGCTGACATGCTTCACTAGAAAAAAGGAGTTTCGTTGACGTTCGGCAAAGGCCAAACCCTACTCCCGCAACCAAACACAAAAAAACAAATACTTAGCGCCCCAAGGGGCGCTTTTAGCGTTTTGGAGCACTGCACCCGGTGCTACACTTGTACTACGCTGCACAGCAAAGAACAGCACCTTGGAAGAAGCGAAACTAACCGTCAGAGTCGCCGATTCTTCCCCCAGAAGAAAAACCAACCCGCAGTCACCGTCTGTTCTGTCAGCCAAGTGAAACTGCCTTGCCCGCAGACGTACGAAAAAGGATTTTCCCCTACCCCGGGTAGGGAGAAACCACGGCTCAAGATGATATCTCGAATGGCGACTTTGAGCCCGTTTCTCGAATGCTGCAGTAAGCACAGATGACGGCAAAGCGCAGATAGCTGACCTTGCAAAGTCGCAAGAAAGAACAGCTTGGCAACCGTTGGATGGTCAAAAGAAGCATTGAGCCGTTGCCGCGAGAATTATTCCTGTGTCGGCAGAGTCGCAAAAGACACTAAAAGAATGGCTCGGACAAAGCCCATCACCTCACAGGCTTTCGAGACATTGCCCAGTTCCTCGGCCAGATTCAGCAAGCCAGTTTTGTGTTTGATGATCTCGTAGGTAGTATTCAACATCGTGGTTTCCTCGTTTCGATGGTTTGGTTGGCACCACCATCAAATCGGACAACCATCTCCCTTCAAGGAAACCACCGCCCCCAATCCAATTTGAAAATTTGGGGGCGGTGTCAGATCACATCGAGACTAATTCACATCAAAGAACGAGGATGGATCGCAGTATATTTTATTGCAATTCATACTGACACACCGTTGGTCTCAATAGGGCTTGTCCACTACTGACGCCCATAAGTCTCTGGCAGAAAATGTTGTGGTACAAGCAGGAGACAGTTGCCGGTTGTTCTAGCTTATATCGAACAACAGCCCCACAAAGACATACTCCCGCTGCTGATACACGTTTTTCATGATCTCTGCTGAGTCGCTGATCTCGTTCAACCGCCGAACAAAGATGTCAATTTTCGTTTCTTCTTGGCGGGCTGCTCAACCGCTTTTTCATTGAAGCGCATGTCGCCAGAACTATCGTAGATAAGATCTGTCCATTTTGTTTTCGCTTCGAGATCAGAAAGCAATTCCGGATCATCTTTCATCAGTATGATCGCTCCGATCTGCCGATAGACGGGTTGAGAGAATTCGATAGTGGGTTTCGGTCCATGAAGGTCCGCGTCATAGTCATGCTGATTTGGGGGCGCATCATAAGGATGGACGCAGGTGTCTGAACTGTCGGTGACAGGTGTTCTTGAATAGATGCGCCACCGACGAGCAGAATTTACACGAGAGATCATACGATAGAGTTCTAGTGACGTCATCGCATTTGGATGCCCTGCCCAATCGGACCAGTATAGCTTTAGTCCATTCTCAAAAAGGTAACCGTCGCTGTCAAACCAGGGTTGTCTTATGAATACGAAGTCTGTTGCTGCCTCACAGGCTGCTTCGATACAGCTTCCCGCTAAATCAACACTCGGCAAATGCTCGAGAAAGTCCATCATAGTGACAAACCGAGCGCTGTTGGGTTGGGCCTTTAGTTGAGTAACATCAGCCAATGCGGCATCGTAACCTGCATTTCGTGTCTGCTCTACCTTTGAACAGCTTATGTCAAGGCCAATACCGCTAGATCCGCCCAGATCTTTCTGTCCATACGCCAACGATCCTCCGTTGCTACAACCAAAGTCGATCTGGTCGTATTGATTGCTTTCAAACAGTGCGCGCAGGTCTGTGTCAGAAAGCAGTTTTGTACTAGCGCTATTTGCAGTCTGTTCTTCCGACATTATCTGTGTCTCCATGAAAAAATTTATTGGAAAAGCATGGCTTGAAGTCTGTCCTCTAAACTGACCTCCAAAGCTCGATAGCTGGTCCTTTCCTTATTTCGACTAGGCTGGAGGCTGAAAAGAATCAACCGTCATTTTCCAAGTGGCAAATTTTTGTGTAAGTCTTCCGTTTCTGGACGTACATACAAAGGTAATTGACCTGAGCCCCAAGTTTCCTCCACCTTGGGGAGTGTCCTAGGGTTTGATTTGATGGCGTTAAGCGACCAGTTTGTCCATCATGGTTTTCTTTCCAAATTCTCTGGGCATCAGGATTCCGAGAGCCGCATGTGGTCTGTGGGTGTAGTAGTCCTCCTGCCACGCGTTCAGCGTGTCACGGGTCTCAGCCAATGAGCTGAAGAGCGTCTCGTTCAGGCACTCATCGCGCAGCTTGCCGTCGAAGTTTTCGATGAACGCGTTTTGTTGAGGTTTGCATGGGTCGGTATAATACCAATCGATCCCGGTCTCCTGCAGCCACTTGAGCACAGCCATTTATGAAGTTCTCTCCGGTTCTTCGAACTTGAGCAACTTGGACAAACCCAGAAACCTTGGCGAGCGTTTCCACATTTAAGCGGTCGTTTGACGAAACACCTATCACTTGGTTGGGGCCAGCATTTTTCGCATCGAAGAATTCAGTTGTGACGTAGAGTCCTCCACAAAACCTCGGATAGGTGACGCAAAGAGTGACGCAAATAGTACTGTGATTGATATAAGGTTCTGTAATTAAATATAAAAATGCAAAAGTAAACAAAAAGTAATCCTGCCGGGGTCGCCAATGCGTTATTATTTTGTTTGTCGATCTGGAAACAAATAAGCTCAACGGAAGCCATCAGAAAATCTGGACCAAAAAAGATATATGTCCACAATCGGAGTCCTTTGAGATGTGATAAAAGGAACGATTTCGCACTTTATTAACACCTGATGGCTTTATGTGAAAAAATGATTAGAAGATCTTTGGCCCAACAAATTAATTTGACCTAGTGGCGGTATGAATTCCATAATTGCGTCCTTCTAGGTGTTTCTTATGGATAAAAATTTCTCGGATCTGGTCGTACCTATTGTCGAAGCCTCCTACCGGCCTGAATTGTGGCCTGGGGTTTGCGATCAGGTGGTTTCGTTGATAGGCAATGCAACAGCTTTTATGATTTTCGAGTATGACTTCGAGGATTTTGGAAGCCAAATCTTCCACAGCTCTTACGAGTTTTCCATTTATGGCCGAGAAGTGATTGAGGTAACGAAGTCGCCAACCCTCATACCAGTCGAAGAAATGGAGGGGTATTCACGTTTCGCGCGGAAGCCATCCGGAAAATTCTATTCTGAGTTCGAGCTTTACGATCTCGAACATGACCAGTTCTTACCTGAGAACCCTTTTCGAGATCGCGTACTGGCGGCTGGAAAATCAAAAAGCCGCAACGTGGCAAAAATGAACGATGTCGGTCCTTGGGCGGATATTGGTGCGTTACACATGGCGCAGTTCGGTGCCGAGATTCCTACGAGAGTGCGCGGCCTTATGGATGACATGGTACCAATCCTGTCAAATTCGATAGAGGCTGGTTGAATAATACGGGGTCTTACCCGAAGTTACGCAGCACTATTGGACGCCTTTGATGCACTCGATTTTGCGGTGGCATTGTGTAAGGCTGATGGCCGCATATTGGTGTCCAACCAAGCGTTCAAAGAGACTGCTGCAGAACGTGATTCACTAACTGATCATAGTGGGACCGTTGGCGCGGCATTGCCGAGTGAAACCGACGCATTGCGTTCAATTCTTAGGTCGGCACTCGACACACGCGCGAGCCCGGAACACCTCATTACGTCACTTCGTCGGCGTTCAGGCAGGTTACCTGTCATCGCAAAAGCCGCGCCAATCCGGGAAAGCGAGGTTGCCCCCGCAACCCTGGCATTATTTGTATTGATTGACCCAGAAGACTCACACTGCCTCAACGTTTCAGGCCTTGAAGCCTTTAATCTTCTGAGCCCTGCCGAGCTGGAGGTTTGCGAACATATCATCCGAGGCACAACAACCGAAGAAATAGCCCAACTCCGTTCGACAAGCCTCAATACCACGCGGGATCAGATCAAATCCTCTACTGCAAAATTGGCCTGTAAATCCCGTCTGGACCTTGTTCGTCTTGCGCTGTCTGCCCGCCCTCCAATCCGAAATTGACGGTCAATCCTCCACATAGGGGATGACGCAGGGTCAATTGTTGTGACATGATGCGGTGTGCAATTTCGAGTTGGGGGTAACGTTAAAATGTTAAGAACGTATCTGATTTCTGCATGCATTCTGCTTTATCCGGTGGGCACTGCAAGCGCTGCAACACTGCAGCACATGTTCACTTTCGACACGGACGAGAACGACGAAGTTGGATCAGCATCGGGAAACCTAATTGGTGGTGCCGTTGTATCGGGCGGCGTGCTTAACTTGGATGGAGGGAATGACTACCTCCAGATGTCAGGTAACTTGCTTCCCACAGACGGAAGCGACTTCACATTGGCATTTCAGGCGTTGAACTCGCGTACTTCGCAATCTGGAATACATGAAATAGTCTCGCAAGGGACTTCGGGTGGACCGGGCTTTTATGTAGGCAATATCAACGGACAGGTGCGTTTCACAGATCAATTTGGCGCAATTTCTACACCCACCCCAACGGACGGGCTGTTTCATGATTACGTAGTCACAAGTGAAGTAGGGGTCGGAACAAAGCTATACCTAGACGGGACTGAAGTTTTTTCATCTGCAACGCCCATTTCAATTGGCGGTTCAACACCGACGCGAATTGGTACCCAATTTAATATGCCAGGAGCAACGCCATTTAATGAGTACTTCCAGGGGCAAGTCGACAACTTCTTCGTTTTTGATGGCGCACTGGGCTCTGGTGAAGTAAAAACCGTTTTTAGCGATGTCGTGCTGGCTCCTGTACCGTTGCCACCGTCGAGTATTCTTTTAATTGGTGGTTTTGCTGGATTAGCTTTCCTTCGCCGACGCAGGACAGTAACTCGGGCACAGAAGAGTTAGGCATCATCCCCAAGCAGTGCTTTTGTAATCAGCGCGATTGGGGAGTTTCATGAAATTCCTCCGGAAAGCGCTGACTCGAACAGGCAGTAAGCTGAAAAAAGCGTTAGCGAGATCAGGGTCAACCCCATACGATTACTCTTTTGATGCTTAATACAAGCCTTTGTTGATATTTCTGCTACAACACTATGCTCAGGATTCCTGCAGTATTCGATTTAGTTTACCCTTTGTTGCAGGAATCCAATGAAACAGTTTTCTAACATTATAGTAAGAATAATAGCATCCTACGTCAAAACGAGAATGAGGGAGTTACCTGACGCGGCCGCTAGTTTTAATCTGACTTCTCTTGCGGTCTGACGGTGCTCCAGACGCAATCGTGGTCCGACAAGGGGGTGCCCGAAGCGGAAATCGAGGTCAGAATTCCGCTTTCAACCGGCGCGTACCCACGGCCTACCAGCCAGTCCAGCTTCATTTTCCGGTCCGGGTGCGGCGTGATCAGGCTTGGTCGCGTCGTGAGACCCGGCGGAGTGAACGCCCAAGAATAGCCCTGACCTTCGGCCAGATCGAACAGGGTCTCCTGCCGCCAGTCGAAATCGGGCGGAAGGTGGTTACCAGTGTTGAGGTCTCCACCGATGAGGACCGGCAGACCGGGGGCAAATGTATCAACAGCCTGCAGCAACAGGTTGAACTGCGCGTGCCTTTGTGCCGCATCCGCATTGCTTTCCAGATGGGTCGAGGCCACGCAGACGGGGCCGTTGGCAGTAGGGATTACGGCGGCGATGGCCATCCGGCCGCCGATACGGGGTTGTTCGGGATCTGCCGCTCCGGCTTCGGGCGCGAACCAGTGGCCATGGTCGTCCAAACGGATCAGGGCGGTGCGTTCAAACGGCACCGAGGACAGGACCGCGTTGCCGTGCCAGCCACGTTCGTTGAATGTATCGGTGCAGAACGCCCGCTCGGTCGGGCCGCCCAGATCAAGCTCGTGAAACTCGACCCCAAAGGCGTAGACCATACCCAGGGCGCGCGCCATCTCTTCGGTTGTGTGACGTTGAGAGGTGCGGGCCATGCCGTGATCGACCTCGGACAACAGCACCACATCCGGAGCGATCGGTTTCAGGTGGGTGGCTGTGTCTTTGGGAAACAAGCAGCGTTCCACATTCCAGGCCGCGACGGTAAATTGAGAGGGAAGTTGGGCGGCTGAACTGCCTCCCCCCACTTGTAGCGCGTTCATCGCGGGCAGGCCGGACAACAGGCCCCGGTGCGCCTCGGACGTGCGTGGGGCGGCCAGAATTTCCCGGCGCTGATCCGGGGTTACAGCGGGAAGAACATTAAAAACGTCACTGATCACAGGGTTTTTCCCGTTTCCGCATCGAACAGCCGCAAGGCGTCGGGTTTTAGGGTGACGCGGGTCTCGCCAGTTTGGACGTCCTCGTCCTTGCCAACCAATACCGAAAAGGGTTGTTCCGCAATCGTACCATGCAGCAGGCGGTGGGCGCCAAGTTCTTCCAGAATATCAACGCGGAACGTGACGGAACCCTGATTGTTCAACTCCACATCCTCGGGTCGGACGCCCAACGTGACCGGGCCGACATAGGCGGCGGGGGCGGGCATCAACCCGTCATACCCGTTGATCCGGACCTGCTGTTCGGCCACTTCGGCCTCGATCAGGTTCATCGGCGGCGCGCCCATAAACGAGGCGACAAAGGTCGAGGCGGGGTTGTGATAGACTTCGTACGGGGTGCCGATCTGTTCGATCCGACCTTCGTTCAGAACGATGATGCGGTCGGCCATTGTCATCGCCTCGACCTGATCGTGGGTGACGTAGACGGCGGTGGTGCCAAGGCGACGCTGCAGGGCCTTAATCTCGATCCGCATCTGGTTGCGCAGTTTGGCGTCGAGGTTGGACAGCGGTTCGTCAAACAGGAACAAGGCCGGATCGCGGACCACCGCGCGGCCCATGGCAACACGTTGACGCTGGCCGCCGGATAGCTGCGCCGGTTTGCGGTCCAGATACTCGGTCAGGTTCAGCATCTTGGCGGCATCTTCCACCTTGGCCGAGATCTCGGTTGCAGGCGTGCCGCGGTTTTTCAGCCCGTAGCCGATATTCTTGCGCACCGTCATATGCGGGTACAAAGCATAGTTCTGAAACACCATTGCGATGTCCCGATCCGCCGGGTCCACGTCATTAACTACCCGGTCGCCGATTTTCAGTGTGCCGTCGGAGATATCCTCGAGCCCCGCGATCATCCGCAGAAGTGTGGACTTTCCGCAGCCCGAGGGGCCGACCAGAACGACGAATTCGCCATCCTGAATGGTGAAACTTGTGCTCTCAACCGCCTGAAAGCCGTTGGGATAAACCTTGCGGATGCCCTCTAAAGAAACCTGAGCCATGCGCGTATTCCTTATTTGTCGGATTCTGTGAGGCCCTTGACGAACCAGTTCTGGAAAAAGATGACGATGGCCACGGGCGGGATCATTGCCACGATGGCCAGCGCCAGGGCCAGTCCATGTTCGGGGATGTTGGCGTCTGTATAGGTCAGAACGATCTGCTTGATGCCCCGGACCAGCGTGAAAAAGCTTTCATCCGTGGTGATCAGAGTCGGCCACAGATACTGGTTCCAGCCAAAGACGAACATTATGATGAAAATCGCCGCGATCATCGTCCGGCTCAGCGGTACGAGGATGTCGATAAAGAACTTCCACGGGCCTGCTCCGTCAATGCGGGCGGCTTCGGCCAGTTCCTCAGGGACGGACAAGAAGAACTGACGAAAGAAGAACGTGCCAGTGGCCGAAGCGATCAGCGGCACAATCAGGCCAGTATAGGTGTTGGTCAGGCCCAGCTTTTGGATCGCCTCGTATGAGGGCAGGATGCGCACCTCAAGCGGCAGCAGCAGGGTGGTGAAGATGATCCAGAAGGCCAGCGTGGCAAAACGCAGACGGAAATAGACAATCGCATAGGCGGCCATCATCGAGATGATGATCTTGCCCACAGCAAAGCCGATACCCAGAATGAACGAGTTCATCAGCATCAACATGCCGTTCACATTCTTGGTGAATCCGCCTTTTTCAAACAGGGCATTTTTGAAGTTCTTGCCCAGATCGTCGCCCAGCGTCAGTTGCAGCCCTTCGCGGTGGATCGTCACCGCATCATGACTGGCCGTAGTGAGTGCGATCAGCGGCGGCAGCATCATCAGTAGAGAGCCGAGGATCAGAACGACATGATCTCCGACCGTCTCCCACCGAATGCGGCGGGGGCGACGGGTGGCGGCGGGTGCTTCAAGCGTTGTGTCAGCCATGATGTGCCCCCTCAGGTATAGTGAATCCGGCGTTCAACCAGCCGGAATTGAAAGACGGTCAGTGCCAGCACCAGCACCATCAGAACCACGGATTGCGCGGATGAACCGCCCAGATCATTGCCCCGGAAGCCGTCCAGATAGACCTTGTAAACCAGCGTCATCGGGTTGTTGCCCGGGTTGCTTTTCATCAATGCGTCGATGATGCCGAATGTGTCGAACAGGGCGTAGGTGATGTTGATGATCAGCAGGAAAAACGCAGTCGGCGCCAGCAGCGGGAAGGTGACCTGCCAAAAACGTCCGGTGGCCGAGCGATTGTCGATCATCGCGGCCTCACGCACGGAACGCGGGATGGATTGCAGGCCAGACAGGAAAAAGATGAAGTTGACTGGGATCTGTTTCCAGACCGACACGATGATCATCGCCGTGGCCGTGGCGTTGTAATCAACGCCCAGTTTGAAATCCCAGCCGAACATCTGGAAGAACCTGGTCATCGGACCGGTGCTTTGGTCGAAGAACAGAATGCCAAGAAAACCTGCCACCGGCGGCGCGATGGCATAAACCCACATCAGCAGCGTCCGGTAAGACTTGGCCCCGCGCAGCACCTTGTCCGCCTTGACCGCCAGCAACAGGGCGATGGCCAGCGAAAAAAAGGTAACCAGAATAGAAAAGACAACCGTGAACCATGCGACGCGCAAGTAGTGATCGTTGCCGATCAGCGAAGTGTAATTGTCCGCCCCGACAAAGGTGGATCCGAACCCGAACGGGTCCTGTAAGTAGAACGATGATTGCAAAGCCCAGCCCGCAGGCCAGTAAAAGAAGATGGCTATGATCATCAATTGTGGCAGCAGCAGCGCCACAGGTAACCAGATATTGTCGAAGCCCGCGCGTTTCATGATTGGTCCGATACGAAAATGAGGAACGGCCGCGCCTGAACGACGCGACCATCCTGGGGGTGATCCCTAAGCTTAGCTTTGGGTTTTGGCGAAGCGAGCCAGCAGAGCGTTGGCTTCTGCTTCGATGGTCTCGAAGGCGGTATTCACGTCGGTTTCACCGGTCAGGATACGGCCATATTCGCGATTCATGATGTCGCGGATCTGGACGTAGAACCCCATGCGGTAGCCCTTGGTGTTGTCGCCCGCTTTGTCCTGCAGCTGGTTCACACCAATTTCGGCGGCCGGGAAACGATCATAGTGACCATCCGACTTTGCAAGCTCATAGGCCGCCTCAGTGATCGGCACATAACCGGTTTCCTGATGCCAGAAATACTGGGTTTCAGGCGCGGTGAGAAAGCGGAAGAACTCGGCTGTTGCCTTGTTTTCCTCGTCCGACTTGCCCGACATGGCGAACAGGGCGGCGCCACCGATGAAGGTTTGGGTCGGCTCGGCGGTGACAGCTTCCCAATAGGGCAGCTCGACTGCGCTGAATTCGAAGCCCAGGTCTTTCTGCAACAGGCCACCAAACGAACCCGACGAGCCCAGCCACATGGCAACCTTGCCTTCTTCGAATGGTTTGGCGTTGTCGCTCCAGCCGGTGCCGTACCATTCGAACAGGCCGTTTTCGTTCCACTCAGACACGGCGGTGAAGTGCGCCTTGATCGCGTCATTGTTGACGAGGATTTGGGTGTCGGTGCCGTCATAGCCGTTGTTGTTGGTCGCGAACGGCAGGTCATGGCGCGACATGAAGTTCTCGGTGAAGATCCAGGGCAGGTGCGACTGGCTGAGTGCGATATAGCCCGCGTCTTTCAGCGCCGGAGCGGTGGTCGACTGGAACTCTTCCCAGGTTTTCGGCGGGGTGACACCTGCGGCTTCCAGCGCGTCGACGTTGTAATACAGGATCGGGGTCGACGAGTTGAACGGCATTCCGATCATCTTGTCGTCGCTGTCTGCATAGAAGTAGCGGACACCGGCGATGTAATCGTTGATGTCGAATTCAATGCCATTATCGGCCAGAAGATCCTGAACCGGGATGGTCGCGCCCTTGGCACCGATGACGGTTGCGGCGCCGGCGTCGAACACCTGCATGACGTTGGGCTGCTCGCCCGCGCGGAAGGCGGCGATACCAGCGGTCAGCGTTTCTTCGTAGCTGCCTTTGTAGACCGGAGTGATCTTGTAGTCGTCCTGCGAGGCGTTGAAATCCTCGGCGATTTTGTTGACGGTTTCGCCCAACTGGCCGCCCATCGCGTGCCACCAGGTGATTTCGGTTTCGGCAAAAGCTGCGGTCGCGGACAAGGCGACAGCGGCAGCGGTTGCGCTGAACTTGAAGTTGGTCATTTCGATCCTCCGGTTCGGGAGCAGCCCCGATTGTTGGCAGATACGCCGTGCTGAGGGGACGGGCCCTCGTCGTGAAAAGTCTGATGCAATCGGGGAAAAACCCGGGCACAATGCACAGGATGTGCACACGTGGTCACGTACGCGGATCGTGTGACAGTTGGGTGAAACTTTTTTAGCAATATTGACAAATTACGCGGAAACGGACGACAGCTTGGACGTGGAGGACGACAACGCCAAACCCGCCAATAGGCCCCGCCGTGTGACGGCGCAAGCCGTTGCCGACGCGGCCGGAGTGTCCCGTTCCGCCGTCTCGCGGGCTTTCACGCCGGGCGCTTATCTTGATGCGGACAAACGAACGAAGATTCACAACATGGCTGCGCGCATGGGCTATCAGCCCAACGCTCTGGCGGCGGGGTTGAAAGGCGGGCGATCGCATCTGGTGGCGGTCTTTGTCGGCAACATGCGCAGCACCTACGATTCTGAATTCGTGAACCGTTTGGTGGGTCAGCTAAACGCGTTGAACAAGTGGCCGATTCTGATTGATGGCGGTGACGACCGAGCAGAAGCCGCCATTGATCAGGTGATGCGATACCCGCTGGATGCCCTGATTCTGCGCGGTGGCAGTATGCCCGGCGCGCTGGTCGAGCAATGCAGCAAGTTCGGTGTTCCGATGATCTCATCCGGCCGGATCGTGGATGCGCCGAGGGTCGATAACGTGTGCTGCCGGAACGCCGAGGGGATGCGCATCGCCACACAGGCCCTTATCGACCGGGGGCGCAAGCGGTTCGGGTTCATCGCCGGTGCGGAGTGTTTTGCCTCATCTGCCGATCGCCGGGCGGGTTTGATCAAGGCCCTGGATCAGGCCGGGCTGCCGCTGATCGCGGAAGAAGCGGGCGAGTTTACCGTCGAGGCCGGGTATGATGCGTCGATGACCCTGTTGCCGGGCAACCGTCTGGATGCGCTGGTCTGTGCCAATGACGCCAGCGCAATCGGCGCGCTGACCGCAGCACGGGAGCTTGGTCTGGATGTGCCGGGCGCGCTGTCGATTGTTGGCTTCGACGATATCGAGATGGCCGGTTGGCCCACCTTTAATCTGAGCACCGTGAACAACCCCATCGACGAGGCGGTCGAGCACGTCATCCACTTGCTGGAACGCCGGTTGTCCGAGCCTGGCAGGCCCAGCGAAACCCTTCTGATCGATCCCTATTTCGTGCCGCGCGGAACTCACTGATCACATGAGGTGCTCGCGCTAGGGATTGAGTTTTCCCGCATCCAGCGCGTCGACCCCGGTGGGCTCGGGAAACCGGGCACGGGTGCGGTTGGCAAAGGCCACCAGTGACAACATCACCGGCACTTCGACCAGAACGCCAACCACAGTTGCCAGCGCCGCGCCTGAGTTCAAGCCAAACAGGTTGATGGCAACGGCGACGGCCAGTTCAAAGAAGTTCGACGTGCCGATCATGGCGCAAGGGGCGGCGATACGGTGGGGGACTTTCAACGCATAGGCTGCTCCGTAGGCCAGGGCGAAGATGCCGTAGCTTTGGATCAGGATCGGCACGGCGATCAGGACAATCACCAGCGGTTTGGCCAAAATCGTCTGCCCCTGCAGGCCAAACAGGATGACCACCGTGGCAATCAGGCCCAGCACCGACCACGGCTTCACCCGGGTCGAAAACGTATCAATGGCGTCTTGCGAGCCCAGTTTCCGCCGCGTGATCAGCCCGGCAATCAGGGGCAACACCACATAAAGCACGGTTGCCAGCACCAGTGTTTGCCACGGGACCGAGATATCGGTGACGCCCAGCAGAAAGGCCACGATAGGGGCAAAGGCCACGACCATGATCAGATCGTTCACCGAGACCTGCACCAGCGTATAGATCGCATCTCCTTTGGTTAGTTGTGACCAGACAAATACCATCGCGGTGCAGGGGGCCGCGCCCAGCAGGATCAGACCGGCAGTGTATTGCGCGGCATCCTCGGGCTGAATCCACGGCGCAAAGACATAGTCGAAAAACAGCACCGCCAGCAGCGCCATGGTGAAGGGCTTGATCAGCCAGTTGACCACCAGCGTCACGATCAACCCTTTGGGCTGGCGCGCCACGCCCGCGACCGCGCCGAAATCAACGCCGACCATCATCGGATAGACCATGGCCCAGATCAGCAAGGCCACCACCAGATTGACACTGGCCACCTCAGCCGAGGCGATCAACCCGACCAGCCCGGGCGCGGCGAGGCCGATCAGAACTCCGCCAATCATGGCCAATGCGACCCAGACGGTCAGGTAGCGTTCGAAAATGCTCATGAGTATGCCTCAGTCGTTTGATCGGTCAGTTTGCTCGAGGTAAGCGCCGCCAGCGCGACCATGACGGCCGCGGTGCCCAGAACCAAAGGCAGCCCGCCGATCTGATAGGTCAGGCCAGACAGCACGGTGCCCACAAGGCGGCCCGTTGCGTTGGCCATGTAATAGAACCCCACATCCATTGTCACCCGCTCGGATTTGGTGAAGGCCAGGATCAGGTAGGAATGTAGCGAGGAATTGACCGCAAAGATCGCCCCGAACACCAACAGGCCCAGAACCAGCGTGACAGTTAGCCATGTCTGCGGCCCTTGGGAGACCAGCGCCGCTATCGTCAACGCTGCCGGAACGCAAAACAGGGCGGCGGCCCAGCTGCGGGCGGCGTGGATCAGGTCGCCCTCGGTGCGCTCGGACGCACGCAGGATTTTGGGCGCGCTGGCTTGAACGGCTCCGTAAAGGATCACCCAGACGGCCATGAAGGTACCGATCATGAAGAAGGCCGCGCGGTTGCCCTCCTCGGTGCCGTCGGACAGCACCGCGTAGAAATAGATCGGTATGCCGACCACAAACCACACGTCGCGCGCGCCGAACAGAAACACCCGTGCCGCCGACAACCAGTTCACGTTGGAGGATTTCGAGAAAACCTCAGAGAATTTCGCACCCTTGCGCCCCTTGGGCAGGCCCGGCGGCATGAACAGGATGACGGCAACCAAAATGACCGCCAGTACAATCGCCATGGCCAGCGTGGCCCACACAAAGCCCAGCGTCGCCAGCAAAGCGGCCCCCAACAGGAAGCCCAAGCCTTTGACGGCATTTTTCGAGCCGGTCAGAACAGCAACCCAGCGGAACAGCCCGCCGCCTTCGGTCGGCGCCAGCAGTTTCACGGCGGATTTCGAAGACATCTTGGCCAAATCCTTGGCCACGCCACTGGCCCCCTGCACGATCATCACAAAGGCAACTTTGGCCGGAATCGCCCAATTAGGGTCTAATTGGGTCAGAACAAGTAGTGCCCCAACCTGCAACGCCAACCCCGCGTAGAGCGTCGAAGTCAGCCCAAACCGCGCCGCAATCCAGCCCGCTGCAAGGTTGGTCCCCATACCGGCGATTTCATAAAGAACAAACAGATATGCCAACTGAACCGGCGAGAACCCCATCGTATGAAAGTGCAGCAGCACCAACATACGCAGAGCCCCGTCGGTCAGCATAAAGGCCCAATAGGCCGCCGTGACCGCGATATAGGCCGACAGTCCTTCGGGCCGGGTGGTCACAGCGAGGCCCCAACCTTCAGCGCGACATCGACCAGACGGTGGGCATAGCCCATCTCATTGTCGTACCACGCATAGATTTTTACCTGCGTCCCGTTCACCACCATGGTCGAGGGTGCGTCGACGATCGTAGACCGTTCGTCATTGGTATAATCGGTCGACACCAGAGGTCGGGTTTCATAGCCCAGAATGTCCTTTAACTCGCCCTCGGCGGCAGCCTTGAAGAAGCCATTGACCTCTTCAACGGTGGTTTCGCGTTCAACCTCGAACACGCAATCAGTCAGCGAGGCGTTCAGCAACGGCACCCGCACTGCGTGGCCGTTCAACCGGCCCTTCAGCTCGGGATAGATCAGCGTGATCGCGGTGGCCGAGCCGGTGGTGGTCGGGATCAGCGAATTCAGTGCTGAGCGCGCGCGCCGTAAGTCCTTGGCCGGGCGGTCCACGATGGTTTGCGTATTGGTCACGTCGTGGATCGTGGTCATCGAGCCGTGGCGGATGCCGAGGTTTTCGTGAATGACCTTGACCACCGGGGCCAGACAGTTGGTGGTGCAGGAGGCCGCCGTCACGATGTGATGCGTGGCCGGGTCATAGACGTCTTCGTTCACACCCATGACAATATTGGCGGTGGGGCCGTCCTTGACCGGCGCCGAGACAACAACCTTTTTCACCCCCGCCTCGAAATAAGGAGCCAGCTTGGCCTCGGTCTTGAAAACGCCGGTACAGTCGATCACCACGTCCACGCCATCCAAAGGCAGGTCGTTCAGGTTCTTGGTGCCGATAAAGGGCAGGCGGGTGCCGTTGATGGTGACGTTTTCCGCGTCGTGGGAAAACTCGGCATCCCAGCGACCATGCACCGTGTCGAACTCCAGCAGATGCGCATGCATCTCGGGGTTGCCAACCCCGTCATTGATCCAGGCGATTTTTGCGCCCTTCTCCAGCAACGGTTTCAGGGCCAGTTTTCCCATCCGGCCCAGGCCGTTTACAGCGTAAGTCGTCATTTCGTGTCCTCAAGTGACGTCCTGCCGATGTCATCGACAGCAGTTTGCAATGCGATCCGATCAAGGCTTTCGACCGGCAGAGAGGTAAAGGCCTCGATCCGACGCTTCAGCGCGCCATAGGCGTTCTGGAAGGCCAGGCTTTTCTCGGCATCGGTGCCGGTGGCCTTGACCGGATCCACCATGCCCCAATGACCGCTGATCGGCTGGCCTTCCCACGCCGGGCATTCTTCGTTGGCGGCCTGGTTGCAGACGGTAAAGACAAAATCCATGTCCGGCGCGCCCGGCGCGGCAAACTCGGACATGTGTTTCGAGCGCAGCACCGAGGTGTCGTGCCCCTTGTCTTTCAACACCTGCACGGCAAAGGGATGGAGCGCCGATGTCGGCTGGGTT
This sequence comes from Ruegeria arenilitoris, assembly GCF_013032445.1. Classification (GTDB taxonomy): domain Bacteria; phylum Pseudomonadota; class Alphaproteobacteria; order Rhodobacterales; family Rhodobacteraceae; genus Ruegeria; species Ruegeria arenilitoris_F. Next base: position 373,979 of record NZ_WQCA01000002.1, on the reverse strand, counting down.
CCGGCAGAATAGACGTTGAACCGATCGCTGCCCAGCTCGCGCAGCAGCGATTCGGCAAAGATCGAGCGGGCGGAGTTGCCCACGCACAGAAACAGTACATTGAATTTGCGGTCCGTCATGGTGTCATTTCCTTGGCTGAAAGGCATGCAAATATCAGGGCGGCCACGGCAGCAATCGAGGACCAGAAAATCCAGCATGTGCTGCACGTTCTTCATATCGACCGAGTAGAGCAGGGACGTTCCCGACCGTTCCTGCGTCACCAACCCCGAACGCTGTAGTGCGTTCAGATAGTTCGAGAGGGTGCTGGCTTTGATATCCAGCTCTGCCGCCAGCTCTCCTGCGGGCACAGTGTCAGGAAAGCGTCGCATTAACATGCGAAACACTGAAATGCGCAGCGGGTGGCCGAGGATGGCAAGTTGGTCAGTTATCTGTTCTATCATATTTCATGAAATATAGAAATAAAGATTATGTGGCAATCAGGAATCCACACCGTCACAAAATCTTCACAGACTGGCCAATAGATCAGGGTGCGGAAACGTGAGGCACCAATAAAACTGTAGATGAAAATCACAAAGATCGAGACTTGCGCGTATTATTCTGACCGTTTAAACGAACCATCGCTTGCCTCAATAGCTCAGCTGGTAGAGCAGGTCCTTCGTAAGGACAAGGTCGGGGGTTCGAGTCCCTCTTGAGGCACCACTTAATAAAAAAATATCTCTAAATTACAGCGCAGTATACAAGTTGTATCTATTTTCGTCCACCCTTATATCCACCTTTATGGGGTGGCCAGAAGCTTAGGGGATGCCTCGTGTAACCTAATTAGGTGATGGCGATTCATAACTTTGCTCTGAGGAACTTAACCTGGGGTTTATTTCATTAAGATATGGTTAATCTCAAATTACGTAGACGCTGAAGCCTTGTACAGAATTCTGCCGAGAGCCACCTAGTTAGGTGACTCATTTGGTAATTCGAAAGGCAACCGATATGAAGAAGGTATTGATAGCCTGCGCGCTTGGCGGTTCACTGCTCTTAGCTGCATGTGGGGCACCGACGACGCCAACTCAGGCTCAGGTGCAGCATGACGCTCGCTGTGCTGCTGGTGTCCTAGGAGGCGCTGCACTCGGGGGAGTGGTCGGAAACCGGTTCGGCGGCGGAACTGGCAAAACCCTGGCAACCGCAGCAGGGGCAGGTCTTGGTATGTATGCAGGTCAATCAGCCTGCTACTGACTCTATTAATTCAGTAGCTTGCCTGAATTTGGGAGGCACTTGCGTTCTCAGAGCAGGCTCTGGATTTCACGGAAAGCCTAAGTTGTGTAACCCACATCACTGACTGCCGCGCCTGATCCGTCAATACTGATTGCAGTTATCGAGTTGGCGTTCACGGTGTTTTTGAGAGCGCAGTATTTTCATTATCCTCCCTGAGACTGGGGCGTGCTTATGGTAAGCGCGCCCTCATTCCGTACAGCACAACACCCTTGTCGTGCTCAGTGCCTTTGATGGCGTCTCTGGCCTCATGCGTGACACCCTCGGCACGGGAAACAGCACGCTGAACAGTGCGGGTGTCAACTCCGGCCACCTCTGCCGTTTCAGAGGCAAATTCACTCGGGCGACCTCCGCGGGGTTTCGAGACAACTTGTCGGGAAATTGCACGCGCCGCCCAAAGCTCTTTTCGCTTAGCCAAATGCTCAGCCATCTGCGTCGGCGTCAGTTCCGACCGCATCAGGTTTTCATCAATCTCCCAAATCAAAAAACGTTTTCGGAAGTTAGGGCCTGCTACATTGCTACATAGATGAGCGCGCCTCCGCAGCGCGAAGCTTTCCAGATTTGTCCCAAAGTGGGGAGTTCCGCTTTGGCCCTGCCTTAGGCCCGCTCATAGGCTTTGCGACGTTCAACAAATGCTATGTCGCCTTCGCTGCGCACATTCACCAAGGCAGATGAAACCCAAACGCGCTTGCCACTCGATAGTACGCGTTCGTGAGCTCGTCTTAGGTGCGGGATCGGACTCGCATGAGTTCCACCGTTGTCAGTGTCAGTAAGCTCCGATCCCAGAGCAGAGAGGTACTCCCCCGCATCGACATTGTAATGTGCTGGAATCGGGGTTTTACTAAGTCGCCGACGCCTTGCGTTCACTACACTTGGGGCGCGCTTGAGATCCACGCTGCAACCACGAGTAATGAGCACTGCAATCGCAAGTGGGTAGTTGGAAATTGCGGCCCGTTCTTTAGGAGATTCCGACTGACTAGACGTCGGCGTAATGATGGCGGTCGTACCATCAGGGCCGTGCCTGAATAGGAAATTATTTACAAAGTGTAGCCGCTTGGGGAGGGCGAAAAACTGGCTGACGTATACAGCGCCATCCGATTGTGGTCTCACTACCTCTATAAAAGTTGCTGGTTTCGATAATCCATCATCTTCCATCGTGGAGTAGTCGAGCGTAAAGGCACACGGATGCAAACCAAATGGTTGGCCTACATGTTCTCTGAGTCCCTCTACCACTTCAACTACCCGGTTAAGTTCCAAAACTGTACTATTGAAGGCCCCCAGCGCGAATAAGCGCACCTCATCTATTGCCCCCTGCGGTATCACGTTTCGACTGGCGAGGTCGGGCAATCTCTCTAACAAACGGCTTAGTTTCATATCATGCTTCTTGTCCCATGTTGCGGACTATGGCGACCCGCTCAATGTTCTTGGCCCAAAAGCCAACTATCAGAATCACGCATTTTCAGGTAAACACCCGGCATTGATTTATTCTTTGAGGTATTGCCATGAGCATTGTCCGCACCCCGACCGAGTACCGTGCCGCATTGCGGGAAATCGAATACTTGTGGGGATCTGAACCAGACACAGACGAAGGCAAACAGCTCAAAGAATATCTGTCGGCGGTCGATCAATACGAACAGCTTTCAATCACGGCACCTGTGAAGCTGAGGACGGCTTGAAGCTATAGGTGTCAGCCGCTGTTCGATCCGTTCACCGCACTGGGAGAATAGATATGAACAAAAACTATGTGATAATTGCAATTGCGATCCTTGTCGTTGTCTTGGTCTTCATCATGATGGGGTCAGGCGACGACGGAGCTACCGAAGAAACCGCACCGGCTGCCGATACGGAAACAGCACCCGCCGCTACGGAATGAACGCCCCACAGGGCCGCGAAAGCGTCTGACGTCGGGACGCCACGCTGATACCGCCAAATGTGCCTGACGGGCATATTTGAGGCCTCTGCGGCTAAATGTAGGCTGATCCCATAATTGTGACGCGGTGGAACAATTGGCCCCACCTTGGACTTCAGCCGCTCCGCGTACTCTGGCTTCCTGTGTGACGCCCTCGGCGCGGGAAACAGCCTCTTGAACCCTTCGCTTGTCGACCCCAGCAACCTCCGCCGTTTCAGCCGCAAAACCTTTTGGCCGACCAGGAGTTTCGCGCGGATTCCGCGCAGTATCTCACGCGCCGTCCAAAGTTCCTTTCGTTTTGCCAAATGCTCTGACATCTGCGTCGGCGTAAGTTCCGAGCGCATCAGGTTTTCGTCAATCTCCGAAAGTTGCCATTAACTAGCTTGGCGACACCGACATGGACGCGAAACAGCGTTTCAATTTAGCGTAGTTGGGGTGATTAAAGTAAGTAGGTGGTGAATTAGATGTATAATCTTTTGTTTAGCGCGGGTGCAATTGGACTGCTTTTTCTCAATTTTAACCCTGCTACTGCTGAAACCGTCAACCTGAATTTAATTAATACTATTGATGAAGTTAGTGAATCGGATGACCGAACAGCGATATCTCTGACGAACGCGATTGAAAGTAGAGGGTCCTCGGGGTCATCAGGAGATGGCGGCGGCGGTCCTGGCGGCGGATCGGGTGGCGGTAAGCCCGGTGGCGGCGAGATGTTTCAACCCTCTTCGAACTTTGGTGACCCTTCGTCACCGCCACCCAGTTCTACCGAGTATGCGATTGGTGGTGACACTCTTAACTTCCAGAGGGACAAACCAACGGTAGCGTTTGTTCACGGGCGTCAGCCCAGTTTTGGTGGACAGTATTTGTACACTGGAAACCCATTTGATGTGGAGCAGTTGGAGGGTGCGTACAACAACATCAAAGCAAACTATCCAGACTTCAATGTCTTGCTGGTAACATGGGAAGCCGCATTTGTTTTTAGGGCATCTTTATCCTCAGGGGGGCTACTTAGCCCAATTGGAGATATTTATGATGTTGGCAACTCGATAAGTGACAGCCTGTTTCAGACAATCGGGGGAACGGATTATGACCAGCAGATACATTTTGTTGGTCACTCTTACGGTAGCGCATTGAACAACACCATCGCACCAAATTTGCAGCGACTAGGTGCCGATGTATCTCAGATTACTGTGCTAGACGCCCCGACAAATGTTCTTTTTGGCCCGTATGACGTTCTTAGGCCAGAGCAATACCAGCTAGCGGCCACAGTAGCGCAGGTGGAACGATTCGAGAATTATTACGGTGACCTATTAGATGCATATGGTGAAGCAATAAGCGGTGCGGAAATTAACGGCGGTTATTTCTTAGACCTAGAACATACAGAAATATTTGACACTTATGTTGAGTCCATAAGGGACCCAAGCGCATTGGAAATGGGTGGATTTAATCGGCCTTTGTTAGTTGAAAACCAAGTATTGAAGTCAATCGTATTTGATTTCGTTGTTGAGGACATAGATTTCATTGATCCATTTTTCGCAAATGTACTTTTTGAACCCTCCGGCGGTCTGCTTTACGAAGGTTCAGACGCATATTGGGGCGGAACAATTGGGAATTTAAGCAATTATGGAGCCTTGGGTTTCTCGATTTCTGACATGGATTTGGGGCCAGAAGACTGGTTTGAAGTGTTACTTGACGGTCGCACACTTGCTTATTTCGACCCAGGATCAAAAATTAACGACCTGGATTTGTTTCTGACTTGGGATCAGGATCAAGTAACTGACGGAATACTTTCTTTCCTCTTATCTGGTCGTGGTCTGGTAGACTCCAGCTTAAAAGTTACAGATTTAAAGGTTTACACCTATCAAACTGAGATAGCTCCCGTTCCGCTTCCCGCCTCACTTTCCTTGTTTCTCGTCGGCCTGACTGGACTTGGTTTGGTGGCGCGTAGGCGACGGAACAACCACATTTAAAACGTCCTCCACTTCGCTCTGCTTTAAACGTCGCTTCCTTGCGGCCCGCTTTCTGCATCCCTCAGAACAATACTGAGCGTCCGTTCTGCGATAGTCGGGAAGCTCGTCGCCACACCACCGGCATACCCACGTGCCAGACTTCACACGGCGCAACATGGCTAGACGATAAGGCAACTTGCGCGGTCGTGGTCGCAAGCGGTCGACCAATAGCTAGCAGAGAGCACTTTTTGTAGTGGCTATTCTAATCCTACCGAAACTCTTCTAAAGGTTGAGAAAACACCTATAGGGCGAACGAAGGCGGGCATCAGTATTAAAATGAAGAAGATTTTCTCGGGATTTCCGCACCTAGAGCGGGCCATTGGCTTTGGGGCCAGCTTTGCTGAAGTTTGTGCGTTGTTCGCAGCGGTTTACGCATTTGTTTTTCCGGCCAAAGTTGCCGAAGCTGTTGTGGGCTTCGAACAGCTGTTGACTGAGGCTAGAGCGGATCTCTCAGACATTTCTGAGAACACGGCTCAGACTGCTGAAAACACACGGAAAACAGCTGAAAACACGCTTAACACCGCTGAAAACACGTTCGAAATCTCCGAAGATACACAAAAGATTGCTGAAGCGGTTCCGATGTGGGTCCGCTTTCACGGCGACCCCGATATTAAACGTAGTATGCAAACTGGCGCGACTAAGGTTTTGGTTTTAGTTGAGAACGACTCTCCCTTTGCAATCAACCTTTCAGCAAAGGTTGTCGTCGGTGGCGTTGAAGTCGTTGATCAAAACTCGGTGGTTCCGTCGCGCGAAAGAGAAGGCTTCAAATCGCGAGAATTCGCATTCGATGACGTAAGTTATTTTGATGACTTTAGCGATTCTTACATTTGCCTAAGTGGAAAATCCAAGGGATTTGGCAATCAAACCTTTTACGAGAAGCGTACATATTGGAGAGAGAATGACGGACGTCTGGCCCGGAACCTTGGCAAACCGGTTGATTTAAAACAGGCATTCTCTCCAATCGAGGGTTGCTAATTCGAGACGTGGCGACTCTTCGTTTCCTGATGAAAAAAGAAATGGTGCCAGAGGGTTGGACTTTTGCCCGCACCTTCTAGCGCCTCTTTAAACACTATTTCCCCCCCCCCGCAGAGGGCGACTGCAGGGCCACGCCGCCTCATTGGCCAAACTGTCTTTGCAGTTCACGAACCATGCGCACATGCTCATTAATGGCCTTTCTCACTGCTTGGGCCTTCCGGCTGCGCATACCATGCTTGTAGGCCGGGTTGGACTTACCGGGACCGTGCCCGCCTCCTGCGGCGTGCATCCGGCATACTGTCCAGCCTTTGACCGCCGGATTTTTGCAAGGAAGACCAGTGCGTTTCGACGTTGCAGTGCATCTTGGAGCCGCATGGGCCTTTTGCATGGGGTTGGCGAACTTCCTTAAGTGATACCTCAGGATATGAGCCCAGGCCCATTTCACGCCGACGCCCGTGGACAGTGACGCGGAGAAACCATTGCGCCCCGCCGTCCACACGTCGATGGAACCACAGCCCACCGCCGTCAGAGAGCTTCCCCGGCGACGCCGACTTTAGAGTTGCAGCACTGAGCTTGTTTAGAGGGCGTGACACTCATCCACCTCTCTACCCACCCAATACATATAGTATAGGTTGGGGCACAGTGGAACACAGTGACATAGTAAAACCACCGAAAATCAATTATTTCGTGATTTCTTGGGATACGATGAAACATCTTGAAACAAGGATTAGATGCCCTCTGGAGGCACCACAATTGCCTAAGAAATACTTGGTGCTAACCTCGTGCTCCGAATAGAGGTGCGCCTTTGTGCTTCATACGCACTCCTTCACTCCGAGACCGATCAGGTATTCTCCCGATACAAAGAGCAGCTCACCCGGACCTGCAAATCTTGCTTTGGACATGAACCAGCTGCTGACCGGGCCTGGGAAGTAACTTGAGAGCGTTACACTTTTCCTGTCGAATTCATCGGTCGACATTTTTTTCCGGTCCAACCTGTGAGGGCCGTGAAACCCAAAAATCGTTTCGGATGATACGCAAACATCCTTCGCGCCCAGCAGCATGGTACAACTGGAGTTGCAATAGTCTCCGATAATCTGGAATTGCACGTCGGTTCGATTGGCGATTTCTATCTGGACCATCCGATCCATGATGCGACCGCCGGGGTCGTTGCCAATTTGAATCTCTTTTGATGTCGCCGGAAGACTCATAAGAATGAGTGCCGCCAACGCAGCGATCGTGTTTCTCATCCGCCCGCCTGCTCAAGGGTGGAGTTTTTGTTTTTTAACCTCTAGCAGAAACTTCGGCAGGCAGAAATACCACCCGGAAAAGCGATTTAATCCTGTGTTCACAATGACTCACCCCCAAAATCGCAGGTAAACGAAGAGTTTTGAACACGGATGCAAAACGACCTTACGGGGATTTCAACCTGCACAACAGCTGCCGTTGCTTTTCCGACCTTGGCCGTAAGCGGGCCTGAGCGGCGATGCACGCGCCGCCCCGAACTGACTCAGGCGCGTTTTTCACCGATGGTTGTCACGCCAAGAACCGACAGCACCTTGGCTTCGATCTGTTCGGCGTTCATGCCCGCGACAGCATACATATCCGCCGGGTTGGCCTGATCGATGAAGATATCCGGCAGCACCATCGAACGGTATTTCAGACCGTGATCAAACACGCCCTCATCCGCCAGCAGTTGTGCCACGTGGCTGCCGAACCCGCCAACCGCGCCTTCTTCGATGGTAATCAGGGCCTCATGGTTGGCCGCCAGATCAAGGATTAACTCACGGTCCAGCGGTTTGGCAAAGCGGGCATCGGCGATGGTGGGGGTGATGCCCCTGGCCGAGAGCGCCTCAGCGGCCTTCTGCACCTCGGCCAGACGAGTGCCAAAGGACAACAGTGCCACGCGCGCTCCGGTCTGGATCACGCGGCCTTTGCCGATTTCCAGCACCTCTCCGCGTTCGGGCAGGTCGACGCCAACGCCTTCTCCTCGCGGGTAGCGGAAGGCAATGGGGCCGTCGTTATGGGCCGCGGCGGTGGCGACCATATGCACCAGTTCAGCCTCATCTGCGGCGGCCATGACGGTCATGCCGGGCAGGTTGGCCAGATAGGCGATGTCGAACGACCCAGCATGGGTGGCTCCGTCGGCGCCCACAAGGCCCGCACGATCAATGGCGAAACGTACCGGCAGGCGTTGTATGGCGACGTCATGCACGACTTGATCGTAGCCGCGTTGCAGGAAGGTGGAATACATCGCGCAGAATGGCTTCATCCCCCCGGCCGCCAGTGCGGCAGCGAAAGTTACGCCGTGTTGTTCCGCAATCGCTACGTCAAAACAGCGCGAGGGGTAGCGTTCTGCAAACAGGCTCAGCCCTGTGCCATCTGGCATCGCGGCGGTGACGGCAACGATTTTGTCATCGCGTCCGGCCTCTTCGACCAGCGTCTTGCCAAAGACCGAGGTATAAGACGGCGCGTTGGATGGCGCCTTGTGCTGCTTGCCGGTCACCAAGTCGAACTTGGCCGTCGCATGACCTTTGTCGCGGGCCTGCTCGGCGGGGGCGTAGCCTTTACCCTTTTTGGTCAGCACATGGATCAGGATCGGACCGGTAGCCCGCGCCCTGACCGTTCGCAGAACCGGCAGCAGTTGCTCCATGTCATGACCGTCCAGCGGCCCGATATAGGAAAAGCCCAGTTCCTCGAACAACGTGCCACCCACGGCCATGCCTTTAAGCATTTCCTTGGCGCGTTTCGCGCCTTCGCGGAACGGTTCGGGCAGCAGCGAGACCGCACCTTTGGCGGCGGCTTTCAGGTCGTGAAAAGGGGCCTCGGTGTAAATCCGCGACAGATAGCTGGACAGCGCACCAACGGGCGGGGCGATGCTCATCTCATTGTCGTTTAGGATGACGATCAGGCGTTTCCCAAGATGCCCCGCGTTGTTCATCGCCTCAAAGGCCATGCCTGCAGACATCGAGCCATCGCCGATCACAGCAATTGCGTCGCCAAGTCCCTCCGTCGTCACGCCGCCCAGATCGCGAGCCACAGCAAAGCCCAGCGCAGCGCTGATCGAGGTTGAGCTATGCGCTGCGCCAAACGGGTCATAAGGGCTTTCGCTGCGTTTGGTAAAACCGCTCAGGCCGTCTTTCATACGCAGTGTGCGGATACGGTCGCGCCGTTCGGTCAGAATTTTGTGCGGATAGCATTGGTGGCCGACATCCCAGATGATCTTGTCGCGGGGGGTGTCAAAGACGGCATGCAGCGCGGTAGTCAATTCGACCACACCCAGACCAGCGCCCAGATGGCCGCCGGTGACGGACACGGCCGAGATCGTCTCGGCCCGCAATTCCTGCGCCACCTGATGCAGCTGCGCATCTGAGAACTGCTTGAGGTCCGCAGGGCGGTTCACAAGGTCCAGCAGGGGCGTGTTCGGGCGGTCAGACATTTGGCGCGTTCCTGGCTTAGCTGTCCCGGGCAATAACGAAGCGGGCGGCGTCCTTCAAGGTTTCAGCCGAAGCACCGTACCCATCCAGCGCAGCGCAGGCCAGATCGATCAGCTCTACAGCGCGGGCCTTGGCCGCAGCCAGACCCAGCAAGGATACAAACGTGGCTTTGCCAGCCTCGGCATCCTTTTGCAGTCGTTTTCCGGCCTTTTCGGCATCACCTTCCACATCAAGGATGTCATCCGCGATCTGAAAAGCAAGCCCAAGGGCTTGGGCATATTGGCGCAAGGGGTCCGGATCGGTCTGCGCCAGCCGAGCCCCCGCACAAGCCGACCATTCGATCAAAGCCCCGGTTTTGCCCGCTTGCAAGCGCGTGATTTCCTCCAGCGTCAGCGGAGCCTCCGCCGATTCCGCCGCAATATCCAGCGCCTGACCCAGCACCATACCTTGCGACCCGCTGGCTTTGGCCAGTGTCAGGGCCAGGTCCGCGCGGACTTCGGCAGTGCCGACCTCGGGCCGGGTACACAGCTCAAAGGCCAGCGTCTGCAACGCATCACCCGCCAAAACGGCGGTGCCTTCGTCCCATTTCACATGCACGGTCGGACGCCCGCGCCGCAGGTCATCGTCATCCATGCAGGGCAGGTCGTCATGCACCAGTGAATAGGCGTGCAGCGCCTCAATCCCCGTCGCAGGCCAGATCGCACGGCCCGCGTCCACGCCATGCAGGCGCGCGCTTTCCAGCACCAGAAACCCGCGCAGCCGCTTGCCGCCTTCGGTGGCATAGGCCATCGCTCGGGTCACATCCAGATCGTCCAGCGCGCCCAGAACCAGATCGAATTGGTCCTGAATCCGCGCCGCATCCTGCGCTAGCTTTTCGCGAAACATTTACTGACCTTCGACAGGCGTCGTCCCGGTCGGTTGACCATTGGCGTCGAGAGTGATCGCAGCCACTTTTTCCTCGGCCCTTTTCAGCTCATCCTCGCACCGTTTTTTCAACGCAGCCCCGCGCTCATACAGCGCAATCGACTGGTCCAGCGCCACGTCGCCGCGCTCCAGCTGGCCGACCACGGCCTCAAGCTCTTTCATCGCCTGTTCGAATGTCATCTGATCAACGGGGGTATCGGTCATCGGGCTGCCTTCATCAATTCTTCCACATGGGCGCGGGTGGCCTCGGCCAGTGCGTTCAGATCATACCCGCCTTCCAGAGTCGAGACGATACGTCCCCCACACAGCTCATCAGCGATCTTGCACAGCTCGGCAGTGACCCAAGCAAAGTCGCCGGTGGACCAGTTCAGATTGGCCAGAGGATCGTCCTGATGCGCGTCGAACCCGGCTGAGATGATGATCAGTTCAGGCTTGAAAGCCCGCAGACGCGGGAAGGCTTGTGTTTCATAAGCCGCGCGCATCTCCGCCCCGCCAGTGCCCGGCGACAGAGGGATGTTCAGAACAGTCTCAAAAGCACCGGTCTCGTCCGGACGTCCGGATCCGGGCCACAATGGCATCTGTTGGCTGGTGATAACCAGGGCGCGCTTCTCTTCCCACAGCAGGTCCTGAGTGCCATTGCCGTGATGCACGTCGAAATCCACCACCGCGACCCGCTTCAATCCATGATGATCCAACGCATGTTTCGCCGCCAGCGCCGCATTGCCAAACAGGCAGAATCCCATGGCGGTGTCGGTCTCGGCATGATGCCCTGGCGGGCGGATGGCACAAAACGCATTCGGAGCCTCGCCGCCCAGCACCATATCCACTGCCCGCACCACAGCCCCGGCGGCGCGATAGGCCGCATCGACCGAACCCAGAGACATGAACGTGTCCCCGTCGATTTGGGCAAACCCCTCCGCCGGGCGGGCGCTGCGAATATCGCGGATGTAGCTTTCCGGATGCACCCGCAACAGATCGTCATCCGCCGCCAATGGGGCCGTCACCCGGTTCAGGTCCAGCGATTCCAGCGCGTGCAGGATGTGCTCCAAACGCGCCACCCGTTCCGGATGCCCGTCCGGCGTCACATGCCCCAAACAATCCGCATGAGTCAGAAGGGCAGTTTTCATCGGAATCCCCTGTTCATCTGGCTAAAAAATCCTCGCCGAAGGCATAAAATCGCCGCGCAGCGGCCAAATCAATCCGGTGCCAGCATATATCCGGCGCCGCGCACTGTTTGCAGATACCGAGGTTGCTTCGGGTCTTGTTCAATCTTGCGTCGCAGGCGGGTGATCTGGACGTCCACCGCGCGCTCCTGCGCCTGCCCCTTATCGCGGCCCAGATCCTCAACCAATTTGGCACGGCTGATCGGCTCCCCCGGCTGGGCCGAGAAAATCTTCATCAACTGGCTCTCGGTTGCGGTCAGGCGCACGGGCTCTTCGCCCTGCCACATTTCGCCGCGTTCCACGTCATACCGGATTGGTCCGAGGTTCAGAATCTTGGTCGCTGTGTCCTGCGCCGGCGTTTCCGGCATCCGCCGCAGGATCGCATTGATCCGCAGCAGCAGCTCTTTCGGCTCAAACGGCTTGGCAAGGTAGTCATCCGCTCCGGCTTCAAGCCCGGCGATCCGGTGCTCGGTCTCGCCGCGTGCGGTCAGCAGAAGGATCGGCGTGGTATGGGTTTCGCGCAGCGTTCGGGTCAGGCTCACGCCATCTTCACCGGGCATCATCACGTCCAGCACGATCATGTCGAAATCCAGCCCCGACAACACCCGCCTTGCGTGTGCCGCATCCCGGGCAGCGGTGACCAGAAAACCGCTCCGCATCAGAAACTTCTTGAGCAGATCACGAATACGCTCATCGTCGTCAACGATCAGCAGATGGGCGTCCATTTCGCTCATGAGGTGGTATCCCGCAGTTTCGTGTAAGCATGACGCATATCAGTATCCATCATCGCTTCAAGCACTTTACGAAATCCTGACACGGCCTCGGGGCCCGCGTCCTTATATGCTGCACGCATCCGCACGCGCTGGGCCTCGGACAGCTTGGCCTCTAGCGCCTTGCCCTTTTCGGTCAGAAACAAATGCCGTTCGCGCTTGTCCACCGTACCCACGCGGCTTTCGACCAGACCGTCCTCAATCAGAGTCCGCAGCACCCGGTTCAGAGACTGCTTTGTCACCCCAAGAATGGCCAGCAAGTTGTTCACCGTGGTGCCCGGCGCGCGGTTGATGAAATGAATCGCCCGGTGATGCGCCCGGCCATAAGCCATCTGCGTCAAAATGCGATCGGGGTCCGCGGTGAAACCGCGATATGCGAAAAACATCGCCTCGATCCCCTGCCGAAGCTGTTCGTCGGTTAAAAACAACAAGCTTTCACCGCCAAAGACTTGGGCGGGACGCGTATCCGACATAGTATGCCTCATTCGTTACTCGTTCCAAGTTTATGTCAGCGTTGTTGACATTCCAAGAGTGGACAGGTATCGAATCGCAGTTTCTGCGCAACTTTATGTCCGCATCGGACTTAATTGGCGCAACAATCGGAAAATTCAACCCAAGGCTGGAGGTTTCGCATGGCGGGGTATGATGATCGTGACGGCACCATCTGGTTGGATGGCAAACTTGTGCCCTGGCGCGAGGCCAATGTGCACATCCTGACCCATGCGATGCACTATGCGTCCTCGGTATTCGAGGGCGAGCGCGCCTATAACGGCAAGATTTTCAAAAGCCGCGAGCATTCGGAGCGTCTGATCGCCTCGGCCGAGGCACTGGACATGCCGATGCCCTATTCGGTGGATGAGATCGAGGCCGCCAAGGAAGAAGCCCTGAAAGCCAGCGGGTTGCAGGACGCCTATGTGCGTGCGCTGGTCTGGCGCGGCTCGGGCGAAGATATGGGTGTCGCATCGGCCAAGAACCCGGTGCGGATGGCCGTGGCTGTCTGGCCGTGGGGGGCCTATTACGGCGACGCCAAGATGCAGGGCGCCAAGCTGGATATCGCGGAATGGAAACGCCCCAGCCCCGAAACCATCCCGGTCCACGCCAAGGCGGCGGGTCTTTACATGATCTGCACCATTTCCAAGCACAAGGCTGAGGCCAAGGGCTGCTCGGACGCGCTGTTCATGGACTGGCGCGGCTACGTGGCCGAAGCGACCGGCGCCAACGTCTTCTTCGTCAAGGATGGTGAGGTGCATACCCCTCTGGCCGATTGCTTCCTGAACGGTATCACCCGCCAGACCGTAATACAGATGCTGAAAGACAAAGGCATCACCGTCCACGAACGCCGCATCAAGCCCGAAGAGATGGCCGATTTCGAACAGTGCTGGCTGACCGGCACCGCGGCCGAGGTCACTCCGGTCGGGCAGATCGGCGATTATACCTTCGAGGTCGGAGACCTGACCCGCGAGATCGCGTCCGAGTATGAGGCACTGGTCCGCGCCTGACCCAAGCGACCGACGTTTTCTGGAACCCCCGCCAAGAGCGGGGGTTTTCTTTGCCTGCCGTTCAAGATTTTGTGCAGATCGTTCAGGTGGCTGGACGAATGCGCCGTCGGGGTTAGGTTTACCCCATGTTGGACCTGCTCAGCGATATCCTCACCCGCCTGTCTCTGCGCGGCACATTCTATTTCCGTACCTCTTTCACGCCGCCCTTTGGCGTTCAGGTCCCTGCCTTCGAAAACGTGGCTCGGTTTCACTTCGTTCAACGGGGTGAGCTGAAGGTGTCAGTCTCTAACACAGGTGAAACCTTGCGTTTGAAGCAAGGTGACCTGATCCTGATCCCGCATGGCGCGGCCCATGCCTTGCTGTGCAACGAGGTCAAACCGACGGACGCGCTGCCGCTTGAGCAGGTGTTGGACGAAGCCGGATATCAGGGCGATGGCGTGCTGATTTATGGCGGGGAGGACAAGAGCCGCGACACCCAACTGATCTGCGGTCATTTTTCGTTCACCGGACCGCCGGGGCGGCAAGGGACCGGACATATGCTAATCGACCGCTTGCCGCCTTACATTCTGATCGAAAACTACGGAGAGGAGGCCGGGGCCTGGATCGAGGCCACCCTGCGCATGATCGGGTCGGAGGTCAGCGGCGCCCGCATCGGCGGAGACCTGATCGCGTTGAAACTGTCCGAAGTGTTGTTTGCGCAAGCCATCCGCGCCCATTTGGAACATCAAAGCCCCAGCGAGTCCGCTTTGGCCGGGTTTGCAGACCCCCGCATTTCCCGCGCGCTGACCGCTTTTCATCAGTCTCCGGCGCAAGAGTGGAGTGTCGAGACGCTGGCCCGTGAGGCCGGAATGTCGCGCACCGCTTTCGCGCAGCTCTTTGTCGAGAAGATGGGCACCACGCCGATGCAATACCTGACCGACTGGCGGATGCAGATCGCCTGCCACGGTCTGACTGAGGCCCGCTGGAACGTGGCGGATGCGGCGGCCGAGGTCGGCTATGCCTCCGAGGCCGCGTTTTCGCGCGTGTTTAAAAAGCAGATCGGCTTGTCCCCGGCGGCCTATCGGTCGATGCACTGATCAAACCCGGTTCTGAACGATCTGCAAGATTTCACGAACGATCCGGAGTTAAACGTCCGAACACCCTTTCCTAATTTGGGATCATGCCAAGCAAGGAAAGGAAATAACAATGTCTGTTCGTTTCGTTACCCGCTCCATTCACGCCTATCTGGACTACCCGGTTGCCTTTGCACTGATGGGACTGCCCTTTGTACTGGGGCTGGGGCAATCCAACCCGATGGCCCTGTGGCTGTCTGTGGTAACAGGGGTCGCGGCCTTTGTGCTGACCGTGCTGACCGATCACCACCTCGGCATCTGGCGGGTGCTGCCCTACAAGGTCCATTTGGCCGTCGATCTGCTGGTCGGCGTCGCGTTTCTGGCCGCGCCCAGCCTGTTTGGGTTCTCGGGGCTGGATGCGATATACTATTGGCTGAACGGCGCGGCGGTGGTCGCCGTCATTTCGCTCAGCACGCCGGAACAGAGTGTTGCCGTCTGAGTAAGTTATCCACAAGTGTCACAATTTCATCGTGATACTTTCAAGAATCTGAGCCGCTTGTTTTACAAACAGGCGGCTCACTGCCGCTCACCAATCGCGTGGCCCACAAGGGCCATCAGACAGGAGAGCTCCTATGACCCGAATCCTTCGCCCCAATCGCCGCGCCTTTCTGGCTGGCAGTACTGCTTTTGCCGCGTCGTTGTCCATGCCCGCGATCAGCCACGCCTCATCCCGCCCCGTCTTTACCCACGGCGTGCAGTCGGGCGACGTCGATATGAGTTCGGGCATGATCTGGACCCGCACGGATCGCCCTGCGCGGGTGATGATGGAGGTGTCGACCACCGAGAGCTTTGCCGACGCCCGCCAGTTGACCCCGATGGACGCCATCCCGAACAGCGATTTTGCGGTGAAGCGTCTGGTCGAGGGGCTGCCCTCGGATCAGGATATCTTCTACCGCTTCGTGGCTGCTGATCTGAGCGATATCAACGTCACATCAGAGCCTATTATTGGCCAATTCCGTACTGCACCGTCCGAGCGTCGCAACATTCGCTTTGCGTGGTCGGGTGACACGGCGGGGCAGGGCTGGGGTATTGATGATGAAGGGATGCGTACCTATGCGACCATGGTGCAGCATCGTCCGGATTTCTTCATCCACTCGGGCGACACGGTTTATGCCGATGGTCCGATGCAGGATGAGGTCGAAAAAGACGGCCAGCTGATCTGGAAAAACACCACGCTGATTGACGAAAAACGTAAAGTGGCCGAAACGCTGGACGAATTCCGCGCCCAGTGGAAATACAACATGATGGACGAGCATGTGCGCGCGATGAACGCTGTTTGCCCGACCTTCTTTCAGTGGGATGACCATGAGGTTGTGAACAACTGGTCGGATGCCAAGGATCTGATCTCGGACGACCGCTATAGCGAGAAATCTGTGCATGTGCTGCAATCTCGTGCGAGACGTGCGTTTCACGAGATGACTCCGCTGCGGATCACGCCGGCCGAGCCGGGGCGCGTGTATCGAAAGATCTCATACGGACCGATGCTGGACGTGTTCTTCCTGGACCTGCGCAGCTATCGCGGGCCGAACGGCGCATCGATGGAGGATGAAGTCACCGACAAGTCGCGCATTCTTGGCGCTGAGCAACTGGCCTGGCTGAAACGCGAACTGGCTGCTTCACAGGCCACGTGGAAAGTGATCGCCTCGGACATGCCGATCGGTTTGATCGTTTGGGACAACTGGAAGGAACAGGCCGGGGCCGAGGCAATCTCGAACGGCGACAGCGGCTCTGCCAAGGGGCGTGAGTTGGAGATCGCCGATCTGCTGCGCTTCATCAAGACAGAAGGGGTCTCCAATACGGTCTGGTTTACGGCGGATGTGCACTATACGGCTGCGCACTACTACGACCCTAACAAAGCGCAATTCCAGGATTTTGAACCGTTCTGGGAGTTCGTGTCCGGCCCGCTTCACGCCGGAACTTTTGGCCCGAACGCGCTGGACGGTACATTTGGGCCAGAGGTGAAGTTCGTCAAAGCGCCGACCAAGGAACAGGGCGCAAACCTGCCCCCTAGCGCCGGCCTGCAGTTCTTTGGTCTGGTCGATATCGACGGCGCAACGCAGCAGATGACTGTGCGCCTGATGGACCGCGCCGATACCGAGCTGTGGTCGGTCACACTGGACCCGCAGCCGCAAGGAATCTGATCGTTCGTCCCACCGCGCCCCAAGGACTGATTTGGGGCGCGGTTTTTTTGCCCTTGAAATTCCCGACTAAAATAGTCAGATAGTGGGCAACGCCAGATGTGCGAGCATCCGGCACAGGGTTTCGAGGCGGTTTGCGGGCTTAGCGCATGAATAGGTGACGGCCTGCCACCGCCTCGGAAAGGAATGATCGGGGTAAGACATGGGCGATCCGCTGGATGAAATCATGGCACGGCACGAGGCAGCCACTGCTTGCGGCTGTTGCTGTGACGATGATTTTTGCGCCTATGTCGACAAGACACCCAAAGCAGAACGCGACCCGCCCGAAACCTTGCCGACTAGTGCTGCAAGTCGGCGCGGTTCCGTTCGGTTTCTCAACGAAAACCCGGACCGGTAACAGCCACGGATTGGGGCTGTTCTAGCTTATTTCTTAGAAATCCACGCCGCGCTGGGCTTTGATTCCAGCTTGGAACGGGTGCTTTTCTTCGGTCATTTCGGTAACCAGGTCAGCATAGTCGCGCAGCGCCTGCGGGGCATCGCGGCCGGTCAGGAACACGCTGGTCTTGTCGGACCGTTCATTCAGCCCGTCGATCACCTGGTCCACCGTCAGGTATTCATAGCGCAGGGCGATGTTTATCTCGTCCAGAACCACCAGATCATACTCCCCACTGGCCATCAGCGCGCGGGCCTTGTCAAAGGCGGCGTTGGCTGCGGCGATGTCACGCTCGCGATCCTGCGTGTCCCAGGTGAAGCCTTCGCCCATCGTGTGCCAGGTCACCAGATCACGCTCCTCGAAAAAACGGCGCTCGCCGGTTTTCCACTTTCCCTTGATGAACTGCACCACGGCAACCTTCTGGCCCCAACCCAACGCGCGGATCACCACGCCAAAGGCAGCCGAGGATTTGCCTTTGCCCTTACCGGTGTTGATCAGAACCAGCCCGCGTTCAGGGTCGACGGCCTCGGACACTTTTTTACGGTGCTGGGCCTGCACCTTCTGCATCTTTTCCTTGTGATCTTGTGCGTCGCTCATGGGCGGAACCTTTCCTGATGTTGCGCCCAACCTAAGCGAAGTTTGCCAAAGGTAAAGATCAGGACTTTGGGTCGGGTGCCGACTTGTCCTTGCCGCGATCGACGCCCAATTGCCGTTCCCGCAGGATGACCAGCACGTTGCCTGCGATCACTAACACCGCTCCGCCCAGCATGACAAGCGTCGGCAGTTCATCGAACCACACATAGCCGATGACAATGGCAAACAGCATGGTGGTGTAATCGTAAGGAGCTAACATCGAGGCCTGTCCAAAACGATAGGATGAGGTCACCAGGATTTGCGCCACTCCGCCGATCAACCCCATGCAGGCCAGTATTAGAGCCTGTTCCCACGTCGGCATAGTCCAGCCCCAAAAGGCTGTTAGGGATGACAGCAGCGTGGCAGTCATCGAGAAGTAGAAGACCACCGCAGCAGGGTGATCGACTTGAACCAGTTGCCGGATGTGGATCTGAACGAAAGCCCGAGCCATGGTCGCCGCCAGCACGCAGAGCGCACCGATGGTGGCGGCGGTGTCCATGTTGTTGCCGCCCAGCCGAGGCCAGATCATGATCAGCACCCCCAGCAGGCCGATGGCTACCGCGCCGATGCGGATCATACGGATACGCTCGCCCAGCATGATCGCGGCCAGAATCAGGGTGAAGATCGGCGTGGCATAGCCAATTGCCGTGACCTCGGGCAAAGGCAGCAGGCTGAGGCCGGTAAAGGTCAGGCCCATGGCGCTGGTACCCAGAACGCCGCGCCAGAAATGACCCATGGGTTTTTTGACCACCAACCCTTGCGCCAGCTCTCCCCTGTAGACCAGCCAGCCGATGATCACAGGAACCGCAAAGAGCGAGCGGAAGAACACCATCTCTCCGGGCGGGAAGTCGACTGACAACGCTTTGACCAGCGCCTGCATTGCGGTGAACAGCACCAGCGCGCTGAGCTTCAGCGACACGGCCAGTACAGGTCGATGCGATGTTAAGGGTTTTGCCATCGGCGCGACCCTGCGCCTTTGGCTGTCAAAGATCAATGTCCGGTGCGGGAATTTGACCAGTCGGCGGGCAGGGGATGACCGATCTCGTCGGCAAACTCTTCCAGAAACCGGATCATCCGTTGGGTTCGTCGCCGTGCCAAGTCCGCGCCGCCTTCGGTCAGCATGTCATCGGGCAGAGCCAACAGCTTGACCTTCCAGTGGTCGATCGAAAAGGCAAGATCGTCCAGCGGCCGGTTTGCAGCAAAAGGATCGGCCGCATCATAAAGCGTCCGCCCCAATGCGCCCGAGACGGAGAAGTTCCGAGCAACCCCGATGGCCCCAAGTGCATCCAGCCGGTCTGCGTCGCGCAGAATGCAGGCCTCGGGCGTTTCAGGCGTGATATTGGCCGAAAAACTATGCGCCTCGATAGCGTGCTGAATCGCGCTGATCTGGGTCTCGTTGTAGCCCAGTTCCCGCAGAATAGGCTCTGATTTCTGCGCCGACTTGCGCGAGGCCAGATGACGTTCGGGGTCGTCTTTCGGCAGGTTGACCAGATCATGCAAATAGCAGGCGGCCAGCAAAACGGACCGGTCCGTCGCCTCATCGGCGATGTTCTGAGCATTGACCCAGACCCGGTCCAGATGGGCCAGATCGTGCGCCGGATCGGTTTCCATCCGCTGCGCGACCACCGCTCGCAGGCGGGAGCGCAGATCAGCCGATCCGTCCACGGTTCTCTCCGATCTGGCCGCGGTGCAGCAGCAGGTGGTCGAGGATCACGCAGGCCATCATCGCCTCACCCACCGGTACCGCGCGGATACCGACGCATGGGTCATGGCGGCCTTTGGTGATGATCTCGGTTTCCTCACCGGACTTGGTAATCGTCTTGCGGGTAGTCAGGATCGACGAGGTCGGCTTCACTGCAAACCGCACCACAACGTCCTGTCCGGTCGAGATGCCGCCCAGAATGCCGCCCGCGTGGTTCGAGCTGTATTGCGGGCCATTCTGACCCATGAAAATCTCATCCGCGTTGGCTTCACCGGTCAGTTCAGCAACGGCCATGCCCTCACCGATTTCAACGCCTTTGACGGCGTTGATCGACATCATTGCAGCGGCCAGATCAGTGTCTAACTTGGCATAAACCGGTGCGCCGAGCCCGGCTGGGACGCCGCGGGCCACAACTTCGACCACCGCACCGACTGAGTTGCCGGATTTGCGCAAATCATCCAGATAGGTCGCCCAGTCTTCGGCTGCCTGCGCGTCGGGTGTCCAAAACGGGTTCTGTTCGATCTGGGACCAGTCGAAATTGGCGCGATCGATCTTGTGGGGGCCAATCTGGGTCATATAGCCAGTGATCTGCACGTTCGGTGCGATCTGTTTGATCGCCTCGCGCGCCAAGCCACCTGCCGCCACCCGCGACGCGGTTTCGCGGGCCGAGCTGCGCCCACCGCCGCGATAATCGCGGATGCCGTATTTCTGCCAATAGGTGATATCGGCGTGGCCCGGGCGGAACTTGTCCATGATATCGCCGTAGTCTTTCGATCGCTGATCGGTGTTCTCGATCATCAGCTGCACGGGCGTGCCAGTGGTCTGACCTTCGAATACGCCGGAGAGGATTTTCACCTGATCGGGCTCGCGCCGTTGGGTGGTGAACTTGTTCTGCCCCGGTTTGCGCTTGTCCAGCCAGTGCTGGATCATCGCCTCGTTGATTTCCACACCCGGCGGGCAGCCGTCAACGGTTGCACCCAAGGCGGGCCCGTGGCTTTCACCCCAGGTGGTGACGCGGAAGAGGTGTCCAAAGCTGTTCATCGACATGGGGCGTGCTCCTTTGAGGGTTGTGATTAGCGGGCAAGGCCCGGGGCCTCAAGCGGATTTGCGGTTGGGGCAGGGGCGCCCCAACCAGTTGTAGTTAAGCCGCACGGGTCAGCGTGGCGCGAGTTTCGGTGATTTTCAGGGCGGCCTGCGCGGCCTCGCGCCCCTTTTCCACGAAATGCGCGCGGTAGATGGTGTTATGGTGGTCGGTTTCCTGATATTGATGCGGGGTCAGCGACACCGACAGGACCGGAACTCCGGTATCCATTCCGGCGCGCATCAGGCCATCAACCACGGCTTGCGCCACGAAGTCGTGCCGGTAGATGCCGCCATCCACCACAAAGGCGGCACAGGCGACGGCAGCGTATTGGCCGGTCTGGGCCAGATCGCGGGCCAGCAACGGCATCTCGAACGCGCCAGGGACGTCGAAGACATCGACTTGCTCGGTGGGGATAAGCTCCAGAAAACCGTCAAGCGCGCGGTCCACGATATCGGAATGCCAGTTGGCTTTGATAAAAGCATAGCGGGTGTGTGTCATCATGATCTCCTTTCGTAACAGACACGTCACCCAAGGCGATCACGGGCAGGCGCGCCGCATCACCGGCACGCTGCACGTTCTCTTTCATCCGGACTTTAACCGTCGGCTCTGGCCTCTCACCAGATCTGCTGACACCCCGGCATGGGGCCGCTCGCGGGCTTACGGGTCTAGCCCGCATACCGCCGGTGGGGAATTCCACCCCGCCCTGAGAACGGGGTGGAATGTGCCAAGGTGCGTTCACTTCTGCAAGAGGCTTTGCGTCCCGCCCAATTGACGGGTTTTGTTTTCATGGTCGTCCTGTAAGGTCGCAGCAACCAAGGAGCGCGTGAATGAAACTCTATCACAGTCCAACTTCGCCCTATGTCCGCAAGGTTATGGTTTTGCTGCACGAAACCGGCCAGCTTGAGGATGTCGAGGTGCTGAACGTCGCCACCACTCCGCTGGCTCCTGCGGACGAGCTGCAGGGCAAGGTGCCGCTGAGGCGCATTCCCGCGCTGGAGCGGCCGGATGGCCCGACCCTTTTTGACAGTCGGGTGATCTGCGCCTTTCTGGACGCACGTGCCAAGGCGGGGATGTATCCCGAAGGGGCCGGACGGTGGGACGTGCTGACGTTGGAGGCGTTGGCCGATGGCATTCTGGATTCGGCGGTGGGGATGGCCTACGAGGCACGCCTGCGTCCTGAAGACAAACAATGGGACACATGGCTGGATGCGCAATGGGGCAAGATCGAACGGGCCTGTGCCGCGCTGAACCAGCGCTGGATGGCGCATCTGTCGGGGCCGCTGGATATGGGGCAGGTGGCTGTGGCTTGTGCGCTGGGCTATCTGGACCTGCGCCACGATGCGCGGAACTGGCGTAAGGGCAACGACGCGCTGAGTGAATGGTTTGCCGCGTTCAACGAACGGCCCAGCATGGTAACGACCCGCCCCGAGGGCTGACCCTGATTCAGATGCGCTGGCCGTGACGTGCAGGGCCAGCGCATGGTGGGTCAAGGGGCGCTGAAGGTGGCGAGATAGGCGGCGATGTCGTCGGCGCCTTTTTTCAGCTTCACGCTCATGTTCGGGCGCGCGGTCTCGTCATTCAGATATTCCCGAATGAAACCGATCGGATCCTGCGAATAGGCGGCGATGTTTTCCTGGGTCCAGACCAGACCCTCTTCGCCGGCGCGGATCATGTCATCGGTGAACATGCCGACGGGCAGACGCTCGCTACCGTAGCGGTAGTCATTCTCGGCTCCGGCGACGCGGCCGACAACACCAAAGAGATTCGGCCCGGTGATGCCGCCTTTGACGAGAACCTCGCCATCTTTAATGATCGCATGACAGGAAGAGCAGCGGTTATAGAGTTTTTCGCCTTTGGCCGGGTCGCCGGCGGCTGCGGCATGTGACGCTAGGGCAATTGTAAGAGACAACGCAGTTGGAATGAGTTTTGGCATGGAAAACGTCCTGCTGAGGTTGGGATTTATCCGGCCCTTCGTAGATTCCCGTTAAAAGTGCAATCGAAATCAGACCCGGGTAAGCCCCTATAAAATATCTATTTTTAACTCAGTTTTTTCGCGGTCACAGATTTCCAGAAAGGTGAAATTTGCGTGGCGAAACTGGGTCAGAATCTTGCAGATCCGACATCGCCGGTCAGATGGAAACGGGCCAGGCGGGGTTTTCCCGGCGCGGCGCATCTGACGCGAATCACATTGGCCCCGGCTTCCAGTGATCGGCGGATTTCCCCGCTTAAACCTGTCCAAAACTTGAAAAATCACCCCTTCGTTGTGACATGAATGCCCAGATGCGGCGTAGTGCGCGCCTATGACCGCTGGACGAACCGATTTCTCCCGGCTAGATAGCCGCGATGAGACGCCGCTTTGATGCGGTGCTGATGCATGTTTGCCCGCAACCGCGGGCGCCGGAATCGGAGAAAACCTCGTGTCCCACGCAGAAGACAACGAAGGCACCCGCAGAGATTTCCTCTACTACGTCGCTGGCGGCGCAGGTGTCGTTGCGACGGGTGCAGCCGTATGGCCCCTGATCAACCAAATGAACCCATCGGCAGACGTTCAGGCGCTGTCCTCAATCCGCGTGGACGTGAGCGGCGTTGAGCCGGGTACGCAGCTGACCGTGAAATGGCTGGGCAAACCCGTGTTCATCCGTCACCGCACCGGTGCAGAGATCCAGAAAGCGCAGGAACAGGATGCCGAAGGCGTTGGCGCCCTGCCTGACCCGCTGGCGCGCAACTTCAACCTGAATGCGGACGCTCCGGCGACCGATGCCAACCGCGTAATGCCATCGCCTGAAGGCGAAGGAGCGGGCGCATGGATCGTTCAGATGGGCGTGTGTACCCACCTGGGCTGTGTGCCTTTGGGCGATGCCGGTGATTTTGGTGGCTGGTTTTGCCCCTGCCACGGATCGCACTACGATCTAGCCGGACGTATTCGTAAAGGCCCCGCGCCTGAAAACCTGCCCGTCCCGCCCGCTGAATGGGTGGACAACAGCACCATCAAGCTCGGCTAAGGGAGACCCAACTTATGTCCGGAATTCCCCACGATCATTACGAGCCGAAGACAAACGGCGAAAAGTGGCTGAACAGCCGCCTGCCGATTGTCGGCCTGATCTACGACACCATCATGATCCCCACCCCCAAGAACCTGAACTGGTGGTGGATCTGGGGCATCGTCCTAGCGTTCTGCCTAGCGTTGCAAATCGTCACCGGTATCGTTCTGGTGATGCACTACACCCCGCATGTTGATCTGGCCTTTGCCAGCATCGAGCACATCATGCGCAACGTGAATGGCGGCTATATGCTGCGCTATCTGCACATGAACGGCGCGTCGCTGTTCTTTGTCGCGGTTTACATCCACATCTTCCGTGGCCTGTTCTACGGCTCGTACAAAGCCCCGCGTGAGATCACGTGGATCGTTGGTATGCTCATTTACCTGATGATGATGGGCACCGCGTTCATGGGTTATGTTCTGCCCTGGGGTCAGATGTCCTTCTGGGGTGCGACCGTGATCACCGGCCTGTTTGGCGCGATCCCGTTTGTGGGTGAAGCGATCCAGACCTGGTTGCTGGGCGGACCCGCGGTGGACAACGCCACGCTGAACCGCTTCTTCTCGCTGCACTACCTGCTGCCGTTCGTTATTGCGGCGCTGGTAATCGTGCACATCTGGGCCTTCCACACCACCGGCAACAACAACCCCACGGGTGTGGATGTGCGTCGCGGCTCAAAGGCCGAGGCCGAGAAAGACACCCTGCCGTTCTGGCCCTACTTCGTGATCAAGGACCTGTTCGCACTGGCCGTGATCCTGGTCGTGTTCTGGGCGGTTGTCGGCTTCATGCCGAACTATCTGGGCCACCCGGACAACTACATCGAAGCCAACCCGCTGGTTACGCCTGCACACATCGTGCCCGAATGGTACTTCCTGCCGTTCTACGCGATCCTGCGTGCCTTCACCGGTGAAGTTTGGGTTGTTCAGTTCGCCAGCTTCATCACCGGTGGCATCGTCGACGCCAAGTTCTTTGGTGTGATCGCTATGTTCGGTGCGATCCTGGCCATGGCCCTTGCGCCCTGGCTGGACACCTCGAGCGTGCGTTCGGGCAAGTACCGTCCGATGTTCAAATGGTGGTTCTACCTGCTGGTCATCGACTTCTTTGCCCTGATGTGGCTGGGTGCGATGCCCGCGGAAGAGCCCTACGCGACTTTCTCGCTGATCGCGTCCGCCTACTGGTTCGCCTATTTCTTCGTGATCCTGCCGATCCTCGGTGTGATCGAGAAGCCTTTGGCCCAGCCCGAGACCATCGAAGAAGACTTCAACGCGCATTATGGCAAGGCTGACGCCGACGCCACGCCGGCCGAGTAAGAAGAGGGACCGGAATCATGTTCAAGAAACTTGCAATCGGTGCCGCGTTTGCTCTGGCCCTTGCTCCTGCTGCGTCTTTCGCAGCAGGTGGTGGCGAGCAGCATATCGAGGACTTCAGCTTCTCCTTCGAAGGCCCCTTCGGCACTTGGGACAAGAACCAGCTGCAGCGTGGCCTTCAGGTCTATACCGAGGTTTGCGCGGCCTGCCACGGTCTGAAATACGTACCCCTGCGGACGCTGGAAGATCTGGGCTATTCGGAAGAAGAAGTCATCGCCTATGCGGCGGGCAACTTCGAAGTGTTCGATCCTGAGCTGGACGATTTCCGCCCGGCGATCCCGACCGATCACTTCCCGGCCAATGACGGCGTCGGCGCACCGGACCTGAGCCTGATGGCCAAGGCCCGCGCCGGGTTCCACGGCCCGTACGGTCTGGGTATCAACCAGTTCTTCAAAGGTATGGGTGGCGCGGAATACATCGCCTCGTTGCTGGATGGCTATACCGGCCATGAAAAAGAAGAAGCCGGTACGGTTCTTTACGAAAACACCGCCTTCCCCGGCGGCTGGATTTCGATGGCACCGCCGCTGGCCGAAGATCAGGTTGAGTTCACCGATGGTCACCCGGCCACAGTTGAAGCCATGTCCGAGGATATCGCTGCCTTCCTGATGTGGACGGCCGAGCCGAAGATGATGGAGCGCAAATACTCGGGCTTCGTCGGCGTCATCTTCCTGTCGCTGCTGTCGGTGCTGCTGTACCTTGTCAACAAGCGCCTTTGGGCAGCCGTGAAGGGCAAAAAGACCGCCTGATCGCTTTTTCCCATGAATTCATAGAGGCCCGGTGCTTTGCGCCGGGCCTTTTTTTGTTTGTGAGTTTCAGGATGCTATACTCACCCCGCCCTGAATGCTTTGAGGGCATGTATTTTTAGCGCAATTCATTTGGGAGAGCGGGTTATGGACACGCAGAACAATGTCAAAAAGATGTGGAAGGCTTTTGAGGAATGGAACGACTGTAAGGCCTCGGACGTGGGGATGTGGGAAAAGTACACAACCGAGGATCTGTGTATGCGCTCGCTGGGCCGGGGAAAGTACGGGTTGGATTTCAGTTGCTCGCGCGATGGCAGGGCTGAGATGCGGGAATATCTAGAAGACCTGACAGCCGCGTTCGAAATGGAACACTGGACTTTGAAAGACACTATCGCACAGGATGATCGAGTTGTCGGGATCGGTGAATGCGCCTGGACGCACAAGGCGTCCGGCAAGAGGGTGGAAACACCGATTGTAATCATCTGCCGGTTTCGCGACGGATTGGTCTGCGAATACGAGGAATTCTACGACACCGCCGCTGTATCAGCTGTCACCAGTTGAGCAAGGTCCCGCTCAGGCAGTCAGTTGGGTGTTCGTATGACCGGAAATTCTGGCCGAGACGATCTGCCCTTCGGTTTGAGGGGCGCTGAACGTAACCTCGGTGAATTGTTCGGTGCGGCCCATATGCGGGTTTTCCATCAGGATGTGATGGGTTTCGCCAACTTGGGCTCTCAGGTGTTTAGCGATCTGAGCTTCACCCGCGGCACGCAGACGGGCGGCGCGGTCCTTGATGATGGTGCCGTTGATCTGCTGCGGTATCCGGGCTGCTGGGGTGCCTTCGCGTTTGGAATAGGGGAAGACGTGCAGCCAGGTCAGATCGCAGTCGGTGACCAGCTTCAGAGAGTTCTCGAAATGCGCCTCGGATTCGGTCGGAAAACCCGCGATGATGTCGGCGCCAAAGGTCATCTCGGGGCGCAATTTGCGGGCCTCTTGAGTGAAACGGATGGCATCATCGCGCAGGTGGCGGCGTTTCATCCGTTTCAGGATCAGGTCGTCCCCGTGTTGCAGCGACAGGTGTAGATGCGGCATCAGGCGCGGCTCGGTCGCGATGGCCTGCATCAGGTTTTCATCCACTTCGATCGAGTCGATCGAGCTGATCCGCAGGCGCGGCAGGTCGGGCACCAGTTTCAGGATGCGCATGACCAGATCGCCCAGCTTGGGCTTTGCGGGCAGGTCTGCACCCCACGAGGTCAGGTCAACGCCGGTCAGAACAACTTCGTTATAGCCTCTATCCACCAGCCTCTTGATCTGGTCCACCACCACGCCCGCTGGGACACTGCGAGAGTTGCCGCGGCCGTAAGGAATGATGCAGAAGGTGCAACGGTGATCGCAGCCGTTCTGGACCTGCACATAAGCGCGTGAGCGGGTTCCGAACCCGTCGATCAGATGACCGGCGGTTTCGGTGACCGACATGATGTCGTCGACCTGCACCGCTTCGGTCTGGCCGATGAAATCCGCCGCCATCCCTTTCCAGGTGTCGGGCTGCATTTTCTCGGTGTTACCGATGACAGCATCGACTTCGTCCATCCGTGAGAATGTTTCGGGCTCGGTCTGAGCCGCACATCCTGTCACGATCAGCCTTGCGTTGGGGTTTTCGCGCCGCAGTTTACGAATCTCCTGCCGCGCCTTGCGCACCGCCTCGGCCGTGACAGCGCAGGTATTCACCACAACCGCATCGGTCAGGCCGGCCTGTTGCGACAGTTCTTTCATCGCCTCGGTTTCATAGGCGTTCAGGCGGCAACCCAGCGTGGTGAATTTGGGTGCACTCATCCCAACGTCCTCAGAAACTCGGGTGTCAGGGTGCCCGAGAATACGTGACACGTGGGCCCGGTCATCCAGACGCCATCCTCGCGCCAGTCGATCCAGATGGTGCCGCCGTCTAGGTCGATCTGGACCTTACGCCCGGTCAGGCCCCGCCGTGCGGCGGCAACGGCGGTTGCACAGGAAGACGATCCCGAAGCCAGCGTGATGCCTACGCCGCGTTCCCACACCCGCATGCGGATATGGTCAGGGCCGATAACCTGCGCCACCTGCACGTTCGTGCGCTCGGGGTACAGCGGGTGGTATTCGTAGCGCGCACCGAATTCTGTGAGCGGGATGGCCTCGGCGTCCTCAACAAAGAAGGTGCAATGCGGATTGCCCATCCCGGTGGCAGTCGGTCCGCCCTCGATCGGTAGTTCCAGCGTGTCGACCTCTTCGGCCAGCGGGATTGCTTTCCAGTCGAGTTGCGGCGCGCCCATGTTGACCGAGGTCAGCCCCTCGCCTGCATCGCGTGCATACAGGGTGCCGCGTTCGGTGGTCAGCGTCAGCTTGGATTTGCCGGTTTCCTCCATCAGGAAACGCGCAATACAGCGTGTGGCATTCCCACAGGCGGCCGAAGTCGATCCGTCGGCATTGTAGAACACCAGATGGGCATCCGATTCGCCGTTTTTGATCACGGCCAGCTGATCGAATCCGACACCGAACTGCCGATGTCCGATTCCCCGCGCCAGGGCGGGTGTAATCTCAACGCTTTGCGCGCGCGCATCGACAATGACAAAGTCATTGCCCAGCCCATGCATTTTCATGAAGGGCAAACCGGAGGTCAGTATTCGTTGCATGGCGCGCATATAACCCTGCGTTGGAAAGGAATCCACCCTGCGGTGAAGATTCCTGAAAAAAGGGGTTGACCCCCCCGCGCCACCTGCCTAATTAGGCCGCCTATCGGGACGCTGGAAACAAGTTAAGTTAAGGCGAAACGAGGCGTAAAATAAGGACTTGCACCCGGTCGGGAAAATGCCTTAGAGAGCGCCACGGATCGACAAGATCCAAACAAAAGAGTGGGCCGTTAGCTCAGTTGGTAGAGCAACTGACTTTTAATCAGTGGGTCGCAGGTTCGAATCCTGCACGGCTCACCACTTTTTTCAATTGTGAATGAACCATAAGAGTGCGAATTTGGAGCATAAGCTTGCGAATTCGCTCTTCTGACGGTGGTTCTTAAGATCAGAACGTGAACAAACTTGCTGCCTGGCATTTGGGATCACGATTGCTGAGGTTCTTGCCCTTTGCCCTCGCAGGTCATGTGTTTGATTGTTTGAGCCAGCTTTCTTGCCGATCTACTCTTCCCAGCGAAACGCGCCCTTGTCCTCTTTAATCCGACCCAATGAGGGCAAGGCGAAGTGGTTCCCAAGCACAAGGCACCCAGTTTCCGAGGCGCTTTCCAGCAGTCTCCGGCGAGAGGTTACGGCCATTTCTGCATCGGAGTCGAACTTGAAGTGCCATTCCGGGTGCCAGCACTGCGCGGTTGTGTGGATCGCATCTCCCGTAATCAGAGCACGCTGATCTCCGCTGTTGATCTCGACCGAGACGTGGCCGGGTGTATGGCCCGGTGTGGGCATCAAGGTGATATAATCGCCTAGCATATGTCCGGTCGCTACAAGTTCCGCCTGTCCGGCTTCGATGACAGGTAGAACGCTTTCCAAATAGAGATCGCTGTTATCCTCGAGCTGATACGCCTCGTCCGCCGCGGGCATCAGGTAGCGCGCGTTCGGAAAGGTGGGCACCCAGCGCCCGTCCTCAAGCCGCGTGTTCCAGCCGACATGGTCGACGTGCAGATGAGTGCACAGAACATAGTCGACATCCCCCACATCCAACCCTGCAGCCGTGAGGCTTGCCATAAAGCGTGTGCTTGATCGTCTATTCCAGTCGGGATGTCGAGGCGCGGTCTTGTCATTGCCGACGCAACTGTCGACCAGAATGTTATGCGTGGGTGTTTTCAGCAGAAAACCCTGAACCGGCAGGATCAACCTCCCGGACTGTTCGCAAACACCGCCGGGCACATGCGCCTCGACAATGGCCCGGACATCCGGCCCCGCAGTTGGAAACAGCTCTTCTGTGGTCAGGAAAGGGGCGTGGATCTCCAGAATGCGCCAAACTTCAACGTCGCCTATTTTGCACAGCATGCCCGGTTTCCTCGCTAAGTGCTCATAGCCAAGCACCTTTGGTGTGGTGTTCAGCGTTTCAGTTTCCTAAAGGCGAAGGCTGCAGGAAACATCCTACAGCCTTCCGATCTTTGGCTATTCGACGGCTTTATCTGACCTTTGGCTGGCGTAAGCTTTGAGCATCATTTCCGTGTACTCCACAGTACTGGAAGTGTGCTCACCCAAACCAGGCCAAGCAAAAGGCAACTCTCGTAAGCAAATCTCTTGCTCCACCTTCACTCCTAGAAGAGCCGCTACTGCTAGAGCGGACACAGGTTCCTTCAGTTCCGGCCAAAGGTCTACATCAAGGGTGATGCAGACGTCATTGTCTTCATGAACGTTGATATCTGCAAATAGAGCACCTAAACGCTCGCTTGCGTTTGAAGCGTCTTCTACAAGTGCGCTTCGGATCAACAGCGTAATTTTTTCGGGATTGAGCTCTAATTTCAGCCGTGTGTCTCTGACATCGACAACCAAGTCAGGCCTCCGGGGAATGTCTTTGTCCGCGATTGGTTCGGGTCTTGCATCACCATCTTCAAGCCACCAAGCGTTCACGTGGATATCGAGCGGAGAGGCGCCACAAGTTGGGCAATGCCAAAGGCTCTTCGCAATCTATTTGCCCGTCATCGATGAATTACAATGCAGGCAATACCATTTATTCGACTCAGCGCCATTTATCGGATGACGGGCGACACCTTCTTTGTCAGGTTTTGTAGATCGTCTCGGCCAGTCAGATGCAATACCGGCACGAACTTGCTCCGCCCGTTTGAGTGCAATACTAAGTGCCTGTTTCTGAAATTGCGGTTCGTGAACGGGTGCCTCTTGTTCGATCTGTTCAGCGATCTCAAGGCGAGGTGCCTTGTTCGGTGCTTCCGGCACGTAAAGGTGCCATCCTGTCCCGTACAAATGAACATCGCCCAGTGAAACTGAGATTTGGTATTCGTGCCCGTCGATCTTTCCGTGTTGAACATCGTTTTCGAAAATCGAGGTTTGAATATAAGAGCCATGTTTGGGTCGGCCAGCTTCATCTCCCGGAAGAGAGTTTATGAGCAGGCTTTCGATGCTCGACAGTTGCGCCTGCGTTGGAAGCCAACCTGTTCTGTGCTCCTTTGTGACGTCGTTCCAATGTGGGAACCCAAGCTGCCTGGCAACAAAGTCACGTGCTTGGTGCAAAGGAACCTGCTGCGCTCGTGCATAGCGCTTTGACAGTTCTTTCAGTTTTTTTAGTGAATGTGTCGGTTTCATGATCCATATCCGAACTGGATCCGAAAAGGTGCCCGCTGCTTATCGGACCCTGCCAACGGCATGGTATCCAAAAAATTTATTTCGCGTTGCTTTGCTTCGCATGGCGGGCACACCGGCCTACGCCTCAGGCCAACTACACTATCCGACGATAGCTGAGGAAGTTCAAGCGGCTCTTAGTTGAAATTGGACGAAAAACCAAAAAACTACGCTCGCATCCCGTATTGCTGCCATTTGTTGCATTCCAGCCCATTTATCACATTGAACTTACAAACCAAAGAATAGTCGATGAGTTCGTAGAGAGATTTCACTCAAATCGCTGTTCGCGTTCCTCGTCTCGTTGTCGGTCACGGACCCGTTCGCGTTCGATTTCCATCGCAAGTCGATCTGACACCGACTTAGCGGCCTGAGCTATCTCTTCCCGCTCATGCTTGGTTAGTTCGGCAATGGCATCAGCCCTTGGCTGCATGACATCTGCACGGCTCCCCGACCACGACGATGGAGTTACACGATCTGCGTAAGCATGAAGAACCTGCCCGGGCTCTGGGGCGGCTTCAAGAAACTCAACGGCGGATGACGTGATGGAAGAGCCATCCCCGTTCCCATCGCTTTTCTCCCAAAGCCTGATACCTGACGCGACCAAACCCCAGACATCCGCATCTTTCCGTTGCTTACACCACTCAATCAGGTCGGTCACATCGACCTTGGAGAGTGGGCAGCGCCGAATGCCCCCATGACGAATGAAGAAAGTACGTCGATTCTGCTGATCCTCTGTCCCCTGGAAAACACGATTCAGAAATGCCTTGGGCATCAGCCCTGCTGTAGTCTCAATCGCTTTCTCGAACGAATGAATGTAGCCGTAACGCTCATCAACGACAGAGAATATAGTGTCCACCCACTCTGTCTTTTCGGCGTCATTACCGTCGAAGGTAAGTGCGGCCTTGATGACATTTTCCATGCTATGATCTTTGCTGCCACCAGGGTCGCTGTGATCGGCCAACAGGGATTTCGTTGCGGTCTTCAAACCAAGTTTTCTTAGTGCAGGTCCTAACGTATCGTCCGCAGGGTCCTTTCCGTGCAGTTTCATACTGAGTGCGTCAAGCAATGTGTCGTCACCGCCTGACTTGGCCAGTAGCTTCTGTGCAAGCTCCAACATACGTTCAGACGGTAGGTGTGCGTAGTTATCCCGCCAAAGGATAGATCCGAACATCCAAGTCCGAGTTTCTTCATTGTCGAGTAGGGCCATGCACCGATCCAGATCACTCTCTGTGAAGTCATCCCATGGATGCAGGCCCACAAGGACTTTTCGAAGTTCCGAGTGTTCCGCACATTCGTCCAAGAGTTCTCTCGAAATCGCATTGTCATTGGCGGCAACCTCTTCGATAAAGCCACCAATCACGGCTAGGTCGTGGTTCGAACCGGAGGGCCGAGTGAGGTGTTTCAGCAAGCCTTGCCAACCTTCACGATAATTGTGGGCCCCTTTAGCAAGGCCGATCCCAAACGCCTTGCGATACGGCATCCATTCGTTTGAAAACAGGTCAGACCCCAACTCATCGAGTTGATGGTCAGACGCTGCAAAGCTCTCACCTAAATCCGCTGCCCTTGCGGCTAGCCGATCCTCAGCCGCGCGGTATTTGTCATCGCTACTGTCGTCGAACTCGTCGTCAAGCGCCCAATGATCATGCCCTTTGCCAAGCACGTAGGTTTTGATCTTTGCAATCAGGTCGCGAGGTTCCAGTTCCCGATCCAGATCGACCAGGTCCTGGGGAAGTCGTTCCTGCTCAGGTTCGTCATTTTGCCGGGTGTGGTCGAAATAGATGATTGAGCGAACGGCCTTCCAGCCTTCTCCCCAGGGCTCGTGATCTTTGATCGCCCGAGCCGCTTCGACCAGTTTTTCCCGCATTGCCTCCTGATGCCACAGACTGCGAAACTTATTCGCTAGTACTTGCCGTGCACGGCTCTTGATGTCCTCGTCGTCTGAATTTGCAAGCCGCACTGCCAGATTGATGAAAGTAGCGCGCCACTCAACGAGTTGGTCGTGGTTGGGACGGTAGCCATAGTCCCTTGGCCGTGCCCCAAACTCGTTAAGACCGAAGCCAGTCCATGGTGGTCCATCCAGTGCCGTCGAGAGCAGCTTCAGACCCAAGGAACGTCGTGCCGCATCTTCAGAACTTAGACATCCTTCTACGATGGCGAGGCGTTGTGCCAGTGAAGCATGAGTGCCGGATAGGTAGGGTTGAAAGAATCCCGAAATCTTGTCTCTTACGGCATCATAGTTGTTGTTTTCATCTTCATGGTCCGCAACGCGGATCAGAAGTGAAATGCAGCGGTCAAAAGCATGTGCCTCATATGCCAAGGACTGTAGCAGGTTGAGGATCGTGGTCCTACGCGGATTTTGCTTCGGCTCCATCCCCTGAAAATCGGGAGAGGTGAGTTCGGCTTCGATCCGATCAAGCAGCGCGTCTGGTGCCACGGGCCCAATGTAGTCCAGTATCCTCGATCCATTCTCATCGAGGTTTGAAATACGGCCCAACAAACCATCCGGTTGCAGCCAAGCCTCAACGATCTCCTTGGCAATAGGATGATCATGCATCAAGCCAAGCCTGTGAGCGAACGACATCAGAAGCCGACTATTCCCAGGCGATTCAAGTGTCGATCTCAGTGTTTCTACGGGGACGCTCTCCAGCGCGGAGCTTGCCAGCCTGTTTGCGACGGCATGGGGCAATATTGCCCTCCAATGCGCTCTCTTTTGCACAACATGCCTGTCCGCCAGCAATTTTGTGGCTAGGAATAGTTGGTTTTTTGAGTGCCCTGAAATCGAGCCCAAGACTTCCAGTTCATTGTGACCGACTTCTGGGTCAGAAACCGAGAACGAATACACCAACGACAGAGTCTCCGCCTGTTCGCGAAGATCACCATCTTCTGCCTTCCGTTGTTGAAAAAGACGATCGAATAATTCCGCATCCGACAGTTGAGCTAGGCTCTCACCCTGTTCGACCCGTTCCGCAATTGCCAAAGCTACCCTGGAATTACCATCGGCAAACTCGGCGACCCGCCGTGCATTTCCCTGGCCGATTTCAGGAAACCGCCGTAGTAGGAGTTCTTCGGCGACTTCTGGGCCGTTCGCCTCGATGTGGATCACTTCAGTGGTTTGCGGTTTGTCGTCTCTGATATCGTATTCAACCGTGATCAGGCTGACATCGCTACTTGCAGCCGACACCTTGCTTGCCAATGCCGAATGCAGATCGGATGGGCAGTTGTCGAGGATCATAACGGCGCGACGCCCCTCGGCAATCAAACGGTCCAGCATAGCCGACGCTGAAGGATCAGGGTCTTGTCCTGTGTCTACATAGACAGCGATAGTCCTATCGAGTGGATCGTTACCCACAGTTTCGTCAAAGAGTGCTTGGACAATCCGAGTCTTACCAACACCTGAAAGCCCCGTGATACGGATCGCCTTGTTTGATGTGCGTATCAGACGACGCATAGGTTCTATTGCGTCTTCGATTGAAAGCTCCTGACCTCGCTCAGTCGGCACATGGACAGTTACGCCTGGAGCAGAGATGAGCGTGTCAGGTGATCCCTTTGGGGGATTACTCCAGGCCCCATAAGGTTGCCATCCCGAATATCCTTGACCGAGCTTGCCTTTCAACCACAGCAACACCGAAGGGTGCTGTCGAACCCATTGAACCAGCTTGGAACGGTCGAAGAAATCGAGGTGGATGTTCTCATTGTTGGGATCATTGGCCACAGCCGCCCGCATGGCGTTGAGGCGATGCTTCTTCATCTGCGGTGAACAATCGTCGGTTAGGCTCACAATGATGTAGCTGCCGCCGATCTTCGCCTGGTTTGCGATTGTCGGGTTCAGTTTTGCTTCCTTTAGCATCTCCGCCGCAATTGCGGACTTTGGCATAGAGTCCTTCTTGGACTGGAGAACGGTATCTGGGCGGCTTAGGAAGCTCGTTTCCAGTTTTGTTGTTTCCACCTGAACATGAATATCGATGCCTTCATCAGGGGCCTTAATCGAGCCTGACCAACTCACACTCGCAGGGCTATGGCCAAGTGCGGCAACCTCCGCCTCAGCAAGACGTGCTATCAACTCTTCCAGTCGTTCGTCGGACAACCGAAGCAAGTCATCCTTTTCAATGTCGAAGATCGCCATCTCACCACCTGAATACAACAAGTTGCAGGTCTAGCATGTCCGCCCATCAACACCTAGCGACGCAGGCTTGGTGTTGGCCAATGGAAAACCGGCTCAAGTCGAGCCCAGGATCATCAATCCTCACCAGCGTCGCGTCGATCCCATGCAGCCAAAAACCGACCGATGGTAGACTTTTGCGATTCATCGAGGGCATCGCCTTGAAGGGCTTCACTCAACCGCCGTCTGAACTCGCTCTCATCCAGCAGTCGGTCAATTCCATCCACTTGTGCGCGGTCGTTCTCTCGTTGCACGAGATCGCCAGGTGCGCCACCGAAACCTCCCATACCATGACTGTATGATTTCCCAAGGAAAGCCGAAGCGAGTTGGTAGAGCTTCGTGTCGTCCCTCAATGCTTGAGTTGTGTAGGCCATGACCTCACCAGCCCCATCAGGCTGCAATCTGTCCCAATCAAAGAGAAGGCGGGCTGGGTTCTTCGCAGGCAACATTGTGTTGTCGGCGGCGGCTGCGCGGAGCATTTCGAGTGATTTTTCCTGAAGCTGCTCGGCCACGTCTTCAGTCGTAAGCGTATTGTCTTCAGGCGTAGGATCGCTGTCTGAACCACTTGGATGGTAATCACCCCAAGCTGAGTTACTAAAGTCGAGGTGCCATTGCAGGGTCGCGCCCTCAATCGCTCTGGCGAGCATCTCCGATCTTTCTTGGAGTGTCGTCCGATCCAAAAGGATGGACCGCAAAAGCCAGTGCAATCTATACCTGTTATCGCCGAATGATGCGAAACCGCGTCCCTCATCTTGGTCCAAGAACAGTTCGTCAGCTATGCCAAACAATGCGGTCAGCAGCTTCTCTCCTTGTTCCAAGGAGACGCTAGGTCCGTGAGCCGTCAACTCATCAAGGACATAAGAGGCTTTGGTTCGCCCCTCGGCTTGAGTGATCCCAATTGCCTCCCGAACACGGTTCTGTATCTCTTCAACCGTCCGCGACGCATCGAGAAGATAGTCTAGTTCTGCCTTTGGTATCGTCTTGGGGGACACAGAAAACCGGAAGTAGGTATCAAAGTGCTCGGTTGAACAAACCCGCCTTTGACGAGCCCATTCCCTGGTGCCGGAATAAGACATGTTCGCGAAGACATTCTGCAACTGAGGGAACAGCCTCATGAGGGCTTGTCGAAGCTGACCATGGTCCTCTTCAGGTTCACTGCTCAGAAGCATGGATGTATATTGTGCAGAAAGGGCATCACGCTGGTCATACCTATCGTTCTGACCAGCGTTTAGGATGACTGATTTGTTCTGTCGTATGGCCCTATACACCCCTGGCCGGAACACTCGCAGAGTCTCAAGACTCACAAAATCCGGAAAAAAGACATCTGACTTGATAGGGGTGATGGTGATCGAGAGTGTATTCGCCAACCGTAATACATCCCGTGGCGTTTTTAACTCCGGCACCATGATGGAATGAAACAAATTTCCAAACTCGACCGGATCAATGGCAGGTAGATCAGCCGCCAAACCATTCA
This sequence comes from Ruegeria arenilitoris, assembly GCF_013032445.1. Taxonomy (GTDB): domain Bacteria; phylum Pseudomonadota; class Alphaproteobacteria; order Rhodobacterales; family Rhodobacteraceae; genus Ruegeria; species Ruegeria arenilitoris_F. Next base: position 336,853 of record NZ_WQCA01000002.1, on the reverse strand, counting down.
GCACCTCACCCATCATAACGTTCAAGTGCGATTGATCGGGTTGAGGAAGCTCGAACCCCGCTTGGATGATCTTCTCAAGGTAATGCGCACCTTCAGACGGAAACCGACGTGCAACGGCCTGCTCAGTGGTCTCTCGGTCATATGCCAAGAGATACATCACGTTTGGAAGCCGTCCTACAGACTTGACCAACCGGAAGATGACCAGCGCCTCCTCTGGTGAAAGGCGGTCCAGATCATCAATGACTACAAGGAACTTCTTCCCCGCTTCACGAAGGGCGTCTGCTAGAGTTGCCTGTAGGTCCTCCGCTGTTTCACCCTGCTCGATGAAGCCACCTAGTGCGTCCAGGGTTGCAGTCGTTGCTTTCTCTCCAAGTGACCCTGCAAACAAGCCGACAGCCATACCTGCAAGGCTGCTTGCGCCTGCAAGGTTCGCCCCCAACTTTCGGAGGGCTCCAGCGGCCTTTTTCTGGTCCGACAGAACGGGTGAGAGCCCAGCATAGAGTTCCTTGAAGAACCCCACGGCCAGCGCATCTTCGGTTCGATACATCCACGCCGGAAAGCTGATTGCATCAAGATCGGGTGCATCATTCGCAAGATGGTGCCGGACAAGATTGATAACGCTACTCTTCCCTGAGCCCCAAGGACCATAGATGGCCACGACGCTGCCAAGAGGGTTCTCAATACTACGAATGCAATCGCTGATCGCATTGGCGAATGGGTCAAACCCAAATCGATCTTTGTCGGGGGTGTTGATTGGAACGTCGTCAAAGTTACTCATGGCATATCTCGTGTTGTTGTGCCCCACAGGGGGTGTCCATTCTCAGAAAAACGGGGGCCGTGCTTATACTGATACTCATCGAGATAGGGTCAGGATAACTTCAAAGCCCATGTCGCTCGGATACCGTTCACCCCAAGCCCTTATTGCTGTTCCATCGATGGTCATTTCGTTTTCAAACACTTGGGAATTTGGAATGAGTGAATCAATTGCGATGTCACCGCGCCCGATAGCTTTTTCGCAAAGTAATGCACCGATCACCTTGAGCCTCTGGATTGCTTCTCCGTTGTCGAAACCATCCATGAACTTCCCGGTTAGTTTGAGCGTGGTAACGACACCTTCTTGTCCCTCGGCGTAGAAGACAGCCTTGTTCGGAAGGATATGACTATCAAGCTCGACATATTCTGAACTAGCCCAGTATTCATCGTGGCCCTTGTGGTAGTCGTTTGTTCTCAATCCCTGCTCACTAAGGAAGTCTCTGGCTTCGAAAGGGCTCCAACCCAGCCTTTTGTCGACGGTCGGTGGGTCTTCCTCGTTTCGTTCGTAGTTCAGAATATCGGCGATGATCCGGTCCACATCTGCATTGGTTTTTGCAGGGAGTGTATGGAATTGGCGTGTTGCCCGCCGCAGAAGCCAGGGACGCAGTGGGAAGATCAGAAAGAAGCGTTTACGTGCATACCCTTTGAGGTCGTCAGACTGAAAGGCATTTTGATCAATCTGGATACGGGCTTGTTCAATGTGAGAATAGCAAAACAGCACATAAAACACTGGGATGCTTCCGACGGTCAGCAGGATCGGTAGAACGAAATTGCGACCCGTATCAGTCGTGAAGAAGATATCTGGCTGTGACCAAATCGATGACACTGAGTTCCAGACTAGAACAATGGCAAAGGCAGCCAGGATGAACTCCAGAAAGAACTTTGCTTTCGCGTACTCTGGTTTTGTGCTCGCGAAAGCCAGAGTAGCTGCCAAAAAGAAGAGGACAGGGGTTAGGACCAACTCGGTCGTCAGACTGAAGGTGTTGGCAACCACGATAAATTCAAAGATACCTCCGAGCCTCAAACTGCCCCGAAACAGGTTTCGGAAATACTGATCGTCTTCCTTCGATTGCAATGCACGACCAGCAAAAACGCAGCCGGCCATTACAAACCACAAAACAGTGGGTGGCACCTGGGTCTTTGACCACAACCTGACTTCTGCCAATAGCCAGCACAGTGCGACTACATTGAGAGCAACAATGCCGAAGAACAGCAACAGCCTCGGGGCAATAAGCGCCTTAGCGACGCTCCAGAGACTATTTCGGAGATCTACCTTAGCAATACAAAACAAGAGGCCAAGGATGATCCACAGGCCAATGGCTAATTCACGATTGTTGAAGGCTTGCTGCAACCAAGTGAGAAACTGTTCGATATTGATGTCCCTTGAAATCGCAAAGTGAGGCATTCTACGACGCCGTCACTACAGCCTGCGTCCTAGTCAGATGAACTCTTTCGCCGGGGCAAATTGCGGACAGGGCAGGAATCGAATGTACGGTTTCATGACCGTGAACTTAAGCTCTTCGCACGCGTAGTTAAAGTCCGCTTCCCGCACTTCGTGCTGAAACGCCACACGTTTTAGTTGAAACCGGCTCACGTAACGAACCGAGAACATCACTGAATGGGTGTTATGTGAAGCGATCTCCGGTTGAGTGAACGGTTCGTCTAAGTGCTCAGCAACCGGCGCGCCAATACAGCTCAGTTGCCATTGAGACGGAATGCAGAGAATGTCGGGAGCGAGCCCATTTATTCGAATGCTGCGCCACGAATGAATGTTCGCTGCGGGCTTTACCAACGGAGCGATCTGGGCAAGTCATCCATGCATTTTTGCGCCCTTGGTGATCTTGTCCACGATCTTCTTTTCGGCGCGCAAGGCGATGCCAACAGTATTGGCCTCGTCGGGGCCATGTTCTGCAAAAACCGCCCGATTGGCGTCGTCGTGCCCTGTGGCAAACATTTCCTCAATGTAAGCCACAGTTTCGACACCTCTGGCGCGCGCTCGATTTTGGATGTTGGTCAGCACATTGGCCGCGCCTGACAAAACGATTACAGGCTGAACACTCATCGGCAGATGCGTGTTACCGTCACAGTCCTCGTAATGTTTGCCGATCAGGTCAGGATTTGCCCCAGTGATACCACTCATCAGAAACGCAGTGACATTCAGTTTCTGCCATGTGGCTAAGTCATCGCGGACAATGATGGCGATTTTCGTATCGAACAAGTTTGTGTTCCTTCTCAGATAATCGTGATCATGGATGCGGCGAGACTTAAGCCAAGGGTATAGTTGAAGAATCGAGCAACCGTTGGGTTCTGTAAGAGCTTGCGTAGGGCGGCCCCGCTGGCCAGCCATGGGAAACATCCCAGAATGGCAGCAGAAATGAACACCGCGCTAAGCGTACTCGCCTGTAGGAAGGCAGACCCATCTGCGGCCATGAACGCCCCGACAATCGACACCGAGATAATCCATGCCTTGGGGTTCAACCATTGAAGCAGGAACGCTGGCAAAAATCCTAAAACCTTAGTGTCGTCCTGTTTTGCAGTGTCCTCAACTGGTGCGGTTGCAATCATCCAAGCCAACCAGAGGAGTGCTCCCATCCCTACGAAGCGCAGCGCAGACAAGGCCATGTCGTTCTCCAGCAGAGTTGCGCCAAGACCGAACCCAACGATGAACAGAACGAGGCCCGTGCCCACAACCGTTCCCAGAAGGGCGGGCACGCCGCGCAAAATGCCCATCCGTGCGCCAACCGTTGTCAGCAAAACATTCGATGGCCCGGGTGTGACGGAGGCTATGAGCGCGAAAGCGAAGAAAGCTGAGAGTTCCATTGCACATCCCCATATTTGTTTTGTCAAAATCGACGTTACGCAGAACTTAGTTCTATATTTTGGGTAATTGACGTTTATCATCCGGTTATTGCCGGAGCCATCGAAACGATTTCGGGAAGAAGGGCTCAAAATGGAAATCGACCGAACAGATCAACGGATTTTGGCGCTTTTGTCGAAGAATGCGCGGATGACCAACAAGGAGCTCTCTCATGCGGTTGGTCTTGCGGCTTCAAGCGTCCATGAACGACTGAAGCGGCTGCAGGAAAGCGACCTGATTGCGGGAACATATACGGATGTCCGGCTGGATCGGCTGGGCCTGTCGCTCAAGGCGCTGCTTTTCATCCAGATGGCCGAACATCAGAAAACGGAACTTGATCGATTTCTCAGAGAAATTTTGAAAATCCCAGAGGTTCGTGCGGGCCGAATGATCGGTGGGCGCTTCGACGCGATTGTAGAAGTTGTGACGCGGGATACGTCTCACCTGCATCGACTGGTTGTAGAGCGGTTTTCTTCGCGCGAAGAGATCAGCCGCATTGAAACGTCCATTGTTTTTGAAAGCGTTGACCAGCGGGATCTGACTAACACACTTGCCTTGTCAAATGAGCGCCCTTGAGCGTGTAAGTCCTAGGCGCAGATTCTCTCGGCCAGCGGCGACTGTGAGCCAAAAATCGCCGATGCTGCGATGCACGAATGGCCGCTTTCACCAATAGATTTCTTTTCTGTCTTTGAAGAATTTCCCGGTTGGCCCAGTATCTTCCAAATTTCCGAGCCAGATCGCCGTGTCAGCACCTTGTTCGGGTGAACGGTTTGCACCCCCGCCGCCCATGCGGGTTCTCACCCAGCCAGGGCACATGGCGTTGACCTTTACGTTGGCTGGCAGAGTCCGCGCGCTGGCGACTGTAAGTGCGTTCAAAGCGGCCTTGGCCACGCCGTAGGATGCAGGTCCATTGACCCCATCAGAAAATGCACCCCAGCCTGAAGACACATTCACCACTCGCCCGTAGCCCTGCGCCACCATATGCGGCGTCAGGTGATGCATCAGGAGATAGGGCCCGTGGACCATCACGGCCATCGAGGCTGCGAAATCCTGAGGGTCATCAAGAAGGCCGCCAGTTCCGAGGATGCCTGCATTATTCACCAGCACATCAACCGCGCCAATCGCTTGAACGGCTCGGGCAATGCTCTCAGGGTTGGCCACATCCAGTTCCACTGCGCTGGCACCGACCTGCTCGGCGGCATCTTGTCCGGCTTTGGCACTACGCGCACCGATCACCACCTCAAACCCACGGTCGGCCAGCCCCTGAGCAATTGCCAGACCGATGCCACGATTGCCACCTGTCACCAAAGCACGCCTCATCTGATCACTCCGCATATTGTAGGGACATCTTGGTGATCTTACCCTCGGCGTCCCACCAATAGGAATAATGCACCACCCAAGACAGCCAGTTCACCTCTGTTTTGGCATAGCCGTCCGACTGCTCCAGAATCTCCCGATGGCGGAAGGTGTCGCCGTTAGGAATGACTTCGCGCATGGCCCTGGGGCGAATGGCGCCTGCGCCAGAGAAGGTGCGCGACACATCGATGATTTCGGCGTCTTCGGTTAAGCAGCCCATGTAGGCGTCGATGTCCTCGGCATTTGCACTGGTTTGATAGCACTGAATCGCCACTGGAAGGTCTTGAGCCATTGCAGGTGTGGAAAGCAGTGCAAGAATAACTGCCCGGATCATGCCGCACGCTCCTGTGCCATGGCGGGAAGATTGGCGTTGCCTTGAAGGAATTTGAACGTGAACGTATTGCCGGACAGTTTCCATCCGCCATCATTCACTAAAGTCAGGACATAGCTGCCATAGACGGTCCATAGCTCCCCGCCTTCAGCCTCGGTGATCTGATGAGTCGCGGTGACATATGCTTGGACGGTTGCTGAACTACCGTCCTGCGTGATGTCCAAGGGACCTAGTTGGTGGTGTGTTTGGTCGAATCCGGGAAGCATTGCTTTCCAGCCGGTTAGTATGTCGATGGGTACGAGGTCTGCGCCTTCTGGCGCGCCAAAGCTGGAATAGTCCAGATGGAATGGGTTGGTCATGAGGGATTCAGCGCCGTCCCAATCCCGCTTGTCTATGGCGGCGAAGAATTTCTGCACGGTGTTGGTGATGTCTTGGGTCATGACGCTCCCCTACTTTAGCTGTTCCAAGAGGCCAAAGCCCTTGGCTGCGGTCACAGGGTTGAAGATCTCAACATATTCCGTGATCTCACCCGCGTCGTTGAATTTGAAAGTCGAATAGTAGTCATTCTCATACCACCCGGCATCATTTTTTAGCTTGATCCGCCCAGTGTAGCGGACAAAGACGGCCCTACCCTCCATGTCCAGCATCTCGTGAATCGGGAAGGTCATCCCTTCGAAGTTCGGAAACGTTGGAGCCCAGTAAGCCTCAATTGCCTCGCGACCTTCGGCGCCGGTTGGAAAAACACCGCAATTGTATGGATTGATGTGTTTGCCATCCTCCGCAAAGAGCGCGGCCACGGCTTTCGGGTCTTCGCTTTCGAGCGCGGCGAAGAAAGCGCTGACAGTGGATTTATTGCGATCAGAAGCTGTGGCCATGATGGTGTCCATTTCAAGTTGTCGTTCAAGCGAATGCCGGGCCTGGGTCCATGAAAATCCGGTAGTCTGAGACTTTGCCATCCTGGGTCAACCGCAGCGTGCTGGTGACCGGAAGCGACACCTTGCGGCCATCGAAAATCTTATAACGTGCTATGGCTTCGACACTGACCACCGGGCCATGCTCGCCGTCGCCTGTCCAAACCCCAAGGATATCGTGATGAATTGACCTAAATCTCTCTTCAGTTGCCTTGAAGGCCACGATCATCTCATCTGCGCCTCTGGTAGGATCCAGGTTTGCCATCTGCAGTCGGATGTCACTCGCAATATACGGACGCAGATCTTCTGCATTCTGAGCATCCACTTTGCCGAAAAACATGCGGGCAAAGATTTCGAGTTCATTTCGGGTCATGACGGCCTCTAAGTTCCGGGTTCGAGGCACTATGGGAATAGACCCATTGGCACCTCGGAGTTTGCCCTAGTTAGCCAGACGTTCCGGGATCGGTTTCAGGTCGTAGTTTGACCAAAAGAAGGTGTTGGCCGCATCCTGATCCGCAGATAGGTTTGTGGCTTCGACGATTTTGCCATCTTCGATCCGGTAGACCAGCGCCCATGTGGTATCGACATTGGGTTTGCCCTCCACATTGGACCAGCCCCGATGGATATCCACGACATAGCTTTCATCGGCTCCGAAATAGATCGGATCTGCCTTAAATCCGGCGCTGCCAAGTTCTGCGAATAAGGCTAAAACCTCGTCACGACCATTCTTGGTTCCGGACAAAGGATGGCGACCAGGAATGTGCCAACGTACATTTTCGTCCATGACTGCGGCGATGCCGTCGAGGTCGTTGTTTCCGTAAGCCGCGAAGAAGTCTTGTACAACTTTGATGTTGTCTTCTGGCGACTGGGCGAACGCACTTTTTGCACAGAGAGTTGCAGCAACGGCGATTGTTTTGGTTAGTTTGTTCATCACGTTCTCCTTGGTTTAGGCTTTGAAGAAGTCAGCAACTGCATCAGCCGAGGCTTTCACGGCATCCGCACGGTCGTAGAAGTCGAATTGCGTGACATCGTCGCCCAACCAGGTCTTTTCCAACGGCGCTTTGGTTCGCGCTTCGTAAGCCGCAGCACCAGTGGGGAGAGCGATTGAAGCCGAGCCAACCATCATCATCGGTTTGGACAAACGATCCGCCGATGCTTGCGCATCATAGGTCAGCCATGGTTTCCAGGTCGCCACCGCAAACTTGTTGTCATAGGCGGCAATCAGGCCCCGGTTTCCTTCGGTATAATACGGTGCGTTGAACATCGGTGCGGTATTGTCGGTCGTGCTGGCTGCTGTCAGAACAGCGCCATCGTCTGCTTCGCTGGCCGCGATCAGGCCTCGCGCGGTGTCATGCCCGCCGTAGATGCCTTCTGCCATATCCGGGTCGTGCAGCCACGGGGCCACGAGCGCCAACTTGCTCAGGCGGTCGTCATCGGCAACAGCTTCGGCCATGTAGCCGGACGAGGCGCAGACGCCCAGACCAGAGAGAGCCGCAATATCATCCCGACCGGCCATATAATCCGTCGCCGCTTTGATGTCGGCGGTCTTCACCGCCGGGTTTTCAACGTAGCGAGTTGCACCACCGCTCTCGCCCCAACCGGTGAAGTCAAACGCCAAGGCTGCCATGCCGCGCAATGCAAGCTCACGAGCATAGGTGCCGGGCATCTGTTCCTTCACGGTGGTCCAGGCGCCGGTGACAATTGCACCAGGCAAAGCGCCTGTTGCGCCTTCGGGCTTGTAAAGCGTGCCTTTGAGGGTGACGCCGTTGCTGTCAAAGCTAACGGCCTCGGAAGTGACACCTGCCTTTGTCGGTGTGTTCTGCAAGTTGATAAGGGTCATCTTGGACACTCCCATTTGCCAAGAATTGATGTTGAAGAAAGAGATAATTGATACACATAAAAATGATAATATTGGTACTTTTCACAACTTACATGTATTATATCGAATAATGCGCTTACCACTTTCAACTCTTGAAATCTTCGATGCCATCGCCCGTGAGGGGTCGTTCAAAGGTGCGGCAAACAGGCTTGGACTTCAGCCATCCACCGTGAGCCATCAGCTAAAGACGCTAGAGACCCAACTTGGGACTGCGTTGATCATACGAACTACGCGGTCCCTGAGCCTGACCGAAGCCGGGCGGGCTTTGTTGCGTGGTGCCGGGCCAGCTTTTGACCAACTCGCCGACGCCGTAGAAAGCGCCAAGGCAACTGGCCACGAGGCTCGTGGCAAATTGCGCTTGGCGATACCTGAATTTGCCTACAAAATTCTTGTCGGCCCGGCAGTGAAATCCTTCCGTAAAGCTTATCCCGAGATCGAGTTGGAGTTTTCCTTCACCGATGCGTTCTCGGACATACTGGGCGAGGAACTACATGCCGGATTCCGTCTTGGCGACCGCATTACCCAAGACATGGTTGCCATCCGCCTTACTCCGCCTTTGCAGCTTGGGGTCTTTGCTAGTCCAGACTATTTGGCTCAGTACGGCACACCAGAACACCCCGGCGATCTTTTGAGTCACGAGTGTATCCGCTATCGGTTTCAAACATCAGGCAACCTCGCCCCATGGACATTTGTGAACGACGGAACGACCTACGATGTAGACGTGGGCGGACATCTGGCGGTAAATACCTTGCCAGCTTCGGTAGACTTGGCGGTGCAAGGGCAAGGTTTGATCCTGACGTTCAAGGCGTATTGCAAAGATGCGCTGGATGCAGGATTACTCCAGTCAGTGCTTGAACCCCATATCGGTGAAACGCCGGGCCTCTATATCTATTTCCCGAGAGAATACCGGGCGATGATGCCGCTCAGGCTGTTCGTTGAGCATCTGAAAGGGCCATGAAATCTATCAACCGCCTGATCCGGTCGGGCAGCAAGCGGCGGCTTGGATAGACGACAAACATTTCCCTTTGTATGGGGTTGCCTCCCTTGATCTCAAGCGGGCGCAGCTGCCCCCTGATCATGTCGGATGGCAACCCCAAGGTTTCGCGCAGCGGCAGCCGCCACAATATCCAGATCATCTATTGAATGGACTACGTCTCTGGGTCGAAGGGTCTGGCCATTTTGCAGAACCCAGGGTTGGCGCGAGATGATTGCGGGCAAGTTGCTTGGCTCATCGAGCGTCAGGCGGTCCAAACCATTATCAGCAATGAACCCAGCTCCTGCGCAAAAACTGTAGGGCACGGACCAGAGGCGTTTGGCCACGAGGCTGGAATCGCTCAGCGGACCCAGTCGGAACGCAATGTCGATATTATCCCGGAAGAAGTCGAGCATTGCGGTTGTGGTGGTCAGGTCAATACTCACGTCCGGGTTTTGTCGCGCGAACTCCAGCAAGCGCGGGCCAATGGTTGTGCGGGCGGCCAAAGGGGGGGGCTGTGATGCGGATGGTGTGGCGTCCAATATCGTCAGAAAAGCCAGCCACCTCCTGGAGCGCTTCAATCGAAGCCTGACACCGATCCAGCAGTCGTCGACCTTCTTCGGTCAGGCGTACCTTGCGCGTGGTTCTTTCGAAAAGCTATATGTCGAGATGATCCTCAAGTTCAGCAATCCGGCGGCTCACGCGGCTGAGCGGAATGCCCAACCTTTGCGCCGCTTGCCGATTACTCTTGTTTGACCCTTTCCTGGGCGGAACGCAAATTCCTCGACTTCATCAAGTTCATAGGATGTGATGTCGCATAGTCGAGGTGCCTCCTCCAGCGTCCAGCCGGTGCTCTCTGACGACTAGTGAGAGACCTTGTATCCACTTGCCTGACGCCAGAAAGGTGCCACCCCATCATGCGGGAAGTAGCAAAATGGTGCGTCTTCCGTCGCCCATGTTCCTTCTCCGGTTCGCTCGCGCAATGCGCTATCAATCGGGAACAGCCGCGCCATATTGAATGGATCAATTTGCGGATGGCTCCATCCAGCCTCCGACTCTGAAAGAAGACGATTCATTGCGGAAATCAATCTTTCACCGGCGGCGCTGCTCCAAGGACGAAATCCCACATTTTCGAGCAAATTGAACAGGTTTATCCAGGACTGCAAATTGAACGTGCAATAGTGCTGGGTCAGCGTGCGTTCCATCTCAAACGGTTGCTCGCCATTCGGTGTAATAGTGCCAAGTAGTCGTGCCTGGGCTCGCAGATTGATTTCTTGCAGGGCCTGTACGTCATCCAGAAAGGCTGCAATGGATGCCACCTGAAGATCAAAACAGCTGCCATGGTTGTTGGTAGCACCGCATTCATCAATGCCTTGCTCGCTGGTGGTCAACCATTCCAGAAATGCGGAAAGCCAGGTTTTGAGTTCCCTTGCGAGCAGATCATCTTCCAGCAGCCGGACAGCATCAAGAAAGAAGTAGAAGTCCTTTGTTTCGATCAGGCCATGTGCCTCCCCTCTGTCGCTCCTATGACCCCGGCGCACCTGCGCGTAATTCAAATTGGGGTTCATCCGCGTTTCAGGGTCAACGAACCATGTTAGAATCAGGTTTTCGGCCTTGTCCGAATACTTCTTTTCTCCGGTCACGCGCGCCGCAAGGGCAAGCGCCGTTGTGTCGTCGAAAAGCCGTTGCAGGCGGGTTCTGTCATAGCGGTCGCTATCCGCTTCATAGAGCTGCGTTCCGGGTACCCGTTTCCCGTCCTGACGAATATAGGGCAGGCCGTCTTTCTTTTTCGGGTTCGGCCACCAATAGGGCGCAGGATGGTAATAGTCATGCGGGTCGCCACTGGGCGCTGGCTCTGGTTTGTCCGTCACAGAGTACGGCCCGCGCGTCATTGCCTCATCCGCGGCAGAACGGAGCGCTACATAATCCGGATCGTCGTTCTTGGCCGATAGTGCTTCCAGACGTGCCGGATCGTAGAAGAATTGACCATGACCGCTCAAATTTTCGGTCACTTTGCGCGCTTCCAGCATGTCCAGAGTTGCGCGGATTGCGTCATTTCTTGCCAGGCCGCGGTTTTTGAAGCTTTTTGTATCTTCTTTTTCCAAGCCCGATTGGCCGGAGAACAGTCGCGCTACCCAACCCGCCTGTGCAACCCGGTGGCCTTCGGGGCTGACTTTTCGTGGGGGTGTGTCAAAAAACTCCACTGGCCACTTTTGCCAAGGACCGTCGATGCCAAGGTGCACAAAAAGTTCGACCTTTGGTCTGCGTCCGTAGGGGTGCTTCTCGTCAAACCGCAGGGGGGCATCGCACCGGAACGCCATCTGTGGTTCTTCAGTCGCATTGAACGTGGTGCCGTCCTCAAGAAGTTCCGCGTTGTCCTGCATCCGAGCCATCGGAACGGTGAAATACCGTTTGTCCCTGTTGGCCACAACATCATCGCGAAATGAGTTCCAAGCACTTTTGGTAAAGTAGCAATTACCATCGAATGGCAGCGCCCATTTGGCGTGACGCAAGCACAACTCAAGCGCTGCATTTCGTGCACCGTTATTATTCATCACATAGTTGTTCTTAGCTCGGTAGGCCTGAGTTATCATTCGGGCTCGGGTTTCCTCATCCACGGAATCGAGCGTACCATCAGAAAAGACTAGTGGATTTTCAAACGTTTCAAAGTGATAGCCCGTCGCTTGCAGTTCTTCCGCATCGTACGGGATTTTTTCATAAACCTGTTGATGCTCATCCAGAAGCGCAACAAGTTTTGCCTCGTTCTCGGGGTCGAAGATCCGATTGAGAATCCACAGCTTGGTGCAGTTTTCAAAGTCAGGCTCGTTTTCGAGAATGAACTTCACGTTCGCCAATGACTGACCTGCGCGGTGTCGGGGTACCAGATCGTTACCGATGACGCGGCAAAGAGCAAACGTATCAGGCAGAGAGTTGACACGTTCTTCTTCCGCTTCGTCCTTCGCCGCAGGCGCGACAGACTTAAGCGATCCGGCGATTTGGCCCATGCTGGGCTTTGAGCGCTGTCGTGCCACGGAGCCCTTATGTGCCGCGCGGTGCACAAAGTAGATTGGCAACAATACGGGAGATAATAGAACCAAGACAGGTGACAGGAGGATGAGTATGAGGTTACGCCGTTTTTTGCGGCGAATTCGTTCCTCCAGAGATAGGGCGGTTTTTTTTGCCTCTGTTCTCACCTTTGTATTCATTTATTCAACCTGTCTCTGCATATGGCGAAGCGGTGCCAGATCTTTAGAAATCACTGACGCTCAAAATACTGTTATGCAATCTCATTAACGCTTGCGAGGTGCAACCGCGGGCATACATTACATTTTTGGTTTTCCCAAAAACCACTCGCGTGATGTCAGCATAGTGTATCGCAAGCATTGGTTACCAAATTTTTTCTGGTTTTGATGGTATATGCTCGCACAAGTCGAATTGATTGCGATCCGGAGATAGCACGGAGAGGCCAGCAGAGGCGCCTACAAGGTCCTGATCCTCCCCCCACCGAAGTGGTCCGCCCCTATAGTTAGGAAACGGAGGATCAAAGACGGGAATAAAACGCCACAAACTAGAAGAGATTGTTGCGAAGTTGCGGCAAGTTGAGGTGCTGTGCGGTCAAGGGATGCTGCGCGTTGACGCAATCCGTCAGGTACAGATTACGTAAGAGACCTTTTTCGCTGGCGTAAGCAATATGGCGGTGCTTTCAACTACGCACAGGTGTGTGCTTCTTAACGTGACACCACATCGCAGTTTTCTTACCCGCTACTATTTTCGCACGTCCGGCTGTCGAAACCAAAGTAGCCGAACCGTTTCCGAAACCCGGACCAGTCGCAGTATGTATTGTACTCTCCAAATCGCCAAAACCTGCGGCCAGCTAAGGTCCGGGTTTTTCCTCAGCTTTTTAAATGTGCGAAACGACGGGATCAGTTTCTGGATCGGTGGGATATAGTTTATGGCACCGCGCCGGGCGTTTCGCCGTATTCTGGCGCCTTCGATGCGGCGCGTTTTTTGGGCGAATTCGCGCAAAGTAGCCCGGGCGGGATGGCGGACGATCGCGTCCGCGGCGAAAACAATAGGTTCGCCAGCTGCAGCTGCCCGATCATTCCACTCCATGTCGCCCCCTGACAACACTTCGCTATTGAACAAACCGACACGGTCAAACATGTCGCGACGCACGATAAGATTAGCCGTGACGGCGCGGCCTCGCTCCACCCATTTCCTTTGCTCAAGCCCGAGGTGGTAGTCGTACAACTCAACAGCCGTCCATTCCGAACCATTGGGAACGAGCGCAACATCTCCCCCGAAACGGCTGACTTCCGGGTGTTCGCGTGCGATGCGTAACCCGCTTTCAACATATTCCGGCACCGGAAGACAATCGGAGTCAGTGAAGAACAACAACTCAGCGCGCGCGGCAGCAATTCCTTTGTTTCGGGCGGCATAAGACCCCGGCTTGCCTTCCGTGATAATCTGCGCATTTGCTGGAAGACGGAAGTCTGCAGGAGTGGGATCCGAAGGATCGTTGTTTACCACAACGATCTCAAATTTTTCGGGTTCAACAGTCTGGGACGCAAGGCAATCTAGGCAGGATTGCAGCTTGTCCCAGCTATGATAAGTCGGAATTATAACTGATGCATCCATGTCAATTCTTTTTGTATTGAGCCCGTCGCGCAATTTCTATTGATGTATGAAACCAGCAAAAACATGGCGTCGCCGTCCAGTATTTACACAGAACTGGCAATGCATTTTCCGGGTATCCCCCTGATTAATCAGCATGTACCACATTTGCATACTGGTGATCGTACAAAGTTCGGAATGGGCCGCTGTTTTTCAGCAGCTCGTCTGCGTTTCCTTTTTCGACAACCTGCCCTGCCTCGATCACCACGATTTGGTCAGCGTGCAGAATAGTGGAAAGTCGGTGGGCGACGATAATGGTTGTCCGTCCTGCGGTCAGTCGCTGCAAAGCCTCCTGCACCAGGTGTTCAGACTTCGAGTCCAGCGCACTTGTAGGTTCGTCCAGTAGCAAAATTGGGCTGTCACGCAACAATGCGCGGGCAATTGCCAGCCGCTGCTTTTGACCGCCAGACAGGAAAGCACCGTTTTCACCCACCAGAGTGTCGAAGCCATCATCAAGATTTTGGATGAAATCGTAGGCGTTGGCGGCTTTGGCGGCTTCGATCACATCCTGTTGTGACGCCCCCTCTCTGCCGAGCCTGATATTGTCAGCAATAGATGCCGAGAACAAAAAGGTTTCCTGTCCGACAAAAGACATGTTCGCCCGTAAGCTTTTGAACGAAGCATGCTTGACGTCCTGGCCATCAATCGTGACCGTGCCGGTTTGCGGGTCGTAGAGTCGAAGCGCGAGGTTAAGGATCGTCGATTTTCCACCTCCAGACAAACCAACAAGCGCGGTTGTTTTCCCAGCGTCAAAAGTCAAAGAAAGGTCTTTGAGTATTGGATCGCTCGTGCGATAGCCAAAGGTGACATTCTCGAACTTTACCTCTTTGGCGCCGGAAGGAAGGGCTTTGGGATCGTCACCTTCCGCCAGGGTCTCAGGTTGGTCCAGCAGATTGAACAGCATTTTTACGGCTCGTAAACTGACTTCGAGCTTGACGCGAACACGTGACAGTCTTTTGGCTGGCTCATATGCCATCATCAATGCGGTCACGAACGACATTAGCTCACCGGGCGTCGAGCCGCCGGACCCGAATATGTTGGCCGCGCTCAATCCGATGACTGATGCGATAGCAAAGCCCGCAAGGATATCCATCAGGGGGCTGGTCGCAGCTTGTAAGCGTGCAAGTTTATTTCGGCGTTTCTCGACACTCTTGACGGCGTCGAACATGCGATTGGCCATCCGCTCTTCCAGCCCGAACGACTTTATGACCCGGATACCGCCAGACGTTTCCTGGATCACTTGCATGATCGCCCCAAGAGATTGCATTTCCATATCGGCAATCTCTCTTACTTTTCGCAAAAGAGTTCTGACGCCCCAGATCGCAAGAGGACCAATTACTAATGTAAAAAGCGACAGCAGAGGTTGCTGGTAGAACATAACTGCCAGCAATCCGATCAAACTCAGCGTGTCGCGAACGGCCGTGGTAACGATGATCTCGACGACCTTACGCGCTGCCTGAGCCGATTGGGTGACCCTCATCAGCAGGTTGGAGCTTTCCGTGAGATTGAAGAAAGACACGCCCTGACGCAGCAGTTTATCATAGAGTTTTATCTGTTGATGCGAAACAATTCTGTTACCAGCGCGCGTCAAGGCCACAACCTGTACATAGGTTGCAAGACCTTTGACCAGAAAAATCACAAACACTGCGATTGAAACACTCATAACCTGCGACGCATTATCCGCCTCGAACAATGAGTCCACGACATCTCTCATGATGAAGGCTATACCGGCAGTGGTCCCTGCGACAAATACCATTGCAATGATTGCAATGATATATGGGACCATCTGAGATTTCAGGTTTTCCCTTAACAGGCGCCACAGAATCGAGTTGTCCAGCGTTTCTGCGATTTTCAGTTTTGTTTTTTGCAATGCAAAATTCCAACCTGTCTGAGTTGCAGTTGTTCCTGATCGAATTCGGGCCGCAATGCAACCCTACCCGATTGATCGTGCGCTTAGCCAGACGACACCCGGCACGTTTTCCAATTGCCAGAACCAATTTTGGCTGGTTCTGCACCTACCACAAGTTTGTCTCCGCAATGTAGTTGACTTCTTGCCGCTCGGAGTCCGGCATTTGCCAAACGGTGGCTATACATCTTTTAATGAAGTTGCCGTTACTTATGGCGCTAAAATCAGGTTTCAACCCGAATATCAGAATTTTGGCATCGCGCTGAATTTAATGGGTTTTGGTGAGTGTAGGACGCTCGGGCGCGGTCGCACACGCATTTGGAATACGAACCCGAAAGTTTCCTATCACTTTGCATAAGATGTAGTAGTAATGGCGTTGACGACGGAGTGGAACGACTGTCGCGCGTTAGGTCGCACCGATCATGCAGAGCCGATGAATTCGGCCAACCGAGTGGTTACATGTAGATTTCATACAATGATCACGGTGCCAAAATCGGGCTTTGACACCTATGTCGGCATCGGGCGATAAACGCGCCCGGAGAACCCTGTTCAGAGGCCGTTTTGAGAAATTTAACACCAGCTTATCAAATCTAAACCAGAGCTATATGAAGTATATATGGATCGTCGTTCGACTCATCTTAAGATCACCGTCTCGACCCTGACCAGACAGCGCCCGGAAATGCTGTCGGCGTTGCTGGAAAGTTGGGGAGAGATGGGTGTTCCGGAAAACTGCTCAGTCCAGTGTCTGGTGGTCGAGAATGACTCGGTTCCGTTCAGTGAAGACGTGGTTCGTGCGTATGAGGGAACACTGCCGAATGGCGTACCGCTTCTGTATGCGCTTGAGACCGAACCGGGCATCCCATTTGGTCGCAATTGCGCCGCCCGAAATGCAATCGCGCAAAAGTCTGATCTGCTGTGCTTTATAGATGACGACGAAACTGTTGCGTCAGACTGGCTAGACAATCTGGTGACCGGATACAGAACCAGTTCAGCCGTTCTATTGGGCGCACCACTACGGGCCGCACCACCCTCGGGAGGCGAATCCGCAATACAGAGGTTGATGCTGAGCAATATCAAAAACCGATATCTGACAAAGGAAAGAAAGGCGTCCAAGCGGGCCACGCTGGAAGACACCGGTGGAGTGACAATCGTAACCAATAACTGGCTGGGGGAGACCCGGCTTTTTACCGACCATAATATCTGGTTCGATGAAACTATGCGGATGACAGGCGGTACTGACGCCAAGTTTTATGCTGAAACTGTTGCCGCAGGATTGCCAGTCGGTTGGGTCGACAATGCGTTTGTTTACGAAAGGATACCACCTGAACGTCTGTCTTTCTGGTATCAGGCTGCACGCGGCAGGGATCAATCCAACACTTACATGCGCAGAAAGCTGGAACAAAGGCCGGTCAATGCGGTGGCGCAGATCGCCGCCGCGCCTCTTCGAATAGTAGCGTTGGCGGGGTTGATTATTTTGCTGCCATTCCAGCCTCAAAAAAGATTTATCGATATTGCCCGTACCGCTGGATGGCTGGTTGGTGTCCTTGGCATCCCTTTTGGCTATAAATCTGAACTCTACAAAAAGGTCACCGGTCACTGACACATTCCAGGCCAGCGGCTTCAACCAAACCCAGAACGCAAGGGTAAGCCGCGCACTTCAGGTTTGGATAACAATCATGCCAATTCCACGTCGTTCACGGCGGTTGGTTCTCTGACACGTAAATAACGATCTCATTCAAGGGCTGCTATTATTGCAAGGATGCAGTCTGTATCGGCCCTTGAGGGCCGATCACCGCATTTACGGTTATGTATGCCTTTTGGTCGCCGGAGCGCCGAGTGGTCTTCATGTTCGTTGCTTTGGTGCCGGAGGTGATGACGGTACGGGCACGGGCCATTCCAACTCAATTGGCAAGATAAACCCATGGTTTATAAATCAGCGCGGCAGGAAAGCTTTGTGGATGGATTGCGCCATTTCCACTTTGCAAAAAACTCCCCATTTCTGGCGAGTAGACTCGGATAAGAATTCAGGCTGCACTAATCCATAGTTGCCTTGCGGCGAAAAAACCGCCTACCGTAGATGTTCTTTTGCGAGATGGGTGGAACGAGGGGCTGGACGAGGGGGTAAAAGCCAGCCCCTCATTCTTAGGGGGTGTGCGGAGCTACGTGCACTGGCTCCGTTAGCTTTACTCTAACGAATGACGGGTAACCGTAATATTGGGGGTTCCCCGTAGTCGGTTAAAATTAATCTTTCAGACACAATTCCGACAGAGCAAGCGGCTATTAAGAAAGTGCGACGCGCCTTGAGGGGGTTAACAATTTCTTGAGGGGGTACGAGTTTGGCGCGTCGCACCTTTAGTTGATGTGCGCGGAGTTGGTCGAAAGATTCAAAACCTCCCCAATGAAATCAACGTAATCACATCTCCACTCAAACTCTCAAAATGTCAGCTTTCGTGTTTCCGTCCGGTGAAACCGAGCAGTTTTTAGCGTGATTTGATTGACGTAGTACCAGAGCATGAGTTCATCGAGGCAGTTGGTCTTGGAAACCACTTTCCTCCCACCTTCACGCGTCGATCATGATTCTAGGCCGGGTTCTTAGGTAATCTGCCGCTGAGCACTGGTCGAACAGGTGGTCCTGAAAGTGTCGGGCGCATGGCGATCAGATAAAACGTCCAGCTGGCGCACCAAAGTAAGGCGGCGGTGTTTTCCCAAGTTTCGGCGTCGGCGACCAAAGGTACGGCCAGGCGCGTCACGGTGGCGCTCCACAGCAAGACCATCGCACAGGTCAGAGCAGGAGGCGCACGCAGAAAACCCTCTGGCGTATGAGACGCGGCGCGACCGGTAAAAGCCATGATCATGCCGGAAATCGCCCCAATGGTCAGGGCGTGCAGGCCGTTTTTCATCGGATAAGCGGTTGGAAAAAACCACAGAGATCCCACAAGCAGCAGGCCAAGAGGAAGCCAGAGAAACGCTATGTGCAGCCCGAACAGAAGCGGGTTGCGCCACGTGCTGAGGCTGCGCCAACGGGTCATCGTTGCCAACAGGACCAGAGCAGCCAGAACGAGCAAGCCATATGTAAAGTCGGGGGCGTTCAGAAGCAGGGCAAATACCGCGCTGGCCAATAACACAAGGGCAGTCAGGCGGAGCCGTTCGTTGTGGGGTGCATTCAGTGCCGGAAGGTTCTGGTGTTGACGCCAGATGGTGGTGAAGGCGGGGACGGCACGAGTTCCGATGGCGGTGATCAGGATCGCAAAACCAATTAATACCGCGCGAGCAAGCGACAGGCTGGCAGTGACATCACCGGATTTAGCGAGGGTCATATAGGTGGTGTCGACCAGACCCAAAGCGAGGATGGCAATAGCAAATGGGGTTTTGACATAGACGCCCGCTGCTACGATGCGCCAAAAAAGCAGGCCAAACAAAACGAAGAAAAAGATCGCATTGCCGATCAATACCAAGCCGAGGGGAAGATGGTCAGCCGTAACCGTTGCAAGGCGGCCCAATGCCCAGAACCCCATCAGAGCCTTCAAAACCAAGCCCTTTTCAGGCGGCTTGCCCACCCAGTTGGGAAGAGCCGTCAGCAGGTAACCACCCACGGCCAGCGCGGCGAAGCCGAACAGCAATTCATGCACGTGCCACAGCACAATTGGGCCAAACCCCGGTGCTGGCAGGCCCAGACGTACGCCCAATGGCCACCACCCGATGCAGATCAGCGCCCAAAACGCCGCGCCGGTGAACATAGGCCGATACGGCGCGGCCCAGAACGAATACTGGGTCACTCTACTGGAACGGGCTGACCGGCGGACCAGTCTGCGCCGCATGCACCTTGCAGGAAACCATCGGAAAAGCGGGCGTCCGGCGTGAGGGATTGAAGCTCAGCTGCCGTCGTCGCTGCTGTCGTGCCCCCTTGCAGGAGGGAGTGATAGGCTGCGCAAATGGCGGGAAATCCCTGTGATTGCGGGGAAAGACGCAGGGCAGAGACACCCGCGCGTGCCAGCGTGTCGGTCTGGTAAACGGCAGCTGCGTGGGTGTCCGACAGAGTCTGCACACCATTCATGGTCATGAATGGCTGACCTTCCAGCGTCTTGACCTCCAGCCCGTCCGGATCGTCTTCGCAAGCAAATTGACAGTTGTCTTTGGTACGACCGTGCAGGCGCGCGTGATAGCAGCGGCCTGAGATTGCCAAGGGCAGGCGGCCGTGGCCCCAGACCTCGACAGCAACGCCGAGATCAGCGGCGGTTTTGGACAGCACCTCAACACTCTCCAACGGTAGTTCGGGCGGCAGGCACACCCGCGTGGCACCCAGCGAGGCAAGCCATGCCAGCGTGCCTTCGTTGTAGACATTGACCAGCGGGCCGACCCAGAATGGCGTGCCTTTGGGAAGATGGGGCAGCGTGGAAAGGTCGTTGACCTCAACCGGCAGGCCCATGTCGACAAGATCGGCGGTCAGCTTGCGCTCGCGTTTCAGGGTGACAAGCGCCAGACTGGTCAGGGCGACCTCTTTGCCAGCGTTTTGCAGCGTGTCGATCGCCTCGGAGATATGCTCCTGATAAAACGGCAAACGTTTGGAACAGACCAATTCGCCCAGAACGACACGGGCAACGGGCGTATCGGCCAGTGAGGTATAAAACTTCAGCCAACGGTCTTTGGACCAGAAGAACTGGGTCGGCCCAGCGGTGAGATCCATGGGTTATCTCCAGGTTTTTTTGTAGGCGCCGGTGGTCATGGCCTGACCCTCGGACAGGCGGGCCAACATGCCCTCGGGCAGAGGGCGGCCCGCGTCCAACGCATCCACGGCGGCGCGGAAGTTGCGCACCACCTGCGCCACGTAGGAACGCGACCGCTGGCGGCCTTCGATCTTGAGTGCGGTGACGCCTGCCTTTTGCAGTTGTGGGATCAGTTTCTCGGCGTTCAGGCTGACCGGATCTTCGAACAGGTGACCGGTTTTCTCACCAGCGCTGAAGCAGCCTTTGCACAGGGTTGGATAAGGGGCGGCTTCGCCTTTGTTGACGCGGTGAATGATGTAGCCGCCTAGCCGCGCATCCAGCACGCCGTTTTCCTCATGATATTCCACATGGCTTGCTGGCGAGCAGACGCCGTTCATGTTGGGCGATTTGCCGGTGGCATAGGACGACAGCGAACAGCGGCCCTCGGCCATCACGCACAGGCCGCCAAAGACGAACACCTCGGTTTCAACCTCGGTTTCGGCGTTGATCGCGGCAATCTCGGGCACCGAAAGCACGCGCGGCAGCACCACACGTTTCACACCAAAGGTCTCGGCATAATAGTTGATGACATCCGCATTGGCAGCGGCGGCCTGGACCGAAAGGTGACGGCGCAGTCCGGGATGGTGGCGCGCGGTGTGGGCCAGAAGGCCGGCATCGGCCAGGATCACTGCATCAGCGTCGCAGTTTTCCGCATCCGCCACGGCACGGTGCCAGATCGCCTCGTGCCCGGCGCGCGGAAAGGTGTTGATGGCGACCAGAACCTTAGCGCCATGTTGGTGGGCAAAGGCGACGCCCTCGCGCATTTCCGCGCGGTCGAAGTTCAGGCCGGGAAAGTTTCGCGCATTGGTTTCATCGGCAAAGCCGCAGTAAACCGTGTGCGCGCCCGCTTTTACCGCCGCACGTAACGCGGCGGGGGTACCGGCAGGGCAGACAATTTCCATTACCATAGGTCTGCCTCTTCAGGTCTGCTCAGGTTAACGCCGGTTCTTCGCTCGATCAGTGCAAGAACCCTCTGCATGGATTGCGCCAGGGGGCCTGACAGGTCCGAAAGTTCCTGCGCGAAGTCCAGCTCGGCATCATCGACAGCATTGCGCAGGGCCAGCGCTGCGGCCGTATCGCCTTCGATCACCAGATCGCGGGAAAAGAACAGCGCGTCCCCGTCGTAAGCACCGTGAACCAGACCCAGCAGGGCGGCCAGCGGGCCGGCGATCCGTGCAGCACCGTCGCGGCGGCCGCGCGTGACCGTCACCCGCGGGTTGCCGCCGTTTGGTTCAAGACAGATCACAAACGGCAAGTCGGTCGGATCAAGGACGAACCGGGTATGATCATGTTCACCCAGCCTGCGGAACATGCCCGGGTGTTTTTGGGCGATCTTGCGGGAAAAGGCAGTCAGGATTGCCGACAATGGGGCGAAGGGCAAAACGCGCAACGGATAGGTGGCCACCTGCGGAAAGCGCGGAATCATAGCGGGCGATTGGGGCAAGCAGAGCTCCTTTGGCACGGTCGACATGTCTCTTGCCGGAACTCATAAGTGTTTGCGCGCTTTCCCAAGTTGACGATTGTCAATTTTGTTGTGGAACTTCGCTGATAGGCAGGTCGGGCTTTCTTGAACAGGATCTTCCGTGCGATCTTTGCCCTCCTTCCCCAGCCTGCGCAGTTTTCTTGACTGGTGCGGGGATACCAATCAGTTGCTGGCGGTGTCCGAGCCCGTCTCGGTTCGCCACCAGATGACAGCGGTCCACCGTATTGTACTGGAACGGGCTGGCCCGGTGCTGCGGTTCGATAGCCCGGTAAGCGAAGATGGAACCGTTTCAAAAATACCGGTTGTCGCAAATCTGTTCGGGACAACAGAACGCGTGTGTGCAGGGCTTGGGATAAAACCGGACGAATTGGATGAGATGGGCGCCTTTCTTGCGGCTCTCAAAACCCCGACACCTCCGGGTGGGCTACGTGATGCCCTGTCGCGCTGGCCGATGTTGAAGGCCGCCTTGGCGACGCGGCCCAAAATAACTAAGTCCGCATCCAGCCAGCAAGTGGTGCTGGAAGGGGCGGATATTGATCTGGCCTCGATCCCGGTGCAGACCCATTGGCCGGGCGACGCGGCGCCGCTTGTGACCTGGCCGGTTGTTATCACCCGGTCGCACGGGTCCGAGGCGGGGAATGTCACGTCCTACAATGCGGGCATCTACCGCGCACAGGTGTTGGACCGGGACAAGCTGATCATGCGATGGCTGCCCCATCGCGGTGGCGCAGCCCATCACCGGAGCTGGGTGAGACACGACCAAAAGACCCCCGTCGCCATTGTCTTGGGGGCGGACCCGGCCACGCTGTTGTCTGCCGCGCTGCCGCTGCCCGAGACCGTATCGGAACTGACCTTTGCAGGCGCGCTCAACGGGGCCCGCCCTCGCATGGTGGCCGCCAAGTCGGTGCCCTTGATGGTTCCCGCCGAGGCCGAGATTATCCTTGAGGGCTGGGTATCGCCCACCGAAACCGCGCCCGAGGGGCCGTTCGGCGATCACACCGGATATTACAACCGGGCCGAGCCTTTCCCGGTGATGCAGGTGACAGCCGTGACCCATCGGCAAGATCCGCTGTACCTATCCACCTATACCGGTCGCCCGCCAGATGAGCCCGCGATCATTGGCGAGGTTTTCAACCGTCTCGCGCTGCCCACCATTCGCGCCCAGATTCCCGAGGTTCGTGATCTGTGGCTGCCGCCCGCCGCTTGTTCGTACCGCATGGCCGTTGTCAGCATCGACAAACGCTATCCCGGTCAGGCGCGGCGGGTGATGATGGCATTGTGGGGGATGCTGCCGCAATTCAGCTATACCAAGATGATCGTGGTGGTGGATGACGATATCGACCCGGCGAACTGGGATGACATCGCTTGGGCACTTGCCACGCGCATGGACCCGGTGCGCGATGTGATGACGCTGGAAAATACACCGATGGACTATCTCGATTTCGCCTCTCCGCAACCGGGGTTGTCCGGCAAAATGGGCATCGACGCCACAAGCAAGATCGAAAGCGAAACCACCCGGGACTGGGGAACCGTGATGAAAACAGCGGACAAGGACGCGGAATTCGCAGCCAATCTTGTTTCGCGACTGATGACAGGGGGGTGTCATGAGCCAACACCGTGTGATTTTGGGCGTAGCTGGAGCCTCGGGCGCAGCACTCGGCATGTCGGTGGCGCGGCAGTTGTCAGATCTGGACGTCGAGATTGACCTTGTCACCAGCGACGCGGCAAGACGCACGCTGCTTGAAGAATGCGGGGGCGATGCGTTTGATACCCTCAGGGGATTGGCCACCCGCCACCATTCTATCGATAACATCGGTGCCAGTATTGCGTCGGGATCAGTCCCGGTCTCCGGGATGATCGTCGCGCCCTGTTCGATGCGCTCCTTGGCAGCAATTGCACATGGTTTTGATGACAACCTGCTGACCCGCACCGCCGGTGTTCAGCTCAAGGAACGCAGGCGTCTGGTCCTCCTGACCCGCGAGGCGCCGCTGACATTGGTGCATCTTCGAAACATGACGACCGTGACCGAGATGGGTGCGATTGTTTTGCCGCCGGTCCCGGCATTCTATCTGAAGCCACAGGGCGTGTCGGATATCGTTGACCAGATTGCGGCCCGCGCGATTGACCTTTTGGGCATTTCCGAACCCGCAGCACAACGATGGGCCGAAGCGATCTAGGTTCTGCTGCGTGTCTGCCATCCGATGAGGCTGAAGCACGCGAATACGACAGCCGCCACACAGACAATTGACGGGCCCGCGGGCGTATCGAAGACGTAGGCCGCCCGTAATCCGGCGACTGCGGAGAACGCACCGATTGCCGCTGCGATCAAAGCCATCGTTTCAGGCGATTTTGCCAAGCTGCGGGCTGCCGCCGCCGGTATGATCAGCATTGCGGCGATCAGCAGAACTCCTACGACCTTGATCGCCACCGCCACGGTCACCGCAAGAGAAAGCGTCAGGATCAATTGCTCGCGCTTAGGGTCATAGCCACTGGCATAGGCCAGTTCCTCATTCAGAGTCGCGGTCAACAGTTGTGACCAACGCCACGCGATCAGTGCCACGACCAGCGCAGCACCACCCCAGATCACCAGCAGATCCGAGCGTGACACCGCGAGAATATCGCCAAACAGATACGCCATCAGGTCAATACGAACGCCAGACAGGAACGATACCGCAACAAGGCCAAAAGCAAGCGCGGAATGTGCCAGCACACCCAGCAAGGTGTCCATCGCATACCCCCGACCGGCCAACAAGGTGACGGTCAACGCCATGATCAACGCAACGGCCAGCGCCCCGGTGAAGACCGACATTTGAAAGGTCAGTGAAAGGGCGACACCAAGGATTGCCGCATGCGCCGTTGCATCCCCGAAATACGCCATCCGGCGCCAAACGACGAAACACCCAAGGGGGGCTGCGGCAAAGGCCACGCCGACACCCGCTAGCGTGGCGCGGGTCATAAAATCATCAAGCATTATTCTGCGGCTTCCTGAGAGTGGTCACAGTTGTCGTGATCGTGATCATGATCATGGCGATAAAGCGCCAGCGCACCGCCCGTACCCGTCCCGAACAGCGCCCGGTATTCCGGGGCCGAGGCGACAACGGCGGGGGAGCCTTCGCAGCACACGTGGCCGTTGAGGCAGATCACCCGGTCAGACGCGCTCATGACCACATGCAATTCGTGGCTGATCATCAGAATGGCGCAGCCGGTGTCACGCCGCACATCTTCGATCTGACGATAAAAGGCGGCTGACCCCGGTTGGTCTAGGCCTTGGGTCGCTTCATCCAAAAGCAGAACGTCAGGGCGGTTGATCAGCGCCCGTGCTAACAAAACCCTTTGGAACTGCCCGCCCGATAGCTGCGACATTTGGCGTTTCAACAGGTCTGGCACACCGGCCGATTCAAGTGCTTCCATGCATTGTTTGCGCGAAACGGGGTTGGTCAGACGCATGAACCGTTCGACTGAAATCGGCAGTGTCGGATCGATATGCAGTTTTTGCGGGACGTAGCCCAGTTTCAGGCCGGGCTTGAGAGAGACATTTCCAACAGACGGCTTGGTCGCCCCGATTATGGCGCGCAACAGGCTGGTTTTGCCCGACCCGTTTGGGCCGACAATGGTGACGATCTCACCGGGCTCGATTGCCATATCCACATGACGCAAAACGGTATTTGCGCCATAGCGGACGCTGAGATTCTCAACGGTGATCAGAGTCATCGCTACGCCTTTTCGGTGCAGTCCGGGCAGAGGCCCTCGGCTTCTACAACCGTTCGCTCAATCTCGAAACCCGCTGCACGCGCAGCCGCACCCAGAACACCCTTGGCCGGGGCTGATTGCGCTTCGGCCACGGCATCGCATTTTCTACAGATCATAAAAGCCGGGGAATGCGCCGCACCGGGATGCGAACAGGCGACGAATGCATTTAAACGCTCGATTTTATGCACGAAGCCGTTTTGGACAAGGAAGTCGAGGGCGCGATAAGCGACCGGAGGTTGGGACCCAAACCCTTCGTCACGCAAACGATCAAGAATGGCATAAGCCCCAAGCGCGCGATGCTCTTGCAGCAGCATCTCCAGAACCTTGCGGCGAACCGGGGTCAGACGCAGCCCTTCTTCTTTGCAGCGCGCTTCCGCCGTGGCCAGCGCGGTCTCGACGCAATGCTCGTGGTCATGTTTCTGAAACCCGACCGGGGCTGAATCGTCCAACGGTATGGGGTGCGCGTCACTTGTCATGTTATTCCATATCATGTATGCGGCTCATAATGTTATAAAATCACACAGAGGGTCTGATGTCCAGAAAGCTTCTCCCACTATCTATCTCGGCTGCGCTTATGGGCGGAACGGCCATGGCTGAAGTACCTAACGTTGCGGTCGATATCGCGCCAGTTCATTCGTTGGTGGCCCGCGTTATGGAAGGTGTTGGAACGCCTGACCTTATTATCCCGCCTGGCGCGTCGCCCCATGAATATAACCTGCGCCCCTCGGAGGCCTCTGCACTGCAAGAGGCGGATCTGGTGTTCTGGATCGGTGAAGATCTGACGCCTTGGCTGGAAGACGCGGTTGGAACCCTGGCAGATGGCGCAACCGTTACGAGCTTGCTTGAATCGGACGGCACCGTTCTTTTGGATTTCCGTGAAAGCGCTTTGTTCGAAGCGCATGATCATGAGGATCACGAAGATCACGCCGACCACGATGACCATGACGACCACGACCATGGCGACGAGCATGCCGAAGACGGTGAGCATGAACACGAAGACGAACATGGTCACGATGAACACGATCATGATGAGCATGCTGAAGACAAGGACCATGATGACCACGGTCATGAGGAAGAGCATGCGCATGAAGACGAGCATGACCACGATGATCACGCCAAGGATGATGATCACGAGGACCATGCTGACCATGCTGACAATGACGATCATGACCACGAAGATCATGCCGACCACGACGGGCACGACGACCATGAAGGTCACGCACATGGCGAACATGACCCTCATGCCTGGCTGTCTCCGGCAAATGCGGAAACCTGGTTGAACCTGATCGCGGCGCAACTGTCGGCGGCTGACCCTGACAACGCGGGCGCGTATTTTGCAAACGCGGCTGCTGCGCGCGAAGAAATGGCTGCGCTGTCTGCGGAAGTGGCTGAAACCCTGGAGCCTGTCCGTGGCGGCAGCTTCGTCGTGTTCCACGATGCCTACCAATACTTCGAGGATGCATTCGATTTCCCGGCCTCGGGCGCGATTTCTGTCGGTGATGCAGTTGACCCGAGCCCTGCGCGCATCGCTGAAATTCAGGGCCGTATTCGCGAAGAAGGCGTCGATTGCGTGCTGGCAGAACCGCAGTTCGACTCCGGGATTGTCGCTACTGTTCTGGATGGAACCGAAGCCAATACCGGCGTG
Organism: Ruegeria arenilitoris; assembly: GCF_013032445.1. GTDB lineage: Bacteria > Pseudomonadota > Alphaproteobacteria > Rhodobacterales > Rhodobacteraceae > Ruegeria > Ruegeria arenilitoris_F. The sequence continues at coordinate 309,512 of NZ_WQCA01000002.1, read as the reverse complement.
ATCGATCCGCTTGGGTCTGATCTGGAACCCGGAGTGGCGCTCTACCCACAAGTTATCCGCAATATGGCAAAGACACTGGCAGAGTGCCTTTAACTTGAACGACAGGCCCGGTCGAATTTGAACCATCGACCGGGCCAAACTCCGTCAGTGACAACGCAGGTAATTGGTTCTTGTGTTTCATGTGACAGCGATGTCCCTGACGCCCTCAGGCAGTGCGCATTTGAAAATTTCATACTTTTCAATGCTTTCGGTCAACGACTAGGACCTTTATGACGATTTGCGTTTTGCGTCCTTTGATCTCCGTAGAGTCACAGACAAATAGTGGTCGTGAGTGGATTCCGCGACGCAGGACTGAACTGCGATGAAGTCGGAGCTAGTGCCGGGCCTTCGCTGTTCTGAACAGCAGCAAAAACACAAAGACCGAGCCAATCGAAGTTGTTACGATTCCCACCGGCAACTCCTGCGGTGCCAGCAGAAGCCTGCTGATTATGTCCGAGCCCGTCAGAAGCGCTGCGCCGACAATTGCGGCAGTTGGCAACAGTCGGCTGTGCAGCGGCCCGGCGATGCCTCGGGCAATATGAGGCACCATCAGGCCGACAAAGCCGATCACCCCGGCGACCGAGACGAAGACTGCGGTCGCAAGAGCCGCAACGAAGAACATGCTGAACCGCAGCCCTTGCACAGGCACGCCCAGCGTTGAGGCGGTCAGATCCCCGGTCAGCAGAGCGTCCAGCCAGCGGCTGCGATACAGCGAATAAGACAGGATCAGCAGCAGGCCGACGCAGACCAGTGGGAAGGTTTCCCACCGGGCCAAACCCAACCCGCCCAGCATCCAGAAGATCACCGAATGAGCGGCACGGCTGTCGCCAGCGAAAATCAGATAGTTGGTGATGGCCGAGAACAGGAACGACACCGCCAGACCGGCCAGAATTAGTTTTTCAGGCGCGCTTGTGCGCAAGGCATGCACCAGCGCCAGCACGATACCGGACGCCACAAGGCCACCGCAGAACGCCGCCAGTGGCAAAGTCCAGAAACCCAGAATATCGCCGGTCACGGTTATGACGAAAACCGCTCCGGCCGCCGCGCCGGAGGACAGGCCGAACAGGAAGGGGTCGGCCAGATCGTTGCGGGTGGTGGTCTGCAGGACAACTCCGACAAGGCCAAGCCCGGCGCCAATGACGGCCGCGAACAGAGCACGGGGCAAACGTAGATCGAACACGATCCGGTGCAGCGCGGACATGTCACCGTCAGCCAGACCGGTGCCCAGCAACACGGCATCAAACGCATCCCGCGCGGGGATGGGTGTGGTGCCGTAGACGGTCGAAATCAGCAAGAGGGCGGCCAGAATGACCGCCCCCAATATCAGAACCAGGCCTAATCGGCCCATATCAGTTGATGCCTGGATGTATGGCTTGGGCCATTTTCGAGATCGCCTCGATATTTGCCGGTCCGGGGGTCAGTTCCTCGTACCGCAGGCCGATCCAGCGCTCGTTTTTCACGGCGTCTGTCTCAGACATCACCGGATGTTCCTGCAGGAACTTGAACGTATCCTCCGCGCCATTGCCGGTTTGATAGTCCAGCAGCACAAGAAACTCCGGGTTTGCGGCAGCGACGGCCTCCCACGAAGTGCGGCCCCAGCTGGTTTCCATATCATGGGTAACGTTCTCTCCACCTGCAGCTGCGATCATCGCGTCGGGGATAGCGAATTTGCCCGCGGTAAAGGGTGCATCGGCCGGGCCATCCAGCAGGAACACACGGGGTTTCGACAGTTCGGCGGTTTGCGCTTCGATGGCTGCCAGTTCCTCTTTCCAGCTACCGACCAGTTCTTCGGCCTTGTCTTCGACACGCATCACTTTGCCCAGACGCAGCACGTCGTCGAACAGCAGATCCATGCTGGCCTCGGGGCGATCCTTGTCCAGATGCACGCAGCTTTCCGTCAGGATCATGGTCTTGATGCCAAAAGGCTCCAGCGTGTCGGGCGTGACGTCGCCACCGGGCTTCATGCCATAATACCAACCGGCAAAGAACAGGTCGGGTTCAACCGCGACAAGGTTTTCAACGGTCGGGTATTTCGGCGCAAGCTCGGGGATGTCACCGCGCAGGGTGTCGAATTCCGGACTGGTTTTGTACCAGCCGGTGATGCCGGTCAGGCCGACGATCTTGTCCTGCAGACCCAGCGCAAAGGCCATGTCGGTCATGTTCATGTCATGCACGACCAGCCGTTCGGGTTGGGTCTCAAAAACCAGCGGCGCGCCGCAATTGTCGACCGTCACCTCATGCGCAAAGGCGCCGCCTGCCACGGCGGTGATCAGGGCCGCAGACCAGATTTGTTTCATTGGGGGAGTTTCCTTAACTTTAGTTTGAGACGGGAGTTCTTCGGATATCCAGCGCCGGGATCACCCGGCCTTCGTGCTGGAAACACAGGTAATCAACGCCGAACGTGTCGCGTACATGCGCGGGTGTCAGCACCTCGGCCACAGGGCCGAAGCTGGTCAGACGTGTGGATTTCATCAGCGCCACATGGGTGGCGAATTCGGGTATCATGACGAGGTCGTGCACGATCATGACCACGGTGATGCCAAGCTCGGCCACCAGCGACAGCATCCGCCCCTTGGCATCCGGGTCCAGATGATTGGTGGGTTCATCCAAGAATAGAAGCGACGGGCTCTGTGCCAGAGCTCGGGCGATGTGCGCCCTCTGACGCTCACCGCCGGACAGCAGGGCCATCCGTTTGCCTGCCAGTGCGGTCAGCCCGGTCAGGTCCAGTATCCGATCCAGCTCGGCCGCGTGGGCGTCGGCAGATCGGTCGGACCGGATCGGAATCTGACCCAGGGCAACATAATCCCGCAGCAGCAGACGACCGTCCGGGAATTCCTGCTGGCTGACAACGGCGATCATGCGGGCGCGCTCGGATGCGGACATCTGTTTCAAGCTGCGCCCGTTTACCAGAACATCGCCCAGAACCAGTTCGGCCGCGCCGCAGAGCAGGTTCAGAAGTGTTGTTTTCCCGGCCCCGTTCGGCCCAGCAATGGCCAGGATCGCGCCCCTGTCCAGTTCGAAAGAGGCACCTTGCAACAGGACATCACCGTTGAGCGCGTAGTATTCGAGGTCGCGCGCAACCAGAAACGCAGGGTTCGTCATGAGCACTCCTCCACGTTCAGCCTTGGCATGCGGGCCAGGGTCTTGTTGAACAAAGCACGCGGACGGTCTGTGGCATTTGTCCAGCCGTCCCCACTGGCGTGGAATTGCCGCGCGAAATCGGCAAGAGCGTCGACATCTTGCGAGGTTTGGATATCCCCAAACAAGTATTGTGCCTTGCCGACAGCCTGAAAGCCGACGGTTATGGGCCGGTCACAACCTGCCATGCACGACACCGAATGTACGGAGTAGCCACAGGGCAGTCGATCTGTCAGTGCCTTTTGGATTGAACGCGCCGCGTCCGAACCTTTGCAGGTTTCGCAAATCAGCAGGAAGTGTTCGGGATTGTTTGCCATTACCCGCTCCGTCTATTGCCGAGGCGAGGTTTTTGAAATGTAATAACGTAACGCTTTCGTCACTTTGCCTCCTTCCAGGACGCCCCGCCCCGGGTTGGTTGAATTCGAGATGGCAGGTCTCCTGACTTGCGGGTCATCGCTTTGCCGACCTTCCCAGCCTTGCGGCCAGTGGTGTTTTGGCATTGCTCACCGCTTACAGTTGCGGGGGCAGTTACGGAGTTGGTGCCAGTTGGCAGACCTCACCGTATTCCCTTTTCATCCCCAATTCGGGGAACCATCACCAGATTGACTGCCCGAGATCGCCCATTGCGTCAATATGAATTTTTTTGTTCCTTTTGTTGACCGGTCAGTCCTGAAGTAGTGGGCTGTTCTGCGAAGGACGGTTTCGACAAAATCCCACTGGAATGAACCCGGCAGAGCGTTAGAGTCCGATCATGCGATATTGGTTTCACTTTGCGACGATTCTAGCGCTGGTCCTGTGCGGTCCATCCGCAATTGCAGCCCCGGGGGCTGCACTAGAGTGGTCCGACTTGCCCGACCCGTCTGCGCAGGTATTCGAAGATCCGTATCGCGATCTCAGTCCGGAACAGTTTGACGATGTGCTTTTCGTTGTGCGTCTGCGGGGCAGGCTGCAGCAAGATATGGGCAGTGTCGAAGAACGTCTTAAGTGGCAAGAACTTCTGATTGAGACAGAAGGCGCTTTGGAAGGAGACGGAATCGATGTCGACTGGTTGCTGGAGCAGCGACATGTCGTGGCCCAACGCCGCGAACGCGCCGGTACAGCGGGAAACCCTGAATTCGACAATCAAACAGTGACATTGGCGGGTTTTGCCATTCCGGCCCCGCCCGATGCGGACGGGCGCTCCATAGCCTATTTGGTGCCTCAGCGCGGTATGTGCAGTCACCTTCCTCCGCCGCCGCCCAATCAGATGATACGGGTGCGGCTGAACGGTGACTGGGCACCCAGCTATTACCACGAACCCGTACGTTTGACCGGAAAGCTGGTCGTCGACCCATCGGAACAAAGCATGATGGTCGTCGATGGTTTTATGCCGATGCGCGCAACCTTCCGACTGGACACTGAAAGCGTTGAGACGTTGGAGGTGCAAACTGATGGGTTGGAATGGACGCAAAGCCCGGCTGACCGCATCCGGGCGGCAGGTGATCGCAAAACCGGTGGGGCGGGTCAGCCGTGATGTGGCAGGCGGAAAACATCACTGGTGGGGCAACCCGAATAATCCTGGGTGCGATCTTTTCGACGGAACGTAACGGCACCGCCTTTGCTGCAGGATTTCGAAAGCCCTAAAAACGCGATCTGCGCCGAAACTAAGGATCAAGTTCAACCAATTGCAACGCATCTTGATCTGCGTGAAGGTTCAAGAAAACCGGGCAGATCTGCTTTAGGAACGGGTCCCTTACCCGGACGACTGGCTGAGGTGGGGTTGAAGGCGTCGTGAATCACCCTTTATCACTAAAATGTCGGCTAACCTTTCGTGCCCCGACGGTCTTGGATATGACAGGAACAGCGCCGCCAAAGCCCTGCCTGCGCTGAACAATCGGGAGCGTGTCTATGAAGTTTCACCGTTCGGCCCTTGCCGCAATCGTTTGCGCGCTGCCACTAATGGCACAGGCCCAAACCGAAGAAGAAGCGCCGGGCCTGATGGTCGAGTTAAACGCAGTGGAAGAGATGGAAGGGGCTTGCCGCCTAACATTTCTGGTCGAAAATGAAACCGCAACGTCAATCGACTCTGCCAGCTATCAAGTGGTGATTTTCGATGCCGCAGGTGTCTTCGAACGCGTCACGCTTTTCGGGTTTCGAGATCTGCCGGCAAAACGTCCACGGGTGCGTCAGTTTGATATCCGCGATACCACCTGCGAAAACATTGGGCGTGTTCTGATCAACGGTGTGAGCAATTGCACAGTCGGCGGCACCGACAGCGACCTATGTGATGAGACACCGACCTTGAACAGCCGAACAGAAGTGGAGCTTTTGGGATGAGTTTTCTTGACGCCCTGCGTGAAATCCTGGCCCTTGGCGGGCCGGTGGTCGCCATCCTGATCGCCATGTCCGTGGTGACGCTGGCGGTCACGCTTTACAAGCTCTGGCAATTCGCGGCCTCGGGCGTAGGGCGGCATCGGGTGCTGTCACAGGCATTGGAGGCCTGGGACGCTGGTGACGAACAGACCGCCCGCGCGCGTCTGGCCAAAAGCCACAGCTATCTTGCACCGCTGGTCGGTGTAGCGATGGACGCCCCGGATGCACCCGGTTTGGATCAGCGGCTGGACGCTGAAGCAGGGCTGGCGTTGGCCGGTCTTGAGCGCGGTTTTCGCCTGCTCGATACAGTGGCCCAGTTGGCCCCTCTGTTAGGGTTGTTCGGCACTGTTTTGGGCATGATCGAGGCGTTCCGCAGCCTGCAATCTGCGGGTTCTTCGGTTGATCCGTCGCTGCTGGCGGGCGGTATCTGGGTGGCGCTGGTGACCACGGCTGTGGGCTTGGCGGTGGCAATGCCGACCTCCATGGTGCTGTCTTGGTTCGAAAGCCGCACCGCACGCGAACGGGTGTTTGCAGACAAGGCGCTGCGCACGGTTTTGGTGCCGGGGCAGGCGATCCCGCTGGCCGAAGATGCCCAACCCATGGCGGCCACGCCCGGACATGCGTAACCTCGCACCCTTTGTCAGACGGCCCATGGCGATGACACCGCTCATCGACGTGATCTTTCTGCTGTTGCTGTTCTTTATGCTGACCTCGACCTTTTCGAAATACGGCGAAATCGAGCTGAGTAACGCCACGACCGGAGGGGCCTCGACGGACGCGCCGCAAGACCGTGCCTTTGTCCAATTGGGCGAAGATCGGTTAGATCTGAACGGCACGCCTGTCACGCTGGATGAATTGACGGCGCAGGTGACCATCGGGCAAGTGTTGGTCAGCCTCGATACTGACACAACAGCGCAGCGTTTGGTGGACCTTCTGGTTTTATTGCGCGGGCGTGAAGGTCTGAGCGTGTTGGTGCTGGAATGATCCGCCATAGCCGCCCCCGCCGCAAACGCGACTCGACCATTGCGCTGATCAACGTCGTGTTCCTGATGCTGATCTTCTTTCTGATCGCAGGTACGGTGGCCACTCCGCTGGATCCCGATCTGAATCTGGTCGACACGTCCGAGCTGGAAGGCCGTGAGCCGCCAGACGCGCTGGTGTTGCACCGGGATGGTACACTCAGCTTTCGCGGTACACCTGTGGAGCCGGAAGCCTATATGGCCGGGCGCGACCCCGGGCCAGTGCGGATCGTTCCGGATCGTGAAGCCTCGGGCGCACGACTGATTGAGGTCACCGGCGAGCTGCGCCGGCTTGGCGCGGCATCGGTGTTTGTCGTGACCGAGAAGGCGCTGGAATGATCCGGGGTTCGGTCGTGATCGCTGTCCTTGCGGCGCTGCTGTCCTTGCTGCTGCACCTGATGGGGTTAAGCCTGACCGCGCCCAGACTGGCTCAGCAGCCGGATAACGCAGGTCGGGGGGACTCCGTCGAGCTGAGCAACAGTTTCGAGGATCTTGTGGAGTCCGTCGCCGAACCGGTAGAAGCTGAGCCGCCCCAAGCTCCGGAACCCCCGGTGGAGGAACCATTGGAACCCGCGCCAGAACCGGAGGAGATTCCAATCAGTGAGGTGCATGTAGCTTCGGACAATCCGCAGCAGACTTATGCCCCCGATACCGGCACGTCCGAAATCCTGCAGCCAGTGGCCCCTGAACCGGTCGAAACAGAGGCTCGGGAAACACAGGACACGACGGATGGCGACAAATCCGCCAGCGATGAGGTGGAAGAGGCCCCGCCGGTCGAGGAGTCTGAGGTTGCCGAAACGCCCGAGGGCAGCCCCGAAGCCACAGAACCGGCGGAGGAAACACCGGCTGCACCCGAGCCCACCGAAGCTGAGCAGATTGCCGCTTTGCCCGAACCAGCGGAAAACTCCGTTCCGTCGATTGTGCCGGTCGTGCCTTCTGAAAGCGAGGCGATCGAGGCCGATATCCCCGCCACCCCGGCTGAGCCAGTGCCCGACGCGGAAGAAAACAGCGAGGAGCCGGAGCAGGCGCTGACCTCTTCGATTCGTCCACGCCTGCCGGATCGTCGGTCGCAACCTGAATCTGTGGGTACGTTACGCGGGGCACGGGATTTCAGCGATCTGCAGTTTCCAACACGCGAAATCGAGTCGCCTCTCACCACTTATCAGCGTCGCGGCGTTGATTCATTCACCTCGGGCGATAGCGGCGCGCGATCGGGCGGGCGTGGGCCCGGAAACTCGGACAGAACCAACTATGCCGGGCGGGTTCTGGTTCACCTGAACCGCGCACCGATTGTCTACACGTCCGCACGGGGCTTTGCGAAGGTCTTTTTCGAGATCAACGCGGACGGCACATTGGCCTGGGTTGACGTTGTGGACAGCAGTGGTACGTCCGAAGTCGAGCGCGCAGCCAAGGCGCAAGTCCGCGCGGCCTCACCCTTCCCAAAACCACCTGGAGGCGTCAGCCGAAAGCTGTCCTTCTTTTATACCAGTAACTGAAGGTTTGGATGCGGACGGTTTGCCCTAGTGCTTTTCGAAGAACAGAATGACCTCACCCAGCCGCACGCCATAGCGAGAGACGTAGGCGCGGTTCAGCAGCCGGTCGTCACTCAGCAGCCACATCCAATCATCGAAATTCACCCGCATGGTGCCGTCTTTCACGGGCAGGTCGATCTTGTACTTCCAGTTGAATGTATCGCCGCGTTCAACTCCGCTGGCGGTGCCTAACACGCCCGGAGCGGTGCCGGTCCATGTATCCTCGCCGGTTTTGGTCAAGGTCCAGATGCGTTGTTCGGTAGCTCCGTCGTCATAGACGAAATCCTCGACCAGCGTCAGGGTTTTACCATCCCATGTACCGTCAATCTCGACGGTGAACCGGCGGGGCACATTGCCCAACACATCCTGAAACTGACCATAGGCGACGGTTTTGCCTTCAAAAAACTCCTCAAGGTTTAGTTGCCGGTCAGACAGAAAGGACTTGGGAACGCGCGGTTTGGCCGAACAAGCCGCCAGCGTGGCAAGTCCGAGAATGGCGAGGGCCGAGATCAGAAACCGGCGGGTGATCATTGCAACGTCCTTTTTTCGGCCGTCGCGTCGTAACCGTTTGATCCGCTGACATGGGCCGGCTTCGCCTCGGGCGCAGGGCGCATTGTGGCGACCAGTTCGGCGACTTTGAGGCCATATTTGCGCATCTCGGAGCGATTCATGATCACGCCGTTTTCAGTCAGGTACATCCAATCGGTGACGTCCAGAGTGTGTCCGCCCGCATCCGCGGGCAGGATGATCCGGTAGGTCAGCTTGACGGTGGAACCGGAAATGGTGCCGTGACCCTCGCCCACGATGTCGTCCGCCGTGGCTGTAAACGTATTGCCGGTGCCCAGCGTCAGATACCATTTGCGGTTCATCTTCTTACCGTTGGAATAGGTAAAATACTCGGACAGAGTACCGGTATTGCCGTCCCAATGGCCGACCATACGAGCGACAAAGCTGTTCGACATCTTGCCATTGGGCCCATAGATCAGCCCTTCGGATAGGATTTCTCCGTTCAGGTTCTCCTTCATTTTGAACGCAGGCCCGGTGGCTGCGTAGTCCGTTGGCGCCTGCGACCGAAAACTCAGGAACCGGCGCTGGGCGACGATCAGGATAAGGATGGCGAGCAGAAGGATGGCGATGACAGTCATTTGGCTGAGACCTCCGTTGGCAGCGTTAGGACCAGCCCGAACGCGCCGAGTTTCAGGATGCAGGGCAGCAAGGCATAGGCGAAGTTGAGTGTACGCAACGCCTCGGCCGAGTTTGTCTGCCCCGGAGTGAACCCGCTACGTTCCAGCAGCGGCAGAGTGAAAAAGGCGGCAAGTGCGAGCCCCAGCTTGCCCGCGAAAGACCAGATGCCGAAGGCAGCCGAGGCATTCAGCCCCGCCCGCGTCAGCACCACTGAGAACATGGCAGGCAGCACGACCATATCCGCCCCTAAAGCAGCGCCCGAGGTCAGGCAGATCATTGCGAATCCGGTCAGATTTCCGGCTGACAATGTGGCAGCCCCAATAAAACCCGCGATCGACAGCGGCATGGCGATCATCAGGGTCTGTTTTGGGCCAATCCGGTTGCTGAGCTTGGCCCAGAGTGGCACGCTTGCCCCGGCGCTGAGGAAGAACAGGATCAGCAGCGGCCCGGCCTTTCCGGGCAGTTGCAGGCGGTCCTCGACAAAGAACAGAAACAGCGTAGAGGTGATGGCCACCGGCAGGCTGTTGACCAACGCCAAAAACAGAAGGCGCAACGCACCAGCCTGACCCAGCCCGGCGAAAGATAACCCCTGACCAGTGATCGGGGTACGACGCCAGATCGGGAAGGTCAGCAGCAGTGTCAGGACGGCCAGCAGACCCATAAACAACCCAAAGGCAGGATACCCTTGCGCGCTCGCCCCGAATGCCACGAATAAGGCGGGAGCGCTGGCGGCAAGGATCACTCCGGTCAGTTGCCCACCTTCGCGCCACGCGGCCAGCGTCATTAGTTCTTTGGCGTCAGCCTGTTTAGCCAGCGTTGCACTGCGGCCATAGAGCAGAATTGTTCCGAGGCTATAGGCCGAGAATAACAGCACCAAAACAGATACTAACAAGGCGATACTCACACCTTGGGGCAGGCCAAACAACAAAGGAAACCCAATAGCCAGCCCAATCGCAGCCGCCGCAGCGAACAGCACCTGTGCCCGCGGCCAGCGGTCGATGGCCCATCCGATCAGCGGGTCCTGCACCAGATCGACAATGCGGATCACCAGCAGAACGGTGCCGATCACTCCCAAGCCGATGCCGAGATTCACGGCGGCAAAACGTGGCAGATGGATGTAAAGCGGGATACCCGCCGCAGCCAGCATCAACGCATAAAGGCTGACCCGCGGGTACAGCATCACTGCCCTCGCAGCCTTTGCGTAAAGGCGGCGGAGCGGGTGTTCTCCCCCAGGAATACGGACATGAAGCTGCGCTTGATCCCCGGATAGGACATTGTGCAGGTCTTGCGCCCGTTCAGCCAGAACGAAACTTTGTTTGGTCCCTCGGACACCGCCAGATAGCGATCTCCCTTTTTGACCGCTTTGAAGCAGACTTGGAGCTGATCGCGTACAGGTGCCGCGCGGCCAATGCGCTGCATCTCATCCAATGTCGAGTTGACCAACGCCTTTTGGCTCACGTTGCGGCGGTATTGCAACTGCAACCCAAAGTCCTGGTTCCAACTGAACGCAGAACCGCCCGGTGTGAACAGCTGCGCGTCATACAACGGTAGCCCGAGATAACGAAAGGTCGCGGTGCCGCGCAGTTGTGGGTTGTCGAGTTCGTTCAGGCCGGATGACGCCGCCAAGCCACCGGGGGTCAGCAGGCAGAGGGACAGCAACGCTGGGCGAAGGAATTTATACTTCGGCCGAGGCAGGGATGGCCGGATCTTTTGCAAGAATGCCATTTTCAGCTCCGAGTGTTTGCGGGATGCCGTTCAAGCGCTCGACAACGTGCATCGCGCTGGCAATCCCGTCTTCGTGAAAACCATGCCGGTTGTAGGCTCCGGCAAACCACGTTCGGTTCTGTCCCTGCATCTCGCGGATTTGCCCCTGTGCTTTCAGGGCTGCCTTGTCGAAGACCGGATGGGCAAACTCGACCTGGTCATAGATTTTATCCGCGGGAATTTCTGATGATGCATTCAACGTCACAAACAGCGGGTCGCTGTCCGGAATGTTCTGCAAACGGTTCATCCAATAGGTGACCCCCACATTCCCGGCTTGCGAGCGATAGGTCCAGCTGGACCAGCAGGCACGCCTGCGCGGCATCTGGCTTGGGTCGCAATGTAGGATGGCGGTGTTGGGTTGGTAACGAATAGACCCTAACGCGGCCTTTTCCGCATCCGTTGCCGCCTCACCCAGAATGGCAAGCGACTGGTCGGAATGTGTGGCGAGGATGATCTCGTCGTACAAATCGGCCTGCCCCTGGCTGTGAACGGTCACACCGGTTTCATCCCGCTGAATGCGATCGACGGGCGAGGCCAGACGAATTTCGCTGCCCCGCGCGCGCAGAGCGGCATCAATGCGACGGACATATTCGATACTGCCACCTTTGACCGTGTACCACTGATGCTGATTGGCGCGACCGCTGGCCAACAGGGCGTGATTGCGGAAGAACTGCACCAGCGAGCGTGCCGGGAACTGATCCACAAACTCCACTGGCGTAGACCAGATCGCACCGCACATCGGCATCAGGTAATTATGGCGGAACCAATGGCCCAGACGCAGCTGATCAACCAGTTCTCCGATCGTTGTGTCGTCATCCTGCGCGGCCTCGGGGGCTTCTTTACCAAAACGCAAGATGTCGGCGATCATCTTATAATAAGCCGGACGCGCAAGATTGCGCTTCTGCGCCGTCAGGGTGCGTAGATTGTTCAGGCCGTATTCGATACGGCCGTTGTCGATGGTGGCACCAAAACTCATTTCGGACTTGATGACCGGTACGTTCAACTCATCAAACAGGCGCGTCAGATAAGGGTAGGTGACATAGTTGAAGACGATGAATCCGGTATCAACGGGCTGATCGCCGTTCTTGCCCGCCATCACCGTGCGGGCGTGACCACCCAGCCGGGGTTCGGCCTCATAAACGGTGACGTCGTTGGCTTCGGAAAGATAGTAAGCGGCCGACAGACCTGAGATACCTGCACCTACTACTGCGATTTTCTTGCGTACGCCTCGGGTTTCGTCGAACATGCCATCCTCTTTGTGCGACATTTTACAATAGGATACGCAGCATATGCGGAGGTGGATCAATCGGATTAGAAGTTTTTCTGAAACGCACTATGTCGTGACGTCTGGTGAAGTGATCCGACCTCTAGCCCTGTCCGTAACAGATGAGACTCAACTGGAATGGGCGCATGAGCAGTTTTGACGGAAAAACCTATTGGATCATTGGTGCCAGCGAGGGTCTGGGCCGGGCGCTGGCTGAGGTGCTGAGCCGCCAAGGCGCGCATCTGATCCTGTCCGCGCGCAATATTGACCGTCTTGCCGAAATCTGCGCCATCCTCCCCAATGCGCAAGCCGTGCCGTGTGATGTGACCGATCTGGATTCCGTGCGCCGTGCCGCGGTTGAGGCCGGAGAGGTAGACGGGCTGGTCTATAACGCCGGAGCCTACGAACCGATGCGCTCGGCCGATTGGGATACCGAGGCCGTGTTGGCAATGACCGACGTGAACTACACCGGCGCGTTGCGGGTTCTGGGGGAAACGGTGCGCAGATTCGTCCGTGCGGGCCGGGGGGATATCACGCTCATCGGATCCTTGTCCGGGTATCGCGGCTTGCCAGCGGCAGTGGGATATGCGGGCAGTAAGGCGGCGCTGATCTCGCTGGCCGAGACCATGCGGTTCGATCTGGTGGGTACAGGGGTAACGGTGCGGATCGTCAATCCGGGTTTCATCAAAACCCGTCTGACCGAGAAAAATAGCTTCAGGATGCCGATGTTGATGAGCCCCGAGGACGCGGCAGAGCGGGTGGTGAAGGCGATGTCACGCCGCCGCTTCCGCGCCGATTTTCCGGCCCCGTTTTCCTGGGTAATCAGGTTGTTGGATTACCTTCCGGATTGGCTGGTATATCGTGGAAAATAGACTCTAATCAGGTCAATTCAGCCAAACTGTCCCTGACAGAACCAGCCCGCCGACAGGGTGCCGCCATGGCCGTAGAACAGCCACAGCCGTTCACCCTGTTCGGTCACCACCACCCAGTAATCGCGTACACCGCTGCGCCAGTTGGGGTCGTCCAGCCACCATTCCGGGGCGATCCGTTCCGGGCCGGTGGCCTGCGCCAGTTGCCAGTCGCGCCCGCGCCAGCGAAAGGCGGTTGGAACATCCGGCGTTTCCGGGGCCATCACCGGCTCGGGTTGCCACATATGCAAGGGGCGCGGACGGGGCGGGACCGGCCAGTCGCGCGCGGGTTCCGACCATGCGGCGGCCAGCGTTTGCGCGGTCTTTTCGGGGATGTGAGAGGCCGCCGGGTGGCGCCGTGTGATCGCCTCCAAGCCGACCCGCGCACCCAGCTTGCCGATCAGGTCGTCCACGGCGGTATTGCCTTCAAGGCGGTTGCGCGCCACCTGACGGGCCTCGGCATGGCCGGCCATGGTGCGAGCGTGGATGGGTTCGGTCTGAACCGCCTCAAGCCGCAGCATGTCGATGCCATAGCCCGCGTCGATCTGATCAATTTTCATCTCTAACAAAGGGCGAATGCGGTGTTTGTCATGGGTTGGGCGGGCCAGCCCGACCTCTATGATCTCAGCCGCCTGATCGGCGCGATGCGCCTCAAGCCGCAGGGTGCGGACGCCGCGACCTTTCTCTTCCAGCTTGGTGCAGAGCGTCGGCAGCACCCGGTCGATGGCGGCCATCACGTCTTCGGTCAGGCCGATCGGGTTGGGTAGCGTCATGCGCACCGCGAAATGATGCGGCGGGCGGGCGGGGGAAACCGGCTCGGGCGCGCTGCCCATGGCCTGATCCAGCCGCAGCACCAGCCCGCGCCCGAACCGTCGCGCCAATGACGCACGCGGTTGGCCCAGCAGGTCCCCGATCCGGCGCAGACCCAGACGGTTCAATTGCGCAACCACCTGATCCTCCAGCCGCAGCGCCGCGATGGGCAGGGGGCTGAGCGCGCCATAGGATTGCCCCGGTGCCGCAATGCGTGCGCCGCCGCCCAAGGCCATTACCTGCGGCGCAACTCCGCCTTTGGTCCAGTGCCGCCGTTTGCCCGCCCGGGCGCGAGTGGCGCGCGCCTCTTGGCTGATGGCGTCACCATTGCGGTCGGACGTGGCCTCTTGCCCCGCATAGCGCGCCAAGGCCCAGGCCGCGCCCAGCGTGTCGGCGATGCCCATCTGCACGCTGAGGCCCATATCGGCGCAGTCGGTTTCAAGGACGCTCAGCAGCGCCTGTTCGCCCCCGAACAGATGCGCGCAGCCGGACAGGTCGACGATCAACCCGTCCGGAGCCTCCTCAGCTACCCATGGGCTGAACTTGCCCGCCCAGCGGCGCAAAGCGGTCAGGAATGCAGCCTCGGCCGGGGCGTTGCGGGGGCGCGTTACCAGTGCCGCACACATGGCATGGGCGTCGCGCACCGGCTGACCGACGCGCAGACCGGCGGCGTGGGCCTCGGCGTTCAGCGAGGTGATCACCTGCATGTTCGACTGTTCAGCCACCACGGCCAAAGGCCCATCCTGCAGGCCCCGCGCAGCGCGGACCAGCCGTTCAGCCCCCAGACGGGGGAACCACAGTGAGAGTATTCGGCGTTTGGGCATCGGCAGACATCAAAATGTTCCCATTTTGTTCTTATCGCAGAATCATCTGCCGAGTCCACGCTTACCCGCAGGTCAGGCGCTGAATGGTCCCCGCTCCGTTCACGTAAACATTTAGCCGATCGATGCGATAATCCTGCGTGGCGATGTCATCCGGGCCCAGAACGCGCGACCGTTCCGGAAGATCGGCTTGAATGGTCGACACAGACTGGCCAACTGCATCAGCAAAAGGCTCGCCCTTGCAAAAGGCCAGATCCACCGCAGCGTTTCCCGAAGTGGCGGCAACGTCCTGGGGAATGCTGGTGTCCGCACAAGCTGCCAGAAGGATCAGGATCGGAAAAAATCGGTGCATTGGCGGTCCTCATCGTGACAATGTCGTTTCTGCAATATCAAACATTTAGCTAACCTGCCATGAAAGCGCAGTTGAAAATACCCTGTATTTGACGCAGGGTCGGGTCAAAGAAGACAGGGAGACAAGCACCATGCGTACCCGTGCCGCCGTCGCCGTTCAGGCGGGCAAACCTTTGGAAGTGATGGATGTGAACCTCGAAGGCCCCAAGGCGGGCGAGGTTCTGGTGGAAATCAAGGCCACCGGTATCTGCCATACCGATGAATTCACCCTGTCGGGCGCCGACCCCGAGGGCCTGTTTCCGGCCATTCTTGGCCATGAAGGTGCGGGCGTCGTGGTCGAGGTTGGTCCGGGCGTGACCAGCCTGAAGCCGGGCGACCACGTGATCCCACTCTACACACCTGAATGTCGCGAGTGTGAATACTGTCTGCACCCCAAAACCAACCTGTGTCAGGCGATCCGCGAGACGCAGGGTAAGGGTTTGATGCCCGACGGGACATCCCGGTTCTCGACGCTGGATGGCGACCCGATCCTGCACTACATGGGCTGTTCGACCTTCTCGAACCACACCGTTCTGCCGGAAATCGCGCTGGCAAAGGTGCGTGAGGACGCGCCGTTTGACAAGATCTGCTATATCGGTTGCGGCGTGACCACCGGTATCGGCGCGGTGATCAACACTGCCAAGGTGGAAATCGGCAGCCGTGCCATCGTGTTCGGTCTGGGCGGTATCGGCCTGAACGTGATCCAGGGCCTGCGTCTGGCCGGGGCCGATCAGATCGTGGGCGTTGACCTGAACCCGTCCAAAGTGGAAATGGCCACGAAATTCGGCATGACCGATTTCGTGAACCCCAAAGAGGTCGAAGGTGATCTGGTTCCCTATCTGGTTAACCTGACCAAGGGCGGCGCAGACTACACATTCGACGCCACCGGCAATGTCGGCGTGATGCGCGACGCGCTGGAATCGGCCCATAAGGGCTGGGGTGAGTCGATCATCATCGGCGTAGCACCTGCAGGGGCCGAGATCTCGACCCGCCCATTCCAACTTGTTACCGGTCGTTCATGGCGCGGGACTGCCTTCGGCGGCGCGCGCGGTCGGACCGACGTGCCCAAGATCGTCGACTGGTACATGGACGGCAAGATCGAGATCGACCCGATGATCACCCACACCATGGGTCTGGACGACATCAACCACGGGTTTGACCTGATGCACAAGGGCGAGAGCATCCGCTCGGTTGTGATCTATTAAGCCTCTGAGCCAAGGGTATTCCTGAACGGCGCGCTGTCTGGCGCGCCGTTTCTTATTTTCCGGGGCGCGAGGCCCCTGTATCCGACCGCGGAGACCGCACCCTAAGAACCGGAGTATTCGCCGACGACGTGTTCGCCCGGCTCTCGCGCCAGACCACGAACACGCCTGATGCGATGATGATGCTGGCCCCGACGGCGACCCAGCCGTCCGGGCGCTCGCCAAAGAAGATCATGCCGAACAACGTAGCCCAGATGATCTGGCTGTATTGGCTGGGGGCCACGACCCCGGCAGGCGCGGCGCGGTAGGCCAGAATGATCAAGTGCTGCGCGATCACCGAGAACACACCTACCAGCGCCATCATCGCCAGATGCAGCAGTGAAGGCGGCAGATAGACGGCGGGCTGCGCAAGGCTCATCACCACAATGGCCAGCAGCATTGGATAGAGGATCAGCACCGCCGAGCGTTCCTCATTGCCGATCTTTCGTACCAAAACAGAGCCTAACGCGCTGCAAAACGCTGCAGTCAGGGCGGCCAGGTGGCCAAGGGTGATGTCCGTTGCTCCGGGACGCAGGACGATCAGCACGCCGATCAGGCCAACGAAGACGGCGGCCCAGCGTTGGGCGCGCACGATTTCCCCCAATATGGGGATCGACAGGACTGTGACGAACAGGGGAAAGGCAAACAGCAGTGAATAGACCTCGGCCAGCGGCAAAACCGAGAAGGCGTAAAAGGCGCAGACCATCGAGGTGACCAGCAAAGCAGAGCGGATCAGGACGAGCCACGGGTGGTGCGGCAGGAAATTCCCAGTGGTCCGGTCGGTCAGGATCGTCACCGCCATCGGCACAAAGGAAAACAGCGTGGCGAAAAAGATGATCTGCATCACCGAATAGGTGCTGCCCAGCACTTTGATCAACGCATCATGGCTGGCAAAGATAGCAAAGCCCGCAAACGCAAAGCCAAGGCCCCTAAGGGTGGTGTTTTGAGTGCTCATAGATCGGCCTCGGGGGATGTATCGGTGTGGTGGCACTATGCCGGCGCAGCGCAAAGGGGCTGTCTTGCCCCTGAGTAAACCCATTTCGTCGGCCCGCATAGCCCCTAATTTACCGCTAACATGGCAAAGCCGCCATGTTGTGAGATCAACGCAGGATCGGCGGCGCGTCCTTGGGTTGGCGGGCGGATTGCACACCGGCCTTCATGCCCACCCCAATGCGCCGGGCCAGAGCGACCCACGGGGTGGCCGTTTCCGGCGGCAGGGTTTCGGAGGCAACCTCTTCGAACAGGTCCAGCCAATGGGCGAAGAATTCGGGTTTCACGTCGGGCCGTTCGATATGAACCCGCTGCGGATTACCGTCATAGCTGCGCTCATACAGGATGGCGTTGCGCCAGAAGGCGGCGATCTTTTCCTCATGCGCGGGCCAGTCGGTGACATGGGTGTTGAAAACGGGGCCCAGTACCTCGTCCTCGCGTACGCGGGCATAAAAGGCGCGGACCTGTGCGTTGATCTGGTCCGGCGTGGCCGGAAAGCGCGGCGGCAGGGTTGGTCTGGTCATGAAAGCACCGAATTCGACTCTGTTGGGGGCCAATATCTGGTTGAGGCGTCAAGCGACAGAGGTGGTTTTGTCGCGCGGCTCCGGTGTCAGCAGATGCCGTATCAAAGCCACCGGATGCGCCTTCAGGCTGAGGCGGGTGGCGACATAATCCTCAACCACCTGCTCGCCCAGTGTCATCTGCGGCAGATAGGCCTCGGGTTCATCCAGCGCCTCGCCCTCCAGATCCTGCGAGAACAGCGGCAGCGGTTTGGCGGTCGCAATCGCCTTGGCCTGCCACAGTGCTTCGCGCCGGGTCAGGTCGCAGGCGGCAAAGGCATCGGCCTCGGCCAGCCGTTCGATCACCGAGGGGCCAAGGCCTGCACGGCGCCAGACATCGTCGACCTGATGGTAGCCATTGCCGCGCGCGGCGGTGAGCCAGCTGGCATCTTCCTCGCTCAGCCCCTTGATCTGGCGAAAGCCCAGCCGCAGGGCCAGCCCGCCATGGCCGTCGGGCTCCATCACATTGTCCCAGAAGCTGGCATTGATGCAGACCGGGCGCACCTGAACCCCGTGTTCGCGCGCATCGCGCACGATCTGGGCGGGCGCATAGAACCCCATCGGCTGTGAATTCAGCAGCGCGCAGGCAAAAATCCCCGGGTGGTGGCATTTGATCCAGGCCGAGGCATAGACCAGCAGTGCAAAGCTGGCCGCGTGGCTTTCGGGGAAACCGTAAGAGCCGAAGCCTTCGATTTGTGAGAAACATCGCTCGGCAAAATCATCCTCATAGCCGTTGCGCTTCATGCCGCGCAGGAACAGCGCGCGGAATTCGCTGACATTGCCGTGTTTCTTGAACGTCGCCAGAGACCGCCTTAACCGGTCGGCCTGCTCCGGAGTAAATCCCGCACCGACAATGGCGATCTGCATCGCCTGTTCCTGAAACAGCGGTACGCCCAGCGTTTTGCCCAGCACCTCACCCAATTCGTCCGAAGGGAAGCTGGCCTCCTCCTCGCCATTCCGGCGGCGGATATAGGGGTGGACCATGTCGCCCTGAATGGGGCCGGGGCGGATGATGGCGACCTCAATGACCAGATCGTAGAAATTGCGTGGTCGCATCCGGGGCAGAAAGTTCATCTGCGCACGTGATTCTACCTGAAACACGCCGATACTGTCGGCCTTGCAGAGCATGTCATAGACCGTGGGGTCCTCGGGCGGCAGGGTGGCCAGCGTATAGCCGGTCTGGTGGTGCTGGGTGATCAGATCGAACGCCTTGCGGATGCAGGTGAGCATCCCGAGGCTGAGGACATCGACCTTGAGGATGCCCAGACTGTCGATGTCGTCCTTGTCCCAGCAGATGACCGTGCGGTCCTCCATCGTGGCGTTTTCGATGGGGACAAGTTCGTCCAGCCGCCCCTCGGTGATGATGAAGCCGCCCACATGTTGCGATAGGTGGCGGGGGAAACCGTTGATCTCATAGACCAGCATTAGAGTCTGTTTTAGTCGCCGATCCTCGGGGTCGAGGCCAATCTCGCGCATGCGTTGGGCTTCGAGCCCGGCGGCCGAAAAGAACCCCCAGAGCTGTGAAGAGAGCGCCGAGATCGTGTCTTCGGTCAAGCCCATGGCGCGGCCGACCTCGCGGATGGCGCGCTTGCCGCGATAGTGGATGACGGTAGCGCAGAGACCGGCGCGGTGGCGACCATAGCGGTCATAGATGTGCTGGATCACCTCTTCGCGGCGTTCGTGTTCGAAGTCGACGTCTATGTCAGGCGGTTCATCGCGCGCCTCGGAGACAAAGCGCTCAAAAACCATGGTGCCCATCTCGGGGCTGACCTCGGTGATGCCGAGGCAGAAACAGACCACCGAATTGGCCGCTGAACCGCGCCCCTGACAGAGGATGCTGCGGGACCGGGCGAAATGGACGATGTCGCGGACGGTCAGGAAATAGGGTTCGTATTTCAATTTGCCGATCAGGGTGAGCTCATGCGCCAGCATCTTTTTTGCCTTTTCTGATGCGCCCGCCGGATAGCGCCATTTCAGCCCCTCATGGGCCAGGCGATGCAGGCGTTCGGTCGGGGTTTCCTGCTCACTGCCCTCGCTGGGATATTCATAGCGCAATTCGTCGAGTGAGAATGTGAGTTGCTCACTGAGCGCATGGGCGCGGGCGACGGTACCCTCATGGCCTTTGAAAATGCGCAGCATCTCACCCTCGGACCGCAGACGTTGTTCACCATTGGCCAGCGCGTCTCGGCCCAGATCATCCACCTTGCGCCGCAGGCGAATGGCGGTCACCACATCGGCCAGCTTGCGGCGAGCGCCGTGATGCATCAGCGGCGTGGCGCTGGCGAGAGTTGGGATGCCGAGCTGCTGTGATTCAGTCTCTAATAAAGAGAAATACGCAGTATCCGCGCCATCGTACCGGGGGTGCATCAACAGATGCATCCGCCCGGCAAAGCGGCGCGTCAGCTGTTGCGCCTGTGTCCGCCATGCCTCCGCGCCGCCCAGAGAGCGCGTCGCTTGTGGCCAGAGCAGCAAGTGGAGGCCGTCGGAGAATTCGAGCAGGTCGGACAGGTGCAGGATGCAGTCACCTTTCTCGGCCCGCAGGCGACCTGCAGAGAGGATGCGGCACAGGTTGGCCCAGCCCTGTCGGTTCAGGGGCAGGGCGGTGACGGTGGGCGCATCGGTGAATATCAGCCGCGCCGCCGGGATCAGGCGGGGCACCGCGTGGATCGGATAGGACGGCGGTTTGGGAATGTGATCGGGGCAGGGCGGGCCGATGGATGTATTCTGCGCCTCCCACGCCAGCCGTTCGCGCACCTTGCGGGCGATCTCGCGCCCTTGGGTGTGGGCGCGGACGATCCCGGCGACCGAGTTGTCATCGGCGATCGCGATGGCGGGTACGCTCAGGGTGACGGCACGCTCCATGTACTCCTCGGGGTGAGAGGCCCCGGTGAGGAAGGTGAAGTTCGACGTGATCGACAGTTCGGCATACATGGCGATTCCATATTATATTCACGTTTTGTTCTTTTTCCGAGTCCTTTGCGTCATTGCGCAGGAACCGGGTCGCCAGAACGTGGTTGGGCAGGCACGTTCCAGGCAGAGAAGGAGACATATCATGCACAGAATATCCGCCCTCCCTACCGACCAGGTTGAGGCCTATCGAAACGGCGCGCCGGATGGTTACGGTAACCCGCCCGAACGGGCCATATCGAATGGTCAGGGGAACCCCTGTCGCCACTGCCTGACCTATATACCTGAAGGCAAAGAGATGCTGGTGCTGGCGCATCGCCCCTTCCCCGAGACGCAGCCATTTGCCCAAACAGGGCCAATTTACCTTTGCTCAGAGTCTTGCCAGCGCTATGAGAACCAAGCGGAATTACCCGAAGCGCTGACTGCGTCGCCCAACTATCTGATCAAGGGATATGGGACGGATGACCGGATCGTATATGGCACCGGGATCATCACACCGCAGGCCAACTTGCACCAATCTGCAGAGGACATCTTCGCCCGCGCAGATGTCGCTTATATCCATATCCGCTCGGCGTTGAACAACTGCTACCATGCGCGGATCGACCGGGCCTAAAGCTTGACCCGGTGCATCCCACTGCGTGGCTGATCCTGATCATCGACCGGTTCATCCGCACGAGAGGACGTGAGCGCAAGGAACACATCCTCAAGGTCGGCTTCTTCTGTGCGAACATCGCGGATGCGGATGCTGGCGGCGCGGACGGATTCCAGAACCTGTTCGGCACTGGTCAGGGCGCTGCTATATTGCAGCACGAGGCTGCCATCGTCGCGTAGGGTCGCTTCGACCCCGTCGGTTGCGGGCAAGTCAACAACCGGGCTGTCTGGGACGATGACCATAGTGCGGCTGTCCATGCGGCCCAGCAGGTTGGCGGTGCTGTCCTGCGCGATCTTTTCACCGTGGTTGATGATGGCGATCTCGTCACACATCTCTTGTGCTTCTTCCAGGTAGTGGGTGGTCAGGATGATGGTCATGCCCTGTTCGTTCAGCTTGCGCACATTGCTCCAGAGCATCTGCCGCAGCTCGATATCCACGCCCGCCGTGGGCTCGTCCAGCACCAGAATCTTGGGATGATGCACTAACGCCTTTGCCAACAGCAATCGCCGCCGCATACCGCCGGACAGCGTGCGGGCATAGGCCTCGGCCTTGTCGCTGAGGCCAACCAGTTCGAGAATCTCATCGCTGCGGCGCTGGGCTTTTGGCACACCATAAAGCCCGGCCTGAACCTCCAACGCGCCCCGAGGGGTAAAGAACGGGTCTAGGTTCAGCTCTTGCGGCATCACGCCGATCGCGGCGCGGGACGAGCGTGGGTT
Organism: Ruegeria arenilitoris; assembly: GCF_013032445.1. Lineage (GTDB taxonomy): Bacteria > Pseudomonadota > Alphaproteobacteria > Rhodobacterales > Rhodobacteraceae > Ruegeria > Ruegeria arenilitoris_F. Next base: position 287,224 of record NZ_WQCA01000002.1, on the reverse strand, counting down.
CTGGTCCTGATTGAATCCCCAGATCGACACGTTGCCGGCGGATTTCACCACCAGCCCGGCAAGGATATTGATCAGGGTCGATTTCCCGGCCCCGTTCGGCCCCAACAGGCCAAAGACAGACCCGCGCGGGACAGTCAGATCAATGCCCTTCAATGCCTGTTTCTCGGGCTGCCCCTTGCCGCCGCGATAGGTCTTGCGCAGTCCTTCGATCCTGATTGCCGCATCGCTCATGTGGCTCTTGCCCCCGGTTTGCTCATCGCTCATAAACGCACCTAGTACATGCCCGCGAGGCCGACAACCGAAGAAGGATCGCAAGCCGTGACAATCGAAGCGCCGGAAACCAAGATCGTGGAAACCGCCCGTGTTGCCTGTGATGGCGGCGAAGGCGCATTGGGTCATCCGCGCGTCTGGCTACAAATCCCCGAGGATACCGGCTGGGTCGAGTGCCCCTATTGCGATTGCAAATATGTTCTGAAGGGCAGGGAATTCGAAGTCCTGTAAGACTGGGATGGTGGCCCCTGAAAGGGCGCTGTTGGACGCAAAGCCAAACTCGGTCTATAAACTGACGCATATTTTTTGATGTGATCAGTTTTCAGGAGTTTGGAATGAAGATTTTTCTGACAGTGGTGTTCTCCCTTTTGACCGCAGGCGCTGCTCTGTCTCAGCAGATTGTAAAACCCACCGGACCGGCGATCACCGATACCGGTTGCCTCGTCAAAGGGCTTAATCCGAATGGCGACGGGTTTCTGGCACTCCGAACCGGGCCTGGTTCCTCGTATCAACAAATTGGCAGTCTGAGGAATGGCGACGCCGCCTATATCCGAGCATGCGACGGTAAATGGTGCTATGTCGAAAATGGCGCGATTAACAATGTTGAGTCGAAATTTCGTGGCTGGATTCACACCGGATGGTGCGAATTCTACCCCTGACCGCAGCCAACCGACTGCACGGCGCACTGTGATACAATCTATCTGAGTTTTTCCCTTGGCGACTCATCGTACTGCGACTGGTATCTGCACGCATTCCATGGCAGGACAGACCAACAAGCGGCGAAGGGAGCAAAGGCATGAGCAGTTTCGGAAAAGGGTGTCATCTGCATCTGATCGACGGATCGGCCTTTATTTTCAGGGCCTATCACGCGCTGCCGCCACTGACGCGCAAGTCGGACGGGCTGCCGATCGGCGCAGTGTCCGGGTTCTGCAACATGCTGCAGAAATATGTTGAAGGAAACGCAGGGCCCGACGCCCCGACCCACGTGGCGGTGATTTTCGACAAAGGGTCGCACACATTCCGCAATGATCTGTATGACCTCTACAAGGCCAACCGCGAGGCGATGCCCGAAGATCTGCGCCCGCAGATGCCGCTGACCCGTGAGGCGACCAAAGCATTTAACATCGCCTGCAAAGAGCTTGAGGGCTACGAGGCCGACGACATCATTGCCACGCTGGCCGTGCAAGCCCGTGAGGCGGGGGGGCGTGTGACCATCGTCAGTTCTGACAAAGACCTGATGCAACTGGTCGGCGGCGGTGTGGAAATGCTGGACGCGATGAAGAACAAGCGCATCGATACCGATGGCGTGTTCGAGAAGTTCGGCGTGGGTCCTGACCGTGTGGTGGATGTGCAGGCGTTGGCCGGGGATAGCGTGGATAACGTACCGGGAGCGCCGGGTATCGGGATCAAGACTGCAGCGCTGCTGATCAATGAATATGGTGACCTCGAAACCCTGCTGGACCGCGCGGAAGAGATCAAACAACCCAAACGCCGTCAGACCCTGATCGAGAAACGCAACCAGATCGAACTGTCGAAGAAGCTGGTGCAATTGGACGAGCAGACGCCGCTGGACTTCACGCTGGATGATCTTGAGGTGAAGGACCCCGATGCCGAGATCCTGCTGGGGTTCCTGGCCGAGATGGAGTTCCGCACTCTCACAAAACGCATCGCTGACAAGCTGGGGGCCGAGGCCCCGGTCATTGCCGATGCACCCGCGCCGGTTGCTGAGGTCGAGGAGGCCGAAGCGCTGCCATTCGATGCGACGAAATACGAATGTGTGCGCGATGCGGGCGCTCTGCGGAAATGGATCGATCAGACCTATGAGCGCGGTTGGGTTGCGGTGGATACCGAAACCACCGGCCTGAACGAAATGATCGCTGATCTGGTGGGCATTTCCCTGTGTGTTGAGGCGAGCGAGGCTTGCTATATCCCGCTGACTCACCGCGATGGCGCGGCTGATGACCTGTTCGGCTCGGATGCGCTGGCCGAAGGGCAGATGCCGCTGGATGAGGCTCTGACCCTGCTGAAACCGATGCTCGAGGATCCGTCGATCCTGAAAATCGGGCAGAACATGAAATACGACGCCAAGATATTTAAGCGCTACGGTGTCGTTGTCGCCCCGATCGACGACACGATGCTGATGTCCTACGCCATGCATGGCGGTGAACACGGTCATGGCATGGATACGCTGTCCGAACGATATCTGAGTCACACGCCGATCCCGATCAAACCGCTGCTGGGCTCGGGCAAGTCGGCGATCACCTTTGACAAGGTGCCGATTGACGAGGCCACCGCCTATGCCGCTGAGGATGCGGATATCACCTTGCGCCTGTGGAAGCTGTTCAAACCGCAACTGCATCAGGTTCAGGTGACAACGGTCTATGAAACGCTTGAACGCCCACTGGTGCCGGTTCTGGCCGAGATGGAGATGCATGGCATCAAGGTCGACCGCGATGTTCTGAGCCGCATGTCGAACGCCTTTGCGCAGAAAATGGCCGGATTAGAGGCTGAAATCCACGAATTGGCGGGTGAGAATTTCAACGTGGGCTCGCCTGCACAACTGGGTGAGATCCTGTTCGACAAGATGGGGCTTGAGGGCGGCAAGAAGGGCAAGACCGGGAAATACTCTACCGGGGCCGATATTCTTGAGGACCTCGCGACCGAGCATGAACTGCCGCGCCGGGTGTTGGACTGGCGGCAGCTCTCCAAGTTGAAATCGACCTACACGGATGCATTGCAGACCCATATCAACCCGGATACGGGCCGGGTGCATACGTCCTACTCGATCACCGGGGCGAACACCGGCCGTCTGGCCTCAACCGATCCGAACCTGCAGAACATCCCGGTGCGAACAGAGGAAGGGCGACGCATTCGTGAGGCGTTCATTGCCGAGCCGGGCAACGTGATGGTCAGCCTCGACTATAGCCAGATTGAGCTACGGATTCTGGCCCACATCGCCGATATTCCGGCCCTGAAACAGGCCTTTGCGGATGGGTTGGACATTCACGCGATGACGGCGTCTGAGATGTTTGATGTGCCGCTGGACGAGATGACGCCGGATATCCGACGTCAGGCCAAGGCGATCAACTTTGGTGTGATTTATGGCATCTCAGGCTTTGGTCTGGCGCGAAACCTGCGCATTCCGCGGGCCGAGGCGCAGGGGTTCATCGATCGCTATTTCGAACGCTTTCCGGGTATTCGGAAGTACATGGATGACACTGTCGCCTTCGCCAAAGAGCATGGCTATGTTCAGACCCTTTTCGGGCGCAAAATTCATACACCCGAGATCAATGCCAAAGGCCCGCACGCTGGCTTCTCGCGTCGGGCGGCGATTAACGCGCCGATTCAGGGCACGGCGGCGGATGTGATCCGGCGCGCTATGGTGAGGATGCCGGATGCAATCAACGGGCTGCCCGCCAAGATGTTGCTGCAGGTGCATGACGAATTGCTGTTCGAAGTGGCCGAGGACGCGGTGGATCAGGTGATTGACGTGGCGCGCGACGTGATGGAAGGCGCATCCGACCCGGCGGTGAAGCTGGACGTAAAGCTGAGCGTGGATGCCGGGCAGGGAGCTAACTGGGCCGAGGCGCACTGACCGGCAATTCGGGCGCGCGCTGCTCATCAGGCCCGGCGGGCCCTCTTCGCAGAGGGTCAGTCCTGTGGACTGACCATGCGGTTCACCAACCGCTGCACGGATGGGCCAAGAAGCAGGATTACCGTGAAGGCAATGGGCCAGCAAAAGGCCCAGGAGGCCATCCAGTCACCAAGGGTGCTCGGGCCAAAGCCGATGGCCTTTACCGTTGCGATGCCGGTCACGATGCAGGACATCAGGCCGGACATGATCAGGCTGAATAAGGCGCGGGCATAGCGGGCAGAGATCATTGTGGGCATCCTGAGGGTCGAGATGCCCCTGATGTGCTGTATTTTCCGTCAAAATGCCAGAGCTAGACCCGCATCCATCCGAGACTGTCAGGAGTTCGGGGCGTTGAGGGCGTGTATTCGGCGCTGACCCAACCGGCATAGCCTGCGGCGTCCATGGTGGTGAACAACCGACCGAAATCTGTTGGCCCCAGTCCCGGTTCGCAGCGATCCGGGGCAGCCCCAATCTGGGCGTGGACGACCCGAGGGTGAAAGCGATCCCAAATCGCCTGTGCATCGCCGTGGATCATATGGGCGTGGAAACTGTCAAATTGCAGACCGATATTGGGGCGGTCCACCCGGTCCAGCACCTGCGCTGCCAGATTATAGTCATTCAGGAAATAGCCGGGTTGTGACACCGGGTTGAGCGGCTCGATTGTGAACTGCTGCTGCGGTGCAAAATCGGCGGCCCATTGCAGGTTGCGCACGAAACTCTCTAACGCATCCGGCCCGGAGGCATAGCCTGACATGATGTGGATCAGCCCCGGACTAAGGATATCGGCATAGCGCATCACGCGGTGGATATCGGATTGGAACCGCGCCTCACCGTCCGGAACGGCTGCATAACCGGGCTCACCCCCGGTGTAATTGGGCGGTGGTGCGTTGATCAGCACCAGTTCAAGCCCGTTGGCCAGCAGGGCGCGGTGGGTCTCCTTGGCGGCCAACTCATAGGGGAACAGAATTTCGACGGCTTGAAAGCCGGCCTCGGCCGCCGCCTGAAATCGTTCCAGATAGGGAAGCTCTGCAAAAAGCAGTGAAATGTTGGCGGCGAATTTGGGCATGAATGGCCTCAGTGCAGTTGGTCACGGGACCATAACTGCGCCGAGTTTTCGGTAAAAGGGACTGAAAACGACAGATTGTCGAAAATCGGCCAGAACGCCCCGCGCAAATCAGAGACGTTCCGAAGAATACGGCGAATCATTTTATCGGCGCCGTGCCAACAGAAGGTATGAACCCCATGGCAATGAGCCCTGATCCCGTGCGCGGGAACACTCTCTCTGTGTCTGGTGGCGGTAATTCCGCCTTGTCTGGCAACGGCTTGGCCGTAGCCTCGATGCTGACATGGGCAGCAGGGTTTCCGGCGGCTGAGGTGCTGCTGCAGAGCTGGCCTCCGGTCGCGTTGTTTGCCGCACGGCTGGCACTTGCGGTGGCAGTCATGCTGCCGATCTGGCTGCTGATCGACGGATCAAACCGTGTGCTGCGGGCGCGCTGGGGACATGCGTTGTTTGTTGGCGGAATGCTGGGTGCGGGGATGTTCCTGATCATTCTGGCGCAAAAGATGACTGACCCAGTGACCGTGGCGATCATCGCGTCCTGCGCGCCTTTGTTTGCAACCCTGATCGAACTGGCAACGGGAACGCGGCGGTTGCGGTGGAACTTTGCCCTTGGCGTGATCGTTTCGATCATTGGCGGTCTGATTGCCACCAGCGCCGTGGCTCCGGCCCAATTGGGGATGGGGGCGGCCTGTGCCATCGTGTCCACGGGGTTGTTCTGCTGGGCCTGTATGGCAACCGCGCGGGACTTTCCCGAGCTCAGCCAGACCGGGCGCAGCACCATTACCTTTGCGGGTGGGTTGGTTGTGGCGTTGCTGCTGTTCTTCGTGGCCGGACAATTGGGGATGGAGGTCATGCCCACCGCGCCTATCGATGTTCAACAGATCGGCATGCTTGGTATCTACGCGCTGGTGGCGATGGGTGTGAGCCAGGTGCTGTTCATCTCTTCCGTCGGGCGGCTGGGCGTGGCGCTGGCCTCGTTCCACATCAACATCGCGCCGTTTTACGTGATGCTGATCATGCTGGTGCTGGGGGAAGAGTGGAACTGGACCCGCGCGCTGGGCGCGGGGATCGTGGCAATGGCGGTTGTGCTGGCGCAGGACCGGAAGGTCGCAAACCCCGCTTAATCCGGCAGGTCTTCGGACTTGATCAAGGGGAAAAACTGCCCGCCGGACCAGACGCCGAACCAATTGCCATTGTGTTCGGCGATGTCCACTAGGCGATAGAAACTCTTGCGGTCGATCCGCGCCTCAAGGTTTGCGCGAACCAATATGTAGGGCGATGGTTCATCTGTTTCTGAATCAATGACAATACGGATCGGATGGTCCGGTCCCGCCACCGCGGTGTCGCCGACATGGGTGGTAAAGCTCAGGTTTTGGGCCTTGCCTTCGCCTTCGACATCGAGATCGACGGCCACAAAGGGCGCATCCTCGACGATGATTCCCACCTTTTCGACCGGGGTCACCAGATAGTATTTCCCGTCTTCTTTCTTAAGAATTGAGGAAAATAGCTTCACAAGCTCGAACCTTTTGATGGGTGACCCCAAGTAACTCCATGTGCCATCTTTTGCGATCCGGATGTCCAGATCGCCGCAAAACGGAGGATTCCACAGGTGAACGGGGGGCAAACCCTTGGTTTTGGCCGCTTTGACTGATGCAGCCAGGCCATCAGGCGAAGGTGTCACAGGTTTTTGTCCGCTCATTGCTTTTGCCATTTCCTCTCAGCGCGATACACTTCAATCATAATAGTCCACGGAAGGGAAAGTCATGACCGAACCTGCCGACCTCGTAGCCGAGATCGAAGCGCTGGAAAACAAGCTGCAAGAGGCCAAATCCTCGATCACCCGTCGCTTTATCGGGCAGGAAAGGGTTGTGGATCTGACCCTGACCGCGTTGCTGTGTGGTGGTCACGCGTTGTTGATCGGTTTGCCGGGTCTGGGCAAGACGCGTCTGGTCGAGACGCTATCGACGGTCATGGGCCTGCATGGCAACCGTATCCAGTTCACGCCCGACCTGATGCCTGCCGATATTCTGGGGTCCGAGGTTCTGGACACCGCCGATGACGGCAGCCGCCATTTCCGGTTCATTTCCGGCCCGATCTTCTGTCAGCTGTTGATGGCGGATGAGATCAACCGTGCCAGCCCGAGAACGCAATCGGCGCTGCTGCAGGCGATGCAGGAACGCACCGTGACCGTGGCGGGCGAAGATCGATCGTTGGGTGAACCCTTCCACGTTCTCGCCACGCAAAACCCGATTGAGCAAGAGGGCACCTATCCGCTGCCCGAGGCGCAGTTGGACCGCTTTCTGGTGCAGATCGACGTGGACTACCCGGATCGTCAGACCGAGCGCGATATCCTGTTGGCGACCACGGGGGTCGAAGAGGATGACGCGCACGAGATTTTCACCAAAGAGGAATTGCTGGCCGCTCAGGTCCTGCTGCGCCGGATGCCGGTAGGGGAGTCGGTGGTTGAACTGATCCTCGATCTGGTCCGCGCTTTCCGTCCTGAAGAGGCGGGCGTGTCCGAGCGCGTCGCCGAAACCGTGGCTTGGGGCCCCGGCCCCCGCGCGGCACAGGCTTTGATGATGACAGTACGGGCGCGGGCCATGCTGCAGGGACGGCTGGCGCCCAATGCCGAGGATGTGCTGGACATGGCGCGCCCGGTGCTCAGCCACCGGATGGCGCTGAACTTTGCAGCGCGGGCACGCGGTGACAGTCTGGCCGATCTGATCGACTCGACCGCGGCCGGTCTGATCCGCACTGAGGCTGCGGCGTGAATGCCGCGCTGACCCTTCGCGAAAGATCCGAGGCCGAGGCGTCCCGGCTGCCGCCCCTGTTGGCGCGGGCCGAACATCTGGCCGGAACCGTGCTGCTGGGCGATCACGGGCGCAGACGTTCCGGGCTTGGCGATGATTTCTGGCAATACCGCCCGGCGCAGATCGGTGACAGTCGCCGGATGATTGACCATCGGCGTTCCGCGCGTGGGGATCAGCAGTTTGTGCGCGAACGCGAATGGCAGATCGCGCAATCGGTCATGCTTTGGGTCGATCAAGGCGCGTCGATGCGGTTTGCGTCTGAGAAGTCTTTGCCCTCCAAAGCCGACCGCGCCCGGCTACTGGGCCTGTCCACGGCAATCCTGTTGGTGCGCGGCGGCGAGCGGGTCGGCCTGACCGGCACCACCCTGCCACCCCGGCGCGGCAATGCGCAGGTCATCCGCCTGGCACAGGCTTGGTCCGAGGATTCCGACACTGATTATACTCCGCCCGAACATCGCGCGATGATCCCGCATGCCCGCGCCGTGTTCATTTCCGATTTCCTTGGACCTCTGGACGAGGTCGAACTGGCCCTGACAAAAGCCGCCGATCGCGGTGTGCGGGGCGTTTTGCTGCAGGTTCTCGATCCGGGCGAAGAGACTTTTCCCTATCGCGGCCGGACAATTTTCGAAAGCGTTGGCGGTTCGGTCCGGCATGAAACCCTCAAGGCCGGGGACCTGCGCGACCGCTATCTGGAGCGTCTTGCGAAACGCAAGGACGCGCTGACGCAACTCTGCCGCGCGACGGGCTGGCAATTGGGTCTGCACCATACCGGTGACAGCGCGCAAGCGGCTCTGTTGTGGCTTTATCGGGCGCTTGATGGGGGAACGCGATGACGGTTCTGGCGGGCATCGGCTTTACCGCCCCATGGGTGCTGCTGGGTCTGCTGACTCTGCCGATCCTGTGGCTGATCCTGCGCGCGGTACCACCCGCACCGATCCGCCGCCTGTTCCCGGCGGTGACGCTGCTGCTGGGGCTGAAGGACGACGAAAGCGTTTCGGACCGCACCCCGTGGTGGCTGATGCTGTTGCGGATGCTGGCGGCGGCGGCGATCATCATCGGGCTGGCCGGACCGGTCCTGAACCCGTCACGGGATGAGACTGGGACGGGGCCTCTGCTACTGGTACTGGATGCCAGCTGGGCAGGGGCAACGCGGTGGTCCTCAACGCTGGACCAGATCGACGTACAACTGTCCGAGGCCGGGCGCGCGGGCCGCACCGTGGCCATCCTGCGCCTGACCGAACCCGAAGCGCCGGTGTTTCAGGCGGCTGAGGCATGGCGCGGACGCCTGCCTGGTCTGACGCCGACCCCGTGGCAGCCCACTGAAACACAGCTCGATCAGGCGCTGGCTGCGCTAGATCAATTGGATGGAGGCTTCGACACCCATTGGTTCAGTGACCGTCTGGCCTATGACGGCCATGACCGAGTTCTGGCGGCGTTGCAGGCGCGGGGCGCGGTGACGGTGTATCAATCCACGGCGCCTGTGGTTGCGATCCTGCCTGCCGCCTATCAGGACGGTGTGATCCAGCTGACCGCCCAACGCGCGGCGCCGGGACTCGCCGACCGCGTCACTGTGCTGGCGCAAGGCCGCGATCCGGCGGGAGCAATGCGCGTTCTACAATCGGTCGAAATGGAGTTCCCCAGCGGAGAAACTCTGGCGCAAGTGGATCTGGCTCTGCCGTCCGAACTGCGCGCCCGGATCACCCGGTTCGAGATTCAGGGCCAGCGTTCCGCCGGGGCAGTCACGCTGACCGATGATAGCCTGCGTCGGCGCGAGGTTGCCCTGATCGCCGGAACGCTGAACCGCGAGGGTCTGGAGCTGCTTTCGCCGTTGCATTACCTGACGCAGGTTCTGAAACCCACGGCGGAGTTCGTCGAAGGCGGGTTGCTTGAGGTTCTTCCCGCCAACCCGGATGTGATTGTTCTGGCCGATGTGGCCAAAATGTCCGAGGGCGAACAGGCTGCGCTGGTCGAATGGGTGGAACAGGGCGGGCTGCTGCTGCGCTTTGCCGGTCCGCGCATGGCCGCCAGCGATCTGGGCCGTGATGCCGAAGATGCTCTGTTGCCGGTCCGCCTGCGCAGTGGTGGACGATCAGTTGGTGGCGCGATGAGTTGGGGTGAGGCCAAGGGGTTGGCAGCGTTCCCGGAAAATTCGCCTTTCTACGGGTTGCAGGTGCCGGGTGATGTCACCGTGACCACGCAGGTCATGGCACAACCAGACCCTAATCTGGCGGATCGGGTGATTGCATCGCTGTCGGACGGCACGCCCTTGGTCACGCGCAAGGCGCTGGGCCTGGGGCAGGTGGTGCTGTTTCACGTGACTGCGGATGCGGAATGGTCCAGCCTGCCGCTGTCTGGCTTGTTCGTTGAAATGCTGGATCGTCTTGCCGTCGCCTCGGCCGCCAAGTCCCGGCAGGAGGCTCAGTTGCAGGGAACCACGTGGGAGCCGATACAGGTCATGGACGGGTTTGGCACTCTGTCGGATGCGGGCAATCTGGCGGGTGTTGAGGGCTCCGACCTGATCTCGGGCACAATCGGCCCGGACTTGCAGCCCGGACTGTATGAAAGCGGCAAGGAAAAGCTGGCTTTGAATGTCTTGTCAGAAGATGCGGTGCTGAACCCGATAGCCTGGCCCTCGGAGGTGCCGATCAAAGGGCAAGAGGTGAACAACGAGACACCCATTGGGGGCATCCTGCTCAGCATTGCGCTGTTGTTGCTGACCTTGGACGTCATCGCCTCGCTGGCTTTGTCTGGTCGCCTTGGTCTGGCCAAAGCAGCGGCAGTTGCGCTGGGCGCGGTGTTGCTGGTGCCCGAGGCGCAGGCGCAGACGCCGGAAGAGACCGACTTTGCGCTGAACGCCACGCAGGAACTGGTGCTGGCCCATGTGCTGACCGGCAATGCGCAAGTCGATGACGTGGCAGGCGCGGGAATGCGTGGACTGGCGCAGACGCTGTTCTATCGTACCTCGGTCGAACCGGCGGAACCTATCGGAGTGGATCTGGAGCGCGATGAGTTGGCATTCTTCCCGTTGCTCTACTGGCCAATTACACCGGATCAACCGCAGCCGTCGGTCGAGGCATATGCCAAGCTGAACGCCTATCTGCGTTCGGGCGGGATGATCCTGTTCGACACTCGGGATGCAGACGTGGCGCGGTTTGGTGCTGCCAGCCCCAATGGGCGCAAGCTGCAACAACTGGCCGGTCCGCTGAATATCCCTTCGTTAGAGCCTGTTCCGCGCGACCATGTGCTTACGCGCGCGTTCTATCTGCTGCAGGATTTCCCGGGCCGCTATACAGGCACAGAGGTCTGGGTCGAGGCCGCGCCGCTGGATGCGGAACAGATCGAAGGCATGCCTTTCCGAAATCTCAATGACAACGTGACCCCGGTGGTGATCGGTGGCAACGACTGGGCTTCGGCCTGGGCGGTGGACCGCAACGGGCAGGCGCTGCTGCCGGTGGGGCGTGGATATGCAGGCGAACGTCAGCGCGAGCTGGCCAATCGCTTTGGCGTCAATCTGGTGATGCATGTGCTGACCGGGAACTATAAATCCGATCAGGTCCACGTGCCTGCGCTTTTGGACAGGTTGGGACAATGACCGGAACCGTCATATTCGATCCGCTGATCCCGTGGCCGGTTCTGGCCGCTGTTGCCGCGATTGCGATTGCTGGCGTTCTATTGGCATTGTGGCGCGGACTGTCCGGCTGGGCCTTGCGTGGGCTGGCGGCCTTGGTGGTGATCGCTGCGCTGGCGGGTCCGGTCTATCAGGTCGAAGACCGCGCGCCGTTGACCGACATCGTGCTGATGATTGAGGATGAAAGCGCCAGCCAGACCCTCTCGGATCGGGCCGAGCAAACCGCGCGGGCGGCCGAGGATTTGGCCGCCGAAATCGAATCCCGCGACAATACCGAACTGCGCCGGATCAAGGTGGGTGACGGTAACGGCGACGAAGGCACGCAGGTCATGGCCGCGCTGAACGAAGCGCTGGCCGAGGAACCGCGCGCCCGGATCGCGGGTATTCTGGTGGTGTCGGATGGTATCGTGCATGACGTCGATCAGGCGCCCGAGCTGCCCGCGCCGCTGCATCTGCTGCAAACCGGGCGCGACAGCGACTGGGATCGCCGTTTGATCGTCCGCAACGCTCCCGCCTTTGCCATCATCGGTGAACCCGTGACCCTGACCCTGCGGATCGAGGACAGCGGAGCCGCCCCCGCCGGGGCCGTGACCGCGCCGCTTGAGCTATCGGTCGATGGGGCCGAGCCCGAGCAATTGAGCATCCCCATCGGCATAGATGTCGAACTGCCCATCACGCTGCCCCATGGTGGCCGCAACGTCATCCAGTTCACTGTACCGCAGGCCGAGGGTGAGCTGACCGACCGCAACAACACTGCCCTGATCCAGATGAACGGCGTGCGTGACCGGCTGCGGGTGCTGCTGGTTTCGGGTGAACCACACCCAGGTGGCCGAACATGGCGAAACCTGCTGAAATCGGACAGCTCGGTCGATCTGGTGCATTTCACCATCCTGCGCCCGCCCGAGAAACAGGACGGCGTGCCGGTGGACGAACTCTCACTGATCGCCTTCCCGACGCGCGAGCTGTTTCTGGAAAAGATCAACGATTTCGACCTGATCATCTTTGACCGCTACAAGCGGCGCGGCATCCTGCCTGCGATCTATCTGGACAACGTCACCAACTATATCAACGACGGTGGCGCTGTGCTGATTGCCGCCGGGCCGGATTTTGCCAGTGCCGACAGTATCTTTCGGTCACCTTTGGCGTCGATCCTGCCGGCGCAACCTACCGCTCGGGTGATCGAGGAACGCTTTGTGCCCATGGTCACCGATCTGGGTCATCGCCACCCGGTGACGACCAATCTGGGCGATTCCGAGGATTGGGGTGCGTGGCTGCGTCAGATCGACGTGAATCAAATCACCGGTGAGCTGCTGATGACCGGCGTGGATGACCGCCCCTTATTGGTGCTGGACCGTGTAGGCGAAGGGCGCGTGGCGCTGCTGGCCTCGGACCACGCGTGGCTTTGGAGCCGGGGGTTCGATGGCGGCGGCCCGCAATTGGAGCTGCTGCGCCGCCTGGCCCATTGGATGATGAAGGAGCCCGAGTTGGAGGAAGAAGCCCTGTGGGCCGAGGCCAACGGTCAGCTCATGCGCATCATCCGCCAGACGCTTGAGGATCAGGCGGGGCCTGTGACCATTACCCGCCCCAATGGCGAAACGCTTGAGATCACGCTGGACGAGGTGTCTCCGGGGCGGTTCGAGGCGCTGTATTTTGGGCCAGAGATCGGGCTCTATCGTCTGCAGGAGGGCGAACATATGGCGGTGATCGGACTTGGCCCTGCGGCACCGAAGGAATTTGAGCGCACCATTGCCACCAACGAGGTTCTGCAACCCGTACTGGATGAGGTGCGTGGCGGTGCAATCCGGTTGGAGGACGGCTTGCCGTCGATCCGAAATGTCCGAGCCGGGCGTCCGGCCTCGGGGCGCGGTTGGATCGGTCTGACCCCGCGCAACGCCTATGAGACGCGCGACGTCACGCAGGCCGGGTTGCTGCCGCCGTGGCTTGTCCTGGTGCTGGCCGGAGGGTTCCTGCTGGCCGGTTGGCTGCGTGAGGGGCGACGCTGATTATTCGAACACCACGCTGACCGTCGGATCACCGGGCAACCCGACATAGGTGGCGGATGCGCCGCCCTTGCCTTTGGCAGGCGGAACAAGCGGCCCGAAGGACCCGACTGAGATCAGGTCGCCGGGCTGGAACTCGATCCCTTTGGACATCAGCCACAGGGCCGCGTTCGCCGGATGCCCCAGAACCGCCGCGCCGGGGGCTTGTGCCAGAACCTCCCCGTCCGCGGCGCTGAGCATGACGGTCATATCTGCCAACGCCTGTGTCATCGCCGCAGGATCAGATACCTGAATTTCAGAACCTAACACCCCCAGTTTCGGCGCAACCGCGATCGCGGTCAGGGTCACCGGGGTGATCGGTTCGCCCTCAGTCAGAGTCAGGTCGGGCAATTCGATGAAGGGGTGGATGGCCTGGATGTTCTGCATAACCTCGGCGGGTGTCGTGGCTTGATTGATGTTCACGTCCCCGACGACCAGAATCAAATCGGCCTCGAAAACGGGACGAGCGCCCCATTGGATCAGCACCGTTGCTCCGTCCTCCAGCATCATGTCGCGGAACAGGACGCCCTGAACCGGCTCAGAAGCGCCAAAACGCTCCTGCGCGGGGGCGCTGGTCAAGCCTGCCTTGTAGCCGATGACCGGACCCATATGCGGCTCTAATGCAGCGACAATCTTGGTTTGGGTGCACAACGCGTCCTGCATGCTGCCACCGGCAGAAAGGGCGGGCGTGGGTGCGTTGGCCAGATAGTCCTGCACATATTGATCCACCTGCGCATCCGTGGCGCAATCTGCCTTTGCCGAGGCAACTGAGGCAAGAAAACAAAGTGTTGCGGTTGAGAGAATTAAGCGCATGGCGGACCTCCGGTTTTGAAAACTCTGACACGGGGCACGCGGGTCCGGCAACGGCTTAAACACTTTTTCACGCTCTGCCCGGATGCTGGTCGCGGAATGGTCCGGGATCACTAACGATGAGTCTTGTAAACAAACTGGCACAGGAGCGGCGCGCGCGGCTGGCGGCCGAGCGTCTGCTGGCGATGAAACAGGCCGAGCTATCCTCGGCCAATCGCGAACTGGGACTGCATGCGATGGCGCTGACCAAACGCATCGGCGAAACCCAGGCCGAGGTTGAAACCGTTCGGGGTGAAAACGAAAAGGTTAAATCCGACCTGACCGAGGCCAACGCCAAGATCGAAGTGGCCGAGCGCCGTCTTTGGCATTCGATGCAGACCATTCAGGACGGCTTTGCTTTCTTTGATCATCAAAACCGCCTGATCGGGGCCAATGCGACTTACCTCAGCTTGTTTGACGGGCTGGATGAGGTGGAGCCGGGTATCACCTACGCGCGTATCCTTGAGATTCTGACCGAAGAGGGGCTGGTCGATACCGGGGCGGAAAAGGCGGAGGACTGGCAGGCCAGAATGCAGGAGCGCTGGGTGCAACCGCATCCGGATCCGGTGGTGATCAAGCTGTGGAACGGTGAGTATTTCAAGATGATCGACCAGCGCGGCAATGGCGGCGACGTGGTCAGCCTGGGTCTGAACATCACGGCTTCGGTCCGCAATGAGGCCGAACTGAACGCCGCTCGCGAACGGGCCGAGGCCGCGAACCGGGCCAAGTCCGCTTTTCTGGCCAATATGAGCCATGAGATCAGGACGCCGATGAACGGCATTGTCGGGATGACGGAATTGCTGTCGGAAACCCCGCTGGACGAGGAGCAGCGCCTGTATCTCAACACCATCCGCAACTCGGGCGAGGCGTTGCTGGTGATCATCAACGACGTGCTGGACTATTCCAAGATCGAGGCCGACAAGCTGATCCTGCACCCCGAACAGTTCGACTTCGAACGCTGCATTCTTGAGGTTGCGATGCTGCTGCAGCCCAGCGTGCGCGACAAGGGGCTGTCGCTGCTGGTCGACTATGACCTGTTCCTGCCGACCCTGTTTGTGGGCGACCCCGGCCGCGTGCGGCAGGTGCTGACCAATCTGGTGGGCAACGCGGTCAAGTTCACCTCGGACGGGCATGTGTTAGTCCGCGTCACCGGGGTGCCGAATTCAGAGACTAACACGTGTGATATCCACGTCGCGATCGAGGATACTGGCATCGGGATCGAGGCCGACAAGATCGGGCATATCTTTGGTGAATTCAATCAGGTTGAGGACGAGAAGAACCGCGAATTCGAAGGCACCGGGCTGGGGCTGGCCATCACCAAACGGCTGGTGACGCTGATGGGCGGGACTGTCTGGGTTGAAAGCGAACCGGGGCAGGGGTCGTGTTTTGGGTTTCGGGTCTCGCTGCCCACGGTCGAAGGTCCGCAACCCTTACCGCCCGATCTGGCGGACCGCCTGCGCCATGTGATCGTGGTCGAGGATCTGGCCGTCAATCGCGCCATCCTTTCAAAACAACTGGGGCGATTGGGGTCTCGGGTCACCGTCTGCGCCTCGGGGGGTGAAGCGCTGGCCGCCGTCGATGACAGCGTTGACCTGCTGCTGTGCGATCACGACTTGCCGGATATGGATGGGTTGGAGCTGGCGACCACACTCAAGGACAGGGGCTGGGATGACTTGCCGGTGGTGGTGATGTCGGCAAATCCGGGCGTGATCCACGCCAACCCCGCCCGTCACTTGATCGAGGGGGTGTTGCAGAAACCCATCCCCAGGGCCGAGCTGTATGCGCGTCTGACCACGCTGGGGCGGGCCTCTGCCGTTCCGGGCTTGGGGCCGGAGCCGTCGGAATCCCCGCCTGTGCAGCCCAACGAGCGCCTACGGCAGATGCGTGTGCTGACGGCCGAGGACAACCGGACCAATCAGCTGATCCTGCAAAAGATGATCAAGGACCTGAACATCGACCTGCAATTTGCGGGCAACGGGGTCGAGGCGGTGGATAAACATCTGGACTTCGACCCGGACCTGATTTTCATGGATATCTCGATGCCCAAAATGGATGGCAAACAGGCCACGGCGGAAATCCGAAGGCGCGAGATTGAAACGGGGCGGCACGTGCCAATTGTCGCCCTGACCGCGCATGCCATGGCCGGGGATGATCAGGGTATCCTGTCGGCGGGGCTGGATCACTATCTGACCAAGCCGCTGCAGAAACGCAAAATCCAACAGATGATTGCGGATCACCAGCCCGAGGAGACCTTGCCCGTCATTGCCGAAGGCGTCACTGCCAGCTAGCGTGACCCCATGTCAGATCGTGGATTTCAGCCCCGTGCATTAGGTGAGATTGCTATTCGGTGCGCCGATATGGGCGCGATGGTCGCGTTTTATGAGAACGTGATCGGGCTGGAACGCCTAACCGGAGATCACAACAGCGCAATCACCTTTTTTCGCATTGCCGAAGGGTTTGGCGGCCACACGCAAGTGCTGGCCCTGTTCCATCATACGGTTGCCCCGCGACCGGGTTTGCATCCGAATGATGCCGACAGGCCCACGACTGGCGCAGGGTCCTCGTTGCATCACATCGCGCTGTCCCTGCCGTTTGAGGAACAAGAGGCGGTGATGCGCTGGTACGACGAAATCGGCCAGCCCTACCGCGTGGAAAAGTTCGGCTGGATCGGATGGCGCGGCATTTTCACCGAAGACCCCGAGGGCAATACGGTTGAACTGGTTGCCTATGACCGGTCGATGCTGGATCAGGCCTGATAGGGGCGTACGAAGACGGGCTTGTCGTCCTCTGACAGGTCTGGGCGGTATTCATAGCCGCCGGTGTCGAAATCCAACAGGCCTTTGGGGTCAGTCAGGCGGTGTTGGATGATGTAGCGCGCCATTGCGCCGCGGGCCTTTTTGGCAAAAAAGCTGACGATCTTGGGGGTGCCCGCCTTGTCCTCCATAAAGACCGGCGTGATCACTCGCAGCTTCAGCGCCTTGGGATCGACCGCGCCAAAATATTCCTGACTGGCGCAGTTCACCAGCACGTCCGAGCCGATCTGATTCCCTTGCGTGTTCAGGGCCTTGCTCAGCTGATCGCGCCAATATTCATACAAGTTCTTGCCGCGGCGGGTTTTCAGCTTGCTGCCCATCTCAAGCCGATAAGCCTGAATCGCGTCCAGAGGGCGCAGTACGCCGTAGAGGCCGGATAGAATTCGAAGGTGATCCTGCGCCCATGCCATTTCCTCGGCATCCAGCGAGGCCGCTTCCAACCCTTGATACGTGTCGCCCGCAAAGGCCAGCGCGGCAGGGCGGGTTATGTCGGCACCCGGCGTATCGGAAAAAGCGCGATACCGGTCGCGGTTCAGACGCGCCAGATCATCGCTCAGGTCCATCAGTTTCTTCAGATCGCCCAGCGTCAGATTCCGGGCGGTTTTCGAAAGCCGGATCGCGTCGTCCTGAAAGTCGGGCTGCGTAACTTCAATGTCCCGTTCTGCCCATTCCAGCCGCTTGGCCGGGGAAATCACTACCAGCATATCCGCCCTCGCTCCTTGCCTGTTCCGGGGTATCTAGGTCGTTTTGCGTTTTACCAAAAGAACTTTTGTCGAAAGGCGCGGTCGACCGAAGGGAGAGACAGCGTCTTTTGACGCCTTTGAAGCGCGAAACGAACTAACCCGCCTGTTGCAGCACGTCCAGAAACGCGGCGCCAAACCTTTCGTGACGGCGGTCGCCCAGAACCTGCTCCAAACCGCGCGGATCGTCGGGCCGCAGCAGCGCAACCTTGGCCAGTTGCGAGGCCGAGCAGGTCAGCGGTTTGTCGATCCCGTCGGGGCCGCGCGATAGCTGCGATTGAACCTCAAGCAGCCGGTCAAAAATCTCACCCTGATCGCGCCCGGCCAGTTTGCGGCGGGCGGGGTGGACAGCCTCGACCGCGCCAGCGATCACCTCAAGAAAGGTATCGCCATAGCGTTCCAGTTTTTTGGCGCCGACGCCGCCGATGCGTGCCATGTCGTCCAGCGTTACAGGGCGGTTTTCGGCCATCTCGATCAGGGTGCGGTCGGGGAAGATGACATAGGCCGGCACCCGCGCGGATTCCGCCAAGGCGCGGCGCTTTGCCTTGAGCGCGGACAGTAGTGGCGCGTCTTCCTCGGACACCATCATTTTGACGGCGGGGCGTCGGGTCGCCTTGCGGATCGTGTCCTTGCGCAGGCTTATCAGTTCCTCACCCTTTAGGATCGGCTTGGCGGCCTCGGTCATTCGCAGGGCACCGTGGCGTTCGGGGTCCGGGCGCACCAGATCGTGCCCCATCATCTGCCGGAAGATCGCCTGCCATTGCGGGCGCGACCATTCTTTACCGATGCCCCAAGTGGACAGACTGTCATGACGGCGGGCACGGATCTTGTCGGTTTCGTTGCCTAGCAGGATGTCGATCAGATGACCCGCGCCGAACCATTCCTCGGTGCGCAGGATCGCCGACAGTGCCATACGAACCGGAGTGGTGCCGTCGAACACCTCGGGCGGCGTATCGCACAGATCGCATTTGCCGCAGGGTGCAGCCTGTTCGCCGAAGTATCCCAACAGGGTCTGACGGCGGCAGACCAGCGCCTCGGCCAGTCCAAGCAGAGCGTTCAGGCGGGCGTGGTCGGCCATGCGGCGCTCGGGCGGCGCCAGACCCTCGTCGATTTGAGAGCGGCGCAGGCGGATGTCATCGGGGCCGAACAGGGTCAACGTCTCGGCGGGGCCGCCATCACGTCCCGCGCGGCCGATTTCCTGATAGTAGGCCTCGATGGATTTGGGCAGGTCTGCATGGGCAACCCAGCGAATGTCGGGTTTGTCGATGCCCATGCCAAAGGCCACGGTGGCGACGACGATCAACCCGTCCTCGCGAGCAAAGCGGGTTTCGACAATGCGGCGATCTTCGGGGTCCATGCCACCGTGATAGTGGCAGGCCACGTGGCCTTCGTCGCGCAGGGCTTGGGCCAGCACTTCGGTCTTGTTGCGGGTACCGCAGTAGACGATGCCGGACTGGGTTTTACGGGCGGCGGCAAAGTCGAGGATTTGTTTGCGTGGCCCGTCTTTGGCGGCAAAGGCCAGATGGATATTGGGCCGGTCAAAGCCCCGCAGGAACTTGCGGGGTGCGGTGCAGTCAAACAGCTTCTCGACAATTTCGTCCTGCGTTTCTGCGTCGGCTGTCGCAGTGAAAGCAGCCAGCGGCACGTTCAGCGCACGCCGCAGCTCTCCGATCCGCAGGTAATCGGGGCGGAAATCATGGCCCCATTGGCTGACGCAGTGGGCCTCGTCCACGGCGATCAGGCTGACATTGATCCGCCGCAGCATGCCCAGCGCCGACCCGGCGGCCAGCCGTTCGGGCGCCATGTAGAGCAGTTTCAGCCGCCCGGCCTCCAACGCCTCCCACACCGCGTCGGTTTCCTCGGGGGTGTTGCCGGAGGTCAGCGCACCCGCCTCAACGCCCGCCTCTTGCAGCCCACGCACCTGATCGCGCATCAGGGCGATAAGGGGGGAAATCACTACGGTTACCCCGTCGCGAAGAAGGGCAGGCAGCTGATAACACAGAGATTTACCGCCGCCCGTCGGCATGATCGCCAGCACGTTTTCGCCTGCGGTCACGGCATCGACGATCTCTTCCTGACCGGGGCGGAAGTCGTCGAATCCAAAGACATCTCGCAGCAAAGGCGCGGCGTCAAACATGTGCGGGGTTGCCCTGTTTTAAGGTTTATCTGCTCTTAAGACAGGACAATCACATACTAAGATTCGGTGAACAAGAGGTCAGACGAAATAGACCATATTGTTGATCAGGATGATCCGCAGTGCATAGACGCCGACCAGCACGACCAGAGGCGTCAGGTCCAGCCCGCCCATCGCGGGCAGAAAGCGGCGGATAGGGCCATAGATAGGCTCTAATATGCGGTTCAGGCCGTACCAGATTTGCGCGACCAACTGTTGATGCAGGTTGAGCACCTGAAAGTTGATCAGCCAGCTCATGATCACATGGGCCAGAATAATGAACCAGACAATGTCCAGGATCAGCAGCAGAATTTGGATCAGCGACAGCATGGGGCCTCCGGAGTATTCGTCTGCCGAGACCTAAGCGCCCCTGCAGCAAAGAGCAAGCCCGCGCCAACAGAACGCTTGCGAAACAGGACAAAGGCCCGTCTTATGAACGCAACGATAATCAGGGGCGGTCATGGCAGAGATTTCCAAGCGCAAGCGCATTTGGGGCTGGTGGTTTTTCGACTGGGCCAGTCAGCCCTATCACACCCTTCTGGTCACTTTTGTGTTCGGCCCCTATTTCGCCGGGGTCGCTGCGGGATACTACTCTAACACTGGGCTGGACTCCGAAGCTGCTGCCGCTCAGGCGCAGACGGTCTGGGCCAATTGTCTGACCATCACCGGGCTGATCATCGCCTTTGGTGCGCCGCTTTTGGGCGCGATGGCGGATGTGTCGGGGCGGCGCATCCCGTGGATTTTTGCCTTTTCGGTGATGTATGCGGTGGGCTCGGCGGCGCTGTGGTTTACGATGCCCGATGGCTCGAACATGTGGTTGATGCTGTCGGCCTTTGGGCTGGGCTTTGTTGGTGCGGAATACGCGCTGATCTTTATCAACTCGCAGCTGCCAGATCTTGGGGATGACAATGAGGTCGGAGAGATTTCGGGCTCTGGCTTTGCGTTTGGCTATTTCGGCGGGCTGATCTCTCTGGCGATCATGCTGACGATGTTTGTCGAACAACCCAATGGCAAAACGCTGATTGGTATCGACCCGATTTTTGGCTTGGATGCCGCCACGCAGCAGGGCACGCGGTTCGTCGGCCCCTTCACCGCTGGTTGGTTCGTTCTATTCATGGTGCCTTATTTCCTGTGGGTCCGCGATGATCCCGACAGCCGCAAGCACGGCAGTCTGCGCGAAGCGCTGGGTGTTCTGGCAAAGGCGGTATCGGATCTGCGCCATCGGGTCAGTCTGGCGACCTATCTGGGTTCTTCCATGTTCTACCGCGACGCGCTGAACGGGCTCTACAGCTTTGGCGGCGTCTACGCGCGGCTGGTGCTGGAATGGGGGCTGATCAAGATCGGCGTGTTCGGGATCGTCAGCGTTCTGGCCTCGGCTATCTTTGCCTGGATCGGCGGCAAGATGGACAAGAAATACGGCCCTAAACCGGTCATTCTGGTTGCGATCTGGGTTCTGATCTTTGTCTGCATCACTGTGGTGTCGATGGATCGGACGCAGATTTACGGCATTCCGTTGCCCGAAGGATCGGGCCTTCCGGATATGGTGTTCTTTGGCTGCGGAGTGCTGATCGGTGGCATGGGCGGCATTCTGCAATCGGCCAGCCGCTCGTTGATGGTGCGCCACACTGATCCCGAAGCCCAGGTTGAAAGCTTTGGTCTTTATGGTCTGTCGGGGCGTGCCACCGCTTTTGCCGCGCCCTTGCTGATTGGGATTGCCACAACCGCCACCGGCAGTGCACGGCTGGGGGTGTCACCAATCATTCTGTTGTTTATTCTGGGCCTATTCCTGATGCGCTGGGTCAAGCCGGAAGGGGATCAGAGCAGATGAATTTACTACGTTTTTTGGCAATACTCGCCACGATCACATGGGCTGGCACAGCGGGCGCACAACCTCTGGCAAAGCAATTGTTCGGGGCGCAAAAGCAAAGTTCGCAGCAAAAACCGGCGGCGTTCGGCAGTTATTCGCGCGGATGCGCCGCCGGGTCGGTGCAACTGCCCGAGACCGGGCCGACATGGCAGGCTATGCGCCTGTCGCGCAATCGCAACTGGGGGCATCCGGTGGCGATCGACTATGTGCAGAACCTCAGCCGGTTTGCGGCCAAGCAGCCGGGATGGAATGGTCTCTATGTCGGGGATATCAGCCAGCCGCGGGGCGGGCCGATGACCTCGGGCCACCGGTCGCACCAACTGGGTCTGGATATCGATATCTGGATGCTGCCCGGTGACAACATGCGGCTGTCGCGGAAAGCCCGCGAGAATATCTCGTCGATTTCCCTGCGTCGCGCCAACGGGGCCTATGTGAACGGCAATTGGACGAAACAGCACCACGCGGTGCTGCGCGAGGCCGCCAAGGACAAGCGTGTGGCGCGGATTTTCGTCTTTCCCGGCGCCAAGGCCCAGATGTGCAAGGATGAGAAGGGCAACCGTGCCTATCTGCGCAAGATCCGACCTTGGTGGGGGCATCACTATCACTTCCACGTGCGCCTGAAATGCCCCAGAGGCTCGCGCGGATGCGTCAATCAGGATCCGCCGCCCAAAGGGGATGGCTGTGCCGAGGCGCAGCAATGGGTGCGCAATATCCTCAACCCGCCGCCGCCCGATCCCAACGCCCCGCCGCCCAAGAAACGCCGGGAATATGTTTTAACTGATTTGCCTCAGCAATGCGCAGCCGTTTTGCAATCCAACTGATTGCTATCTTGCTGGCCGGGTCGGCTTGGGCGGTCGAGGTCAAGACGGCCACCCAACTGAGCAGCTTTGCCTGGCGGCACAAGGCCGAGTGGTTCGGTGGGTATTCGGCGGTTCACATCTTTGATGGCGGGCGCCGCATGATAGCACTTAGTGACAGGGCTACTCTTGTGACCGCACAGATCGACCGCAACGGAGACCAAATCGAGGGTGTAGAGATTTCAGGCCATTGGCCGGTTCTATCCAGCAAGGGTCGCCTTATGTCGGGCAGAGCCGGAGATTCCGAGGGAATCGCCGTTGCGCCGGATGGCAGCTTTTTTATCTCGTTCGAAGGCGTTCACCGGATTGCTTATTACCCTGCGCCGGGAACAAATGCGCAGGTTCTGCCAATACCCCGGGATTTCAAGGCACTTGCAAGCAACGGTTCGTTTGAGGGTCTGGCGATTGATAATGCCGGACGGCTGTATACTCTGACAGAGGAAAGCCGCACCCGTACGGGGCAAATCCCCGTTTATCGATGGGATGGCCAACGGTGGTCTTTGCCCTTTGTACTACAACCCCGAGGCAAGTTTCTGCCCGTTGCCGCCGATTTTGGTCCGGACGGGCGATTGTATGTTCTGGAACGCGCGGTTTCCCTCATCGGTTTTCGCTCGCGCCTGCGCCGGTGGCAGATTGAGGGCGACATGCCTGTGGCAGAAGAGACATTGTTTGAGACCGGGACTGGCGCGCATGACAACCTGGAAGGACTGTCGGTCTGGCGCGACGATCAGGGGCGTCTGCGGGCCACCATGATCTCGGATGACAATTTTCTGGCCCTGCAACGCACCGAGTTGGTGGAATATTTGCTGCCGGATTGACTCGCGATCGCCGAAGGTCTAAACGCACGGCTTGCCTTGGGACGGTCCCTTGGCCAAGTCGCCGCTACCTTGTCAAAACGGGCATCAAAACATGCAACGCGCTTATATTCCCGGCATTCTTGCCATGGCCGCCATCGTTGTGGCCTCGAACATCCTGGTCCAGTTCCTGATCTTTGACGGGCTGCTGACATGGGGTGCCTTTACCTATCCGTTGGCCTTTCTGGTCACCGACATCATGAACCGCGTCTACGGCGTGGCCACCGCCCGCAAGGTTGTGTTTGCTGGTTTCATTACCGGTATCATCTGCTCGCTGATCGGCAGCCAGATTGTGCTGCAGGGCGATGGATTCACCTATGCGGCAGTGCCGCTGCGGATCGCCGTGGCCTCGGGCACCGCCTTCCTGATTGCGCAACTCACCGACGTCACAGTGTTCAACGCGATGCGCGGTGGCCGCTGGTGGCGCGCACCGCTGGTCTCCACGCTGGTTGGCTCGGCACTGGATACCGCACTGTTCTTCACCATCGCGTTTTCGGCCTCAGTCACTTTCTTCGGCGCCAATGCGGATGCCGCGATCAACTGGGCGTGGGAGCCTGTGCCCTTCATGCTGTCCGGCGCGATGGCGCCTCTGTGGGTGACGCTGGCCTTTGCGGATTGGCTGGTGAAACTATCACTGGCGCTGATCGCTTTGGTCCCGTTCAAAGTGATTGTTGCGCGCCTGACCGCGCAGCCTGCGTAAAAAAGTGCTTTGAGATTGGCGCATCTTGTGTCAGGCTCAAAGTTAACCGCAACAGATAGAAAAGGAGGTGATCCAGTGTCGAGAAAGAGATTGGAGAGAGGTGTCGGAACAACCGGGGGGATCGCCTGCTAGGGCAGCCCTTGGTGGAGCGCTTGCTCCGGCTGGTCGATTGATCTAACCGACCCGACCTCCTTATACTTTCGAAGGGCCGTCCCGCCGGGGCGGCCCTTTTTGTTTCTGCCCGTGCCGGATAAGGTCCACCCCATGTTGCGCATCACCGACGATATCATCCTGCAAGACTGGGAAATGACCGAGAGCTTTGTCCGCTCGTCCGGCCCCGGTGGGCAGAACGTGAACAAGGTCTCGACCGCTGTTGAACTGCGGTTCGAAGCCGCGCGCTCACCTTCGTTGCCCGATCCTTTGAAAAACAGGCTGAAACGGCTGGCGGGGCGGCGCTGGACCAAGGATGGCGCGATCATCATCCAGTGCGAGGAAACCCGCAGCCAGGCCCGCAACCGCGAGATTGCCCGCGCGCGACTGGCCGAACTGGTCACCCGCGCGCTGGTCAAACCCAAGCGGCGTATTGCGACGAAACCCACCTATGGCTCGGTCAAACGGCGGCTGGCGGCGAAAAAGGCGCGCGGCGACGTAAAGGCGCTGCGCGGCAAGGTCTCGGAAGATTGATCTGGTAGTTTCGTCGCGCCTTGTTACTCTGGCCCCGCAAGGGAGAGCAAGATCATGAGGTTAGAGGGAAAAACCGCAATCGTCACCGGTGGCGCGTCGGGCTTTGGTGCCGGGATCGTGCAGAAATTCCTGTCCGAAGGTGCACGCGTGATGATTGCCGATGTCAACGGCGATGCCGCCGAGGTTCAGGCAAAGCAACTCGGCCCCAACGCAATTGCACAACTGGTGGACGTGGCGGATGCCTCCTCGGTGCAGGCAATGGCCGACATCGTGCAGGATCGGTTCGGGCATCTGGACATTCTGGTGAACAATGCCGGCATCACCCATATGCCAATGCCGCTGGAAGAGGTCACCGAGGACGATTTCGACCGCGTCTTCAACGTGAACATGAAATCCGTCTACCTGACGGCGCGGGCGCTGGTGCCTGCGATGAAGGCGCGCGGGACGGGGGCGATCCTGAACGTGGCCTCGACCGCGGGTCTGTCGCCGCGCCCCAACCTGAACTGGTACAACGCCTCAAAGGGTTGGATGATCACCGCAACCAAGACCATGGCGGTGGAACTGGCCCCGTCCGGCGTGCGGGTGAACGCGATCTGCCCAGTGGCAGGGGAAACGCCTCTGCTGAAATCCTTCATGGGCGAAGACACCCCCGAAATGCGCGCCAAATTCTTGGCGACCATCCCTCTGGGCCGGTTCTCAACTCCCGAAGACATGGCCAACGCCGCCTGTTTCCTGTGTTCGGACGAGGCCAGCATGATCACCGGCACAGCATTGGAGATCGACGGTGGCCGCTGCATCTGAGGTGCGCTTATGACCCCCGGGCTCAGAAACCTGATCACTGATGTTCCCGGCCTGTTGGTCGGGAACACGCAGGATACAGTCTTGAAATCCGGCTCAACCGTCTTGACAGCAGATCAGGCTTTCACCGCCTCGGTTCACGTCATGGGCGGCGCACCGGGAACGCGGGAAACCGATCTGCTGGCGCCGGACAAATCGGTCGCACGGGTGGACGCGATAACCTTGTCCGGCGGGTCGGCCTTTGGGCTCGATGCCTGTTCCGGGGTGTCGGATGCGCTGCGCGCGCAGGGCCGGGGCTATCCGGTTGGCGACACCGTGGTGCCTATCGTACCCGGAGCGATCCTGTTCGATCTGCTGAATGGCGGCGACAAGGATTGGAGTGAAAACCCCTATCGAGCCATGGGCCGGGCCGCATTCGAAGCCGCCGCCGAAGACTTTGCGCTGGGCACGGCTGGGGCAGGCACCGGCGCTTTGACCTCAAGACACAAAGGTGGGCTGGGATCTGCCTCGCTGGTGCTGGACAACGGGATCACCGTGGGCGCACTGGTTGCGGCCAACCCGCTGGGCAGCGTCACCACGCCCGGAGATCGTCATTTCTGGGCCGCGCCCTTCGAGTTTGACGAGGAATTTGGCGGATTAGGGTCTGATTTTGGCGCCGGTCTGGGTCAGCCCGCGCCCAGCCTCAAGGCTCAGGCCATGCGCCTGGCTGAGCCGGAAAAAGGCAACACCACCATCGCCATCGTGGCTACCGATGCCGCGCTGTCGAAACCGCAATGCCAGCGGCTGGCGGTGGCGGCACATGATGGCATTGCCCGGGCGATCCTGCCCGCCCACACGCCGGGCGACGGCGATCTGGTGTTCGGGGTCAGCACCGGCGCGCGCCCGGTCGCCGCTGAATCGGAATTAGGGCTGATTGGACATGCAGCCTCGGTCTGCCTTGCGCGGGCCATTGCGCGGGCGATCTATCTGGCGACCCCGGCCAAGGGCGATCTTTTGCCCTGTTGGTCTGCGTCACATGACTTAAGTTAAGGACGACCAATATGCCGCAGTGGCACAGTGCCCGCGCGCGGCAATCCGCGCGTTGACTCTCAACTGCGCCGGCGGTCCATTCGGTGCAGCCAATTTGTATCGGAGCTAAAGCTATGAATCGCATCCTTGCTACCGCAATTCTCGGCCTTCTGGCCGCACCCGTTTACGCCGAAGGCGATGCCGAAGCTGGCAAGAAAACCTTCAACAAATGCAAGTCCTGCCACCAAATCGCCGGCCCCGATGGCGAGGCAATCGTCAAAGGCGGCAAGACCGGTCCGAACCTCTACGGCATTGCAGGCCGCACCGCAGGCACCGTAGAAGGCTTTAAATACGGTGACAGCATCGTTGCAGCCGGTGAAAACGGTCTGGTCTGGGATGAAACCACTTTCGTTGAATATGCCCAGGATCCCAAGACGTTCCTGAAAACCTATCTGGATGACACCGCCGCCAAATCCAAGATGACCTTCAAGCTGAAGAAGGGCGCCGAAGACGTCTATGCCTATATCGTCAGTGTTTCAGGCGAATAACGTCCGAACCTGACAACATCTACAGTTACAAAAGGCCGCAGCCCCTGCGGCCTTTCGTGCGCTTGATAACAGGAAAGATCAGCGCCACCTTGGGTATGCGCAACCCGTCATGCCTTGCCAGCATGTTTGCGCAAAGCCAAGCCGATCCGGCCTAAGTCACTTTCATATCTTTGGCCCTTCAGACAGATCGGCAGCAGGAGACGACAGATGGGAATCATGATCCCGGCCTGGGTTGATGGCGAATTGACCCCCGTGGACAAGCTTGAGGCGCATGAAAAAGGCCTCAAACACAAGGCTGTGTCCGTCTTCGTTGTGCGCGGCACCGAGATCCTGCTGCAGCGCCGAGCGATGGGCAAATACCATACGCCGGGCCTGTGGGCGAATACCTGCTGCACCCATCCGGATTGGGGTGAGACGCCCTCTGAATGCGCCGTGCGCCGTCTGCGTGAAGAGCTGGGGATCACCGGGCTGTACCCCGAATACCGCCACCGGCTGGAATATCACGCTGATGTCGGTAACAACATGGTCGAACATGAGGTGGTCGACGTCTTTCTTGCCCATGTGCGCGGCCCACTGAAAATTGAGCCTAACCCGGACGAAGTGATGGATATCCGCTGGATCGATTACCACGATCTGCTGGCCGAAGTGCAGCGCCATCCGGCGCGCTTTACGCCGTGGCTAAAGATCTATCTGCACAATCACGCAGACACGATTTTTGGCCCCGATCTGATCATCTCGGCCAAGACCTGACGGCTACGGCTTGCAAGGGCCGCCCAAGCCGCCTAAATCAACGCGTCATGGCCAAGCAAAAGCAGAACTCAGACCCGAACTACAAAGTCATCGCCGAAAACAGGCGTGCGCGCTTCGATTACGCAATCGAGGACGATATCGAGTGTGGCATCGTGCTGGAGGGGTCCGAGGTCAAATCCCTGCGCGCGGGCGGGTCGAATATCGCCGAAAGCTATGCCTCGGTCGATGATGGAGAGCTGTGGCTGATCAACAGCTACATCGCGCCGTATGAGCAGGCGAAGGTATTCAAACACGAAGAACGCCGCCGCCGTAAGCTGCTGGTGTCCCGCAAGGAACTGGCCAACCTGTGGAACGCGACCCAGCGCAAGGGCATGACGCTGGTGCCGCTGGTTCTGTATTTCAATCACAAGGGCCGGGCCAAGCTGAAGATCGGCATCGCCAAGGGTAAGAAACTGCACGACAAGCGTGAGACGCAGGCCAAACGCGACTGGTCACGTCAGAAGCAGCGGTTGATGAAGGATCACAGCTGATCCTTCACCGGTTTCAGAACGCCATCGCTGCGGAAACGGCACGTTTCCAACGATCATAGGCGACGTCGCGTTCTTCGGCGGACAATTCCGGTTTGAAACGGCGGTCCAGCGCCCAAGTCTCCGCAAATCCCTGTTGATTCGGGTAAACACCTGCCCGCATCCCCGCCAGCCAGGCCGCACCCAATGCGGTGGTTTCCTGCATGACAGGGCGGTCAACTTCGGCCCCCAGATAGTCTGACAAGCCCTGCATCGCCCAGTCCGAGGCGCTGGCACCGCCGTCCACCCGCAGGGTCACGTCGGTTTCGGCGCCCCAGTCGCCCTGCATGGCGTGCCACAGGTCGCGGGTCTGGTAGGCGATGCTTTCCAGCGTCGCCTTGGCAAATTCCGCGCGACCCGAATTGCGGGTCAAGCCAAACACCGCGCCGCGGCAGTCGGGCTTCCAATAAGGCGCGCCGAGGCCTGTAAAGGCTGGTACCAGCACCACATGCTGGTTCGGGTCAGCCTGCTGCGCCAACTCTCCGCTTTCGGGGGCGGTTTCGATGATCTGCAACGCATCGCGCAACCATTGCACCGCGGCCCCGGCGACAAAGATCGAGCCTTCTAGCGCATAGGTCCGCTTGCCGTCCAATTGATAGGCAATGGTCGTCAGCAGACGGTTTTTCGATTCAACCGGTTGGTCCCCTGTGTTCAGCAGCGCAAAGCAGCCGGTGCCATAGGTGGATTTCATCATGCCGGGTTGGAAACAGGCCTGCCCGATGGTGGCGGCCTGCTGATCCCCGGCCACGCCCAAAATCGGGGTATTTCCCCCAATTAGGGTCGTATTTCCGAAATCCGACGCACAATCATGCACCTCGGGCAGCATGTTCATCGGCACGTCCAGCAAGTCGCAGATTTCGGCGCTCCATTCGCCCTTGTGGATGTCGAACAGCAACGTACGGGCGGCGTTGGTGGCGTCGGTGGCGTGGCTGCGCCCCTCGGTCAGGCGCCAGATCAGGAAACAGTCGATGGTGCCGAACATCAGCTCTCCGGCCTCGGCCCGGTCGCGGGCACCCGACACGTTGTCCAACAGCCATTTGACCTTGGTGCCCGAGAAATAGGGGTCCAGCAGCAGACCTGTCTGGGCGGTCACGTCATCCTCGCACCCGGCCTGTTTGTAGCGGGCGCAGATCTCGGCGGTGCGGCGGTCCTGCCAGACGATGGCGTTGTAGATCGGCTTGCCCGTGACGCGGTCCCAGACGACGGTGGTTTCGCGCTGGTTGGTGATGCCGATGCCCGCGATCTGGTCAGGTGTGGCGCCGGTGGTTTCCATCACCTCGCGGCAGACGCCTAACACGCTTTCCCAAATTTCCTCGGCATCGTGTTCAACCCAACCTTCCTGCGGGAAATGCTGGGTGAATTCATGCTGCGCCGTGCCTGCGCGCTGCATATCCGCGTCGAACAAAATGGCCCGCGATGATGTGGTGCCCTGATCAATGGCGAGAATATAGGTCATTCCCCGCGCCCCTCCCGTTTGGTTTTGCGGGACTTTAGCGCAAACAACGACAATCGTACCAGAGCGTTCAGACGGGAATGTTGTCGATCAGCCGAACCCCATCCGCCCAGGCCGCCGCAAACAGCCGCGCGGGGCGGTTGGCATGGGTCAGGGGCTCTAAAGTCTCAGCGCAGCGCAGGTGGATGTATTCGACCTGCGTGAACCCTGCGGCCAGCAGATCGGTCTCGGCCTTTACGGCCAGCGCATCAAACGCAGCCCCGGCCCGCAACGACTGGGCCAGGCCCTGCATGATCCGGTGCTTGTTGGCGGCAATTGCCAGCCCGTCGGGCGACAGGCGCAGGTTGCGCGATGACATCGCCAACCCCGAGGGTTCGCGCACCGTTGGGCAGCCGATTACCTCGATTGGAATATCCAGATCGCGCGCCATGCGGCGCACCACCATCAGTTGCTGGAAGTCTTTTTCCCCGAAATAAGCCCGATCCGCCTGAGTCTGTAGGAACAGTTTGGCGACCACGGTGGCAACGCCGTCGAAATGGCCGGGGCGGAACTCGCCCTCCATCACATCGGTCAGGCCCGCAACAGAGACGTTAGTGGCAAATCCTTGCGGATAGATTTCTTCGGGCTCGGGCACGTAGATCGCGTCGACGCCGAAGGGGGCCAGTTTCTGCGCGTCTTCGTGTTCAGTGCGCGGGTATTTGGCCAAATCCTCGGGGTTGTTGAACTGTTTGGGGTTCACAAAGATCGTCACGATCACCCGGTCGGTACCGGCCTTTGCTGCCTCGACCAGTGACAGATGCCCCTGATGCAGCGCGCCCATGGTTGGGACAACGCCGATGGTTTCACCGTTGCGGTGCCATTCGGTCGTCAGCGCGCGCAGGTCGGCCAAGCGGCGCAGGATAGGGGCGGTCATGTCTTGGGTCCTTTGGAGGGTGCCTGATCGGCGAACACATGTTCGTCGGCCGGAAAGGCGCGGGCGCGCACGTCGGCGGCGTATTCGGAAATGGCGGCCTCGGCCTGCGGGCCAAGCTCGGCATAGCGTTTGACGAATTTCGGTTTGAAGGCGGTGAAAAAGCCGACCATGTCATCGACCACAAGGATTTGTCCGTCACACCCGGCAGAGGCCCCGATGCCGATGGTGGGAATCGCAATCTCAGCCGTGATCTGGTCAGCCAGGCCCTGCGGCACTTTTTCAAGCACCACGGAAAACGCGCCAGCCTCGGCCACCGCACGGGCGTCGGCCAGCACCGCCTCGGCCTGTTCGTCCCGGCCCTGCACCTTGTAACCACCCAGCGTATTGATCGACTGCGGCGTCAGGCCGATATGCGCCATCACCGGGATGCCGCGCTTGACCAGAAAGCGGATGGTTTCGGCCATATCGACGCCGCCCTCCAGCTTGACCGCGCCCGCACTGGTTTCGGCCATCAGGCGGGCGGCGTTGCGGAATGCATCCGCTGGCGAGTGCTCGTAGCTGCCAAACGGCATGTCGATGACCATCATCGCCTTGTCCAGCCCGCGCGAAACGGCCTGCCCATGCAGGACCATCATCTCCATCGTCACACCCAGCGTGGATTCCAGACCGTGCAGCACCATGCCCACGCTGTCGCCCACCAGAACAAAGTCGCAATGGGCATCCATCAGCCGCGCCATCGGTGTGGTATAAGCGGTCAGAGAGACCAGCGGCGTGCCCCCTTTGCGGGCGCGAATGTCCTCGGCATTGGGGGCTTTTTTATGGGCGGTGGCGCTCATGATCGCTCCTCCGGTGTTCATGTTGCAGCGCGGCATAACAGATCGGAACGGTCCAAAGAAACCCCGGTTGCGCGAACATTTCCTTGAATGACCCGAGGTTTAAAGGGACATTACCTGCAGAAAGGCCCGCAAAACAGCGGGTTCAGCCATAAAAACGGTGGGAGATTTTTATGACAAATCAGATGTTGAAATCCTTTGCATCGGCGTTGGTGCTGGGGGCCAGTGTCTTTGCCACCGGGGCATTGGCCAAATCCGATATCACCATCGCGATGCAGCTTGAGCCACCGCATCTGGACCCCACAAGTGCCGCGGCACAGGCGATTGACTCGGTTGTTTACACCAACATCTTCGAAGGGCTGACCCGGTTCATGGGCGATGGTTCGGTTGTGCCCGGGCTGGCCGAAAGCTGGGAGATTTCCGAGGACGGCACCGTTTATACCTTTAAGCTGCGCGATGGCGTGACCTTCCATGACGGCACCGTGATGGATGCCGAGGACGTCAAGTTCAGCCTCGACCGCGCCAGCGCCGACGACAGCGCCAATGCACAAAAGGCGCTGTTTGCCGGGATCGAAAGCGTTGAGGTGGTTGATCCGTTGACCGTCAAGGTCACCCTGTCTGAACCGAACGGTAATTTCCTGTTCAACATGGCCTGGGGCGATGCGGTGATCGTGTCCCCTGATAGCATCGAAAACATCACAACTAATCCCGTGGGCACCGGGGCCTTTACCTTTGGCAACTGGGTGCAGGGCGACAGTATAACGCTGAACCAGAACCCGGATTATTGGGGCGATCAGCCCGCGTTAGAGACTGCAACGTTCAAATTCATCTCGGACCCGACCGCCGCGTTTGCCGCCATGATGGCCGAGGATATAGACGTGTTCGACAACTTCCCCGCGCCGGAAAACCTGCCTCAGTTCGAGGCCGATCCGCGCTTTCAGGTGCTGGTTGGTTCGACCGAAGGGGAAACGATCCTGTCGACCAACAACAAGAAGCCTCCGTTCGATGATATCCGGGTGCGGCAGGCGCTGGCCCATGCCATCGACCGTCAGGCGATTATCGACGGGGCGATGTTCGGGTATGGCACGCCAATCGGCACTCATTTCGCGCCGCATAACCCGGCTTATGTCGATCTGACCCGCCTCTCGGCCCATGACCCGGAAAAGGCCGCCAAGCTGTTGGCCGACGCAGGGTATGAAGAGGGGTTCGAGACCACGCTGCACCTGCCACCGCCCTCATACGCCCGTCGCGGGGGTGAGATCATCGCCGCCCAACTTGCCGAAGTCGGCATCACCGCTGAGATCATCAACGTGGAATGGGCGCAGTGGCTGGAATCGGTGTTCAAGGGGAAGGACTACGGCCTGACCATCATCAGCCATACCGAACCGATGGATATCGGCATTTACGCGCGCCCGGACTACTATTTCCAGTATGACAGTCTGGATGCACAGACGCTGATGGAGACGCTGAACGCGACCACCGACCCGGAAGAACGCAAGAAACTTCTGGGTGAAATGCAGCGCCTGATCGCAAATGACTTCGTCAACGGATATTTGTTCCAGCTGCCCAAGTTGGTGATCGCCAAGGCCGGTGTTCAAGGTCTTTGGAAAAACGCGCCGACCGCTGCGATCGACCTGACCCAGATCAGCTGGTCCGAATAACCAATCCTGGGGCTGTAACCAGCTCCGGTGTTCCGTTCCAGAGTGAGCCTAACAATGAGCCTGGTCCGTTTTTTGTGTCTTGTCATAGTTACCGCCTGCCTTTCTTTCGTGGGCGGAAAGGGGCAGGCGCAAAACGGGCTGGAAGGCGGGGTAGGTCCGCTGGTCGGCACGCCTGAAAACCCGCTGCAGGTGGGTGTCGGCATTCACATTGATCAGGTCACCAGTGTGGATCAGAAGGCCGAGAATTATGGTGCCGTCGTCGTTCTGCGGGTCGAATGGACAGACCCGGCATTGGCCTTTAATCGCGATGAGGTCGGGCGCGAAATTCAGGTCTTCAACCCTCCGGCCCTGGCCGATCATGCGCGGGGTCTGGGCGCGGTTGTGCCCGCGTTCGTCATCCACAACCAGCAATCCAACAAATGGATCCACGAGTCTGCCGCCTCGCTTCGCTATGACGGGCATGTGGTCTATGTCGAGAAATCCTCGCTGACCTTGCAGGCCCCGCATTTCGATTTCCGCAAATACCCGTTCGACACGCAGGAGTTCTTTTTCGAAGTCGTCTCGGTTTTTCCGTCCGTATATGTGTCTTATTTCCCGCTTGAGGAGTATTCCGGCCTCGGTGATCTGCTGGGTGAAGAAGAGTGGATACTGGATAACGCACGGGTCGAGCATTCGACGGTGATCGGGTTGTCCGGCCGGGATAGCGATCAGATCGCGCTGGCCTTCGAAGGTCATAGGCACCTGACCTATTACGTGATCCGGGTGTTCCTGCCGATGCTGGTCCTCGTGAGTGTCGGCTGGGCATTGTTCTTTCTGGACGAATATCGCCGACGGATCGAAATTGCCGGGGGCAATCTGCTTGTCTTTGTTGCCTTCAACTGGGCCATCTCAGCAGATCTACCCAAGCTGGGTTATCTGACCTTTTTGGATTTCATCCTTCAATGCATGTTCCTGATGACCGGTGCGCTGATCGTGTTCAACGTCGCCTTGCGCAAAATGAAAGTGATTGGGCGCGAAGACGGGGCCAGAAAGCTGGACAATTACGCGATCAAATGGATTTACCCTTTGGGGTACGGCGCCATCGTCGTCTACGCGGTTTTCATCTATCTTCTGGTGCCATAGGCGCTGGACCCGCGCGGGATGTGTGCCTAACGTGGCCCCAATGCTGCGCTATGCCCTCAAACGTCTGATTTCACTGCTGATCAGCCTCGCCGTTGCCTCGGTGGTCATCTTTGCGGTGATCGAGGTTGCGCCGGGCGATCCGGCCTCGTTCATGCTGGGCGTAAATGCGCAGGAGGACACTCTGGCTGCGTTGCGGGCCGAGCTTGGGTTGGATGTTTCCAAGGCGCAGCGGTATTTCAACTGGGTTGGCGGGATGCTGGTGGGGGATTTCGGCACCTCCTACACATATCGCACGCCGGTATCGCAGATGATTACAGACCGGATGTGGGTATCCCTGCCGTTGGCTTTGTACGCGCTGACATTGTCCACCGTGATCGCCTTTCCCGCCGGGATTTACGCGGCAGCACGTCGCGGCAAGCCCGGTGACCTGACGGTGATGGGCGCAACGCAGCTGGGCATCGCGGTGCCAAACTTCTGGTTTGCAATGATGCTGGTGTTGATCTTCGCCATCAACCTGCGCTGGTTCAACGCGGGCGGGTTCGCGGGCTGGGACAAGGGGTTCTGGACTGGTGTGCATTCCCTGACCCTGCCCGCCATTGCGCTGGCCTTGCCACAGGCGGCGATTCTGGCACGGGTCATGCGGTCATCGCTGCTGGACATACTGGGCGAGGATTTCATGCGCACCGCCCGCGCCAAGGGCCTGTCCCGCCGTCAGGCGCTGTGGCGGCACGGGGTGCGCAATGCGCTGATACCGGTGCTGACCATCATCGGGCTGCAGTTTTCCTTCCTGCTGGCGGGGTCGATCATCATCGAGCAGGTGTTCTACCTGCCCGGCCTCGGGCGGCTGGTGTTTCAGGCCATTTCCGCCCGCGACCTGATTGTGGTGGAATCGGTGGTCATGCTGCTGGTCTTTGCCGTCATCACAGTGAATTTCATTGTCGATCTGGCTTATGCTGCCGTGGATCCAAGGTTGAGGAGTCGGACATGAGCCGCAACCTGATCCTTGGCGCAGCGCTGTCCTCCCTGGTCCTGCTGGCGGCTTTGGTGTCCTTTGTCTGGACGCCTTATGATTATGCGGCTTTGGATATCCCCAACAAATTGCAGCCACCCAACGTGCGGCATTGGTTCGGGACGGATCATTTTGGGCGCGACATGTTCTCGATGATCATGGTTGGCGCGCGCACGTCGATTGCGGTGGCCCTGGTGGCGGTGGGGATAGGCATGGCGCTGGGCGTACCCTTGGGCCTGACCGCGGCGGCGCGCAAAGGGTCCTGGCTGGATGAGGTCATCATGCGTGGCAATGATCTGGTCTTTGCCTTCCCCTCGCTGGTCATTGCCATCCTGATCACCGCCGTGTTCGGGGCCGGAGCAATCAACGCCATCATTGCCATCGGCATCTTCAACATTCCTGTTTTTGCCCGCATCACCCGTGGGGCCGCGCTGTCGCTGTGGGAGCGGGAGTTCATCCTCGCCGCCCGCGTTTCGGGCAAGGGGGCCGCGCGGATATCGGCCGAACATATCCTGCCCAATGTGGCCAACTTGCTGATCGTGCAGGGGACCATTCAGTTCTCCTTGGGCATTCTGGCCGAGGCCGGGCTATCCTATGTCGGCCTTGGCGCGCAGCCGCCCACACCCAGCTGGGGTCGGATGCTGGCCGATGCGCAAACAATGGTCAGTTTTGCCCCGCATTTGGCTCTGATTCCGGGACTGGCGATCATTGTCACCGTCTTGGGCCTGAACCTGCTGGGCGACGGATTGCGCGACTGGCTGGACCCAAGGATCAGGGTGGCGCGGGCATGAGTTTGTTGCAGATTGAAAACCTGTCGTTGTCGATCCACGGTGCGGAGATTCTGAAACAAGTCAGCCTGTCCATCACCCCCGGTCAGATCGTGGCTGTGACCGGAGAGAGCGGCTCGGGCAAGTCGATGACCGCGTTGGCCGTGATGCAGTTGCTGCCGAACGGGGCGCAGGCACAGGGCGCGGTCCGGCTTGAGGGGCAAGACCTGTTGAACCGCCCCGAGGCCGAGACGTGTGCCTTGCGCGGGGCCTCGATCGGGATGGTGTTTCAGGAGCCGATGACCGCCCTGAACCCGGTCAAGACCATCGGCGATCAGGTGATGGAGACGATCCTGATCCACAAAGCCCTGCCGCTCCCGCAGGCCCGTGAGCGCGCGCAGGGAGTTCTGACCCGCGTTGGCCTGCCGCCTGACCGCTTTCCCCTGTCCCGCTATCCGCATGAGCTGTCCGGAGGCCAGCGCCAGCGCGTCGTAATCGCCATGGCTATCGCCTTGCGCCCAAAGCTGTTGATCGCTGACGAACCGACAACCGCGCTGGACGTGACCACTCAGGCGCAGATTCTCGACCTGCTCAAAGGGCTGGTGCGGGAATACGGAATGGGCCTGCTGATGATCACCCATGATCTGGCCGTGGTGGCTGATATGGCTGATCAGATCGTGGTGATGCGTCA
This sequence comes from Ruegeria arenilitoris, assembly GCF_013032445.1. Classification (GTDB taxonomy): domain Bacteria; phylum Pseudomonadota; class Alphaproteobacteria; order Rhodobacterales; family Rhodobacteraceae; genus Ruegeria; species Ruegeria arenilitoris_F. The sequence continues at coordinate 250,127 of NZ_WQCA01000002.1, read as the reverse complement.
CGGAGAGGTGGTCGAAAACGGCGCAACCGCCCACCTGCTGCGCAACATGCAGCACCCCTATACACGGATGCTGTTCGAGGCGTCTGGCCATCAGGTTTCGCGGCCCCGGGCCACCGATCCTCGCCCTCTGCTGGAGGTGACACAGGTCACCCGCGACTACCGTCTGCCCCGCAAGGGCCTGTTCGGCACGCCAGGGCATCACCGCGCGGTGGACGAGGTCAGCTTTACCCTCAATAAGGGGGAGCGATTGGGGCTGGTAGGTGAATCCGGATGCGGAAAATCGACCCTAACACGGGCAATTATAGGGCTAGAAGAGGTCCAAAGCGGCGACATCCGTCTGGACGGCCAACCGGTTTTCTCGGACCACAGGCCGAACCCGGTGGTGCGCCGCAAGATGCAGGTTGTGTTTCAGGACCCCTATGGCAGCTTCAACCCGCGCCACCGTGTCGCCCGCCTGATCACTGAACCGTTTCACCTGCTGGAGACGCCGCCCACCGGGTCGGATCGTCAGGACCGGATTGCCGAGATGCTGACTGCTGTGGGTCTTGGTCCCGACGATGCGGGTAAATACATCCATGAATTCTCGGGCGGGCAGCGGCAACGCATCGCCATCGCCCGCGCGTTGATCATCCGCCCCGAACTGATCCTGTTCGATGAGGCGGTCTCGGCGCTGGACGTCTCGGTCCGGGCGCAGATACTTGATTTGCTGGCCGAGCTCTGTGAAGCCTACGACCTGACCTATCTGTTCATAAGCCACGACTTGAGCGTAGTGCGCACCATCACCGACCGGGTGATGGTGATGCAGGCGGGCCGGATCGTCGAACAGGGCGAAACCGAACAGGTATTTACCAACCCGCAGCACTCTTACACCCAAACCCTGATCGAAGCTGCGCCCGTCCTGCCAGATATTGGCATGAGCGTCGCATAAAACCCATTGTTAGAGCCTGAAAGGAGGCCAAAATGTCCAATCCCCTCTGGTTCAATCCCGGCCTGTGTCTGATTGGCGGCAAATGGGTCAGTCCCGCATCTCAGGCGGATATTCCGTTGATCAACCCCTCGGACGGCTCCGAGATTTGCCGGATTGCGCGCGGGGGTGTGGTGGATATCGACGCTGCCGTGCAGGCCGCTCAGGCCGCGCTGCAGGGCGACTGGGGGCGCAAGACCGCGCTGGAGCGGGGCCGTATCCTGACCCGACTGGGCCAGTTGGTGCTGGAAAGGGTGGACGATCTGGCGCATATCGAAGCGATTGACGTGGGCAAACCGCTGACACAGGCGCGCGCCGACGCAGTGGCCCTGGCACGGTATTGCGAGTTCTACGGCGGGGCTGCCGACAAGGTGATGGGCGAGACCATCCCCTATCTGGACGGCTACACCGTCTATACTCTGCGCGAGCCGCACGGGGTGACGGGCCACATCGTACCGTGGAACTACCCGATGCAGATCATCGGGCGCTCGGTCGGGGCTGCGCTGGCGATGGGCAATGCCTGCGTATTGAAACCTGCGGAAGAAGCCTGCCTGACCGCGCTCGCATTCGCCCACTTGGCGCAGGAAGCCGGTTTGCCTGCGGGCGCGTTGAATGTGGTGCCGGGTCTGGGGGCCGAGGCCGGGGCGGCACTGTCCGGACATCCGGGTGTTGACCATATCTCGTTCACGGGGTCGGTTGCCACCGGTGCACTGGTGCAGCAGGCGGCGGGGCGCAACGTGGTGCCAGTGACGCTGGAGTTGGGCGGCAAATCCCCGCAACTGGTGTTTGACGATGCCGATCTGGACGCCGCGCTGCCGTTTCTGGTGAATGCAGGCATTCAGAACGCGGGACAGACTTGCTCGGCCTCGTCCCGCATTCTGGTGCAGCGTGAGGTGTATGAGCGGGTCAAAACCCGCATGGCAGCGGCCTATGCCGATCTGACCGTTGGTCCGGCGTCAGAGGATCTGCGGGTCGGCCCCCTGATCTCGGCCCGGCAGAAAGAGATTGTGACCGGGTTTCTGGCCAAGGGCTCTGATCTGAGCATCGCAGGGCAGGGGCGGGTCGTTGACAACGCGCCGGAGCAGGGGGCCTATGTCCGGCCCACCTTGTTTGCCGATGTCCCCCCGGATCACGTGCTGGCCCGCGACGAGATTTTCGGCCCGGTTCAGGTTCTGATCCCCTTCGACACCGAGGAAGAGGCGGTTCACATCGCCAACAGCACCGATTACGGGCTGGTTGCCAGTATCTGGACCCGCGATGGTGCGCGGCAGATGCGGCTGGCAAAAAGGCTGCGCTCGGGTCAGGTGTTCATTAACAATTACGGCGCGGGTGGCGGAGTGGAACTGCCGTTCGGCGGAGTCGGCAAGTCAGGTCATGGCCGCGAAAAGGGATTTGAGGCGCTTTACGGGTTTTCACAGCTGAAAACCGTGGCGGCTTTCCATGGGTAGGGTCTAAACAATCACCTCGATCGATTGCTGAGCACCGACGCCGAATACGCGCTTATAGCGTTCGATTTCGTCTTGCGGCCCCATCGCCTTTTCCGGGTTGTCCGACAGTTTTACCGTCGGGCGGCCATTTGCCGACACCGCCTTGCAGACCAGCGAGAACGGCGCCAGCGCGTCATCTGGCACCAACCCGCGGAAATCGTTGGTCAGCAGAGTACCCCAACCGAACGAGACCTTGGTGCGGTGGGCAAACTGGCCGTGCAACTCGCGGATCTTGTCCACGTCCAGCCCGTCCGAAAAGATCACCCGTTTCTGCGTCGGATCCTCGCCGCGCGAATTCCACCAATTGATGGCAATCTCGGCCCCGGTCGCCGGATCGCCGCTATCGACGCGGATGCCGGTCCAGCCCGCCAGCCAGTCGGGGGCACGGTCCAGAAACCCCTGCGTGCCATAGGTGTCGGGCAGGATGATGCGCAGGTTGCCTTCATGCTCGTCATGCCAATCGCTGAGAACATCATATGGGGCCTGTGCCAGCGCCTCGTCGGTTTCGGCCAGTGCGGAATAGACCATGGGCAGTTCGTGGGCGTTGGTGCCGATCGCCTCGACCTCGCGCCGCATGGCGATCAGACAGTTTGAGGTGCCGGAAAAGGCAGGACCCAGCCCTTCGATCATCGCCTGCACGCACCAGTCCTGCCACAGGAAGGAATGACGGCGGCGGGTTCCGAAATCGGCGATACCCAGCCCGTCGATTTCCCGAAGCTGCTCGATCTTTTCCCAGACGCGAGTCATGGCGCGGGCATACAGAACCTGCAGCTCGAACCGGCGCATGTCGTTCAGTACCGCGCGGGATCGCAATTCCATCAACACTGCCAGAGCCGGGATTTCCCACAGCATGACTTCGTGCCACTTGCCTTCGAAAGTCAGTTCGTACTGATCGCCCTTGCGCTCCAGGTGATAGGGGGGCAGGCGCATGTTCTCGAACCACTCCATGAAATCCGAGCGGAACATCTGCCGTTTGCCGTAGAATGTATTGCCCCGCAGCCATGTGCTTTCCCCCCGGCTGAGGCTGAGCGACCTGATATGATCCAGTTGTTCGCGCAGTTCCCCTTCGTCGATCAATTCAGCCAGCGGAATGTGATTCGAACGATTGATCAGTGAAAAAACCACATCTGTTTGGGGCTTATTTCGAAACACTGACTGACACATCAGAAGTTTGTAGAAATCCGTATCGATCAAAGACCGAACAATCGGGTCGATCTTCCATTTATGGTTGTACACACGCGTCGCAATATCGACCATGGGGAACTCCTGCGATTTCCGTTGTTAGATCAATAGGCGCGTTAATTGGCAAGAGTCGCTCGTTTGATGACAATGACAAGGTCAGGACACAAAGCGAGCATATTGTGTTGTCTTTTCATGGGTTAGTGAGAAGAAGGGGATGGAAGTTAAAGGTTAAGTCGGTGAATGGTTCTCGAGTACGACTTTGATATTGTAACGATTGACGACGGCGGAACGAAGTCAGGATCAGCGAAGATCGCAACGTCTGCGGATGGGGCGGTGTGTGCCATGTTTCGTAGTGCACAAACGGCCGAGGCTTTGCGTCATAGCTCGCCGAAAATCCGTTTTATCTTCGAAGATGCCGGGTTTGCTTTGGAACCAACAGAAAGCGACCTTCCACACGGGTTCTATCGGCCGGAGGAGAACGTTGAGCGTGAACTTGTCCTGCGTGCGCTGTTCGCCAATATCAGGGCGATTGGTGTTAAGGGTGAGCATCGTGGAGAGTTTGATTTCTGGCAGTTTCTTGAGAATGTGAAAACAGCCCGGCCGCAACCTGAAACACGCCGCCAAGCACAGGTCCGGACCTCAGAACCGCAACAACCTCCTAAACCCAAGGCAAAAAGGCGCTCGATACAGGGGCGTATCGGGTTTGCACTTGGGTTGGCGGTGGTTGTGATTGCGGTACTCAGATATCTGGCGGCGGCAGGCGCAACGCCCTAAGCCAACGTGACGCCGGCCTTTTGCATCGCGGTTTCAGCCGCAGCCAGTGAACCGTCCAGGTCAATGGCGCGGCAGGCCTCCATCCGCACGGTTACATCAAACCCCAAACGCGCCGCATCAACGGCCGAGAAATGGACGCAAAAATCCGTAGCCAGACCAACAAGGGTCAGTTTGTCGATGCCGCGTGTTCTCAGATAGCCTTCAAGACCCGTCGGCGTGGATTGGTCGTTCTCAAAGAACGCTGAGTAGCTGTCGATGGCACTGCGGAACCCTTTGCGAATGATCAGATCGCCATCGGTGCGCAATTCAGGGTGAAACGCCGCGCCCTGTGTGCCCTGCACGCAATGATCTGGCCACAGCACCTGTGGGCCATAGGGCATTTCGGTCATGTCATAATGATTTTTGCCCGGATGCGAGGTGGAGAATGAGGAATGGCCCGCCGGATGCCAGTCTTGCGTCAGGATCACGGCGTCGAAATCACCCATCATGGCGTTGATATGGGCGACGATCTCATCCCCTCCGGGTACGGCCAGCGCACCGCCGGGGCAAAAATCGTTCTGGACGTCGATTACAAGCAAAGCATGGGTCATCGCGATCTCCTCGGGCTGCATTATCGGTACGGGGCTGCAAGGGGGTCGTCAATCCAATCCCTTGCGACTTTGCGCCAGTGCGTTTAGATCGCGGCATGTACACAATTGCCGCTCTCTATCATTTCACCCGTTTCACCGACCCCGCCGCACTGCGCGAGCCGTTGCTTACGCTGTGTCGCGAGCAGGCTGTCAAAGGCACCCTGTTGCTGGCGCAAGAGGGGATTAACGGAACCATCGCGGGCCCCCGTGCAGGGATTGACGCCGTTCTGGCGCACATCCGCGCACTACCCGGTTGCGCTGATCTGGACTGGAAAGAGGCCAGCGCCGATCATCCTCCCTTTGGCAAAATGAAAGTGCGCCTGAAGAAAGAGATCGTGACCATGGGTCAGCCGGATATCGATCCGCGCGCCCGCGTCGGCAATTATGTTGAGCCCGAAAATTGGAACGACCTGATCCGTTCAGACGACGTTGTAGTGATCGATACCCGCAACGACTACGAGGTGGCGATTGGTACATTCGAGGGCGCAATAGACCCTGAAACGGCCAGTTTCCGTGAATTCCCGGCTTGGTGGGACAAGAACAAGGATCGCTTTCACAACAAGCGCGTCGCGATGTTCTGTACTGGCGGTATCCGTTGTGAGAAATCCACCAACTTCCTGCTGGGGCAGGGGGTCGAGGATGTGTATCACCTTAAGGGTGGCATCCTGCGCTATCTTGAAGAGATGCCCGCAGAAGGCAGCACCTGGCAGGGTGAGTGTTTCGTTTTCGACAACCGCGTCTCCGTCGGTCACGGGCTGGTCGAGGGGCCGCACAACCTGTGCCACGGCTGCCGCCGTCCGATCCTGCCCGAGGACATGAAACGCCCCGAATACGAACACGGCGTGTCATGCCATCAATGTATCAACGAGACTTCCGAGGCCGACAAGATACGATTCCGCGAGCGGCAAAAGCAAATCCTGCTGGCGCGGCAACGCGGGCAGGAACATCTGGGCACCGACTAACGCACTGATAAATCTTATTGCAGCCATGCGCCGGAAAGCGGATCATCCTTCCGCGCACACGGTATCGGAGGTGTCATGCGTCGTGAACCAACAACCCTGGCAGAGTGGAAGTCGACCCTGGTTGCAGCCCTGGGGCTGATCGTGGCCAGTTTCATGGCTTGGTATGGGTTGTCCCGTCTCAGCGAGGCGGCAGCGGGGGATACGATCGGGACGATCGCGTCCGTCGGGTTGGTGATCTGGATCGTGTCACAGTCATGGTATTACGTGACGCAGGTCAAATCCCCACGCCGGTTGGTGTTCCTGATGGGCGTGTCCTTCATACAGGTGGTGCCGTTCCTGTTCGCCGCAGCCTATGGGGCTTTTGGGTACTACGACCTCTGTGTGCTTGGCGCCAAAGGGCCAGCGGACGTGCTGTATTTCTCTTACGTCACCTTCACCACGGTTGGGTATGGCGACATGGCTCCTGTTGGGTTGTGTCGTGCGCTTGCCGCAGCCGAGGCCGTCATGGGCTATGTGCTGTTGGGGATGTTTGTCGCGGCGGCGGTCAGCATCTATTCCCGTAACCACCAACCGCATTGAACTGCGCCGGCCTATTTGTTCTGATCGATCCAGCGCGACATCATCTGTTTGTCGCGAAAGCACTCGGACGGGATCGGCCTGCGTTTGCTGCGCGAGATGCGCTCGGCAAAGGCGACCTGTTTGCCGGTGGGATAATTGGCAAACGGTGACGGGTCGTGTGGCTTGTGGGCCGAAATCCAGTCTGACATCGATCTGCGGTCGCGTTGCGCCTCCACCGGAATGTCCAGCGCAGACTGCTCCGCGATGGCGCGGGCATACCGCATTTGCCGGTCGGTAACAGGCAGCAGGTGATAGTCGTTCGACGGGCCGCTCAGGGCGGAATTTCGCATGTTCCGGGTCATCGGGTGATCCTCTGACTGTATAGAACATAAATAGAACATTAACCATTCATTTCAAGGTTTGGCTGTTTCGACTCGGCAATAAGCCGTCTGAAATGGCTTTTATTGACTGACAAATCAATAAAAGCTAAATCCCAGCGTAACGCACCCATTTCCCTTGCACCAAAGGGACATCCGAACAGAAAAGGACGCGGCATGAAGTTTCAGCCCAAGGCCAGCCATTTCATCAATGGCGAATATGTCGAAGACACCAATGGCGCCCCGATCGACGTCATCTATCCGGCTACCGGCGAGGTCATCGCACGGCTGCATTCTGCCACGCCCGAGATCGTGAATCAGGCTCTAAACAGTGCAAAATCCGCCCAAGCGGAGTGGGCTGCGATGTCAGGAACTGAGCGCGGCCGCGTTCTGCGCCGTGCCGCTGACATCATGCGCGAACGCAATCACGACCTGTCGGTTCTGGAAACCCACGACACCGGCAAACCCCTGCAGGAAACGCTGGTGGCCGATGCGACCAGCGGCGCAGATGCGCTGGAGTATTTCGGCGGTCTGGCGGCCTCGTTGACCGGTGAGCATATCCCGCTGGGTGGTGGTGACTTCGTCTATACGATCCGCGAGGCGCTGGGCGTCTGTGTCGGTATCGGCGCGTGGAACTATCCGACACAGATCGCTTGCTGGAAAGGCGCGCCCGCGCTGGCCTGTGGCAACACGATGATTTTCAAACCGTCCGAGACCACTCCTTTGTCCGCGCTGAAAGTGGCGGAAATCCTGGTCGAGGCCGGGGCACCCAAAGGCGTCTATAACGTGGTTCAGGGTTATGGCGATGTCGGCGCGTCGCTGGTGACCGACCCGCGCGTGGCCAAAGTCTCGCTGACGGGTTCGGTGCCGACGGGCCGCAAGGTTTATGCTGCCGCTGCTGCGGACATGAAGCACGTCACCATGGAATTGGGTGGCAAATCCCCGATGATCGTGTTCGACGACGCTGATATCGAAAACGCCGTCTCGGGCGCGATCCTGGGGAATTTCTATTCCTCGGGTCAGGTGTGCTCGAACGGTACTCGTGTGTTCGTGCAAAAGGGTATCAAGGAACAGTTCCTTGCCCGTCTGTCCCAACGCCTGGCGACCGCAAAAATCGGCGATCCTCTGGATGAAGAGGTCAATTTCGGGCCGATGGTCAGCAAAAACCAGATGAATATCGCGCTGGGCTATATCGAAAAGGGTAAAGCCGAGGGTGCGCGTCTGGTTTACGGGGGAGAGCGCATTGATGGCGACGGTTTCTACATGCAGCCGACCGTCTTTGCCGACGTGACCGACGATATGACCATCGCGCGGGAAGAGATTTTTGGCCCGGTCATGTCGGTGCTGGATTTCGACACCGAAGAAGAGGTCATGGCCCGTGCCAATGACACAGAATTCGGTCTGGCTGCGGGTGTGTTCACCAAGGACGTCATGCGCGCTCATCGTATTGTGGCCGGGTTTGAGGCGGGCACCTGCTATATCAACACCTACAACCTCGCACCGGTTGAGGCGCCGTTCGGCGGGTCCAAGATGTCGGGTGTTGGCCGCGAGAACTCGAAGCTGGCGATCAACCATTTCAGCGAGATGAAGACGGTCTACGTGTCGATGAACGACGTCGAAGCACCGTACTGATTCAAGTCTGGTTGAAAATTATTCGAGGCACGAGAGCTCTGTTCCCGACATTTCGCGTCGGGAACAGAGGATAAGCTGCCCCAGACCTGTGGCTGAATTTCCTGCAAGCGCTTTGTACGCAAGCAGGAGATCCGCCCATGAAAACCCACGCTCAGGCCGTTGTGATAGGAGGTGGCCTTGTCGGTTGCTCGATCCTCTACCATCTGGCCAAGCTCGGCTGGACCGACGTTGTCCTGCTGGAACGGGATGAACTGACCTCGGGCTCGACCTGGCACGCAGCGGCCGGGATTCACGGGCTGCACGACAACAACAACATCACCCGTATCCAGCACTATACGATGAACCTGTATAAAGAGCTGGAGGAACAGACCGGGCAGGGCTGTGGCGTGTTCCAGCCCGGCTCGCTGTATCTGGCGCAGACCGAGGACCGGGAACACCAGTTGCGCCTGCAAGAGGCTAAGGCGAAGTTCTATGGCCTGAACTTCTATGAGATAAGCCGTGAACAGGCGATGGAGCTGCACCCGTTGGCGCAGTTCGATGATATCCGCTGTATCATGTTCGAACCCGAAGGCGGCAATGTCGACCCCTCGGGCGTGACTTACGCCTATGCCGCCGGTGCGCGGGCGATGGGGGCCACGATTGAGCGGTTTTGCCCTGTAACAGGGACTGAACAGCAACCTGATGGGTCGTGGATCGTGCGCACCGAAAAGGGTGATATTCACACGCAATGGGTGGTGAATGCGGCTGGCCTTTGGGGGCGTGAGGTGGCCGCAATGGCCGGGATCGAACTGCCCCTGCAACCGACTGAGCATCAGTATTTCGTCACCGATGCCATTGACGAGGTGGCCGCCCTTGGCCGCCGACTGCCATCAATCGCTGATCGCGATGGAGAGTACTACTTCCGGCAGGAAGGCAACGGTCTGCTGATCGGTGCCTATGAAAAAGACATGCGGTTCTGGGCCGAAAACGGCACGCCGCTGGATTTTGCCCATGACCTGTTCCCAGACGATCTGGACCGCATCATGGAAAACGTCATCCGCGCCACCGAACGCGTGCCGGTCGCCGCGACTGCGGGTGTGAAACGGGTGATCAACGGGCCGATGATCTGGTCTCCGGATTCCAATGCGCTTTGGGGGCCGGTGCCGGAGTTGAAAAACTACTTCTGCTGTACAGGGATCATCCCCGGATTCTCACAATCGGGCGGTCTCGGGCTGTTGTCGGCGCAGTGGATGATCGAGGGCGAACCGCAATACGACATGTTCGCCTGGGATCTGACGCGGTTCGGTGACTGGGCTGACAAGGCCTTTACCAAGGCACGGGTCGAGGACGTCTATACCCACCGCTTCGCCATTCATTTCCCGAACGAAGAACGTAGTGCAGGGCGTCCCGCCCGCTTGCGCCCGGCCTATCAAATGCAAAAGGACATGGGCTGCGTCTTTGGCCTGAATTGCGGCTGGGAACACCCGCTGTGGTTCGCCGATCAGCCCGGCGCGGTCGAGACAAACGGCTTCACCCGTCAGAACTGGTGGGAACCGGTGGGTCGCGAGGTGCAGATGCTGCGCGATCATGTGGGCGTCATCGATATCTCGAACTTTGCCAATTACGTGATAAAGGGGCCAGGGGCGTACGATTGGCTTGACCGTCTGGTCGCCAACCGGGTGCCGACCGAGGTTGGACGGTCCTGCCTGACTCCGCTGATTTCGGTCCGTGGTGGCGTGGCAGGGGATTTCACCATCACCAAGGTCGCAGACGACGAATACATGATGATTGGTTCCGGTATGGCCGAGCGCTATCATCAAAGGTTCTTCAACATGGTCGATCTGCCCAAGGACACGACCTTCGACGTCGCCACCAACCGCATCGCGGGCTTCAACGTGGCTGGGCCGAAGTCCCGCGATCTGTTGCAGCGGCTGACGAATGCGGACCTGAGCAATGAGGCCTTCCGCTTCATGCGATCCCGCACGATTGAAGTCGCCGGGGTTACCTGTCTGGCAATCCGCGTCAGCTTTACAGGCGATCTGGGATGGGAACTGCACTGTGCAGAAGAGGATCAAATCAGGCTCTATTCCGCACTTTTGGAGGCCGCAAAGGCATTTAGCGGCGGCCCGGTCGGTGGCCGTGCGCTCGGGTCTTTGCGTATCGAAAAGGGTTATGGCTCCTGGGGTCGCGAGTATTCTCAGGAATATTGGCCGCAAGAGGTTGGGCTGGCGGGTCTGATCAAGCTCGACAAGGATTTCCTGAATAAAGACGCTTACCTTGCCGTTAAGGACAACCCGGCACGTGAGGTTCTGTCTATCCTCGAGGTCGACGCCGATGTGGCCGATGCCTCCGGCGGAGAACCTATCTTCACACCGGATGGTGCGCCCGTCGGTCGCGTGACCTCGGGCGCATATGGGTACTCGGTGTGCAAATCTCTGGCCATCGGATTTGCCGATCCCAAGGTGGCGGGTCCGGGTGATACGGTCGAAATCTTCATCCTTGGAAAACCGCACCGTGCTACAATCCTGGCCAAGCCACCGTTTGATCCCGAAGGTCTCCGGCTACGTGATGTCCGACCGGTATTGGAGGGGACCACGTGACAGAAACCTTCGCCCGCGTTGCCGATTTCACCCTGAACCGCTCTGTTGACGAAATGCCGGACAGTGCCAAAGAGGCCGCGGCGCTTATGATGCTGGACACAATGGGTATCCTGATCGCATCCGGCCCGATGGAGGCCGGGGTGATTGCGCGCGATACGGCGGCGCTGCTCTATGCCAGCTCTGATCCGGCTTACAGCGCGCGCATGTTGTTCGACGGTCGCCCGGTCAGTTTGGCGGGTGCGGCCTATGCGGCAGCCACCCAGACCGACAATCTGGACGGGCACGACGGATACAATCCAACCAAGGGCCATATCGGGGTAGTGGTTTTACCCGCATTGGCGGCCTTGGCGGAACATCGCCCTGACCTGACCGGACCCGAAGCTCTGGCTGCGGTAATCACAGGATACGAAATCGCGGGGCGTGCCGGGCTGTCACTGCATGCGTCGGTCAGTGATTACCATACCTCGGGCGCCTGGAATGCGCTGGGCGTAGTGGCCATGGCGGCGCGTTTGCGGGGATTCACATCCGAACAGACCCGGCAGGCGATGGGGATCGCCGAATATCACGGACCCCGCAGTCAGATGATGCGCGAGATTGCCAACCCAACAATGCTGCATGATGGTTCAGGCTGGGGCGCGATGGTTGGCATCTCTGCCGCCGTTCTGGCCGAGCGCGGGTTTACCGGAGCACCCGCTATCACCATCGAAGCAGAGGCTGCCGCCCCTTATTGGGTTGATCTGGGGCAATTCTGGCAAGTCGAACATCAATACGTGAAACCCTATCCAATTTGTCGCTGGGCGCATGCGGCTATTGATGCTGTACGAGCAGTCATGTCAGCCAATAACCTGACCCACGCACAGATACAGAACATCCGGATCAACAGTTTCCATCAGGCAGCTTGCCTGTACGACGGGATGCCCGGCACGACATCCCAGGCTCAGTACTCACTGCCCTTTGCCGTCGCCGTTCAGGCCATTTACGACCGGATTGGCGTGGAACACATTTCCGGGGCCGGGTTGTGTGATCCGGTCGTGGAAGAGTTTTTGACGCGGATCGAGGTGGTAGAATCCAACCGACACAGCAGCCGTTTCCCGCAAGGACGTTGGGCCGATGTCATTTTATCAACCAGCGCCGGGCGGGTGTTTGAGTCCGGAGACATCCATGCGCGCGGCGGTCCCGAAGCGCCGATCAGTCGGGACGAGGTGCTAGTCAAGTATGCAGAGTTCGCGACCCCGGTGATCGGAAAAGCGCGGGCCGACGCGATCCGCAAAGCAATACTCGGTTGGGTCGATTCAAACTCCCGGTATTCGGATCTATCACAGCTGATTTATTATCCCTGAGAACTTTTTCTTGGGCCTGAGCGAAAGTTGGTCTTATTTTCGTGGAATTCGACGTAGATTTCTTTTGTTAGAGCCGCTACTTCTTTATTCGTAAAGTCGCGAACAGCTTACGGATCCTCTTCCGGGTTGCTTCACTGTCCTGCAAAAGAGCCCTGGCGTCGGCCAAGGGTTTTTCAGGCAAGCGGGACGGCGACGTTACTAAATCTTGGGTCGTTTCAGTGATCCGGCTGTACTTTTCACCCTCTTCCAGCACGGCTTTGTCCGTCAGATCTGCCAGCCAGAACAATCGATTTGACTCTTCCAAGCGTCCTGAGACGCGCAAAAGATCACCTGCTGCCTCGAAATCCCCTGCTTTTTGAAAGGCTTCAGCCCTTATGGGTGAGGCTTCTTCACTGGAATCGTCGGCCAGTTCCAAAATTGCCTGATGCGGACGTTGGTCGTATAGAGCGGCTTTGGCACGCAAGCGGGCACGCTCCCTACGTTTCAAACTGTCTTGTGGACGTTTTGCCAGAGCCCGCGCCTGTGTGAAAAAACCCAGCCTTGCCAACCTGTCCGCAACAATGACTGCAGTGTCGGTCGTCAACTCTTGTGACTGGTCGTGCGACAGTGTCAGAACCCGGCGCAGAAAGGTTGCATCATCGGCCCGCTCGGTCAAAACAAGCACCACACGGTCGAGCGTCTCGGCGGTGTCGCGTGTCTGTAATTCCGCTACGACATCCAGCGCCGCGTCGAATTCTTGCCCCAGGCTCAGGGCAACCGCATGCGTCTGGCGCATTAGAGGGCCAATGTCTGACCGACGAAATTCGACCGTGTAAGACTCTGCCAGATCCAGCTGATGCGGAGAGATTGAGCCCCGTTCCACCCAACGTTTGTCAACCAGCCGGGCCAGTGCCAACGGCGCTTCCAAGGTCGCGTCCGGGGCTTCAATCGCCTCGGTCAACAGTGTTTCTGCCAAAGGACCGTCATGTTCGGCGGCTGCAACTTTTGCCTTGGCTTGGGTCGTACTCGCACTGGCAAGGTGTTCAACCCGACCCACCGAACGCAAGACACGTCGAGCGGCCTCCAACTCCTGCGCTTCTACCAAAATGTTCGATAGCATCGGTCCTGTGTGTCGCCGCAGGTGGTTCGGCAAACGTACAAAAGTCTGTTCAATTGCCGTCAGATTGGCGTCATCCCTCAACCTGCCTTCGGTCAGGATGGCCCAAAAAGCGACATCACTTTCGCAACGCTGAAGACCTGCGAACACATTTGCATCGCTCAGCGGACTTCCATCCAGCACACGGGCAATAGCCGCAATACGCTCAGTTTCTGGCGTGTACTCGTCCAGCAGTTCCAACACGCGGATGGCTTCGGCACCAAACCCGAAATAGGCGTAAAGCTTTGCCAGTTGCAGCGCGCGCGACTTATCGATGGTATCGAATTCCTGATACAACCCTGCTCGCAGCCGTGATGCTTGTTCTGCAAATGGGTGCTTGTCGGACCAGTCGTCAAAGGCCAGCTCGGCGCTCGACACACATGGCGGTCGCCTTTCGAGTAGAGGAATACTCGGACCAAGAAGCCCGTTCAGGTCGTCCAGTATCGAGGTAACCTGAATGTTCAGTGCAAGGCCTGATGGATTGAATAGACTCTGATTTCCCGTGGGTGCACGAGGCCCTACCGGTGCAATTTTTAAATCCACGATTCCCCGGTCCGCACCCTGTAGCAGACGCGTTGCAAGCTGGTCTTCGAACCCGCTCGCGTTCAGGTTCAGCAAAGGCAATTCCACTGCAGCGGTACTGTGATCCAGCCCTGGCGGCGTGTTTTTCTTAGGTGCTTTGGGCAGAGCCAAGCCCGGAATGTCGCTGGTGAGCGGCGGTTGAAAGGTGCCGGGCGCGATATCCACCACGATCATTGTGTTCTTGAACAGAAAGGCCGTGGCGACGCAATCGCAGCCAAACTCCAGTTCGAGGGGCGCGCCGGGTTCCGCCTGTGAAATGGCGGCCAAGCGGTTCCGGGTCAGGCGCTGAAAAACCGCCCCTGTTATAAACGCCACATCTTCCAGCGCGACGTTCAGGCGGGCGCCGTTCTTTGTCTGTTGCAAAACCCAGCCGGTGTCTGGCGGAACCTGAACAACCAGTCTTGTGTAGCCGTCATGCTCGCCCGAGCGCACGGTTGCATCCCGCGCAGCGGCACCAGTGGCCGCTGCAAACAGGGCAGATACAATCAGCGCAAACCGGGTCATGCCGCCGCCTGTTTGAGTTCTTTCAACGCCTCTTCAAGCTCGGTGAAGTCCGGGCGGTTATGGGTCGGCGTGTTCTGGCGCCCAACCTCGATACACATGGCAGCGTTGTGGTTGTGCAGGTTGGCGACCAGAACTTCTTTGATCAGTTGGTAGAAATGGTTGTCCTCTTCGACCACCGCCTTCAGCTTGCCCGCAAAGGGGCCGACCAGGCCGTAGGCCAGAAACACGCCCAGAAAGGTTCCCACCAGCGCACCGCCAATCAGTTTACCCAGCACTTCGGGCGGCTGGTCGATCGAGCCCATTGTCTTGATCACCCCCAGAACCGCCGCCACGATGCCCAGAGCAGGCAGCCCATCGGCAACCGTTTGCAGGGCGTGGCTAGAATGCATGGCATGGTGGAAATTCGCCTCCATCCGCTTTTCCAGCACTTCTTCCACCTGATGCGGATCGTCATAGTTCATCGACGCGGACCGCATCGTGTCACAGATCAGGTCAACGGCTTCTCTGTCGGCCTGAATTTTCGGATAGGCCGAGAACAGGGACGAGCTATCCGGGTCTTCGATATGTTGCTCGACCTCGACCGGGTTGGCCTTGGCGATGCGGATCAGCGAAAACAGCAGGCACAGCAGGTCGCGGTAATCTTCTGGCTTCCATTTGGGGCCCTTGAACACTTTGCCCATGTCCTTGGCGGTGTGTTTTACGGCGCTCATGTCGTTGCTGATCAGGAAGGCACCCACCGCGGCGCCGCCGATCATCATCATCTCAAACGGCAGCGACTTCATAATGATGGCCATCTTGCCGCCCGCAGCCAGATAGCCGCCGAACACCATGGCGAAAATGACGACAATTCCGATTATTCCGATCATGGGTTGTCTCCAGCAAAATCCTATGCGGGTTGAGGTGTTATTCCTGCGGCGCCGCGGCGTTGCGGCCCGCCATGATGACGCTGATCGTATAGGCGGCCTCGGGGCTCAGCCCGGCCAGAACGCCTGCAGCCGCGTCCGGCGGCATCCGCGACAGGAAGCCAGCGGCAAAGCTGGGGTCCATTGTCTCAAACAACGCTGCCGCGTCTTTGGGTTTCATGCTTTGGTAGACGTCGGTCAGGCGCGTCAGGTCGGTCTCGGCGGCCTTTTCGGCAATGGCCAGCGTTTCGCGCAGGGCTTCTTCGGCCTCTTGCAGCGCAATCAGGCGGGTTTCGATCGCCTGATCGGCAATCGCCAGCGCCTTTTCCTTGTCCATAACGGCCGCCTCGCGCTGTTTCAGCGCCTCTTCCCGGCGCAGCAACTCGGTTAGCAAAACCTGAGCCCCGGGCAATTCGGCCCGCGCGTGTTTGGCTTCGGGCATTGACGGCTGGGCGCCTTTTGCCAGTGCGGGGCCGGACTCCAGCCCGATGCGAATCGCGGCGGATCCGATCATCAGTAACGAGATGACCACCAGCACGCCGCATTTGGGGCGCGTTTCGGTTGGCTTGCGGGTCATGTCGAGGTCTTCCCCTGAGACCGGTTGTGCCGGAAGAACATCAGGCCATCGGGCCGCTTGGCCGGAGTTGCGGCAGGTGTTTCGCTGTCCGGCTCTACAGGCTTTTCGGTTGCTTCAGCGGTGTTTTCCGGCTGTTCCGATTTGTCGGCCGCTTCAACACTGTCTTCCGTCTCTGCAGGCTCTTCGCTCGACTCAGGCGTGTCTTCCGACTCTGTTGCCGTTGTTTCCTCATCCGCCTCAGGCTTTGCGATTGTCTCTTTTGCGGGTTTGGCAGGTTCCGATTCTGCCGGTTTCGCAGGCTTGTCTTCGGGCGGAACAATGTCATGCATAGAGGCCATCATCAGCTCAAGGCGCTGGGCGACCGATTCGGCACGTTGCGTCAGCTCTTTCAGAACCTCGCCGGATTGGTCTGATGCTTCTCGCGCAACGCCGAGCGACTTTTTCAGCTCATCAGCCTGGGTCGACAGTACAGCAACCGCGCCGCCAACGCCCTTTTCCAGGTCGGTGAACCGCTTGAGCCGCCGGGAAAGCACGAAACAATAAAGACCCGCACCCAGCGCGCCGGCGACCAGCAAAATATCTGCAATCAGTTCCAACTTCGCCTCCTATTTCAATACGAATTCCATCACGAGGACATCGCGCACGCGCCCCGCGCCGACGACAATTTCAATGCGCCGCAGCAGATGTCCGCGGATGCGCATCAGGGCCAGAGAATCCTCAAGATCCGACACTTCGACCGCGCGCAGATAGCCGTTCAGGATGTCCATAATTCGCGGTTTCATCTTCTCGACATCGGCGGCGTATTCGCTGTTCACCTCAAGCTGAGCGTGAAATTTCAGGTGCCGCGAATCGCCCGCGTTCACCGACACGATCACCGGCGGAAGATCGACGAAACCGACCTGCGGCAACGCCTTGACCGGCTTGCCCTTATCCTTTTCGTTTGCCTCTTCCACCGTGACTTTGCCGCCGAAAGGCAACAGTCCGGACGTGGTCAGGAAATACCCGCCTGCGGCCCCGGCCACGGCCAGAATCACCCCGATGATCAGCCCTTTTTTCCCCGACTTTTCCGGGGTTTCTGCCTGTTCTGCAGTCGCGTCAGTCATGACGTCCTCACTTGTGCGTTCTGCAATCGTCATAACCCGGCAGGGACTAACCGATTGTTAAGGGCAATCGTCCAAACAGGGGATGCGCCGGGCAGAATGTCGGCGAGTCGGAGGTGAGCGTGCAGCAGATCGGAACTGTCTGGGCAAGTTTGGACAGGCGTAAACAAATCATTGTTGCCGGTGCGGTCGTGCTGGTGTTTCTTGGGGTCCTTGCGATGTCACGTCTGGTGACGGCGCCGTCGATGACCCTTCTTTATGCGGGGCTGGAAAGCGGTGCCGCGGGGGATATTGTCCGCTCGCTGGAACAGCGCGGGGTCACGTATGAGATTCGCGGTGGCTCGATCTATGTGCCCGGGTCGCAGCGGGATGAGCTGCGCATGACCCTGGCCAGTGAGGGCCTGCCCGCAAACGGCAATCAGGGCTATGAGCTGCTGGATTCGCTCAGCGGCTTCGGTACAACGTCGCAGATGTTCGATGCCGCCTATTGGCGCGCGAAAGAGGGTGAGCTTGCCCGAACCATCGTCGGCAGCCCCCATGTCAGCCAGGCGCGGGTGCATATCGCCAACGGGTCGACCAATCCATTCCAACGCAGCGTGGCGCCGACGGCCTCGGTCTATCTGGTGCCATCGGGGGCGCAGGTCACGTCCGATCAGGCCAAGGCGATCCGGTTTCTGGTGGCTTCGGCGGTTAGTGGACTGACACCCGAGAATGTTGCGGTTGTCGATTCAAACGGGGCGGTGATCGGGGCGCAGGAAACAGCCGTGGCTGCGGATACGGCCGATGACAAGGCGCGCGAACTGCGCGAACGGGTGATGCGACTGATTGAGGCGCGCGTCGGCACCGGGAACGCGGTGGTTGAGGTCAGTGTCGATACGGTGACAAAGACCGAATCCATCCGCGAGCGCCGCTTTGATCCCAAGGGTCGCGTTGCCATCAGCACTGATATCGAAGAACGCTCGGATAGCGCCCGTAATCAATCCGCCGATGTCACCGTGGCATCGAATCTGCCCGATGGCGATGGTGCTGGCGGCGACGAATCGAACTCCAACGCGACGCAGACGCGCGAGCGGGTGAATTATGAAGTCTCGGAGACCGAGCTTGAGGTTCACAATGCGCCCGGTGCAATCAAACGTCTGACCGTTGCGGTTCTGGTCAATGGAACCCGAACGGTGGACGCGGCCGGGGTCGAGAGCTTTGAACCCATGCCCGAGGCCGAGATGGACGCGCTGAAAGAGCTGGTGGCCTCGGCCGTTGGGTTTGACGAGGCGCGCGGGGACGTCATTACCCTGAAATCGCTGAACTTGCCGATGGTTGAGCCACAGGGCACGATGGCCTCGGCCTCGATCTGGCAAAAGGTGCATTTCGACGCGATGTCGCTGATCCAGATGGCGGTTCTGGCGATTGTCTCGATGGTGCTCGGCCTGTTCGTGATCCGTCCGATCTTGACGAAACCGGCGATAGCGCCCGCGTTGCTGCCTGCCGGGACTGCTCCGGAGCCCGAGGCCTATCTGACCGGTGAAATTGCAACCGACGAGAACGGACAATTCACTTCGCTGCAGGGGCAGGCACCTGCTGGTGACGTACCGGCGCTGGCCACGCAGCAAGGCGCTGATCCGGTGGATCGGCTGCGGGCGATGATCGGCGACAAGCAGGAAGAGACGCTCGAGATCCTGCGCAGCTGGCTTGAAGAAGGGGAGGAGCGTGTCTGATGTCGATTGCTCATCTTCTTGAGGATTTCACCCTGCAAGCCGGGGGCGGCAAGCTGCACCTACTGGACGAGGACGCATTGGAAGAACAACGTCTGGCCGCCTTTGAACAAGGCTACAGCGCCGGTTGGGAAGACGCGGTTCAGGCGCAGGAACAAAGCCGGAGGCGGGTCTCGGCCGAACTGGCCAAATCGCTTGAGGATATGTCCTTTACCTATCACGAGGCCGTCACCCGGATGACCCTGTCGTTGGAGCCGATGTTCCACAGTCTGGTGCAGGTTGTCCTGCCCGAGACACTGGATCGAGGATTTGCCGCTCGGCTGGTGGAACAACTGGCCGACATGGCGCGCGAACAGATCGGCCAGCCGATGCAGATATTCGTACCCGCAGGTCGCACGGACGAGGTCGAAGCCCTGTTGCCGCAGGATTTGTCCTCACCCACCCGCGTGATCGAGGACCCGTCGTTGGAGCCCGGACAGGCAAGGTTGCAGGTCGGAATCTCGCAGCGCGAGGTAGATTGCAGCGGCTTGCTTGCCTCGGTCGCCGGGGCATTCGACGCATATGTATTTGAGGCAAAAAAGGCAGTGAACCATGAATGATCCCCAGACCTCGAAAACGGAGAAATCCAACCCGTTCGAAGCCGTCCCGATCGAAGTCACAGTCTCGGTCGGTCGTGCGCGGCCTTTGATCCGCGACTTGCTGAACATGGGTGAAAACGCAGTACTGACGCTGGACAAGCGGATCGAGGACCCCGTGGACCTGTATGTCGGTGACCAACTGGTGGCCCGTGGCCTGCTGGAGGAGATGGAGGGCGATCAGGCGGGTCAGCTTGTCGTGCGTCTGACCGAGATCGCGGATTTGCAAAACGGGATCGGTTGATGCGGGTTTTTCTCTGGCTGGGTGTCGCGTTTGCGATGCTGTCCCCCTCGCTGGCTGCGGCGCAGGAATTGTCGCTGTCACTGAGTGAGGGGGGCTCGATCTCGGCGCGGACCATCCAGTTGATTCTGTTGATCACGGTGCTCAGCCTCGCGCCGGGGTTGGCGATCATGATTACTTGTTTTCCGTTTTTGATCACCGTCCTGGCCATCCTGCGGCAAGGCATCGGGTTGCAGCAATCTCCGCCCAACATGCTGATCGTTAGTCTGGCGATGTTCCTGACATATTTCATCATGGAACCGGTCTTTTCCCAGGCCTGGACCACCGGCATCAAACCCATGGTCGAAGAAACGATGGAGGTTGAGCCGGCACTGGAAATCGCGATCCAACCGTTCCGCGCCTTCATGGCCGCGCGGCTGGACCCCGATACGTTCCATTCCATGGCCGCCCTGCGCCCCGACGGCGACGCTATCGCGTTGTCACCCGAGGCACCGCTGTCGATCCTGATGCCGTCCTTCATGCTATCCGAGATAGCCCGCGCCTTTCAGATCGGCTTTCTGATCTTCCTGCCGTTTCTGATCATCGACCTGGTGGTGGCGGCGGTGTTGATGTCGATGGGGATGATGATGGTGCCGCCGGCAACCGTCTCGCTGCCGTTCAAACTGGCATTTTTCGTCATCGCCGACGGGTGGTCGATGATCGCAGGCGCATTGGTGCGCAGTTACATGACCTGAACCCTTACTGCCGGGTGATCTGCAGCCGAGCCCGCAAGCCCTGATCCCCGGCCTCGAAACTGAGGGAACCGCCATGTTGTTCGGCAATCGTGGCCACGATGGTCAGGCCAAGGCCGAACCCATCCGAGGACCCGATATTGGACCCGCGGCGAAACGGGGCCATCAGCACTTCGATATCTGAAACGGACAGATCGGCCCCCTTATCCTCAACGGTGATGGTGGCCGTGCGGGCATCGGTTTCCAGCTGAACCTCGGCATGGCGGCCATACTTCAAGGCATTGTCGATGAGGTTGGTCAGCGCGCGTTTCAACGAGATTGGCCGCGCCATTACCAGCATGCGCCGTGTTTCCGGCAGCGATCCATACCCACGTCGCGACATGAAAAGCGACGGCGCGCCCTCGACTGCGACGGGAGTAATTTTCCTCAGCGTCACTGGCAGGTCCATATCCTGGTAATCGGCGACCAGAGACTCGACCAGCGCGGTCAATGAAATCTGACGGGGTTCTTCGACGCTCAACTCGGATCGCGTGTAGGTCAGGACGCTTTCGATCATGCCGGTCATCTGATCCACATCCGCCTCAAGCTTTTCGCGCAATTCGTCATCGGGGATTAGGGCGGCGCGCAGGCGGACCCGGGTGGCGGGTGTGCCCAGATCGTGACTGACCCCGGACAGAACGGTGGCGCGTTTTTCAAGCTGCGCCCGCTCGGCATCCAGATGGTCGTTCACAGCAGATACAATCTCGCGCAGTTCCGCCGGGCCATCGGCTTCATAGTTGTTCGGCCCGCCCCGGCGCTTGCGATCGCGCAGCGCGCCAGCGAACCGGGTGAAGGTATCCGAAACATTGCCAACTGAGGTCAGGATGACCGCCAGTGCCACGATCGCGGCCAGAATGGCGGGAAGGCGAAGATCGGCGGGGGCGGCCTTGCAGCCCCAGACATCTGTGCCATCCACTTGCCGCCAGTCATTGCGCCCGAACCGGGCGATCAGGATGGGTTCGCTGCAATAGGTAGCCAGCAGGCGGGTCAGGTTGCCCATCTTCTCGGCCCCGGTCTGATCGATGCGCGACAGGATATCGGACACCGGATAGACCAGCCGTTCGGACATCACCGCCAGCGTCAACTCTCGCCCGGTCAGAGGGGCGGTGTTGTCGGTCAGGATCGACAGGTTAGTGACAAAACTGCGGTCCGACAGGCCAGGCAATTGTTCGAACTGGCCCGCATCGGCCAGTTTCGCCGCCTCGGGCGACAAGGCATTGACCGTGACACCCGGCGGAGGGGTTATTCCGACCCGCAGCTCCTCGTAGACAGCAAAGCCAGCGACATAGGCGCGGGTGAGAAATTCGTCCCAGGCGCGGGCCGATGAAAACCACAGCCCGGCGGACAAAAGACCCGAGGCAAAGGCCGCCCCGGTCCAGATCCAGCCCAGGCTGCGCAGGCGCGGAGCGCGCGTTGTCATGCGCCCTCGTCCACGAACACCTCGGCGGCAAAGACATATCCGACACCGCGTTCAGTGCGCAGCATTTGTGGATCTTTAGGGTTCGCCTCGATCTTGGATCGTAGCCGCCCGACCAACATGTCGATGGCGCGGCCCTGCGCTTCGGGCTTGTCGGCGCTGCCGGTGACGTCCAGCGCGGCAGCGATCTCATCCCGGGTCAAGGGGATATGCGGATTAGCCAGCAGAACCTTCAGCAGTGCGGTTTCCCGTTGAGACAGAGAAACCAGATAGCCCTCGGGCGAGTGCACCTCGTCCCGCTTGCCGTCATAGGTCCAATCGTTGAACCGAAAGTTGCGCGTGCGGCGGCGATAAGCCAGTGACGGCGTGCGCCGGGCGCGCTGCATCACCGCGCGGACACGGGCCAGCAACAACTGTGGGTTAAACGGTTTGGCGATATAGTCGTCGGCCCCGACCTCATACCCCGCCATGCGCTGATGATCGGCAGACAGCGCCGAGACCAGGATAATCGGCACATCCTGCTCGGCCCGCAGGCGGGCGCAGATCTCGACCCCGTTTTCATCCCCCAGCATCACGTCCAGCAGGATCAGGTCGATCCGGCCTGCGGTCAGATGCGAGCGGATTTCGTTTTCCGAACTGGCGGGCAGCGCGATGAACCCGTTCTGCTGCAGGAACTGGGTCATCATCGACCGCATCTCGGGGTCGTCATCCACCACCAGTAGTCGCGGAATGCTCACGCGGCTTGTCCTCCCAATTTCTGCTCCTCCGGTATCGTGCATTGTAACGAACGGAAACAGATTCAATGTCAACGTAACACGCTGTAACAAAAGCGGTGAAAATTTGGGCGGCGACAGGATTTCGCACGGGATTAAGCGTTGCCAGATGGCAATCCGAGCGCAGTATGTCGGGCATCGCTGCGTTTGCAGTCACAAAGTTCTCAGGGAGGAGACACGTAATGAAGCGTTTTGTATTTGCCACCGCATCGACCCTGGCCGTGGTGGCCGGGACGTCGGTTCTGGCCGAGCCGCAGGCCGAAGTTCTGCATTGGTGGACATCGGGTGGTGAGGCCAAATCGGTCGCCGTATTGCAGGAAGAGTTCGCCGCCAACGGTGGCAGCTGGACCGACATGCCGGTTGCCGGTGGCGGCGGTGATGCTGCAATGACCGCGCTGCGGGCGCGTGTGCTTTCGGGCAACGCTCCGACCGCTGTTCAGCTGAAAGGCCCCGCCATTCAGGAATGGTATGAAGAGGGTGTTCTGGCTGATATCTCGAGCGTGGCTGAGGCCGAAGGCTGGGCCGAGGTGCTGCCCGCCTCGATCGCGGGTCACATGATGTGCGAAGGCGTATGGTGCGCCGCGCCGGTGAACGTACACCGCGTCGACTGGATCTGGGCCAACGCTGACGTGCTGGCGGCAAACGGTATCGAGATGCCGACAACCTGGGATGAGTTCAACGCTGCTGCAACCAAGCTGATGGATGCCGGTGTGATCCCGCTGGCCCATGGCGGTCAAGCGTGGCAGGACGCCACCGTATTCGAAGCCGTTGTGCTGGGCATCGGTGGACCTGAATTCTACCAGAAGGCGCTGGTTGATCTGGACCCCGAGGCACTGACCTCGGACACGATGGTTCAGGTGTTTGACCAAATGCGCATGATGCGCGGTTACGTGGATGAAAACTTCTCGGGCCGTGATTGGAACCTGGCCACTGCGATGGTCATGAACGGCGAAGCCGCCTTCCAGATCATGGGCGACTGGGCCAAAGGTGAGTTCCTGGCTGCGGGCAAGAAACCCGGTGAGGACTTCCTGTGTGCCTCGACCCCCGGCGATGGCTATCTGTATAACGTCGACAGCTTTGCCATGTTCGACGTGGACGGTGATGACAAAAAAGCCGGTCAGGACCTGCTGGCCAAGCTGATCGTGGCACCGAACTTCCAGAAAGTGTTCAACCTGAACAAGGGCTCGATCCCCGCACGCACCGACGTGGCGCTGGATGACTTTGACATCTGCGCCAACCTGTCGGCCGAAGACATGGGTTCGACCTCGGCGGCCGGTTCGCTGCTGCCGTCTTATGCGCACGGTATGGCTTTGCGCGGATCGCAGTCCGGTGCAATCACTGACGTTGTGACCGCTCACTTCAACTCGGAAATGTCCTCGGCTGACGCGGTTCAGCAACTGGCGGACGCGGTGGCCAACAGCTACTGATCCGAACCGGTTCTGCCCCTATACTGCGGGGCAGAACCTCTTTTCTCCCGGAGGAAAAAATGTCCGAATGGCTGGAAAACCACCTGCCCAAGGTGGTGCTGGCACCGTCGTTCATTGCCGTATTGATCTTTGTCTACGGCTTTATCGGATGGACGGCCTGGGTGTCACTGACCCGATCAAAACTGTTGCCGAAATACGAGATCAAGGGATTCATCCAGTATGAACGCCTGTTCGACTCGCCCCGCTGGGATACGGCAATCAACAACCTGTATATCTTTGGCGCGCTGTTCATCGTGATCGCAATGGCGCTGGGCCTGTTGCTGGCGATCCTGCTGGACCAGAAAATCCGCGTCGAAGGGGCCATTCGGACGATCTACCTGTACCCGATGGCGTTGTCGATGATCGTGACCGGTACCGCGTGGAAGTGGATCCTAAACCCGGGTCTGGGCATAGAATCCATGGTGCAGGGTTGGGGTTTCACAAACTTCGAATTCGACTGGCTGGTGAACCCCGATTACGCCATCTACACCATTGTGATGGCCGCCATCTGGCAAAGTTCGGGCTTCGTCATGGCGCTGTTTCTAGCCGGTTTGCGGTCGGTTGATGGTGAGATCATCAAGGCAGCCCAGGTCGATGGCATCCCCACATGGCGCATCTACACGGCGATTATCATCCCCTCGATGGCCCCAATCTTCCTGTCCGCCTTTATCGTGCTAGCGCACCTTGCGATCAAGAGCTTTGACCTTGTCATCGCCCTGACGGGTGGCGGTCCGGGTTACGCGACCGATCTGCCGGCAACCTACATGTACGCAATGGCCTTTTCGCGTGGAGATATTGGTCAGGCGGCGTCTTCCGCGATGATCATGATGCTGGTCGTCTTTGCCATCGTGGTTCCTTACCTTTACTCAGAGCTGAGGGCTAAAAATGACTGATATTTCGATGCCCCAATCCCAAACTCAAAGCCGCACCCAAAGTGCTGCTGGCAAGATTGCCCTGCGTTGGTTGCTGTATGTCCTGCTGGGCCTGTTCGCGCTGTATTACCTGATGCCGCTGTTCGTGATGTTGACCACATCGTTGAAAAGCCTTGAGGAAATCCGCACCGGGTCCCTGATCTCGCTGCCTCGTGAGGTGAGCTTCGACGCCTGGAACACCGCTTGGTCCGGTGCCTGTACCGGTATCCAGTGCGAAGGTCTGCGGCCTTACTTCTGGAACTCGGTCCTGATCGCAGTGCCTGCGGTGGCCATCTCGACCCTGCTGGGCGCGTTGAACGGCTATGTCGTGGCGCAATGGCGGTTCAAAGGCGCCAACATCATCTTCTCGCTGATGCTGTTTGGTTGCTTCATCCCATTCCAGGTTGTTCTGCTGCCGATGGCGCGTTTGCTGGGTATCATGGGCATTGCAGGTACCATTCCGGGTCTGATCTTTGTCCACGTGATCTACGGGCTGGGCTTCACCACGCTGTTCTTCCGCAACTACTATGTCACCATTCCGGCTGAGCTGACCAAGGCCGCCCGGGTTGATGGTGCGGGTTTCATGCGGATTTTCTGGTCGATCTTCCTGCCGCTGTCGCTGCCGATCATCGTGGTGACCGTCATCTGGCAGTTCACGCAGATCTGGAACGACTTCCTGTTCGGCGTGTCGTTCAGCCAGGCGGGCACGCAGCCAGTGACCGTGGCACTCAACAACATCGTAAACTCCACCACCGGCGTCAAAGAGTACAACGTCGACATGGCTGCCGCGATCATCGCGGGGCTGCCGACACTGCTCGTCTATGTCGTTGCCGGTAAGTATTTCATCCGCGGTCTGACCGCTGGCTCAGTGAAGGGATAAGACCCATGGCTCCCATCCTTGATATCAACAAACTCTACAAGAACTACGGCGCGACCGAGATTCTGAAGGACATCAACATCTCGATCGAACCGGGCGATTTCCTGGTGCTGGTCGGCCCCTCAGGCTGCGGTAAATCCACCCTGCTGAACTGTATTGCGGGGCTAGAGGAAATCACCGGCGGCACCCTGTCCATCGGTGGCAACGACATGACCCATGTCAGTCCCAAGGACCGCGACATCGCGATGGTGTTCCAGTCCTACGCCCTGTACCCGACCATGACCGTGGCCAAGAACATCACCTTCGGGATGAAGGTGCGCGGGGTCGATCAGGCGACGCAGGACGCCAAGTTGAAAGAGGTTGCCCAACTGCTGCAGATCGAGCCGCTACTGAACCGCCGCCCCAGCCAATTGTCGGGTGGTCAGCGTCAGCGTGTGGCGATGGGCCGGGCGCTGGTGCGCGATCCCAAGCTGTTCCTGTTTGACGAGCCTCTGTCGAACCTCGACGCCAAGCTGCGGGTCGAAATGCGGACTGAGATCAAGAAACTGCACCAGACGCTGGATGCCTCGATCGTCTATGTGACCCACGACCAAATCGAAGCGATGACACTGGCGACCAAAATTGTGGTTCTGAAAGGCGGCATCGTACAGCAGATCGGCACCCCCGCCGAGATCTACAACAACCCGGCCAACCTGTTTGTGGCAGACTTCATGGGCTCGCCCGCGATGAACCTGATCCCGGCGCAGGCGACCAAGAATGGCTCGGGCACAGAGATCGCCATCGCGCGTGAAACGGGTGAGACGCTGGTACTGAAAGATTCCCGTGATCTGTCGCTGCCCAAGGACGTGATCCTTGGCCTCCGCCCTGAGGATATCGCCGAGGCAGGCTTCCGCGCCGGGGCTGGCGTGCAAGAGGCCGAGTGTCTGGTGGATATGGTCGAACCCGCCGGGGCCGACACCTATGTGGTTTCAGAACTGGGCGGCAAGCAGGTCACGGCGCGTCTGCACGCGGAAACCAGCGCGCAGGCCGGCAGGATGCTAAACCTCGCTTTCGACATGAGCAAAGTGTCCTACTTTGCCAAAGAAACCGGTGAGCGGCTGAACTAAACGAAAAAGCGCCGCGCGAAACCAATCGCGCGGCGCTTTTTTAGCTTGCGAACCGGGTCAGCTGACCCTGTTCTGCTTCATGTCCTTGATCAGACGATTCAGATCGCCGCCGCGCGCGTCCAGCATCGCGCCGATTTCGGTCCTTTCGGTCAGCAGCATATTCACCCCTTCGATGAACATGTTGAAGAACTTGTCGCGGCCCGACTTGTCCGAAACAAGGAAGGTCACTTCGAATGGTGACGAACCCTGCAGCTTGACCGAGGTGCGTACTTCGTACCCTGCCTTGATCTTGCGGGCATTGCGCACGGTCACCTGACCGCCGATGAATTCACGGAAGCGACGGCCATATTTGTTCGAGATATAGCCCTGAAACGCCTTGGTGAACTGCTTGATTTGCGACGGGCTGGCTGAGCGGCCATCGGCCCCCAGCACATAGCGCGCCATGATCGGCACATCGGCGTATTGCACGAAGATCTTTTCGAAATCGCGGATCATCGCTTTTTCGGACTTGCCCGAGGCGATCACGCGGTTGATCTCGTCCACGACACTGACAACCAGTGCCTTTGCGCTGGCTTCAGTCTGGGCAAAGGCGGGAAGGGCGGTCAGCATCACACCGGCTAGGCCAGTGGCGATAAAATTGCGTCTGTTTAAATGATTACTCGGCATAGGGGTCCTCGTAGGGGTCTAGGTAGGGGTCCCTGACTGGGTCGGTCCCGGTTTCAGCATAGGGGTCATCATAAAGACCCAGATAGGCTTCCTCATCGTCCCGTGCCAGTTCGAAGCGGCGGTTCTGGATGAAAATTGTCCGTGCCTGCGCATAGCTATCGGCGCTTTCATACAGAATCGAGTCGACCGTATCCGAAAACCGGCCCCGATCACCCATTCGGCGCACAACTTCGGCATAGACACCGATGTTATCGACCGGGCGGGTGGGGCTGAAGTTGATCGGGTTAGAAAACAGGTTAACCACAACGCCGATCGCATCCCGCTGCGTCGACGGACCATAGAACGGCAGTTCGACATAAGCACCTTCGCCAACGCCCCACACATGCAGCGTTTCGCCAAAATCGGTATCCACCGGTGGCAGGTTCAATTCATCTGCGGGGGATGACAGGCCCACGCCGCCCACTGTCATGTTGATGACGAATCGTAGCAGAGCGTTACCGGATTGCTTGGGGTTGCCCTGAAGCAGATAGTCCAGCGCCTGTCCGGGCAGTGTCAGGTTTTCAGCGAAATTGCTGAAACTGGTCACCATCGGGTCCGGCACGATCTTGACGTACCCTTTCGAGGCCGGGCGGAAAAGAAAGCGGTCAACACCGAGGTTGAATTTGTGAATGCCCCGGTTGTTTCTTTCATAGGGATCGAAAACTTCGCTTGGTGGGGTACCTTCTGGTGGCCGCGTAGCGCAGGCGCTTAGAACTGCCATCAGGGGCAGAACGATCAGGTATTTCAGGCGGGGTCTGCTCAACACGGTCTTTGCCACTCCAAACCTTTCGGGT
This sequence comes from Ruegeria arenilitoris, assembly GCF_013032445.1. Classification (GTDB taxonomy): domain Bacteria; phylum Pseudomonadota; class Alphaproteobacteria; order Rhodobacterales; family Rhodobacteraceae; genus Ruegeria; species Ruegeria arenilitoris_F. The sequence continues at coordinate 221,439 of NZ_WQCA01000002.1, read as the reverse complement.
TCGTTTGCCCGAACTATCAATCAATACTGCCTATGGCCACTAGAGCGGCCCAATCCGACGTCACATATACGTTCCAAAACACGTATGAAACAGATAGCGTTTAACCCGCCCGACGGGCTGAGGTAAAGCGGCACCGCTTCAACTGTTCGGAATAAGAAGAGTTACGCCCACCTTTCGGGCACGTCCATCCCCGTTTTCAGGCTTTCCGAACCTGACCTTCCCGGTTAGCTTCGCCGCGACTCAAGATTTGGAGGAACCCTCATGAGCATCTCAGCGAAACTGGAAAGCCTCGGCGTCACCCTGCCGGATGCGCCCGCACCGGCGGCCAACTACGTGCCTTTCGTACGGGTCGGCAACATCGTTTATGTGTCGGGCCAGATTTCCAAGGATGACGATCTGATTACCGGCAAGCTGGGCGATGACATGGAGGTCGAGGCTGGTGCGGCGGCGGCAAAGGTTTGTGCCATCAACCTGCTGGCTCAGGTCAAGGCGGCCTGCGGTGGCGATATCGAAAAACTGGTGCGGGTGATCAAGCTGACCGGTTTCGTGAACTCGACCGCCGATTTCACCGCACAGCCGCAGGTCATCAACGGTGCGTCCGATTTTCTGGTCGAAGCGCTGGGTGATGCCGGTCGCCACTCCCGTTCCGCCGTAAGCGCCGCAGCACTGCCTCTGGGAGTGGCCGTCGAAATCGAAGGCATCTTCGAGGTCCAATGACACCGTCCTTGCCTTCCGTGTTCTTGCGGACCCCGATTGCGCATCGGGCGTTGCATGACAAATCGGACAGCCGCCCGGAAAACAGCCGGGCGGCCATTCGGGCTGCGGTCGAGGCCGGGTACGGGATCGAGATCGATCTGCAACGGAGCTCGGACAACCGGGCGATGGTGTTTCATGACTATGACATGACGCGCCTGACCGGGCAGTCCGGCCCAATTCAGCAGGTCACGGCGGCGCAGGCGAAGGCCACCCAATTGTTACACGCGGATGACGGCATTCCGACACTGGACGAGGTGTTGGAGATGGTCGGCGGCAAGGTGCCTTTGCTGATCGAGTTCAAGGATCAGGACGGCGCGATGGGAACCGATGTCGGCCCGCTTGAGGCGGACGCGGTGCGGGCCTTGCAGGGCTATGACGGGCCGGTGGCGCTCATGTCGTTCAACCCCAACTCCGTGGCCGAGTTGGCACGCCTTGCCCCGCACCTGCCGCGCGGCATCGTGACCTGTTCCTATCAGCCAAAGGTCGAACTGTTGCCGCTGACCGTCTGTGATCACCTGCGCGACATCCCCGATTTTGACCGGGTCGGTGCCAGTTTCATCAGCCATGAGGTTGCCGATCTGTCCCGCCCCCGCGTGGCTGAACTCAAAGCGCGTGGTGTGCCGGTCCTGTGCTGGACGGTGCGGTCGCCCGAACAAGAGGCACAGGCCCGCGAGGTTGCCGACAATGTGACCTTCGAGGGGTATTTGGCCCCGCATGCGGGTTGAACCCTTCCCCCACCGTCACAGATAAAGACCAGACGCGGAGGGCACATGGATCAGGCGCAAATCGAAGTTCAGGTTCTGGGATCGCTGTCGCAGATTTCTGCCGAGGCTTGGGACAGTTGCGCCTGTCCCGAGGCCGCTGATGGCGGGCGGCCGCTGGACCCGTTTACCACCCATCGGTTCCTGTTGGCGTTGGAAAACAGCGGCTCGGTCGGGCGTGGCACCGGCTGGCAACCGCAATACCTAACCGCCTATCTGGACGGGATGCTGATCGGCGCAGCGCCCATGTACGCCAAGTCGCACAGTCAGGGCGAATATATCTTCGACCACAACTGGGCACATGCCTACGAAAACGCAGGGGGGCAGTACTATCCCAAACTGCAGATCGCCGTACCCTTCACTCCCGCAACAGGGCGGCGCTTTCTGGTGCGGCCGGGATACGAGGCGGTGGGTATGTCGGCGCTGGTGCAAGGCGCGGTGCAACTGGCCGCAGACAACCGTGTGTCGTCGCTGCACGCCACCTTTTGCACCGAGGATGAGGCCATCGCGGGCGAGCAGATGGGCCTGATGCTGCGTACGTCGCAGCAGTTTCACTGGCTCAATGACGCATACTCGGATTTCGACGGGTTTCTGAACGCGCTGTCGTCGCGCAAACGTAAGAATATCCGCAAGGAGCGGGCTCAGGCTTGTGGGTTCGGTGGTGAGATTCGCACATTGACCGGAGACCAGTTGCGGCCGGAGCATTGGGATGCCTTCTGGCGGTTCTATCAGGACACCGGGTCACGCAAGTGGGGCATGCCATACCTGACGCGTCAATTCTTTGATACCGCTCAGGAAACCATGGCGGATGATATGGCTTTGGTGCTGGCGGAACGTGACGGCTATCCGATTGCCGGGGCGCTGAATTTCATTGGGCGCGAAACTCTGTTTGGCCGCTATTGGGGCTGTGTTGAACATCACCCCTGCCTGCATTTCGAATTGTGCTACTATAGGGCGATTGATTTTGCCATTGCCCAAGGTTTGACCCGGGTTGAAGCGGGCGCGCAGGGTGAACACAAGCTGGCACGAGGCTATTTGCCCACGCGCACGCATAGCTTGCATTGGGTCGGTGACCCCGGTTTCGCCGATGCGATCCGAAAATATCTGGACGCCGAGGCCGCCGCAGTGGGAGAAGAGATCGAGATCCTGACGGAATACGGTCCGTTCAGGAAATTGAACCCGGAGGAACAGCAATGACCGAACTCTTGTCGCCCGAGACCCGCGGCCCGCTGCTGGACCCGCTGTTCGAAAACGGCTGGACCATGGTTGAAGGCCGGGATGCAATCACCAAGACCTTTATTTTCGAGGATTTCGTCCACGCTTTTGGCTGGATGACGCAGGTGGCGATATTTGCCGAAAAATGGAACCACCATCCCGAATGGTCCAATGTCTACCGCACTGTTGAGGTGACGCTGGCCACCCATGACGTGGGCGGTCTGTCGGCGTTGGACGCCAAGCTGGCACGCAAGATGGACAGTCTCTGCTAGCGGTTGCCCTCACCGACACCACCTGCCAATGCGGCGGTTACGCCCATTTGCTCGAATTCAGCGGGGGTAACGGTACCGTCACTGACGTCGATGTCACGGGGAATGCGCGTTGTCCGGTTCCCGATCTGACGCACACTGCGCGCGGCCGGGTTAATGTCCAGACAACGATTGTTGTAACAGGTCAGCCCCGATGTGCTGATCTGAATGCGCGGCTGCCCATCTGGCCCGGTCACCACCGGGGCCTGAGGCACGTCACAGGCCACAAGCAGGCCCAAAAGGCCAACACAAACCCATTTGTTCATCGCATGCTCCTGTCTGTGCAGGTCAGCCCCGCCGCTTGCGGGGCTGCAGGCACTTAGTCCAACTGACCGTTCCCATCCTTATCGGCAGATGAGAAGTCTGCATTCATCTGCGCGTCGTATTCTGCACGGGAGATAAAGCTATCGTTGTTACGGTCAACGTCTTGAAACTGCTTAATGTCCAGAAACGGTTTGGCCTCGTCCAATCCCAGCGTACCGTTCTTGTCGTCGTCCATCTCCTGAAACGCATAGTCGGAAAAGGCGTCGAACTCGTCCTTTGACAGGAAACCGTCATTATTTGCGTCGATGGCCTTCAACTCGTTTTCGTGCAGCTCACCAACGGTTTCAGCCGAGGCGGCACCGGCCAGTAAAACGGCCGCAGCGATAATAAGTCCACGTGTCATTCCGATTCTCCTCAGCATGCAAATCTGTTGCCTTCAATGGCACCAGCGGCTGCACCTGCCGCTGTCAGGATAGACTGGCCTGACCCGCCACCAAACTGGTTGCCGATAGCCCCGCCGATCAGCGCGCCACCTAAAGACCCGCTAAGGCAAGCGATCTCATGCTGTCGCGCCGCCTGTTGTTGCGGGGTCGGGGCCGGGCCGCAGGCGGCCAGCGCCCCCGCAGAACCGAGCAAGAGTGTAATGATCTTCAGTTTCATCAAACAAACTCCCTGATTGTATTATTCAAATATTGGCAAATCAGGGCGTTGCATCAAGTTAAATGGGCGTCATGGCCCCGAGGTCACCCGGAGCCAAGCGTTATCAGATCACGTCCAGCAGGCCCTCACCTGCCGAAATTTCGCAGGCACCGGGGTTTTCTTCCAGGTTCAGTGCTGTGACTTTGCCATCCTCGACCAGCATGGCATAGCGTTTGGACCGTGCGATCAACCCAACGGGCGGAGCGTCGAAATCCATACCGATGGCCTTGGTGAACTCGGATGCAGGGTCGCCCAGCATGGTCAGGCCGGCCTCGGCGGCGCCGGTGGCCTCGCCCCACGCCTGCATCACAAAGGGGTCGTTGACCGAGACACAGATGATTTCATCAACGCCTTTGGCGGCGAACTGGTCCTTGGTGCGCATAAAGCTGGGCACATGGGCCGAATGGCATGTCGGAGTGAAAGCACCGGGTACTGCAAAAATCACCACTTTGCGCCCTTTGGTCTTGTCTGAAATCCGCACCTCTTCCGGGCCGTCCGCACCCATTTGGGTCAGCGTGGCGTCGGGCAGCATATCACCTGTTGAAATCATTTTTAGCTCCTGTCGTTTGGATTTGCAGAGTCGGGCTTAGCCGCAATATAGGTGGTCGTGTGGATGAGACCACGGGAATTCGACACGGTGGGAGGAACATGAGCCATATTGTCGTGATCGGTGCGGGGCAGGCGGGGTCTTCGCTTGTTGCCAGACTGCGCAAGGACGGGTTTGACGGGGATATCACCCTGATCGGGGCCGAGCCGCATCTGCCTTATCAGCGCCCGCCGCTGTCCAAGGCCTATCTGCTGGGTGAGATGGAGCTGGAGCGCCTGTTCCTGCGGCCCGAGAGTTTCTATGCCGAGAACAACATTACCCTGCGTCTGGGGCAGCGTGTCACCGCAATCGACCCGCAGGCCAAGACAGTGACCGTAGTGGATGACGTTATTTCTTATGACGAACTGGCGCTGACCACCGGGTCTGACCCGCGTTATCTGCCTGCTGCCATTGGTGGCGATCTGGAGGGCGTGCACGTGGTGCGCGATCTGGCCCATATCGACGAGATGGAGCCCCGCGTTACAGACGGCGCGCGCGCGCTGATCGTCGGTGGCGGCTATATCGGGCTTGAGGCCGCAGCGGTTTGTGCCAAGCGTGGGGTCAATGTGACCTTGGTCGAGATGGCCGACCGTATCCTGCAAAGGGTAGCCGCTTCCGAAACCAGTGACTACTTCCGCGCGCTGCATACCGAATACGGCGCCGACATCCGCGAAGGTGTCGGGCTGGACCGTCTGGTGGGCGAAAACGGCAAGGTGGTGGGTGCAATTCTGACCGATGGAACCGAGTTGCAGGTCGATTTCGTTGTGGTTGGCGTCGGTATCGCCCCCGCGACTCAACTGGCCGAGATGGCAGGGCTTGAGCTGGACAACGGCATCAAGACCGACGCGCATGGCCGTACCTCTGATCCATCGATCTGGGCGGCAGGCGATTGCGCCTCTTTCCCGCATGGCGAAGGGCGTATCCGTTTGGAAAGCGTGCCGAACGCAATCGATCAGGCCGAGATCGTGGCCCAGAACATGCTGGGCGCGGCCAAGGATTATGTGGCGACGCCGTGGTTCTGGTCGGATCAGTATGACGTCAAACTGCAGATTGCGGGTCTGAACACCGGATATGACCGCGTGGTGACCCGTCAGGGCGAAGGGCAGACCGTATCCTTCTGGTACTACAAGGGTGATCAGTTGATTGCAGTAGACGCGATGAATGACCCGCGCGCCTATATGGTTGGCAAACGCCTGATCGAATCCGGTAAGACCGCCGATCCTGCCATCGTGGCCGACGCGAGCGCGGACCTCAAGCCGCTGCTCAAAGCGTGAGGATCATTGCCGGAGAGTTCCGAGGCCGCGCTTTGGCCTCTGTCGGTAAGGGGGATGCGGGCGCACATTTGCGCCCCACCACCGATCGTGTACGCGAAAGCCTGTTCAACGTGCTCAGCCATCAGATCGACTTTGACGGGCTGCGCGTGCTGGACCTGTTTGCGGGCACTGGCGCGCTGGGGCTTGAGGCGCTGTCGCGCGGCGCGGCGCATGCGACCTTTGTGGATGACGGCCGTGTGGCACAAGGCCTGATCCGCAAGAATATCGACCTGACTCGCAGTGCCGACCGCACCGACCTGATCCGCCGCGATGCCACGCGACTGGGTGAAAATACCGGCGCACCTTATGATCTGATATTTTTGGACCCGCCTTACGGCAAGTCTATGGGCCAGAAAGCCATCGCCGCCCTGTCGCAGGGCTGGATTACCGACGATGCCCTGCTTGTGTGGGAAGAAAACGCCCCGATGCAACCGCCCGAGGGGTTCACTCTGCAAGACAGCCGCAAATACGGAGACACGCATATCACCCTGATGTGGAGCAGCGTCCGGGATGCATGATCTGGTCATCTTTGATTGCGATGGCGTTCTGGTCGACAGTGAGCCGCTGTCCAATCAGGTGATGGTCGCCAATCTGGCCCGGCACGGCTTGTCTCTGACGGCGGACGAGTGCCACAGAATTTTTACCGGCAAGACCATGCCGGAAGTTCAGGATATCGCTCGCGATCTGGGGGCTGATCTGCCCGCGAACTGGATCGCGGAATTTGATGCCGAAACCGATGCCCATCTTCGCCAGGGTGTGCCTTTGGTTCCCGGAGTATTGGAACTGCTGAACCTCCTGGACGAACGCGGTGTGCCTTTCTGCGTTGCCTCCAATGGCGGGCCTGACAAAATGCGGGTCACGCTGGGGCAGAACGGTCTTTGGGATCGGTTTAAGGACGTGATGTTCTCGGCCTACACATTAGGTGTCGGCAAGCCCGACCCGACAATGTTTCTGACGGCGGTGAAACACTTCGGCGCCTCGCGGCCGGTGGTCATCGAAGACAGCGCCAGCGGGGTAACTGCCGCAATCCGTGCCAATATGCGCTGCCTGGCCTATGCGCCGCATGGAGGTGGCGAAAAGCTGGCTGATCTTGGGGCCGAAGTTTTTACCGATATGGCTCAGGTTCCGGGGCTTTTGAGGATTTAGTCAGGACGTGATAGTCTTGAGGGTATGGACCGCGCCCTGACAAACCTTTTTTGGACTGTTCCGCAGGAAACCGACGCAGCAACGGGACCCGAGCGGAAACCCACACGCGCGCCGGTATTCATCCAAGACGCTGTGACGCCATGGGGGCAGGAAACTCTGCTACTGAAACTGATGCGTGATCAGGCAGCTGATCAGGAGGAGTAGGTCGGGTGAAACTTGTCACCCGGTGACAGGGTAAAGATCTCGACCCCATCTGCCGTCACACCCACCGAATGTTCGAACTGCGCCGACAGCGACTTGTCGCGGGTCACGGCGGTCCAGTCATCGGCCAGCGTTTTTGTCTCGGGGCGGCCCAGATTCACCATCGGTTCGATGGTAAAGAACATGCCCTCTTCCAGAACCGCGCCGGTGCCCGGACGGCCATAGTGCAGAACGTTCGGCGGCGCGTGGAACACCCGACCCAGACCGTGGCCGCAGAAGTCGCGAACAACGCTCATCCGGTGCGCCTCGACATAGGCCTGAATGGCATGGCCGATATCGCCGAAGGTGTTACCCGGCTTGACCATCTCGATACCCTTGAACAGGGCATCATGGGTCACCTGGATCAGACGCTCGGCCTTGCGGGGCAGTTTGCCTGCCACATACATCCGCGACGTGTCGCCGAACCAGCCGTCAACGATGACGGTGACGTCGATATTCAGGATATCGCCATCCTTCAGCCGCTTGTCGCCGGGGATACCGTGGCAGACCACGTGATTGACGCTGATGCAGCTGGCGTGCTGATAGCCCTTGTACCCGATCGTTGCCGAGGTTGCGCCCGCGTCCTCGACCATCTGAGTGATCAGCCCGTCAATCGCGCCGGTGGTCTGACCGGGAAAGACGTGATCGGCAATGTCATCCAGAATCCGCGCGGCCAAGGCCCCTGCCGCGTGCATACCGGCAAAGTCACCCTGTTCATAGATGCGGATACCGTCCTTGGTCAGACGGCCACGATGTTCCTTCATGGATGCGAGGCTCCAAATGTTTCGCGCAGCATTCCTTTTACGCTGCTTGTGCAGAAAGTACCAGAGGGCGTCGGGTCGCAAGGTCAGAACCGCCCTGTACGAGGTCCGATCGCATGTAGACCCTCAGGTAATAATAAACTAGCACAAGGCAAGTCCGTGCAAGGACAAGAAACAGAGAAGGGCAGGCAGATGCAAAGAAAAGCTGACCAGTTGAGAGCCGAGATCGCCAGCATCAGCGAACTTCTCAAAACCGGGCGGCCGGATCGTGCTTTCAAACGAGCCACCAAAGCCGCCAAGAAATGGCCAAAAGTCGCGGCCCTGCCAAGACTTGCAGGCATCAGCGCAGTGCAGCAGCAAAAACCCAAGCTGGCCCAGACGCATTTCGAACAGGCCTGGCGGCTGGATCCCGGAAATGCCGAGTTGACCCAGAATTATGCGCTCAGCTTGGTGCAGGGTGGCGATCCCGCCGATGCACTGGCGTTTCTGGACAAGATCGCTGCGCGTGGCCCGTTCAGCCCTGCCCTGCAGTTCATCCGCGCGCTGGCCCTGTTGCAAGAGCAGCAACCGGAACAGGCGCTGGCCGATGTTGAGCAGGTTTTGAGTCGCGAACCCGCCAATCCTAATGCACAGGTTCTGAAGGCGGATATCCTAGATTCGATGCACCGGTGGGAAGACGCCGTTAACGTGCTGACGGCGCTGGTCAAGAAACAGCCGAAATTCCTGCCCGGCCTTTTGCGACTGACCAGATCGCAACTGGGTCTGGGGCAATTGGGCGACGTTCTGAAAAACGTGCGCGCCGCTCTTGTGTTGGCACCGGGGCATCCGGAAGCGCTCGAAATTATGGCCGGGCTGCCGAACCTCACTTTTGACGATATCGCCACGTTGCATGCCCAGATTTCCGGATCGCTTGAACGTGGCCCTGCGGCCAACCCGGAGGATGAAGTGAAACTGCGTTTTGCTGCGGCAAATCTGGCGCGCCGGCAAAAGAATACGAAACAGGAAATGCAGCATCTGGCCGAAGCCCATAAGCTGCAGCGCAGTCGGTTCGAGGCCTGGGAGGAACGCAGCGCGAAAGACTGCGTCAGACGGTTGGCGGCCCCTTTGCCTGCTGCGAATTCTGGGGAAGCCGCAGGTCGTCCTCGGCTGATTTTCGTGGTGGGTCTACCCCGGTCCGGCACAACATTGGTAGAGCGTATTCTGGCCCGTCATTCCACCGTACAGGGGCTGGGTGAACTTGCGTCTGTCCACCAATGGGCCCGACAAGCCGAAGCGCAACCGGCGGAATGGCGCGCTGCAAACAAGCTGGCTGACTATTACGTCGCAAAGCTGCCCAAACTTGCCGGGGACACCGCGGCTTTTGTCGATAAGGCCCCCGGAAACTATGCCTTTCTGGGTGAGATTGCGCAGGCTTTCCCCGATGCGGTGATCCTTAATGTGCTGCGCGACCCGCGCGATGTTGCCCTGTCCATGTGGCGCGCGAATTTCGGAGCGGGCGGGTTATACTATACCCATGACCTGAGATGGATGGCGGCTGAGGCCAACCGGTATCAGCGCTATATGCGCCACTGGCACGAGGTTTTACCGGGTCGCATTCACGATATCCGATATGAGGCTCTGGTGGGCAATTTGCAGGAAACAACCGAAGAACTGGCGCGGATTTGTGGGCTAGCGTTCGAGGACACCATGCTGACGCCGGACCAATCTGCGAATGCGATCAGGACGGCCAGTAACCTGCAGGCCCGACAGCCGGTGAACACAGCCTCGATCGGAGGTTGGCAGGCTGTGGCGGATCAGTTAGAGCCATTTGTGAAGGGGTTGGATGCCGAGCTGTGGCCGGAATTGGTTGGCACAAATTCATAGAATGAAACACCGGGCACTTTTCCCGATTAGGCTGCCGCACGCTTGATTTGCGGAAAAGTTTTCTCGAACGGGCAAGGCTGCAATCCACTTTCGCAGAAGTAATGCTCAGACATAGATGTGACTTCAAGCAATTGGTCTGTCGGAAACTGTTACACCGTCTGGCGATATCCGAGTTCCATAAACCAACCGCTCCACCCCTTGCGCCTGCGCGGCATCGAAAGCTGCCGCATAAGCCGGGTCTATATCGGAGGCCAGCGTAAATCGGTCGCAATCGGTGCGCTGTACCAGATACAGCATGATCGCCCGGTGCCCTTGCGAAGCCATCACTGACAACTCGCCCAGATGTTTGGTGCCGCGTGCGGTAACGCTGTCGGGGAATTCGGCTAGACCGGGTTGACGGGACAGGGTGACGCTTTTGACCTCGACATAGGCGTCCGGCAGGCCGGGTTGGGTCAGCAGAAAGTCGATGCGGCTGTTTTCTCCGTATTTCACCTCGGGGCGGACGGTTTCATAGGCGGCCAGTTCGGGGATTTCACACGCCTCCAGCGCGGCGCGCAACGCCCGGTTCGGGACCGAGGTATCGACCCCGGTGAAATGCCCGTTTTCATGATCGACCAGCCGCCAACCGTATTTCAGCTTTTTCTTCGGGTCTTCATTGGGCTCCAGCCAGATTTTCTCACCCGGCTCGGCCAGCCCCATCATCGACCCCGGATTGGCGCAGTGGGCGGTGACCTCGCGCCCGTCCTCCAATGTGCAATCGGCCAGAAAGCGTTTGTAGCGGCGGATCAGGCGGGCGGGGACAAGGGGGGTTTCAAATCGCATGTCTCAGGGCCTATACCTGCCCTAACGGTCGATCAAGAGGGGGCACGCGCCATGGCAAATCCAACCGCTGCAATGCTGGTGATCGGGGATGAGATCCTCTCGGGCCGGACCCGCGACGCGAATATGCACTATCTGGCCGGGGAACTGAGCAAACATGGTATCGACCTGAAAGAGGTGCGGATCGTCAGCGATGATGCCCTGGCGATTGAGGCGGCGGTTAAGGCACTGTCCGAGGGCCACGACCATGTGTTTACCAGCGGCGGCATCGGCCCGACCCATGACGATATCACCGCTGATTGTATCGCGCGCGCCTTTGGGGCGCGGATCGACATTCGCGACGATGCCCGTGCGCTGCTGCAAGCGCATTATGACAAATCTGGGCTGGAGTTGAACGAGGCCCGCCTGCGCATGGCGCGCATTCCGGACGGGGCGGTGCTGATTGACAATCCGGTCTCGACCGCGCCGGGTTTCACCATTGAAAATGTGCATGTGATGGCCGGTGTGCCGTCGGTGTTTCAGGCTATGGTCGCCAGTGTATTGCCCGGCCTGACCGGGGGCAGCCCGCTGCTGTCGCAAACTCTTCGGGTGGACCGGGGTGAGGGCGATATTGCTGCCACTCTGTCCGCGTTGGCGGATGACTTCGCGGATCTGTCCATCGGGTGTTATCCGTTTCAGGTTAACGGGGTCTTTGGCGCCAACGTCGTGGTGCGCGGTACCGATGGCGCGCGCATCGATGCCGCCACCACCCGGCTTGCGAAAGAGCTTGAACTGTGAGTGTCAACTGGGCCGACATCGTTGACGGCACATGGCCTGCCGCGCGGTATGAACGGCTGGGACCGTTTCAATTGCGTCAGGGGCAGGGCGGTGGGTCTCGTGTATCTGCAACCAATGCGCTGGGCCCAGCAAGCGAGGCAGATATCGACGCCGCCGAGGGTGCGATGCAGGCGACGGGGCAAAAGCGCATCTTCTGTCTGCGCCCGGGGGACGAGGCGCTGGACGCGCAACTGGCCGCGCGCGGCTATCAGGTTCTGGACCCGGTCAATATCTATGCCTGCCCTGTTGGTCATCTGACGGACACTCCGATCCCCGGCGTCACAGTGTTCCTCACGCCCGAGCCACTGGCGATCATGCGCGAGATCTGGGCGAAAGGCGGCATAGGCCCAGAGCGTGTGGCGGTGATGGAGCGTGCAAAGGGTCCCAAAACCGGCCTGCTGCTACGCCACACTGATCAGCCTGCCGGGACCGGGTTTGTTGCAATGCATAATGGAGTCGCGATGGTACACGCACTGGAAATCCTGCCCGATCACCGCCGTCAGGGTCAGGGTGGCTGGGCCATGCGCGCCGCAGCCTTCTGGGCGCGGGACAACGGGGCAGACACGCTCAGCGTGATCTGCACCAAGGAAAACGCCGGAGCCAACGGGCTTTATCGCACGCTCGGGATGGAGATTGTAGGCGAATATCACTACCGTCAGCTTGTTTAAGGAGAAAGCCCGACGTGACTGACCAAACCGCCCCCACTGCGCTGGACCTGCCGATGGTGGACCCGCTGCCACCCGAGACGCAGAAATACTTTGATATCTGTGTGGAGAAACTGGGCTTTGTACCGAACGTCCTGCGGGCCTATGCCTTTGATATCGACAAGCTGAACGCCTTCACCGCGACGTATAACGACCTGATGCTGGGCGACAGCGGCCTCAGCAAGCTGGAACGTGAGATGATCGCCGTGGTCGTATCGGCGATCAACAAGTGCTTTTACTGTCTGGTGGCCCATGGCGCGGCAGTGCGGCAATTGTCGGGTGACCCGCAGCTAGGCGAGATGCTGGTGATGAATTACCGCGTCGCGCCCCTGGACACGCGCCAGCGGGCGATGCTGGACTTTGCCGCCAAGATGACCACCGCCAGCACCCAGATTGAGGAACCTGACCGTCAGCGCCTGCGGGATGTAGGGTTCACCGATCGTGACATCTGGGACATCGCCAACGTGACCGGCTTTTTCAACATGTCGAACCGGGTTGCCAGTGCCACGGCGATGGTTCCGAACGACCAATACCACGCGCAGGCCCGATGATCCGCTTTGCCTCACTGATCCTGTTGATGTTGGCCGGGCAGGGGGTTGCGCAGGACCTGACGCTGCCTTCGGGCGCCCGTCAGCTAAGCGAACGGGTCAGCCCATTGGATAGCTATGACCTGCCCACTGGCCCGTTTGCCGATGGCACCCTGCCCACGCGGCAGGTTGAGGGGCGGGTCGAACGTATCACCTGGCGCTTGCAGTCGGGGTCTAGCACGACGCTGCAACTGCTGGCCCCACTGCGTGATCAGATCATCGCGCAGGGCTATGAGGTGATGTTCGAATGTGAGGCCACCAAGTGCGGTGGGTTTGATTTCCGGTTCGACACCGAAGTTGTCCCGACCCCGGACATGTATGTGGCGATACAGGATTATCGCTTTTTGTCAGCCTCGCGCGGTGACGATGTGCTAAGCCTGCTGGTCAGCCGCAACCCGCCCAGCGGGTACATTCAGTTGATCCGGGTCTCTCCGGTTGACGCAGAGGCCCCGCCTCCGCTGGTAATCGAGGAAACGGTCAGCCAGTCGGGTGGCCTGCTTACAGCCTTGACGCAGAACGGACATGTGATTCTTGACGATCTGCATTTCCGAACCGGTGAAATAACGTTGGGTGAAGGCCCGTTTGCTTCGCTTGAGGTGATCGCAGGGTATCTGGCCGACAACCCCGGCGTTCGGATGGCGCTGGTGGGGCATACGGACGACACCGGCGCGTTGGACGCCAATATCTCGGTCAGCACTGGTCGGGCACAAGCTGTACGGGTCCGCCTGATCGAAGCGCATGGCGTTGCCGCGGACCGGCTCGAAGCGCGCGGCATTGGGTATCTGGCCCCGCTGACGTCGAACGCCACGCCAGAAGGCCGCGATCTGAACCGCCGGGTCGAGGCGGTTTTGCTGGTCAATTGATCCCGGTGAAATAAGTCAGGCAAGCGAGCCGATCAAATACGAAAGGAGTTCACATGCCCGAGCAGACACCAACGCCGCAGGCATTGATCATTGGCGCGGGGGCCGGACTGTCGGCCTCGTTCGCGCGGGCGTTGGCACAGGGCGGATACGCTGTGCATCTAACGGCTCGCAACGTGTCGGATCTGGAAACTTTGGCCGCCGAGACCGGCGCGACCTTGCATGAGTTGGACGGAACCGACGCGCAGGGCGTGGCGGCGCTGGTTGCCGATCTTCCGGGTGAGTTGCGGGTTGCGTGCTATAACCCCTCGGCTCGGCAGCGCGGCCCGATCACCGAGCTTGATCCGGAAACTGTCCGCAAGGCGGTAGAAGTCACCGCGCACGGGGCCTTTCTGCTGGGCCAGGCCGCTGCCCGCCGTATGTTGGAACAGCCGATGCGCGACAACCGTCGGGGTACGATCCTGTTCACCGGTGCCTCGGCCGGGGTCAAGGGCTTCCCGCTGTCAGCACCGTTTGCCATGGGCAAGTTCGCTCAGCGCGGTCTGGCGCAATCCATGGCGCGCGAACTGCACCCCAGAGGCATCCATGTGGCATGGGTCAACATCGACGGCGGTATCCGCAACCCGAACCGGGTTGAGGGTGCCGACACGCCCGACGCAATGCTGGACCCGGACGCCATCGCGCGGGAATACATGCATTTGATTCGTCAGGATCGGTCCGCCTGGAGCGATGAACTGACCCTGCGCCCGTGGGTTGAACGGTTCTGAGCGGACAAAAAAAGACCCGCACAGATGCGCGGGCCGTCGAGGTTCACTGGGGGAGATATTACCACTCCATCGGGCCTTTTTCGTTTAAGGCCTCGACAAGAAAATCAATGAAAGCCCGTACCTTGGGCTGCGTAAAGCGCCCGGGCGGGTAGACGGCATAGATGCCCTGAACTTCATCCGGCAACGACGGCATTGCATCCAGAACCAAGCCGGATTTCAGGGCGTCTGCATACAGGTAGCTGGGTAGATACGCGATCCCCAGCCCCGAGATGGCCGCATTCAACAGGGACTGCCCGTCATTCACGCTCAGCCAACCAGCAGTGCGAACTTGTCTCTTTTCGCCGGATGGCGCGGTCAGTTTCCAGACATTGCCCGATGATTGGCTGGAGTAATGCAGCAGCTTGTGTTCGTTGAGGTCGTCGATCTTTTGCGGGCGTCCGAATTTCTCGATATAGCTGGGCGCGGCGACCATCCGTTTTACGGTCTCGGTCAGCTTGCGCGCGCGCAGAGTACTGTCCTCCAGCTCGCCGATTCGCACGGCCACGTCGAACCCTTCAGAGATCAGTTCCACATAGCGATTGTTCAGAACCATGTTGACCGTGATATCCGGGTAGGCGGCCAAGAAATCCGACAGAACCGGAGACAGATGATTCACGCCGAAATCTGTCGCCACGCTGATCCGCAGCAGTCCCGAGGGGGCGGACTGCATAGAGGTCACCAAAGCGTCAGCTTCACCAGCATCATTCAAGACGCGGCGGGCACGGTCGTAGTAGGCCAACCCGATTTCGGTTGGCGAAACGCGGCGCGTTGTGCGGTTCAGCAGCCGTGCGCCCAGCCGGGCTTCAAGGCTGGATACGTGTTTTGACACGGCCGACTTAGAGATGCCCATCTTTTTGGCTGCATCGGTGAATCCACCCTGATCCACCACATTGGCAAAGGCTTCCATTTCGGTAAGTCGATCCATACTCGTTCCCCGGGTGCTTATTCTTTGCATCACTTTGGTTTCCAATCTGGGCGGAAACTGGGCAGACATGGGATAATATCAGGGATTTAAATCAGATCGTTTGCAGATGGGAAACGCGGAAACAATGTTTTCCGGCATCACCGCAGAGCCTGCAAGGCAAGGAGTTTCGGTGTTCCCACCCGAATGTGCTAGGATGAGAATGGCAAATTTGTGACCACGGAGGAGATCATGAGAGCCATACTTGCCCTAGCTGTGCTGTGCCTGTCCGCAACCGTTGCGCTGGCCGGAGGCGAAACACCGTCCAACCCTGATGCGAAGGTTTATTTCGTGAACCTGTCCGATGGGGACACCGTTCAATCCCCGGTCACAGTGGTCTTTGGCCTCAGCAACATGGGCGTAGCACCCGCCGGGACTGAGAAGGAAAACACCGGTCATCACCACCTGCTGATCGACCGGCCGCCACTGGGTGAAGGGGAAGATGGCGCGGATGAGCTGGCCAACGGTCTCCCCTCGGACGACAACCATCTGCATTTCGGTGGGGGTCAAACCGAGGTGACGCTGGATCTGGCCCCCGGCGAGCATACGCTGCAACTGGTGCTGGGCGATGCGGGCCACGTGCCGCATTCCACGCCGATTGTGTCCGAGGTGATTACGATTACGGTGGAATAGCCACCGAAACTGCCCGGAAAGCCGGTTTACAATAATCTGAATGTCGGAAATTCTGCTCCTAACCGAAGGGGAGCAGAATGACGCCAGAGTTTTTCCTGACATCCTTGATTGTCGTGCTATTGCCTGGAACCGGGGTCATCTACACATTGGCCGTTGGCCTGGGGCGCGGGTTTCGCGCCAGTCTTGCTGCTTCGGCGGGATGTACATTGGGGATCATCCCGGCAGCTTTGGCCAGCATCATAGGGCTTGCAGCTCTTTTGCACACTAGTGCGCTGGCGTTTCAGGTCATCAAGTATCTGGGTGTCCTCTACCTGTTCTACATGGCCTGGGGGATCGTCAAAGAAGGCGGAGCCATGGAAGTCAACGCCGAGAAATCCTCGGCAGGTCATCTCAAGATTGCGGCGACTGGGACATTGATCAATGTCCTGAACCCCAAACTATCTTTGTTTTTTCTGGCGTTCCTGCCTCAGTTTCTGCCTGCAGGCACGGCAAATGCCGGTTTGGAACTGGCCAAGCTGGCCGCCGCCTTCATGGCGATGACCTTTGTGGTGTTTGTCGGATACGGCACCTGCGCAGCCCTTGCACGGGACTACGTCATTCGCAGGCCATCCGTGATGGCCTGGATCAAACGATGTTTCGCGACAGCATTCGGTGCATTGGGCGTCAAGCTGGCGCTGTCTGAGTGATCAGAGGGCAGCCGCCAGCCTTGTGCCCTGATTGATCGCCCGTTTCGCGTCCAGTTCCGCCGCCACATCCGCGCCGCCGATTACGTGCGGAGTAATCCCGCGGTCGATCAGCGCATCTGCTAGGCTGCGCTCGGACACCTGACCGGAACACAAAACGATTGTATCTGCATTGATTACAGTGGGATCGGCGCGTTCCTCACCAAAGCTGATATGAAGGCCGTCGTCATCGATGCGCTCGTAATTCACGCCGCCGACGAAGTTGACGTCTTTCATCTTCAGCGTTGCACGGTGAATCCAGCCGGTGGTCTTGCCCAGACCTTTGCCATGCGCTTGTTTCTTGCGCTGCAGCAGCGTGACGTCGCGCGCGGGGGCTGCGGGTTGTGGGCCTTCGGGGGCCAAACCGGCGCGATGCTCGGCTGGGTCGGTCACACCCCATTCCTTCATCCAGGCGGGCAGGTCGGTGGTGATGCTGTGGCCGTTCTCCAATAGGTATTCGGATACGTCGAACCCAATGCCGCCCGCGCCGATAACGGCGACGGACTTGCCGACTTCAGCCTTGTCGCGCAGCACGTCGATATAGTTGATGACGTTTTCATGGTCCTGCCCCGGAATCTGTGGATCGCGGGGGGTGACGCCGGTGGCGATGATCACCTCGTCAAAACCGGTCAGGTCTTCAGCGCTGACCTCGCGGTTCAGTTCCACCTTGACGCCCAGATCGTCCATCATGGTGCGGTACCAGTCGACCAGCCCCCAGAATTCTTCCTTGCCCGGCACCTGTTTGGCCATGTTCAGCTGACCGCCGATCTCAGTGGCGCGGTCGAACAAGGTCACGTCATGGCCGCGCTGGGCGGCGGTCATCGCGGTGGACAGGCCAGCCGGACCGGCGCCAACAATGGCGACAGTCTTCGGCGTCTCGGCCTTGCCGATTTCCAGCTCGGTTTCGTGGCAGGCGCGTGGGTTAACAAGGCATGAGGTCAGCTTGCCGCTGAACGTGTGATCCAGGCAGGCTTGGTTGCAAGCAATGCAAGGCGCTATTTGCGCGGACTGACCGGCAATCGCCTTGTTCACGAAATCAGCATCCGCCAGCATCGGGCGGGCCAGCGACACCATGTCGGCGCAGCCGGTGGACAGAACCTCTTCGGCGACTTCCGGCGTGTTGATCCGGTTCGAGGTGATCACCGGGATACCAACTTTGCCCATCAGCTTTTTGGTTACCCAGGCAAAGGCCGCTCGGGGAACGCTGGTTGCAATGGTGGGAATACGCGCCTCGTGCCAGCCAATGCCGGTGTTGATGATCGTTGCCCCGGCCTGTTCTATCCGCTGGGCCAGTTCCACAACTTCTTCATGGGTCGAGCCATTGGGGATCAGGTCGATCATCGACAGGCGGTAGATGATGATGAAATCGGTGCCCACGGCCTCACGCGTGCGGCGCACCACTTCGATCGGCAGGCGCATCCGGTTTTCATAGGACCCGCCCCAGCGATCCTCACGCTTGTTGGTATGGGTTACGAGGAACTGGTTCAGGAAGTACCCCTCGGAGCCCATGATCTCGACCCCGTCATAGCCTGCCTTCTGCGCCAGAACGGCGGCGTTGACGATGTCGTTGATCTGTTTCTCGATCCCGTCCTCATCCAGCTCATTCGGCGGAAAGGGCGAGATCGGAGATTTCACCGGGCTGGGCGCCACGCATTTCGGGCCATAGGCATAGCGCCCCGCATGCAGGATCTGCATAGCGATCTTGCCGCCCGCCTCATGCACGCGCTGGGTCACGATCGAGTGGTTCGCAACCTCTGTGTCGTTGGTCATCATCGACGCGCCGGGCAGAACCGAGCCTTCGAGGTTCGGACCAATTCCCCCCGTTACCATGAGCGCAACACCGCCACGGGCCCGGGCCGCATAGAATTCGGCCACGCGGTTCCAGTCGCCGGTCTCTTCCAGCCCCGTATGCATCGAGCCCATCAGGACGCGGTTTTTCAACGTGGTAAAGCCCAGATCCAGCGGGGCCAGCATGTTTGGGTACGCAGTCATGGCGAACTCTCCCTCCCGATTCTTAGGCGTTAGATTGACGTTCACGTCATCTTTGTCACGCAGAACCTAACGTCACACCCTTTGCTGTTCGTGTACTGCTTGATACAGAGTTTCCAGAGCAATGTACGAGGCCGCGTATGACCCCCGAAGAAATCGCCAAACTGCCCTATCGCCCCTGCGTCGGGTTGATGCTGATGAACGCCGAGGGCAAGATTTTCGTCGGCCAGCGCAATGATCGCCACGCGGATGCCTGGCAGATGCCTCAGGGCGGCGTGGACAAGGGCGAAGCCCCTCGCGATGCGGCCCTGCGTGAGTTGTGGGAAGAAACCGGAGTGACCGCCGATCTGGTTGAGGTTGTGGCCGAAACCGACGGCTGGCTGCCCTATGACCTGCCCCACGACATCGTCCCAAAAATCTGGAAAGGCCGCTATCGTGGGCAGGAACAGAAATGGTTCCTGCTGCGCTTCAACGGCCGCGACGATCAGATCAATATCGAAACCGCCCACCCGGAGTTCACCCGCTGGAAATGGCAGGAACCCGGTAAACTGATCGAAGAAATCGTGCCCTTCAAACGCGACGTGTATGAGCTGGTGGTCGAAGCTTTTGCTGATTACTTAGGCTGAAGGTTGCGTGCGAACCCATCTGGTTTGAACCGCACATGTGCGTCCTGTCCCGCTTTGTCCAAGTCGTATAGTTCCGGCTTGGACTGCAGATAGTGCCGCCACGTCTTATCTTTCTGTTCGCTGATCTTGACCCCATGTTGCCGGTGCATCTTTGCCCCTAAAATGGTCAGACGCATACCTGCGCCGTTTTTGCTGTTGGCGGCAATAATCTTTTGAATTTGTTGATCCATCTCGGTTGTTTTGACGCTTTCGTTCGTCTCCGGTTTTGACTTTGTTGAAGAACTCAATTCAAAGAATTGCGAACAGGAGCATCGAACGTTCGCTGGAGTTTTTGCCTCACCCACTCCAATGGTCGTGCCTCCGTACTCGCGTAGCCGCCGGTGCAGGTGGACGAAATCGCCGTCCGAACTTGCGATGATTAAGGTGTCGATGTTCTGGCGCAAAGCCAACTCGATCGCGTCGATAGCCAGCATCAGGTCGGTGGCGTTCTTGCCGGTACCGCTGTGGATCAGGTGAAAGCTGCTCGCATCATGCCAAAGTGAATTTTGCTGCGCGTTCATATAGACCCTTGCGATGTCAACGCGTCCGTTTTGCCGACCGGTTTTGAGAATGTCATCGCAATGGACTGCGCTGATATTTTCTCCATCGACCAACACGGCCACCCGTTTCGTCATTCGTTAAATGTCTCCTTGTTCAATGCGATTTTCCTAGTGTCATTTTGAGGCGAAATTTTGACCCCTGCCGCGCCAATCACTCCACGACAACTTGCCGTGAGGGGGCGTGGTTTGGGGTCTGGTAGCCTTCTAGCTTGGTGGGCATGAAAGACTCTGCTCACGCCAAATTCACCATCGTTCCCGCCGGACGCTCGTTCAAAGGCGAAGACCAGCGCGCACCGTTGCGCGGCGGGTTGCAAAGCTGTGGTGAATACGGCGCAGGCCAGACGGCGGGGCGGTTTTATCCCATCGCCTGTGTCGCGCTTGAGGTCACGCAGCGCTGCAATCTGGACTGCACGCTGTGTTACCTTTCAGACCGGGCCGAGATGACCTATGATCCGCCGCTCTCGGTTTTGTTTGCGAGGTTGGCGACGATCCGCAGCCACTATGGCGCCGGGGTTTCGGTACAATTGACCGGGGGAGACCCGACCTTACGCAAGGTTGAAGACCTTGAGGCGCTGTGCCGAGAAATCCGCCGATTGGGGATGCGGTCCTGCCTGATGACCAACGGCATCCGCGCCAGCCGGGCGATGCTCACACGGCTGGCGGCGGCGGGGCTGGACGATGTGGCCTTTCACGTCGACATGACGCAGGAACGCAAAGGGTTCCGCAGCGAGGTTGAACTGAACACTGTCCGTCGCGCCTATATCCGCCGGGTCCGCGGGCTGGGGCTGCGCATTCTGTTCAACACTACGGTTTTTGGAGGCAATTTCGACGACCTCCCAGCGCTTGCCAGATTCCTGCGGGATTGTCCCGAGGTCGCCTTTGTCTCGTTCCAGATGCAGGCCGATACCGGGCGCGGCGTCCTGCGTGCACGGCCGGATGCGATCACGCAGGACAGCGTGGCACGAGCGATCGAGGCAGGATATGAGACGCCGCTGCATTTTGGCACGACTGCCGTGGGGCATTCCAAATGCAACCGTTACGCCAGTGTCGTTACGGCCGGAGGGCGTGCGGTTTCGCTGCTATCGAACCAGCCACTGGTGCATAAAGTGATCGCAGCGCTGGAAGACGTTGATGACAAGCAGGACGCCTTTATCCGTATCCGCCCCACGCTGCGTCGCGCGATCCGCCGTTACCCTTTTCTGGCGTTACGAGCGCTGGGACAGCTGGTTTTCAGCGTGGCGCGTCTGGGACCGGGGCTGTTGCGCGGCCCGGTGCGGCGGCAGGCAGTGTTTATTCACAACTTTATGGCGGCCGATGATCTAGAGGAGGACCGTTGCGCTTCATGCGTGTTCATGGTGGCCACGGCTAGTGGCCCCTTATCCATGTGCGTGCACAATGCACAGCGTGATCTTCACCTGGCCAGTCCGGACCGGATTGATGGCCCCGCCGGGCCGAGCTGGTGGAATGCAGCTGTGCCGCGTCTGTCACGGCAGGCGAACCTGCCTGACTTGAACGACCCGGCATTGGCGCCGCTCAAACGGCTGAAGGGGCAGATGCGGGTTTTGCGCCGGAACCAGAAAGACGCTTCATGAAAAAGCTGTTGGTCCTGATGTTGTTGCCCTTGCTGGCTGCCTGCTCCAGCGTCGAGCGTCTGGCCTTGCCTGCACCCGAAGTGTTGCCGGGACAAACTCTGACCCAGTTCGCGTCTGTGCCGGGTCATCAGGTCGATCACCGGATGTGGAGCGCCTTCCTCTCCCGCTATGTCGCGCCGGATGCCCGAGGTGTAAACCGAGTGGCGTATGGGCAGGTGACCCAGGCGGATCGGGCGCGGCTGGACAGGTATCTGGCCGATCTGCAATCTGTAGACCCGATGCGGCTGACTCGTGATCAGCAGCTGGCGTACTGGATCAACCTCTACAACGCCGTGACGGTAAGTGTCGTTCTTGAAAACTACCCCGTCGACTCGATCCGTGACATCAAAGACCGCCCTCTGTCCATCGGGCCTTGGAGCCGTCCGTTGGTAGAGGTTATGGGCCAGATGCTGAGCCTGAACGACATAGAGCACCGCATTATCCGACCTGTGTTCGATGAGCCGCGCATCCACTATGCGCTGAACTGTGCTGCCGTGGGATGCCCGAACCTGATGGATCGCGCCTGGCAGGCTGAAACCTTGGAGCGTGACTTTACGGCCGCTGAACACGCCTATGTCAATGACCCGCGCGGAGTCCGGTTCGATGAGAATGGCGGGTTAATTCTGTCAAAAATCTACATCTGGTTCCGTGAGGACTTTGGCCCGAACGAGAAGGCACTTCTGCTCCGTATCCAGAAGGCAGCAGACCCAGAACTCCGCGCGCTACTCAAAGAGGCCCAACGCGTAAAGGCCTATAGATACAACTGGGATTTGAACGACGTGCGACCTGAGGATTCGTAAATTTCAGGGCGATTCTTGCAGTGGGCACTGCGTGTTGGCCTTGGAAGTGGGTCATTATGTCCGCTCAAAACAAGGGATACCGGGAGTTTTTGTGTATTTTTTGGGTGCCTCAAACGAAAATAACGAAAGATTTATGTGAGTTGAGAACTTTTTGCTGCAATCGCGTCTTAAATATGGCAATCTTGATTAAATTTTGTACTCAAGTTTAAAAGTAGAGGACGGTAATGAGTTTTCTGAGGATTTGTAAAGTTGCCGCTGTTGCGGTTACCTTAACAGCTGGATCCGCATACGCATCGACGGTGGACTTCTTAGTCGGAGCGGGTTCAGGTACAACTTCAACATCAAGTTGTTTTCGATGTGATATTACCATTACACCGAATGGTGGGCTGATTGGTTCTGCTTTCTCGCTTGGTGTTGGTGAGACAGAACGTTTGGCACTATTTGATGTAGAGCTAGGCCTTGAACACTCGAGGTTTGCATTCGGAGCATTCACAGTAGATACGACGCTGGAATTTACCTCTCCGGGCGGATCACTTTTTAGTGAGGGAGACGGTGGATTCGCGAACTTCCTTGGGGTCATTACCATTGGCGCTCTGGAGTGGCAGCAGAACGTGTTCAACATTGCTTTTGGAAACGGTGGTATCTACACCGTCACCCTTGAGCAAGGTATCGATTTGATCTTGGGGAAATCCCGCACAATCTATGCGGATGTGACTCTGGATGTCGCGCCGGTTCCGCTGCCCGCACCGTTCCTGCTTCTTTTAGGCGGCATCGGTGGGTTGGGTGTGCTGAGACTGCGTCGAAGGAAATCAGCATTGCCCGCATAGGGTCAATCACTTGGAACAAGTTGTACAGCAGTTAACCTATACAGGTTAGCTGCTGTTTTTTTGGGAACGGGATTTCAGAGGCGATTGAACACCCCAAAGTCTCCGCTTTGCTTTTCAAGCTTCAACCCGAATTGGGTGATCTACTCTGAGATTTTGAGCCAGTTTTAAGCACGTACGAAACGACCACCGCAGCGGATTAGTTGCCAAGCTCGGTCCGGGCGCCCACTCACTTACAGCAGTCCCGCGTCGCGCAGCAATTCCTGCATGTTCGCTTCGGGGCGCGGGCCGATATGGCTGATCACTTCGCGGGCGCAGACATTTCCGATCTTGGCGCAAGTCTCGTAGTCGCGACCCGTCGCCATTCCGAATAGGAACCCGGCGGCGAACTGATCGCCCGCACCGGTTGCGTCTACCGGCACCACCTTTTCCACCGGCACATCGATACGCTGACCATCATGCAGAACGGTCACACCGTCGCCCGAACGAGTGCAGACGACCAGAGGACAAATCTCGGCGGTTTTCGCCAGCGCTTCTTCCAGATCGTCGGTTTCGAACAGCGATTTGATCTCGGCCTCGTTGCCGATAACGAAATCCAGCTCATTCTCGATCAGCAGCAGGAAATCGACGCGGTGGCGTTCAACGCAGAACGGGTCGGAAATGGCGATCCCCGCCTTGCCGCCGCCCTTGTGGCAGTTGCGCGCGGCCTCAAGAAACGCGGCCTTGCCCTTTTCCTTGTCGAACAGATAGCCCTCAAGAAACATGATCTGGCTGTTTCCCGCCACGTCCGAGGACACATCGGCCGAGGACAGCTCGGACGAAATGCCCAGATAGGTGTTCATCGACCGCTCACCATCGGGTGAGACAAAGATCATCGAACGCGAGGTTGGCAGTTCCCCACCCGGCACCGGAGGGTTCACGAAATCAACACCATCCTCGTTCATCGCATCCGCGTAGAACCTGCCCAAGGCGTCGTCATGCACGCGACCGATGAATGCAGAATCCAAACCCAGCGCGCCAGCCCCGGCGATGGTGTTGGCAACCGAGCCACCCGGCGTCTGCACCCGGCCTTCCATCGAGGCATAAAGAACTTCGCCGCGTTCCTGCTCGATCAGTTGCATGATGCCTTTTTCGATGCCCATCAGTTCCAGGAAACTGTCATCGGCTTGAGAAATAACGTCCACAACGGCATTGCCGATGCCAACAAGCTGGTAGGTTTTCATAAGTTCTTGTCCTCAAATTCGCAGAGATCGCGGATGATACAGGTGCCACACATGGGTTTGCGGGCTTTGCAGTGATAGCGGCCATGCAGGATCAGCCAGTGGTGTGCATGCAGCTGGAAATCGGTTGGGATGTTGTCCTCGATGGCGCGTTCGACCGCATCCACGTTTTTGCCTGGACAAATGCCCGAGCGGTTGCCGACGCGAAAGATATGGGTGTCCACCGCCTGCGCCGGATAGCGCCACCACATGTTCAGAACCACATTGGCGGTCTTGCGCCCGACCCCCGGCAGCGATTGCAGCGCGGCGCGGGAGTTAGGGACCTCGCCGTCATATTCGTTAACCAGAATGCGGCTCAGTTTGATGACGTTCTTGGCCTTCTGACGAAACAGACCGATGGTCTTGATATGCTGGGTCAAGCCCTCTTCGCCCAAATCCAACATCTTTTGGGGCGTGTCAGCGATCTTGAACAGTTCTTTGGTGGCCTTGTTAACGCCCGCGTCCGTGGCTTGCGCCGACAGCGCCACGGCCACGACCAGAGTATAGACGTTCACGTGGTCCAACTCGCCCTTGGGTTCGGGGTCGGCCTCGTGAAAACGGGTAAAGATCTCGCGGATCTTGTGATATCCAAGTTGTTTTGCCATCCGGGCCTTAATGCCGCCCGTGAGGCCGTGACACAAGCCCAAAGCCATTGCGCATGTTCCGGGTCGCAGGGAAGTAACCGGCGCGCTATGTTTAATCCCAGACAAAGAGGTGAGAGACATGAACGTCCAGACCCCCGAAAGTGGCTATCACTATAACGTCATGCGGCGCGCGATCGAGCTGATCGATCAGGGCGGCGAGAGCCTCAGCCTTGAGGAGCTGGCCCGTCAGATGGACATGAGCCCGGCCCATTTCCAGCGCCTGTTCTCACGCTGGACCGGTGTGTCACCGAAACGGTATCAGCAATACCTGACGCTGGGCCACGCCAAGGCGCTGCTGCGGGAACGGTTCACCACGCTAGAAACGGCGCATAACGTCGGCTTGTCCGGCAGTGGCCGCCTGCACGATCTGTTCCTGAAATGGGAATCTATGAGCCCCGGTGAATACGCCCGCAAAGGCGCAGACCTGACGATCTATTGGGGCTGGTTCGAAAGCCCCTTTGGCCCGGCGCTGGTTATGGGCACCGACAAAGGTATCTGCGGCATGGCCTTCGGTGCTGAAACCGGTGAAGAAGAGGCGATGGAGGATATGCTTTCGCGCTGGCCGCAGGCGGAATTCGTTGAGGACCCGATGCGCCTGCGCCCCTGGGTGCTGAGCGCTTTCGGATCGGTCAGCGACCGGCTAGAACCAACGCCGCTGTACCTGATCGGTTCACCCTTGCAGATCAAAGTGTGGGAGGCGCTGATGCATATCCCATCCGGTCAGGTGACGACCTATTCTGAGATCGCGGAACGGGTGGGTTCGCCGCAGGCGGTGCGTGCAGTGGGGACAGCGGTCGGGCGCAACCCGGTCAGTTGGCTGATCCCATGCCACCGGGCGCTGCGCAAATCCGGCGGCTTGGGCGGGTATCACTGGGGCCTGCCTGTCAAACGCGCTATGCTGGCCTATGAAGCTGCTCAGGCGGATGCATGAGACATAGAGCGAGGCACCGTCAGGTGCCTCACAATTGGATAAGGTTATTCCGCGGCCCAGCCGCCGACGGCTTTGACTTCCAGAAAATCTTCCAAGCCCCAAACGCCACCTTCACGCCCGTTCCCGGACTGTTTCATCCCTCCGAACGGAGACCCCGCGCTGCGCGACTGTCCGTTCATCTCAACCATGCCGGACCGCAACACCCGCGCCATGCGGTTGGCCCGCGCACCATCCTGTGTCTGGACATAGTTAGTCAGGCCATAGGGCGTGTCATTAGCGATCTCGACGGCCTCTTTCTCGGTGTCGAAGGGGATCATGGTCAGGACCGGGCCAAAGATTTCCTCGCGCGCGATGGTCATCTGGTTGTTGGCATCGGCAAAAACTGTGGGTCGCACGTAATAGCCCTTGTTTAGACCTTCGGGCCGTCCGGTGCCGCCCGCAACCAGACGGGCGCCTTCGTCGATGCCTTTCTGGATCAGGTCCTGAATCTTGGTCCACTGCACCTCGTTCACCACCGGTCCGATGTGGCGACCTTCCTCTAGCGCCGGTCCGACCTTGACCATGTCTGCCACCTCGGCTGCTGTCTCAACCGCCTGCTCATAAATCGGGCGCTGCACCAGCATACGGCTGGGGGCGTTACAGCTTTGGCCGGTGTTTTGCATCATGTGCAACACGCCGCGCTTGACGGCCTTTTCATCGGCATCAGCAAAGATCACATTGGCACCCTTGCCGCCCAACTCCAGATGCACTTTCTTCAGTGTCTCGGCTGCGTTCTTGGAAATCGCGGTACCCGCACGGGTCGAGCCGGTAAAGCTGACCATATCCACGTCCCTGTGCGCTGACAGGTGCGAGCCTACGCCGACACCATCGCCATTGACCAGATTGAACACACCTGGCGGGAAGCCGGCTTCATCCATCATCTCGGCAAAGATCATCGCGTTCAGCGGGCTTTGTTCCGAGGGTTTGAGCACCATTGTACATCCCGCAATCGCTGCCGCGCCGACCTTGAGCGTGATCTGGTTCATTGGCCAGTTCCATGGCGTGATCAGGGCAGCGACGCCGACGGCCTCATAGATGATACGGTCATTGGGGGCGTGGTCACCCAGAGGGCGATCGAACTGAAACGCCTTGGCGGCGCGGATGAAGTTCTTCAGGTGATACATCCCGGCGCCAGACTGTGCGGTGCGCGACAGGTCCAGCGGCGCGCCCATCTCAAGCGACATCGCCTGCGCCAGGTCCTCGGAACGGGTCTGGTAAATCTCGACCAGTTTCTCGACCAGCGCGATCCGCTCCGCGACCGGAGTGGCCATCCAGCCGGGCAGTGCCGCCTTGGCAGCGGCGACGGCGGCATCCGTGTCCGCCTGTGCGCCCAGAGAGATCACGGCGCAGGGCTCCTCGGTTGAGGGGTTGATCACCTCGAAGTCATTGGCCGCCGACGGGGCGACCCACTGACCGTTGATGTAGAAATCGCGTTTTTCGATCATGGTGCATCCTCCTGTGCGAACCGTCTGAACCCGGTGTGTCGGGGCCACTCTGGCACCGGCGCTGGGGCGCGGCAAGCTGTAATTTGATCAAATTATTTAACGGAGCAAAATGGTTTAACAATTGCGCAAAGTGTTTAGGTTGACGGCAACCGACTCGGATTTTTCACAGGAGAGGAGATTTACCATGGGTTTGCGCATCAACGATACAGTTCCGAATTTCACAGCAGAAACGGATCAGGGCACCATTCAGTTCCACGACTGGATAGGCGACAGCTGGGCCATCCTGTTCTCGCACCCCAAGGACTTCACCCCTGTTTGCACCACCGAATTCTCGGCCGTGGCACAACTGAACGACGAATGGGCGGCGCGCGGCACCAAGGTGATCGGTGTGTCGGTAGACGGGGTCGAAGACCACAAGAAGTGGAAAAAAGACATCGAAGAATACGGTAAGGCCAATCCGGGCTTCCCGATCATCGCCGACGATGGTCTGGCCGTTTCCAAAGCCTTCGATATGCTGCCCGCCGAGGCTTACCTGCCTGATGGCCGTACGCCCGCGGACAGTGCCACGGTGCGGTCGGTCTTTATCATCGGACCGGACAAGCAGTTGAAACTGTCGATGACCTATCCGATGACCGTGGGCCGGAATTTTGCCGAGATTCTGCGGGCGCTGGACGGGTTGCAGATGTCGGCCAAAGGTGTGGCGACACCTGCCAACTGGGTGCCGGGTGAGGATGTGATCATCCCGCCTGCGGTATCGAATGAAGAAGCGAAAGAGAAGTTCGGCGAGTTCGAGACGATCTTCCCCTATCTGCGCAAGACCAAGGCACCGACGTAAGTCGCAACCGGGTCAGGGGGGCTGTCTGCCCCCCCACATCGCGCCTCAGGCGCGTTTCTCTTCGAAAGTGTTTTCAGGACGCTAAAGCAATGCATGTCCCCTTGCATTGAGCACGGGAACATGGGGAGAAGAGAAAACTGGATGGAAACTCTTCCCCCTGTGCACTCAAAACCCGTAGCGCAGGCCGACATTGACGCTGAATGCGTCGATATCGTCTTCGACCGTACCGGTCGAAGCACCATTGGGGGCCAGTCGTTCGGATGAGACGTCGAACGCGCGGGAATAGCGAGTGTCCAACGTCAGCGCCACGTTCGAATCGATTTCATACGCAACACCGGCGATGATTTGCGCCGCAAAGTTCGTGTCGCTGTCGTCCAGCGAAACTCCGGGGCCATAGGCGAAATCCACATCAGAATAGGTGGCCCCCAGACCCAGACCGACATATGGGGTGAAGGCTCCGGCCTGTTTGAAATCAACCAGAACATTCGCAAATAGCGAAGTCTGCGCGACGTCGCCCGAGATGTTGCCTTCGGCCGCCGGACCATTGCCCGAGAAATTTACGCCATCCACGTCGCCTTCGCGATAGGACAGCTCCAATTCAACTCGCGTTCCGATCTGGTTGTTGGACCATTGAGGAATTTCAGTCCCCACCGCGATCCCAAGCCCATAGCCGGTGTCGAAATCCGCATCCACCGACTGAGATGATCCGTTGACCGTTCCGCTAAAGTCGCTGTCCTGCAACTGGCTGAAACCGGCGTAGCCCTGAAAATACAGACCTTCCGACAAGCTTTGTGCGGCCAACCCCGATGCGCTGATCGTCAAGGCAGCCGAAGCCAAAATGAGACGCGTAACCATAACCATGTCCTTTGTTCCGAATTTGGTATGGCGCACATGTGGGCGAAGCTGACGAGAAAGAAAGGCGCAGGACATTCACTTCGATTCACGGGTTTTTGGGAAGGTGTGAGTGAATAGTCTCGGCCTGAAAACTCAGGTGAACAAAGGGTGGTTTCTGGGGTTGGTTGGGCAATTTCAGGCATGTTTCCTGAAAGTTCTGAGGATCGTAAAGCACCCTTTCTAGCTGAATAATCAGCAGGTTTTCAGGTCAATTACTGGGATGGCGTCTGATAGGTTGGGTATTCCCGCGTAGTTCCGCCAACGGTCGAAACTGGCTGGCTGCGAACTCGGGCGTCATTGCGCAAGAACCTGTGAAAATGTGCTATTGCAAGCGGTCCGCATCGGCAAAAAAGGACACAAGTTCAGAAAACGGGCGAAACATGGTAGGATGTCTTAGGCGGGCATAGCTACAGGCCGGACAACCAGAAACATCGGGCATTCAGACTGTGTACCACAGGAGAACACGATGGCATTTACAGATTGGTACGTTGAAGGCGAAGCTTTTGGAAACTGCGTTTGCGGATATGCCTGCCCCTGCCAGTTCGAGGAATTACCGACACACGGCCATTGCCGTGGGTTCGAAGTGCTTGAAATCGCCAAGGGTCATTTTGGGGATGTTGACCTTGAGGGAACGAAAGCTGCGCTGATTTATGCCTGGCCCGGTCCGATCTTTGAAGGCGGAGGAGAGATGCAGGTGATCATTGACCCCAGTGCCTCGGACGCGCAGCGCGCAGCGCTGGAAAAAGTGTTTCACGGCGAAGAGACAGAAGAAATGGCAACTCATTGGTATGTCTTCCGTGCGATGTGCGAAACCGTGCACGAAACCCTGTATGTGCCGATTGAATTCGAAATGGACATGGAGGGTCGCACGGCCAAAGTCGTTATCGGTGATGTTCTGCAATCTACTGGCGAACCTATTCAGGCGCCTCATGGCGGTGGGCCGCATCGTGTCCGGATCGACATTCCGGGTGGCATCGAATTCACTCTGGCAGAGATTGGTAGCGCATCGACCAAAGCAAATGCGGCGATTACGCTGGATCTGAAGGACAGCTATGGCCAGTGGCATATCATGAAGCACGGGCCATCCGGGGTGGCACACTGACGGGGATCAGGCCTCGCCGAAATCCACCAGAACCGGGGCTGTATCATAGATGATCCGGACGGATTTGAACCTGCTTTGATCTTCGGTCAGTTCAAACAGGTCGACGCATTCGATCGTCTCGGGGTGACCGTCCCGAATGGTGCGCGTGTAATTGAAATGCACTGCCATCTGAGGCGCGCCGGATGTATCTGCAAAGGTGTTCTTGTGAACGGTCGACCGGTCGCTCGTGATGTTCATGACGTTTGTGTAAAAGTCTCGTGCCGGTTGCTTGCCCGATATCGGAGAGATCGCCGTGGCATCCTCATCAAACAAACTTAGCATCAAGGCCAGATCGCCGCTTTCGATGGCTTGCAGGTATTGCCGCGCCAGTTCATCCATTTGGTTTTTGTTAGACATCTACAACCCTCCTGCTGGGCGGCACTGTACCATAAAAAAGGCCCCGGTGGTTTCACCGGGGCCTTCATCATTTGAGAGAGGAACAGATTACTCTGCGCTTTCCTCTTTCTTTTCTTTCTTCTCGGGAACGATCTCTTCACCGGTTTCCTGATCGACAACTTTCATCGACAGGCGGACCTTGCCGCGATCATCAAAGCCCAGAAGTTTGACTTTCACTTCCTGACCTTCCTTCAGAACATCCGACGGATGGTTCAGGCGGCGGTTTTCGATCTGGGACACGTGCACCAGACCGTCGCGCTTGCCAAAGAAGTTCACGAAGGCACCGAAGTCGACGATCTTGACCACTTTTCCGGTGTAGATCTGACCTTCTTCCGGCTCGGCCACGATCGAATAGATCATGTCATAGGCCTTCTTGATCGATTCACCATCCGGCGAGGCGATCTTGATGACGCCGTCGTCGTTGATGTCGACCTTGGCACCCGAGGTTTCCACGATCTCGCGGATGACCTTACCGCCCGAGCCGATCACTTCACGGATTTTGTCGGTCGGGATGTTCATGGTCTCGATGCGCGGGGCGTGGACCGAGAATTCGTTGGTCTCGGACAGGGCTTTGCCCATCTCACCCAGAATGTGCATCCGGCCTTCTTTGGCCTGCGCCAAAGCGGTTTCCATGATCTGCGGCGTGATGCCTGCGACCTTGATGTCCATCTGCAGCGAGGTGATGCCGTTTTCGGTACCAGCCACTTTGAAGTCCATGTCACCCAGGTGGTCTTCGTCACCCAGAATGTCGGTCAGAACAGCATATTCACCGTCATCTTCCAGGATCAGACCCATGGCCACACCGGCAACCGGTGCTTTCAGAGGAACACCCGCGTCCATCATCGACAGCGAACCGCCGCAGACAGAGGCCATCGAGCTTGAGCCGTTGGATTCAGTGATCTCCGACACCACGCGAACGGTGTAGGGGAAATCTGTCGGAGCGGGTAGAACAGCCTGCAGCGCACGCCATGCCAGCTTGCCGTGGCCGATTTCGCGACGACCGGGCGAACCAACGCGGCCAACTTCACCAACCGAATACGGAGGGAAGTTGTAGTGCAGCAGGAAGTTCGACTTGAAGTTGCCATGCAGAGCGTCGATGAATTGCTCATCGTCGCCGGTGCCCAGCGTGGTCACGGCCAGCGCCTGCGTTTCACCACGGGTGAACAGGGCGGAACCGTGCGTACGCGGCAGCAGCGAGGTTTCGGCTTCGATGGCACGAACATCGGTGGTCGAGCGACCGTCGATGCGCTTGCCGCCTTTGACGACGTCGCCGCGCAGGATGCCGGCTTCCAGCTTTTTCATCGCCGAACCCAGGTTGCCGTCTTCCAGCTGTTCCTCGGTCAGTGCTTCTTTGATCGCTTCACGGGCAGCGGCAACAGCGGCGGTGCGCTCTTGCTTGTCGGTGATTGCGAATGCGGCGCGCATCTGCTCTTCACCGGCAGCCGAAACAGCGGCGTACAGCTCCGAGTAGTCGGGCGCTTGGAAGTCAAACGGCTCTTTCGCGGTTTCTTCGGCCAGATCG
The DNA here is from genome assembly GCF_013032445.1 of Ruegeria arenilitoris. GTDB lineage: Bacteria > Pseudomonadota > Alphaproteobacteria > Rhodobacterales > Rhodobacteraceae > Ruegeria > Ruegeria arenilitoris_F. The sequence goes on along the minus strand of NZ_WQCA01000002.1, from coordinate 189,044 downwards.
ATGATCAGGTCCAGAACCGGCTGGATTTGCTCATGCGCGAAGTTCACGGCGCCCAGCATTTCTGCCTCGGACAGTTCGTAGGCTTCCGATTCCACCATCATCACGGCGTTCTTGGTGCCGGCGACAACCAGATCCAGACGCTGTTCCGGGTTCAGGCGCAGGTCCTGCATGTCATCCACGGTCGGGTTCAGGACGTACTCGCCATCCACGAAACCAACGCGGGCACCGGCGATCGGGCCGCGGAACGGTGCGCCCGAGATGGTCAGGGCAGCCGACGCAGCGATCATCGCAACGATGTCGGGATCGTTGACCAGGTCGTGGCTCAGCACGGTGCACATCACCAGAACTTCGTTCTTGAATCCGTCAACGAACAGCGGGCGGATCGGACGGTCGATCAGACGCGCGGTCAGCGTCTCTTTCTCGGTCGGGCGCGCCTCGCGCTTGAAGAAGCCACCCGGAACTTTACCGGCGGCATAGTATTTCTCTTGGTAGTGCACGGTCAGCGGGAAAAAGTCCTGACCGGGCTTTTGTTGCTTGGCAAAGGTCACGTTGGCCATGACGCTGGTTTCGCCCAGCGTGGCAATCACGGTGCCGTCGGCCTGACGGGCAACCTTGCCGGTTTCCAGTGTAAGCGTCTCTTCGCCCCACTGCATCGATTTCTTCGTTACATCAAACATATGCGTATCCTAGAACGGAGCACTCCCGCCCCTGCGGGTCTCCGGTTTGAATGGCGACCCCATTGCCGCCGACCCCATTTATCTTCCATTCGAGTGCCGGGGTCAGGGCACAACGTCTCAGATACCGCGCGCATACATCAGAATGGGTTGGAAGGAAAGCGAAACCGGAAAAATGGCCTGTTTCTGTCGGATATTCCGCTGCTGGCTGTTAAAACTCAGGTAAATCTGAGGCTGGCCGAAGCAGAGGCAAACTTGGCCTGAATATCGTACACATATTGTGCAAAATGAATGCGTTTTGTGAAAAAGTGATTGCCGTGTAGGCTGTTACCACTGAACCCGCGGTCGAAGGGACGGAAACGCGCCAGGGGTAGAAAACTCATTATCCGTCGGCCGCACGAATACCTTGGCGTTTGCATCTGGCGAACAGAGGGGCATCGAATGGCTCAAAGCAAGAAAATGCTGGATCCGGATCCGCGGATCTATGATTTCGAAACAGAGTACGAACTGGGGCAGGATAACGTCCGCCCGTTCGGTCTGGACATCCACAATCCGGTCTTCCTGATATCCAGTATCCTGATCTTTGCCTTCGTTCTGATCGCATTGGCCAATCAGGAAGCTGCGGCATCGTTTTTTGGCTGGCTCCGGCCATGGCTGACCAGCACGTTTGACTGGTTTTTGGTCCTTTCCGTTGATGCAATCACCCTGTTCTGTCTGGTGCTGATCATCCTGCCTGTCGGCAAGGTCCGAATTGGGGGCAAAGACGCCAAACCCGACTATTCCTATGCTGGTTGGATTGCGATGATGTTCGCGGCCGGTATTGGTATTGGTCTGCTGTTCTTTGGCGTGATGGAACCCGTCTACTACAACTTTGCAGAAGACGGTAACGCGCGTCCGCTGGGCATCGACATTGCGGTGCCGGGTAATGAATACATCGGCATTGTCGGCACGATCCACCATTGGGGTCTTGAGGGTTGGGCGGTCTATGCCGCAGTCGGCCTGAGCCTTGCAATATTCAGCTACAACCTTGGTTTGCCGCTAACACTCCGGTCTGCTTTTTATCCGATCTTGGGTGAACGTGTCTGGGGTTGGTGGGGTCATATCATCGACACGCTGGCGGTGTTTGCGACTCTTTTCGGTCTGACCACCTCATTGGGATTGGGCGCGCAACAGGTTGCAGCAGGGCTATACGAGGTGTTCGGCATCGAACCCAGTCCAACTGTCACTGTCCTGCTGATCATCGGTATCACAATGATCGCGCTTGGCTCAGTCCTGATGGGCATGGATGCAGGTGTGAAACGGCTGAGTGAGATCAACATGATCATGGCCGTGGGCCTGTTCATCTTTGTGATCGTGGTGACTGGTGTCGGTACTGCAATCGCCCGGTATTTCAACGTGATGGTAGATTACGTGTTCCACCTTCCGTCATTGTCCAACCCGTTCGGAAGAGAAGACACCAGTTACTTCCACGGCTGGACGACCTTCTACTGGGCGTGGTGGATTGCATGGTCGCCATTTGTGGGCATGTTCATCGCCCGCATCTCAAAGGGTCGCACTGTGCGAGAGTTCGTCATCTGCGCCCTGTTGGCCCCAACGGCGGTTTGCGCCCTGTGGATGTCAACTTTTGGCGGCGCCGCGATTGACATGCTGAACGCAGGCGGAGCCGAAGGTGTACGTGCCACGGTGATCGACAGCTATGCCCCCGAGGGCGCGCTGTTCGGGTTCCTGAAGGAGCTGCCGCTTTATGGCATAATCGCCCCCATCGCGCTGATCCTGATCGTAGTGTTCTTTGTCACTTCGTCGGATTCCGGCTCGCTGGTGATCGACACGATCACCGCAGGCGGCAAGATGGATGCCCCGGTGATCCAGCGCGTGTTCTGGTGTACGCTGGAGGGGCTGGTGGCTATTGCACTGCTTCTGGGCGGCGGGCTTTCTGCCCTGCAAGGCGCGGCAGTTTCAACCGGCATTCCGTTTACGCTGGTGGTTCTGATGATGTGCTATTGCCTGTGGCTGGCGCTGAAGTCTGAGAAGGCGAAAATGTAGGGCTGAGGGTCCTGTGAAACTCGAAACGCCCATCGAAAGGTGGGCGTTTCTCCTACTTCAACAAATTCGGTTTTGAGCTCTTAAGGCTTCGTTCCGTCGTATTTTCGTATTGTTGTAACTTTGGGTCTGTCTGGGTTCACATTTAGGTAGTTTCTATGAACCTCTCACGGTTATCATTGCTGCTTGTCGTATTCATTGACGTAATGGGATTTGGCCTAATTGTGCCAATTTTCAACACGGTCTTGCTGAACCCGCAACAACCGTTCCTGCCGCACGGGACACCCGCAAATATCCGCCAGCTTGATTATACGGTTTTGATTGTCGTCTTCTTTTTGTTTTACTTCTTTGGCGCCGCATTTATCGCCAAGTTGTCAGATTATATCGGGCGTAAAAGCGGCATTTTGATTTGCCTGAGCGGGGCGTTGATTGGATACGTTCTGACTGTGCTCGCGATCCTGTCGTCCAACTACTGGCTGTTGCTGTTGGGCAGGGCAATTTCCGGTTTCACAACCGCGAACCAACCGATAGCGCAAGCCGCGTTGATCGACATAAGCCATGACGATCAGGAAAAATCCAAAAACCTGGGGATGATTGTGGCGGCTGCCGCTCTCGGTTTGCTCGGGGGGCCGTTGATTTCCGGGTTGCTTAGTGACCAAAATCTGATGGGGTCATCTGCGTCGCTTGTACTGCCGTTTTATGTCGCCATCGGGCTTATCCTGATCAATATGGCGCTGATCATCTTTTTCTTCTTCGAACCCGGTTTCAAAAAGCAAAAAGTCAACTTCGGCCCTTTGGATGTCGTCGCCAATCTTTGGAAAGTCCGGTCCCATCCTGTCGTTCTGCGGCTGTCGGTCGTCATGCTGTTTTCGCTTATGTGCCTGAACGCGTTTTTCTTCTTTATCGACACTTACCTTCTGACAAAGTTCAAATTCGGTACACTCCAAAACAGTATGGCTCTTGCCGTGTTTGGAGGGTCCATGGCCTTTGGCAGTGCCTACCTTACGGCGCCCCTGCACGAGCGGTTTAAGAAGTTCCCCATATTGTATGTTTCCATCGCTGCGATGGGTCTTGGGATACTGGCATTCATGCTCAACCCTATGCCCGGTCTTTCCTACGTCCTGATCGTTCCAATCACGATCGCATTCGCAATCATGTATCCGACAATGCTGTCTTTGTTCTCTGGGAGTGTCGGACCATCTGAGCAAGGTTGGGTGATGGGAGTAACAGTGGCAATTTACGCGTTGGGGTCGGGAACCATAACGGCACTGAGCGGATCTCTCATGGCGATAAATTTGCAAATGCCGTTTATTATCGCCATTGCGTGCTGCATCTTGGCATTGATCGCGATGGCAAAACTGTTTCGGTATCCGGGCGTCCAAGCCCTAGATACCAAAGGCAAATAGTGCCTATTTTTGGCGCTGTGTGTGTGGGCGCTTTTGACCTTTTTGGTTGTCGATCCGTATCTCCTCTTGGAAACGGGTGCGCACAAAAAGGAAACACCTGCCAATTTGGCAGGTGTTGATCTTTTCACATCGTACAACGCGGGTATATCAACCCGTGCAGTATGAAAAAAGCGTTTAGCGGCGGATGCCCAGCTTTTTGATCAGGTCTTGATAGCGCGCTTCTTCTTTGCCCTTCAGGTAGTCCAGCAGCTTACGGCGCTGGGCGACCATTTTCAGAAGACCGCGACGACCGTGGTTGTCTTTCTTGTGGGTCTTGAAGTGCTCGGTCAGGGTGTTGATGCGCGAGGTCAGGATGGCAACCTGTACTTCAGGCGAACCGGTGTCGCCCTCTTTGGTTGCGAATTCTTGCATGACGCGTGCTTTTTCAGCGGCAGTGATCGACATCGGGGTCTCCTTTAAAGGTTAGAGTTGATGGCGCAGGCCGGGATGTCGTCCAGCGCAGGCCCATGGAGAAATCCGCACCGATTCCAATGCGGATGCGCGCGTATAGGCGCAATTTAGGCAAATGGCAAAGGGATTCTGCCGGGTCAAGCCAACGCGGTCAGCTGTGCCAGCTCTGCCTCGGTGATCAGTTGAATGTCATCCGCCGTCAAACCCTCGGCCCCCAGCAATTGCGCCACGTCCTGCCCGTCAATCAGCACATGGGTCAGGTTTTCGTTCTCGGCATCTGTCTCAATCCGGATATCGGGGTCTTCGGCACCGTCCCAGGACACGAACAGCTTGTCCTGTTCGGGCTGGAAATCCATTACTGTCACAGGCTCATCCTCGGTTTCGGGGTCGAGGATGATCTCATCAGCGTCGTTGCCGCCGGTGACGACATCCCCGCTGTCTGCCAGGATCGTATCCTCTCCGGCACCACCATTCAGGAAGTCGGGGGCCTGTTCGCCCTCACCATCGTCGCCAGTCAGAATGTCATCGCCGTCCCCGCCGAACAGAACATCCTCACCCGCGCCGCCACGCAGCGTGTCGTGGCCATAGCCGCCATGCAGAGCGTCATCGCCTTCGCCACCGTCCAAGGTGTCGCCGTCCTGACCGCCGTGCAACGTGTCGTCGCTCTTACCGCCCTCCAGCCGATCCGTGCCGTGATGGCCATAGATTTCATCATCCCCCTCATCCCCGGCCAACAGGTCGTCGCCATCCTCACCGTGAAGGATGTCGTCATCCTCTCCGCCCGAGACGATGTCTGCGCCTTCACCCCCGTACAACACGTCATTGCCGGCGCCGCCATGGATCACGTCATCCGCGTCGAACCCGTTGATCTGATCGACGCCTTCCTGCCCGGTCAGGACATCTGCATCCTCGGTTCCGGCAATGATCAGATCGCCTTTGAATTCGGAAACGATGGTTCCGGTCGACGGGTCGGGGTCTTCGGCCTTGGCGATTTTGTCGACCTCAACGGTTTCATCCTGGGCCGAGGGGTCTTCAATCTCAAGGAAATTGCCCTCGGTCACTTCATCGATCTGATCTTCCGCGATGTCATCCTCTTCGGGCTCGTCCTCGGGCACGAAGACGTCGCTTATGGCGTAGGCCGCGCCGCCAACAGCGGCCAGTCCAAGTAATCCGACCAAAAACATGGGAACCCTCCGTGAACGCACTGGTCCGAGGGTAAATTTCTCATGCGATCAGTCACTTGGTCAAAGCCGGACTTTTCTTGTGGTTAACGCTTTGTCACCACGTTTCGGGCTGCTGGGTATAGGCGATATAGAGCGGATGTTTCGGGTGCCCGTCCTTGGTCAGACCCAGATGGAACAGCGGCTGGCCGGTGCCGCGCAGTAGGGCTTCAACCGCCGGTCCACGGTCGAGATGCGCGCCATGGGTGCCCCAGGCGGCAATGACTTGATCGGCCCATTCCACGCCATCCAGAATGGCCGCGTCATTTGCGGGTCCCACCGGATCGGCGGCGGCACGCATCTTGCGCGGGTCGGTGTCGCGCCATGCGAAGATATTTGTGACCTGAAACGCCCCGAACCCAAGCGCCCGAGCGCGTCGTTCGCAGCGTTCGACGGTCGGATCGTTCTGCACCTCGGTCGCGGTCGACGGGTTCAGCATAACGAAGAGCGCCTTGTGTCCCGCTGGCTCCCAGATGCGGGTCAGGCTATAGCGATACTTTTCGCAGTCGGAATAGATGGCGGTCGAGGGCGCATCGCCCTTGGTGTGCGTTCGGGTGATCATGCCAACTGCGTAACACGCCGCGCGAGCTGGCACCACATGCGATAAACCCGCTCAGCAGCTTGTTATGTTTTGGGTTCTACCCGACCTCGCACAAATGTCTGTTCCGTCGTTTGTTAGGCAGGAACCGACCCCACAGAGATTGCGTAAACAGCGCCAATATTGCCGCTGCCAAAAGGGTCAGCGGAGCTGGTAGCGGGACCGGGTTCATCGGTGGTGGCATTGTAATGGCGTATTCGCCGGAGTTGGTCACACCGCCGGGAAACATTCCACCAACCAAAGGAAAGATCGCGAATAGAGGGGGAACCACACCCGGGTCGGTGGAATCTTCAAGAGAAAGCACGCATTCCATCGCCAGACACCCTGATCCAGCTGCGGAATTTGTGATGAAACCTTCCGTACCTGGATTGCCGCGAATGTCATTACTGGTTGCGTCGTAGACAGGTGCAGCATTGCCGACGCCCAGAGTATCGAATGTGACGCCATCAATGGTGATACTGAAACTGGTCAACAAACCCCCAGTGTCTGGTGCGTCGAACGTGCCAATCGCACCGTCAATTTCTATCCCGTAGGTCACCGTAATTGCATTTGCGACTGTGGCCGAAAAAGATGCCAGAGCCAACGATAGGACGAGTGCTTTTGAAACAATACGTCGGGTTGCGATCAACATATTCGCCCCTCTCAAACCAAGAAAATAAGGTCGAACATATCAGATTTGGGCCTTTTAGTCCAATCGAGAGCAGTAGCTATCTCTCAATTGGGGTCCAGAATGGGGCTTTGGACGGCTTTAAAGTGCGAGTCTCAAGCGGCCGCAAATGAAGTGGGTTATAGCCAAAGACCGTCAGGTCGGATTCACAAACACCCGGCTGGGGTGCAATTCGCCCGACTTGTAGATGCCCACGGCCACCGCCTTGCCATCCAGCGAAGCCCAGGCCTCATCGCCGTATTCCACATCCGACGCCAGCACCATGCCCGGGTTACCGTTGCGCAGGCGAGTGGCGCCTTCGGGGGTGCATTTCAGCTCGGGCAGGTCGGCGAGGCCGGTTTCCAGCGGATGCAGGTACGCGTCCAACGCCTCGGTTTTGGCCATCTCGTCGATTTGCTCAATTGACAGGCCGCCCTCGACCTCGAAGGGGCCGGACCAAATGCGGCGCAGTTCCTTTACGTGGCCGTGGCAGCCCAGTGCTGCGCCTAGGTCGCGGGCAATCGAGCGAACATAGCCGCCTTTGCCGCAGGTCATTTCCAGCACCACGTGATCCTCGTCTGGGCGGTCGACCAGGATCAATTCCTCGACCCACAACGGGCGGGCGCACAGTTCTACATCCTCACCATCGCGGGCCAGCTTATAGGCGCGCTGGCCGTCGATCTTCACAGCCGAGAATTTGGGTGGCACCTGCATGATGTCGCCCAGAAACGGGCTCAACGCCTGTTTGATATCGTCATCTGAAGGGCGCGCATCGCTTTCGGCAATCACTTCGCCCTCGGCATCGTCGGTGTTGGTGGCCTGCCCCAGACGCACGGTGAAGGTGTAAGCTTTCAAAGCGTCGGTGATGTAGGGAACGGTCTTGGTCGCCTCACCCAAAGCGACGGCCAGAACTCCGGTTGCCTCGGGGTCCAGCGTGCCCGCATGGCCCGCCTTCTTGGCATCCATCGCCCATCGCACCTTGTTGACCACCGCGGTCGAGGTCATGCCCGCAGGCTTGTCCACCACCAGCCAACCGGAAATGTCGCGACCCTTGCGTTTGCGTCCCATGCTTCACCTAGATTCTTGCTGAGGCGCGCGAGTTAGCGGATCACTCTGCCGCTGTCAATTTGTGGGCACGTCTTCGACCACACCCACGATCGGCCCCAGCGAGAACCCGATATCGGAACGGTTGCTCGCCCGCTCGTACATCCGGGAAATATTGCCATCCAGAAACAGCGCGTTCGGAGTTTCCAGTACATCCCGGAACAGGCTGCCGAATTCGTGAAAGGTGACATAGTCGTCCGAGATCGCAAACACCGTGCGTGTGCCATCCGCGCTGGTGCCGACCCCGTTGCGCACATAGAGCGAGGTCGAATCGGGCAGGAAGCGCGGATGCAATTCTCCGTCGATCACCAGCATTGGGCCGGATTGGGTGGCGAACTGGCAATTGGGTGCCTGATCTAAATAGTCCAACGTCTCGAACACGTCTGCGCGGCCCTTGCGGATGCAGAACACACCGTTAGGCAGCAGACCGAAATTGCCGGGGCCGGCGTTGGGGATTACCCGCATCTGCTCCTGACCCTCTTCGACATAATGACCGACGGGCGAGCGGTCATCGTGATACATACCCGCATTCATCGCAAAGGCCAGCCGCTTGCCGCCTGGGGCAAGTGCTTCGTTCACTGACGAGAAATGCCCCAGCAGGTTGCCGTTTTCGTCCTTCAGGAAAAGGCGCAGGTCTTCGGACGCGGCATCCACCTCGCAGATGGTGTACCGCTTATCCTCATGGGTCAGCTTTTCACAGGTGACCGCAGAGGCTTGCGCCGCCCAGAGGGCCGCGCCCATTGTGGCCAGCGCTCGGATCACTCGTCCAGATCGCGGCGCACCGCGTCCTGTTCGAACATGCGGCGGGTGTCGTCCAGACGGTCAAACGTGTCATCCAACCGGAACCGCAGATCGGGCGAGAATTTCAGGCCGACCTTCTTGCCGACCATCCTGCGCAATTCACCCTTGTTCCGAGCGAGCAGTTCAATCACGTCTTCTTGCCCTTTGCCGCCCAAAGGCAGCACATAGGCGGTCGCGATTTTCAGATCGGGCGAGGTGCGCACCTCACCCACGGTGATCGACATACGGTTCAGGTCGGGATCGTGGACATCTCCGCGCGCCAGAACCTCGGACAGGGTGCGGCGGATCAGTTCGCCGACGCGCAGCTGTCGTTGGGACGGGCCGGGGCCATCGTGGAATTTGTTCTTTGCCATACAACCCGATCTAAGCGCAAAGCAGGGCTTTGCCAAGCGGGCGCGAACGGGGTAGGAGGCTTTGAGCCGACAAACGCGAAAGGACCAGCGCAATGACCCATATTCCGGGGATCGTCATCACAGGGGCTTCGGGCCGTATGGGGCAGATGCTGATCAAGACCGTGACGGACAGCGATCAGGCGCGTCTGGTCGGTGTGGTTGAACGCGCGGGACACGATTGGATCGGTCAGGATGTGGGCACGGCGATGGGTGGCCCAGCGCTGGGCGTGACTGTGACAGACGATCCGCTGGAGGCGTTTGCGCAGGCGCAAGCGGTGATCGACTTCACCGCGCCCGAGGCGACGTTGGAATTTGCCGCTCTGGCCGCGCAGGCGCGCTGCGTGCATGTGATCGGCACCACCGGCATGACCGACGAACAGATCGCGGCGCTGGAACCCGCTGCACGCCATGCGGTGATCGTGCGGGCGGGGAACATGAGCCTCGGCGTCAACCTGCTGGTGCAACTGACCAAAAAGGTCGCCGCTGCGCTGGATGAGGATTTCGATATCGAGGTGATCGAAGGCCACCACCACCACAAGGTCGATGCGCCCTCAGGGACTGCTTTGATGCTGGGTGAGGCCGCCGCCGAAGGGCGCGGGGTCAATCTGGCGGACGTGTCCGACCGGGGCCGCGACGGCATCACCGGCGCGCGTCAACGCGGCAATATCGGCTTCCACGCTATTCGTGGCGGAGACATCGTTGGCGAGCACGACGTCCTGTTTGCCGCCCCCGGAGAACGCATCGTCCTGCGCCATCTGGCCACCGACCGCGCCATCTTTGCCCGCGGCGCGCTGAAGGCGGCGCTGTGGGGTCAGGGGAAGGCCCCCGGTCAATATGACATGGTGGATGTGTTGGGACTGTAAGCCACGTCACTTGAACGCAGTCAAACCGGGCGGTTCGGTGCCGTCCTGTTCGACCTGTGCAAACAAAGCACCCAGCCGCTGATCCCAAGTTGGGAACTGGCCGGTCATTGCATAGGTCAGGCGCTCGGCCCCAATGGAAATTCCCAGCGGCGCGGCCTCTCCGCCGATGACAATCTCACCGATTTCGGTCCAGTTGGCTGACGGGGGATAGGAGCCGGGGGCGGGTTCATCCGTTTCCCCGACGCGGTAATAGACGCCCATGGTCACGATGTAGTCTTCGCCAAACGGATCGGGGAAGAAAAAGCCGGATGCATCGCGGGCCGCCAAGGCCTCGGCTTCGTCCCGCAGCAGGACTTTTTCCGCAAAAGGCAGGCCCATCTCGTCCAGCACCGGGCGCATGTCGTCGGCTTGCGGCACGCTGACAAAGGCGATGCGGGATGGGTCGAGGCCGAACCCCTCGCTCAAAAGGCGCATCATCAGGCGGGTCGTGGCCTGACCGTCGGCGTCCTTCGGGTGACAGCCGACCTCGTGAAACAGGGGCAGCACGTCCGGGCGGTGTTGTTCGTCCACATCAGCGACCCGCGCCAACGGCTGGATGACAAAGGCATTGGAGGGCAGGGTAGACTGATCGAAATCGTGTCGCAGCCCGCCATTATAGTCTGCGACCCCCGATACAATCGAAAGCGGTTCGGATTCTGTGAATCCGAGCTCGGCAAATAACGTTCTCAGGCGCGTGAGCGTATCGCTGAGGTCCTGTTCGAACGCCTGATTCTGGTCTTCTGCCGCAAGCGTGGCGCGCGGCAGCAGCGTTCCGACCGTTGCCGCTGTTCCCAACTGGACAACCTTACGTCTGTTCAGTCCCATCTGATGCCTCCCATATCCATCGGACGTGGGTCGAGCGTATCACAGGTGCCAGCGGCAAGGGTTAAGGGAGTCTGAAAGCGGTGTCAGAGGTCCCTGATCTTATCCGCGCGCAACGGGCAGGCGAGGTAAACACCGAATTCCTTGCCGATATCGGCGCTAACCCGTGCGTGAACTGCACCCTGACGGTCGAGGAAACGCTGATTGTCCTCTACGGGAAAAATCCCTTCATGCCAGATGCCGGGATGGATATAGAGCCCGCGTGAGCCGTCGCACCAGAAAGCCACCACCTTTTCCGGCGTCAGATTATCGCCGGGCAGGGCGGCGGGGATGATGAAGGGCTTGTTGTCCAGCGGCCAGAACATCTGTCCGCCATCGGGGTGATAATTCATGTGCCACAGCAATACCTGATCGCGCGGCGCGGTTTGGCGTTGCGCCTGCGCCTGTTTTGGATCAGTGGACCAGCCCAGAACATAGTGGCCGTTCACCGCTTCGTTCCGGCCATAGAGCACATCGCCCTTCCATTCGCCGTGAAACGTGCCTTCGACCCAGCCCCCTTCGTCGCCGGTGCCTTCGTCGATGGGCCGCCAGCCTTGCTGCGGCCAACGGGTGATTTCGATCTCGAAGGTTTCAGGGTCATCGACCAGACAGCCATAGCCCTTGACCGACTCGTCGGTGGCGCGGATCAGTGGGACCTCGTGCCAGGGCAACGAGGGCTTGGTGCTGGCCTCAAAGATATATTCCGGCGCGTTCATGACGTCCCCATATGTTTGTCGACCATACGCTGTACCATCGGTGCGAAATGGGCAAAATCGGGTGTTTCCATGTCCGGGCGCTTGCCCGCCTCGTCCAGATAGCGGACCTGGATGATCTCTTTCAGGTTCGGGTTGGATTCGAACGCGGCCACTTCCTCGGTGCTCATCGGGCCGCCCTGCAGTTCCAGCGTGTGGACCGAGGCCTCGGACAGGCGGTTGAAATACTCGGGCTTGGTGGCGCAGAGATAGCGTTTGGCCGCCACATGGTAACGGCAGCAATCCGTGATCACCGACGGAAAGAATTGCTCCAGCACCGCCGCGCCTGCGTCTTCGTGGTGGCGGTCTTGGGTGTCGTCAGGGTGATAGCTGCCGAATTCCGAGGTGAAATGGCCGATATCGTGCAGCAACGCGCCGACGATGATTTCCTCGGGCATCCCGTTCTGCTCGGCGATGGTGGCGCCTTGCAGCATGTGTTCGGCCATGGTGACGGGTTCGCCAAGATATTCCTCGCTGCCGCGGCGAGTGAAGATGTCACCGATGAACGCGACGATATTATCCCGGTTCAGGGTCGAAAAATCCGGTTTCATTCCGCCGCCTCCGGTTGTGCCATATCCATTGCCGCCAGCGTCGACAGCAGCCCGTCCTTGTCAGCGTAACAGCCTTGCAACCAGCGCGAACCCGCGCCGGAATAGCCCAAACGTGCGTGCAGGACACGGGTGTTGTCGACGATGAAGCTTTCACCCGGTTCCAGCTTGAACGACACGCCCATCGCCGGGTCATCGATGATCTCGCCCAACTGGCGATAGGCGGCGTAGTAGGCCTCCATCCGGTCGAACGGGATATCGACCAGCGGCGCGGTCGAGCGGTTGTTGAAGCGGATGCCAACCAGCTCTCCGTCTGGTGACAGTTCGATCATCGGGCGACGCGACCGCAGACAGACTCCGTCCGAACCTTTGTATTCGAACCGCGCGGGGTAACCGGCCAGCAGGGCAAAGCCCTCGGGATTCAGGTCGCGCAGTTTTTCGGCAGCGCGGAAGCCGTCCACCACGATCGAGTCGCCGCCCTCGGCGCTGTTTTCAAGGCAATAGAGGATTTGCAGCGTCGGCACCGGATCGCGGTAGGGGTTGTCGGTATGGGCCTGCAGGCCAAGACCGGTATAAGCGAGGTTGGTCGGGTTGACTTCGGTCCGAACCTCGAAATAGGGGCCATAGTTGGTCTCGCGCACATAGCCAAACAGGGCGGCCACTTTCAGCAGCGATTCCGGTTCGGTCGGGCCGTTTGTCAGCTTGGCAAAGCCAAACTCGGCCACCGCAGCCAGCCAGTCGCGCTTGGCAGCGGGGTTGGCGAGTACCGCGTGCCAATCCGCGCTAGGTGCGTCGATGCCCCGTTCCCATGTGGTTATACCGGGAGTGGTGCGGCCCATGTTTTGCGCCCGGTCGCGGTCATAGACGTGATTGGCCAGCCAAGTGGCGGGGAAAGTCACGGTTTTGTTTTCTGGCTGAAAGGTAAGGCTCAGATCACCATTCAGAACTTCGGCGGCGCTGATCGAAACATCGGCGGGAATGTCACCGATGGTGATCAGGCGTTGGCCATTGCCTGGCGCGCGGGTCTCGGGGTCCAGCGCGTTGTCGCGCAACCAGATGGCGTGGAACCGGGCCTGAGTGCCGGTGTCAAACTCAACGGTCACGACCGAGGCGTCATGGGTGGCGGTGCGCAGCATGGGGGTCTCCTGTTCAGCGCGGCTTTGCTTGAGGAAATACGCGCCCCGTGGCATTACGACAATTAATCCTTATTGCTGCTGAGGCTTGGAAAATCTTATGGCTAAGAAAAAGATCGGATTACCGCCACTGGACTGGTTGCGTGTGTTCGAAGCAGCCGGGCGATTGGGCGGGTTTTCCGCCGCCGCCAAGGAGTTCGGACTGACTCAGGCCGCAGTCAGCCAGCGGATCGCAAATCTGGAAACGTGGTTGGGCCGCACGCTGTTTGTACGTGAAGCGCGCGGCGTGTCTCTGACGGTTGAGGGCGAGAGCTATCTGCCGCTGGTTCAGGACAGTTTGCAGGCGCTGGAGCGCAACACCGAGGACCTATTCGGCAAATCCCCGCGGGAACTACGGGTCGCTGGCCTGTCATCCCATATCTACGCGCTGGTTCTGCCGTGCCTGCCATTGTTCCTTGAGGCGCGGCCCAAGGTACAGGTCCTGACCGATTCCGTGGCCCGCCGATCTTCGCTGGATGAGGAAAAGACATGGCTGCAAATCCGATATGGTCGCGGAGCGTGGCCGGGGCGAGAGGCGGCTTTGATCGCGCAAGAGGTTCTGGTGCCGATGGCCGCACCTGGCGTTGCTTGGGGGGCTCCCCTGGTCGACCAACGCGGCGAACGGCCCGGTTGGCGCGACTGGGCGGCGACAGCGGGGATGGAAAACTTGCCACCGGCTCGGGTCAGCTTTGATTCAATGGGTCACGCGATTGCAGCGGCACGGCAGGAGATGGGAGTGGTTTTGGGCTCGGTACCGCTGGCTTCCGGGCATGTGCGCAGCGGGCAACTATGTAGGCTGGACTTGCCGGAACTGAAAACGCGCGAAGGCTATTGGCTGACTTGGCCCGAAGATCGGGTGCGGTCAAAGAAACAGCGTGCACTGATTGACGATTTTCTAACGGCGTTGCGGGGCTGAGCGATCAGAAATCGATCGCAATGCCCTTTTTTTCCCAATCGCCGTAACGGGCCGGATCGGGACCATCGCGGCCACCCAATTCCTTGGGCATCTCTTTTGCCTCAGCCTCGGCCTTTTTGCGGCGCTCTTCGGCCTCGGCCAAAGCGCGCTGGGCGGCAGGGGGCAGGTCTTTGCGGTCGTCGCTCATGACATCGGGTTCCTTTCCGTGCAGGGTCTTGATATACGCCCCCGTCCGCGTTTGGCAATGCGGGCGAGGGTCACATCAAAGGCGGTTCCATGTCCGACAACGCAACAGCGGCGCGACGCAGCGCGATCTATCTGCTGGATCAAATTCTGGGAGAAGGCCGGTTGCTGTCCGAATGTCTGGCCGCAGGTGCGCTGGATCGGCTGGACCCTGAGGACCGCGCCCGGGCGCAACGGCTGACGCTGGAAACCTTGCGCGGGCTTGAGCGCGCCGACCGCCTGCTGGACAACCACTTGAACCGGACGCCCGCTCTGACCGTGCACAACGCTCTCCGTCTTGGTGCGGTTGAGCTGTGCCATGGTGAGGCTGCGCATGGTGTGGTCAATTCCATGGTCGAGGTCGTGGGCCGCTCGCGCAAGCATGGCCGCCTCAAGGGCTTGGTGAATGCGGTTCTGCGCAAAGTGGCCGCCGAGGGGCCAGAGGCGTGGCCGAAAATGCGCGTGCCGCGCCTGCCGGAATGGCTGCGTGAACCTTTGATCATGGCTTGGGGTACTGAGGCCGTTGCGGGCATGGAACAGGCCCACTTCGCAGGTGCCCCACTGGATATCACCATAAAACCGGGGGCGAACGGCCCCGGAGAGGCTTTGCCGACCGGGTCGCTGCGCCTGCAGGATGCGGGGCAGGTCTCGGCCCTGCCGGGGTTCAACACAGGCGACTGGTGGGTTCAGGACGCGGCGGCGGCGTTGCCGGTGCAGGTGCTGGTGCCCAAGGTCGGTGAAACTATTTTGGACCTCTGCGCCGCGCCGGGCGGCAAGACGCTGCAACTGGCCGCTGCCGGAGCAAAGGTCACCGCGCTGGATATCTCGGACTCGCGGCTGGAGCGGGTGCGCGAGAACCTCAAACGTACGAGTCTGAATGCCGATGTCATCGCGGGCGATGCGTTGGAGCATCAGGGGCAGTACGACGCCATCCTACTGGATGCGCCCTGTTCGGCCACCGGCACCATTCGCCGCCATCCGGATCTGCCCTTTGCCAAGGATGGCTCGGAATTCGGCGGTCTAATTGAATTGCAGGCCCAGATGCTGGCCCATGCCTGGACCTTGCTGAAACCCGGCGGGCGGCTGGTTTATTGCACCTGCTCTCTGCTGCCGGATGAGGGCGAGGTCCAGATCGAAGAGGCGCTGGAACAATACCCAGACATGGCTGCGGATCGTGATGCACTGAACATTGCCGGGGTTGAGTCCGGCTGGATCACAGAAGAGGGCGGCCTGCGCCTGCGGCCTGATTATTGGCCGGATCGCGGTGGGATGGACGGGTTCTATGTCGCCTGCCTGGCCAAATCCGCCTGACGGGACGCTTTTCGGTGACTTGACGATCCGTGCGGTCTATCGTTGGGTCTCAAGCGCCAGCAGAGCGCAAGAGGCAGAGTAACGAGCGTCATGTCGAATTCAGATACCATGACCAACCGGTGGGCGCGGTTTCAGAACCGTCTCTATGCGCGGCTCAGCCAGCGGCGCAAGGCGGTCACCGGGTTTGTCGGAGACCCCGAACCCCGCACAGTCGGGTCGTTTGCGCGAGGGCGGCAGTTGGTGGCGGGCAATCTGCTGTTTGCAGGTTATCTGGTCGAGGCGCAGGATACCGGCCTGTGGGATGTGTCTGCGCCCAGTGTCGGCTTTGACAACGAGCGTCACGGGTTTGCTTGGCTGGATGATCTGGCCGCAGTCGGAGACATGCGGGCGCGGGAAAAAGCTCAGCGTTGGGTCTGGGGTTGGATTGAAACACATGGCCGCGGGCAGGGGCCGGGATGGGCGCCTGATCTGACCGGTCGGCGTTTGATGCGCTGGATCAATCACGCGATTTTCCTGCTGCGCGGTGCGGATGAAAAACAAAGCCGGGCGTTTTTCCGGTCACTGGCACAACAGACCTGGTTTCTTTCCAAACGCTGGCAGGCCGCGACGCCGGGCCTGCCCCGGTTTGAGGCTTTGGCCGGGTTGGTTCAAGCCGGGCTGGCCTTGGAGGGGGCTGAACGCATGGCCGATCCGGCACTGCGCGCCCTTGCGAAGGAATGTGAAAAACAGATCGATGCACAGGGCGGCATTCCCACCCGAAACCCCGAAGAGCTGCTGGATGTCTTCACTCTGCTATCGTGGACTTCGGCCGCGTTAGGCGATTTGGGCCGGGGGACACCTGCGGCACAGGCCGATGCGATCAAGCGAATGGCCCCGACACTGCGCAGCCTGCGCCATGCCGACGGTGCGCTGGCTCGGTTTCACGGCGGTGGGCGCGGCGTCGAAGGGCGATTGGATCAGGCATTGGCCCAAAGCGGAGTCCGGCCGCACCATGTAACCGGTCTGGCGATGGGGTTTGCCCGGCTGTATGCGGCGCGGACCAGCGTGATCGTGGATGCAGGCGTGCCGCCCAAAGGGGCGGCGTCGCTGAATGCGCATGCTTCGACTAGCGCGTTTGAACTGACCTCGGGGCGGCGGCCTTTGATCGTGAATTGCGGGTCAGGGGAAAGTTTCGGGTCCGAGTGGCGGCGCGCCGGACGAGCGACACCTTCACATTCGACACTGTGCCTGGATGGCTATTCCAGCGCCCGGCTGGCCCCTGCTGGCAACGGCAGCGAGAGCGAAGCACTAGTCGACGCGCCGCAAGACGTACCGGTGGACACCGAAGAGGCATTTGAAGGCACACGCTTTATGGTCGGGCATGATGGCTACACCAAGGTGTTCGGCCTGACCCATGCCCGCACTTTCGAGCTGCGGTTTGACGGGCGCAAGCTGACGGGCGAGGACATTTTGCTGACCGCGACCGACAAAGCCAAGCGGCAGTTCGACAAGGCGATGGACGCCTCAGGGCTGAAGGGCGTCGGCTTCGACATCCGGTTTCACCTGCATCCTGACGTCGATGCAGCCATCGATCTGGGCGGTGCGGCGGTGTCGATGGCGCTCAAAAGCGGTGAGATCTGGGTTTTCCGCCACGATGGTGTTGCAAAATTAACCGTTGAACCAAGCGTTTATCTTGAAAAAGGCCGGTTAAAGCCGCGCGCGACAAAACAGATCGTTCTATCCGGGCGCGCAATGGAGTATGCGACGCGCATCCAGTGGACGTTGAGCAAGGCACAGGATACAGCCTATGCCGTGCGCGACCTGCACCGGGACGAGCCCGAGTTTGACTGACGCCAAAAGGACCTTTGGACCCATGACCGACCTTCACCCCGTGCGCCGCGCGTTGCTTTCCGTATCCGACAAGACCGGATTGATCGAACTGGGACAGGCGCTGTCCGAGCGCGGGGTCGAGCTGCTGTCGACCGGCGGCACCGCCAAAGCGCTGCGCGATGCAGGGCTTGAGGTGAAGGATGTCAGTGAGGTTACCGGCTTCCCCGAAATGATGGACGGCCGGGTGAAGACCCTGCACCCGATGGTGCATGGTGGCTTGCTGGCGCTGCGTGACAACGACACTCATGTCGCCGCGATGACCGAACACGGCATCGGCGCGATCGATCTGCTGGTCGTGAACCTCTACCCGTTCGAGGCGACCGTGGCCAAAGGTGCCGACTATGATGAATGTGTCGAGAATATCGACATCGGTGGCCCTGCGATGATCCGAGCGGCGGCCAAGAACCATGCTTTCGTTAACGTGGTCGTGGATGTCGAGGACTACGAGAAACTGCTGGGTGACATGGACCAGCACAAGGGCGCGACTTGCCCAAAATTCCGCCGCAAGCTGGCGCAAAAGGCTTATGCCCGCACCGCCGCCTATGACACCGCCGTATCGAACTGGCTGGCCGACGCGCTGGAGCTTGAGGCCCCTAAACGCCGCGCCTTTGCCGGTGAGCTGAAACAAACCCTGCGCTATGGCGAAAACAGCCACCAGTCGGCGGCTTTCTACACCGACGGCACGGGTCGCCCCGGCGTGGCAACCGCCGTACAGCATCAGGGTAAGGAACTGAGCTACAACAACATCAACGACACCGATGCCGCTTTCGAACTGGTGGCCGAGTTTGACCCGGCACAAGGTGCAGCGTGCGCCATCATCAAACACGCCAACCCCTGCGGTGTGGCCAAGGGCGCAACCCTGCTGGACGCCTACAAGGCCGCCTTCGACTGTGATCGCACCTCGGCCTTTGGTGGCATCGTAGCGCTGAACCAGCCGCTGGACGCGGAAACTGCGCAGGAAATCACCGGTATCTTCACCGAAGTTGTGATCGTCCCCGGTGCCTCGGATGAGGCCAAAGCCATTTTCGCAGCAAAGAAAAACTTGCGTTTGCTGACGACCGAAGGTCTGCCGGATGTGACCGCTGGTGGCAAAACTGTGCGTCAGGTGGCGGGTGGCCTGCTGGTTCAGGACAAGGACAACGGCTTTGTTGGCATGGATGACCTGAAAGTGGTCACCAAGAAGGCCCCGACCGAGGAGCAGATGCGCGACCTGCTGTTTGCGTGGAAAGTGGCGAAACACGTCAAATCCAACGCCATCGTCTACGTCAAGGACGGTGCGACCGTGGGCGTGGGTGCGGGCCAGATGAGTCGTGTGGACTCAGCCCTGATCGCCGCCAAGAAAGCCGAACGCATGGCTGACGCGCTGGGTCTGCCGCAACCGCTGACCATCGGCTCAGCCGTGGCCTCGGACGCGTTCTTCCCCTTCCCCGACGGTCTGATGGAGGCTGCCGAGGCTGGTGCGACCTGTGTTATCCAGCCCGGTGGCTCGATGCGTGATGATGAGGTGATCGCGGCGGCGGACGAGGCTGGTCTGGCCATGGTCTTTACCGGCATGCGCCATTTCCGTCACTGATGCGCTATCGCCTTCTGCTCTGGGCCGCGCTGGCCGCGTTTCTGATCGACCAGATCAGCAAGTATCTGGTCGTTCACGTGATGCGCGTGGCCGAGGGCAATATCGATGTCCTGCCGCCCCTGTTGGTGTTCAAATACGGTGAAAATCGCGGTATCAACTTTGGCCTCTTCCAAGGCGATACCGACACTGCCCGCTGGGTTCTGATCGGTATCTCCCTGTCCATCTCGATCGGCGTGCTGATCTGGCTGATGCGCACGGCACCGTCCAAGATGATGCTGTTCTGCGGCGGGTTGCTGATCGGTGGGGCGCTGGCAAATGTACTGGACCGGGTGATCTATGGCTATGTTCTGGATTTCCTCAACATGTCCTGCTGCGGCATCAACAACCCGTTTGTGTTCAATCTGGCCGATGTGTTCATCTTTGCAGGCGCTATCGGGCTTGTGTTGTTCGAGGGCAAAAAGCCCTCGTGACGCGCCCGGGGAAATGCGATAAAAGCGCCTGAAACTGGCTGGAGACTCTGATGCGGTTGCCGCGTTCCATACTTGCTGTGACATTGGCCTTTGCAGTTGCGGGGTGTTCTGACATCGGTCTGCGCCATCTTGAGGCACCGGGTGACGGCCCGGATGAGTTCTCGGTCATGCCTGTAGAACCGCTGACCCAGCCCAAGGACTACAAGTTCCTGCCTGCGCCCACGCCGGGTGGAACCAACCTGACCGACCCGAACCCAAAGGCGGACGCGGTTGTGGCCCTGGGCGGTAACGCAGCGGCACTGAATGCAAATACCGCCATCCCATCCACTGATGCGGCGCTTGTGACAGCCTCCAGTCGCTATGGCGTACCTTCCAACGCGCGGCAGGTTGTCGATAGCGAAGATGCCGAGTTCCGCAGAAAGCAGGGCCGTCTGACCCGCTTGCGTCTGTTCAAGGTGGATCGTTATTCTCAGGTTTACCAGCGTCAGGCGCTGGATGCCGATCTGCAGAACGAAGCGGCGCGCCGCGCGGGGCTTGAGACGCCGTCTGCGCCTCCGGCTGATGAATAAATCTTAACTTTCCGTCATCACCCTTGAACCTGCGCCCCACCGCCGTAGTTTGAACACCACAAAACGAAACGGAGGACGCCCCATGGTTCGGGCTCTGGCCTTGTCTGCCGCCCTGGTTGCCGCCACCCCTTTGATTGCCAAAGAGGGGCACGAGGCGGTCACTACCTTTACGCTGGAAAACGGCATGGATGTCGTTGTAGTCGAAGATCACCGCGCGCCAGTCGTGCAACACATGGTCTGGTATCGCGTTGGGTCGGCGGATGAGCCGGTCGGAACGTCCGGCATTGCGCATTTCCTTGAGCATCTGATGTTCAAAGGCACCGATACGCTGGCTCCGGGTGAATTTTCCGCCACCGTCGCGGCCAACGGCGGCAATGACAACGCGTTCACCTCTTACGACTACACCGCTTATTTTCAGCGCGTCGCTGCAGACAGGTTGGAACTGATGATGCGGATGGAGGCGGACCGGATGCGCAATCTCCGCCTGAGCGAAGAAGATATCGTCACCGAACGCGACGTGATTCTTGAGGAACGCAACCAGCGTACCGACAACAGCCCTCGTGCCCTGTTCGGCGAGCAGATGAGCGCGGCGCAGTACCTCAATCACGGCTATAGCGTTCCGATCATTGGCTGGCGGCATGAGATGGAGACTTTGGATATGGAGGACGCGCTGTCCTTCTATGAAACCCACTACGCGCCCAATAACGCCATTCTGGTCGTGACCGGTGATGTGGAACCCGACGCGGTCAAAGCACTGGCCGAGCAATATTACGGTGTTATACCGGCCAACCCGGACCTGCCGGAACGTGTACGTTCACAGGAACCGCCGCAAACAGCCGAACGTCGCCTGACCTTCAAAGACGCGCGTTTGTCGCAGCCCTATGTGCAGCGCAGCTATCTGGCACCTGAGCGTGATCCGGGTGAGCAAGAGAAGGCGGCGGCGCTGTTTTTGCTGGCAGAGTTGCTGGGCGGCAGTACCACGTCCTACCTGAACGAAAAGCTGCAGTTCGAGCAGCAAATGGTTGTCTACGCCGGGGCCTTCTACCGTGGCGTTTCGCTGGACGACACGACCTTTGATCTGCTGGTCGTTCCGGCGCAGGGCGTGTCTTTGCAAGAGGCTGAGGACGCGATGGATCAGGCCGTGGCCGATTTCATCGCCGAAGGCGTGAACGAAGAAGACCTTGATCGGATCAAGATGCAGTTGCGAGCGGCTCAGACCTATGCCCGCGACAACGTTGATGGGATCGGCAACCGCTATGGCCGCGCGCTGACCAGTGGCCTGACGGTCGAGGATGTGCAGGCCTGGCCCGATATCCTGCAGGCCGTGACCGGGGAGGAGATCATCGCTGCCGCCCGTGAAGTGCTGCAACCCGAAACATCCGTGACGGGCTGGCTGATGAAAGACGATGAGGTGACGCAATGAAACGCATCTTTGCAACCCTGATTGCCTTTGTCATCGCGCTGCCCGCATGGGCCGAGATCGAGATCGAAGAAGTGACCTCGCCCGGCGGCATCACCGCTTGGCTGGTCGAGGATCACTCGATCCCCTTTACTGCGCTGGAGCTGCGCTTTCGTGGCGGGACGTCGCTGGATGAACCCGGTAAACGCGGCGCAGTTTACCTGATGAGCGGCCTGATTGAGGAAGGCGCAGGCGACATGGATGCCCGCACCTATGCGCGCGAACTGGAATCTTTGGCGGCCTCGTTCCGGTACAACGCGACTGATGATTCGGTGTCGATCTCGGCACAGTTTCTGACCGAAAACCGCGATGAAGTGATAGACCTGCTGCGAACTACGATTCATGAACCGCGCTTCGATGAGGATGCGGTTGAACGGGTGAAAGCGCAGGTCCTGTCCGGGTTGCGGTCCGATCAGACTGATCCCAACGACATAGCTGGGCGGAGTTTTGCGCAGATTGCCTATGGTGATCACCCCTATGGCACCGAAGGCAAAGGTACCATCGACAGCGTCAGCGCGCTCAGTCGCGATGATGTAGTGACGGCCTATGACAATGTCTTCGCGAAGGACCGGCTCTATGTCGGTGCTGTGGGCGATATCACCGCTGAAGAACTGGGTGCGCTGCTAGACAAGCTGCTGGCGGACCTGCCCGAGACCGGCAAGCCGATTCCGGACCGTGCCGATGTATCTATCCCCGGTGGCGTTAGTGTCGTCGAGTTCGACACACCGCAATCCGTAGCTCTGTTCGGACAAGCTGGTATCGACCGGCACGACCCCGACTTTTTCGCGGCCTTTGTGTTGAACCACATTCTGGGTGGCGGTGGGTTTGAAAGCCGGCTGATGCACGAGGTGCGGGAAAAACGTGGTCTGACATATGGCGTGGCAACTTATTTGGTTCCCAAGGACTTGGCCTCGGTTTACCTGGGCTCTGTGTCTTCGGCCAATGACCGCATCGCCGAAACGGTTGAGGTGATCCGCAGTGAATGGGCCCGTGCCGCGTCTGAGGGCGTGACCGTGAAAGAGCTGGATGACGCCAAGACCTATCTGACAGGGGCCTATCCGCTGCGGTTCGATGGCAACGGACAGATTGCCGGGATCATGGTCGGTATGCAGATGGATAATTTGCCCATCGACTACATCACCACGCGCAACGACAAGGTGAATGCAGTAACCCTCGAGGATGTGAACCGCGTCGCATCCGAGTTGCTGGACCCTGAAGGTCTGCACTTTACCATCGTCGGGAAACCGGAAGGGCTGGACGGTTAGCGCCGAGCTCTCTATGGCGTGGCCGGCAGTGTCGGACTCGGCATGGTAGGGTTTGCCCGGTTGGGCGTTCTGTCGTCGGGTCGATGGGTGTATTTTTGCTCAAGCGGCGGCATAGACCCGCTCATCGCTAAGTTGCGCGAGGTGCCAATCTGCGCCATAGGCGTGTTTCAGGTCACGGAGGGAAAACTCCGTGACCTTTTGAGGAACTGTAATCGAGTTTGAGGTAGGTACAGAGCAGTATAACCGCTGTCTAAAGCGACCTACACTCATCGTAGCCATATTTTGGCCAGAAAGGTCAGGAAAAATATGGTTGAAGGGGATGGGTCTGGCTACTCACGTCGCCATCGCCCGCAATAGGATCAAGGACGAAGCTGGGCGCTATGGTTGTTGTTATAGTGGGATTGGGAACAATGGCTGCTCTGCTGACTTTTGTTGCGGCACTTGTACTTGGTCAATCTCTGCTCAGCGCTTTTGCCTTATATGTTGTCGCCGGTGTCCTGACGTCTCTGTTGGTCGCTGTCGGGCTGTATTTCAGGGTATCGGGTCACGATGACCCAGATACTCAGTTTGATCACTGAGCATCCAAATAACCAGGCCAAGCTTCATTTGCCTGGTGGGTCTCAACTCTTTTTCTGCGCTCGCAACATCTGCCCCATCATCTGTCCGAACTTGCCCGAGCCGCGCTGATACAGCGCCCCGTCCACAGCCATCACGGTGCCGCTGATATAGCTGGCCAGATCCGAGCTGAGGAACAGGCAGGCATTGGCCACATCCTGCGGCTGACCCCAACGACCGAGTGGGACATCCCGGCGCAGCTCTTCATGCGCGTTTTCGGTGGGGGCCAGACGTTTCGCGCCTTCGGTGCCTTCGATGAAACCGGGTACGACCGAGTTCACGCGGATGCCTTCGCCCCCCCACTCCATCGACAGGGTGCGGGTGATCTGGTCGACACCCGCCTTGGCGGCGCAGACATGAGCCTGACCTTCGTACGGCAGATAAGATTGCGGCGCTGAGATGTTGATGATGCTGGCGCCGGGGCGTTTTAAGTAGGGATAGGCCCCTTTCATCACGTGCACCGTGCCCATCAGGTCAATGTCGATCACAGTTTTGAATGCATTAACCGACATCTCAGCCGCCAGCGCCGGGAAGTTGCCCGCTGCGCCTGAAACCAGCACTTCGAAATCGCCGAACGCCTTGTGGAATTGTTTCAGGCCTGCCGCAACCGCTTCGGGGTCACGCACATCAAAAGCTACACCAATTGCGTCCGCCGCGCCCGCTGCTTTCAGTGCGGCGACTGTGTCATCCACCTTTTCCTGCGACCGGCTGGCCACTGCCAGCTTTGCCCCCGAGGCTGCAAAGGCTTCGGCAATGCGCCGGTTGATGCCGCTGGTGCCGCCGATAACGATGACGGTTTTTCCTGAAAAATCCATGTAGGCCTCCCTTGGAGGGGAGCCCTACTCTCCGTAGGGCACCCAGATGTTCTTGATCTCGGTCGAAGACTGCAGGAAGCGGCGGGAATGGTCCATGCCCCAGTCGAATGCCGTCGCGTTATTGACCCAGGTGCGTTTCAGGTTCCCGGCTGCGACGGCCTCGATCTCTTTCGACAGGTCGGTGGACGAGAACGACCAGACCGCATCCACGTTCAGGTGCGAGGCCAGAGGTTTCGCCAGTTCCGCATGGCTGCCGGTCAGGATGTTGACCACACCTGCGGGAACGTCTGACGTTTCGAGGATTTGGTAGAAATCCGTTGCCGCCAAAGGATAGGGTTCGGATGCCGCCAACACCACCCGGTTGCCCATCGCGATTGCCGGGGCCATGGCCGAGACCAGACCCAGCAGCGGCGCCTCATCCGCGCAGAGTGCACCGATAACGCCGACCGGTTCCTTCATGGCAATTGCTACGCCCCGGATTGGAACGCAGTGGACCTGACCGTCATATTTGTCGGCCCAGGCGGCAGCGGTGAACAGGCGCTGGATTGAGGTTTCGACCTCTTTCGCACCGGTCTTGGCCCCGGTCATGGCGTCAATACGTGCGGCGAATTCGTCAGCACGGGCGGAGAGGTTTTCACCGATGTAATAAAGGATTTGCGCTCGCAGATGGCCAGTGGTCTTGGACCAGCCCTTGGCACCCGCCGCAGACTCAACCGCGTTGCGTACGTCCTTGCGGTTGGCAAGGCCGACATGTCCCAGCAGTCCCGACTTGCCCCAGATGGGTTTGGAATAGCCGCTGTCGGGCCGCGCCTGCTTGCCACCCACATACATCTTGGCGGTGCGGTCGATGGGATCGACCGGAGCACCTTCTCCGGTTATCGCTTCAACCTTCGTCAGCGGTTTGGCCTTGCCCTTGGGCTTGGTGTAGGCCGCCAGCCCTTCCCAACCGCCTTCGCGGCCAAAGCCGCTTTCGCGCACGCCGCCAAACCCGGCGGCAGCGTCGAACAGGTTGGTAGCATTGACCCAGACCACGCCAGCAACCAGCTTGGGCGCGATATCCAGCGCCAGGTTCACATTCTCGGTCCACACCGTCGCGGCCAGCCCATAGCGGGTGTTGTTGGCCAGTTCGACGGCCTCTTCCGGTGTGCGAAAGGTCGAGGACACCAGAACCGGGCCGAAGATCTCTTCCTGCATCAGCGGATCGGACGTTTCCAGCCCCGAGATCAGTGTCGGCGGGTAGTAGCAGCCATTCGCAGGCAGTTCACAGGCTGCCTGATGGACGTGGCCGACGGTGTTGCTGTCGACCATACCCTTGATGGTCTGCAACTGAACCGGGTCCACAACAGCGCCCACGTCGATGCATTTGTCCAGCGGATCGCCGATACGCAGCTTGTCCATCCGCGCGCGCAGCTTGTCATGGAAACGGTCTGCGATGCCTTCCTGCACCAGCAGGCGCGAGCCCGCGCAGCAAACCTGACCCTGATTGAACCAGATCGCGTCGACCAGACCTTCGATGGCAGAGTCGATATCGGCGTCGTCGAACACGACATAGGCGGACTTGCCACCCAGTTCCAAGGTCAGTTCCTTGCCCGAACCTGCGGTCGTCTCGCGGATGCGGCGGCCCACAATGGTCGAACCGGTAAAGGCGATCTTGTCCACGTCTGCGGCGACGATCATCTCACCCACCGCACCATCGCCGGTAACGATGTTGACCACACCCTTGGGCAACCCAGCCTGCGTACAGATATCGGCAAACAGCAGCGCGGTGAGCGAAGTGTATTCGGCCGGTTTCAGAACCACCGTGTTGCCCATCGCCAGCGCAGGCGCGATCTTCCACGCCAGCATCAGAAGCGGGAAATTCCACGGGATGATCTGCCCGCAAACGCCCAGCGCCTCAGCATCGGGCAGCTCGCTTTCCATCAACTGTGCCATTCCGGCATGGTAGTAGAAGTGCCGCTGCGCCAGAGGGATGTCGATATCGCGCGATTCCCGGATCGGCTTGCCGTTATCCAGGCTTTCCAGCACAGCAAACAGGCGCGCATGTTTCTGCAACAGGCGTGCAATGGCGTAGAGATACCGCGCGCGGCCTGCGCCGCCCAGCTTCTCCCACTTAGGCTGCGCCTTGCGGGCGGCAGCGACGGCGGCGTCCACGTCGGCCTGTTTCGCTTGCGTTAGCTTGGCCAGCACCTCTCCGGTCGCCGGGTTGCGGCTTTCGAACCCTTTGCCAGGCTTGGTGAAGGCGCCGTCGATATAGTGGCCGAACTTGTCGCCCTGATCGACCAGCCAAGCCAGAGCCTCAGCAGCGCTTTCGGGGGCGGGGCCGTAGTCCATGGTTTCGAAAATCTCTTTGACTGTCATTGTTCTTGTCCTCAGCCCATGGAGTGACGGTGGCCGGCGGAGTACGCGCCTGTCACATAGTGTTCCAACTGCCGCTCGATATCGCCCAGCAGCGATGACGCGCCAAAGCGGAACAGGTCCGGCTCCAGCCAGCGGTCGCCCAGCTCATCCTTGATCAGCGACAGATAAACCAGCGCGTCTTTGGCTTTCGAGATACCACCCGCCGGTTTGTAGCCGACACGATATCCGGTGCGGTCATAATAGTCGCGGATCGCGCGGATCATCACCAGAGATACGGGCAGGGTGGCGTTGACGCTTTCCTTCCCGGTCGAGGTCTTGATGAAATCGGCGCCCGCCATCATGCAGACCAACGAGGCGCGGGCGACGTTGCGCAGGCTGCCCAGCTCTCCGGTCGCAAGGATGGCTTTGACATGGGCATCGCCGCAGGCCGCGCGGAAGGCTTTCATCTCGTCATACAAAGCCTGCCAGTCACCCGACAGCACGTGGCGGCGCGAGATCACGATGTCGATCTCTTCGGCCCCGGCTTTTACGCTTTCCTCGATCTCGGCCACGCGCAGGTGGAATGGAGACAGGCCGGCCGGAAAGCCGGTGGATACCGCGGCCACGGGAATGCCGGTGCCTTTCAGCGCCGCAACCGCGGTTTCGATCATGTCGTGATACACGCAGACCGCGCCGGTGGTGATCGGCGGCATATCCATTGCCTGCAGCAAAGCGGGCGAAACGGGCTGGCGCGCCTTGGCGCATAGGCGGCGCACGCGGCCCACGGTATCGTCACCTGCCAGCGTGGTCAGGTCGATCATGGTGACCGCCTTCAACAGCCACGCGGCCTGATAGTCTTTTTTCACCGACCGACGACCGGGTAGGGTCGCCGCGCGGCGTTCGATCGCCGAGGTGTTGGCCTGCACGGCGCGCACCCAGTCCAGATCAAGGTCCATACCGGGGTTTCTGGGTTCGGTCACTTGCGGCAGATGCGCGGTGCGCACGGGGCTTTCTGAGCTCTGCGTTTCCATAGTCACATCCTTTGGGAGGTTTGCGCCAAATTCGCACGGGTTGCGCGTAAATGGAAGGCATTGAGCGGCAAGGGCGATATGTTTTTTGACCAAATGGACAAAATCGGCATTTTCTTGCGAATAATTCGCAAGAGCGTTGACTTACTTGCGAATGGTTCGCATATTCATTCTCAAGTGAGTTCCAAATCGGGGTCTGACATGATTCGTCGCAGCTTTCTTGCAGCACTGGCTATTGCCGCTGCATTGCCATTGGCGGCCTGGGCCGAAGCGCCGCTGAAGGTGGTTGCCACCACCGGTATGATCGCCGACGCTGCGCGTCAGGTAGGCGGAGATCAGGTCAAGGTGAAGGGCCTGATGGGTCCCGGCGTCGATCCGCATGCCTATCGCCAGACCCGCAGCGATATCGTCGCAATGACCCGCGCGGACCTGATCCTGTGGCATGGCCTGTATCTTGAAGCGCAGATGGAGCACTTCTTCCACGATCTGGGCCGCAAGCGGCCCGTTATGGCCGTTGCCGAAGGGGTCGATACGTCGAAATTGCGCGCCCACGACGACTACGCCGACAAATATGACCCGCATGTGTGGATGAGCCCGGCCCTGTGGCGCGATGTGGTGGTTGAAGTGCAGGATGCTCTGACCGAGGCACGCCCTGACGCGGCCGACATCTTTGCTGCCAACGCACAGGCGCATCTGGCCGAGATCGACCAGTTGGAAGCCTATGCCGCGCAAGCCCTCGCATCTGTTCCTGAAAACAACCGTCTGTTGGTCACGGCGCATGACGCCTTTGGCTATTTCGGGGCCGAGTATGGCTATGAGGTGATGGGCATTCAGGGCATCTCGACCCAATCCGAGGCCGGTTTGAACCGGATCGGAGAGCTGGTGGACACGCTGGTCGACAAACAACTGAAAGCGGTGTTCGTGGAAAGCTCGGTGTCCGATCGGTCGATGCGCGCGCTGATCGAAGGCGCTGCGGCCAAAGGTCATGATGTGGGTGTCGGCGGTGAGCTGTATTCCGACGCTATGGGCGAACCGGGCACTTATGAGGGCACTTATATCGGCATGTTGGATCACAACATCACCGTCATCGCGGGCGCGCTGGGTGCCGATGTGCCCGATCGCGGCATGAACGGCAAATTGTCTGCGGGGTTTTAAGTAATGCTAGAACTGGCCACAAATCAGGGTGTTTCGGTTGCTGAGAGTGGCCTGAAGGACAGCCCTCTGGCCATCCGCGGCCTGACGGTATCCTACGGTCAGAAGCCTGCGGTATTCTCGGTGGATATGACCGTGCAGCCCGGCGCGATGACCGCAATCATCGGCCCGAACGGGGCGGGAAAATCGACCCTGCTTAAGGCCGCATTGGGGATCGTGTCGCCACTGTCCGGGCAGGTCACCGTCTATGGCAAGCCTCTAGAACAGCAGCGCGCCCGCATCGCTTATGTACCGCAGCGCGCCAGTGTGGATTGGGATTTCCCGACCCGTGTCATCGACGTCGTGCTGATGGGCCTGTCACGGGAGTTGGGCCTGCTGGGTCGCATTCGCGGGCGCCACATGGCCCGGGCGATGGAGTGTCTGAACCGGGTCGGTATGCACGATTTCGCGGATCGCCAGATCGGCCAGCTGTCCGGCGGTCAGCAGCAACGGGTGTTTCTGGCCCGCGCTTTGGCGCAACAGGCGGATCTGTATCTGCTGGATGAACCTTTTGCCGGGGTCGACGCGGCCACGGAAAGGGCCATCATCGCAGTGCTGAAATCGCTGAAAGAGGCGGGCAAGACCGTTGTCGTCGTGCATCACGATCTGGCCACCGTCACCGACTATTTTGACCACGTTTTCCTGATCAACACCCGCAAAGTGGCCGAAGGCCCCGTGACAGAGGCCTTCACCGCCGAGACCCTGCAATCGGCGTACGGAGGCCGCTTGGCCACTGCCCAGATCGACCAGATCTCTCGCGCTCTGGGGTAATCCATGCTTTGGGACGCTCTGACCCTGCAGCTTGGCTATAACGCCACGCTGGTCGCCATCGGTGCGACCTTGCTGGGTGTCTCTGCCGGGGTCACAGGCACCTTCCTGTTTCTGCGCAAGCGCGCTCTGGTCAGCGATGCGATCAGCCATGCGACACTGCCGGGCGTGTGCCTTGCTTTCATGGTTTTGGTTGCCTTTGGCGGCGATGGCCGCAATCTGATTGGCTTGTTGGCCGGGTCGGCGATCTCGGCCTGGATTGGCCTGCTGTGCATGAACTGGCTGACTCGCCGCACGCGTTTGGCCGAGGATGCAGCCATCGGAGCGGTCCTGTCGGTGTTCTTCGGCTTTGGCATTGTTCTGCTGACTATCATCCAGACCATGGGCGTTGGACGTCAGGCAGGACTTGAAGGGTTCCTGCTGGGCTCAACCGCCGGAATGCTCTGGGCCGATGCGCTGATCATCGCGATTGGCGGGGCGGCGACGCTGGCGCTGGTGATGATCATCCGGCGCCCGATGACCATGGTGGCCTTCGATCCGGAATATGCCGCGGCGCGCGGGTTACCTGTGCATCGCATTGATCTGGCGATGATGGGGTTGGTGATGGCTGTCACCGTGGTTGGCCTCAAGATCGTTGGGCTGATCCTGATCGTGGCGCTGCTGATTATCCCCGCCGTCACGGCCCGGTTCTGGACGGAACGGTCTGACCGAGTGGTGCTGCTGGCCGGTCTGGCAGGCGGTCTGGCTGGGTATCTGGGGGCGGCGCTGTCGGCCTCGGCTCCAAACCTGCCTACGGGTCCGATCATCGTGCTGGTCAGCTTTGGCTTCTTTGCCCTGTCCTTGCTATTGGCCCCAGTCCGGGGTGTTCTGGCGGCGGTGCTGAAACATCTACGGTTTCAGCGCCGTGTCCACATCCGTCAAGGTCTGCTGGCGCTGGCGCAAGACCAGAAAATCTATGAACCGCTGACCCTGCGCCTGTTGAAACGCGCTGGGCTGGCCCGTGCCGATGGTGTCGCCACCGAGGCTGGTAAGGCCCGCGCCGCCAAAGCCCTGCGCGACGAAAAACGGTGGGAGGTCGTCCGCGCCGATCAGGCGCATGAGGCGACCGCGGCGCTCTATGACGGGTTGCGCGACATCGAAACTGTTCTGACCCGCGACCAGATCGCCGAGATCGACCGCCAGATCGGCGGCCCGCAGGGGGTACCCTCATGAGCGGTGAAGAATTTGTTCCCCTGTCGCTAACGCCTTTGCTGATCGGCACCTTTGCGGCCATTGCCTGCGCGCTGCCGGGCAATTTTCTCGTGCTGCGCAAACAGGCCCTGATCGGCGATGCGATCAGCCATGTGGTGCTGCCTGGCATCGTGGTGGCCTTTATCCTGACCGGAGCCATTTCGACCTGGCCGATGATGCTGGGCGCGGCGGGTGCGTCGATTGTGGCCGTAGTGATGATCGAGGCGATCCGGCGACTGGGCCAGATCGAACCCGGCGCCGCGATGGGGGTGGTGTTCACCACCATGTTCGCAGGCGGTGTGCTGTTGCTGGAACAGACTGACACTTCTACCGTGCATCTGGACGTGGAACATGCGCTTTACGGCAATCTGGAAAGCCTGATCTGGTTGGATGCGGTGGGGTGGTCATCCTTGCTGGACCTGACGGCCTTGGCCGGGTTGCCGCCGGAACTGCCGCGCATTACTTTCACGCTGGCCGGAGTGGTTCTGTTCATCTGGCTGTTCTGGCGCCCATTGAAGATTTCCACATTTGACGAAGGTTTTGCCCGCACCATCGGCATTCGCACCGGTACGCTGGGCATGGCTCTGGTGATCGTTGCGGCGATCTCTGCCGTGGCGGCCTTTGACGCGGTGGGGTCGATCATCGTGATCGCCATGTTTATCTGCCCGCCTGCGGCCGCGCGCATGATGACCAACCGGTTGGAAACCCAGATCGCGTGGAGCGTTGTCTTTGCCAGCGTTTCAGCGATTTCAGGCTATGTGCTGGCGGGATATGGGCCGCTGTGGCTGGGCGGGGCGGACGCTGTCAGCGCGGCAGGCATGATCGCCACTATGTCGGGCCTGATCCTGGCCGCCGCAGCGCTGTGGGGCCCGTGTAGAACCCGCGCCGGAGCGCCCCAGGCCTCTTGACACGGCGTGTTCCCGCCACCCCTGTCTGCGACCGGTCGGCTGGAATCTGCTCAGAAATACTCTGTTGGCAGAGTTAATGATCTTCATGTTACCAATCGTGCTACCAACTCGATTGAATTTACTGGAAGACCACCACTCACCTTGGACCGTTCGGACAATCGCGATCCGGTTCACCGTCTGTTACATCGGTACGGTGCGATTGTTCGAACGCCCCCTCCTGCAAAATTGATACATCCAAACCAGTGGCAGAATCGTACGCGTGTGTGCTAGGTCTGGTGGTATGGCGCAGACACACCCCAATATCAGCGAAATCCCACCCGTTATCCGGCAGCTTGATGATGCTGCGATCAACCGGATCGCTGCGGGCGAGGTGGTTGAACGTCCGGCTTCGGCCGTCAAGGAGTTGGTGGAAAATGCCATCGATGCCGGTGCGACACGCATCGCCATAGATATCGCCGATGGTGGCAAGACGCTGATTCGCGTCACCGACGATGGCTGTGGAATTTCGGCACAAGACCTGCCGCTGGCCCTGTCGCGCCATGCGACCTCGAAAATTGACGGCTCGGATCTGCTGAACATCCACACTTTCGGGTTCAGGGGTGAGGCGCTGCCGTCGCTGGGCGCTGTCGGGCGGCTGACCATCACCAGCCGGGTGCCGGGCGCGGATGCGGCACAAATTCACGTGGCAGGCGGCAAGATGGAGGCGGTGAAACCCGCCGCCCTGCGCACAGGCACAGTGGTGGAACTGCGCGATTTGTTTTTTGCCACGCCCGCGCGGTTGAAATTCATGCGCACCGATCGGGCTGAGGCTCAGGCGATTGGTGACACGGTGAAACGCCTCGCCATGGCCGAGCCCGCCATCACCTTTTCCCTGCGTGATGTTTCTGGTGGAGGCGAGGGGCGCGTAACCTTCCGCGCTGACCGTGAAAACGGCGATCTGTTCGACGCGCTGCACGCCCGTCTGGCCCGCGTGATCGGGCGCGAGTTTGCCGAGAACGCGCTGCAGATCGACGCCACACGCGAAGGCATCCGGCTCTATGGCTATGCCGCCCTGCCGACCTATTCCCGTGGTGCAGCTGTGGCGCAGTACCTGTTCGTCAATGGTCGCCCCGTGCGGGACAAGATGCTGATCGGTGCATTGCGGGCGGCATATTTCGAT
This sequence comes from Ruegeria arenilitoris, assembly GCF_013032445.1. Classification (GTDB taxonomy): domain Bacteria; phylum Pseudomonadota; class Alphaproteobacteria; order Rhodobacterales; family Rhodobacteraceae; genus Ruegeria; species Ruegeria arenilitoris_F. Next base: position 155,773 of record NZ_WQCA01000002.1, on the reverse strand, counting down.
TTTCTTAGCCGCGATCGCCACCCGGCGGCGGCGCTGTTTATCGATTGCGACCCGACGCTGGTGGATGTGAACGTCCACCCTGCAAAATCCGAGGTCCGGTTTCGTGATCCGGGCGTTGCGCGGGGGCTGATCGTTTCGGCCCTGCGGCATGCGCTGGCCGAAGCGGGGCACCGAGCCTCGACCACCGTGGCCAATGCAACGCTTGGCGCGATGCGGCTTGAACCGGCGCAACCTGCCCCGGCGCGGGTGTATCAGATGGATCGGCCCTCACTTGCGGCCCGTCAGGTGGCCTATCAGGCGCAGGCTCCGGGTTTTGCGGAGCTGTCCCGGGATTACAGCGGCAGCGTAGTTGACCCTGCTCCGGTGGCTCCGGTCGCAATGGAAGAGCCTGCACCGCAGGACTTGCCTTTGGGTGCTGCGCGGGGACAGGTGCATGAGAATTACATCATCGCCCAGACCGCTGATGGCATGGTGATTGTCGACCAACACGCGGCGCATGAACGGCTGGTCTATGAAAAGCTGAAAACCCAGATGGCCGAGAACGGCGTCGCCGCACAGGCGCTGCTAATCCCCGAGATTGTCGAGCTTTCCGAAGGTGACTGCGCACGCCTGATGGCCGTGGCCGACGACCTGTCACGCCTTGGTCTTACGCTGGAACCCTTCGGCGGCGGTGCTATCGCCGTGCGCGAAACCCCGGCGATTCTGGGTGAGGTCGATGCTCGCGCGATGATATTGGATATTCTAGACGAACTGGCCGATCAGGGCGAAAGCCAGACGGTGCAGGCACGGATCGAGGCGATCCTCAGCCGGGTGGCCTGCCATGGCTCGGTTCGGTCGGGACGCCGGATGCGGGCCGAGGAGATGAACGCCCTGTTGCGTGAGATGGAAGCAACGTCCCATTCCGGCCAGTGTAACCACGGGCGACCGACATATGTGGAATTGAAGCTGAGCGATATCGAGCGTCTGTTCGGCCGCAGTTGATCCGGCAACGCTGTCGGGTTATGAAGAATAAAACAAGAACATCCGAGGCGACATGATCGAGATTGCTGGCACCCAAGTTGCATTGAATGACCCCGTGATCCTGATTGCGGGGGGCGTTGTCGCGCTGATTCTGTTGCTGCTGTTTATGTCCATGCGGGCAGCGCAACGCTCGGCCCGCATGGCGGAACCACTGGCACGGCAGATGGCGCATCTGGGCCAGCACGTGCAGCAGTTGGGACAGGGGCAGGAGCAACTGCGCGGCGGCTTGCAGCATGTCTCGGACACACAGGCAAATGCGCAGGTGCAGGTGATCCAGACGGTGGAATCACGTCTGTCCTCGGTGCAGCAGCAGATGAATGATCGGTTGGCAGACAACGCGATGAAATCGACGCGCGCGCTGGCCGAGATGCAGGAACGGATGAAGGAATCGCTGCATGGCTCGTCGGAACAGACCGCGACCTCGCTGACCCAGTTGCAGGAACGGCTGGCGGCCATCGACAAGGCGCAGGACAATATCACCAAACTGTCGGGCGATGTGCTGTCGCTGCAGGATATCCTCTCGAACAAACAGACCCGCGGCGCATTTGGTGAGATTCAGCTGAACGACATCGTCTCAAAGGCGCTGCCCTCGGACAGTTTTCGGTTGCAGGCAACGCTGTCGAACGGGCGGCGCGCGGATTGTCTGATCAACCTGCCGAACCCGCCGGGGCCGATCGTGATCGACAGCAAGTTTCCCTTGGAGGCTTATGAGGCGTTGATCGGCTCGACAAATGACGCCGAGCTGAAAGCAGCCGTGCAAATGTTCCGCAGCACGGTGCGCAAGCACATCAACGATATTGCCGAGAAGTACATTCTGGACGGCGAAACCGCCGATGGCGCGCTGATGTTCCTGCCGTCCGAGGCGGTCTATGCCGAACTGCACGCCAAGTTTCCCGAGCTGGTGCAGGAGAGTTTCAGCAAACGTGTCTGGATCGTTTCGCCCACCACCTGCATGGCGACTCTGAACACGATGCGCGCGATCCTGAAAGACGCGCGGATGCGGGAACAGGCGGGTGCCATCCGCAAGGAATTGGGGATGCTGCACAAGGATGTAGAGCGTCTGGGCGACCGCGTATCGAACCTAGACCGTCATTTTGGACAGGCGGCCAAGGATATTTCGGAAATCAAGATCAGCGCGGAAAAAGCCGGGCGGCGGGCGCAGCGGTTGGACAACTTCGATTTTGAGGAGCTTGCACCGGACGATCACACCAATGTGGTGCCGTTGGGCAAGTCCGAGGGCTGAACCCTACTGGATCGAGAGGTCCAGATTGTAGCCGACCGTCTTGCCGGTATCCCGGTCGTTGCCCATCAGGTAGACGCGGATCGTGTAATCTCCGTCCTCGGGCAGGTTGATCCGAGCGGTGTTGCCGTTGATCGAGCCGTTGTATATTGCAACCCCATCGCTGCCCGGTGGCAGAATGTTAAAGTAGATCACGCCATTGCCGTTGGTGTCGCTGAGTTGAAGGTCTGCAAACATTTCCTGACCGGCACTCGCACCGAGGTTGTAGTCAAAATACTCGTCACCAGTGATGGTGCCGCTGACCATCGTACCGAAATTGCCGGGTTCGAATTTGACCTCAGCGGCGCGTTGCGCCCAGGCGGTGCAGGCAAAACCTGCAAAGACGATACTCAGGATCAAACGCGTTTTCATGATCACCTCCCAAGCCAACTGTGGGGTTAACGTACCACCCAGATTCCTCAGATACGAAGGAAAGGCTGGAACAGACGTGGCATTAGTTTGTTGAACTTTAGTGGCGCATCTGTGACAGCCAGACAGATGCAATCTTCCGAGATATCAGCCGTCGGCGTGTGGTGCAGGTCTTCATCCGCGATCTCAACATCGCCGCGGGCAAAGTGATCGACCTCATCCGAAAAGGCCCCCTGCAACACCATCGTCAGTTCGATGCCATTGTGGCTGTGATCGGGCACGGCTGCACCGGCCGGGATGAACAGAAGGCGCGCGGTGGCTTCACGTGTAGTCGGCAGGATCGCCTGTTTCACACCCATTCCGATGGACCGCCATTTGATGTCATTCACACCTCCGCCCACGTAATCCTGCAGAGGCGCGGGCAGAACTGAACATCCCGGACGGGCCGGTTTGGCAGCCGGCGCGCCCTGAGCGATCAGCGCCATGGTCGCGGCCAGAGAACTATCGCTCATACTCGCCGTCGCGTCCTGATCCTGCAAAACGCAGCCACCGACCGCTTCGAAACTCTCAGCGCGGGCACGGCAGTGGTCACACAGGGACAAATGCGTAGCGACCATCAGGTCGAACGCCTCAGGCAGAGTCCCTGCGGCATAGGCCATCAGCAGGTCGTCTGTCAGGTGATGTTTTATATCGTTGCTCATCATCATCATCTCAGTTCATTGCGTGGCGCAAGCGGTCCAGCGCCAGCCGTATTCGTGATTTGATCGTGCCCAGCGGCAATCCGGTTGCAGAGGCAATCTCGCGGTGGCTCAGATCGCCGAAATAGGCCTTTTCGATCAGTTCTCTTTGCGCCTCGGGCAACGCTGCTATCGCGTTGCGCAGCTGCGCGGTTTCCTGTTGCAGCGCGATCACGTTGTCCTGTTCCGGTTCCGCCTCGGGTCCCCATCCCAGGTCCTCGGGTTCGGGGCGGCGTTGTTTGCGCAGGACGTCGATGCGCTTGTTCCGTGCGATCGTGAACACCCATGTGGCGACGGTCGCGCGGGTAGGATCGAACAGATGCGCCTTGTGCCACAACGTCGCCATCACCTCTTGCGCACATTCCTCGGCCAGCGCAGCGTCAGACCCCGACTTAATCAGGAACGCCTTGATCCGCGGCGCGAAGTGCTGAAACAGTTCGGCAAAAGCCGCCTGATCCTGCGCGTCCCGAATACGCCTGACGTGGCTCACCCACTCAGTTCTGGTCTCGCAACTGCCATCCGCTTTGTTCACCGGCTTGCCCCTGATGCGTTTCTTTGTGCGCCAAGGTTTGAGTGCAGGCCTTTCGGCCACCGGTTCATCCAAGGTCACGGTATCGATCTCGGTAAACATAACCACAATACGCGGCATAGCCCAAGGCGGATCACTTTGTTTGCGGTTTTTGATCCGTGTCGGGCTAGTTTGCGTATTATCTGATGCGAACAGTTTGGGAAAAGAATGCCGGTTGAACGGTTTACAGGCAAAGCAAGGAATGCGGCGTGAAAAGGATCGACCATATCGCGGGCCATACCTTTCACGGGCGGAAGGGGGATATTCAGAACGCCTTTCGCTATTCCATCGACTACATTCTGCTGGACCCTGAAGGTCAACCGGGTACCCCGCTGTTGTTTTCCCTGAACCGGGCCAATGTCACCAACTGGCGGGATCGCGACCATGGTGGAGTGCCGGGAAAGGGGCGAGGTGCCGCTTGGCTGCGTGAGCAGTTCGACCAGATGGGTGTCACCCAACCAGCGCGCATTGCCCTGCTGACTCAACCGCGCGTGTTTGGCCATGTCTTCAACCCGGTCAGTTTCTGGTTCTGTTTTGACGCGGAAGAGCAGCTGTATGCGGTGGTGGCCGAGGTCACCAATACATACGGTACGCGCCACAGCTATCTTTGCCACAATCCCGACTTCGCTCCAATCCAGCCCTCGGATCGGATCCAGGCGAATAAGCTGATGCATGTCTCGCCATTTCAGAAGATCGAAGGGTCTTACACCTTCCGGTTCGACTATCGCCCGGATCGCGTGGGCGTGTGGATCGACTATGGGCGCAAGGGTGGCGGGCTGATCGCAACGCTGACCGGGCCGCGTGCGCCGCTGACTGATGGCGCGATCCTATGGTCGTTGCTGCGCCGCCCGTTCGGTGCCCGCCGCGCGTTTGTTCTGATCTTGTGGCAAGCGTTGAAACTTTGGGTCAAAAAAGCGCGGTTCCACCCGTTTCGCACTGCCCCCGTTCCGGACCATCCGGTTTCCCGCATCCGCGAACCCTAATGCGTCTTTGTTTGCGTAAGATCAAAGACTCGGGCACCTCAGAGTGATTGTGCTAGGATGGAAACCGCGAACACGAGGAGTTGGGTCATGTTGGAAATCTCGGCAAGAAAAATCGCTCAGGTTGCCATGATGGGACGCGAACTGAACCGCGCCGAGGGCGAGCTGCGCGCCTTCATCGACCGTATGGGCGAGGATGAGCAGGCCGAGTTGGTTGCTGTCATGTGGATCGGTCGCGAGAGCTTTTTCGCCGAGGACCTGGCTGAAGCGATTGCAACTGCCAAGTCAGAGGCCTCGACCCCCTGTGCCGACTACCTGATCGGTACGCCGCACCTGTCGGATCATCTTGAGAATGGTCTGGATGCGCTTGGGATCTCAGCAGAGGACGTGGAGAACGATCTGATGTAGACTGGCCATCTGGTGGCCTGAACGAGACGGCCATGGCCGACAACAAAGTAGGGCGTGAATGATGCAACTTTTGTGGCGTCTTTTCGGGGGGCTTTTATTTACCGCTTGTTGCGTTCTCACGCCGCGCGCTTCAGTGGCTTGCGCTGTTTGTGTCACGCTGCCGGAATACTCGCTTGCAGACCGCATCTTGTCGGCACAGGTGATGGTGTTGGCCGCACCCGCGCCGGACAATCCGTTCAGCTACTCTCCAGTCTCCGTGCTCAAGGGCACACCAGAGCAGCTTGCGGTATTACCAGACATCCCCTTTCTGGTTGATAGTGTCTCACGATCCGCCTTTCGCACCGATCCGGACAGAACCGTACTTATGATCTATGGCGGAGGGGTTCAGGACAAAGCGGGGCGCGGCTATGCAAATGTCTGGTCGAAGAGCTTTCTGATGACACCCGACCGGACCGCTTTCTTGGATGCCGTGCGCGCCCGTCACGCGGACTGGAGCATCGGCAAAACGGATGACCCAACCCGCGTCGCCTTTTTTAGCCGTTTCCTGACGCATGAAGATCGGATTTTGCGCAACGCCGCCCTGATCGAGATCCACCGCGCACCATACCCAATTGCGCGGCAGGTTCGGGATGTTGTGCCGACGGCGCATCTGATGCGGGACTTGCGCGATGTGAACCGCCTTGCCTATGCGCCAACCATCATACGCCTGTTGGGGCTGCAATCAGACCCCGAGGCGCGGGCGCTGGTTCAAAGCCGTTATCGGTCTGCACTGCAAACCGGTAGCCTGAACCTGACCGATTGGGCGCTTGCGGGGATCGAGGTGGACGGAGCCGTTGCTGTTGACCTGATTGGAAACGGATTGGCGCAGCAGCATCGCACGCAGGAAGACAGGCAAAAGCTCATCCAGGTTCTGACCGATGGCGGTGCCGCACGGCCAGAGCTGCAGGCGCAAATTCTGGAAATCTACCGGCAAGAGTTGGAAAGCAGCACCTCTCTGGCGGGTTGGATTGCTCTTTCTGTCGATGTATGGGGAACGGGTGCTCTGACCGCATCGCTGCAAGAGGTTCTGGCACGTGACGACGTCGATCCGGTCGCGGCGTTTTTGATCCAAAATGTGCTGGGCGCTGACAACCCCGAGTGAATGGTAGGCCAACAACGTGGCGTTGCCTTCGTCGGATGTGCGATTCCACCAATTCTAAACTGAAGTTAATCTAACGCTCCGGTGCCGTTAATCCCGACTGCTTTAATCAGTTTTGCAACGAAAAACGCAATTCAGACTGAAAGGAGAAAGTCATGGGATACGCACAAACAGTTACTCCGCAGAAGGGGCTCTTCTTCGGTATGTTCTCGAATTACGCCGAAGCACGTGTCGAACATTTCCGCCGTGGAGTTTTCGCCAATACCGTCCGGTCGCTGGAGAAGTTGACCGATAGACAGTTGGAAGACATCGGAGTTCCGCGCAGCGAGATAAACCGACGCGCTTATGAAAGTGTTTACCACAAGCAGCCCTATAACCGTAACAAGCACTGATCGGAACGCCGCGCCAGGCGCGGCGTCAAACATGGAGGAGAGAATGTTGGATTCTGGATCCAGCCGCGAGCTGCCAGTAAACGCCAGTTCTGTTTTGTTGTTCGATCAGGCAATGCGGTTGCAACTAATCAGAACAGAAATCGTGCGCGCTGCGCAGGAACTGAACCGATTGAAGGACCAAGATCTAGCCGAACTTGGTATCAACCGTAACGACATCGACGACGTTATAGAACGCTATATCTGACCGACCGCAGCGTAGAATAAGCCAAAGCCATTCCGAGATTTCGGAGTGGCTTTTTTGTCGTCGTATGGCGAGATGGATAGTTAATCGCAAGAAATCATGTCAGAAATTTCGCGTTAAAGTTGATTAATGCGTTGAAGGGACGGGGTTTTGAACGGGCGTATTGTAAGGCTGGCGGCAGCATGTCTAATCTTTGTAACCGCTTTTCTGTTATACCAGAACAAGCAGCACAGTGATTTGGTCGCAGATATGCTCGCAGCGGACTGTCACAGCCCCGACGCCGAGCCGGACAAGACCATTCAGGGCTGCAGCCGCCTTCTTGAAAACGCAAAGTACACGCCAGAGGAGTTGGCGGTTATCCAGATATACCGTGGGCGGGCTTACATAGTAAAAAAAGACCTCCAGCGCGCTTTAACAGAGTTCAAAGCCGCGGCGACCCTAAACGCGGAAGAACATCAGGCCTGGCAGTGGGTCAGCCATGTTTTAGGCAAATTGGGGGATGATGAGGCTGCATTTGACGCAATCGAAAAGGCGCATCAACTGGCCCCCACGATAACCTACACGGCTAAGCAGCGATTTCGTCTTTTAAAAAAGCTGGAGCGATATGAAGAGGCCGACGCATATTTCTCTCAGCTCATGGAAGAATACCCGGTGGCTGAAAATGAACGGCTACTTTGGATGCCACGCAGACTTGGGCGGATGCGGCTCGAACGAGAACAGTACGGGGCAGCGGCTGAGGCATTCAGAGAAGCGCTTCGTGTTGATCTGACCCACGAGAAAACGCGACAACAGTTTTTCGAAGCGTGCATGTTGGCAGGGTCAAACTGCCCGCCCTTATTCCCCGAGCGGCGAGAAAACTACCCCGTTTTGACCTGCGAAGAAGCGATCGTGAAATTGGGAGAGCACTATCCCAAATTTGTTGAAAGTACAGTGTCAGAAGCGGGGTTCGAAACGCTTGAGGATTTCTTTGAACAAGGTGGGCTGCCAGCTAGGATGATTCTTCAGGCGATATATTTGGGAACAGCTTCGGAGGTTTTAACGGACTTCCCTTCAAGTGAAGCGGCTCGCTTTCTTGTAGATAATCGCGTGTTTGACTGCGTAAACGGCGGTTTGTTCCACTATCCCCGCGGTTCCGTCGAAGATGAAGAATTGAAACTTGCGAACGAAAATCTCTTGAGCCCGCAAATGCGCCGCAACCTCGTCGATTTGGCGCAGGCCGCATTGAACTAAAGGCACCGCCCTGCTTCAAACAGGACGGTGCCAGTCGTTCAGCTCAAATGATCTACCACCTGCAGGTGCTGGGCCAGCTTGTCGATCTCGGCCATCCAGCCCTGCACCAGTTTCGGGTCGCTGGGGGCGGCGTGGACACCGGCGGGGATGGCGCGGTTCAGAACGGCCTCGACGGCCAGCGAAACCGGCACAGACACCAGACGCGCCATGGCGGTGCCACGTGCGTCGCCCCAGGCGTCCATCACATAGGTCTTGTTCCAGACCGGAATGCCGTCTTTTTCCGCCTTCAGACCAACGCACAGAACCACGCGGTCCGGCTCGCCCTCATCATAGGCGTTCTCGGCCCAGAACTGGTCTGACATTTCTTTCAGGCGGGCGTCACCTTCGGGGCCAGACAGCGTCTCGATCTCAGTGAACACGTCCGACCATGCATCGGCCCAACCGTTCAGGCGTAGGGTGCCGCGGACGAATTCCTTGACCGGCCAGTGTTCCTCGAACTGGTACTCGGCCATGAAAGGGATCGAGTCGCGGTTTGGATAGACCTCAAAGCTTTCCGGCGTCGGCAAAGGCGCGATATAGCTGGTGATCGCGTCCCACGGGCGGGCGACGTCCAGCGGTGCGTAGTCGCGGATCGATTTCGAAGGGGACCGCAGCGCCTTGAGCACGCCCAGCGGCGACCAGCTGAACTTGTAGCGGAACGGGTTGGGGTTCTTGGGAATTCCGCCGCAATAAGAGATGAAGCTCAGGTGGTTTTGCGGATCGAATGCGTCCGAGGCGCGGTAGTCTGCGACCAGAGCATGCGCCATCAGGTGGTCGATGCCCGGGTCAAGGCCCACCTCGTTGACCAACGCCACACCGGCCTCGCGCGCTTTGTCGTCCAGCGCGCGCATTTCAGGCGCGATATACGACGACGAGACGAAATTGGCCTGTTTCGAGATTGCCAGCTCCGCCAGCGGCACGTGCCAGTCACCCGGTAGCATGGATACGATCACGTCGCCCTTTTCCAAAACTGCGCCCAAGGCGTCGATGTCGAAGGCACGGATGTCGTCGGTCAGGTCGCCGACTTCGGCCTTGGCCTTGTCGATGGTCCGGTTCCAGACGGTGACCTTATGCCCGCCCTCGATTAGGCGGCGCAAGCCGGGGATAGCCGACAGGCCGGTGCCACACCAGTGAATCGTCATCGCTCAGATCCCTCTCATATGTGTTTTGTAAGTTGCTTCTGCCCGACCCCAGACGCCGCTGTCCAGACCGGCCAGGGTCAGCAGTGAGGGCAGCAATTGCGCGGCGTAGTCTTCCGAGCTTTCGACCGGCAGCATCGACGGCAGGTTGTCGATGGCCATCACGTCCATCACAGGATCGGTGGCCACGCGCAGGGCGGGGGCCTCCCACGTCGTGGCGCGGTCATAGACGGGGACCGGGTTGTAATCGCTGTCCGGGTCGCAGGCCACGTCGCCGATGGCGGTCAGGTTGCGCGGGGCGGTCAGTGCCTCTGGCGGAACAAAGACCGGTGTGCCGGGGCGCGCGAAGATGCAGTTCAGGAACAGGTCGTGGTCGAGGATTTCCGGGAACGGTCCACCGCTGGCGGTTTCGGCCATGTCCCACTTGGTGACGCTGACGCCCATCGCTTCGCACAGGTCTGCAGCCCCGGTTCCGACGCGGCCCAAAGCGCCGATGACGATGGCGCGCGGGCGGTCTGCGCCGGTGGCGTCCAGTTCGGCCAGCAGTTCGGCATTCAGCGCGTCCTTGCTGGGATAGACACCCACCGGTGGGCATTCCTGACCCCGTTGCTGCGCGGCCCATGTCTTGAGTGTAACGGCAGCGCCTGCGTAACCGGCCCAATAGCCAAAGGCCGCAACCCGGCGGTCATTTTCGTCCACCAGATATTCCAGATCGTAAAGCGTACCGCCTCCGGCTTTGAACCGCTCCAATAGCGCGCGGCCGGAGTGCTGGCCTTTATAGGCGTGGCCGAACATGATGTGGCGGTGGGGCAGAGGGCTGCCGTCCTCGGGCAGTTCCTTGAGGCCGAAGATGATTGCATCCAACGGGGCTTCGGGCCATGAGTTCTCAGCCGCGATCTCACAGCCCGCATCCTTGTAACCGTCAATCGGAATGGCGCGTACCGAGCTCTCCTCGACCGTCACGCGGATGCCTGCGGCGATCAGGGCTGCGGCGCCTTCGGGGGTCAGCCCAACCCGTTCCTCGTTCGAGCGCTGTTCTGCCCGGACCCAGAGATGTGTCATCGTATTTCCTTTTGTCAGAGCATTCCGGCGGCGCGCACCGCCTGAACCGAAGGCCGTGCCTCCATCGCCTCACGGAAGGCGACAATCTTGGGGAAGGCCGAAACGTCGACGCCGTCGCCTTCCAACCAACTGCAGACCACATAGAGGTAAGCATCAGCCAGTGAGAAAGCCTCGCCCAGAACAAACGGCCCGCGCAGCCCGTTCGACGAAATGTACTCGCAGGACGCGGTCATCGTCTGTGCGACCTTGTCTTTCATGTCTTTCCAGCTGGATTTTTTGTCGGCCCAGCGATGCCCGCGCATTTTGTGCGCGTGGTTCACATGCATGGTCGAGGCAAGGTAGAACGTCACCTCACGCATCCGCGCCGCCATGATCGGATCCACAGGTACCAGACCAGCCTCGGGGGCTTTGGCCGCGATATATTCCAGCAGTGCTCCGGTTTCGGTCAGGATGCCGCCATCCACCACCAGCGCCGGAACGCGGCCCTTGGGGTTGATCTGCTTATAGGCAGGCTTTGTCTGCTCGCCCCCGGTGAAATCCAGTTGGATCGCTTCATAACTCAGCCCGGCTTCTTCCAAGGCGATGGCAACAGCGATCGAGATCGTGCGGGGAGCATAATAAAGCTGCATGGGGCCTCCGAAAAGTTACAGGTGGGTCTGCGCGTATTGCCGGTTCGGCGCTTCCAGATGCGGAACGGCGTTGAACAGGACCGGGCTCAGCTGCGGGCCGATCGGGTGCAGACGATGCATTGACGTGTTCATGATGGCAAGGGCCACACGCGCCATCGACGGGATATCCAGCCCCATCGCCTGCCGCACAACCATCGAGATCAACCCGCCCGAGGTCACCACGATCGCGGGTCCGCCCTCGGTGCCGATATCACGCAGCGCGCCAGAGACTCGGGCCTCGAATTCCTCGAAGGTCTCGGGTGTGTTTTTGATTTCGCCATTTGCCCAGGCTGAGAATGTCCGAGGCAGATGTTCAACAAACCCCTCACGGTCGGTCGGGACCATCACGCCGTGCTGCTCTTCAAACAGCTTGGCAATGGTGAAGTATTCAATCTCGTTCAGGCGGGGATCGCGGATCGGCTCGGCCAGTCCCATGCTGGCGGCGGTCTCGACATGACGGGTCAGGGTGCCGCAATAGACGCGCGTATAGCTGGTCCGCGTGAACTGCAGATGCGCACCCAGCCAGCGCGCCTGCTGGTGACCCAGATCGCTGAGCTTGTCATAGCTTTCTTCATCACGCGCATCGGTATTGGCCTGGCCGTGGCGAACCAGTGTAATATGTGACATGGCGGTCCCTCTCGGGCGGAGTCTTAGGGCAGGTTGTGGGCAGGGGCCAGAGGTGTTCCGTGGGCATCCGGCAAAAATCTCAGCGGTTTAGGGGGTGTGCACCGCGGGTCTGTCTGCATTTCCAATTTTTGATGTTGCGTAAAAGAAAAAAGTTTCCTATCAGAAACACGGATGCAGCATGCGGACGTATACGCTTTATTCGACCTTCGACAGGTCAACCCTGACACAGATCAAAGTTCCATACCTGTTGACTTGTGACACAGTCATGGGAAGCTTGGCGGTAACAGCTTTGGCGCAATACGAAAATTTGCAGCATTCAGCGACATTGACCTAAGAAAGGTTAGACCCATGACTGAAGTGAAGCGCACGCCTTTGTATGACTTGCATTTTGAGTTGGGTGGCAAGATGGTTGATTTTGCTGGTTGGGAGATGCCTGTTCAGTATCCGATGGGGATTATGGGAGAGCATAAGCAGTGTCGTGAGAAGGCGGCGGTGTTTGATGTGTCTCATATGGGACAGGTGATCCTGCGGGGCGAGAATGTGGGTGAGAAGCTGGAGGCGATCTGCCCGCAGGCTTACGCGACGCTGAAGGAAGGCAAGGCGCGGTACGGGTTTTTCACCAATGCCGAAGGCGGGATCATGGACGATTTGATCGTGTCGAATGCGGGGGATCACTATTTTGTAGTGGTGAACGCGGCGCTGCGGCATCAGGACATTCCGCATATGCAGGCCAATCTGGACGGGGTCGAAGTGACCGAGATCTTCGACCGCGCGCTCGTCGCTGTCCAAGGCCCCAAGGCCGAGGATGTGGTGGGCGAGCTGTGCCCTGCGGCCCGCGAGTTGACCTTCATGGAAACCACCGTGGCCGAGATCATGGGCACCGAATGCCGCATCTCGCGTCTGGGTTACACCGGCGAGGACGGGTACGAGATCTCGATCCCTGAGGATAAAGCCATTGAGATCACCCGCGCTTTCCTGGCGCATGAGGATTGCGAACCGGCGGGGCTGGGCGCGCGCGACAGCCTGCGGCTGGAGGCGGGGCTGTGCCTCTATGGCAATGACATCGACCAGACGACCTCGCCGATCGAGGCCAGCCTCGGCTGGGCGATCCAGAAGCGCCGCAAGGAAGAGGGCGGCTTTCCGGGCGCCGAGCGTATCCAAAAAGAACTGGCCGAAGGCCCCGCGCGCAAGCTGGTGGGCATCAAACCCGAAGGCCGCGCGCCGGCGCGTCAGGGCGTCGAGGTACAATGCCTTGAGGGCAATACGATTGGTCAGATCACCTCGGGCAGCTTTGGCCCCACGGTCGGCGGCCCGGTGGCGATGGGTTACGTATCCGCAGGCCATGCCGAACCGGGCGAGACGGTGAACCTGATCATCCGGGGCAAGGCGCAACCGGCGCAGATCGTGGCGCTGCCCTTCGTCAAACAGAATTACAAGCGTTGAAGTCAGGAGAGAGACACCATGGCAACCTATTATTCCGAAGAGCATGAATGGCTGACTGTTGAGGGCGACACCGCCACGCTGGGCATCACTGCCCATGCCGCCGAGCAGCTGGGCGAGGTGGTCTTTGTCGAACAGCAGGACGTGGGCGAGGAATTTGCCAAGGACGGTGAGATCGGCGTGATCGAATCCGTCAAGGCCGCGTCCGAGCTTTATGCGCCGGTCGATGGCGAGATCACCGAGGTCAACGAGGCGCTGGCCGACAATCCCGGCGCGCTGAACGAAGACCCCGAGGGCAACGCCTGGATCTACAAGATCAAGATCGCAGACGCGTCGCAGCTGGAAGATCTGATGGACGAGGCGGGCTACAAGGCCTTCATCGGCTGAGCCTCTGCCGGGGTCCTGATCCGGGACCCCACCCGTTCGGGCCGACCCGGCCCGCATTCTACCGGAGGTCCTCGCGGCCTCCGCCCGACCTGACTTATTCATAGGAGCGCTGCAATGGCCTTCAAACTGACCGACTACGAAGCCTATGACTTTGCCAATCGCCGCCATATCGGGCCCAGCCCGACCGAGATGCGCGACATGCTCAAGGTGATCGGCTTCAAGACGCTGGACGAACTGATCGACGCCACCGTTCCGCCTGCGATCCGCCAGAAAGAGCCGCTGGACTGGGGCCCGGCGATGACCGAGCGCGATGCGCTCTTTCACATGCGGCAAGTGGCGGGCAAGAACAAGGTTCTGACCTCGCTGATCGGTCAGGGCTATTACGGCACCACCACCCCGGCGCCGATCCTGCGCAACATCCTGGAAAACCCGGCCTGGTACACCGCCTACACGCCGTACCAGCCCGAGATCAGTCAGGGTCGTCTTGAGGCGCTGTTGAACTTCCAGACCATGGTCAGCGACCTGACCGGGTTGGACGTGGCCAACGCCTCGCTGCTCGACGAAGCCACAGCGGCAGCCGAAGCCATGGCGATGGCCAAGCGCGGCGGGCGGTCCAAGGCTAACAACGCAGCTTTCTTTGTCGACAAGAACTGCCACCCGCAGACCATCGCGGTGATCAAAACCCGGGCTGAGCCTCTGGGCATCGATGTGCAGGTGGGCGATCCCGACAGCCTGGACGCGGGCGCGGTGTTTGGCGCGATCTTCCAGTATCCCGGCACCCATGGCCATGTGCGCGACTACACCGCCGAGATCGCGGCGCTGCACGAACACAAAGCCATCGCCATTGTTGCCGCCGACATCCTTTCGCTGGCGCTGCTGAAGTCACCCGGTGAGATGGGCGCGGATATCGCCATCGGCTCGACCCAGCGCTTTGGCGTTCCGATGGGCTATGGCGGCCCGCACGCCGCTTACATGGCGACCACCGACAAGCTGAAGCGCTCGATGCCCGGACGGATCATCGGTGTCAGCATCGACAGCCGTGGCAACAAGGCCTACCGCCTGTCGCTGCAGACCCGTGAACAGCATATCCGCCGCGAGAAAGCCAACTCGAACGTCTGCACCGCGCAGGCGCTGCTGGCCGTCATTGCCTCGATGTATGCGGTCTATCACGGCCCTGATGGCATCAAGGCCATCGCGCAATCGGTGCACCGCAAGACCTCGCGTCTGGCGGCCGGTCTGGAAGAGGCGGGCTTCTCGGTTGAGCCGGAAGTGTTCTTCGACACCCTCACGGTCGAGGTCGGCCATCTGCAGAAGACGGTCATGGAGGCCGCTGTGGCCCGTGGCGTCAACCTGCGCAAGGTCGGCGACACGAAAGTGGGGATCAGCCTGGACGAACAGACTCGCCCCGAGACCATCGAGGCCGTCTGGGGTGCCTTCGGCATCGACCGCAAGGATGACAGCTCAAACAAGCAATACCGCCTGCCGGATTATGCGCTGCGCGAGACGCCCTATCTGACCCACCCGATCTTCCACCAGAACCGGGCCGAGGCCGAGATCACCCGCTATATGCGCCGTCTGGCCGACCGCGACCTGGCGCTGGACCGGGCAATGATCCCGCTGGGGTCCTGCACCATGAAGCTGAACGCCACGATCGAGATGATCCCGGTCACCTGGCCCGAGTTCGGCAATCTGCACCCGTTCTGCCCCGAAGATCAGGCGCAGGGCTATCACGAGATGATTGCCGATCTGAACGACAAGCTGTGCCAGATCACCGGCTATGACGCGATCAGCCAGCAACCCAACTCGGGCGCGCAGGGTGAGTACGCGGGCCTGCTGACCATCCGCAACTATCACTTCGCCCGCGGCGAAGGGCAGCGGAACGTCTGCCTGATCCCGACCTCGGCGCACGGGACCAACCCGGCCTCGGCGCAGATGGTGGGCTGGCAGGTGGTGCCGGTGCAGTCGGATGAGAACGGCAATATCGATCTGGCCGATTTCCGCGCCAAGGCGGAAAAGCATTCGGATCATCTGGCTGGCTGCATGATCACCTATCCGTCCACCCATGGCGTGTTCGAGACCACCGTGCAGGAGGTCTGCCAGATCACCCATGACCACGGCGGTCAGGTCTATATCGACGGCGCCAACATGAACGCCATGGTCGGTCTGTCGCGTCCGGGTGACATTGGCGGTGACGTCAGCCACCTGAACCTGCACAAGACCTTCTGCATCCCGCATGGCGGCGGCGGCCCCGGCATGGGCCCGATTGGCGTCAAGGCGCATCTTGAGGAACACCTGCCCGGTCACCCGGAATACGGCACTGCTGTAGGTCCGGTCTCGGCGGCGCCCTTCGGCTCGCCGTCCATCCTGCCGGTCAGCTGGGCCTATGTGCTGCTGATGGGCGGCGCGGGCCTGACGCAGGCGACGAAAGTGGCGATCCTGAACGCCAACTACATCGCCGTGCGGCTGGCCGAGGCCTATCCGATCCTCTACACCTCGGAAACGGGTCGGGTCGCGCATGAATGCATCCTCGACACCCGCCCGCTGGCGGATGAGGGCAATGTCAGCGTCGACGATATCGCCAAACGTCTGGTCGATAGCGGCTTCCACGCCCCAACCATGAGCTGGCCGGTCGCCGGAACCCTGATGGTGGAGCCCACGGAATCGGAACCCATGGCGGAACTCGACCGCTTCTGCGACGCCATGCTCTCGATCCGGGCGGAAGCGCAGGAGATTATCGACGGCAAGATCGATGCGGAAAACAACCCGCTGAAAAACGCCCCCCACACGGTGCGCGATTTGGTCGGCGACTGGGACCGCCCTTACACCCGCGAACAGGCCTGCTTCCCGCCGGGCTCCATGGGCGTCGACAAATACTGGTCCCCCGTCAACCGCGTCGACAACGCATTCGGAGACCGAAACCTCGTCTGCACATGCCCCCCAATGGACGCATACCAAGACGCTGCCGAGTGAACAGCGACAAAACAAAAAAAACCCCCGCTCAGGCGGGGGTTTTCTATTCAGCGGCCTCTTTCTGTTGGGCCGAGGCCAGAAGCGTGGCCAGTTCCGGACGGCAGGACCCGCAATTGGTTCCGGCCTGCAGCGCCTCACCAATGGCTTCGACCGAGATCAATCCTTGGGTTTCGATCGCTGTCAGGATCGTGTTCACGCCGACATCAAAACACGAGCACAGAATTGGACCCGGGTCCGGCATGTCTGCCGGGGCGCGGCCCGACAGCAGGCCCAGATTGGGCACCTGCGGCAGCGTCGCCAGATAGTCCCTCATCACCGCAACCGGTTGGGGCGAAACAAACAACGCTGCAACCAACCGTCCGTTCTGGTGGCAGGCCAGACGGGCCACGCCCCGGGCCGGGTCCTCGACCGCGGTGATTTCGGCGTCGGGTAATCCGAACAGGTCGCGGGCCGCGGTGTGCCAGTCTTCGACGGGATTCAGCCCTGCCAGCTCTGCGCGATAGCCGGATTTTGTTGGGCTTTGCGCCCAGTAGTGGCAGTTTGGGTTCATCTCACGGTCAGAAACCGCGAATCCGTACCATTTGGCGTTAAACTGGGTGACATTCACAACCGAGGCCTTGCTTTCGGGCTGGCCCGAGACCGGGTCGGTCGCCGCCGCCACCACCACGTCGATGCGAGCGGAGGGTGCGGTTTCTCCGGTCCAGTGGATCGGGGCGAAGACCTGACCCTGCGTGACATCCCTGTTGATCCGCGCGCGCAGGATGGCCTTGCCATGCGGGCTGGTCACTTCGACCAGATCGGCGGCGGAAATCTTGTGAGCCCGGGCGGAATCGGGGTGGATGTCCAGAAACGGTTCGGGCAGATGTGCCGACAGACGGGGCGACAGCCCGCTGCGGGTCATTGTGTGCCACTGATCACGCAGCCGTCCGGTGTTCAGCCAGAACGGATAGCGGGGGCCGGTCTTGGACGCAGGCGCGCGCCATTTGACCCGCAACAACCGGGCTTTGCCGTCGGTGTGAAAGAACTGTCCATCCGCAAAGAACCGTCCGCCCTGCCGCGTGGCGGTCACGGGCCAGCGGGTTGGTTCCAGCGCGTCGTAGTCTGCGGTGTTCAGATCGGCGAAGCCCGAGATATTGAAATCCTTGCCAAACCGCGCGGCCACGCCGGACAGTGCCGCATGTTCGCGGAAGATCTCGCCGGGGCTTTGGTAGTCAAAGGCCGAGGCCCAGCCCATCCGACGCCCGACCTCGCACAGGATATCCCAGTCGGCGCGGGCCTGTCCGGTGGCAGGCAGAACTGCGCGTTGGCGGCTGATGGTGCGGTCGGAATTGGTGACGGTGCCGTCTTTCTCGGCCCAGGCCGAAGCGGGCAGCAGCACATCGGCCAGCCGTGCCGTGTCGGTGCGGTCGGTGATGTCCGAGACCACGGTAAACGGGCAGTTGGCGATTGCGTCGCGCACCGCGTCTGCTTCGGGCATCGACACCGCAGGATTGGTGTGGATCACCCAAAGCGCCTTGACCCGCCCATCGCCGATGGCGCGGAACATGTCCACCGCTTTCAGGCCGGGGGATTCTGGCATTGTCGGCGCTGACCAGAATTCGCGGACCGCGGCGCGGTGATCGGCGTTTTCGATATCCAGATGGCAGGCGAGCATATTGGCCAGCCCGCCGACCTCGCGTCCGCCCATGGCGTTGGGTTGGCCGGTGACGGACAACGGACCGCAGCCGGGTTTGCCGATGCGCCCCGTGGCCAGATGGCAATTAAGGATCGCATTTACCTTGTCACTGCCTGAGGTGGACTGGTTTACGCCTTGGCTGAAGATGGTCACCACCCTCTGCGTGTCGGTCCACATCTGGCAGAACCGGTCGATATCCTCCGGGTTCAGCCCGGTGACCGAGACATCGTCGGTCAGTGCGCTGTCCAGTGCTTCGTGAATGCCGGTTGTGTGGGTTAGGAAATCAACATCCACCAGCCCAAGCGCGTCGATCCGGGTCAGCAGGTGGTTGAACAGTGCCACATCGCTGCCCGCCGCCAGTGGCAGGTGCAGATCGGCGCTGTCACACGAGGCGGTGCGGCGCGGGTCGATCACCACGATCTTGGTGCCGCGCGTCTGTCGTGCCGCCATCAGGCGCTGATACAGCACCGGGTGACACCAAGCCAGATTGGAACCGACTAGAACCACCAGATCGGCCTCATCGATATCCTCGTAGGTGCCGGGAACGGTGTCGGTGCCGAAGGCGCGTTTATGCCCCGCCACGGTCGAGGCCATGCAAAGCCGTGAATTAGTGTCGATATTGGCCGAGCCGATGAAACCTTTCATCAGCTTGTTGGCGACATAATAATCCTCGGTCAGCAACTGGCCCGAGACGTAGAACGCCACCGAATCCGGCCCGTGTTCGGCGATGGTGTCGCGGAACCGGTCGGCCACCAGTTGCAGTGCGTCATCCCAATCGGTCTCGACGCCCGACACACGCGGGGCTAGCAAGCGGTGCGATAGGCCAATGGTCTCGGCCAGCGCCGAGCCTTTGGAACAGAGCCGCCCCTGATTGGCCGGATGGTCCGGATCGCCGGTGACCGTCAGGCCGCCGGCACCGTCCGGCTGCAGCAGAACACCACAGCCGACCCCGCAATAGGGGCAGGTCGAGCGCTTGGCGCAGGCGGTCAAATCCTTCACGCGGCGCTCCTTTGGCCCAGCGAGGTGCTGTCGAGCAGGATGCGGTCACCGTCCAGCTGAACCGGGTAAGTGGCGATCTGTCCTTCGTCCGCGCCTTGCGCCTGACCTGAGTTCAGGTCGAATACCCAATTGTGCAGCGGGCAGGTGACGGACTGGCCGTGCACGATGCCTTCTGACAGCGGCCCGCCCTTGTGCGGGCAGCGGTCCGATGCGGCAAAGACCTCATTTTCTGCCGTGCGGAACAGGGCGATGCAGCCAACCGGGGTTTTTACAACCCGCGCGCCGCGCAGGGGGATGTCGTCGATATGTCCGATGTCGATCCAGCTCATTCTGCGGCCTCCAATGTCAGATCGGCCAACGGCGCAAAGCGCGGGGCCTCTTTGGCCTGCTCGGCCCATGGGTCTTTGCGATAGATGGATTGGCTCAACTCGAACCGTTCGACCAGTGCGCGGCGGTTGTCGAGGTCATCCACCACGGTTTCCTTGATCCAGTCGAGGCCAACCTTCGCCATCCACTTATACAGACGGTCCAGATATTTGCCGCCTTCGCGATAGGCCTGGGTGACGGCCATAACGACCTTGATGGCTTCGTCTTCGGTCGGGACCTGCACCAGCAGTTCGGTTTCCTTGACGTCAATGCCCGCCGCACCGCCGATGCTGATCTGATAGCCCGAGTCCACACAGACAACGCCGATATCCTTACAAGTCGCCTCGGCGCAGTTGCGCGGGCAGCCCGAGACCGCCAGTTTCAGCTTATGCGGCGTCCACGAGCCCCACAGGATTTTCTCAAGCTTCACACCCAATCCCGTGCTGTCCTGCGTGCCGAACCGGCAATGGTCGGTGCCGACACAGGTTTTCACGGTGCGTAAGCCTTTGGAATAGGCATGACCCGAGACCAGCCCGGCCTTGTTCAGATCGGACCAGATGTAAGGCAGGTCAGACCCTTTCACGCCCAGCAGGTCGATGCGCTGGCCGCCGGTGACTTTGACGGTGGGCACATCGTATTTCTCGGCCGCGTCAGCAATAGCGCGCAGTTCCGCCGGGTTGGTGATACCGCCCCACATGCGGGGGACAACGCTGAACGTGCCGTCTTTCTGGATGTTGGCGTGCTTGCGTTCATTGACGAAACGGCTTTGCGGGTCGTCCTGATATTCCACCGGCCAATCGGCCAGCAGGTAGTAGTTCACCGCTGGACGGCAGACATGGCAGCCGTTGAGCGTCTTCCAGCCCAGTTCCTGCCAGACGGCCTCCTGACTTTTCAGCTCTTGCGATTTGATCAGGCGGCGAACGTCTTCGTGGGTCAGGTCACAGCAGCCGCAGATGGGCTGCGCGGTGGGCATCTGGAAGTCGTCGCCCAACGTGACCTGCAGCAATTGTTCCACCAGCCCGGTGCAGGTTCCGCAGGACGCGCTGGCTTTGGTCGAGGCGCGGATTGCGCCCAGATCGGTTGCGCCGCCATCGATGGCGGTAGTGATGTCGGATTTGCAAACGCCGTTGCAGCCACAGATTTCCGCTTCAGGCGGCAATGCTGCAACGGCTGAGAGAGGGTCCGCAGTGCCGCCCCCCTGATAGGCCGGGCCGAAGATCAGCGTCTCGCGCATCTCGGACACGTCCTCGCCGTCGCGGATCAGGCCGAAGAACCAATTGCTGTCGCCGGTGTCGCCATACATGACGGCGCCGACCAGCTTGTCACCTTCCAGAACCAGCCGCTTGTAGACGCCACGGGCAGGGTCGCGGAAAACGATGTCTTCACGAGTGTCGCCCTCGGCAAAGTCGCCTGCACTGAACAGGTCGCAACCGGTGACCTTCAGCTTGGTGGACAGCGAGCGTTGCTTGAACGCGGCCTGCTCACCCAGCAGCGTCTGTGCCAGTACCTTGGCTTGATCATAGAGCGGTGCGACAAGGCCAAAGACCTCGCCCTGGTGTTCGACGCATTCGCCAACGGCAAAGATATCCGCGTCCGAGGTGATCATCTGATCGTCCACGTGGATGCCCCGCCCAACGGCAAGGCCCGTGTCCTGCGCCAGGGCGGTGTTGGGGCGAATGCCCACAGCCATCACCAACAGGTCGCAGGGTAATTCCGTTCCGTCCTCCAACAGCAACGCACGGGCCTTGCCGTTCTCGCCAGCGATCTCGGTCGACTGAGCGTTGAGAAGAACGGTGATGCCTTTTTCTTCCAACGATTTCTTCAACAGGTAACCTGCGGCCGGGTCCAGTTGACGCTCCATCAGGTGGCCCATGATATGCACCACGGTCACGTCGGCACCACGCGCGGCCATGCCTGCGGCGGCCTCAAGGCCCAGCAAGCCGCCGCCGATCACGACGACCTTGTTGCCAGCGCCCATGCCCATCATCTGTTCGGTGTCTTCCAAATCGCGATAGGCGATCACGCCGTCCAGATCATGCCCCGGCATCGGGATCATGAAGGGGTTCGAACCGGTGCCGAAGATCAGCTTGTCATAAGGCACGTGGCCGTTCTCGCCTTCGACCACTTTCAGTTCGCGGTCGATTGTGACGACCTTCTCGCCGAACCGGCAGGTGATGCCCCGTTCGGCATACCAGGCGTCGTCATGGGTGACGATCTCTTCATAAGTCTGATCACCGGCCAGAACCGGGCTCAGCATGATGCGGTTGTAGTTCCCGCGCGGCTCGGCGTTGAACAGGGTGATGTCGAACGCATCGGGGGCAGCGTCAGTCAGGTGTTCCAACACCCGGCCCGAGGCCATGCCGGCTCCGATGACTACCAGTTTTTGTTTCATGTCATTCACTCCGCGGCGATGGCTTTGGGGGAAGGGGTTTTCGGCTTGGGCTTTGCGCCGTGTTCGTATTCCTCGAGGAAATCCAACACCTCTTGCCGGTATTCGTAGTAGTCGGGATGGGCCAGCAGCGCCTTGCGGGTGCGCGGGCGCGGCAGGTCGACATTGGTGATCTTGCCGATGGTGGCCTGCGGGCCGTTGGTCATCATCACCACGCGATCGGCCAACAGGATCGCCTCGTCCACGTCATGGGTGACGCAGATGGTGGTCACTTTCGTGCGCGACCAGACCTCCATCAGCACTTCCTGCAACTCCCAGCGGGTCAGGCTGTCGAGCATCCCGAAGGGTTCATCCAACAGCAGCAGTTTAGGGCTGAGCGCAAAGGCTCGGGCGATGCCGACGCGCTGGCGCATGCCGTTCGACAGGTCAGCGGCGGATTTATCCATCGCATCGGCCAGACCGACGCGTTCCAAATAGTATTCCACCACATCCTGCCGCTCGGCCTGGCTGGCCCGCGGGTACACGCGGTCGACGCCGACCGAGACGTTTTCCTTGGCGGTCAGCCAAGGGAACAGCGAGGGCGACTGGAACACCACGGCGCGTTCGGGATCGGCGCCTTCAACATGGCGGCCATCCAGCTTGATCGCGCCTTTCGAGATCTCGTTCAGACCGGCAGCCATCGTCAGCACGGTGGACTTGCCGCAGCCCGAGTGGCCGATCAGCGAAATGAACTCACCCCGATTGAGCTTGAGGTTGAAATCCTCGACCACAGTCAGCGGGCCTTTGGGCGTGGGGTAGATCTTGTGCAGCTGGCTGAAGTCCAGATAGCGTTCGTCGATCAGACCCGTCTGAGCCTCTTTCACCGCCGCCGGAACACCGTGGATCGGGGTCACGTCGGGTAGGGTCTTGGTGCCTTCGACCTTGGCCTCAATCCCCACATCCATCAGGTATTTGGTGACCTCTCCACGCAGGGCCTTGAACGTTTCATCATGGTTCATGGCCGAACGGTCGCGGGGGCGGGGGAGCGAGACTTTGAACTCGGTTCCCAGCGAGCCATCAGGGTTCAGCGGAATGATGCGGTCTGCCAGCAGGATCGCCTCGTCCACGTCATTGGTGATCAGGACACAGGTCTTGCGGTTTTCTTCCCAGATCTTTTCGATCTCTTCCGCCAGATTGCCACGGGTCAGCGCGTCCAGCGCCGACAGGGGCTCGTCCAGCAGCAGAACCTCGGGGTCCATCGCCAGCGCACGGGCCACGTTCACCCGCTGCCGCATCCCGCCCGACAATTCGGCAGGGCGACGACCAGCAGCGTGGCTCAGGCCGACCATCTTGATGTAATGGGCAACCTTTTCCTCTTTCTCTGCCTTGGGCATCTTGGGGAACACCGCGTCCACGGCCAGCCGCACATTGCCCGTCACCGTCAGCCACGGCATTAGCGAGTAGTTCTGGAAGATCACCCCTCGCTCTGGCGCGGGGCCGGTGATGGCTTTGTCGCGGAAGGTGACGCTGCCCTTGGTGGGGAATTCGATCCCCGCCATCAGGTTGATCAGCGTGGTCTTGCCGGTGCCGGAAAAGCCCAGCAACACCACGAACTCGCCTTCTTCAACCGAGAGGTTGATGTCCTTCAGCACAGCCGTCGCAGCGGTGCCGGTGCCGAAGGATTTACTGACGTTCTTGAATTCCATCACAGCCATATCGATCACCGGTTGTTCGAGAAGGTGAACAGGGACTGCAGCGCGTACATCACTCGATCCAGCAGGAAGCCGATGATGCCGATGGTGAAGACAGCCACCATGATCTTGGCGAGTGAGCTGGAGGAGCCGTTCTGGAATTCATCCCAGACGAACTTGCCCAGACCGGGGTTCTGCGCCAGCATTTCAGCGGCGATCAGAACCATCCAGCCGACGCCAAGCGACAGGCGAAGACCGGTGAAGATCAGCGGCAGGGCCGAAGGCAGCACCAGCTTGGTGATCTTGGTGTAGGTGTTCATTTTCAGAACCTTCGACACGTTCACCAGATCTTTGTCGATGGATGCAACACCCAGCGAGGTGTTGATTAGCGTCGGCCACAGTGAACACAGCGTCACGGTAATGGCCGAAATCAGGAAGGATTTCGCGAACCAGCCGTCATTGGTGACGTACACCGCCGAGACGATCATGGTGACAATTGGCAGCCAGGCCAGCGGCGAGACCGGTTTGAAAATCTGGATCAGCGGGTTCAGCGCGGCGTTTGCGGTGGGCGACAGGCCCGCAGCGATGCCTAGCGGCACGGCCACGATGGTGGCGATCAGAAAGCCGAAGAAGACCGTTTTGATCGAGGTCCAGATCTGGTTGTAATAGCTCGGCGCGCCGGTATAGGCGACTTCTTTAACCTTTTCGGGCTGGCCTGCGTCGATGAATTTCTGGTTCCGCTTTTCGACCATCGCCTCGAACTTGGCCTTCTTGGCAGCCTTGGCCTGAGCGTCCTGATGCAGGCTGACCGCCTCGGACCAAACCTGAGCCGGTCCGGGAACAGCGCCCAGCGAGGTTTGTACCTTGGGCGCCAACGTGCCCCACAGCAGCAGGAACGCGCAGATGGCCAGCAGCGGCACGGCCAGCAAACGCCAAATCTCGCCCATCTGGGTACGGGGGTTGTCGCCTGCGGCGGCTTTCAGAACCGGGGTGATCCAGGATAGGCCCAGAACCTGAAACCATTTGTCGGCGGCGTTGATCCGGGTGAACAGACGGGCCTTGCGGGCCTCGCGTTCAGCATCAGCGGATAGCGTATCGTGGTCGATGGCTGTCATCTTGCGGTCTCCTGGCCCGGGTTGCGATCCGGGCGGGGGTAGAATTCTGAGTGAGAGGGAAGCCCCCCGACCGCTCGGGGCCGGGAGGCAGGGGAGTTAGCCCTGAACTTCGCTGCCGATGACAACCTGCTCGCCTTTCAGGCCAATCGGCAGGCTTTGCAGGTAGGCGTTGGGCTGGCGGGCGTCATAGGGAATGCCGTCGATGATATCCTCGGCGGGCGTCGGGGCTTTGTAGCCATCGCTGTCCCAGGGGAAGTCGGCTTCGTTCGCCAGACCTTCGTCCACCAGCATGCGAGCGGCGTCCAGATAGATGTCGGGGCGATAGACTGACTTGGCGACCTCGTCATACCACGCATCCGTCTGCGGCTCGGCGATCTGGCCCCAGCGGCGCATCTGGGTCAGGTACCAGATGGCGTCAGAATAGAACGGGTAGGTCGCGTTATAGCGGAAGAACACGTTGAAGTCGGGCACCTCGCGCTTGTCGCCTTTTTCGTATTCGAACGTCCCGGTCATCGAGTTTGCGATAACGTCGTAATCAGCGCCCACATATTCCGGCTGGCTCAGCATCTCGACCGCAGCCGGGCGGTTGGCGTTGTCATTTTCGTCCAGCCAGATCGCGGCCCGGATCAGAGCCTTGGTCACGGCGCGGGTGGTGTTGGGGTACTGCTCGGCGAACTCAGCGTTGATGCCGAAGACTTTTTCCGGGTTGTTCTTCCACAGCTCATAATCGGTGATCACTGGCACGCCGATGCCTTTAAACACGGCCTGCTGGTTCCACGGCTCACCCACGCAATAGCCATAGATGGTGCCGGCTTCTAAAGTCGCAGGCATCTGCGGCGGCGGGGTGACCGACAGGAACACGTCCGCGCCAATCTGGCCGGTCACGTCTTCGGGGCTGTAGTATCCGGGGTTCAGACCACCGGCAGCCAGCCAGTAGCGGAGTTCGTAGTTGTGGGTCGAGACCGGAAAGACCATGCCCATGTTGAACGGCTTGCCTTCGGATTTGTACTTTTCGACGACCGGGGCCAGCGCCTCGGCACTGATCGGGTGCTGCGGGCGACCGTCATCCATCACCGGGATGTTCGGCTTCATCTCTTCCCAAATCTCGTTCGACACGGTGATGCCGTTGCCGTTCAGGTCCATCGAGAAGGGGGTGACAATATGCGCCTCGGTGCCATAGCCGATGGTTGCGGCCAAAGGCTGACCGGCCAGCATATGCGCGCCGTCCAGCTGGCCGTCGATCACGCCGTCCAGCAGAACCTTCCAGTTGGCCTGTGCTTCGAGCGTCACGAACAGGCCTTCATCCAGGAAGTAGCCATTTTCATAAGCGACGGCCAAAGGGGCCATGTCGGTCAGTTTGATAAAGCCGAAGGTCAGCTCGTCTTTTTCCAGTTCCAGCGTCTCGGCCATCGCCGGGCTGATCAGGGCGGTGTTGGCGACAAGGCCTGCAATCAATCTTTTCATGTGGGTCTGTCCCTTGTGTATGATCCCGGGTCACCGGGGGTGAAAAAGAAAAAGCCGCTGCACGCTCTGACCGGGAGGAGGTGGTCAGAGTGTGAGCGGCTTTGCTCAGTCGATCCCAAACTTTGGGAAGAATTTCCTCGACACACGCCATTGCGTGCCGTTGAGACAAGGTTCGGAGAAACTCGGCCTCGGCTCAAGCAGTTTTGCTGCAATGCGGCGTGATTTTCTGCGATTGCGTTGTTTGACGCTGGTGACCGCCTATTTTTTGGGCGTCAGATATCCTGTGGGTCAAAAATGCGCCCATCCAGAAACGCGTCCCGTTTCAGCGACAGCTGCCCGTTATGCGAGGCGACGGGGGTGGTTTCCCGAATCGCGCCTTCGAGTTTTTCAGACGCGCCGGGCAGGTCGGCCCCGATGTCGGCCAGCTGATTGCGGTAGATATCACTGCGGAACACGCTGCCCGCCTGCGCTCGCGCCAGATGCGGGTCCAGACCGTATCGTGTGGCCAGACGCTGGGCGATCCACTTGGCCTGACTACGCCATGGGAAATTCGCGGCCCCGTCATGGAATTCGAGGAATCCCGGCACTTCGCGCTGTTCCGCCTGCCCCGAGATGGTGAACCGGCCCGACAAGGCCCGATCAATCAACTCCGAGGGCAAGTTCAGGTAAGCATCGCGCGCCAGTATCTCGGCGGCGGCGGTTTGGCTGCCCGGCTGGCCCAGCCAGCGGCCTGCCCGCCAAACGGCCCTCATCAACTTGCCCAGCAGATGCGGTTCGGTTTCCGCCCACTCGGTGCGTACCGCCAGCACTTTTTCCGGCGCAAAGGCCCAGATCGCCTGACCGGGTAGCAACAATGCCCCAGCCTGCGATTCCACCGCGACCGAGCCCCAAGGCTCGCCCACACAGAACGCATCCACATCCCCTTCGGCCAGCGCCTGCGCCATCAATGGTGGCGGAATGGTGCGCACTTCGACACCGACCTCTGACAATTCGGTGGCCTCAAGCCAGCAATGCAGCAGTTCCACATGCAGCGAGAAGGGGAAGGGCACGCCAAAAACCAAAGGCCGATCTGCGACCGAAGCCAGTGCAGCGGCGGCCTTGAACGGATCGTGGAAGTCGAACCCATAGCCCATCTCGCGCAGGCGGATTTCCAAAGCACGGCTGACACCGATGACGTCTCCGTTCACCGACAGGACCGAGACCGCGGACAAGGGTTGCGTCACCCCGCCCAACCCAAGGGCCATTGCGACGGGTACGGGCGACAGCAAATGCGCCGCATCCACCCGGCCAAAGGCCAGCATATCACGCACCGACGACCACGAGGGTGCGGCGATCAACTCCAGCTCAACCCCTTCGGCGCGGGCCAGCCCCATCTCATGAGCCACGATCAGAGGCGCGGCATCGACCAAAGGCACATAGGCAACGGGCAGGGTGACCGCATTCATGACAGCAGCCCCGATGCGGTGACCAGCGCCTCGGCCACGTCGGCAACGCGGCGGCCCTGATCCATGGCGGCCTTGCGCAACAGGGCGTAAGCCTCTTCTTCCTCCACCCCGCGCGCCTTCATCAGCAACCCTTTGGCGCGGTCGATCACCTTGCGTTCCTCCAGCGCGCGTTTGGTCTCGGCCAGTTCGCGGCGCATCTGGCGGACGATCTGAAACCGGGCGATGGCGGCATCCAGAACCGGTTTCAGCCGGTCGGGTTGCATTCCATCGACCACATAGGCCGACAGCCCGGCCTCGATCGCGGTCGAGGCCAGATCCCCCGCAGCACCCGACACAAACATCGCCACCGGGCGTTCCAACGGACCCGAGGCCAACGTCAGTTCCTCAAGCATGTCGCGGGTGGGATTGTCGATATCGATCAGCACCACATCCGGCACCAACGCCGCTATCTTGCGCGCCAGGCTCGAAACATTGCCGATCACATGTACATCATAGGACCCGGACGCCTTGAGCGCGTCGACAATGGCAATCGCGCGTTCGCGGTCTTCTTCTACAACAACTATGGTCAAGGCGTCGGGCATGGCACCTTTTCACCGGCTCGCCGGTGGACCTCAAGAGAATGGGGCGCAATCCGATGAGGATTACGCATGAATGCCTAAAAAACAGTCAAACACATCCGGGGTCGGATGAAAAACCCGTTAACCTTTCGCCTATCGGAAACTTGCGACCGCGAACGGCACGGGCAAAAATGTCGTTTTCCGGATTCAAAGCGTCTTTTCCGCTTGCTGCGCCGCGGCGGGCTTTCTAGGTGTTGCGGTGGGACACCCCTCCCCAACGAGGGGCGTGTATCTGGAAGGGTAATACAGATGACAAATGAACAACCGGCAACGCGGCCGGCGAATCCGCGTTTTTCCTCGGGCCCCTGTGCCAAACCCCCCACATTTGAGCTGTCCAAACTGGCCGATGCTGCGCTGGGCCGGTCGCACCGTGCTGCTGTTGGCAAGGACAAGCTGAAAGCGGCCATCGAAGGCACGCGCGAGGTGCTGGGCATTCCGGCAGATTACAAGATCGGCATCGTTCCCGCTTCGGACACCGGCGCGGTTGAGATGGCTCTGTGGTCGCTGCTGGGCGAGCGCAAGGTTGAGATGCTGGCGTGGGAGAGCTTTGGTTCAGGCTGGGTGACCGATGTGGTCAAGCAGCTGGAAATCGATGCTGAGGTCAAAACTGCCGAATATGGACAGATCGTGGATCTGGCCTCGGTCGATTTCGCCAATGACGTTGTGTTTACGTGGAACGGGACCACCTCGGGCGTCCGGGTTCCCAATGGCGACTGGATCGCGGATGACCGTCAGGGTCTGACGATCTGTGATGCGACCTCCGCCGCTTTTGCGATGGACCTGCCCTGGGACAAGCTGGATGTGACCACCTTCAGCTGGCAAAAAGTGCTGGGTGGCGAAGCGGCCCACGGCATGCTGATACTGTCGCCCCGCGCGGTGGAACGGCTGGAAAGCTACACCCCCGCTTGGCCGCTGCCGAAGATTTTCCGCCTGACCAAGGGTGGCAAACTGATTGACGGCATCTTTACCGGTGCCACGATCAACACGCCGTCGATGCTGGCGGTCGAAGATTACCTGTTCGCGCTGGACTGGGCGCGCTCGGTCGGCGGGCTGCAGGGGCTGATCGCCCGTGCGGATGCCAATGCCGGTGCGGTACATGCGTTCTGTGAGCAGAATGACTGGATCGCCAATTTGGCCGAGGATGCGGCGACGCAATCCAACACGTCCGTCTGCCTGAAATTCACCGATCCGCGCATTCAGGACGGCGCCACTTTCGCCAAGGCCGTGGCCAAGCGGCTTGAGGTCGAGAACATCGCGCTGGACATCGGTGCTTATCGCGACGCGCCAGCGGGTCTGCGTATCTGGTGCGGCGGTACGGTCGAGACCTCGGATATCGAGGCGATGCTGCCGTGGCTCGCCTGGGCCTTTGAGGCCGAGATCGCGGCACAAACCGAAGCTGCCTGACATTTCACCGGGCCGTCCAAGGCCCGGACCCTCCATACAATTCAAGGACCAGAGATATGGCCCCTAAAGTACTCGTATCTGACAAGCTCAGCGAAACCGCCGTGCAGATCTTCCGGGATCGCGGCATTGACGTGGATTTCATGCCTGATCTGGGCAAGGACAAGGACAAGCTGGCCGAACTGATCGGTCAGTATGACGGTCTTGCGATCCGCTCGGCCACCAAGGTCACGCCGACCCTGCTGGAGAAAGCCGACAACCTGAAGGTCATCGGACGCGCCGGGATCGGCACAGATAACGTCGACAAGGACGCGGCGTCCAAGAAAGGCGTGATCGTTATGAACACGCCCTTTGGCAACATGATCACCACCGCTGAACACGCGATTGCGATGATGTTTGCCGTAGCGCGTCAAATCCCCGAGGCCAGCACCTCGACCCATGCGGGCAAGTGGGAAAAGTCCAAGTTCATGGGGATTGAGCTGACCAACAAGACTCTCGGCGTCATTGGTGCCGGCAACATCGGCGGCATCGTCTGCGAACGCGCGCTGGGCCTGAAAATGAAGGTCATCGCCTATGATCCCTTTCTGGGCGAAGATAAGGCGGCCAAGATGGGTGTGGAGAAAGTTGAGCTGGACGAGCTGCTGGCGCGTGCCGATTTCATCACCTTACACGTGCCGCTGACCGATCAAACCCGTAATATCCTCAGCCGCGAGAACCTGGAAAAAACCAAGCCGGGCGTGCGTATCATCAACTGTGCTCGCGGTGGGCTGGTCGATGAGGATGCATTGGCCGAGATGCTGCAATCCGGTCGTGTTGCCGGTGCGGCCTTTGACGTGTTCAGCGAAGAACCAGCCAAGGAAAACGTCCTGTTCAACCTGCCTAACGTGGTCTGCACGCCCCACCTTGGCGCGGCGACAACGGAAGCGCAGGAAAACGTGGCGCTGCAGGTGGCCGAGCAGATCTCGAACTATCTGCTGACGGGTGCCGTGGAAAACGCACTGAACATGCCCAGCGTAACCGCCGAAGAGGCCAAGGTCATGGGCCCCTGGATCAAGCTGGCCGGTCATCTGGGCAGCTTCATCGGCCAGATGACGGATGAGCCGGTTCAGGCGATCAACATTCTTTATGACGGTGTGGCCGCCGAGATGAACCTGGCCGCGTTGAACTGCGCCGTGGTCGCGGGGATCATGAAGAAGTTCAACCCCGAGGTGAACATGGTCTCGGCTCCGGTCATTGCCAAAGAACGTGGTATCAAGATTTCGACCACCAATCAGGACAAGTCCGGTGCGTTTGAGGGTTATATCAAGGTCACCGTGGTCACTACCAAGCGCGAACGTTCCATCGGTGGCACGGTGTTCAGCGACGGCAAGCCGCGCTTTATCCAGATCAAAGGCATCAATATCGATGCCGAAATCGGCGCGCATATGCTTTACACCACCAACGAGGACGTGCCGGGCATCATCGGTACTCTGGGTCAGACTATGGGCGACAATGGTGTCAACATTGCGAACTTTACCCTCGGTCGGTCCGAAGCGGGTGGTGAAGCGATTGCTTTGCTTTACGTCGACGAGCCGGTCCCGGCTGAAGCCCGCGCCAAGCTGGCCGAGACGGGTCTGTTCACCCAGATCAAACCGTTGGAGTTCGATGTCGCCTAAGCGGTGTTGAATTTCTGAGACAATCCGTACCTGCGCCACCCAAGGCGCGGGTATTTTCTTTTCTGGTGGCCTGAAACGCGCCACAAGCAGGGTATTCGTTTTGCCCGAGGATTTTGCATGACCTCCCCCATCTACGCCGTTGGTGATATTCACGGTCAACTTGGCATGCTGGAACACGCGCTGCGCCTGATTGAACAGGATGGCGGGCCAGATGCGCGCATTGTGTTTCTGGGGGACTATGTGGACCGCGGCCCCGACAGTCGTGGCGTGCTGGACCTGTTGATTGAGGGGCAACGGACAGGTCGAAACTGGATCATGGTCAAGGGTAATCACGACCGGATGATGGCCCGGTTCGTGCAGGAGTGTGAGATCGCCGACAATCGCCTGCCGATCACACTCAGCTGGCTTCACCCGCGTTTGGGCGGGCGGGAAACGCTGGGTTCATACGGGGTCGAGGTCGTGGATGAGGACCGCATCTTTCAGGTCAACGAACGCGCCTGTGCGGCAGTGCCACCCGAACATATCGATTTCATCAATGCGCAGCCTTTGTACCATCAAGAGGGTGAGCTGTTGTTCGTCCACGCGGGCATCCGACCCGGCATTCCGTTGGAACGACAGGCCGAGGATGATCTGATCTGGATCCGTCACGAGTTTCTAGGCGACCCCGGCCCGCATCCGTGGCTGGTGGTGCATGGGCACACGCCGGTGGACCGGGCCGAACATTGCGGTATTCGGATCAATCTGGACGCAGGCGCGGGCTATGGTCGTCCGCTGGCCACGGCGGTATTCGAAGGCCGAGACTGCTGGCTGCTGACCGAGGCAGGGCGGGTGCGGCTGGCCCCTAACCCCTGGTGAACAGGTCCTTGTAGTCCTCGCGCAGGACGTTTTTCTGCACCTTGCCCATCGTATTGCGCGGCAGTTCATCCAGCACGATCAGCTTTCGGGGATGTTTAAACCGGGCCAAAGCGTCCTGCACATTGGCCAGAATGGCCTCGGGGTCCGGGGTCTGTCCCGGCTCGGGCACCAGAATACCCACCGGGGTTTCGCCGAAATCCGGATGCGGCACGCCGATCACCGCGCTTTCCAGCACGCCGGGCTGATCATCCAGCACCAGTTCGACCTCTTTGGGGTAGATGTTGTAGCCGCCCGAGATGATCAGGTCTTTGCCCCGACCAACGATATGGACATAGCCGTCCTCATCCACACGCCCCAGATCTCCGGTGATGAAGAACCCGTCCTCGCGCAGCTCGGCGGCAGTTTTCTCGGGCATCTGCCAATAGCCTTGGAACACGTTCGGGCCGCGCACCTCAATCATGCCAATCTCACCTTTCGGCAGTGGTTCCCCGGTTTCCGGGTCAGTGACCTTCAGGTCCACATCCGGCAACGGGAAGCCAACCGTACCCGCACGACGCTCGCCGTCATAGGGGTTCGAGGTGCTCATGTTGGTTTCGGTCATGCCATAGCGTTCAAGGATGCGGTGCCCGGTGCGGGTTTCAAACCGTTCATGGGACTCGGCCAGCAACGGGGCTGAACCCGAGATGAACAGCCGCATATGCCGTGCCAGATCGTCGGAGAAGCGATCATCGTCCAGCAAGCGGGTGTAGAAGGTCGGCACCCCCATCATCGACGTGGCCCGTGGCATCAGGCGCAGCATGTCTTCAAGGTCGAATTTCGGCAGAAAGATCATCGACCCGCCCGAAGCCAGCACCACGTTGGTCGCCACAAACAACCCGTGAGTGTGAAAGATCGGCAGGGCGTGCAGCAGCACGTCATCTCGCGTAAAGCGCCATTCCTGCACCAGCGTCTCGGCGTTCGACAACAGGTTCGCCTGTGTCAGCATCGCGCCTTTCGACCGCCCGGTGGTGCCCGAGGTATATAGGAAGGCTGCCAGATCATCCTCGGCGCGGCGAACAGGCTCAAACGCGGGCAACATGCCCATGGACCGCCGCATCAGACTGCCCGAGCCGTCGGCGTTCAGCGTCTCTAACCGTGCGTTTTGGGCAGCGGTGATGGGGGCGAGACCTTCGGCCTTTGCATCGTCGCAGACAACCAGCTTGGCGCCGCTGTTTTCAATGAAATACTGCAGTTCGGTGGCGGTGTAGCCCGTGTTGAGCGGTAGAAAGATCAGCCCGGTCTGCACGCAGGCGGCATATAGCGCCAGCGCCTCGGGCGATTTTTCAACCTGCACGGCCACCCGTTCGCCGGGCTCCAGCTCATACCCGGTAAGGGCGTTGGCGATCTGCGCGGCCATGTCCAGAAAGGCCGCATGGGTCATGGTCTGACCATCGGGCAAGTGCAGGAACGGGGTATTCTTGCCCGCGTGAATGCCAAACAGCCGGTCATACAGCGGGTTTCCCATATCGTCATTCCTTTGCGCCTGCTCAATACGGGGCCGAATCTGTCGCGGATTGGTTGGGCGGTAAAGCGGAAAACGGGGTGAGGGTCAGAATTCCGTGGTCATCCGGTAGCCCGCGGCAAAGAACATCTTGGCAAAGGTTACCGGTTCCCCCTGCAGCCATGTGATCCGCTCGCCGGTAAAGACCGGCTCGCCTTCGGGCACGTCCAGAAACCCGGCGACCGTGGCATCGGCGCGGCTGGCCAGAAAGCTCAACTCGACATTGGTGAAGGGCACGGTCTGGATCAGCCACTCATTCGGGCCGATCTGCGAGAAATCCGCCTGCGCCACCTGCGGGACCGAGGCGGTGACGATCCAGCGGTCCTCGTACTGAAACGGTGTGTTGCTGTTGAAATGCATGCAGCGCACATGCACCACGCTTTGTCCCGGTTGCAGGGCCAGACGGGCGCTGAGCCACTCGGGAGCAGTCTCTGAACCAGAGGAAACCAGCGCATAGCGATAGGTGCCGCCCAATGCCTCGACCTCATCGCGGACCATGGGGATGGTGAACCGGGCTTGCCGCTGAGGGGCGCTCAGAACGCGGGTACCGGCTTTGCGGCGACGCTCCAGATAGCCTTCATCGGCCAGTTCGCGCAGGGCGCGATTGACCGTGGTCCGGGTGCAGGAAAACTCGACCGCAAGCTCCTGTTCATTGGGCAGCAGCGAGTCCGGTTGCAACTCGCCCGACCGGATGCGCGCCAAAACGGTCTGTTTGATGTCTTTGTAGCTGGTGGTTTCGCTGGGCTGAGGCATGGCGCAGCTTTAGACCGAGGCCAGCAGGTCCGCAATCGCGGATCGATAGGCGGGGATAATCCGGTCGCGCGCGACGTGGCGGCCCTGTTGTACCATATGACGCCCGGCGGACCACAGATCGGTGACCAACCCATCGGGCGCGGCGAAACACAGCCCGTCCAGCAGTTGGTTATCGCTGAGGGCGCAGAGGGTCGGGTGGTTTCGGTCAACGGCCACTAGATCTGCCAGTTTGCCCTCGGCAATCTCACCCGCGTTGCGACCAAGGGCCTGCGCGCCACCCAGCGCCGCCTGGGTGTAAAGCGCGTGACCGACCGAGCCGTCCTTGACCAGAACAGCCCGCTGTTTGTCGCGCAAACGCTGAGAGTATTCCAGCGTGCGCAGCTCCTCGGGCAGGGAAATCCTAATGTTAGAGTCTGATCCAACGCCAAAACGCCCCCCTTCAGCGACATATACAGCGCCGTTGAAGATACCGTCGCCCAGATTGGCCTCGGTGATTGGACACAGGCCTGCAACGGCGCTGGAACGGGCCAAGGCAGAGGTTTCAGCATCGGTCATGTGAGTCGCGTGGATCAGGCACCAGCGCGCGTCGACAGGCGCATTGTCCAGCAACCAGGCTACGGGACGTTGGCCCAACGCGGCCTGCACATCGGTGACCTCCTGCACTTGTTCAGCGATGTGGATATGCACGGGTCCATCAGATGTGGCCACAAGCGCCTTGGACAAATCCAAGGGCGAAGTTGCGCGTAACGAATGCGGCGCTATACCCACCTCAGAGTCACTGTCTGGCAACCTAGAGCGGCACTCATCGACCAATTTCAGGAACCGCTCCACATCGTTGCCAAACCGCAACTGCCCGCCCGAGAGCGGCTCCTGCGCGACGCCGCCATAGGTGTAGAGTACGGGCAAGTGGGTCAGTCCGATCCCCGTTTGCTGCGCGGCGGAAAGGATGCGCTGGCTGAGTTCCGACAACTGGTCATAAGGCGCGCCACCCGGTTGGTGATGGACATAGTGGAACTCACCGACCGAGGCATACCCGGCCTCTTGCATCTCCATGAACACCAGCGCGGCGATGGCTTCGATCTGCTCCGGCGTCAGGCGGTCCAGAAAGCGGTACATCAGGTTGCGCCAGGTCCAGAAACTCTCGCGCCCGGCAGCGCGGGTCTCGGTCATGCCCGCCATGGCCCGTTGAAAAGCATGGCTGTGCAGGTTCCCCAGGGCAGGCAACAGCACATCGACTTGCACGTCCCCGGGGGCAGCAGCGGCCTGATTCCGAATGCGGGTAATGCGCCCGAGGTCGATCTCGACCCGCACATCATGAGCCCAATCAGAGCCTAATAAGGCTGTTTTAGCGTGGATCAGCATTCCGCTTCCAATTTGTGTAGACTTTATATTTTTACACGTATACGAAAAAATCAAGCAAGAGGGGAGCTGAAAAGAATCGCCATGACCCAAAAAATGGTCCTGACCAGCGCCGCGATGGCCACGATGTTTGGGGGCGATCCGCCCTATGGGCTCTGCCGGGATGCGGCGATTGCCATCGACGGCTCAGTTATCGTCTGGGCCGGTGAGCGACGGGGCCTGCCCGCCGAATACGCCGATTGGACGGTTGAGGATTTTGGAGCGCGCCTGATCACGCCCGCCCTGATCGATGCGCACACCCATGTTGTATTCGGCGGCAACCGCGCGACCGAGTTTGAGATGCGCCTGAATGGGGCTTCCTACGAGGAAATCGCCCGGGCGGGCGGCGGCATCCTGTCCACGGTCAACGCCACGCGCTCGGCCAGCGAGGCGGAACTGCTGACCGACGCGCTGACCCGGGTGGACGCATTGATCGCCGAGGGTGTGTGCACCATCGAGGTCAAGTCCGGCTATGGGCTGGATACGGAAACCGAGCTGAAGATGTTGCGCGTGGCTCGCCGGATCGGCGAAGCCCGCCCGGTGCGGGTCAAAACAAGCTTTCTGGGCGCCCATGCGGTGCCGCCCGAATATGCCGGACGGGCCGATGACTATATCCAAAAGGTCTGCATCCCAACTCTGCGTACGGCACATGCCGAGGGGCTGGTGGATGCGGTGGACGGGTTCTGCGAAGGCATCGCCTTCTCCCCCGCCCAGATCGCTCAGGTTTTCGACGTGGCGCAAGAGCTCGGCCTGTCGGTGAAGCTACATGCTGAACAACTGTCCAATCTGGGCGGTGCGCGGCTGGCGGCCTCGTACGGGGCGCTATCGGCGGATCATATCGAATATCTGGACGCAGAAGGTGTGAAAGCCATGGCCGAAGCGGGCACCGCAGCGGTGCTGCTGCCGGGTGCGTTCTATACGCTGCGCGAAACGCAGATGCCGCCGGTTGATTTGCTGCGTCAGCATCAGGTCCCAATGGCGCTAGCGACCGATTGCAACCCCGGCTCATCGCCGCTGACCTCGCTGTTGCTAACGATGAATATGGGCTGCACCTTGTTCCGTCTGACGCCCGAAGAGGCTTTGACCGGTGTCACCCGCAACGCTGCACACGCGTTGGGGATCAGCGATGCGGGCATGATCGCTCCGGGCCAGAGGGCGGATCTGGCGGTCTGGGATGTGACGCACCCGGCTGAGCTGTCCTATCGCATCGGCTTCAACCCTCTACACAAACGCCTATTTGGAGGGTTGGAATGACACCTCTGTCTTTGCAACCAGGTCAAGTGACGTTGGCGCAACTGGCCCGGGTCTATTGGGACCAATCCGCCGTCGTGCTGGACCCTGACTGCCAACCAGCTGTCGAGGTGGCAGCACGGCGCATTCAGGTCGCCGCTCTGGGTGACGCGCCAGTTTACGGCGTCAACACGGGCTTCGGCAAGCTGGCCAGTCACAAGATCGCGCCACAGGATACCTCAACCCTGCAGCGCAACCTGATCCTCAGCCATTGTTGCGGTGTTGGCCCGGCCATACCCCGACGCGTGGCCCGGCTGATGATGACGCTCAAGTTGCTGTCGTTCGGTCGCGGCGCCTCGGGTGTTCGGTGGGAGTTGATTGAGCTGTTGCAGCAGATGCTGGCGCGCGGCGTTACACCGGTGATCCCGGCGCAGGGGTCTGTGGGCGCGTCGGGGGATCTGGCGCCGCTGGCCCACATGACTGCCGTGATCATCGGAGAAGGTGAAGCCGAGGTGAACGGAAACATCCTGCCGGGCGCTCAGGCACTGAATACCGTTGGTTTAGAGCCGATTCAGCTTGGCCCAAAAGAAGGCCTGGCCTTTATCAACGGCACCCAGTTTTCAACCGCTTTTGCGCTGGCAGGCCTGTTCGATGCCTGGCGTACGGCGCAAAGCGCGCTGGTTATTTCGGCCCTGTCGACCGATGCGATCATGGGGTCCACTGCGCCTCTTCGGCCCGAAATTCACACTCTGCGCGGCCATCGCGGCCAGACCGAGGCCGCCAGCGCCATGCGTGCCGTGCTGGAAGGATCGGGAATCCGGGAAAGTCATCGGGAAGGTGATACCCGTGTGCAGGATCCGTATTGCATCCGATGTCAGCCGCAGGTCACTGGGGCGGCCATGGACGTGATGCGGCAGGCCGCTGCTACGCTTGAGATCGAGGCTAACGCCGCCACCGACAATCCGCTGGTCCTTGAGGACGGCATCGTTTCGGGCGGCAACTTCCAGGCCGAACCCGTCGGGTTTGCCGCCGATATGATCGCGTTGGCACTGTCCGAGGTTGGCGCCATCGCCCAGCGACGCATTGCGCTGATGGTAGACCCGGCGCTCAGCTTTGATCTGCCGCCGTTCCTGACCCCTGATCCGGGGCTGAATTCCGGTCTGATGATCGCCGAGGTCACCACGGCTGCACTGATGAGCGAGAACAAACATCTGGCCAACCCCTGCGTGACCGACAGCACTCCGACGTCGGCCAATCAGGAGGACCACGTGTCGATGGCCGCTCATGGCGCCCGGCGACTGTCAAGGATGGTCGAAAACCTGAACTACATTCTAGGGGTTGAACTACTCTGCGCGGCACAAGGGGTGGAATTTCGCGCGCCATTGGTCACCAGCGGACCATTGCAGAGGGTCATTTCCCGGCTGCGGGTAGATATCCCCTCGCTGGACGAGGACCGTTATCTGGCACCGGAATTGGAGGCCGCTAAACAACTGGTGGCTGAAGGCGCGATCCTTGGTGCGGTGGGTAGCCCTATGCCGGAGCTGAAATGATGCAAGTGGTCAGCGTGCAGCGTGGAGATAGCCCGATTGTGCTGGGCCAGCCCCATGGCGGAACCTTCGTGCCGGACAACATCGCAGCCCGTCTCAACGACACAGGACGCGCGCTGGCGGACACAGACTGGCACATAAGCAGGCTCTATGAAGGGCTTTTGGATAGTGCGACTGTGGTGCAATCACATGTGCACCGTTATGTCATCGATGCCAATCGCGACCCCGAAGGGGTGTCGCTCTACCCCGGTCAAAACACAACGACACTGGTGCCATTGACCGATTTTGACGGACAGCCGATCTGGCGCGATGGGCAGGAGCCCTCGGTGGATGAGATCGAACAGCGCAGGCAGGCCTACCACGCGCCCTATCACGCGGCGCTTGCCAACGAGTTGCAGCGCGTCCGCGATCGTTATGGCGTGGCGGTTTTGTATGACTGCCACTCGATCCGCAGCCGTATTCCGTTTCTGTTCGAGGGAACATTGCCGGACATGAATATCGGAACGGATGGCGGCGCGACCTGTGCGCTACAAATAGAGTCTATTACAAATGAAATCGCGAATTCCTCCCCGTATAGCACGGTTCTGAACGGCCGGTTTCGCGGTGGATGGACAACGCGGCATTATGGTTGCCCGGCCGACGGGATACATGCCATCCAGATGGAGTTGGCGCAGTCCACCTATCTGACGTCTGAGGCTGCTCCGTGGAGTTATGACACCGAAAAAGCCGACCGCCTGCGCTACTGGCTGCGCGGTATTCTGGATGCGATCCAACACACAGCATTGGAGCTTACGCCATGACCGACCCTCGCAAGAACACCCGCGATATATATCCACCAACCGGGCCTGAGCTGAACGCCAAAAGCTGGGTGACCGAGGCACCGCTGCGGATGCTTATGAACAACCTGCATCCGGATGTGGCCGAGAACCCGCATGAGCTGGTTGTTTATGGCGGCATCGGGCGTGCGGCGCGGACGTGGCAGGACTTCGACACTATTGTCGCTGGATTGAAGGACTTGGAAGAGGATGAGACGCTGATCGTCCAGTCCGGCAAACCCGTTGCGATCATTCGCACACATAAGGATGCGCCGCGCGTTCTGATTGCCAATTCGAACCTCGTTCCGCATTGGGCGACATGGGATCACTTCAACGAGCTCGATAAAAAAGGCCTGATGATGTACGGCCAGATGACCGCTGGCTCGTGGATCTATATCGGCACGCAGGGCATCGTTCAGGGTACGTACGAGACCTTTGCCGAGGCCGGGCGTCAGCACTATGGCGGCGATCTGACCGGCAAGTGGATCCTGACCGGCGGGCTGGGCGGTATGGGCGGCGCACAGCCGCTGGCTGCAGTGTTTGCAGGAGCCTGTTGTCTGGCTGTCGAATGCAACCCCGACAGCATCGATTTCCGCTTGCGGACCAAATACCTCGACGAAAAGGCGGAAACGCTGGACGAAGCTCTGGCGATGATCGACCGCTGGACCAAGGCCGGCGAGGCGAAATCTGTGGGCCTGCTGGGCAATGCCGCCGAGATTTTCCCAGAGATTTACCGTCGGATGTCAGAGGGTGGGATGCGTCCCGATATCGTGACCGATCAGACCAGCGCACATGATCCTATCAATGGCTATCTGCCGCTGGGCTGGACCATGGGAGAGTGGCGTGAGAAGCGTGAAACAGACCCTAAGTCGGTAGAAAAGGCTGCTCGCACTTCGATGAAACAGCACGTTGCCGCGATGGTAGATTTCTGGAGTGCGGGTGTGCCGACGCTGGATTATGGCAACAACATCCGGCAGGTGGCGCAGGATGAGGGGTTGGAGAACGCCTTTGCTTTCCCCGGTTTTGTGCCTGCCTATATCCGCCCGCTGTTCTGCAAGGGGATCGGCCCGTTCCGCTGGTGTGCTCTGTCCGGCGACCCCGAGGATATTTACAAGACCGACGCCAAGATGAAGGAGCTGTTCCCCGAGAACGAGCACCTGCACCGATGGCTCGACATGGCGCAAGAGCGGATCGCGTTTCAGGGCTTGCCCGCACGTATCTGCTGGATCGGGTTGGGGGACCGTCACCGCGCCGGGCTGGCCTTCAACGAGATGGTTGCCAACGGTGAGTTGAAAGCGCCGGTTGTGATCGGGCGTGACCATCTGGACAGTGGTTCGGTCGCCAGCCCCAACCGCGAAACCGAGGCGATGCTGGACGGTTCGGACGCGGTATCTGACTGGCCCTTGCTGAACGCACTGATCAACACGGCCAGCGGGGCGACATGGGTGTCGTTGCATCATGGTGGTGGTGTTGGGATGGGGTTCAGCCAGCACGCCGGTGTGGTGATTTGTGCCGACGGCACCGAGGACGCCGCCAGACGCTTGGAACGGGTTCTTTGGAATGATCCGGCTTCGGGTGTGTGGCGTCATGCGGATGCGGGCTATGAAATTGCCAAGGATTGCGCCCGCGCGCATGGGCTGCGTCTGCCGGGAATTCTTGGCTGACCGCATCAAACTGTCACTGGCGAAAATGCTGCACCTGCGATATGCGCAGGTGAGCTTGCCGGAGATCGATGATGTATGTAGCCACGCTGCTAACCAACCCGAAGACGCCCTCGCTGGATCAGGTGTTGTTGGAGTCTTTGCGCAATG
This sequence comes from Ruegeria arenilitoris, assembly GCF_013032445.1. Classification (GTDB taxonomy): domain Bacteria; phylum Pseudomonadota; class Alphaproteobacteria; order Rhodobacterales; family Rhodobacteraceae; genus Ruegeria; species Ruegeria arenilitoris_F. Next base: position 114,334 of record NZ_WQCA01000002.1, on the reverse strand, counting down.
CGTGGGGCGGAGGGGACGGCACGTGGCTCAGCCCTGATGAGGCGGCGGAGTTCACCCTGCCAGAGTTACCCGACAATCGCTGGGATGTCTGGGCCGACTTGCAACAGATGGGTGTAGACATGATCGTTCAACCTGCCGAAGGGCGGCGCAAGAAAATGCTGCTGGCCGATATGGACAGCACCATGATCCAGCAGGAGTGCATTGACGAACTGGCCGACGAGGCAGGTGTCGGTGACCGGGTCAAAGACATCACCGCGCGGGCGATGAATGGCGAGTTGGATTTCGAGGGCGCGCTGATTGAACGGGTCGGTCTGTTGACGGGGCTGGATGAGGCGGTGATCGGCAAGGTGCTGCAGGAACGCATCACGCTGATGCCGGGCGGTCGGGAACTGGTCGCAACGATGCGCGCGAACGGCGGCTACGCGGCTTTGGTCTCGGGCGGGTTCACGGCGTTCACTGCGAACGTGGCGGAGCAATTGGGTTTTGACGAGAACCGCGCCAATACGCTGCTGGCCGAGAGTGGCAAGCTAACCGGTGATGTGCAGCGCCCGATTCTGGGCAAGCAGGCCAAGGTAGATGCATTGGAACAGATCACAAAGCGATTGGGCCTGTCTGAGGCCGACGTGCTGGCCGTGGGCGATGGTGCCAATGATCTGGGTATGTTGGGCCGGGCCGGAACCGGGGTGGCGCTGCACGCCAAGCCCTCGGTCGCGCAGCAATGCGACATTCGGGTTAATTACGGAGATCTGACGGCGTTACTCTACTTGCAGGGCTATTCCCGTTCGACCTTTGCCGAGGTTTGACCGCAAGGGGCTTCCCTTTATTTAACTAAAATGTTAAACGAAGGTCATGAACACGCTTCTGACCGCATTCTCGGCCTTGTCCGACGCCACCCGATTCTCGATCGTCGAGCAGTTGATGCAGGATGGCGAACTGCCCGCCGGTGACCTGATTGAGGGACGCGGCATGTCCGGTGCCGCGATCTCGCGCCATCTGAAGGTGCTGCGAGAAGCTGGGCTGGTACAGCAACGGATACAAGGCAGCCAGCGGATGTATTCCATCCAGCCCGAGGGGCTGCGGGCGATTGCCGAATGGACCATCTCGAAACGGCAATTTTGGGAAGGCAGCCTAGACCGTTTGACCGATTTGATTGAAAGGGAGGATTCATGGCCGACCTGAAACTGGAACGTGAGTTTCCCACCACGCCGGAAAACCTTTTTGCCTGGATCAGCGATGGCGCAAAGCTGTTGCAATGGTGGGGGCCGGAAGGGATGCATGTACCCGAGCATGATCTGGATTTTTCACGCCTCGGGCCGTGGTATTCAGTGATGCAGAACGCCGAGGGCCAGCAATACAAGGTCTCGGGGCAGGTCACCCATGTCGATCCGCCCAACTCGGTGGGGTTCACCTGGGGCTGGCATGACTATCAGGATCACCGCGGTGCCGAAAGCCATGTGACGCTGACCGTAGAACCGGCTGGCGAGGGGGCGCGCCTGATTCTGGATCACCGCGATCTGGATGATGATGAGATCGCAGCGAACCACAACCAGGGCTGGACTTCATCGCTGCGCAAGCTCGAAGCGCAATTTTAAGTATTTCATCAAGGAGGAAGAGAAATGCCTCAGTATTTGTTTGTCTATCACGGCGGTCATACTCCGACCGATCCCGCCGAGATCGAAGCAACCATGGCCGCCTGGGGCGCATGGTTTCAGAACATGGGCGACGCGCTGGACATTCCCGGCAACCCGGTGGGCCAGTCCTATACGGTCAGTTCCGGTGGCGTCGTTGACAATGGTGGGGCAAACCCTGCGTCGGGCTTTACCGTCATCAAGGCCGACAGCATCGACGCCGCGACCGAGATGGCCAAGGGCTGCCCCATGGTTGTCAGCGGAACAGGCTCGGTCGAAGTGGCCGAGGTGCATCCAATCGAGATGTGACCCTTAACCGGGGAAACCTGGTGCCGGGCGGATCACGCCGCATTCTATCCCGCGGCGGCTGTATTGGATGGCGTTCATGAATTTGCGGGTGGCCGGGTGTTCGGCCTCCAACACGCCCAGATGCACCAAAAGGGCAGCGATGGCGCATTCGCTGGCGCGGGTGGTGCCATCGGCGATCTTCAGCGCCACACCCATGCGTTTTTCCGGGATGATGGCGACGAAAACGGCTTCGGCCCCGGTTTTGATCGCAGCCCGGCCCTCCATGGCGCGCATCAGCTCGGTACAAGCGCGGTTTTCACCCGCCACCAGTTCCGGGTGCTTGATCATCGCGGCGGTTAACTGCTGCGCAGCATCGCTGGCCCGGTCCGACCGGTCGGCAGCCGACGCAAACCATGCCATCGAGCGCGCCAGCCCCACCAGCGACGTCGCAAAGTTCGGGGCCGAACAGCCATCGATCCCATAGGCCGGGCTAGTCTCTCCCGTTGTTTCCTCAAGCGCGGACAGACACGCCTGTTGCACGTCATGATCGATCTCAAGATATTCAGGCCCCGCGCCCATATGCTGCGCTACCGTCAGGAACCCGCAGTGTTTGCCCGAGCAGTTGTTGTGAATCTGGCAAGGCGTATCATCGGCCAGAATCAGCCCGTCGCGCGCCGCCATGTCCTGTGGCTCTTGCGGGCCGCAGCGCAGATCATGCTCGGTCAGGCCCAGATGGTCCAACCAGGCCGACACACGGTCCGTGTGGATATGCGCGCCGCTATGCGAGGCACAGGCCAGCGCCAGATGCTCGGAATTCAGTCCGTATTTCGCAGCCGCGCCGGAGGTGATCAGCGGAAGCCCTTGAATCATCTTGGCCGAAGACCGGGGATAGATCGTCACATCCGGGTCGCCCCAGCTTTGCACGATCTGGCCGCTGTCATCGCAAATCACCGCGTGGCCCAGATGCAGGCTTTCCAACAACGGGCCGCGCCACAGTTCTGTCATTGCTACGGGCTGTGTCATCTGGACCTCCGATTTTTATGCGCAAAATTCTGCCAATCGCCCTTTCGCCTGTGGCGAAACCTGCGTTAGTGTGTGTATGTCGACAATCATCGGAATACGCAACTTACAGACGAACCGGCAAGGGGCGCAGGCATTTCCGATGGGTATGAGGTTTTTGGTCGAGCTAGGAGGCTGGACAGATGGGATCGAAACTCGTCCGCGTGATAGCGGGCCTGTGCGTGGCAGGGATGGCCACAACCGCAACCGCTCAACAGGCGTCCAGCACCAATCGCGTGGCCGCCAAGACGGATTGGAGCGTGTTCGTCGAAAAGGATCCCACCGAATGCTGGAGCGTGGCAACCCCCGACGAAACCGTAAACACACGCGGCGGGCGCGTGGTCTCGGTGCGGCGCAGCGACATCCTGCTGTTTGTGGTTTTCCGCCCCAGTGAAAATGTCGCTGGTCAGGTGTCCTTTACCGGCGGATACCCGTTTGCGGCCGGGTCTTCGGTCAATGTCCGGATCGACGATCAGGAGTTCGAGTTCATCACTGACGGCGAATGGGCCTGGCCCGCGACACAAGGGCAGGAGCCCAAAGTGATCGAAGCCATGAAAAAAGGCACCGAGGCGGTGGTGACCGCGCGATCCGAACGCGGAACGCAGACCAAGGACACGTTCTCGTTGCTGGGATTCACCGCGGCACTTGAGGATGCCCAGAAACGCTGCGCGAACTGATCGCCATCTGCAGGCTAGCGAAACCCTGTCATCCGGCGGGGTTTTCTTTTGGTGAAAACACATCCGCTTGACGCCACGTCTGCGTGAAAAGTTGATCCGTATCAAAGTGAGCGACCGATGTTTCTGAACTAATCAGTTCAGAGACAAGGAAGGAGCTTGCCTATGCTGAAAAAAACCATTGTCGCCTTCATGATGACCGTCGCCATGTTCCTGAGCGCCTGTGAAAAAGACACTGATACCTACCCTGTATCCGGTGAGCAGTGCGGCCCGGAGGATCCGGTGAAAACGCTGGACGCCGCAGATTGCGATGTGCTGCCTGCGGGCATCTGAGGGGCTTAACCTGACCCGACAAACATGAATCGGTCGCATCGGCTTGGTCGGTGCGGCCGATCAGTATTTGGGGCCTTGGCTGATGGCATGGTATCATGGTTCGGTGCGAAGCCTCAGTTGGGAATAGAATATGCGCCACGCCTTGCTTTTACTGTTGTTGCCATCCGCGGCTTTGGCGGACCCGACGCTGGAGTGTACGAATGCGGGATCGCAGGTCGAAATCGGATCCTGCGTAAGCGCGATGGAGGACCGGGTCGCTCTGGCGCTGGAGGAAAGTTACGGCTTTGCCCTGCAGGCCGCCGCAGAGCTGGATGATGTCACGGGGCGCAACGTTGCGCAGCCCGCTTTGGAAGCCGCGCAATCGGCTTGGGAAAGCTACCGGGATGCGCAATGCGAGGCCATCGGTGCTTCATACGGCGGTGGGTCCGGAACCGGCATCGCGATCACGTCCTGCCGTGTCGATCTGGGGCGAGCAAGAGTGGATGAATTGCTGCGCTTTGCCGATTGATCGATACGATTCCTTTTGATCTTTGCGGATGTTCCTATATAGAGGCGCATCCCAAGCCAGAATCCGTTGAGATAGCCCCATGTCGCCCAAAGCGCCGATCACTCAAGACGTCATGACCATCCCCCGCAAATTGCCCGAGGGGAAGATTAACCTTGTCGGCCTGACCCGCGACCAGTTGCGCGAGGTTCTGATCGAGTACGGCACGCCGGAAAAGCAGGCCAAGATGCGGACCGGTCAGATCTGGCAATGGATCTATCAATGGGGTGTGCGCGACTTTGCCGAGATGACCAATCTGGCCAAGGCTTATCGTGCGCAACTGGACGAGAATTTCGTGATCGAAATCCCTGAGGTTGTGACCCGTCAGGTCTCCGAGGACGGCACCCGCAAGTACCTGTGCCGCATCGCGGGTGGGCATGAGGTCGAGGTGGTCTATATCCCCGAAGAGGATCGTGGCACGCTGTGCATCTCGTCTCAGGTCGGGTGCACGCTGACCTGTTCATTCTGCCATACGGGCACGCAGAAACTGGTGCGCAACCTGACCGCGGCCGAGATTGTCGGACAGGTAATGATGGCGCGTGATGATCTTGAGGAATGGCCCGTTCCCGGCGCACCTAAGGACGAAACGCGCCTGCTGTCGAATATCGTTCTGATGGGCATGGGCGAGCCGCTCTACAACTTCGAGAACGTCCGCGACGCGATGAAGATCGCCATGGACCCCGAGGGGATTTCCCTGTCGCGCCGTCGCATCACGCTGTCGACTTCGGGCGTGGTGCCCGAGATTGCACGCACGGCCGAGGAAATCGGTTGCCTGCTAGCGATCTCGTTCCATGCCACCACGGATGAAACCCGCGACGTGCTGGTGCCCATCAACAAGCGCTGGAATATCGAGGAACTGCTGCAGGCGCTGGCCAGCTATCCCAAAGCCTCGAATTCCGAGCGGATCACGTTCGAATATGTGATGCTGGATGGCGTCAATGACAGTGACGAGGATGCGCACCGTCTGATCGACCACATCAAACGTCATAACATCCCGGCCAAGATCAACCTGATTCCGTTCAACGAGTGGCCGGGCGCGCCGTACAAGCGCAGCTCGAACAACCGTATCCGGGCTTTTGCGAATATCATCTATCAGGCGGGCTATGCCTCTCCCATCCGCAAAACCCGCGGTGAAGATATCATGGCGGCCTGTGGTCAATTGAAATCAGCCACCGAGCGCGCCCGCAAATCGCGCAAGCAGATCGAGGCTGAGGCCGGGCTGCAGCGTTGATTGTATCGCGTAGGGCGACAATAATTTAATGTTCGCCCTGCTGTTTTTTGCATGCACAATTTGATATATTTAAATCGTCAAGGCGGGATGGGCGCATTTCACTCTTGCGCACAAAGCGGTGAAAACCGCTCTCCGGTCGTGGCGAGATTGTTCAGGGCCGCTATCTTTTTTTAAGCATAAATGCGGCGTTCAGGCGAACCTTATAGACTGGGTAGGCCATTATTATGTTGTTACAGATTTCACGAGTGGTCTCGATACCCCTTGCGGCATTGGTGTTTTCAGGTGTGTCCGCTGACTATGCCGCTGCGCAATCCCCCGGTGAGGATGCGCATATAGCCATCGAAAATCCGGCGGATTTGACCAAAGAAGAAGCGCTGCAGATATACAAGTCGTTGCAGCGACGCATGGCGCGAGGGTATCGCGCCGCGCAACTGGATCAGTTGCTGAATTACCAAAGCTGGCCGCTGTTCAATGATGCACCCTATATCTCGGCCACCCATGGTCAGCGTTTCGTGAACAGCTATGCCAATCGCATGGCGCATAACTACGGAACCCTGCAGGAGGGTGAAAAGCTGCCCAAGGGCTCGGTGCTGGCCAAGGACAGCGTAACCGTCACGGACGAGGGCAACATCCATCCCGGCGCCCTGTTTGTGATGGAGAAATTGGCCGAGGGCGCCAGCCCCGACACGGCTGATTGGCGCTATATCATGGTACTGCCGGACGGGTCTTTGTTCGGTGACACTATGGGTTTTCGTGCCTCAGCGGTCGGCTATTGCCATGACTGCCACGAAGCGGTCGCTGACCGGGACTACACCTTCTTTGTTCCCGAAGACTACATCGCCGGGAACTGACAGTCAGACGGCCTCGCTGGGCAGTTTCAGCTCTGTGGCTTCGCGGCGGCTGAGTTGCTCGCCCTGTTTGCGTTTCGACAATACTTCGCGGGCCAGTGCGTATTTCTCGTCCTGCCAGAAGATCAGACAGCCATTGCAGCCTTTGCCGCAGCAGCCCTCGGTGCCGATCCGATTGGTCTTGAACCGGCGTTCATTGCCGTCCTCACCGATTTTTTCCACTAGCTCATCGCGGCGGCGGGCATAGGCGTTGGGGTTGTCGCGGCCCGAGGTTTCCAGCCCCTGCACCAGCTTGTCAAAGCGGATGCGGCTCCAGTGTTCGTCGGTCAGGGCGCGTTCCTTGCGCAGGACGGAATAGACCGGGAAGCGGGCACGCAGATCGTCGATGTCTTCGTGATCGAACAGGGTGAAGGGCAAGCGGATGACGGTTTTTGTACTGCCATGCACCACGTCCAGCCGCGCGCCGTCATGGGCGCGCTCAAAATCATAGACCCGCAGCAGCACCGTATCGCGTGAGATCGGTGAGACGAAATCCAGCACGTCGCCTGGTTCCAGCTTGTTCTTCACCTCGACCAGAAACGCATCTTCGGTCACTTCGGTGACGATCCCGGCATATTCCCATTGGGCGATGGATGCCGTGTGCTCGTAATCGTGGGAATAGTTGGTCAGGCGCCCTTCATGGAAAGCCAGCGTATAGCCGCGGTTCCCGACGGTTTCGAGTTCGCGCATATAGGGCTTGGGATCCCAGTTCTCGGGGTCCGCGTGATAGTCATCAATGGCCATGCGATAGGCGCGGGCGACGATGGCGGCATAGTATTCCGATTTGCCGCGTCCTTCGACCTTGAGGCTATCGACGCCGATTTTCAGGTATTCATCCAATTTCGGCATGATGCACAGATCGCGGGAATTCAGAATGTACGAGCCGCGATCATCCTCTTCGATGGGCATCAGATCACCGGGGCGGCAACCTTCTTCCAGCAGGAACTCGAACAGGTCGGCGTTTTCCTCGGTGATGCGGAGTTCCTGATGCGTGCCGTCTTTTAGGCGCAGTTTCAGGCCATAGTTCCAGCGGCAGGAATTGGCACAGTTACCCTGGTTCGCCCCGCGCTCGGCCATGAAGTTCGACAGCAGGCAGCGGCCCGAGTAGGTCATGCACATGGCACCGTGCACGAACGCCTCAAGTTTGATGTCAGGGCATTTCTCGCGGATTTCGACCAGTTCTGGGTAGGAAACCTCGCGGGCCAGAACCACCAGTTCGGCCCCCTGATCCTGCCAGAACTTCACTGAAAGCCAGGAACAGATATTGGCCTGGGTCGAGATATGCAGCGGCAGTTCCGGTGCCCGTTCGCGGACATATTGAAACACACCGGGATCGGCGATGATCAGCCCGTCGGGCTTCACCTTGCGCACCGTGTCGATATATTCGTCCAGCTTCGGGATGTCCTTGTTGTGCGAGAACAGGTTCAGCGTCAGATAAGCGCGCCGCCCGTGTTGGTGGCAGAATTCGACGCCTTCGATCACCTCTTCCAGCGAAAACTCGGATTTCGTGCGCAACGACATGTCGGGCGTACCCAGATACACCGCGTCCGCCCCATACAGGATGGCGAGTTTCAGCTTGCGCAGATTGCCTGCAGGCATCAGCAATTCGGATCTAGACTGGGTCATGGACATACCGGGCTTTGGATCAAGGGGGCCTTTTACGGCAAAGAGCCCGAGTCCAAAAGCCCGTTATCTGCGACGGAACCGCGCTGTGCCGATGACCTCGATCAGTTGTTTGCGGACGGGGTCGGGCTGCGCCTCGACCGCGTTCAGCACCTCGCGCAGTTCGGCGCGCAACCCATGCATCTGGTCGATCAGCGAGATCATCATCGACAGCGCATCCGGCTCCATCTCGTATTGCTCATGCAGCTCACAGGCCAGTTCCAGACGGGCGACATCGAGGCTGTGATAGACCAGACCCTCATCCGTTTGTTCGGGGATCACAATCTCGGCGGCCAGATACTCGGTCAGCCGGGCCGAGGTCAGGCGGGTGACGGTTGCGATCAGTTGCTCTTCGGTCAGGCTCATGACGGCATTCCTTTGCGCGGATCATAGCTGTGAGTTTCGCGCCATGTCTCCATAAACTGCTTGAGGTCATCGTCGATCTGGTCGGGCATCGTGATGGTTAGCTCGATCAATTGATCACCACGGTCAGATGAGCCACGTTTCTTGACTCCCTTGCCGCGCAGACGCAGGGTCTTGCCGCTGCTGGTGCCCGCCGGGACGCGGACATTAACGCCGCCGTCGATGGTGGGGGCGGGCACCTTGCCGCCCAGAACGGCCTCATCAATTGTGATCGGCAGGGTGATGTGGATATCGTCACCCTGACGATCAAAAACCGGGTGTTTCGCAACCGAGACCGTGACCAGCGCGTCGCCCGGAGGCCCCTCGCCAAAGCCCGGATCGCCCTTGCCGCGCAGGCGGATGGTCTGGCCGTCGGTAATGCCTGCCGGGATTTTCACCTCAATCCGGTCGCCATCGGGCAGGGTCAGTTTCTGGCTGGCGCCAAACACCGCATCCAGAAAGCTGATCTGCAGGCTGTAGGCGCGATTATGTCCCGGCGCGTGGAACTCTTGCGTGCGCTGGCCATATCCACCGCGACCTCGCATGAACTCAGCGAAAATATCCGACATGTCGTCCGGATCTGCCTGACGCCCGCGATAAGGGTTTCCGGCAGCCTCGGCATAGTCGCGATAGTATTGCTGTTGGGGGCGTTCCTGACCCGAGGCGTCAATTTCGCCCCGGTCGTACTGCCCCCGCTTTTCCGGGTCTTTCAGCAGATCATAGGCGGCAGCTGCGGCCTTGAACTTGGCTTCGGCCTCAGCGTCACCGGGTTTCAGATCAGGGTGGCATTCCTTGGCGATGCGCCGATAGGCCTTTTTGATCTCGGCATCGCTGGCGTCTTGAGTGACGCCAAGGGCGGAATAGGGATTGTCGCTCATCTCACCTCTCGCGGGTCGGGCGGAACAGGATGGTTTTATCATGCGTTTTCAAGGGGCCAAAAGGAAGTGGCTTTTGAAACCGCTCGCAAATTCCCGCAGGTCTGTTAACATATGCATGTTTCGCATTGTTTTTTGACGGAGATCCCCATGACGCGCAGACTCAAGTCCATTCTGGCCCTGCTGGCCGGGAATGCCATCGGGTTGTTGATTGCTGCGATTCTGCTACCGGAATTTGCGATCCGGCCGATCTCGTTCATCGTGGTGGTGATCGTCTTCACGCTGGTTCAGTGGATCGCCGAGCCGCTCATCCTGAAGCTGGGGGAAAAGAAAGCGCCTGCTCTGAAAGGTGGGATCGCTTTGATCGTGACTTTTGTGGGTTTGCTTGTGACCGATCTGGTGACCAACGGGCTGACGATTGGAGGGATTTCCAACCTTCTGGCCGCAACATTGCTGGTCTGGCTAGGGGCGCTGATCGGCAGCATTGTGTTGCCGATCTATGTATTCACGGAACTGCGCGAGCCCAAGAAGTAATCACAGCGCGTTCAGACTGGCCTCGATCGCTTGCCACAGTTCCTCTAGCGGCTCACAGCCCACTGACAGGCGGATGAAAGCGGGGTCAACATCGTCGCCCCACCGCGCGCGGCGCTCGGCAGAACTGTGGACACCGCCGAAGGATGTGGCGGGACGCAGCATCGGGCAGGTGTTGATGAAGGTCTCGGCCTTGTCTTCCGACTCCAGCGTGATCGACAAGAGGAAGCCGAACCGCGTGGTTTGGGCTTTGGCCAATGTATGCGAAGGATCGCCGGACAAGCCAGGATAGCGGATGTGTTTCACGGCTGGATGTTCTGCCAGACGCTCGGACAGAACCTGCGCAGTAGAGCACATCCGGTCAAACCGCACGTCCAGCGTTTCCAACCCGCGATGCAGCAGCCAGGCCTCATGCGGGCCCGGGATCGCGCCTGAAACGCGCCGCCATTCCTCAACCCGCTCCATGATCTGCGTGTTACAGCTGGCCACATGACCCATCAGCAAGTCGGAATGTCCGCCCATGGCTTTGGTGTCAGATGCCACCACAACGTCGATGCCCACATCCAGCGGGCGCTGGCCCAACGGCGTCAGGGTAGTGTTGTCGGCAATCGTGATGCCACCCGCCGCGCGCACGGCCAAAGCGATGGCGGGCAAGTCGATCATATCCAGCCCGGGGTTCGATGGGCTTTCGACAAAGACCACATCGAAGCCGTCGAACCCGCCTTCGGTGAAGGTGGTTGTGGGGCGTTCGGTGACTGAAACTCCTAGCCCGGATAGAAACCTCTCGGCCAACACCCGCGTAACGTAATAGCCGTCCGATGGGATCAGCAGGCGCGATCCGGCTTTCACGGTGGCGAACAAGGCCGCCGAGATCGCGCCCATGCCCGACGGAAAACTCAGGCAGGGCGCGCCTTCCAGATGGGCCAGAACATGTTCCAGATGCTGCCATGTCGCGTTGTCGACCCGGCCATAGGTGGGCAGGCCATCGGGCGCACCGGGCAAATGATACATGCTGCTTTGGGTCAGCGGCAACGCTACAGGATCCCCCGCGTTCAGCGCATTGCCGCGCAGATGCAGCATCTCTCCGATCTTTGGCATCCCTCAGCGCCCCGGGATTTCGTCGCGCGGTGGGGCGGGTTCCCAGTTCTCGATGATATCGACCGCCTCTTGCGCGGTATCGACAAAGCGGAACAGGTCGAGGTCTTCGTCCGAGATGGTGCCAGCATCAGCCAGCGCTTCCCAATTGATGACCTTTTCCCAGAACTCGCGGCCGAACAGCAGGAAGGGCACGCGCTCCATCCGGCCGGTCTGGATCAGGGTGAGGGATTCGAACAGCTCATCCATGGTGCCGAAGCCGCCCGGAAAGATGGTGATGGCACGGGCGCGCATCAGGAAGTGCATCTTGCGGATCGCGAAGTAGTGGAAGTTAAAGCTGAGGTCGGGGGTTACAAATTCGTTCGGTGCCTGCTCATGCGGCAGCACGATGTTCAGGCCGATCGAGCAGCCGCCTGCATCCTGCGCGCCGCGGTTCCCGGCCTCCATCACACCAGGGCCACCGCCTGTGACGATCACGTTTTCGCGGCAGCCGGTTTCGTTCGATTTCTCGGTCATCAGTCGGGCGAACTCACGGGCCTCGTCATAGTACTCCGATAGGTTGGCCAGCGTCTGGGTCCGTGCCGTGTGTTTCTGAGATGGCTCGGGAATGCGCGCGCCGCCGAACATGACGATGGTCGAGGTGATCTCGCGCTCGGTCATGATCATCTCGGGTTTCAGCAATTCCAGCTGCAGGCGCACCGGGCGCAGCTCATCCCGACACAGGAAATCGTCGTCGGCAAAGGCAAGGCGATAGGCGGGTGAGCGGGTCTGCGGCGTGTCCGGCACCTCGCTCGCGGTCGAGCGGTCGGTTTGCGCGTCGCGGAAGGGGCTCAGGCGGTCTTCTCTCATGGGTGATCTATCCCTGCTTGCGTGTTCGTAAAACAGCTATAGGGTTCGCGGCCAGAGCGCCAGTCACGGAAGAACAACAATGAATTGGAAGAGTGAAATTTCAGCAGCCGCCAACCGGATCAACGGATATGTGCAGGTGACGCCGGTGATGGAGAGCCGGGCCTTGGGGCTGGGTTACCCGGTCGAGATGAAGCTGGAGCATCTGCAGCATACCGGCAGTTTCAAGGCGCGCGGGGCGTTCAACACGCTGCTGAGCTCGGATGTGCCCGACGCGGGCGTCGTGGCAGCGTCCGGCGGCAATCATGGCGCGGCGGCGGCCTATGCGGCGCGGTCGCTGGGCTATCCGGCGAAGATCTTCGTGCCGGAGATTGCCGGGCCGTCCAAGATTGCCCTGATCGAGCAGACCGGCGCTGATCTGAGCGTGGTGCCCGGCGAATACGCCAACGCGTTGATGGGTGCGCAGGAGCACGAAGAGGCGACAGGTGCTATGCAGATCCATGCCTATGACGCGCCCGCCACCGTGGCAGGGCAGGGCACCTGCTTTGCCGAATGGGAGGCGCAGGGTCTTCAGGCCGATACCGTTCTGATCGCCGTCGGCGGCGGCGGGTTGATCGCCGGTGCACTGGGCTGGTTTCAGGGCGCACGCAAGATCGTGGCGGTCGAACCCGAAACCTCCTGCGCGCTGAATGCGGCCTTGCAGGCGGGTGAGCCGGTGGACGTCACCGTCTCTGGCATCGCCGCCAATGCATTGGGCGCGCGGCGGATTGGCTCGATCTGTTTCGGGCTGGCACAGGGGATGACGTCTGTTCTGGTCAGCGATGAGGCCATTGCCGAGGCCCAGCAACTCCTGTGGCAAGCGCATCGGATTCTGGTGGAACCAGCGGGCGCAACGGCGCTGGCGGCGCTGCTGTCCGGGGCTTACCAGCCGGAACCGGGTGAGCGAGTGGCGGTGCTGATCTGCGGCGGCAATATCTCTCCGAACCCACTGGGCGCTTAAAACCGCAGCAAACAGCCGCAAAGCGCGCGTTCAGCGTCGCATTGCGGCCAGTCCTTCGCTTGCGTATAGGCAACACCAACGTGAACAGATTCTGCAGGGAGCCCTCACATGTCCAACGCGCAACTGGAAGCCGCCATCGAAGCCGCCTGGGAGGCGCGAGACACCATCACGCCCGCCACCACCGGCGAGACCCGTGAAGCGATCGAAGATACGCTGAACGCGCTGGACAGCGGCTCGCTGCGTGTGGCCGAAAAGCTGGAAAGCGGTGACTGGCACGTGAACCAGTGGGCCAAGAAAGCGGTTCTGCTGGGCTTCCGCATCAAGGATATGGAAATCCAGACCGGTGGCCCTCAGGCTGGTGGCTGGTGGGACAAGGTGGACAGCAAGTTCGCCGGTTGGGGTGAGAACCAGTGGCAAGCCGCAGGCTTCCGCGCCGTTCCGAACTGTGTGGTTCGTAAATCGGCCTACATCGCACCGGGCGTGGTGCTGATGCCGTCCTTCGTGAACCTGGGCGCCTATGTCGACGAAGGTACCATGGTCGATACATGGGCCACTGTTGGGTCCTGCGCACAGATCGGCAAGAACGTGCACTTGTCTGGCGGTGTCGGTATCGGCGGCGTCCTGGAGCCGATGCAGGCAGGTCCGACCATCATCGAGGACAATTGCTTTATCGGTGCCCGTTCCGAGGTGGTCGAGGGCTGCATTGTCCGCGAAGGCTCGGTTTTGGGCATGGGCGTATTCATCGGCAAGTCGACCAAGATCGTCGACCGCGAAACCGGAGAGGTCATGTATGGTGAAGTACCGCCCTACTCGGTGGTCGTTGCCGGCTCGATGCCGTCCAAGAACAATGTCAGCCTGTACTGCGCCGTGATCGTGAAGCGGGTGGACGAGAAGACCCGCTCGAAAACCGGGATCAACGAGTTGCTGCGCGACTGATCGGTCCGCTGATCAAAACAAGGGCCGCAGCACGATGCTGCGGCCTTTTTTGTTAACCTTTAACCGGATAGCGGTCGGGTTCCTCGAACACGTCGATCACTCGCGTTCCGGCCTTGATCTTGCCGCCATGTTCGACGCCGGAGGGGATCGAGTAGCTGTCGCCGGGGCGATAGGTTTTTGTCTCATTCCCGATGGTCAGTTCCACGGTACCCTCGATCACTGTACCCCATTGCGCCTTGTGCGAATGCGCGGGCAGTTCGAAATCCTTCAGGAAGGTGAAGAACGCCACCAGCCCCGCATCCGACCGGATCACCGCTGATTGCACCACGTCCTCGGGGAAGGGCACGTCGAGGCTGGGGAAGTCGGTGATGAAATCTGGGTACGCCATCGAAAGATCCTTTGCGGTTTATGTCCAGGCACTATGACCGCGCAGGCGGCGTCCTGCAATTGCCGACCGCTTGACCGTGGGCTGGCACGCGGCTATGGCCCCCCACATGGAAAAGCAAAAGAAACCCTCTCGTCAGCAGGTCTATACTCTGCTTGTGCAGATCGGCCGCAAGGATGGCGACGGCCTGCCCGAAGGCGCGACCGGGGCAGCGCTGATGTGTTTCGCCAGCGGTGTTGATGAGGCCGAAGCCGTGCGCGAAACCGTAGCCATTCTGAAACAGGCCGACACCGCGCCGCTGGATGTCACCGGCTATGGCACTCTGGCCGAGCGCGAAGCGCAGGGCCACGACATTGATCCAGACGAACGGGCGCTGATGCAACGGGCTTTGGACGAAAACGCGGTCATCGTTGCGCAGATGACGCCGTTCTTTGGCGATGAGGAACAGGCTTAATTCCGCACCCCGAACCACTTGCGGTAAATCTCGTCATAGGTGCCGTCTTCGCGCATCGACAACAGCGCCTGATTGACGTCCTCAACCAGAGGTGAGCCGGTCGGGAAGGCGATCCCATAGCTTTCGCGTAGGAAAACTCCACCGGTCATGGACGCGATCCGGCGCCCTTCGTGCGCCGCATAATAAGACAGGATCGGGGCGTCGAAGACCACGGCATCCAGGTTTTTGTCCTTGAAGGCGGTCAGCATCTCTTCAAGACCGGAATACCCAGTGAACTCGATCTCACGTCGGTTCAGGAAACTGGCGGCCGTTGAATTTGAAATCGTGCCGACCTGCTTGCCATACAGATCGTTGACTGAATTTACGCTGCCGCTGATCGCATCGACCGTCATGACCGATGTGATGCGTGCCGTGAACACCGACACGATGAACAGGGACGAGACCACCAGAACCACACCCAAAAGGCGACCGAACGGGGTGCGCGGCATACGCTCTTCGAACCCGCCATTTACCACCAGGTTCAGCGCCCACCAGAAGGACGGGAACCATGCCTCGTTCAGCTTGCGGTCGAAATAGGGCTGCGAGCGGCGCTCGAACGTCCACATCAACATGCCGCCGCCCAGCAAGAGGGCAAAGGCCAGACCGATGGCGATGAACAATTCGCGCGACAGCAACGCGTGCAGCAGTGACGGTTGGCGCGCGGCTTCGGACGGGACCATGATTTGCAACCCGGCCTCGAAAATCGGCTGGCTGAAATCCATCTGCGTCTCGCGCGCGGCGGTGATCGAAATGTTGGCGATGGCCATATCGGCAGACCCGTCCTGCACAGCGCCCAGCATGTCGTTGAAGGTCCCGACTCTATTGACCGAATACTCCCAGTTCAGCGACTCGGCCAGCGCCTCGAGCAGGTCCATGGAAAATCCGGTCTGTGCCCCGTCTTCGACATAGGAAAACGGAGGGCGGGTCACCGTGGTGACATCCAGCGTCTGGGCCCGACTTTGCTGTGCAAGGATGGCAAAGGTCAGGCAGACCAATGCGAAAAGCGCGCGTATCATCTTCAAATCACCTGTTTCGCGGGGCTCTAACGCAGATTTGAACGGTGCAGCAAGGCGGTCGCGGGGTAAAGACCCGTGTTTTGTTTGGGGGGCAGGGTGGATTGCGCGGAAAAAAGGCATCAGATTTGCGTGGGCAGGGGTTGGCAATTGCCTCAATTCGTTGAATCTGTGCGCGCAAACGAACCAAAGGGGCCTCGCCATGACAGATCCGGTAGAATTGACAGCGGCCCTGACCCGTTGCCCATCGGTCACACCCGAGGAAGGCGGTGCCTTGGTTTTATTGGAGCAACTGCTGTCCGATGCAGGCTTTGACTGCACCCGCGTGGACCGCGGCGGCATCAGCAATCTGTTTGCGCGTTGGGGCGAAAAGGGCCACGTGCGCAGCTTTGGGTTCAACGGTCACACCGATGTCGTTCCGGTTGGGGATGAGGCCGCTTGGACCATGCCGCCCTTTGGCGCCGAAATCCGCGATGGCGTGATGTACGGGCGCGGCACAACCGACATGAAATCCGGCGTGGCGGCCTTTGCGGCAGCGGCGGTGGATTTTGTGCGCGACACGCCGCCTGATGGTGCCGTGATCCTCACCATCACTGGCGATGAAGAGGCCGATGCGCTGGACGGCACTACGGCGTTGCTGGATTATATGGCCGAGGCGGATGAAAAGATGTCGGTCTGTCTGGTGGGTGAACCGACCTGCCCGAACACCATGGGTGAGATGATGAAGATCGGCCGCCGGGGCTCAATGACCGCATGGTTCACCGTGACGGGTGTGCAGGGACACTCGGCTTATCCGCACCGGGCGAAGAACCCTCTGCCCGCGATGGCGCGGCTGATGGATCGGCTGGCCAGTCACGAGTTGGATCGGGGCACTGATCATTTCGACGCCTCGACACTGGCGGTTGTAAATATCGACACGGGCAACGAAGCGACCAACGTGATCCCGGCGCAATGCAGCGGGGCGGTAAATATACGCTTCAATGATCTGCATTCCGGCGCAAGCCTCAGCGAATGGCTGCG
Source organism: Ruegeria arenilitoris (assembly GCF_013032445.1). Classification (GTDB taxonomy): domain Bacteria; phylum Pseudomonadota; class Alphaproteobacteria; order Rhodobacterales; family Rhodobacteraceae; genus Ruegeria; species Ruegeria arenilitoris_F. Next base: position 97,432 of record NZ_WQCA01000002.1, on the reverse strand, counting down.
GACCGAGGCGCAAAACGTGGCCGAAACCTTTGGGGTCGAGGTTGGGGTCAAGATCAAGATTTCGGGTGAAAGCTTCCTGACCCCGCCCGGCCCGCTGTCAGAATTGGTGGCGCAGGCGATCGAGGCGGAAACCGGTGTGCGGCCCGAGATGTCCACAACGGGCGGCACCTCGGACGCGCGGTTCGTCAAGAACCACTGTCCGGTGGTCGAGTTCGGCCTGGTGGGCCGCACAATGCACCAGGTGGATGAATGTGTTGAGGTGGCGCAGATCGAACAGCTCAAGGCGATCTATACGCGCATCCTGCGGGATTACTTTGCCTGAGTGATGCAGCGCACTCTGGTCATCATGGTGAAAGAGCCACGCCCGGGCCGGGTGAAAACGCGGCTGGGCCGAGATATCGGCATGGTCGGCGCGGCGTGGTGGTTCAGGCATCAGACCCGGTCTCTGATCCGGCGTTTGCGGGACCCGCGCTGGCAAATCGTGCTGGCGGTTTCACCAGACCGAGACGGGCTGACCAGCCGCATCTGGCCCGCTGAGCTACCGCGCGCGGCGCAAGGGCGGGGGGATCTGGGCGACCGGATGGGGCGAATGCTGCGCGGCATGCCCAAAGGGCCTGTTTGTCTGATCGGTGCAGATATTCCCGGCATCACGCGAGGACATATTGCTCAGGCGTTCAAGGCTTTGGGGCCGAAACAGATGGTGTTTGGACCTGCACCGGATGGAGGCTACTGGCTGGTCGGCGGGCAAAGATACAGCGCACTGCCATTGGGCCTGTTCCGCGATGTGCGTTGGTCGACCGAACACGCCCTAGCGGACACGTTGGCCTCTGTTCCCGGCACGCGTGTGGGCCTGCTGGATCAGTTGCGCGATGTCGACACTGTCGCCGATCTGAAACCCTGATCCTTTTTAGTCATGACGCCGTCGCACCGCCGTGCTAGGCCGGAATTATGACTCGCATCCCCACCAAGCAGGAGGTCCTCGACTGGATCTCGGCGAACCCCACCCTGACCTCGAAACGCGATATCGCCAAGGCCTTTGGCATCAAGGGCGCGGACCGGATTGATCTGAAGCGCATCCTCAAAGAGCTTGAGGCTGAAGGCCATCTGGAAAAGCGCAAACGCAGCTATGGCGACCCGGATCGTCTGCCGCCGGTCAGCGTGTTGCAGGTAAAGGCACCAAATGACGACGGCGATCTGTTTGCGCGCCCGCTGGAATGGCATGGCGAAGGGGTTGAGCCTATCGTGCTGATCATTGCCCGTGCCAGCGATCCCGCGCTGGGCGAGGGCGACCGCATTCTTGCTCGTCTGACAGTCGTGCATGAAGAGGACCACAACTACGAGGCCCGCCTGATCCGCCGCATCGGGACCAATCCGCGTAAAATCGTCGGCATTTTCCGAAAAGGGGCCGAAGGCGGGCGGATCGTGCCCATCGACAAGACCGGTCAGACCGAGTGGCTGGTCCATGACGGCGCGGTTCTGGGGGCGAAAGACGGTGAATTGGTCGAGGCTGAACAGGCCGGGCCGAAGAACCGCATGGGCCTGCCTCGCGCACGAATCGTGGAACGCTTGGGCGACCCGTCCGCGCCCAAGGCTGTCTCGCTGATCGCGATCCATCAGCACGGTATTCCCGACGATTTCCCCGTCAAGGTGATTGCCGAGGCCGACAAGGCCAAACCGGTTGGCCTGAGCGGGCGCGAAGACCTGCGGGACATGCCGCTGCTGACCATCGACCCCTCGGACGCGCGCGATCATGACGACGCCTGCTATGCCCATGCCGATGACGATCCCAAGAACCCCGGCGGCCATGTGATATGGGTCGCTATTGCTGACGTCGCCGCGTATGTGAAACCGGGCACTGCGCTGGATCGTGAGGCGCGCAAGCGCGGCAACTCCAGCTATTTCCCCGACCGTGTGGTGCCGATGTTGCCGGATCGTTTGTCGGGTGACCTGTGCTCGCTGCACGAAGGCGTTCCGCGCGCCTGCATCGCCGTGCGGATGCAAATTGACGATGACGGCAACAAGATCGGCCACCGTTTTGTGCGCGGCCTGATGCGGTCTGCCGCATCTCTGCATTATGCCGAGGTGCAGGAGGCTATCGACGGAAATCCGAACGACCGCACCGGGCCATTATTGGAGCCGGTGTTGAAACCGCTCTACGCCGCTTATGCCGCGCTGAAAAAGGCGCGAGCTGTACGGCAGCCGCTGGAACTGGACCTGCCCGAGCGCAAGATCGTTCTCAGCGAAAAGGGCGAGGTGGAAAGCGTGGCCTTTCGCGAACGTCTGGACGCGCACAAGCTGATCGAAGAATTCATGATCCTCGCCAACGTGGCCGCCGCCGAGACGCTGATCGCCAAACGCCGCCCGCTGCTATTTCGCGTGCACGAAGAACCTGCGCCCGAGAAACTGGAAAGCCTGCGGGAAACGGCGCAGGCGGCGGGGCTGAACCTTGCCAAAGGGCAGGTGTTGCAAACCCGGCATCTGAACGCGCTGCTGAACGCCGCCGCCGGGACCGAAGACGCCGAATTGATAAACCTCACCACCCTGCGGTCGATGGCTCAGGCCTATTACAACCCCGAGAATTTCGGCCATTTCGGGCTGGCGCTGCGGAACTATGCGCATTTCACCTCGCCCATCCGCCGCTATGCCGATCTGATCGTGCACCGGGCGCTGATCTCGGCCCATGGCTGGGGCAAGGACGGTCTGAACGAGGATGAAATCGCCCGATTGGACGAAACGGCCACCCATATCTCGGACACCGAGCGCCGCTCGATGATGGCAGAACGGGATACGACCGACCGCTATTTGGCTGCCTATCTCAGCGAGCGGGTCGGCAATGAATTCTCGGGCCGCATCAGCGGCATCGCTCGGTTTGGGGCCTTTGTGAAGATGGATGAAACCGGCGCGGATGGGCTGGTACCCGTGCGGTCACTGGGGCGCGAGTTCTTCCACTTCGACCGCGAAGCCGGGACGTTGATGGGCTCGGACACCGGCCTGATCATCGCCATCGGCCAGCGCGTCACCGTGCGTCTGACCCAAGCCACGCCTGTCACTGGTGGGCTGGAGCTTGAACTGTTGTCCATCGACGATCAGGCTCTGCCCCGCGGACGCGCGCCGAAAGGACGGCCAACACGGCGCAAGGCGGTCAGCACCAAGCGCAAGAAGGACAAGATCAAACGCAAGGTCGAACGCAAACGCCGTCAGAGGTGATAGGTCAGCGCCCGGGCAATCAGCCAGCCGTGGCGCGTGGGATCAATCTGCGCAGGGTCGTCAAACAGAACGGCCCTGTTTCCGTCGATCCGATCCTCACCCGGAAAGGCCGAGGTGAAATCGCCCATTAACCGGCTTTGGCAATGCACGAACAATGCAAAAGACGCGGCCTTATGCGTGCCAAGCCGGATCGTCGATCCCTTCGGGGCCAGATAGGCAGGCTGCCCCCAACGTAACGCCTCTTGCAGAGGTTGCGCACGGGGCAGGGACGCGGCGGTGTCAAAGATCAACGCGCGCAGGATCCGGGCACCGGTACGGGCGTTTTTTGGCAAGGCATCATAGGCCGCGGCCACTTTGGGGTCGTCAAATGGTGTCATCTCAGCAGCTTACCCGGTTTCGCAGTGCGCGTCAGAAGTTTCAGTTTGAGCACTTTGTGAATTCCGCATTTTGCGCTATTCTGACCCCGAGCAGTAATCAGGAATTTCGGAATGCGTAAATGCACAAGTGGCGTCATTGCCGCTGCATTATGGGCATCCATTGTGCAGGCGGAATCCCTCAATACAACGGATGGGGTGACGTCCATCCAACTGGCCTCGGCCAATCTGACCGTGTCGTTACGACCGGTCTTGCGGCCCTCAGCGATGGAGTATCGGGTGTCGACCGAAGGTAACGCGCGGTTTCAGGCGTGGCTGGGGGCGTTTCGGGACAGGGCGCTTGAACAAGGCATCTCGGCCGCCACGCTGGATCGATCTCTTGCCGGGCTGACCTATGACAAGAAGATCATTGAACGCGACCGCAATCAGGCTGAGTTCTCGAAACCGATCTGGGAGTATTTGGATTCTGCCGTTTCGGACACGCGGGTTTCGAACGGTCGCGCCGGGTTAGAGCATCACCACGCGACCCTGACCCGGATCGAGGCGCAATATGGCGTCGAAAAAGAGGTCGTCACCGCGATCTGGGGCCTTGAGACCGCATTTGGCACGTTTCGGGGCAGCGATCACACCATCCGATCGCTGGCAACGCTGGCCTTTGACGCGCGGCGGGCACAGTTCTTTGAATCCCAGCTGATCGCCGCGTTGCAGATCATTCAGGCGGGGGATGTCAGCCCCGATCATATGATCGGCAGCTGGGCGGGGGCTATGGGACACACGCAGTTCATGCCGACCTCGTATCTGGATCACGCGGTGGATTTCGACGGCGACGGACGGCGGGATATTTGGTCGGATGACCCGACGGATGCGCTGGCTTCGGCCGCCGCCTATATGGCGCGGCACGGCTGGACCAAGGGGCAACCCTGGGGGGTCGAGGTACGCCTGCCCGAGGGGTTCGACTATGCCGCCGCCAATCGGGACTACACGCTGCTGCCGTCGGATTGGGCCGCGCGCGGTGTGGTCGGGCGCGATGGCAAACCGGTCCCGGACCACGGGCAAGCCGCCATCCTTTTGCCTGCCGGAGGGCAGGGCGTGGCGCTGATGATCTTCGACAATTTCCGCGTGATTGAGACCTATAACGGCGCCGACGCCTATGTGATCGGCATAGGCCACCTGTCTGACCGACTGGCCGGGCGCACCCCGTTTCAGGCCGGCTGGCCGCGCGGCGACCGGGTGCTGAGTTTCACCGAGAAAAAGGAACTGCAATCCCGCCTGACCGAGGCCGGATTTGACACTCAGGGCGTTGATGGACGCACCGGGCCGAACACGACCAATGCGGTACGGGCCTATCAAATCGCACAGGGTCTGTTGCCGGATGGGTATGCGAGTCTCAGGCTGTTGGAGCGGTTGCGGTGATCAGCTTGGCTTACTCACAGCCTTTACCGGAGTTCCATGGCCCGCGCTTGTCATCGCAGTACAGTGTAATGTGCGCGTAAATACCCAGTGGGAGACAAAAAATCCGGTCGTGGTGGCCCCTTGAGGACCGGAACGAGTATGAAAAATACGCCGTCCTCTTCGCGGACATGCGCCGGAAGACGCCCCGTTGGCTCCGCATAGTGGGCCTGCATCAGATTGGCGACTTCTTTTTCTGGGGGCGGCGCGTCCAGCTCGTTCAATAGCCTGATCTGAAGACTGATCCATTCAATCTCAGTATCGTCGTACAAGGTCGCGCTGCCGTCTGGGTAATACCCATTTTGTTGTGTGCAATCACGGCACAGGCTCATGCCGTCACGCCAGTGCAGTTGGAGCGGGTCAAAAAAGATGGCTTCTCGGCCGATATCTGAGGTCTCATAAGTGACCAGATTTACCGGCTCGAAGAAGCGATCTTCTGTTATGCACGCCGACACGAGGATCGCGCTTGCGAAAGGAAGTAGGGGCTTCACAGCCCAAATCGTGACTATGACGCTGCCTTCATCAGCCCCTGTGCGATAATCTCGGCCTGCGCCTCGTCCAGAGATTTATGGATCCGCACGAACATCTCGTCGATATCCGCAGGTGTCAGGACCAGCGGCGGTGAGATGATCATCCTGTCGCCCACATGGCGCATGATCAGATTGTTGGCAAAGCAGCGGTCGCGGCAGATATAACCGACTGTGCCGGGCTCGGATGCGAACTTGGCGCGGCTGGCCTTGTCCGGGGTCAGTGCGATCGAGGCCATCATGCCAACAATCTTGGCCTCACCCACCAGAGGGTGGTCGACCAGCGCCTCCCATTTCTGTTTCAGATAGGGTGCGGCGACGTCGCGGACGTGATCCACGATCTTTTCCTCTTCGAGGATGCGCAGGTTTTCCAGCGCAACAGCAGCAGAAACCGGGTGGCCGGAATAGGTGTAGCCGTGGTTGAATTCGGTGCCGCCGATGACTTCGGCGATCTCGTCATTTACGATCGAGCCACCAATGGGCGAGTAGCCCGAGCTGAGGCCCTTGGCGATGGTCATGATATGCGGCTTGATGCCAACGGTTTCAGATCCGAACCAGTTGCCGGTTCTGCCAAAACCACAGATCACCTCGTCCGCGATCAGCAGGATGTCGTATTTGTCGCAAATACGCTGAACTTCGGGCCAGTAGCTGTCTGGCGCGACGATCACTCCGCCCGCGCCCTGAACGGGTTCGGCGATGAAGGCCGCGACGCGGTCTTCGCCCAGTTCCAAGATGGCCTCTTCCAGTTCCCGTGCGCGGGCCAAGCCGAAGTCTTCCGACGTCATGTCGCCGCCTTCGGCCCACCAGTTCGGCTGGTTGATGTGGTGGATATTCGGGATCGGAATGCCGCCCTGCGCGTGCATCCCGGCCATGCCACCCAGCGAGGCAGAACCCACGGACGACCCGTGATAGGCGTTCTTGCGGCTGATGATGATGTTCTTGTCGGGCTGACCTTTCTCGGCCCAGTAGGTGCGCACCAGTCGGATGTTGGTGTCATTCGCTTCGGACCCGCCTGCGGCGAAGAAGACGTGGTTCAGATCGCCCGGCGCCAGTTCGGCCAGTTTCTTGGCCAGCGCAATGGCGGGCACATGAGTCGTCTTGAAGAACGTATTGTAATAGGGAAGCTCGCGCATCTGGCGGGCGGCGGCCTCGGCCAGCTCATCGCGGCCATAGCCGATATTGACACACCACAGACCAGCCATGGCGTCCAGAATCTCTTCTCCCTCGCTGTCGGTCAGGTAGACGCCCTTGGCGCGGGTGATGACGCGCGCGCCCTCTTTGCCAAGCGAGCCGTTGGCTGAAAACGGGTGCATGTGGTGGGCGGCATCCAGTGCCTGCAATTCAGCGGTGGGCATGTGATTGGTAATGGTGGACATCCGGAAATCTCCTGCAAGAGCGTTTGACGTTCACAATATGATCAAATTTTTTCCTGTCAATCGAATCGCATAAATCTAGTCATGAGACAGGGCGTCGGCCATCAGTTCCATTCCTTGCTCAATGTCCTGCGCGGTGGCCTTTGCCACCCCGTCGGCGTTCTGGGCACGCAAAGCGGCAAGGATATCCTTGTGCCGATCCGGCAGGCTCTGCGTGCCAAAGCGGCCACAAACCACCCGCAGAGACGGCCCGAACCTGAGCCACAACCGCTCGGCCAAGTCGCTGAGAATCGGTGCATTCGCGTGCGAATAGAGTGTCTCGTGAAAACTGTGGTTCAGGCGCAGATAACCGCTGACGTCACCATCGGCGATCGTGCGGTCTAGTTGCTGGTCGATGCGTTCAAGACGGTCGATATCAGTGCTATTCATATTCGTAGTTGCGCGTCTGGAAAGCTCTGTTTCTATTGATAATCTTGCAAAAATCATCTGCTCAACATCACTCGCCGACAGCAGTGGAACACTGACCCTGCGGTTGCCCTGAAACACCAGCGCGCCATCCGAGATAAGGCGCCGGATAGTCTCGCGCACCGGGGTCATTCCAACGCCCAGAGATTCGGTCAGACCCTGTATCGTGACCGGTTGCCCCGGCACCAATTCGCCGAACATGATCTGCGCTTTCAGGGTTTGGTACACCTGCTCATGCGCGGGTCGTTTTTCACCTTCGGCCTTCGTTCCCGGTGCCTTATTTTTGATCAAATCCAATTGGTTTGCCCTGTTTCTAACGATGCTGACTTGCCAGGTGCCTGACCTTTTGAAACCATACGCGGGATCGGGGGAAAACGCAAAACTTGATCAAATCTAAAAAAACGGGAAAATACCCGTACACTTGCAGGGAGAAAAAAATGTCAATCAAAACGCTGACGATGACAGCGGTCATCGCATTGGGGACTTCGGCGGCCTTCGCCGAAGAAGTGCGTGTCTACAACTGGTCCGACTATATCGACGAAGACCTTCTGAAGAAATTCGAGGAAGAAACCGGCCTGACGCTGATCTACGACGTGTTCGACAGCAACGAGGTTCTGGAAACCAAAATGCTGGCCGGCGGGTCGGGTTATGATGTGGTGGTGCCGACTGCGGATTTTCTGCAGCGGCAGATTCAGGCGGGTGCCTTCCAGAAACTGGATAAATCCAAACTTCCGAACATCGGGAACATGTGGGATGTGATCCAGGAACGCACAGATCAATATGATCCGGGCAACGAATATGCGATCAACTACATGTGGGGTACTACCGGCATCGGCCTGAATGTCGACAAAGTAAAAGAAGTGCTGGGTGAAGACGCTCCGCTGAACAGCATGGACCTGGTGTTGGAACCCGAGAACATGGAGAAGCTGGCGGAGTGCGGCATATATTTCCTCGACGCACCGACCGAAATCGTCCCGATGGTGTTGAAATACCTTGGGGAAGATCCGAATAGCCAGGATCCTGATATCATCGCCAAGGTCGAAGAACCTCTCATGGCTGTTCGCCCGTATATAAAGAAGTTCCATAGCTCGGAGTATATCAACGCGCTGGCCAATGGAGACATCTGCGTTGCGGTCGGCTGGTCCGGTGATGTGTTGCAGGCGCGTGATCGCGCAGCCGAAGCCGATAATGGCGTCGAGATCGCCTACAACGCCTTTGCTGAAGGTTCGCTGATGTGGTTTGACATGATGGCAATCCCGACGGATGCGCCGAATGTGGACGGCGCGCACAAATTCCTGAATTTCATAATGGATCCGCAGAATATGGCGGATGCGTCAAACTACGTGTATTTTGCCAATGGCAACAAGGCGTCGCAAGCCTTGCTGGCAGAAGACGTGATCGGCGATCCAGCGATTTACCCGGACGAGGAAACGGTTAAAAACCTCTACACGTTCTCACCTTACCCGTCGAAAACGCAGCGGGTCGTGACCCGACTGTGGACCAAGATCAAGTCGGGCACCTGATCCGATTTTGCGCAGGGCGGCCAGAACCGCCCTGCGCCTTTTTCCAGATTGTCGAACGGGGGCCGCTTTGAATTCTGACATTTTTGCGCCGTGGGAAGACCCGCAGGCGAAACCTTTGATCCAGTTCCAGAATGTCACCAAACGGTTTGGTGACTTCACGGCCATCGACAACCTGTCTCTGGACATTTTCGAGCGCGAGTTCTTTGCGCTGCTGGGGCCTTCGGGCTGCGGCAAGACCACCATGATGCGGATGCTGGCCGGGTTCGAAAAGCCTACCGAAGGGCATATTATGCTGGGCGGTCAGGACATCGACCCGATCCCGCCAAACAAGCGGGCGGTGAACATGATGTTCCAATCCTACGCGTTGTTTCCGCATCTCAGCATCTGGGACAACATTGCGTTTGGACTGCGCCGGGACAACATGCCCAAACATGACCTTGAGGATCGTGTTGAAGAAATGCTGCGCCTCACCCGGCTAGAGCAATTCGCTCGCCGCAAGCCGCATCAAATTTCGGGTGGGCAACGTCAGCGAGTGGCGTTGGCGCGGTCGTTGGCGAAGGCACCGAAGCTGCTGTTGTTGGACGAACCCTTGGGCGCGCTGGACAAGAAACTGCGGCAGGAGACGCAGTTCGAACTGATGGATATTCAGGAAAAAACCGGCACCACCTTTGTTATCGTAACACACGATCAGGAGGAGGCGATGACGGTCGCCAGCCGCGTGGCCGTGATGGATCAGGGCAAGCTGATGCAGGTGGCAACGCCGGATCGTATCTATGAGAACCCCAATTCGGTCTACGTCGCGGATTTCATTGGTGACGTTAACATCATTGAAGGCCGGGCCTCGGCGGATGGCGAAGATACCTATCAGATCGACTGGGCCGAGGGGCAGTCGCCTTTGACGGCGACCTCGGCCAGCGACTTTTCGAACGGGCAGGCCTGCCACATTGCGATCCGGCCCGAGAAAGTGACGATTTCCGCCGATCGCCCGGCAGATGCGATCAACGCTGTGCAGGGCAAGGTGCATGACATCGCCTATCTGGGCAATCTGTCCACCTATCACGTCGAATTGCCGAACGGAACGATCATCAAGGCGCAGACGGCCAATACCCGCCGCATCTCACGCCGGTCGTTCACATGGGAAGACCCGGTCTGGCTGTCCTGGACAGCTACGGCTGCGGTTCTGCTGGCGAACTGATGCGCCGCGCGTTTCTGATCGCTGTTCCTTACGTCTGGCTGCTGGCGCTGTTTCTGGTGCCGTTTTTCATTGTCCTGAAAATCTCTCTGTCAGACACCGAACTGGCAATCCCGCCTTACACGCCGACACTGGATCTGTCGCAGGGCTGGGCCGGGATCAAAGAATTCTTCAGCCAGCTGGACTTTGAGAATTTCATCTGGCTGACCGAGGATGATCTTTACTGGAAAGCCTACCTCTCCAGCGTCAAGATCGCGGTGATTTCAACCTTTCTGACCCTGCTGGTGGGTTATCCCATCGCCTATGGCATGGCGCGTGCGCCTGTGGAATGGCGGCCAACGCTGATGATGCTGGTGATCCTGCCGTTCTGGACCTCGTTCCTGATCCGGGTCTACGCGTGGATGGGCATCCTGTCGAACGAGGGCTATCTGAACCAGTTCCTGCTGTGGACGGGCATCATCTCGACCCCGTTGGTCATTCTGAACACCAACTCGGCGGTCTATATCGGCATCGTTTATACCTATCTGCCGTTCATGATTCTGCCGATCTATTCGTCGCTAGAGCGGATGGATGGGTCCTTGATCGAAGCCGCCGAAGACCTTGGCTGTTCGCGTCTTGAAGCCTTCTGGCTGGTGACGATCCCGCTGTCACGTCCCGGTATCATTGCGGGCTGTTTCCTTGTGATGATCCCGGTGATTGGTGAGTTCGTCATCCCGTCACTTCTGGGCGGCTCGGGTACACTGATGATCGGCAAGGTGTTGTGGGAGGAGTTCTTCTCGAACCGCGACTGGCCGGTGGCCAGCGCTGTGGCCGTGGTGCTGTTGCTGATCCTTGTGGTGCCGATTGTTCTGTTCCAGCGCAACCAGCAGAAACAGGCGGAGGCGGAACAATGAGCAGGTTAAGCTGGTTCAACACGGTCTCACTGACGCTGGGGTTTGCCTTCCTCTATATCCCGATGATCATCCTGATCATCTTCAGCTTCAACGAAAGCAAATTGGTTACTGTCTGGGCAGGCTTCTCGGTCAAATGGTATGGTGAGCTTCTCCAGAACGAGCAAATTCTGGACGCCGCATGGGTGACTTTGCGCGTTGCGGTATTCTCGTCGACGATCGCAACAATTCTGGGTACCGCTGCAGCCTATGTGTTGGTGCGTGGGGGCCGCTTCTTTGGCCGCACTCTGTTTTCCGGCATGATTTACGCCCCGCTGGTGATGCCCGAGGTGATCACCGGCCTGTCGCTGTTGTTGCTCTTCATCGGCATCGGACTGGATCGCGGCATCCTGACCATCGTTTTGGCTCATACGACGTTTTCCATGTGTTTCGTCTCGGTCGTTGTGTCGTCACGCCTTGTGACGTTCGACCAATCGCTGGAAGAGGCTGCACTGGATTTGGGCTGTTCACCCGCACAGGCGTTTCGTCTGGTAACCCTGCCGATTATCGCCCCGGCCGTAATCTCGGGATGGCTGTTGGCTTTCACGCTCTCGCTGGACGATCTTGTGATCGCATCCTTTACCTCAGGACCGTCAGCGACGACCTTGCCGATGAGGATTTTCTCTGCCGTGCGATTGGGGGTCAGTCCCGAAATCAACGCGCTATCGACGATCATGATCGCGGTTGTAACCATTGGCGTCATCACCGTGTCGCTGATCACGAAACGTGCGATGGTGCGGCAAAAGCAGGATGAAATGGCCGCCGCGCGGACCGAATGAAACGGCTGTTCCCGGACTATACCTATGGGCCCGGCCCCCGGACCAATTGCTGGTGGGACGAGACGATTGCCAGCCCCGACTGGCCGGTTTTGCACAGCGATCTGAAGGTCGACGTTGCCATTGTCGGTGGCGGCTTCACCGGGCTGTCGGCGGCCCTGCATCTGGCCGGGGCCGGGGTCTCGGTTGCCGTTCTCGAGGCCGAAACCCCGGGCTGGGGCGCATCCGGGCGCAACGGCGGGTTTTGTTGTCTGGGCGGTTCAAAGCTGAGCCACGACGCCGTGGTCCGCCAGTTCGGGGAGGCCGCCGCAAACAGCTATGCCCAAGCCGAGGAAGACGCGGTTCATATTGTCGCCGATCTGCTCGGCACGCATTGCATCGACGCCGATGTGCATTCACAGGGTGAGACCCAGTTGGCCCACACTGCGCGCGCTATGGAGAAGTTGCGGCGGCGGGCCGAGGCATCGGGTGCGCTTCATGAACCCGGTGACCTGCCAGGGCTTGGCTTTGGTGAGGGTTTCCACGGTGGCTACACCAACCCGGTCGGGTTTGCGCTGAACCCCAGAAAATACCTGTTCGGGCTGGCGCAGGCGGCCCAATCCCGCGGTGCTGATCTGTTCCAACAAAGCGCGGTGCAAGCCATCCGTAAGATGCAGTCCGGTTTCGAAGTCCAGGGCAATTCAGGCCGGATCAGGGCGAAGAATGTGCTGATCTGCACCAACGGGTATTCCAGCGAAGACATCCCACCCTGGATGGCGGGCCGTTACATGCCTGCTCAATCCACGGTTCTGGTGACCCGTCCGCTAACCTCGGCCGAATTGCAGGCGCAGGGCTGGACCACCGACCAGATGTCTTATGACACCCGCAATCTGCTGCACTATTTCCGCCTGATGCCCGACCAACGGTTCCTGTTCGGAATGCGCGGAGGGTTGCTGTCCTCGCCAAGGATCGAGGCCGCCATTCGGCGCAAGGTTGTCAAGGATTTCAGGCAAATGTTCCCGGGCTGGGCGGGTGTAGACGTGACCCATATGTGGTCGGGCATGGTTTGCCTGTCGCGGGGACTGACGCCTTATGTCGGGCCTGTGGTGGAGCAGCCGGGGATGTTCGCTGGGTTCGCCTATCACGGAAATGGGGTGGCGATGGGCACCTATTGCGGGCGTGCTCTGGCACGGATGGTTCTGGGGCAAGAAACTGAACTGCCAGCCCCGATTACCCGTGCCCCGCAAAGGTTTCCGTTGGGGCGTTTGCGGCGTGCGTTGATGCCACCAGCCTATGCGCTGATGGCGCTTGCAGATTGGTAAGGGTCAGAACGCCGCCAACTCCAGCTCCAACCCTTCCGCGTAATCGCCCGCGCCGTTTTCGACACGCCACAGACAATAGGCCGCCATCCGCCACGCATACCAGCGGCGCAGCGTCTTAAACCGTTTCACCGTATCTGCGTGACCATAGGCGGATAAGAACTGACGCTCTTCCGCCTGCGTCAGAGCTGCGCCGCGGTACACGCGCTGCATCGCCGGGGACAGGAATAAAGCCAGATCCTCACACGGGTCACCCTGTGCCGGGCATTGCCAGTCGATCAGGGTCAGGCCGGACGGTGTGGCCAGAATATTCCCGGCGACCGGGTCACCGTGGATCAGGCATGTTTGCGCGGTTGGGGGCACCTGTTCTTCAGGCCTCAGCCGTTCCAGCCGAAGCCGCATTGTCGAAACGCACCCGTCAAGAATGCTCTGCCCATGTCGGGTCAAGTCTGCGCTGCCGTTGCATCCTTTGGGCGCTTGTACGGGCGGGTTGAGCGTATGAAGCTTGCGCAGCAGCGTTCCCACCTCAGCCGCCCCCTTGCGCCAGGGCGCGCCCGGCGCGTGATCGTAGAAAACCCATCGGCCGTGTTCATGCTGACCGGCCGCGCGCAGGCGTGGTACAAAACCGGTGGGCTCCAGAGCGGTCAGGCACTGTGCCTCCAACTCGGCATCGTTGCGAAACAGCGGATTACGCAACCCGGCGCGGTACAGTTTCAGCACCTTGCCGCCGTTTTCTTCCAGCACCTTCCAGACCTGATTGGTGCGTCCGCCATACAAGGTCTGAAACCGCACGCCCTTTGCAATCAAACCCCGATCGCGCAGGTCATCAACAAGATCCAGCGGAGGGGTAATCGGGTCAGACAGAGGGGTCACCGGTACAAGAAGCGAGTCGCAGGTTGCACAGGTGTGGCCTGTCGCGCCCGGCAGATCAAGCTCCGGCGCGAACCGCTGTAACCATTCCCACCGGAACGACCTGTCCACTTTCCAGTGTCAGTAAGACCGAGTCTTCGCCAACCTGTGCCTCAACCACCTGATTGTAGGCCGCGACGGGTTGGGCCGACAGCAGTTTATCCCGGTCATAGCTTTCCAGCGTTGCTGTATAGCTGCCCGCCCGCAGCGGGCTGCCGTCACTGGCCGCTCCGGCCCAGACAAAGTCGGTCTGTGTTACCGGGACGGATACCCGCTCAATCTCGGTGCCGTTGCTGTCACGGATGACCATGACCGCACCGTCGGCCGCCGTTGCAGCTTGCGCGGACAGGGTCAAAGGTTCACCGTCAAAGTGAAACGCTGCGGTGGTCCGGACATCCATGCCGACCCAATTGGCCAGTTCCTCCAGCTTGACACCGCCCAGCGACAGCACCAGCTCGGACAGCGCCTCGTTGGTTTGCACCTGCTGCTCGACCATCGAAAACTGCGCAAGCTGCGAGGCATATTCGCTTGAATCCATCGGCTCCAGCGGGTCCTGATTCTGCGCCTGGGTTGTCATCAGCAACAGGAACGTGTCGAAATTGGATGCCACGGATGCGGCTTGTGAACTGGATGCCGCCTGCGCAGGCGTGTTGGCATGAGTGGTCGATTGCGTAGGGTTAATCATGGTCAAAGCCTCATGTCGATTCGCCCGTCAGGGGCGATGTGTGGGCGCGCCGGACCAGCCTCGGCGACGTGCTCGGGTTGAGGGGTCGAGAATTCGTTGCCCTCACCCCCCTCAGATTGTTCGTGTTGCGCATCGGCGGACGTGCCCAGATCAAAGGACAGATCGCCCAGACCGAAACTCTGGAATTCGGCCTCAAGAACCGAGAGGTGGCGCCGCATCATGTCCAGCGTCTCAGGGCGTTCTGCGCTGATAGTCAGATGCAGGCCGTCGTCGCGGCCATTCAGAATGATCGAAACGCGTCCCAGTTCTTCGGGATTCAGCGCAACCTCGACGGCGCCGGAATGTTGCCGCACATTGATTGCGGTCGCCATCTGAGATGCAATGGCGCGCGCCGTTTCCGCGCGGGCGGTGGCTGTCATTGCCTGACCCGCTGGTCCCGATGCGCGCGCGGATGATAGCGTCGGGGCCTCTCTGGCGGCCTGTATGTCCTCACCCTCGGGGGTAGGCAGTGTGTCCGCCTGAAGGCTGGCTTTCTCGTTCGCCAGAAGCTGCATCTGCATAAATGTCGGTGCGCGTTCCGGTATTTTCTGGATCGGTTCCGCCACTGGCGTGGATTGCGTTACAGGCCTGTCCGGGCCGGCAAAGACCGACAGAATCGACAACTCTTTCGGGCGCTGGTCCAAAATGGCCGGACCCATCGACAGGCTCTGCGGTTTAAGGGCGCCTTCAGTCGGGCGTCTTGGTTGCTCGGCCCCTGAAATCAATGCCTGAAAGACCGGCTGAACCGCGCGCTGTGCTGGGTTTTCGGCTGTTTGCAGGAGTTCAGCCTGTGGAGGACCGGGTTGCTTTTCCCCGGTCGATTCGGCGTCAGCTTGAACGGCCGGCGGTGTTTTAGACCGCACTTTGGGGGCCGTGTCCAAAACAGGTTTTGGAAGAGCCTCTGCAGCAACAGGGCGGATTTCGGCAGGCGGCTGGTTATCCGGTGCAACAGCGATTTCTGTCGACTCAGCCTCTTCCGTGACGGCCTCCAGTTCGGACGCCGCGTCCGGATCCTGAACCAGAAGATCAGCCGTCTCAGCACCCCCGGAATGCGGACCGGTATCCTGATCCAAGACCGTTTGAAAGGACATACCGCCATTGGACTCGCGCGCCTCCTGCTGGGTCGCATCGGGTTTCGCGGCGGCGGCGGTTGGTGAGGACATCACCGCTGAAAGAGGGTTGGGCATTTTGCTCCGGCTCCTTTTGTGTAACCGAAATCTGCCCGCAGGAAGTTACGTTTATTTTAACCGCTTTCGCCTTTGATCGAGAAAGTTCGATGCAAATTTCGGAGAAAGCAATGAAGGTTTCTGCGACCCTTCCCGTCCCGCAACCACGGACGACACCTCAGAAGATACAAGCTGCCGCTGTCGAGTTGGAGGCGGCGTTTCTGGCTGAAATGCTCAAGGCATCCGGGTTGGGCAAAGCGCGCCAATCCTTTGGCGGCGGCGCAGGGGAGGACCAGTTTTCGTCGTTCCTTGTGAAGCATCAGGCGCGCGCACTGGCCGAAGCCGGTGGCGTCGGCCTGTCCGAAATTCTGTTCAAGTCCATGATGGAGAAAACCAATGCCGACCAAAGCTGACACCGACCTGATCAAGTCCTTGGAAGAAGTGCTGGACCTTGAGCGGGCGGCGCTGGTCGACGGTGATCTGGACCGGCTGAGTCACATGGCGCCGGAAAAGGAAAAACTGATCGGGGCAATCAATGACCTTCAGGTCTTTGACAGTGCCGAGTTGATTCGCCTGCAAGAGAAGGTGGAGCGCAATCAGGCATTGCTGAACAGCGCGGCCGAGGGGATTCGCGCCGTGGCCAGCCGCATGGCCGAATTGCGCCGTGTGCGTCAGGAATTCAGTACCTATGGCGCGGATGGTCAGCGCAACGGATACACCGTGCGCCACCATGCAAAGCTGGAAAAACGGGCTTAGCGGCGGGTTTGATTCAAATCCGAATTTTCTGGCTTGGGCGCTTTAGCACTCCGTTAGGGGATCAACGGCAAAAGTGGTCGGGCACCTGAAACAGCAGGTGGCGCGAACAGCCCGACGGCGGATCGCATTGATCAGAAAGACGTCAAAGCCCGCAGATGGTGCGGGGTAAGCATGGGCGTAAAGTGCCCGAACGGAAAAGGAAGAAAGCTATGTCCAGCATTCTGACCAACAATGGCGCAATGGTTGCGCTGCAAACTCTGAAATCGGTCAACAAGAACCTGGCACAGACCCAGAACGCGATCTCGACCGGTAAGGACGTTGCAACCGCCAAAGACAATTCGGCCGTCTGGGCGATCTCCAAAGTCATGGAGTCCGACGTTAAGGGTTTCAACGCGATCAAGGACAGCTTGGCGCTGGGTGAATCGACTGTTGCCGTGGCACGGAACGCCTCGGAAACCGTGACCGACCTTCTGAACCAGATGAAAGGCAAGATTGTCGCCGCGCAGGAAGACAACGTTGATCGCGGCAAGATCAATGCGGACGTGAGTGCGCTTAAGGATCAGATCGAGTCCGTTGTTGGTGCGGCTCAGTTCAATGGTCTGAATCTGGTGAATGGGTCTTCGGGTCCGGCTTCGATCCTGTCGTCTCTGGACCGTGATGCATCTGGTGGTGTGACACCGTCGTCGATCAGCGTTGCAGCGCAAGACCTCTCGGTGGGTGGCTACACAGCCAAGGGTGTTCTTGCTGGGTCGGACAACGTGACCACTGACAACGATACCGCAGGTTTCACCATGGATAAGTCCGGTGGCACCGGGGATATCGTGATCGACAGTTCGACCGACAACTTCGCAGCGGGCGACAAGGTGTCGATTGCAGTGGGTGATCAGGTTGCAACCTACACCATTCAAGCCTCTGATCTTGATCCCTCGGGCACATATGATGCAGCGTACACAGACGGTATCGTTGCCGTGGGTCTGAAGAACAAGATCGACTCGCTGGGTATCACGGGCGTCGCGATTGACTACGATTCGGGTAACCCGGGAACGTTGACCTTCGTGACCGGTACTGCAACGGCGGGCGCTGACGCGGATCGTGACGTGACCGTTTCAGCTCAATTCACCAACGCGGGTGCCGGGGGTCTTGGGGCCTTGGATGCGATCGACGTCTCTACCGACTCGGGCGCATTGGCAGCTCTGGGAACCATTGAGGGGCTGATCGATACTGCCATCGACGCGTCGGCAGCCTTCGGGTCCGCGCAGGGCCGGATCGAGACCCAGAAAGAGTTCATCTCGAACCTGGCCGACTCGTTCAAATCCGGTATCGGTTCGCTTGTAGACGCAGACATGGAAGAAACCTCGGCACGTCTGCAGGCCCTGCAGGTACAGCAACAGCTGGCCACCCAGTCGCTCTCGATCGCCAACCAGGCGCCGCAGTCGATCCTGTCTCTGTTCCGTTAACCTCCGAAACTTGGCCGGGGCGTGGAAACGCGCCCCGTCCCTGACCGCCCAAAGACGGACAATTGGAAGGATTTCAAGTGACACCGCACACTCTTGCACAGCGAGCCTATGCACAGACCGCCGCCCCCACGCGCACACCGCGCGACACCGAGTACGAGGCGATTTCAAAGATCACGCACCGGCTCAAGGCTGCAGCCGCCCGGCAAAAGACAGATTTTGGCGGGTTCGTTCAGGCCCTACACGAAAACCGCCGTCTTTGGTCCGTTCTAGCCAGCGGTGTCACGGATTCGGACAACGCCTTGCCCAATGAGTTGCGGGCACGGATTTTCTATCTGGCCGAGTTCACCGAACAGCACAGCAGCCAGGTTCTGGGCAACAAGGCAACGGTGGAACCCCTGCTTGAGATCAACATGGCCGTTTTGCGCGGCCTGCGGCAAATGGGGGCCACCTGATGGGCGGGCTGGTTCTGAAACTGGCCCCGAAAGAGAGGGTGCTGATCAACGGCGTGGTTGTTGAAAACGGGGATCGCCGCAGTCGGTTTTCGATCATGACACCTGATGCCAACGTCCTGCGTTTGCGGGACGCCATCCACCCGGATGAGGTGAATACCCCGGTGCGACGGGTTTGCTATGCCGCGCAGCTTGTGCTGTCCGGCGAAATGGAACCCGAACGGGCCCGTCAGCAACTGCTGCGCCGGGTCGAAGAGCTGAGCCAGGTCTTTACCGACGCGGACAGTCGCCGTGTGTTGTCCGAGGCGACCGAGGCCTTGTTGGCCGAGCAGTATTACAAGTGTCTGAAAGCTCTGCGCGCATTGTTGCCGCGCGAAGAGCGGTTGATGGCGTATCAGCAATGACGTTCCAGCCAGTCATCCCTACGGGCGGTTTGGTGGGCTGGCGGTTTCTGCAGCGCACCTATGACGCGCAACTGGACAGCTTTTCGTCCTCATCCCTCAGCGAGAGGGAGCGGCAGTACTTTCTGGACAACATCGGCAAGGTGCAAAAGGCCGAGGATCTGGTGTCGGACCGACGCTTGCTACAGGTCGCCTTGGGCGCTTTCGGTTTGGAAGACGATATCAACAACCGCTACTTCATCCAGAAGGTGCTGTCCGATGGCACCAGCGCCGATGATGCGCTGTCAAACCGGCTGTCCGACGGCCGGTATCGGGAGTTTTCCGAGGCGTTTGGTCTGGGGCCGGGTGAAATACGCCGAACCGGGCTTGCGACGTTTATGGAGGACATTGCCCGCGACAACGACGTGTCCCGGTTCGAAATCGCGGTGGGCGAGTCTGATGAAACCATGCGCATTGCGCTGTATGCGCAGCACGCTCTGGTCGACTTGGCGGGGCAAAACGGCAGTGCAGACACCAAATGGTTCGATCTGATGAGCCTGCCGCCGCTGCGCAGCATGATGGAAACGGCGCTTGGGCTGCCATCAAGTTTCGCTCAGCTGGACATCGACCGGCAACTTGCGGTGTTCAAAGACAGGCTGTCGGGTGTGACCGGATCAGATGATTTGTCGCAATTTACGGATGAAGAGGCCGTGGCGCAGCTGACGGACCGGTATCTTGCCCGCAGCCAGATTGCTCAGTTGCAGAGCACGATTTCGCCCGCTCAGACCGCGCTGATCCTGCTGGGGGCGTGACGGTGGTCACAGGTCCGGAATTGGGCCGGTCCTCGTGTGATCGTAACTTCAGTACACGGGTGTCAGCCGCTCAAAACTGTATCTGCTGAGGTTCGGAGGGCAAAAGATGTGACCGGAAGGGACACGTTGTGCAGTTTGACATCCCCAAGCGGCTCGGCATTGGCACAGGCCGGCTGAATGTCGGCTGAGACTACAATACGATGGCCTACCTTTTTGCCATACTCCCCCAATCGGGCCGCCACGTTTGCGGCTTGTCCGATGACGGTGAAATCAAGCCGTTCGCGTGACCCGACATTGCCATAAGTAACCCGACCATAGGCGACCCCGATGGAGCAATCGCAATGGGTGTCTGATCCGGACTGGCGCAATTCGCTCAGTTTTTCGACGATTTCGATGGCAGAGCGTTGAGCATTCCAACGCGCCGACTCCGAGTCATCACCGGCTGGGAAAACTGCCAATACAGCGTCGCCGATGAACTTGAGGACCTCACCGCCGTTTTCGTGCACGATGCCGGATACGGTCTCAAAGAACTCGTTCAGCAGGTTGATATAGGCGGTACGGCCAAGACGTTCTTCCAGGCTGGTGGAGTTGCGCAGGTCGCAGAACATGATGGCGGCGTCGATCTCGTCCCCGTCGCCCCGCCGGATTTCACCCCCCAAAACCCGAGCACCCGAGCGTTTGCCTACATAGGTTTCCAGCAAAACCTGTGCGTTTTCGCGCTGCATGAAAACCTCGTAATACCGGGCAATGACCGAAGAACATTCGAACACCAGCCCAAGGTTCTCGGTGGTGAACCCGTCCGGATGATCGCAGGTCAGGGTCAGTACGTTGGTGCGCCCGTCTGAAAACGGCAGCGGCATGGCGACGTAGTCGGTTGCACCCTTGGCGCGCAGATCCTCCATGATCGGAAAGCTGTTCTGGGGGTTTTCGTCGTTCAACCGCTGACGCACTCCGCCCAGCCCGTTCGACACGTGACGCAGGGGGCTGTTGATATAAGCCGGGTGGTCGTGGATTTCGTAGGTGGGAACATTGGTCGAAATCTCGTCCTCACCCTTTTCCCAGATATAGTGTTTACCCGCGATCAGCGGATGCAGCGACCAAGCCAGAATGCTGAGCCGCTGGATTGCGATGCCGTGCTCCAGCATCTTTTCAGCTAGGGCTTTGGTGAAGGCTTCGGGGGTCTGGTTCTCGGATGCGCCGCGCATCAGCCAGTCGATCAACGGACCGCTGATATTGCCATCCTCGGGGTCGCGCAGAGTGTTTTCGCCCAGATCGATCCGCGTATAGGCGTCGGGCATGAAGCCGATATGGCCCTGAATGGCTGTGCTTTCGGGCAGCGCGTCTTCATACGCCCAGACGGAATTGGCCAGCCGCTGACCATCCAGAATGACATCGTGATAGGTCGCGGTCCCTTTGAAGGGGCAGAAGGTCTGCAATTCGGTTTCCTCGCCAAGATCGATGCAGACGTCCTCCCTTGGAATGTAGATCGTGGCGGGCAGCCGTGTTTCATACATGACTTTGGCGTTGCTGCTTTCGGCTAAAAGGGTGTCATCGCGGTATATCGCAACGCGACCGGTCAGCTTTTCGACCGAGATGCCGTAACCTTTGGTCTTTGGGGTGGTGTG
The DNA here is from genome assembly GCF_013032445.1 of Ruegeria arenilitoris. Classification (GTDB taxonomy): domain Bacteria; phylum Pseudomonadota; class Alphaproteobacteria; order Rhodobacterales; family Rhodobacteraceae; genus Ruegeria; species Ruegeria arenilitoris_F. The sequence goes on along the minus strand of NZ_WQCA01000002.1, from coordinate 76,041 downwards.
CACATTCATCATCAGACTCCCTGACGCGAGTCCTTATAGGATGGGGCTTTCACCGCCGCATTCCAAGGGGTTTCACCGGCTTTTTACCACACACAAATTGTGCAGAAAGGCCGGATCAGACCATCTGGATTACGTCTTTTTCGATCGACAGCATATAGCCCTTTTTGGCGATGTTCTTGACCAGCAACTCACTGACCATCTGGTTGCCCAATGCATCGCGCAGCCGTTTGATCCGGGTGGCACCTGCGGCCTCATCACAGTCGGCGGCGTCTTTGCCGGAAATCATCGCCTCGATTTGCACGCCCGAAAGAACTTCGTCATCCAGACGGGATTCGGCCAAAACCGACAGGGTCTCCATCGCCGCCGGGGTCAGTTTGAAATCCATGTTGTTCAGGTAGACGGTGTTTTCCTCGCGGCTGATCAGCAGAGAGGTGACCTGAATCCCGGTGCGTTCGATCTGTGCCATCCGCCGGTTCAGCGTCACCAGCATGACCAGAAACACCAGCGCGGTCACCAGCATGGCGCTGGCAAAGACCAGCAGCACGAAGATCACCATGCGATAGCTCGACAGCGTGTCGGCGAAGGCCGTGCCGGATTGCGCCAGAATCTCGAGCAAACGGATTTCCGTCTGCGAGGTCAGGTCGCTTTCGATGAACAACCGTTCAACCCGAGCGTTAAAGGCATTGGCATCTGGAAGGGTCCAGAACAGGAAGATCGCCGCCGTCACCAGAATCACTACGATCGCCGCTATGCCCGCGCCGACCAGTCTGACACCGGATCGGCGGGCCTCAGTAACGGAGATAGAATTTTCCGGCATTGCCCTTCCTTTTATCCAACCCTTCCGATCCGAACACGGATATGACGTTCAGCAAGGTCCAGCCCGAGCCTTTTAGGCGATTGGCGACTTCTTTTTTTGCGCGCCCCTTGTCGCAGGCAGGCACCTGCATGACGCCATAGTGCAGGCGCAGCGGATTATCCTTTTTCGCCTTGTAGTCGACATAGCAATCGGCCGCAGCTGCGGTAGAGCCAAGCGATATCAGGGCCAACAGGACCAAGGAAGAGAGGATCTGTTTCATAAGCCGCATCCTGCGCATGGGTTGCCACGATATTCAATAACCCAAGGGGTTTGGCAGGTCTGATATTGAATAACAAAGGGGCGTTATTGCTTGTCTGAACGGGGAGGGAACAGTGTCAGGGCATCGAGCACACGGCCCGCCACCGGGCCCTTGAGACCTCTGAAGGACAAGCAACATGCATAAGAAATTCATCGCCCTGATCGTGGCCTCTGCGGTTGTGATTACCGGAATTTCAGCGTCGCAGGCGCGGGCTGCTGATGTCGAAGATATCCTCGGCGGGCTTGCGGCAATTGCGCTTCTTGGCGTCGCCGTGAAGCATTTCAGTGACGAAAACAAAAAGAATTCCGTTACGAACAACTACAATCACGTATATAAGGCGCCCCAAAACCGCGTGTACTCGAAACCGAAGCATAAGCCGCGTCGCGTACGCCCGCTGCCCAAACGTGTTGCGCGCTACAACCTGCCGCAACGATGCTTGCGCAATTTCAAAGGGCATGGGTCCAAACAGCGTCTGTTGGGCACGAATTGCCTGAGCAAGCATTACAAATATAGCAATAGCCTGCCAGACCAGTGCGAGGTCAGGTTCTGGAACGGCGACAGGGTCAAGCGGGCGTACCATCCCAGCTGCCTGCGTCAGAAAGGATACCGCGTAAGTAACAAGTAAAGGTTTTCGAGCAGGAGCGGCGCCACAGAAGCGCCGTGCAGGGAGAGGGTGGCGCAAGCTGCCCTCTCTTTTTTCTTGCGGTGCGCGGTGAAACGCGGTTTTCCAGGGGTATGACGACACCGGATTATGAAATTGAGAATACCGCCGCGGCGAATGGCTATCTGCGGATCGCGGGCGTGGATGAGGTGGGGCGCGGGCCGCTGGCTGGGCCGGTGGTGGCGGCTGCCGTGGTTCTGAACCCCGAGGATATTCCCGAGGGGCTGAACGATTCAAAGAAGCTGACGGCAAAGCGGCGCATCGCGCTTGAGGCCGCGCTACGCGACCGTGCCGAGATCGCGGTGGCCGAGGCCACGGTGGCTGAGATCGACGAACACAACATCTTGCGCGCCTCGCATCTGGCGATGGAGCGCGCGGTGGCAGCGCTGAACCCGCCGCCGGATTACCTGCTAATCGACGGCAATATGATTCCGCGTGGCCTGCCGATCCCGTCGCAGGCTGTGGTCAAGGGCGACGCGCATTCGGTGTCGATTGCGGCGGCGTCAATCATCGCCAAAAACTGGCGCGATCAACTGATGGTGGATTTGGCGCAACAGCATCCCGGCTATGGATGGGAGACAAACGCCGGTTATCCGTCGAAACAACACCGCGAAGCGCTGCAAAATCTTGGTGTGACCCCACACCATAGACGTTCGTTCAAGCCGGTACACAATATCTTGTATCAAGAGTAAATCGTAAGTCGCTGATTCAAAAAAGAAATTGACGGCGAATCGTCTTTGACTCATCCTTGTCTCAACCAAATGAGCGCAAAAGCGCCGTGGATACTTGAGGCAGTAAAATGACGACAACCACCAAAAAGGGCGCAAAAGCGCTCCCTTTAAACACGATTCTATCCGGGGACTGCATCGACGTGATGAACAGTCTGCCCGAGGCGTCGGTTGACCTGATCTTTGCGGATCCGCCCTATAATCTGCAGCTGAAAGGCCAGTTGCACCGCCCCGATAACAGTCAGGTAGACGCGGTCGACGATCACTGGGATCAGTTCAGCAGCTTTGGTGCCTATGACCAGTTCACCCGCGAATGGCTGAAGGCGGCGCATCGTCTGCTCAAGCCCAATGGCGCGATCTGGGTGATCGGTTCTTACCACAACATCTTCCGTGTGGGTTCGGCCCTGCAGGACGCGGGATATTGGATTCTGAACGACGTGGTTTGGCGCAAGTCGAACCCGATGCCGAATTTCCGCGGCAAGCGTTTCACCAATGCGCACGAGACAATGATCTGGGCGTCGAAACGCGAAGGCGCGAAGTACACATTCAATTATGAGGCTCTGAAGGCGCTGAACGAAGGCGTGCAGATGCGCAGCGACTGGGTGCTGCCTATTTGCACCGGGCATGAGCGTCTGAAGGACGAAAACGGCGACAAGGCACATCCGACGCAGAAACCGGAATCTCTGTTGCACCGTGTGCTGATCGGTTCGACCAATCCGGGCGATGTGATCTTGGACCCGTTCTTTGGCACCGGGACCACAGGCGCTGTCGCCAAGATGCTGGGCCGCGAATTCATCGGCATCGAGCGCGAGGAAAGCTATCGTAAGGTCGCTGAAAAGCGCATCGCCAAGGTCCGCAAATTCGACCGCGAGGCGCTGGAGGTCAGCGCCAGCAAGCGCGCCGAGCCGCGTGTACCCTTCGGCCAGCTGGTAGAACGCGGGATGCTGCGCCCGGGCGAGGAGCTGTATTCGATGAACCAGCGCCACAAGGCCAAGGTCCGCGCCGATGGCACGCTGGTTGGGCAAAACGTCAAGGGCTCGATCCATCAGGTGGGCGCGCATTTGGAAAACGCGCCGTCCTGCAATGGCTGGACCTATTGGTGCTTCAAACGCGACGGCAAGACGGTGCCCATCGACGTACTGCGCCAGCAAATCCGGGCAGAGATGCACAACTGATCTCACTAACACCGCCGGTGCCTGTGGCCTGACACAAGGCACTACGCCTTGCCCCGCCGTGATCGGCGGGGTCTTTTGTTTTCCTGACGTCTGGTCTCAAACCGCGCCTCCTGTATCCTGCGACACAGTTAAGGAGCCTTTGCGATGTCGGATACCACAGCCAGCCAATCCCGCTTTGACCGGTTCTTTGTAACCCGCCCAGATAACTACGATCTGGAGAACAAATATACCGAAGCCGCGCTGGAACGGCACAAGCGCGAAGGACTGGAGCTTGCCGTGCGTGCGCGGTGGATCGCAATGGGGCTGACCGCTATACTGCTGGTTTTCCTCAACCCGCAATGGGAAGTGCTGTGGTACCATTTCATCCTGCTGCTGATCTGCGCAAATGGCTGGCTGATCCGGCGTGCTGGTCATGTGGGGCAATCGCGGACCGAGCTATTGCTGATTTTTGCGGACTTGTTGATCATGACGACGGCAATGGTCGTGCCCAACCCGTTCAGCGACGATGTGCGACCGCTGGCGATGCAGTACCGGTTCGATAACTTCCAGTATTTCTTCATCATTTTGGCGGCCGGAACGCTGGCGTATTCCTGGCGCACGGTGATTGCGATAGGTTCATGGACGGCGGGCATGTGGACCGCTGGATGGATCATCGCCTGGTGGGTTGCGACTCCGATGCCTGGACTCAGCGAACGTGTGGCCGAGGCTTTGACCGGCTATCCGGATGTGGCTGAGCTGTTGGACCCCAACAGTTTCATGCCCACGCAACGAATCCAGCAGATCGTAGTCTTCATGATGGTCGCGGTGACGTTGGGCGTGTCGATGCGGCGGCTCAACCGATTGCTGATGACCAATGCAGGCTTGGAGCGCGAACGGGCAAACCTGTCGCGCTATTTCTCGCCCAACGTGGTGGATGAACTGAGCCAGAATGACGAGCCGCTCAAGCAAGTGCGCAAAGAAAACATCGCGGTTCTGTTCATCGATATCGTAGGGTTCACCAAATACGCCGCCGGGCGCGATCCTTATGAGGTGATCGAGGTTCTACGCGGTTTCCACGCCCGCATGGAGGCCGAGGTGTTCCGGCATCACGGCACGCTGGACAAGTATCTGGGGGACGGGTTGATGGCGACATTCGGAACTCCGGTGCCTACGCCTTTAGACGCAAGCAACGCGGTGGCCTGTGCCCGGGATATGGTCGTGGTGATCGACCGCTGGAACATTGAGCGCCGCCGGGCGGGTGAGCCCGAGATTCGTGTCGGAATCGGGGTTCATTTTGGTGAGGTGGTTCTGGGCGATATCGGGGCCAACCGGCTGGAATTTGCGGTAATTGGGGACGCAGTGAACGTGGCCGCCAAGTTAGAGGCGCTGACCCGGGAGTTTCAGGCAAGGGTGATCATCAGCGATGCGGTGCGAGGGCAATTGCAGGACGAGGGTCACAGCGCATTTGAGCTGATGGCAGGATTCGAAAAACATGAAAACCATGCGGTTCGGGGGGTAGAGACCCCGATGGATGTTTGGGTGATGGCGGGTTAGGTCCTCCCGCCGACCTGCCCTGCATCAGAGATGCAAGGCGGGTCGTTGGGCTGGGCAGCGCGCTGGCGCGCACTGCGGTCACGGCCGAGGTAAGGGGTTCTCTGCGCGGTTGTAGGGCGTCCAGTCGGTGACTTCGGGGTAGTATTGGCGACGCCAGGCGCGGACGCGGGGGTTCATGACACGGCGCCAGAGCGGTGGGATCATGGCCGCTACGGTCATCACCGGGTAGCCATAGGGTAGTTGCGGGGCGGCGTCCTCGGGGTGGTGTTGCAGCAGCGGAAACCGGCGGTTCGGTTTGTAGTGGTGGTCCGAGTGGCGTTGCAGGTTGATCAGCAGCCAGTTCGACGCCTTCTGCGAGGCGTTCCAGGAATGGCGCGGCAGGACATGTTCGTATTTGCCCTGACCCAGATGTTTGCGGGTCAGGCCATAATGTTCCACGTAATTGACCAGTTCAAGCTGCCAGATGGCCGTGCCCGCTTGGATTAGAAACAAGGCGAGGCCGGATAGACCTCCGATCGCGAAGGCCAGCGCCAGCATCGTGGCTTGCAGGCCCCAATATCGCCAGAACGGGTTGGATGGGTCGCTCCAGTGGCGATCCTTGCGGGCCAGTTTTTCGCGCTCGGCTCGGAACGCGGAGACGAGGCTTTGTTTCAGGACGCGCGGGTAGAAGCGGTGGAAGCCTTCGTTATAGCGCGCCGTGACCGGATCGCGCGGGGTGCCGACATAGCGGTGATGGACCAACAGGTGCTCGGACCGGAAATGCGAATACAGCACCATCGCCAGAAGGATATCGCCCAGCCAACGTTCAAACCGCCCCTTTTGGTGCATCAGTTCGTGGCTGTAGTTGATTCCGATGGTGCCGGAAATGGTGCCCATGCCGAAGAACAAACCGATCTTGGCTGCTGTCGACAGATGGTCGGTATGGGTGGCGTACCAGATCAACCCATAGAGTGTCAGGAACTGCACCGGAACCCAGGCTTTGGTCAGCAGGATATACCAGCGCAGCACGGTGTCTGGCGTGTCGGGGTCGGCGTTGCTCAACTCCAGCCCGGTCAGGCGATCCAGCACGGCAAACGCCCACCACGTGCTTGCCGGGACAAGCAGAACCCACCAGCCGCCTGCCATCGCCGTGCCCCAGATCAACGGGATCAGCAGGAATGAGATCCAGAAGGGCAGTGCCGATTGCCAGCGGGACAGGGACTGGATTGCGGTCATGGGGTGGCTCCGAAAAACTTCGCACAGACTAGTCACAGTCCGACAGGACGTACAACGGGCTATCGGTTGCGCCAGAGGTCGTGCACCTTGCGCATTACGGTGGGCAGGTCGCTAGGGCGAAAGGCGTGTTTTTCCAGCACAATTAGGCCTTCGGGCAGGCTTTCGGCAGTCACCGGCGCCGTCCAGATGCGCAGGATCAGGTGGAAATGTGTGAACGTGTGTCGCACCTCTCCGGTCAGAACCTGCCAATCTGCCTCAAACGGGGGTGTTTCATCCGGCTCATCGCACCAGTCCGAGCCCGGCCAGCCCAGCATTCCGCCCAGCAACCCCTTGTCGGGGCGGCGCTCTAGCAATAGGGCGCCAGTGTCGCTTTGGGCGATATAGACATGGCCGTATCGCGTGGGTTTGGGCTTTTTGGGTGTCTTGCGCGGCAGATCTGGCTGCGTTCCGGCCATGCGGGCCTGACAGGGATCGCGGACGGGGCAGATCCCGCAAGCCGGAGATTTCGGGGTGCAGATCGTGGCCCCCAGATCCATCACCGCCTGCGCATAGTCCCCCGGCCGCGTGTTAGGCGTCAGCGCAGCAGCCTTGTCCTTGAGCAGGGGTTTCGAACCGGGCAGCGGGTCGTGAATATCATAAAGTCGCGCCATGACACGTTCGACATTGCCGTCCAGAACCGTCTCGGGCCGGTCAAACGCAATGGCTGAAATGGCGGCGGCGGTATAGGGGCCGATGCCGGGCAGTTTCAGAAGGGCGTCATAGCTGTCGGGAAAGATGCCGCCATGATCCCCGGCGACCACCCGAGCGCATTTCAGCAGGTTTCGGGCGCGGGCGTAGTAGCCCAGCCCGGCCCATTCCCCCATGACCTGATCATCCGGGGCTGCGGCCAGGTCCTGAACCGTGGGCCAGCGTGTAGTGAAACGCAGGAAATAGTCGCGCACGGCAGCCACGGTTGTCTGCTGCAACATCACCTCGGACAGCCAGACGCGATAGGGATCGGGCACCACCCCTGCAGCCCGATCCGCAGGCCCGACGCGCCAGGGCATCTCGCGGGCGTGGCGGTCGTACCAGTCCAGCAGAGCGCTGCTCAAGTCCTGTTGAATAGAGTCACGCAAGTTTTATCTATCTCCCTGTCGGGTTTCGCTGGCGCCCGGTGTCACGCCCTTTACAATAGCGGCGCAGGAGTTGGAAACCAGATGCAGCGCAGACGTTCTTCGACCCGCGGGTTCAAACGCACCGCGACATTGCTGAACGGACAGATTCGGCGCGCCGGGGAAAGCCGGGGCTTTGCCGTATCGCGTTTGCTGACCCACTGGGCCGAGATCGTGGGCCAGGATCTGGCATCGATCGCGCGACCGGTGAAGGTGGGTTATGGCAAGGGCGGAATGGGCTCGACTCTGACCGTTCTGACCACCGGCCCGCAGGCCCCGATGCTTGAGATGCAGAAGGAACAGCTGCGCGGCAAGGTGAACGCGGTTTACGGCTATAACGCCATCAGCCGGGTGCGCATCACCCAGACCGCTCCGACCGGATTTGCCGAGGGGCAGGCCAGTTTCGATCACAAACCGAAACCGGCGAAACCCAAGATTGACCCAGAGATCGAGGCCGAAGCAGGCCGGACCGCACGCGACGTTCACGATGGTGATTTGCGCGCGGCCCTTGAACGTCTGGGCCGTAACGTTTTATCCAAGCAAAAACGCTGAGAAAGGGCTGAGAAATGAGCCGTATTGCAACCGGAATTTGTGCGGCGGTCGCCATCGCCGCAGGCGGCTATTGGCTGTCGCAGTCAAATTCCTCTCCGTCTTATCCGCTGGTCGGCAGCGCCGAGGCGCAAGAGGCCGATCTGGACACCTCGACCATCGTCGAGATGGTGCAGGGCGCTGAGGACGCGCCGGTCGAGATCATCGAATATGCCTCTTACACCTGCCCGCATTGCGCCACTTTCCATCAGGGCGCTTACAAGCAGCTGAAGAAAGATTTCATCGACACCGGTAAGGTCAAGTTCATCTACCGCGAAGTGTATTTCGATCGTTATGGCCTGTGGGCTTCGATGGTGGCGCGTTGCGGCGGATCTGAAAAGTTCTTTGGCATTACGGACCTGATCTTTGAAGGCCAGTCCGAATGGGTCAAAGCCGGTGGTCCGGCCGAGATCGTGGACGAGCTGCGAAAAATCGGTCGTCTGGCCGGTATCGACAATGACCAGCTTGAGGCTTGCCTGCAGGACGGCACCCGCGCACAGACGCTGGTGGCCTGGTATCAGGAAAACGCCGAGCGTGATGGTGTTCAGGCGACGCCGTCCTTCATCGTGAACGGCAAGAAGGTCGACAACATGTCCTATGCCGATTTCAAGACGCTGATCGAAGACGAACTGGGCAGCTAACTGCCTTATGCGACCGGCCTTTGGCGGGCCGGTCGCCAATCACGGCGACGGGGCGATCTGTAGCAGCATTTTCCGGACCTTGTCGGCTTCATCCACTTTGAGACGAACAGGTAGCGTCAGGACCTTGTTGCGGAATGCGGCAGGCAGGCGGACGGCGTCTTTCTCCGTCGTCACCATCTGTGCGCCCAATTGCCGGGCCTCGTTATCCAACCGCGCCATCAGAGCCGGGGTCAGCGGCTGATGATCATCCAGCGCTTCGGCTCGCAGCAGTTTTGCGCCTTGTTGGCGCAGGGTTAGAAAGAACTTGTCCGGGTGCCCTATGCCTGCAAAGGCCAGAACGGGCGTGTCGACCCAGTCCATTCCGGTCTGCAACGGCGCGACCTCACCCGTGACGTGGGGCACCGTCAGGGCTGTGCCCCACTGATCGGTGAATTGCGCCTGAGACGCCGCATCCCCTAGTGACAGCACCAGATCGGCGCGTTGCAGTCCGATATGAACGGGTTCGCGCAGGGGACCAGCGGGCAGACACAGACCGTTGCCGAAACCGCGCGCGGCGTCGACCACTATGACCGAGAAATCCTTGGCGACCGAGGGGTTCTGGAATCCGTCATCCAGCACGATCACCGTGGCACCGGCCTCGGCGGCGGCACGCGCTCCGGCGGCGCGGTCCTTGGCCACCCAGACCTCGGCGAAGGCCGCCAGCAACAAGGGTTCATCCCCAACCTGTGCAGCGGTGTGTTTTGCGGGATCAACCCGTACGGGACCTTCCAATGAGCCGCCATGGCCACGCGTCACCACATGCGTTTCGTGCCAGGCGTCGCGTAAATGTTCGATCATCCAGATCACGGTCGGGGTCTTGCCGGTGCCGCCCGCGTTCAGGTTGCCGATGCAGATCACCGGAACGCCGGGTTTGACACCGGTGTCCCAGGCAACCCGGCGCGCGGTTGCGGCCGCATATATACGCCCCAACGGTGCCAGCAATCTGGCGCGCAAATCCAGCCGGTCAGGGGCGGTGTTCCAGAAATCAGGTGCGCGCATCATTTGCCCCCCGCTGATCCAGACGGTCCTGCACCATGTCGATCAGCTGATCCGTCTGTGGTGCACCCTCGGACACGATCTGCCACCCGGCCAGCGCCATGTCCGCAGCGCGATCCGGCGACAGCATCTCGACCACGGCGTCGCCCAACTCGGTTGCGGTTTGGACCCTGCGCGCGGCACCGGCGCGGTCCAGTTGATCGTATATTTGCTGATGACGATGCACAAACGGGCCGTGAATGATGGACGAGCCGAGGGCAGCGGCAACTAGCGGATCGTGCCCGCCGGCGCCGCGTTCCAGCGAACGGCCTATGAATGTAACGGGTGAAACCCGGTGCCACAGGCCCAGATCTTCTGAATCTGCTGACAGAATAACCTGCGTGGTGTCTTCGATCTTCCCGTCAATGTCCCAGTTGGCACAGCGCAGGTCCATGGTTTCCAGGCGCCGGTGCAATGGCTCGGCTTCGGCGGTGTCCGCAACATGCAGAACCAGGGTTAGACGGGGCAGACTTCGCATCGCCTGACGATGGGCGCTGAGAACCGAGATGAACTCTTTGTCCAACACACAGGCAGCCAGCCAGACTAGCCGACCGGTCAATGCATGGTTCGTTTCGATCAGTTCGTCTTCGGGCCAGGGCCTCGGGTTTGGGCTGACATGCAGGGACGGCGATTCACTGACTTTGTCCGAGGAAACCCCAAGGCGGCGGATTGTGCGGGCCGTCTCGGAAGTCTTGGTCAGGATCGATTGGAAACAGTCCAGCGTATAGCGGGTAATATCAGGCAACCACCTTGCCCCCCGCGCGATTCTGATGTCGATCTGCGCCTCGATCAGGATCAGGGAAATGCCGCGTTCCTCCGCGCGGGTGATTATGTTGGGCATCAGCCCACCTCCGACCCATATACCGATATCGGGCTTCCAGTGATCCAGAAAGGCACGCGCTGCGCCGGTTTGTTCCAGGGGCAGGTTTACCAGAGGATAGTCACTCTTTGCCCAGCGCCAAAGATCGGCCTCTGGCGGGGCAGTCAGTAACACGTTCAGCGAGGGGCGGCTCTGTTGCAGTCTGCGACAGAAATCGGTCACCGCGCGCTGACGGTGCTGGGCGCTGATATGAATCCAGATCAGCTCACCTTCGGGGCGGGGCGGGTTGGGTTGGCTTGTCGTGTTGGGCACGCCCCAGGACAGAACCCGATACGCGGCCAGGCTGAGAGAGCGCGGCTTGCTCATGGTTGTATACCGCTGCTGTCCGGATCAAGCCCTGCGCGTAGAGCATCGTGAAGCGCCGGACCCGCTGCGATCACGCCATTCAGGCGCGGGTGTGCATTGTTGAACCGCAAGGGCTGGCCCAGCCGATCCGAACAAGTGCCGCCCGCCTCCCGGATGATTAGGTCTCCGGCGGCAATATCCCATTCCCAGCTTGGCCTTAGCGTCAGCATCCCGTCAAACCGCCCCTGGCCTACTAAGGCCATGCGATAGGCCAGCGACGGGCGATAGACCCGTTGGAATTCGGGAACCTGACCGTGCAACCAATGGCGCGGGTCCAGATTGGGTTTCGCGGCCAGAATCTCGGCGTTCGCCAAATCCGAGACCCCGGACACTTGGATCGGCGCACCGTTGAGCGTTGCGCCTTCGCCTTTGGCGGCGGCGTAAAGTAAGTCGCGTTGCGGTAGGTAAATTACCGCGGCAGTGACTTCGCCCTTGTCGGCGATCGCAAGCGAATGCGCCCAGGTGCGGGACCCTTCGGCAAAGCTGCGGGTGCCGTCGATCGGGTCGATGATGAACACACGGTCGCGCGTCAGCCGTGCCGAGGAATCCTCGGTCTCTTCACTCAGCCAACCATAGCCGGGCCGGGCCGAAGGCAGGCGCTGTTCCAACATGGCATTGACGGCCAGATCTGCCTCGGTCACCGGTCCAGCGCCGTCGGGTTTGTCCCAACGCTGCGCCGTGGTGCCCGAGTATCGGGTGGCGATCTTTCCGGCCTCAAGTGCGGCGTCGATCAGAAGGGGCAGGTCAGTTGCCGGCAAGCGTCATTCCTTCGATCAGCACCGAGGGCACCACCCGCGACAGGTAGGGCCGCGCATCGTTTGCCGGGATGATCCGTTTCAGCATGTCGCGCAGATTGCCCGCGATGGTGCATTCATTGACCGGATGGGTGATTTCTCCGTTTTCAACCCAGAAGCCCGAGGCACCGCGCGAATAGTCGCCCGTGTTGGGGTTGATGGTGGAGCCGATCATCGAGGTCACCAACAGCCCGGTGCCCATGTCACGCAAAAGGTCCTCGCGGCTTTGGGCGCCTTGCGTCAGGCTCAGGTTCCAGTTGCTGGGCGAGGGCGGTCCGGACACGCCGCGCGCCGCGTTGCCGGTTGATGTCATGTCCAGCTTGCGCGCACTGGACAGGTCCAGGGTCCAGCCGGTCAGAATGCCGTTTTCAACAATCGCACGCCGCTGGGTCGCCAGCCCTTCGGCATCGAAAGGGCGCGAGCCTGCGATGCGCGGGCGGTGCGGGTCTTCGATCAGCGACAGATGCCCGGGCAGGACCTGTTCGCCCAGGCAATCCTTCAGCCAAGAGGCCCCCCGCGCGATGGCGGCCCCGTTGCTGGCCGCCAGCAGGTGGCCGATCAGCGAGGACGAAATGCGTTCGTCAAACAGCACCGGAAAAGTGCCGGTCGCAGGCTTTTGTGCGCCCACCAAAGCGACAGCGCGTTCGCCAGCGCTGCGGCCAATGTCTTCGGCATTGCGCAGATCGCTTTGAAAGGTGCGGCTGTCGCCGTCATAGTCGCGCTCCATCCCGGTGCCTTCGCCCGAGATCGCCACGCAGGATGTCGAGCGGCTGCTGCGGGAATAGCCACCGGTAAAGCCGTTGGTCGCAGCCAGATGCACGCGGTGGGTGCCATAGCCCGCCGCCGCGTCCGAGACCTGCGAGACCTCCTGAACTGCCATTGCTGCCGCTTCCGCTTCCAATGCGTCGCGCATCAAGTCTTCGGCTGCCGGTTCCGGGGTCGGGTCGAACAGTTCCAGCGCGGGCAGGTCCCAGCCACTTGCCAGTTGTTGTGTATCAGCCAGTCCGGTGAACGGGTCTTCGGGTGCTTCGCGCGCCATGGCCACAGCGCGCTCGGCCATCGCGGTCAGGGTTTCGGGCCGACTGTCCGAGCTTGACACGATGGCCTGTCGCTGGCCCAGAAACACCCGCAGGCCCAAGTCGGTCCCTTCCGAGCGTTCGGCATGTTCCAGCGCGCCGCCCCGCACCTCGACCGATACCGAAGAGCCGTCGATCACAATGGCATCCGCCGCGTCAGCTCCGGCCTTGCGGGCTGCGTCCAGCAGGGATTGGCTGATTTCTTCGGGTGTTCGGGTCATGCGGCCTCCGGTCTTTATCCAATGGACCTAGCCTTGGACCGCCTGTCCCGCAAGACCTCAGGGCTGAGAGATTCAACCTTTGTACCCATTAGATTGACCTGAACCCGGGGGGAGGGCAAAGGGCTTACAATTGCGTTTAAACATCCATTTGTTGGGACGCCCTACTGTTTTGGTGGCCTGCGGTCACAACAGCTTGAAACTTGCACCTGAGTGGATGAAGGCACAAAGAAGAACTCATGTTGGCTAAGTTTTTTGTCAATTTTGATGAACCCCATGTCGTCACCTCGGGCAAAGGGTCAGGTAATATTATGAGTCGCATCACCAAGGAAATGACCAAGCTGCAGGTTCCAGCCGAGGTGATGCCGTTTCAGGAGTTGATCAAGCGTGGCCCTACGATTGACCCGAAAAGCTACGTATTGCTTCACTACAACGAGTTTTTCGTCGCCCAGCACCAATATGTGGACTGGTTGCGTGGGCGTGAGGCCGAGCTTTTGGCTTTGGGTCACAAAATTCTGCATTCCGTTGAGAATGGACGCGTCATTGACCGCAAAATCCGGAACAACAATTGTTTTGACGGCTGAGGGCGTGCCTATGCCCAGGTGGATCGCGCCAAGTGACAGTTCGACACCGCCTTTTCGAACGAAGTATCAAACGCGCATGTTCCGGTTCGACTGGTAAGTGACACCGGAGATTTGGATGCCACCCGTTACAATACTGAATATGTCAATTGCAGGCACGAAAATAAAGGTGAGCTCTGGCAAATCTCTATTCGTGCAATGGCAGTGAGTGAGCAGGTTCTGTTTTCCTGGATAAGAGCCGAACAGGGGTTAAATGTCAGAACGTGAGGTACGTCGCTTGATGCCGAAATGCTGACGTGTTTTCACAAACAACTGATCAACCCAAATACCGATCAGATTCAAAAAACAGCTAAATGCGTAAAAAGAGCCGTTGGCGTCGGGATTTATGCGCATCGCCCGAGCCTTGGTTCAGGAGCTTGATCTAAAGGCTTAAAGCAAAGGGAGGGCGAAGCGCTGTAAAAGCAGAGCTTCGCCCGATCAGCGTCACTTGATGCGTTGGCCATTGGCCAAAATCTGACCATCTTCGGTGAACTCGATCTTCGAATTCAATGTATCGGGTTCATCGCCCGGTACTGCCATCAGCCCCATCATCATCCGCGCACCCATTGCGTCGCTTTCCTGAAGCAGGCCCATGCCGATCAATTTGTCGATCAGCGCATTGGCACCCACCAGCTGCAGGTTGGCCACGCCCGCCGGCGCCGGCATTCCATCAAACTCTTCCGTGTTCGAATTGTCGAAGGTGAAATCTGCGTCACCCGTAAGTTTCGCGCCCACGAGCGATACCAGCAAATCGTTGATTTTCAGCGAGTTCAGCTCACCCGGTGCTTCGCCGGATGCCTCCATCGCTTCGATCGAGGCCGGATCGAAGAAGTTCGTCAGGATCTTGGCGGTTCCAGTGGCGTCCAGCGCAACGGTTGCGGGGTCACGCGGCAGCGAACCCGCCGGGTCGAAGATGCTCCACAATACGTCTGACATGGTGAAGTCCGTCAGGTTCATGGCAAAGCCAAAGGGCTGCTCTTCCTCTGATTGCTTCAACGGGAACTCGAAGCTCAGACCAGTCTTGGCCATGGCGATTTCAATCGGAAACGGCAGTTCGGCCGTTGTGACCGCCAGTTTCGCGCTGTTCTGCTCGATATCATAAGCAAGGCGCTGTTCGTCGAGGCTGGCTCCGAACCGTCCGCCTTGGGATTCGCTGCCCATCGAGAACGCTTCACCCTCGCTGGTGCCGGCGATGGCTGTCTGGCCCGAGCCATAGGTGAACAGACCCGAGAAAGAGGTGTCGCCCTGGAAAAACGACTGCGGGTCCGCGGCGTCGAAATCCGACGGGAACACACTGCTGCCTTCAAAGGTCAGATCGTTCATCGATCCGTCGATCTTGCCATCATCCGATCCTTCGGGGTCGTTGAACACAAGGTCATAGGTCAGGCCGTCGGCGGTGAACTTCTGATCGACTTCGCGGTTTTCGCCGATTTTCATCCGCGAATTACCTGCGAGGTTGGTCATTTCCAGTGCCAGGTCCAATAGGTCATCTGGCGCGGTGTCGCCGTCTACCGTCAGGTTGCCCAGCTTCACGCCCAGGGTGGGCGCCGTATAGTCATAAGTCATGTCGTCCGGTTCGCCGGATACGATCATTTCCAAACCTGTATGATAGTATTCGATATCGACAGAGAACGCGTCCCCCTCTTCTTCGCCCGATATCGTCATGGGGAAGTTTTCAGGCAAGCCGACGCTGACTGTACCGTCGCCATTTTCGGTCAGGGTCATCTGAGGGACGGTCATCTGGAAAGTCCCGTCGCTGTCCGGCACCGTCATGGCCACGACCATATCCGAGATAGTGGTCACATTGCCCGATGCGGATTGTTCAGCCGAAACCGTGTACCCCATCTGGGACAGGTAAGCCTGCCAGTCATCCCAGACCTGCTGCGCGGTGACATCGGCAAGTGCACCTTGGGTGATAACGGCATAAGCCAGAACTGCGCCGCTGCTGCGGCGAAGAAAAACGGACATTTGAGAACCCTTCTTGATCAATTTTGCGCGCATCGTCGTGCCTGTGGGCCCGGGCGTCAAGGGGCAAGGGCTGGACCCTTTCCCCATTGGCGCGGTAGAGATTCACACAATCTCAAAACAACAGAGGTACAGCGTCTATATGCAGGGAAAAACCGTACTTATAACTGGCGCCAGCCGCGGTATCGGGGCCGAGGCGGGGCGCGTATTTGCCGCAGCCGGTGCCAATGTCGCGTTGGTCGCTCGCAATCGTGATCAGATTGATGCGCTGGCTGAGGCGCTCGGCGAGAACGCCATCGCGCTGCAATGTGATGTCAGCGATTTCGGACAGGTCGAGCAGGCCGTTGCGAATTGCGTTGACCAGTTCGGCAGGTTGGATGTGCTGATCGGTAATGCTGGTGTCATTGATCCGATCTTTCATCTGTCCAACGCCGATGTCTCCGCCTGGAGCGCGGCGATCGATGTTAACCTCAAAGGCGTTTTCTACGGGATGCGCGCGGCCTTGCCCGTTATGCGCGCCGCAGGTGGTGGCACAGTGATCACGGTATCTTCGGGGGCGGCGTCCAACCCGATTGAGGCGTGGAGCCACTATTGCGCATCAAAGGCGGGGGCCAAGATGCTGACCGAATGCCTGCATCTTGAGGAGTCGATCCATGGTATCCGCGCCATGGGGCTGTCGCCGGGAACCGTGGCAACGGATATGCAGCGCGTTATCAAGGCCAGTGGTATCAATGCTGTCAGCCAACTGGACTGGAGCGATCACATCCCCGCCGACTGGCCTGCGCGAGCACTGCTTTGGATGTGCTCGGCGGATGCGGATGAGTTTCTGGGCACTGAAATCTCGCTGCGGCGTGAGGATATCCGGCAAAGGGTTGGGCTGAGGTGATCGAACTGACCAAGGAAGACGGATTGTGGACCGTCACGCTCAATAATCCGCAAAAGGCCAATGCCTTGACCGAAGCGATGCTGACAGAACTGGCCGAGATCGCCGAGGCGGCGACCGAGGCCCGCGCTTTGATCCTGACCGGTAAGGGTAAGGTGTTCAGCGCCGGGGCCGATCTGGATGAGGTGCGCGCCGGACTGGCGACATCGGATGTGTGGGAGAAGCTTTCGGGCGCCATCGCCGCGCTGCCGTGCCTGACGGTTGCCGCTCTGAACGGAACGCTGGCGGGCGGGGCCAACGGGATGGTGCTGGCCTGTGACATTCGGATCGCGGTACCGCAGGCCAAGTTCTTTTACCCTGTGATGAAGTTGGGTTTTTTGCCGCAACCCTCGGACCCGGTGCGCATGGCGGCGCTGATCGGATCGGCACGCACCAAGATGATCCTTATGGGCGGGCAGAAGATCACGACCGATGAGGCCTATGCCTTTGGTTTGGTTGATCGTGTGGTTGATCCTGACAGGCTGATGCCAACCGCGCATGAACTGGTGGCGGATAGTCTGGCCGCAAACCCGGAAATTGCTGCGGGTATCGCAAGGATGTGTCAATGAGGCTATCCGCTCTGCTGCTGCGAGTAGCCGACCCAGAGCGGCTGAGTGCGTTTTACGCGGATACTCTCGGCATGACCGGGCGGGCGCAGGGGGCGAATCGGCGTGTTGGCTATGGTGGTCAGGACGCGGACCTGCTGCTGATGCCAGGTGGCGGCGGTTACACCCAAGACAGTGGCCAGAGATACTGGAAAATTGGGATCACAGTGCCGGATGTTGATTTGGCCGCTGCATATCTGCGCCAAAATGGGGTTGAGGTCACGGACCCGAAACAGTTCCTCGACATCGGGTACATGTGCCATCTGAAGGACCCAGAAGGGTTTGTGATCGAGCTGCTGCAACATGATTTCAAGGGTAACCGCCCCGCAAACGTCGCCGATCCGGCTGCGCCTTTCGCCAACGCCTGTATTGGACAGGTCACTTTGCGCACCGGGGATATTGCCGCCGAGGATGCGTTCTGCCGCGCGCAGGGAATGCGCCTGTTATCGGTGCAGGAGGTGGATCCTTACGGCTTTGACCTGCATTTCTATGCCTTCACCGATGAGGTGCCGCCGAACCCGGACCTCTGGTCAGTCGAAAACCGCGAATGGTTGTGGAAACGCCCCTATACCACGCTGGAGTTTCAGCATCTTGCGGGCGCGCAGTTTGCTCCGGCTCCGGATTATCGCGGGTTGGAGGTTCAGGGGCTGACAGCATCTCTCCGCGATGCATTTGGCGATCCGGTGCGGCCCGGCTGATCACCGCCCACGCCGTTTGCCCGGCACTCTCGAGCGAAAACCGGGCGGGCGTTTGCGAACCCAGTTCAGGAATTTCTCCAACCGCGGGTGGGCGCGCAGGGCGTTGACCGTGTTGAAATCGCGGGCCAGTTCAGCCTCGGTCAGGGTGGCGTGGACCTCTTTGTGGCAGATGACGTGCAGCAATACCGTGGGTCCGCCCTTGCCCCCTTTTAGTTTTGGGATCAGATGGTGCAGGCTGCCGTCCCCATCCGGGATGGGGCGGTCACAAAGCGGGCAGATCGGTTCGCTGTTCGACATGGCAGGGACCAATTTGCGCTAGATGGCGCGGAAGGCAAGAGGACAGCAATGGCGCAGGCAGTGGTAATCGGGGCCGGACCCGCAGGTCTGATGGCGGCAGAGGAACTGGCCACCGCCGGCCATGACGTGCTGGTGGCCGAGGCCAAGCCGTCGGTCGCGCGCAAACTCCTGATGGCCGGTAAGTCGGGTCTGAACCTGACCAAGGACGAACCGTTCGAGACCCTGTTGCAGGCCTATGGTGAAGCCTCGGACTGGCTGTGCCCGATGCTTGCCGGGTTCGATGCCGCCGACGTGCAGGATTGGGCGCGAGAACTGGGACAGGAGGTGTTCACCGGTTCGACAGGGCGGGTGTTTCCCACGGTGATGAAAGCGTCGCCTTTGTTGCGGGCGTGGCTGAGGCGACTGGAAGGCGCTGGTGTGCAGATCAACACGCGCTGGCGTTGGCAGGGTTGGGACGGCGATGCGCTGTTGTTCGAGACTGCGGATGGCCAGAAAAACATCACGCCTGGCGTCACCGTTCTTGCGCTGGGCGGAGCCAGTTGGGCGCGACTGGGATCTGACGGTCATTGGGCACAAACCTTGCAGGCAAAGGGTGTGGACCTTGCCCCATTTGCCCCGGCAAACTCTGCCCTGTCCGTTGATTGGAGCCGCCACATGCAGCCTCATTTCGGTGCGGCCTTGAAATCGGTGCGCTGGATGGCTGGAAATTTGGAAAGCCGTGGCGAGGCCACGATATCGGCAAAAGGTCTCGAAGGAGGTGGGCTGTACTCTCTGACCCCGGCCCTGCGCGAAGAAGTGCCTCTCTTTGTTGATCTGGTACCTGATCTGAGCGACGAGGCATTAAGGGTGCGCCTGTCTTCAAAGAAGTCCAAGACCACGCTGTCTCAATGGTTGAAAAAGTCACTCCATCTGCCACCCCAGAAGGTTGCGCTGTTTCACGAGATGGCCAAGGCGGGATCGTTGCCGCAAGCACAGTGGGGCGACGTGCTAAAACGCCTCCCGATCCGCCACACGGGGCTATGCCCGATGGACGAAGCCATTTCGACCGCAGGCGGTGTCAGGCAATCCGCTTTGGATGATGGGCTGATGCTGACCGCAATGCCTGGCGTGTTCTGCGCCGGAGAGATGCTGGATTGGGAAGCCCCGACCGGTGGTTATCTGCTGACCGCCTGCATGGCGACCGGAATATGGGCCGGGCGCTCTGCCGCAAAGTGGGTGACCCGTTCAGCGTGACCGAGCCAACATTGCCAGACGGATCATGGCGCGTTCGACCAGCGCCATGGCGGGGGCGGTCTGCCCCGCCGACCGCAGCGACAGGTCCGTATCGGTAAGGACGGTCAGCGCTGTTTGCAGTTTCGGCGCGCCCCAGCCCTGCGCCTGCCGCAGAATTCGGTCGCGGCGTTTGCCGTAAACCGGCGGTCGCAGCTTGCCAATGCCCTGCGCCGCGCCGCCCGGGTCAGAGGCGCAGGCGTACAGAGTCCGAAAATGCCGGGTCGCGCCGATGCACAGGCTGACCGCATTGGTGCCTTGCGATTGCAGGCGCCGGATCAGCGGACCGATCTCGCCCGCGCGGCCCTCGGCGACCACGTTTAGAACGTCGTCCAGCGCCGCTTCGGTCGAGCGGGGGGCACAGGCTTCGATATCCTCGATGGTCAGTTCCGAGTTGTCGCCACGTTTGTATAGAGACAGTTTCTCAATGGTCTGTGCGAAGTCGCCCGGGCTGATCCCGGTGGCCAGCTCCGCAAGCGCCGACATCGAATCGCGGGGGATGTTAGACAAACCGGCCTCGGTCAAAATCCGTTCGATCTCACCACGTGACGGAGGATCGTCGTAGATACCGATCGCATAGGCCGCCGGATGAGCCTCAAACGCTTTGCGGATTTTCGAGCTGGGTTTCAACTGCCCGGCGGTCACGACGATCTGGGCATCGCCCGGGGCCCAATCCTCAAACGCGGCAAGGATCGCGGGGGCGGCGACGTCGGTAGTGTCTTCGACAAAAACGGCGCGCGGACCAGGAAAGAACCCCACCGCCTTGACCGCGTCCAGCAGCAGGGCCGGGTCGCTGCGCAAATCCGCACCGGGCATACGGGTCAGGCGCATTTCTTCTTCGGCGTTGGCACCCAGCAGTGCGGCCAGAACCTGCTGACGTTTCAGCGCCACGCGCATCGCATCCGAGCCGTATATCAGCAGCCCGGCCTTGTCGGCGTCTGGTCGGGCAAAATACCCCTCAGCCTCACGCGGGCTAAGCTTCATGTGCCAAGACCTGGCGCAGTGTAAAGCTCAGCAATGATTTGATCCGACAGAATAACCATCAACCGTTCTTTCGCATTGCGCTCATCTGCCAATGTTGAGACGGTCGATCCGCTGGCCGAATAGCCAACGAAATTGTTGACTGTACCAGAGGCAATGGTCTGCCCGGTCGAATTCGATCTGAGCGCATAATTCGCGCTGCCCTCGATGGTATAGCGATTGGTTTCGTTCGATGTGGTGATCGCCGCCGAGCGTAAAACCGTTCTGACACTCACATCCAGCTTGTATTCGCTGCCCGACGTTGCGCTACGCCCCAGCCGCTGTTCCAGATTCTGGACCAGCATGTAGCTATCGACCGAATTCGGCGCAGATACAGCGACCTGACCATTCAGGGCCGCACCCGAACCGCCGGGTGCGTAGACCGGTTCAAAGCCACAGGCGGCCAGCGCAAGTGGCATCAGCAACAGGGTTCTGCGATCAAACAACGACATTCACGATCCGGCCTGGCACAACAATCACCTTCTTAGGCGCATTGCCATCCAGCGCCTTTTGCACAGCTTCGGTGCTGAGTGCGATTTTTTCAACCTGCGTCTTGTCCATATCTTTTGGAACGCTGATTTCCGCGCGGCGTTTGCCATTGATCTGGATCGGCAGAGTGACAGTGTCGTCGATCAGCATCGCCTCGTCCGCGAGGGGCCACGGAGCGGTAGCAACCAGACCTTCGCCACCCAGCAACTGCCAAAGCTCCTCGGACAGGTGCGGCGTCATCGGCGACATCAGTTGTGCCAGCGTTTTGGCGGCCTGACGCTTGGCGTCGCTACCAGCCTTCGATTTGGCCAGCGTGTTGGTAAAGGCGTACAACTTGGCGATCGAGGCATTGAAGCCGAATGATTCGACGCCGCCGGACACATCATGGATCGCCTTGTGCATTTCGCGCAGCAGGGTTTCGTCTTCGGCATTGGCCGGTTCATCGGATGCGGCAATTTCCGACGCGATCCGGTGCACACGGCTGAGATGTTTGAACGCGGCCTCGGCACCCGAGGCGGTCCATTCCACATCACGCTCGGGCGGCGAATCGGACAGCACGAACCAACGCGCGGTATCCGCGCCGAAGGCCGAGATGATGCTGACCGGGTCCACCACGTTTTTCTTCGACTTGGACATCTTGGCCGAGGGGATGATCTCAACCTCGGTGCCATCAGCCAGTTTGCCGTCGGCTACATCCTCGGGCAGGTGATAGACCGGGCGACCGTTCTCGTCGCGGGTCTGGTAGATTTCGTGCGTGACCATGCCCTGGGTGAACAGTGCATTGAACGGTTCGATGGCCTTTTTCGGCAGATGGCCGGTAATTTGCATCGCCCGCGCGAAGAAGCGGGAATAGAGCAGGTGCAGAATCGCGTGTTCAATGCCGCCGATATATTGATCGACATTCATCCAGTATTCGGCCTCGGCCAAATCGGTGGGCGTTTTAGCACGCGGAGCGGTGAAACGGGCGTAATACCAGGACGAATCGACGAACGTGTCCATCGTGTCGGTTTCACGCTTGGCTGGCGCGCCGCAGGATGGGCAGGGTGTATCCCGCCAATTGGGGTGGCGGTCCAGCGGGTTGCCGGGGATCGAGAAGTCGATGGGTTTGCTGTTGCCGTCATCATACGGCAGCTCAATCGGCAGATTCTCTTTCTTCTCGGGCACCGTGCCGCATTTCTCGCAATGCACAACGGGAATCGGACAACCCCAATAGCGCTGGCGGGACAGGCCCCAATCGCGCAGACGGTATTTGGTGACACCCTCGCCCCAACCAGCCTTTTCCGCGAAATCAACTGTGGCGTTGATCGCCTCATCGCCCGTGGCTTCGGTCAGGCCTGCGAAATGGTTCACCCAGCGGACTTTCTCGGTCTTCGGGGGAACGAACGCAATCTTGTCGACCGGAGTATCGTCATCCAGCGCAAAGAACGTATCAACCACGGGCAGGCCGTATTTGCGGCAGAAATCCAGGTCGCGCTGGTCATGCGCCGGGCAGGCAAAGATCGCACCGGTGCCGTAATCCATCAGGATAAAGTTCGCGATCCAGACCGGCAGTTCCCAATTCGGGTCCAACGGGTGTTTGACGCGGATTCCGGTGTCATAGCCCAGCTTTTCAGCAGTCTCGATAGCCTCTTCAGTGGTGCCACCCTTGCGGCATTCCGCAACAAATTCAGCAACCTCGGCGTTTTCAGCCTCGAGCTGTTTCGCAATCGGATGATCTGGCGAGATGCCAACAAAGGATGCACCCAGCAGCGTGTCAGGGCGAGTCGTATAGACGGTGATCGGCTCTCCGCCATCGGTGCGTTCAAAGCCGAATTGCAGGCCTCGCGACTTGCCGATCCAGTTTTCCTGCATCAGGCGTACTTTGGCGGGCCAGTTCTCAAGCGTGTCCAGCGCCTCGAGCAGTTCTTCGGAATAGTCTGAGATTTTGAAGAACCACTGAGTCAGTTCGCGCCGCTCAACCAACGCGCCCGAGCGCCAGCCACGGCCGTTTTCCACCTGTTCATTGGCCAGAACGGTCATATCGACCGGGTCCCAGTTCACGACGGCGTTCTTGCGGTAGACCAGCCCGGCCTCGAGCATATCCAGAAACAGTGCCTGCTGTTGACCATAGTATTCCGGGTCGCAGGTGGCGAATTCCCGCGACCAGTCGATCGACAGGCCCAGAGGCTTCATCTGTCCGCGCATGTCGGCGATGTTGCCATAGGTCCAGTCCTTGGGGTGGCCCCCAATGGCCATCGCGGCATTTTCCGCAGGCATCCCGAACGCATCCCAGCCCATCGGGTGCAATACGTTGTGCCCGGTCGCCAGTTTGTGCCGTGCGATCACGTCGCCCATCGTATAGTTGCGCACATGCCCCATATGGATTCGACCCGAGGGGTAGGGGAACATCTCAAGTACATAATATTTTGGCTTGTCCGCCGTGCGGTCGGCAGTGAAGATTCCGGCCTTGTCCCAGGCCTCTTGCCATTTTGCTTCGATTTCGTTGGCCGAGTAGCGAGACATCGTGCGGTCCTTCGTGAATGAAAACGCCGGGTAGGAACCCGGCGTGGTATTAGTGTGATTTTCGGCGGGTTGCTAGAACTTGTTGTCCGCGATGCGCAACTGCCGCGCGCGGGACAGGATCGCATCTTCGACCGCGCGGGACGTCGCCGCGCTGACCGGAGCGCCGCCACTGGTCTGCAGCGACACTGACAAAGAGCGTGCCGCGAGTGCCGGATCACTGATGTGAACAGTGGCACGGTATTGACGACCGCCGCCAGGAGGTGTGCCGTAACCCGTTATGATTACGCCGGTAAACGGGTCGACCTCCTGCACAGGCAGGAAATTCAGAACATCCAGCGACGCTGCCCACAGGTAGCGATTCACATTTGTGACCTGCTCGGCATTCTTGTTGTCGAACAAATCCCAGATCGTCGTGCGATTTGGATCGTTGAACTCTTGTTCATCGGCGTTGCCACCCGTTGCGACAACATTCGGATTCGGTGTCGCCCCCCGATTCTCTCCGCAGGCCGACACGGCAGCCGTCACTATGATCAAACCGAAAATCGTCTGCAGGCGCATTGTCGACTGGTCCTGTTCACTTGGGTCTACGTTGTCAGATGTTACTCCTAGACAAGGACCGGTTCAGCAACAACCCTATTATTGTCGCATTCGCGTGGGTTTGGGGCCGGTATGGCCCCTAAAACGAACTGTGGCATCCTTGCACCAATTTTGTGCCAATGCTGTCCATTCATTTATGCCAAGCTTGCGTGTTGGGGGCAAAAAGAGCGAAACGGTTCCCGTGCTGAGACATGTGCTGAGGCATGTGTCGAGTAGAAAAACTTTGAAACCGAGGGAAACAAGATGAAAAAAGTTCTCTTCGCATCGACCGCTCTGATCGCGACCGCAGGTGTCGCAGCGGCTGAATCCGGAATTAACTTCAGCGGTTACGGCCGTTTTGGTATTGGCTACCAGGAAGACCGCAGCTTCTCGACCTCCGTGCAGGTTGTTAACCCGGACGGTACTGATCTGACCACCGTCACTGCAACCACCGAAGGCGACGACGCCATCCTGGTATCGCGCTTCCGTCTGAACATCGACGGTTTCACCGAAACCGACGGTGGTGTTCGCTTTGAAGGCCGTGTTCGTCTGCAAGCTGACGAAAACCCCGCCACTGGCGAAGCAAACAATGCTGACCTGAACGCGGCACGCTTCTCGGTCATCTATGGTGGTCTGCGCGTTGACGCCGGTAACGTTGCCGGTTCGTTCGACAACCTGGCAAACTACTACGGTAACGAAGTCGGTCTGGAACTGTTCGCAGGTCAGTACTCGGGCGTTAACTACAGCTTCCTGAGCTACCAGTCGGGCGACAGCGACGGTTCGAACGCTGTGTTCTTCCAGTACGCAGTTGGTGACTTCGCCTTCGGCGCGTCGTATGACCAGAAAAAAGCAGTTACCCGCACACTTGGTGTTGGTGTTGACGACGATGGTGATCCCATCCGCACACTCACAGCGACTTCGGAAGATGCAGACCGTTGGGACGTTAGCCTGACCTACGCCTTCAACAACATCACTGCCGCTGTTGCATATGGTGAGAACGACGACGACGGCGCCTCCGGTGGTAGCCTGACCGTTCTGACCCTGGGTGCAGAATTCGGTGACTTCAACGGTACCCTGTTTGTCGCAGACGACGACGTGAACGATGCCGCCAAAAACGGCACCGCATGGGGTCTGTCGGCTGCTTACAACTTGGGCGCCGCAACCACCCTGCTGTTCGCCTACGGTGACGGCAATGCTGACGAAGACAAGCAGCAGATCGCTCTGGGTGCCATCTACGACCTGGGCGGCGGTGCATCGCTGCGCGGTGGTGTTGGCCGCAACGACACCGATGGTGAAGACCAGTGGGTTGCTGACTTCGGTGCGCAGTTCAACTTCTAAGTTGATCTGAAACCGCAAGGTTTTAGGGCAGGTCTTCGGACCTGCCCTTTTCTTTTGCCCCAACATGGTGTTTTTCTGCGCTGAAAGCAGATTGAGGAAACCATGTCGCTGCAAGATATCACTGCCCGCATCGCCAAAGCAGAATCCGCCGCTGGGCGGGCCATCGGATCTGTCAAGCTAATCGCAGTCTCCAAAGTGCAGCCAAATGAGCGTGTGCAGGCCGTTCTGGATCAGGGGCATCGGTGTTTCGGTGAAAACCGGGTGCAAGAGGCCGCTGGCAAATGGCCGGGCTTTACTGCGCAATTCCCGGATGTCGATCTGCATCTGATCGGCCCGCTGCAAACCAACAAGGCCCGGCAGGCGATGGAACTGTTCAGCACCATCCATTCCGTCGATCGGCCCAAACTGGCCAAGACACTGGCCCGACTGGCGCAGGAGGTCGGGTCCTGCCCGGACCTGTTCATTCAGGTCAATACCGGAGAAGAGGAGCAAAAGGCCGGTATCCTGCCTGCCGACGCTGATACGTTTATTGCGGAATGCCGGGACCTGGACCTACCGGTTCAGGGGCTGATGTGCATCCCGCCGGTCGACGAAGAGCCCGCGCTGCATTTTGCCCTGCTGGCCAAGATTGCCGAGCGCAATGGTCTTCGGGACCTGTCGATGGGTATGAGCGGAGATTTCGAAAAAGCCATCGCTCTTGGGGCAACCCATGTGCGCGTCGGCTCCGCGATCTTCGGCGAACGTGTCAAACCTCAGGAATAATCAGCCGCGCGCCCAGAGACACCTTGCCAGCGATCCAATGCAGGTGGTCGCGGCGGAAGGCAACACAGCCCTCGGTCGGATAGCCGGGGCGGCGCCACTGGTGAATGAATATTGCGGATCCGTGGCCAGGCACGGCGTTTGGCCAGTTCCAGTCGGTGATCAGCACCAGATCATACAGGGGATCGGCGCGCCGCAGCTTTTCATGGCTGAAGGCATAGGGCGCGGTGACCAGATGGTTATAGTGGCCATCCTGCACGTCATCCGACCAAAGGTCGCGCGGACCGATGGGAATCGCCCATTCGCACGGTTTCGCAATCCGGTCCGGTCGGTAAAGCATGCCGACAATATGATGCACGCCGGTTGGCGTGGCACCATCGCCTTCGCACTTGGTATTGCTCAGTCCGCCTTTGCCGATGGTGCAGGGAAAGACCCGTCCGGCAAACCGCACTCCGCGTGGGATCAGCACCAGATCATCGGGTGTCAAAGCAGGTGCCCCGACTTGGCCGCCTTGGTCGCCAGATAGCCGCGGTTATGGGCGGTTTCACCGACTTTCAGCGGAACACGCTCGGTCACGGCGATCCCGGTTTTCTCCATCATAGCAATTTTGGCGGGATTATTGGTAAGCAACCGGACAGAGGTGAACCCCAGCGATTTTAGAATATCCGAACCCAGCCGGAAGTCCCGCTCATCATCCTCGAAGCCCAGCCGGTGATTGGCCTCGACCGTGTCGAACCCCTGATCCTGTAGGAAATAGGCGCGCATCTTGTTGGCCAGACCGATCCCGCGCCCCTCCTGGTTAAGATACAGCAGCACCCCGGCCCCTTCCGAGCCCATCTGCGCCAACGCGCCCCGCAACTGCGGTCCACAATCGCATTTCAGGCTGCCCATCAGGTCACCGGTAAAACAGGCCGAATGCAACCGTGCCAGAACCGGTTTGTCCCGATCCGGGCGGCCGATTTCGACGGCGTAATGCTCTTCGCCGCCATCCTCGGGGCGGAAAACGTGCAACCGTCCGGCCTCGGACACTTCCATCGGCAGACGGGCGGCCACAACCTCGTGCAACTCGCTGCGATCCGCCAGATGCGGCGCGGCGCGGGTGTGGTCGATGCATGTCAGGCCATGTGCTGCGGCAAAGCTGTGCCCATCCTCGACGGGTAGAACAACCGCCGCAGGCAACAGGCGCGCCGATTTGGTCAGGGCGATGGCAATACGGTGCAGATTGGCGTGACCCTGACGCTCGGTCATCAGAGGGCCTTTCATCGGCGCGTTCAGATCGTCCGAGGGGTCGGCCACGGCCTGAACCCAGGCAATATCCGCGTCCGCCGGAATGATCACACGCGCCAGATCGCCGTCATAGGCCCGTGCCTTCAGCGTTTCGGCCCGGCGCACGGTGACGGCGACCACGGGCTCGCCGCCGAGGCCGCGCAGATCCGCAAGTCGCTGGGCGCTTAGTGTTTCAGTGGCAACAGCCAACACGCTGAAACCGCTGTCATCGGTCAGGGCAACCGGGACCCCCATACGCAGGTCCGCGCGGGCCCGCGCCAGCAATTCTGAAATATCCGGGACAAGACTCATCTGTGTTACCCTGTAACCATCCGGCTTTCCTGTAGCCTGATAGAACGCAAATGTGAAACATTTCCTCCGCGTCAGACACGAGGGCGTGAGACGATTGCAGTAAACCTTGTTGATTGCATCTTCCGCGCGCAAGTGGTGGAAAAGGCTTAGGAGGACCGGACATGGCTCAGCTCAAGAAAATCCTGCTGGTGGATGATGACGAAGACCTGCGCGAGGCGCTCAGCGAGCAACTTGTGATGACCGAGGATTTCGACGTGTTCGAAGCCCATGACGGGGCATCCGCGATGGAACGCGCGCGTGAAGCGATTTACGATCTGGTCATTCTGGACGTGGGCCTGCCGGATACCGATGGGCGAGAGCTGTGCCGCCTGATGCGCAAGCAGGGCGTCAAAAGTCCGATTCTGATGCTGACCGGCCATGACAGCGACGCCGATACTATTCTGGGTCTGGATGCAGGCGCCAATGACTATGTCTCAAAACCGTTCAAGTTTCCGGTTCTGCTGGCCCGTATCCGCGCCCAACTGCGCCAGCACGAACAGTCCGAGGATGCGGTGTTTGTTCTGGGACCGTATACCTTCAAGCCTGCGATGAAGATGCTGATCACCGAAGACGATCGCAAAATCCGCCTGACCGAGAAAGAAACCAATATTCTCAAGTTCCTGTACCGCTCGACCGATGGCGTGGTTGCCCGCGACGTGCTGCTGCACGAGGTCTGGGGCTACAACGCCGGGGTCACCACCCACACGCTGGAAACGCACATCTATCGTCTGCGCCAGAAGATCGAGCCCGATCCGTCCAATGCACGCCTTTTGGTCACAGAATCGGGTGGATATCGACTGGTCTCTTAACTCGTTGTGGATTGACGTGGATCAAAGTGATACTCTGGATGTGTAATTAGATTTCTCCCAACCCGCGCATGTCCGGGTTATGACATGCACCTCCCTGTTGGACTGCCGGGCCTTTGGCCCGGCTTTTTTTGTTATTTTGTGCTTTCGCGCTGGTTCGCCTGCTGGTGCACGCGAACTGCTAATTGTTAGCCCTCTGTCACGGCGTAGCTTTCTTCTGGACCGCAGATTGCCCGAGGCGCCGACGATTTTGGATGAGACAACAGTGCAGTCTCAAAGCTGCGCAGAATGCGACGTGCCGGAGGGCCGTAACTCTCTATTGTGCGTCCAACGGCAACCAGAGCCTCTATAATCTCGGCCTGCGCTGTGGTCTCCAATGACTCCATGGCGCAACTACCGGGCATTAGGCTTTCGCTCGGGATGCCCTCGGCAAAAACAATCTCGTGCTGCTCCAGCAGGAAGTGATGATAGGTGACGAAACCGCCGATG
This sequence comes from Ruegeria arenilitoris, assembly GCF_013032445.1. GTDB lineage: Bacteria > Pseudomonadota > Alphaproteobacteria > Rhodobacterales > Rhodobacteraceae > Ruegeria > Ruegeria arenilitoris_F. The sequence goes on along the minus strand of NZ_WQCA01000002.1, from coordinate 46,875 downwards.
CGCCGGTAGATTTGATCGTCATCAACCAGATCCATTGCTCTGACCAAAGAGGTATCTGTGTCGAAATAAAGTTGCAGTCTCCAGTCCTGGACCAGCATCCGGTGCTGAGGTGACACGACCAGGTCCCGGGCATTTCCCAATGCGCCGGTCTTTATGACGATCGGAGCCAACTTTCCCAAGGCCGCCTTTCTCGACGATCCTGCCCACAAGATGGGTTGTGGGCCGTGATCGGCCGTGTTGACCAGATCGCCGGGTCGCAGGTCTTCGATGGGGCGATCACCAATGGGCGTTTGGATCAGCGTGCCAGCCGCATAGCAGACAACCTGAGCGCCCAAGCTATCGTGAAGCGCGCCATTGTCATTCTCGATGATATTGCCGACTGTATAGTCGACCCCTGCAGGAGGAACGCCATCAGGAAAAACGAGATAAAAGCCGTCTTCATCCTGTCCGCCGACGCTATCGTTCAAATCGTTATCGTTGTTTAGGTCAACATCGATGACTGCTATTCGGTAAGCGGTCCCGTCCGGTGCAAAAACCTCAAACGTGTAATCCCAGATCACTTGTTGGAAAGTGCCGTCCAATTCGGTGACCTGTTCCCATTGCGCTCCGATCTGTTCCTGTGCAGAAACCTGTTCATTGGTCGGATCACCGTTGAAATTTACAGCACCCTCATTTTCGCGCACTGCGAAATTTGTCGTCGTTCCGTTCCAGCTCCAGGAACTGCCGTTTGCTGGAGCGAGGTCGTAGTTATGGGATGCCCCGTTAACTGTACTTTGAGTGCCGAAGATTGTGTTTTGATAACCGTACCAGATTGGCATGATCAGGCCTCGCTAATGCAATATAATGCAAAGTAACTTTCTGTTTTTTGTCCCAAAATTACAGAAAGTTAAATGGGGAATTATCGGAAAATTTTGACTGAAGTCTGTCGAATCCGTGACGGGAAACGACAATTACGCTTTCCGATGGCGCGAAGTTCGTCTGCGCGCTAGGGTGCGTGCGACGCGACTTAGGAAAGCCTTGCCCATGCCCTTTACCCTAGCTACTTGGAACATCAACTCTGTCCGCCTGCGCGAGCCCATCGTGCTGAAATTGTTGCAGGAAGAAGCTCCGGATGTTCTGTGTCTGCAGGAGTGCAAGTCGCCGGTCGAGAAGATCCCGACCGAAGGGTTCGCCGAACTGGGCTATACCCACATGGTTGCGCGGGGTCAGAAGGGATATAACGGCGTTGCCATCCTGTCGCGCCTGCCGATGGAAGAGGTCGGCGACAAGGATTTCGCAGGTCTCGGCCATGCCCGCCACATCGCCGGGCGGCTGGAAAACGGTGTCACCATCCACAACTTCTATGTCCCCGCGGGCGGTGACATCCCGGATCGGGAAAAGAACGAGAAGTTCGGGCAAAAGCTCGACTACCTCACCGACATGCGCGACTGGTTCCATGCGGAAAGGCCCGAGAAATCCATTCTGGTGGGCGACCTGAACATTGCTCCGCGTGAGGATGACGTCTGGTCGCACAAACAGCTACTCAAGGTCGTATCGCACACGCCGATCGAGGTTGAACAGTTGGCCGAAACGCAGGATGCGGGCGGTTGGGTGGATATCACGCGGCAGGATATCCCCGAAGGGCAGCTCTATAGCTGGTGGTCCTATCGGGCGCGCGATTGGGACGCGGCGGATAAGGGGCGGCGGCTGGATCACGTCTGGGCCACGCCCGATATTTCCAACGCGGGTCATTCCAGCCGCATCCTGCGCGACGCGCGCGGTTGGGAGAAACCCAGCGACCACGCCCCCGTTTTTGCCAGTTTCGATCTGTAATTGCGCAACTCTGCCCTTGGTTTCTGCAACAAGCGGTTGCATATAGGGCGCGAGTTCGAACCGGAGAGTGAATGCCATGGACCTTCTGAACGCCGCAGGTGCCCCCGATACCACCGATCTGATCAAGGACGGAACCGAGGCCACGTTCATGGCCGATGTGGTCGAAACGTCGCAGGAAATTCCGGTCATTGTCGATTTTTGGGCGCCCTGGTGCGGCCCTTGCAAGACGCTGGGCCCGTTGCTGGAAGAAGCCGTGACCGCCGCCAAAGGCGCGGTGAAGATGGTCAAGATCAACGTGGACGAGGCGCAGATGATCGCCGCGCAATTGCGCATTCAGTCGATCCCGACCGTCTACGCCTTCTTCAAGGGCCAGCCTGTTGACGGGTTTCAGGGCGCGCAGCCGGGATCCGAAATCAAAGCATTTGTTGACCGCGTGATTGAGGCCGCGGGCGGTGAAAGCCCCGGTGGGCAACTGGATGACGCCGTTGCCGCCGCCGAAGAGATGCTGGCTGAAGGTGCGGCCAGTGATGCGGCCCAAACCTTTGCGGCGATTCTGGGGGAAGACCCCAACCATGCTGGCGCTTATGGCGGGTTGGTTCGTGCCCATATTGCGGCAGACGATCTGGATCAGGCCGAGGCGATCCTGAACGGTGCACCGGCTGAGATTTCCTCTTCGCCCGAATTGGAAGCCGCTCATGCGCAGCTGGAATTGGCCAAGCAGGCTGCTGATGCTGGCCCCGTAGCCGAACTGACCGCGGCGGTCGAGGCAGCGCCCGACAACCATCAGGCCCGGTTCGATCTGGCACAGGCGCTGCATGCGAATGGCGAAGTGGAACAGGCTGTGTCACAGTTGCTGGAACTGTTCCGCCGGGACCGCGAATGGAATGACGGTGCCGCCAAGACGCAGCTGTTCACCATTTTCGATGCGCTCAAGCCCAACGATCCGATTGTTCTGAACGGTCGACGCAAGCTCAGCTCGATGATATTTGCCTAATTCCGGATCAGAGCTACACTCGGGTACATGATGCATCCCGCTGATCTGCCGGAAACGGTATCCGTTTTTCCATTGCCCGGGGCGCTGCTGCTGCCCCGTTCGCGCTTGCCGCTGCATATTTTCGAGCCGCGCTATCTGCAAATGCTGGACGACGCCCTGAAGACGCGGGAACGGCTCATTGGAATGGTTCAGCCCAACCCCTGTCGAAGCAACGAAGACAAGTTGCACCAGATCGGTTGTGCCGGGCGTGTGACACAGTTTTCAGAAACGGAAGATGGCCGTTATCTGATCACGTTGACAGGCATTTCCCGGTTCCGCGTCGCGTCAGAACTGGATGCTTTTACACCTTATCGGCGCTGCGCGGTGTCGTGGGACGGCTTTGACCGGGATCTGGGCACCAAGGCCGAGTTGGACGAAGGGTTTAACCGATCGCGCTTTTTGCATCTGCTTGAGAGGTTCTTTGCGTCGCGTCAGTTGTCCACTGACTGGGATACGTTGAAAGACGCCGATGATGAACTGCTGGTCAACTCGCTGTCGATGCTGCTGGATTTCGACCCCGAAGAGAAACAGGCGCTGCTTGAGGCCCCCTGCCTGCGCACCCGGCGCGAGACCTTGGTGACACTGATAGAATTCGCCATGCGCGGCGGAACGAATGAGGAAAAACTGCAATGACCGACTCTGAACACGCCTTCGACCGTCACATGCTTGAGGCGCTGATCTGTCCGCAGACCCATACCACGCTGCACTATGACGCCGAAAAGCAGGAGTTGGTGTCCAAGGCCGCAGGTCTGGCCTTTCCGATCCGCAACGGTATCCCGGTGATGTTGGTCGACGAGGCGCGTACGCTCGATTAGATTGAGCGGCCTTGCAGTAGCTTCGGCAGGTCTCCGGTCAGCCCGGCGGCCTCGCGCACGAATCCGCGGCGCAATCCGGGCAGAGAACCGACGATTCCCATCCCGATATCACGCCCCATTCGCAGCAGCGGGTTGTCGTTGGAAAACAGCTTGTTGAACACATCTGTCGCCATCGCCAGCGCGGCGGTGTCAAAGCGGCGCCACTCCTGATAGCGCTCCAGCACCAGAACCGAGCCGATGTCTTCGCCCCGCCTTCCGGCCAACGTCAGCACCTCGGCCAGCGCGCCCACGTCGCGCAGACCCGCGTTCAGACCTTGCCCGGCGATGGGGTGCATTCCGTGCGCGGCGTCTCCGACCAGAGCCATACGGTCGCCGATAAAGGAGTTGGCGATGGTCAAGCTCAGCGGATAGGTGAACCGGTCGCCTTGCAGGCGGATGTCGCCCAGAAAATCCCCGAACCGGGGGCGCAGTACCTGCAGATACTCGGCCTCGGGCAGGGCGTTGATGCGCAGCGCTGCCTCGGTCCTCTCGCTCCAGACGATCGAACTGCGATTGCCGGTCAGCGGCAGGATCGCCAGCGGGCCGGGCGGCATGAAGAACTGATGCGCGATGCCATGATGGGGCAGGTCATGTTCAATGGCGCAGACCAGAGCGGTCTGCCCGTAATCCCAGCCTGTGCGCTTGATGCCAGCGCGCGCGGCGGTGCCGCTGCGGCGGCCGTCGCAGCCGACCAATAGACCACCGGTGACGGTGCTGCCATCGTCCAGCGTCAGGGTTACACCGGTTGCGTCAGCCTCTTGCGCGACGACGGTCCGGCCATTGATCTGGGTGATACCCTTTTCCTCAGCCAATGCGTCCAGAAAGGCGCGGCGCAGGTGGCGATCTTCGACCATATAGCCCATCGGGCCTTCTTCGATTTCGGCATGGTCGAAATGCATGAAGAACGGCGACGGTCCTGCACCCGCATGCCCGTCGGTGACCTTGATCTCCAACATTGGCTGGGCGTGCTCGGCAACCCGCTCCCATACACCGATCGCGTCCAGAAGGCGTTGCGACGCCAGCGCCAGCGCATAGGCGCGCCCGTCAAAGGCCGCGTTCTTTCGCACGGTCTCGGCCAAAGCGTCAATCACGGTGACGGAATGCCCAGTCTGCGCCAGAGCCAGGGCCAGGGCCGGGCCATTCAGGCCGCCGCCCACGATCAGGATATCGGTCTTCTGTTCCATGCCCCGCAATATGCGCGGCCTTTCGGGATTGTCCATGTGCGGTCCTGTCGCTACCGTCCGATGAACGCGATTTTCCAAAGGGGGCGGGGATGCAGGATTGGCTGACCATGACGGCGTGTGATCTGGGCCGGGGCATCGGCATGGGGCGGATCGACCCCGTTGAGCTGACCGAGGTCTACCTTTCAGCCATCGATGCCCACGCGCACCGCGACCGGATCTACGCCCGCGTGACCCACGAACGCGCCCGTGCCGAGGCCAAGGCCGCGCAAGAGCGTGCCAGGCTTGGTTTGCGCCTGTCTCTGCTGGACGGTGTGCCGATCAGCTGGAAAGACCTGTTCGACAGTGCCGGAACCGCGACCGAGGCCGGTTCGGCCCTGTTGAAAGGCCGCGTGCCCGAAGCAGACGCGGTTGTCCTGCGCAACGCCACCGCGATGGGGGCGGTTTGTCTGGGCAAAACCCACATGAGCGAGCTGGCCTTTTCCGGCCTTGGCCTGAACCCGATCACCGGAACCCCACCTTGCATCGCTGATGAAGCGGCAGTGTCCGGCGGTTCCTCTTCGGGGGCTGCAGCGTCAGTAGCCTGGGGTTTGGCGGCCGGTGGGATCGGCTCTGATACGGGGGGGTCGGTGCGCATCCCGGCAGCGTGGAACAATCTGGTCGGGCTGAAAACAACTGCCGGGCGGGTCAGTCTGGAAGGGGTGGTGCCCTTGTGCCTGCGTTTCGACACCGCCGGTCCACTGGCCAGGTCGGTCGAGGATGCGGCCCATCTGCTTGCTTTGCTGGAAGGCAACGCACCAGCCGACCTACGCGGTGCCAGCCTGAAAGGTCGTCGCTTTGCCGATCTTCAAAACGTCGCCAAGGATGATCTGCGGGACGCCCCGCGCAAGGCATATGACGACGCTCTGGACCGTCTGCGGGATGCGGGGGCTGAGATTGTGCCGCTTGATGTGCCTGAGTTGAACGATGCGATGGGCCTGTCTGGGATCCTCTATACAACCGAAGCCTACGGGCTGTGGCGTGATGTGATCGAGGCCAACCCGGACGCGATGTACCCCGAGATTCTGGAACGCTTCCGTGCGGGCAAGAACGCCTCTGGCCCCGACTATATCGCTGCGTGGTCCAAGCTGAAAGCCAGCCGCGCCGCGTGGGACGCAGCCACCGCAGGGTTTGACGCGGTTCTGGCCCCGACCGCTCCAATCCTGCCGCCGAATCTGGATCGGCTGATGAGCGACCACGATTATTATGTCACCGAAAACCTGCTGGCCCTGCGTAACACGCGGATTGGCAACCTGATGGGGCTGGCTGCGCTGACCTTGCCTACGCCAACACCCGGCTGCGGGCTGATGATGATGGGCTATCCGGGGTCGGAAGAGGCTCTGTTACGGCTCGGATCAGCCGCCGAGGCCGCTTTGGCTTGAATGCCACAATCCCCTGATTCGGCACCTCTTTGTCTGGACGAAGCGGGGTGTGACCTGTAATCTGCCAAAAAAACGGGGCGAAAATGATCCCGGTATTGAGGCAACAGTTATGAATTTCCCCGAGCGGTTTTCGAACCTACCGGAATACGCATTCCCGCGTCTGCGCACCCTGTTGGACCACCACCAACCGGGCGGAGATGTGATTCACATGACCATCGGCGCGCCGATGCATGACTTTCCGGCTTGGGTGACCGATGTGATCACCGAGAACGCAGCCGGGTTTCAGGGTTATCCCCCAAATGAAGGCTCGCCGGAGTTGCGGTGCGCGATCACCGATTGGATTGCGCGTCGCTATGGCGTGCAGATGGACCCCGACACAAACGTGATGGCCCTGAATGGCACGCGCGAGGGGTTGTACAACGCCGCCATGGCGCTGTGCCCCGAGGAAAAAAATGGCCAGAAACCGATCATCTTGTGCCCGAACCCGTTCTATCAGGTCTATATGGTCGCCTCGATTTCAGTCCGGGCTGAACCGGTTTTTGTGCCCGCTACGGCGGCAACCGGCCATCTGCCGGACTATGCAGGCCTGCCCAAAGATGTCCTGAACCGCACCGTCGCGGCCTATATTTGTTCGCCCGCCAACCCGCAGGGGGCGGTGGCCTCGCACGATTATTGGGTCGAATTGATCCAATTGGCCGAGAAATACGATTTCCGCATCTTCGCTGACGAATGTTATTCAGAGATATATCGCGATGAGGCCCCCACGGGCGCGCTGACCGTGGCGCAGGAACTGGGTGCTGACCCTGAGCGGGTGACGCTGTTCAACTCGCTATCGAAACGGTCGAATCTGGCTGGCCTGCGGTCCGGCCTGATTGCTGGTGGCCCTGAAACCATCAAGCGGGTCAAACAGTTGCGCAGCTATGCAGGCGCGCCGCTGCCGCTGCCGTTGCAGGCCGCTGCGGCGCGGGTCTGGGCGGATGAAGAACACGTGGCCGAGAACCGCGTGCTCTATCAGGAAAAATACGCAATAGCTGATGAAGTGTTCGCGGGCCAGCAGGGCTATATGCCGCCCGAGGCCGGGTTTTTCCTGTGGCTGCCGGTCGAAAACGGCGAAGAAACTGCATTGAAGGTCTGGAAGCAAACCGGAGTTCGGGTGCTACCGGGCGCATATCTTTCTCAAGGTGATCCGGGGCAAAACCCGGGCGAGCAATTTATCCGGGTCGCGATGGTGGCCCCAAAAACAGAGATGAAGCGCGGGCTGATCAAGCTCCGCGACTGCATCTATTCGTGAGGTACGAGGGCAAAATGGCATCATTGAACGCGCGCAACCGCGATCCATTGTTGGACAGCACGACGCAAGCCGCCATCGAGCGGCGCAGCAAGGAACTGATCGGGATCGCCCTGATCCTGCTGGGGCTGGCCTCGGCCGCCATGATCTGGTCCTATACGCCAGATGATCCGAACTGGATGGTCTCGACCGACGCGCCGGTGCAGAACTGGCTGGGACGGATCGGAGCCTCGATTGCAGCCCCTTTGTTCATGATCGTTGGCTGGGGCAGTTGGAGCATCGCGTTGGTGCTGATCGGCTGGGGTGTGCGCTTTGCCGGGCATTTCGGCGAAGAACGCGCAGTTGCCCGTCTGATCTTTGCCCCGATCTGGATTGCAATTGTCTCGGTTTACGCGGCAACGCTGGTGCCGGGTGAGGCTTGGCGCACGACCCACAGTTTTGGTTTGGGTGGGTTGTTCGGTGATACCGTGATGGGGGCGTTGCTAACGCTGCTGCCGACCTCTTCACATTTCATGGTCAAGCTGATGTCGCTGGCGATGGCCGCCGGAATGCTAGCGCTGGGTGTCTTTGTACTTGGTTTCACTAAGGCCGATGTGCACAAGGGGTTCCGCGGTTTCCTGTTGGGGCTGGTGATGTCCTACGATATGCTGATGAACCTTTTGGGCCGTGGCGCTGCTGCCACCGCGCAGGCCGCGCGTGACCGCCGCGCGCAATGGGATGAACGCAAGACCGCCCGTGCTGATGCCGTTTTTGATGATGAAATCGCCTTTGAGGAGCCGATTTTTGAAGAACCGGAATTCGACGAACCCGAACCCGTAAAAACCGGCCTGCTGGCGCGGATGCCCAGCCTGATCCGCCGCCCCGATCCGATGCCCGAACCCGAGCTGGTCGATCCCGAACCCGTCGCGGGCTTTGATGAGATGCCGGGCGAGGACCGCATCCGGTCCAAGATTTCCGCTGCCGTACGCAACCGCAAGGTCGCTGCGGGCGAGATGGCACCCGAGCATGATCCAAACCTGCCGCTGACCAAGGGGCGTGGCCGTGGACCGGACCCGTTGATCCTGAATGCAAGAGGTGGGGAAGAATTGCCGCCCGAACCGCCGATGACTTTGGCTGGTCTGCCGCCGGAACCGATGCTGACGGCAGAGCCTGCGCCCGAATGGCAGCAGGAACCGCTGCACGAGGATTTTGCGCCCGAGCCGGATTTCGAAGATGAGGCCGTGTTCGAGGATGCACCGATGCCAGAACCCGAACCGCAGTCGCGCCCGGCGATGAAAATCCCTGTGGCCGAGCCGCGCAAGCCGGTGGTGGCCCAACCCGTGCGTCGCGCCCCGCTGCCCTCGCGCCGGGCTCAGGCCGAAGCACAGCCTGCGTTGTCGTTCGAAGAACGCCATTCCGATTTCGAACTGCCGCCCTTGGGCCTGTTGTCGAATCCGGCAAGCATTCAGCGCCATCACCTCAGCGATGAAGCACTAGAGGAAAACGCACGGATGCTGGAAAACGTGCTGGATGACTATGGCGTCAAGGGTGAGATCGTTAGCGTTCGCCCCGGCCCTGTTGTCACCATGTACGAACTCGAACCGGCTCCGGGCCTGAAAGCCAGCCGTGTGATCGGTCTGGCGGATGACATCGCGCGCTCGATGTCGGCCCTGTCGGCGCGGGTTTCGACCCTGCCCGGACGGTCCGTGATTGGTATCGAACTGCCCAACGAAAACCGTGAAATGGTTGTGCTGCGTGAAATTCTCGCCAGCCGCGATTTCGGTGATGGTAACCACGCGCTGCCGCTGGCGCTGGGCAAGGATATCGGCGGTGAGTCTGTTGTGGCGAACCTTGCGAAAATGCCCCACCTGCTGATCGCGGGGACCACCGGTTCGGGTAAGTCGGTTGCGATCAATACGATGATCCTGTCGCTGCTGTATAAGCTGACACCGGATGAATGCCGCCTGATCATGATCGACCCCAAGATGCTGGAACTGTCCGTCTATGACGGCATTCCGCACCTGCTGTCCCCCGTTGTGACTGACCCGAAAAAGGCAGTTGTGGCCCTGAAATGGGTCGTGGGCGAGATGGAGGATCGCTATCGCAAAATGTCCAAAATGGGCGTCCGTAACATCGCAGGCTACAACGGCCGTGTGAAGGATGCTTTGGACAAGGGCGAGATGTTCAGCCGTACGGTCCAGACCGGGTTTGACGATGAAACCGGCGAACCGGTGTTCGAAACCGAAGAATTCGCGCCCGAAGCGATGCCCTATATCGTTGTCATCGTCGATGAGATGGCCGACCTGATGATGGTTGCGGGGAAAGAGATCGAAGCCTGCATCCAGCGTCTGGCGCAGATGGCGCGGGCCTCGGGTATTCACCTGATCATGGCGACGCAGCGCCCCTCGGTCGATGTGATCACCGGTACGATCAAGGCAAACTTCCCGACCCGGATTTCGTTCCAGGTCACCTCGAAAGTCGACAGCCGGACCATTCTGGGTGAGATGGGCGCCGAGCAACTGCTGGGGCAGGGGGACATGCTTTATATGGCCGGTGGTGCGAAGATCACGCGTTGCCATGGACCGTTTGTCTCGGACGAAGAGGTCGAGGAAATCGTCAACCACCTGAAACAGTTCGGTCCGCCGGATTACATGAGCGGCGTGGTTGATGGTCCGGCAGAGGAAAAGGCCGACAATATCGATGCTGTTCTGGGCCTGAACACCGGTGGCAACACCAACGGTGAGGATGCTCTGTACGATCAGGCGGTGGCGATTGTGATCAAAGATCGCAAATGCTCGACGTCCTACATCCAGCGGAAACTCGCCATTGGCTACAACAAGGCCGCGCGGCTGGTTGAGCAGATGGAGGATGAAGGCGTTGTTTCGGCGGCAAATCACGTCGGTAAGCGGGAAATCCTCGTCCCCGAGCAGTAGGATATTTAATAACAAGGGCAGAAGGCTTATCTGGGACGCATGAAACAGATTGCTTTTGCCCTTGCCTTGACCCTGGCCGCACCTGCCGCCTGGGCGGCCGATAAACTGCCGCTGTCGCAGATCTCCAACTATCTGAACGGTCTGAAAACCGTTCAGACGACATTTACTCAGGTCAACGACGACGGCTCGCTGAGCACCGGCAAGCTGTGGATGCAGCGGCCCGGGAAGATGCGGTTCGAGTATGATCCGCCCAGCAGCGCAGTTGTGCTGGCCAATGCAGGCACGGTGCAGATCTTTGATCCCAAGTCAAACCAACCGGCCGAGCAGTATCCGTTGAAACGGACACCGCTGTCACTGGTGTTGGCGCGCAATGTGAATCTGGGGCAGGCGAATATGGTCGTGGCTCATGATTTCGACGGCACCGCGACGGTCGTCACCGCACAGGACCCGAAAAATCCTGAGTCCGGCCGGATTGAGTTGATGTTCACCGATAACCCGGTCGAACTGCGCAAATGGGTGATTCACGACAATGCGGGCACCCAGACAACTGTGTTGCTGGGGCAGCTGGACACGGGCAAGAATCTGAACCGGGACCTGTTTAGGAAATCAAACAGAAGCGGGTCAGGCAATCGCTGACCCGCTGACCTGTCAGTAGCGGCAACCGGACAGTTGCGCCTGATACAGCTTGGCGCGCGCGTCAACGTCATTGGCGACGTTCAACAGCCAGGTCTTGCTGTAGTGACTGCCACGGGCGTAGCCGGTGTGACCCTCGTGATAAGCGAGGTACTGGTTGCGCGTATCACTGGGGTGAATGCCGTTCCGTTCATAGCTTTTGTTCATGTACCAGCCGATGAAATCCGACGCATCGCGGATACGATCCCGCTTGGCGCGGCGTTTGCCGGTTTCTTTCTGGTATTGCTCCCAAGTGCCGTCCAGTGCCTGGCTAAAGCCGTAGGCGCTGCTTTGGCGGCCCATCGGGATCACACCCAGAACGTATTGGTGCGGCGTGCGTGCGTCGTGTTTATAGCGGCTTTCCTGATAGATCGTCGCCATCTGAACGTGGACCGGTACGCCCCATTTCCGTTCGGTGCTTTTGAAGGCCTTCATGAATTCGGGCCGTTCGCGCGCAATGCTGCACGCGTCATTCAGCTTGCTGGGCGGCTGTTTGGAACCACCCCCACAGGATGCCAAAAGCAGCACCCCGAAGAGTACGAAAAGAATTCTGCTCATGTGCCTCGTGCCTTTTTCTTTTATTCTAGCGCAGATTGAGCGTTTAGGGAATCACAATCGTTACAGAACAATAGCAAGAATTAAGGGTAACGCGCCGACGGACAGGATTGTTGAGATCATGACCATCCCCGCAACAGCGTCTGAGTCCGCCTCAAACCGTTCCGCCAAAAGATAAGACGTAACTGCAACCGGTGCGCACATCTGCAGCACCATGACACCAAATGCGATTGCATCGAGGCCGAAGAGAACCGCTAATACCCAGCCTAAAGCAAAACACACGATGAGTTTGATTAGCGATAGCCAGATGGCCTGACTGATTTTGTGGGACGACAGGCGGGCAATGGCCACCCCAACCGTTATCAGCATCATCGGAACAGCCATCTGTCCTAATAATTCCAACGTGTTGGTTAAAAAGACCGGCGTCTGCCAGCCGCGCCACAGAAACAATGCTCCTAACAAAGTTGCCCAGACCATAGGTTCCCGCGCCGCTTTGCCAAACCCGCCTTTACCGGCCACCAGATAGATGCCGTAGGTGAAGGACAGCAGGGCAGTAACGGCCAGAAAAACGACCGCGTAACCCAGCCCAGCTTGCCCAAAGGCAAATATACATAACGGCAGGCCCAGATTGCCTGTATTCCCGAAAATCAACGGAGACAGGTAAGTTCGGCGATCCAGTCCGCGCAGACGTACAAACACCTCAAATACAATTGCCAGCACGACATGCCCGGAAATGGCGGCCAATGTAAAACGCGTCAGCTCTCCGGGAGGGATTTCGGTTTGCATCAGTGCCACAAAGATTAGACTTGGCACTGCAAGCGTGACGCCAAGGCGGGTTACGAACTCCATCCGGTACTCGAATCCCAGTTTGACCCAAGTAAAACCAATCGCTGCCAAAAGAAAAACCGGCGCCACGATTTCGAACACTGTCAGCAAGAGGTTCACAGACTGTTTCCCTTAATTTCGGATCAATGATTGGCTTTTTGGCCCGGAACGGGGTAGTAAGACCAGTGGGGGCAGATACAATGCTGAAGACACATGCCAAATACGGCTTGGGCCAGGTGGTCCGGCATAAAAAACATCCCTTCCGAGGGGTGATCTTCGACGTGGACGCCGAGTTCTCGAACACTGAAGAGTGGTATCAGGCCATCCCCGAGGACAGCCGCCCAATCAAGGATCAGCCGTTTTATCACCTGTTGGCGGAAAACGACCAATCCTTCTATGTTGCTTATGTTTCTGAACAAAATCTGGTTGCGGACCAATCTGGTGAGCCGGTTGAACACCCCGATATCCCCGACATGTTCGGCCCGTTCGAGAACGGCGCATACCCTCTGCACTTTCAGCTGAACTAACGCCGCAAACCCAGTCCGCGCCTGTTAATATCCAAGTGCGCATCCGTCTTTTCGTGGATCGCTTGCGCCCTTCAGAATGCCGTTTTCACAGATTCGAATAGCCTGCGCACCGCCCAAGGGTGTTTCTGAAATCGCAACAGTGTGGCCTAAATCACGCAATTGCTGCGCTGTGCTGGGCGGAATCCCGCGTTCCAGTTTTAGTACGCCGTTATCTGCAAATGCGCGCGGAGCATCCATGCTTGCCTGCATGTCCATCCCGTGATCGGTCAGATTTGACACAAACCGGGCATGACCGGTGGGTTGATAGGCGCCGCCCATCACTCCGAACGGCATTAGAATCCGGCCATTCTGTTTCAAAATGCCGGGAATGATGGTGTGCATGGGGCGTTTGCCGCCGCCCAGCTCATTGGGGTGGCCGGCTTGCAGGGTAAAGCCAGCACCGCGGTTCTGTAACAGAATACCGTATTTTTCCGATGCAATCCCGGAACCGAAGCTGTGAAAGATAGAATAGATCAGGGAAACGGCCATCCTGTCCCGGTCCACCACGGTGATATAGACGGTGTCTTTGTGAATGGCCTCGGTCAGCGGGGCTGCAGCAGGCATCGCGCGTTTCGGGTCGATCAGTGCCGCTAGCTTGTCGGCCACGCCCTGATCCAGAAAGCGATCCGCATGTGTTGTGTGGTCGGGATCGGCAATGAACCGGTTGCGGGCGTCATAAGCAAGCTTTGAGGCTTCGGCCTCGATATGCAGACGTTCGACCCCAAACGGGTCCAGGCTGGCCAGTTCGAAGTTCTTGAGGATGTTCAGCAGCAGAATTGCGGTGGCACCTTGGCCGTTGGGCGGGTGCTCAACCAGTTCCAGCCCTTTATATGGGCCGCTGACGGGGTGGGTCTTGGTGCAGGAGGTGGCCAGAAAATCTACCGCCTTGTGGGTACCGCCCCGCTGGGTCAGCGCGGTGATCATATCCTCGGCGATGTCGCCTGAATAAAACGCGTCCCGTCCATCTCGGGCAATCTGACTCAGAACTTCTGCCTGACCGGGGGACCTGAACACCTGACCGGCATCCGGCGCTTGGTCGTTGATCAAATAATGCGAACGCGCCGCCCCTTGAAGGGTGCTTGCGCCGGTCCGCCAGTCAAAGGCCACTCTCGGGGCAACCGGCACGCCGGTCTCGGCATAGTGAATGGCGGGCTGCAGTATGGCATCCAGTCCCAGCGTGCCCTCGGTTTCCGCCAGATGACAGAACGCATCGACCGCGCCGGGGATGGTCACGGCGTCGGCCGTATTCAGCGGCACCGCAGTCAGCCCTTGTGCCCGCAGTTTCTCCGCATCCGCTGCGGCAGGTGCGCGGCCCGAACCGTTCAGGGCGCGGACCTCATCCTCTCCCGCCCGGTTGAACAAGACAAAGCAATCGCCACCCAATCCGGTCATCTGGGGTTCGCAAATGCCCAGCAAAACCGCCCCGGCAATGGCCGCGTCCATTGCGTTTCCACCTTGTTGCAGAATGTCCAAGGCCGTTTTCGCCGCCAGAGGGTGCGACGTGGCGCACATCCCTTCTGTCGCCAGAACTTCGGACCGGCCCGGAGTTTGAAAATCCCGCATAGTGCATTTCCCCGTTTTGAACGCGTCGAAGGTATCGCGCGGTCAGATGTTGTCCAGTCACATGAGGGAGAAGTTCCTCGGCGCCGTTCACTGGGTGGGGGCTGTGATTCTTGGCGCCGAGGGAAGCTATCTGAGCTACAGATACTTTTTGCCCGTTGTTTGCGGCGCCACAATGGTTCGATCTGGACCTTATTGTGACGTTTTCGTGCCGTCAGGCTGGATCAGGAAAGTCAAACCGCAGCGACAACCGGTTACAGCCGTCGGAACGTTCATAGCGGATATCGCTGGTCAATTCGTGAATCATAAACCAGCCGAACCCGCCTTCGGGCAGTTCGTCGATCGTTGACCCCAACGGTGCCGGAACCCCGTCTGGCACCCGAAACCCGGGCAGCGGGTTGCCGGTGTCCGAGATCAGAATCTCCAGCCAGTTCCGGTGTAGGCGGCACCGCACCTTGACCTTGGCAGGCGTGACATCGGCATAGGCATGTTCCACCACATTGTTGATCGCCTCGGCTAAGGCAATCTTCACGTCACCCGCCTTGTGCTGCGGTAGCCCCTGTGTCGCCAGACACCTACTGAGTTGCGCAATTCCGGCGCTGGCCTCAGACTCGGTCGCTGCGAAACTCAGATCCAAACATTTGCCGTCACACATGGGCATTGAGCCTATTCTTGGTCGGGGAAGGGTCAGCCGGCGGCGGTCGACAATGCGTCATCCAGCGTTGGGTACAGTTTGAACACCGTGTCCATTCGGGTCAGTCGAAACACCTTTTCGACGAAAGGGTGCAGCCCGGCCAAATCCAGCCGGCGGTCGTTGCCAAGCTGTTTCATCGACGCGACGATGGCGCCCAATCCGCTTGAATCGATGAATTCAACGCTGCTCAGGTCCAGCACCACCCTTATGGCGCCGCCTTCAGCCTCGTTGCGCATGTCTTCCTTGAACTGGATAGCCATGGCTGCATCAATGCGGTCTGAATGGACTTTTATAATCTGGGTTGCGTCGGTCGTAGTGCTGGTCAGGGCCATGCGCGACGGTCCTCTAATCTGAAATTCGCTAGTAGAAATACGCTAGACGGCAAATCTTACCATTCGGTATCCATCGGGTGGGAAAAGAGGAGGAACACGCCGATGAAACAGGTTGTTATTGCCGGGGCCGCGCGCACGCCCATGGGCGGATTTCAGGGGATGTTCGACGGAGTGGCCGCCGCCGAGCTGGGCGGAACCGCCATCCGCGCCGCGCTACAGGGCGCGGGCGCTGATACCGTGGATGAGGTGCTGATGGGGTGCGTTCTGCCTGCAGGTCAGGGTCAGGCACCGGCGCGGCAAGCCGGATTCGCGGCGGGTTTGGGCGAAGAGGTGCCCGCCACGACCCTGAACAAGATGTGCGGATCGGGGATGAAGGCGGCGATGATGGCTTTTGACCAGATTGCCCTTGGCCACGCCGACACGATGATCGCAGGCGGGATGGAGAGCATGACCAACGCCCCTTACCTGCTGCCCAAGATGCGCGGCGGTGCGCGGATCGGGCACGGTCAGGTGGTCGATCACATGTTTCTGGACGGGCTCGAGGACGCCTACGACAGGGACCGTCTGATGGGCACCTTCGCTGAGGACTGCGCCGAGGCCTATCAGTTCACTCGCGAGGCACAGGACGAATACGCGCTGCAATCGCTGTCCAACGCCCTGTCCGCGCAGGAAAGCGGTGCGTTCGACGGCGAGATCACACCGGTCACCACCCGCACCCGCAAGGGTGAGGTCACCTTTGGACAAGACGAGCAACCGCAATCCGCGCGGCCGGACAAAATCCCGACGCTGAAACCCGCCTTCCGCAAGGATGGTAGTGTGACGGCGGCCAATTCCTCGTCGATCTCCGATGGAGCCGCAGCACTGGTGCTTGCCTCGGCCGACGCCGCCGAGGCGCAGGGCCTGACCGTGCGCGCCCGGATCGTTGGCCATGCCAGCCACGCGCAGGCACCCGGCCTGTTCACGACCGCGCCGGTCCCGGCGGCGCAAAAGCTGCTCGCGTCCATTGGCTGGTCCAAAGACGACGTGGACTTGTGGGAAGTGAACGAGGCCTTTGCCGTCGTCCCTATGGCCTTCATGCATGAGATGGGCCTGCCGCGCGACAAGGTGAACGTGAACGGTGGCGCCTGCGCTTTGGGTCACCCGATCGGCGCGTCAGGCGCGCGGATTATGGTCACGCTGCTGAACGCGTTGGAAAAGCGAAACCTCAAACGTGGCGTCGCTGCGATCTGCATCGGCGGCGGCGAGGGCACAGCCATCGCTATCGAACGCATTTGACGCTTCGACTGATTGCAAATACTCCGGTGCTAATGTCCACCAAAGAGCATGACCATGACTGTTGACTACAACACGCTCGCCAAAACCATTGCTGCGCTGACCGAGGGGGAAACGGATCAGGTTGCCCTGATGGCGACGATAGCCTGCGAGGTGCACCACTCGGACGATCGGTTCGACTGGACTGGATTCTATCGGGTGACCGAACCGGGGCTACTGAAGATCGGCCCTTATCAGGGCGGGCATGGCTGTCTGGTAATCCCCTTCGACCGCGGGGTCTGCGGAGTTGCGGCGCGCACGGGCGAGGTGCAACTAGTGCCCGACGTGGATGCATTTCCAGGTCACATTGCCTGCGCTTCGTCCACCCGGTCCGAGCTGGTTCTGCCGGTACGTAACGCATCGGGCGACGTGATTGCGGTGTTTGATATCGACAGTGATCAACCGGACGCTTTCACCGATCAGGACGCTTCATCAATCGGTGCAATTCTTTCCGATGTGTTCAAAAAATGAAATCAGCCGGGTTTTGTCCCGGCTGACCCAAAATTGACTGATAACGAGACCGGTCAGGCCCCGAGCACTTTGGCTTTCTGAGCGGCAAACTCCTCGTCCGTCAGGTGCCCTTTTTCCTTCAGCGCAGCAAGTCGCTCCAATTCATCCGCTGCTGACACGCTCGCGACTGAGCGTATGTAGTCCTTCTGCGCTTCTTCAATCTGGTTCATGGTCTCGACGCTGTGCTGGTGCATTTTGTCCCCACGTACGATGAGATAACACAGAACACCCAGCCAGGGGATCAGGATCACAAAGGCGATCCAAAGCGCTTTGCCGCCGCCACTCAGATCTTTTGAGCGAAAGACATCAGCGACGACAGAGATCATCACCCAGAACCAGGCGACCATCAGGAACAGCCAGAAGATTGACCAAACTATATCAAAGAAACCGAGCCCATTTTCCATATTCGTCCAACCCTTTGCTTATCAGAAAGAAATCCCTGTTCTCAGGGATCACGTGATTGTAACAGACAGTTTGCGAGTTGGTTAGAATATTGTTTCGGTTGCAAAAAACGATCACAGAGGATCGGGAAAGACACCAGCCAATTGCGCGTAAATTAGGCTCATCTGGACACCGAGAATCACAAACAGCCTGATTGAAAACCCACGCTTGCGTGTTTTGTGTCGGAAAATCCATCGACCCAGTAAAGCACAGGGGCTGCCGCCAAGTGCAGCCAGCCATAACAGCCGGCGTTCTGGAACTCTGCCTTTGCGCCGGCGCGCACGCGCTTTGTCCCAGGCAAAAGCCAATAGCGTCAGAACGTTAATCGCCCAAAGATAGACCACTGCAATCCACATGGTCTTGGCATAAACAGGCACGGTTTCACGCGCAAATGAAAAATCTCTTGGAAATTTCACGAATCTGGGTCATCGTGAAAAAGAGGATGAAAATTTCACCAGAATCGGAGCGGCACGTGAACACTCAGGCCCCCCATAGCGCGACACTTGGTGCGGATATCCGCGCCCTGCGCAAGGCGCGTGGGCTGACGCTGACCGAAATAGCCGAGCGTCTGAATCGCTCGGTTGGATGGCTCAGCCAGGTTGAGCGGGACATGTCCGACCCCTCGATCTCGGATCTGCGCCAGATCGCCGAATGTCTGGGTGTGCCGATGTCGATGCTATTCGCGCATTCCTCGGTGCCGGTGGACGAGCAGGGGTACGTCGTGCGCGCCGGGTCGCGCCGCCCGATGGGGTCGGGCGAGGAAGGGCTGATCGAAGAGTTGCTCTCACCCGATCTGACCGATGACTTCGAAATGGTGCACTCCACGTTCGAGCCGTATTCAAAGATGCAGACTCCCGCAAACCGTCCCACGCAAGAGGTCGGCTATATGGTGTCGGGGCGTCTGGATCTGGTGATCGGTGGACGGGCGTTCTCGGTCGGTCCCGGGGACAGTTTCCGCATCAAGAACGAGCTATATCAGTGGACCAACCCCTATGATGAGCCCGCAGTGGCCATCTGGGTAATTGCGCCGCCGGTGTACTGACATGACGGGTCCTGCATTCACCATTTGTGGCGTGAGGCCGATACCTGCCCACGCGCCCTCAGCAAGGAGGTAATCACATGCATACCGGTTCCTGCCTTTGCGGCGCTGTTTCGTTTACCATCGACGGAGACCTGTCGCCGCCTTCGGCCTGCCATTGCGGCCAGTGTCGCAAGCAGTCGGGTCACATATGGGCCTCAACCTCGACCCATCAGGACAACCTCAGCTTTACCACCAGCGACACGCTGCGCTGGTTCCGCGCCTCGGACATTGCCCGGCGTGGCTTTTGCAGTGCCTGCGGCTCGTTCCTGTTTTGGCAGCACAATGACGAGGACACGATTTCGATTTCCATGGGCGTCCTGAGCGAGCCCACCGGACTGCACCTCGCCCGGCACATCTTTGTGGCCGACAAGGGCGATTATTACGACATCACAGACGATCTGCCCCAAGAGGCACAGTAAAAGAGGATCCAAACTCATGAGTGATTTTCCAACAAAGGCCCGTGTGGTCATCATCGGCGGCGGCGTCGTTGGCTGTTCGTCCTTATATCATCTGGCCAAGAAGGGCTGGACCGACTGCGTTCTGCTGGAAAAGAACGAACTGACCGCTGGGTCTACATGGCACGCGGCCGGTAACGTACCGACCTTCTCGACCTCCTGGGCGATCATGAACATGCAGCGCTATTCGACCGAGCTGTATGCGCGTCTGGCCGACGAAGTTGATTACCCGATGAACTACCACGTGTCGGGGTCGATCCGTCTGGCGCACAGCAAAGAGCGGATGCAGGAATTCGAACGCGCCATGTCCATGGGTCTGTATCAGGGCATCCCGATGGAGATGTGGACCCCGGAACAGGCGAAAGAGCGTTACCCGTTCCTCGAAACGCACGATCTGGAAGGCGTTCTGTACGACCCGACCGATGGCGATATCGACCCGGCACAGCTGACACAGGCCTTCGCCAAGGGTGCGCGCGATCTGGGCCAGAAGATCATCCGTTTCTGCCCGGCCACCAACGTGACACAGCACGACGACGGCACATGGACCGTGCATACCGATCAGGGCGATATCGCTTGTGACTATGTGGTGAATGCCGCGGGTTACTATGCCCAGCGCGTGGGTGAGATGTTCAAGCCCTTTGGCGGTCGTACCGTGCCTGCAATGGTCATGAGTCACCAGTACCTGCTGACCGATGAAGTGCCCGAAGTTGAGGCATGGTCGAAAGAGAACGGCGGCAAGCTACCGCTGTTGCGCGACGTGGATATCTCGTACTACCTGCGTCAGGAAAAGAATGGCTTTAACCTCGGCCCCTATGAACCCAACTGCAAGGGTCATTGGATGACCGAAGATGACCCGATGCCGGAAGATTTCAGCTTTCAGCTGTGGAATGACGATCTGGAACGCATCGAAGACATCGTCACCGACGCGATGGAGCGGGTGCCGCTGATGGCGACCTCGGGTGTTGGTCGTGTGATCAATGGCCCGATCCCCTATGCACCTGATGGTCTGCCGCTGATCGGCCCGATGCCGGGCGTGGCAAATGCGTTCGAGGCGCACAGCTTTACCTTCGGTATCGCGCAGGGTGGTGGTGCAGGCAAAGTGCTGGCCGAATGGATCGTTGACGGTCACACCGAATGGGATATGTGGGCTGTCGATCCTCGTCGCTATACTGACTATACCGACCAGGATTACTGCAACCAGAAAGGTATGGAAGTTTATGGCAACGAATACGCCATGCACTTCCCGCATCACGAATGGCCTGCAGCGCGCGACAAGAAGCTGTCTCCGGTCCATGCCAAGGTCAAGGAACTGGGCGGCGTCATGGGTGCGTATAACGGTTGGGAGCGTGCCAACTGGTTTGCCAAGCCGGGCGATGATACCTCCGAAGGATCCACCCACACATGGGGCCGGTTCGGCCCGTGGGAACAGCGCATCAAGGAAGAGTGCGAAGCCGTCCGCGACAATTGCGGTGTGCTCGACCTGCCCGGTTTCTCGCGTTTCATGGTCAAGGGCGAAGGCGCGGCCGAAGCTCTGCGTGGCCTGATCACCGGCGGCCTGCCCAAAGTTGGCCGTATCAATCTGGTCTACATCTCTGATGACCGGGGCCGCATCCTGACAGAAATGTCCTGTGTCCGTCTGGGCGATGACGAGTTCATGATGATCACCGCTGCCACCGCTCAGTGGCACGACCGTGACATCCTGACCAAGGCAATGCCCGCCAGTGTTTCGGTTGAGGACGTCACCACCACCCGCGACACCCTGATCGTGACCGGTCCGAATTCGCGCGAGATCTTGGCAGGTCTGAGCGACGCGGACCTGTCCACCGGCTGGCTGACCCATCAGGCGTCCACCGTTGCAGGTAAGTCGGCCTTCCTGATCCGTGTCTCTTTCGCTGGTGAACTGGGTTGGGAGATACACGCCCTGAACGAGGACATGCCTGCGATCTACGACGCGATCCTCGCTGCAGGTGCGACGCCGTTCGGCATGTACGCGCTGAACGCGCTGCGGATTGAAAAGGGCTACCGCACTTGGAAAGGCGATCTGTCCAGCGACTACTCACTGCTGGAAGGTGGCCTAGGACGTTTCGTCAAGCTGGACAAGCCGCAGGACTTCCCCGGCAAGGCCGCTATCCAGAACGAAAAGCAGCAAGGGGTGAAGAAGTCCTTTGTCACGCTGGTCGTCGAAGCCGGTGACTGCGACGCGCCCTACATGTCCTGCATCTCGCAGAACGGTGAGATCGTGGGTGAAACTACCTCGGGCGCCTGGGGCTACCGCGTTGGCAAGTCCATCGCGCTGGGCATGGTCAAAACCGAAGCCGCCAACCCGGGCACCGAGCTTGAGGTGGAAATCTACGGCCAGAAGTACCGCGCTGTGGTACAAGAGGACCAACCGCTCTGGGATCCGGCAAACGAGCGGCTGCGCGCGTAACCCCGGACGGAGGTGCCATGAGCAAGCGATATGTGACAGTGGGGCCCGGCGCGGGCCCCAACTATGACTGGGAAAATGACCATACCTTCGTCAAGGTTTCCGGTCAGGACTCAGATGGCGCGTATACGCTCATGGAAGACAATCTGAAGGCCAGCTTCGCGCTTGGCCTTCATCGCCATGACAGCCATGCCGAAACCTTCTACTTTCTCGAAGGCGCGGTGGATTTCTATGTCGATGGCGACTGGCACCGGTGCACGGCAGGCACCACGATGCATGTTCCACCGGGGGTTCCACATGCGTGTCGTGTGGCCGAGAGTGAACTTGCGCGGATGCTGATGATCTTCCAGCCTTCGGGGTTTGACGGTTTTCTTGCGGAGCTTGCGACGATGAGCGAGGCTGACTTCGCGGATGAGGCAAAAATGGCCGAACTGAACGCCCGCTATGACATCATCCCGATGGGGCCGGTTCCGGCGCATCCGGACGATCAAACCTGAAGGCCGCATCAGATGACGATCCCCAAAACCATGTCCGGTGTGTACCTGACCCAACACGGTGGACCAGAGGCGCTGGAGTGGCGCAAGGATATACCAGTGCCCCAGCCCGGATCGGGGCAGGTGTTGGTTCGGGTTCTGGCCGCAGGGGTGAACAACACCGATATCAACACGCGCGTCGGCTGGTATTCCTCGGACGTGACGGGTGCGACCGATGCCGTTGATCAGGATGTCGAGGCCGGAGGCTGGGGCGGCGCGCTGCACTTCCCGCGTATTCAGGGCGGAGATCTGTGTGGTGTCGTTGAACTGGCCGGACTCGAGACAGGCTTCCAACCCGGCCAGCGCGTGACCTGTCCAATCAACTTGCCGCGTCCACGTCCCGGCCATCCGACGGGGTTTATTGCTCTGGGGTCCGAAATGGACGGTGCATTTGCGCATTATTGTGTGGTTGAGGCAGATGACCTGTATGACGTGACAGCCTCGCCGCTGTCGGATGTCGAAATCGCCGCCATACCTTGCGCCTTTGGTACCGCCGAGAACCTGCTGACCCGCGCAGGTGTGACCTCGGGGCAAAAGGTGCTGATAACCGGGGCGTCCGGCGGTGTCGGTCTGGCCGCCGTGCAACTGGCGGCGCTGCGGGGGGCAACTGTTTGGGGCGTGACCAGCGCTGCCAAGGCCGATGTGGTCAAAAGTCAGGGCGCGGTCGAGACATTTGCGCGCGACGCGGTGCTGCCTGCGGATATGTTCGATGTGGTGATCGACGTTGTGGGCGGCCCGGCATGGCCCAGCCTGATACTTGCCCTGAAACCGGGCGGTCACTATGCAGTATCGGGCGCAATCGCCGGGCCGATCGTACAGGCTGATTTGCGCGATATCTATTTACGTGACATCACTATCCATGGCTGCACCCATCAGGCCTTTGACGTGTTCGGGAGGTTGGTCGAGATGATCAATGCAGGGCAGATCAGGCCCTTAATCTCAAAGACTTATCCTCTAAAGAACATCGCAGTGGCACAGGCGGATTTTCAATCCAAGACATATCCGGGCAAACTTGTTCTGATTCCGTGAAAGGGCTGGAGAAATGGCGAATATCACTCTTCTGGATGGCTCAATCGGGCAGGAACTGGTCAAACGCAGCGGTGACCGGCCAACGCCTTTGTGGTCGACTCGGGTGATGATCGACCAGCCTGACCTGGTTGGGGAGGTCCACGCCGAGTATTTCCGCCGCGGCGCCACGGTTGCCACCACGAACACCTACGCCGTGCATCGGTCGCGGCTGGTGCGAGAAGGGATGGAGGCCCAGCTTGCCGATCTGATCAACGCAGCGGTTGCGCAGGCCGAACGGGCACGCGGTACGGGCGGGGGGCGTATTGCCGGGGCGTTGGGTCCGCTGTTGGCCTCGTACCGGCCTGACCTGAAACCCGATGTGGCCGAAGCGGCCGAGAAGTTCGCGGAATTGGCGAAGCTGATGGCGGATCGTGTCGACTTTTTCCTGATCGAAACCGTGTCCTCGGTTCAAGAGGCCGAAGGCGCCCTGCGCGGCACGGCGGAAGGTGGCAAGCCCGTCTGGCTGGCGTTGACGGTGATGGATGACGATGGCACACGCCTGCGCTCGGGCGAGGCGCTGTCTGATATCGCCCCTGTGGTGGATCGTTACGCGCCCGAGGCCGTGTTGATCAACTGCTCGCGCCCCGAGGCTATTCCTGTCGCGCTGGATGTCATCGCAAAACTCGGTCGGTCGTTCGGAGCCTACGCTAACGGGTTCACCGGCATCACCCAGAAATTCCTGGAAGACGCGCCCACCGTCGATGCGCTGGAACAGCGTCAGGATCTGGGGCCAGAGGCCTATGCGGATCATGCGATGCGCTGGGTGGAGCAGGGGGCGACCATTGTCGGCGGCTGTTGCGAAGTTGGCCCGGATCACATCGAAACCCTGGCCAACCGGTTGCGCGAAGCCGGTCACCAGATTGTCTGAGGTATAGAGGATGGGGAAACCTGCGGACAATTCTACTCAGCTGCATTTCGATATCCTTGTTGCCCCGGGATATGTGCTGTTGGAACTGGCCTCGTTGGTCGAAGTGCTTCGGCTGGCTAATCGCGTGTGCCCGACCCCTCCGTTCACCTATACCTATCGGTCGCTGAAAGGCGGCCCGATTGCCAGCAGTAGCGATGCGGTTGTGCAAACCGAACCCGTGCCAACGCAGCCCAAGGCGGATTACCTGTTCGTGATTGGAAATTCCGACCCCGATCACCCGGGTCTGTCTCTGGGGCGTGTGGTGTCGGACTACACCTTCCGCGGGGCCAAGGTGTTTTTGCTGGCCGAAGCCGCCAGCCGTTACATCGACGAGCAGGGCACCGACGACATGGCGACCCATTGGGAGAACGCCTCGTTCCTGCGTGAACGCGGCGCCCGGTTCGAAGCCAAGCTGTCGATCGCAACCGAACAGGGCGCGGTTGTGACCTGTGCGGGGATGGAGGCGACGACGGATGTGGCGCTGGCCGTCATAGGCCGCCATATCTCGGGGCCGGCCAAGATGACCGTGGCAGACATCATGCTGCACGAGAACATCCGCGACTTTGCCTCGATGCAGCCGTTTTCCGGGGCCAAGCAAACAGCAACGGGTGACGCCAAGCTGGACCAGTGCATCAAGGTGATGCAGGCCAATATCGAAGACCCGCTGCCAATCAACCAGATCGTCGAATCGCTGCACCTGTCGAACCGGTCGCTGGAGCGGAAATTCAAAAACTATTTCGGTACCACGCCGAACGGATTCTACCGTGAAATGCGGCTGGCCAAGGCCAATAATCTGTTGCTGAACACCACCATGAGCGTCCGTGAGATCGGTCTAGCCTGCGGTTTTCCGAACGGATTTTCCTCTGTTTACAAGAGCTTTTTCGGCGTCACCCCCTTTGTTGTCCGTCGGGAAAAGCGAGCAGCGACACATCGGTGAAAATTGCCGATCCTGTGACGTTTTTGGTGCATTTTGTGTCGATCTTCCATGGCATTTTGCCCCAAACCTGACATAGCGGAGATTTCAGGATGGTTGATCTTCCCAGCAAGGCCCGAGTGGTCATCATCGGCGGCGGCGTCATCGGATGCTCGGTCGCGTATCATTTGACCAAGAAGGGCTGGAACGACGTTGTCCTTCTGGAACGCAAACAGCTGACCAGCGGCACCACATGGCATGCGGCGGGTCTGATAGCACAGCTGCGCGCAACAGCGAACATGACCAAGCTGGCTAAATACAGTCAGGAACTCTACGGCTCGCTGGAAGAGGAAACCGGCGTTGCCACTGGCTTCAAGCGCTGCGGCTCGATCACCGTTGCCCTGACCGAAGAGCGCAAGGAAGAGATCTATCGTCAGGCCGCCATGGCCCGTGCCTTTGGGGTTGAGGTCGAAGAGATCTCGAACGAACGCGTGGCTGAGTTGTACCCGCATCTGAACATCGAAGACGTCAAAGGCGCCGTATACCTGCCGCTGGACGGGCAGGGCGATCCGGCAAACATTGCGCTGGCTTTGGCCAAGGGCGCCCGTCAGCGCGGTGGTATCGTAAAGGAACGTGTGAAGGTCACCGACATCGTCAAGCAAGGGCGCAAGGTAACCGGGGTGGACTGGGTTGCGGACGACGGCAGCGCCTCGGGTCACATTGAATGCGACATGGTGGTGAACTGTGCCGGGATGTGGGGGCACGAGGTTGGTCGCATGGCGGGCGTGAATGTCCCGCTGCACGCCTGTGAGCATTTCTACATCGTAACCGAAGGCATCGACGGTCTGACGCAACTGCCGGTGCTGCGGGTGCCGGATGAATGCGCGTATTACAAGGAAGATGCCGGTAAAATCCTGCTGGGTGCGTTCGAACCCAACGCCAAACCATGGGGCATGGCGGGCATCCCCGACAGCTTTGAATTCGACCAGCTGCCCGAGGATTTCGACCATTTTGAGCCGATCCTAGAAGCGGCCTGTAACCGGATGCCGATGCTGGCCGAGGCCGGTATTCACACCTTCTTCAACGGCCCGGAGTCCTTCACCCCCGACGACGCCTATCACCTGGGTCTGGCGCCCGAGATGGACAATGTCTGGGTCGCGGCGGGTTTCAACTCGATCGGTATCCAGTCTGCCGGTGGCGCAGGCATGGCGCTGGCCGAGTGGATGGACAGTGGCGAGAAACCGTTTGATCTGGGTGACGTGGACATCGGCCGGATGCAGCCCTTTCAGGGCAACAAGAAATACCTTTTCGAGCGTTCGAAAGAGACGCTGGGTCTGCTTTACGCCGATCACTTTCCTTACCTGCAAAAAGCGACCGCGCGCGGGGTGCGCCGCACGCCGTTCCACCATCATCTGCTGGAGCAGGGTGCCGTCATGGGCGAACTTGCCGGTTGGGAACGCGCCAACTGGTTTGCCAATGAAGGGCAGGAGCGCGAATATCAGTACAGCTGGAAGCGCCAGAACTGGTTTGAAAACTCGGCCGCGGAACACCGCGCGATCCGCGAGAATGTCGGCATGTATGATATGTCCTCCTTCGGCAAGATCCGCGTTGAAGGGCCGGATGCCGAGAAGTTCATGAACTATATTGGCGGTGGCGATTATTCGGTGCCCAATGGCAAGATCGTCTATACCCAGTTCCTGAACCGCACCGGCGGGATTGAGGCGGACGTGACCGTCACCCGCCTGACCGAAACCGCCTATCTGGTGGTCACACCGGCGGCGACGCGTCTGGCCGATCAGACCTGGATGATGCGCCACGCGGGCAATTTCAACGTGGTTATCACTGACGTAACCGCGGGCGAAGGGGTTCTGGCCATCATGGGCCCGAACGCGCGTACGCTGCTTGAGAAGGTCTCGCCCAACGACTTCTCGAACGCGACCAACCCTTTCGGTACCGCGCAGGAGATTGAGCTTGGCATGGGCCTCGCCCGGGCCCACCGTGTGACCTATGTGGGTGAGCTTGGGTGGGAGATCTATGTCTCCTCCGACATGGCTGGCCACGCGTTCGAAACTCTGCACGAGGCGGGGCAGGACATGGGCTTGAAGCTGTGCGGGATGCACATGATGGACAGCTGCCGGATCGAGAAGGGCTTCCGCCATTTCGGCCACGACATCACCTGCGAAGATCACGTGGTCGACGCCGGGCTGGGCTTTGCGGTCAAGGTCGACAAGGGCAGCGATTTCATCGGTCGCGAGGCGGTGATTGCACGCAAGGAAAGCGGACCCAAGAACCGTCTGGTTCAGTTCAAACTGACCGATGCCGAGCCGCTGCTGTTCCACAACGAGCCGATCATCCGGGATGGTGAATATGTGGGTTATCTGAGCTCGGGCAACTATGGTCACACGCTGGGCGGTGCCATTGGTCTGGGCTACGTGCCGTGCGAGGGCGAAAAGGCGGCGGATGTGCTGGCCTCGACCTATGAGATCGACGTCTGTGGTGTGAAGGTCAAGGCCGAGGCATCGCTGAAGCCGATGTACGACCCGAAATCGGAACGCGTCAAAGTATAATCAAATTGTCGGGGCGCTGCGGCGCCCCGGCTCTTTTCGTGGGGTCACAATTGACGACCGCGACGTATCAGAATTCCTGATGGCCTGCTTCACAGTTTTCGTAGTTCCCAACTAGGTCTGATTTGCCGTAGAGAGGCTCGATATCAATCGGAGACCCGCCGTGGCAGATACCCCCGTCCCACCGAACAGAGAAGATACGCCCAAAGGGTTGGCATTGGCCGTGACGGCCTATGTCCTGTGGGGCTTTCTGCCGCTTTACATGAAGGCGATGTCTCATGTGGGGCCGATCGAGCTCGTGTCGCACCGCGTCATCTGGTCGGTTCCGGTGGCAGGCCTGCTGCTGGTGGCCTTGGGGCGCACACGGGATTTGAAAGCGGCATTGGAGAACCCAAAGATGCTGGGGATGGCTTGCATCACGGCCGCTCTGATTTCGGTGAACTGGGCGATTTATGTGTGGGCGATTGCCAATGACCGGGCGTTGGACGCGGCGCTAGGGTACTACATCAATCCGTTGTTCAGCATCGCTCTGGGCGCGGTTCTGCTGAGGGAGCCGTTGACGAAAATCCAACTTGCGGCAGTTGCAATTGCTGCCCTGGGTGTACTGGTTCTGGTTATCGAAGCTGGAAGCTTGCCGTGGCCTGCGCTGGGGCTGATGGTCAGTTGGGGGTTCTACGCGTTCTTCAAGCGGTCGCTGCCGATCGGCCCAAATCAGGGGTTTTTGCTTGAGGTTCTGATCTTGCTGATCCCGGCGCTGATGTATGTGACGTGGTTGGGCGTGCAAGGCACGGGACATTTCGGCGTGGGCGCAACTGACACCATGTTGCTGGCCTGTGCGGGTGTTGTCACGGCTGTGCCGCTGCTGGTTTATGCCAATGGGGCGAAATTGGTGCGGCTTTCGACCATGGGAATCCTGCAATACATCGCGCCGACCATGATATTCATTACCGCGATCACCGTGTTCGGCGAACATATTGACCGGGGTCGTATGATCGCGTTTCCGCTGATCTGGACAGCGCTGGTGGTGTACTCGATTCCGATGATCCGGCAGATGCGGTCTCAGGCCTGACGTAACAGGCGGGCGGCTGCTTCGGCCCAGATTGCATAAGTTTTCGGGCTGGGGTGATAGCCGTCCGGCGCGGCCAGGGCCGGGTCTTGGGGCAAGTCCAGTTGCAGATGCTTTGCCTGTTGAAAGTTGGCCGCGACCTGCTGCAAACCGCGATCCAGCCGTGCGGCCTGACGACCCAGAACCCAGGCCAGCGGCTGCGGCAGGGCCGGGAACAGGTGCATCTGCGGCACAGCCGTGACCACCAGCCGCCGCACGCCCAGTCGACCGGTCAAAAGCTCCAGCAATTGTGTTTGGCGGTTGATGAACCGCTGGCGTGTCACGCCGCGTGTTACATCATTCACGCCGAGCGCAGTGATAGCCATATCAAACTGGCCGTTCAGGCGACCTAGCCGGTCAATCGTGTCTTGTGTTGTGTGCCCGGTGGTTGCCTCAAGCTGCCATTCGACTGTGTAGTGCTTGGCGAGCTTTGCCACGAGGTATCCTGACAACGCTTGCGCCTGTGTCCCAGCGCCGACCCCTGCGGCGGAACTGTCGCCTGCGATCAGAAGACGTCGTCGCGGCCCTCGTCCCGTGCGTCCTTCACGTGGACCTATGGGCTCCGGCAGCATCTGGGCGTTGCGACGCACTGACAGGCCCTGGGCTGCCAGAACCGGCAGTAATGGCACGCGCAACAGCTGATCGGCAGCAACAGGCATGGTCAGCTGAGCGCGTTCTTGTATTCAAGGAATCGCGGGTCGGTCATGACGCGCGCCATCATCGCCTCGCGCAGGGCCCCGATGGTTTTGTAGGGGCGCATCAGGACTTCGAATACCTGAATCAGCCCCTCATCGTTCAGCGTGATCAGATCCACCCCCACGGCGTCCAGTTCGCCGACCTTGCACTGGAACTCCAGCGCCCAGTCCTTGCCGTCGCCCATCACACGACGATAGTGGAAGTCCGAGAACACCTGCCCAACGTGGCCCAGCACAGCCGCCACCGGTGCGCGACCAGTCCAGGTGCTGTAATAGGTGGGCGGGGAAAAGCGCACGTCCTCGGCCAGCAATTCGTGGATCAGGCTCTCATTGCCCTTGGCGACCACCTCCTGCATGCGTTCGATTGTGGGGTGCATGGGTTCTCCTCTCCGCTTTGGGGGTAGAGTTGCTGAACCGTTCCGTTCAGGCAAGCGCGACGTTGCGGGAGGTCGCGCGCTGCGATAGGCAGGCGCGCATGAGTGAGACCTATGATCCCCCGAAGACCCCTCTGGACGTTTTGCATGAGGACGCGCAGTTGATTGTGGTGAACAAGCCGTCGGGCCTGTTGTCGGTGCCCGGGCGGGGCGAGCATCTGGCTGATTGCCTGCTGAGCCGGGTGCAGGCGGCGTTTCCGCAGGCGTTGCTGGTGCATCGGCTGGATCGGGACACGTCCGGCGTAATGGTCTTTGCCCAGACCCCCCACGCGCAGCGCCATCTGAGCATGCAGTTTGAAAACCGCCAGACCCGCAAAACCTATGTGGCGCGTGTCTGGGGGCGGGTTGAGGAAAAGACCGGAACCGTTGATCTGCCGCTGATCGTGGACTGGCCCAATCGGCCGCGCCAGATGGTGTGTCATGAGACCGGCAAGCCCGCCGTAACCGACTGGCGTGTCATGAAGCACGAAGGTGACACGACACGTGTTCGCCTGTTCCCCAAGACCGGTCGGTCGCATCAGTTGCGGGTTCATATGTTGGCGCTGGGCCACCCGATATTAGGTGACCCGTTCTATGCCGAAGGTGCAGCGCGGGAGTTCCCGCGCCTGATGCTGCATTCCGAGGAATTGCGCCTGAAGAACCCCGAAGGCGGGGTTTCGATGAAGTTCCGCGCCAAGGCGGATTTCTGAACCTCAGGCGGTACTGGTCCACAGCATCTTGAGATTGCCCAGCGAAAACCGCCTGCGGCGTTTGGGCGGGGCGCAGGGCTGACGAGCGGCCATGATCTCGCGTTCGATCTCAAAGCTGCGCAGGGTGTGATCCTGCGCCCAAGGACCCAGTTTCAGGGTCATCATCACGTGATTGTCGAGGCTTGGCATCGGTGATCTCCTTTTCGTTTGAGCACAAGTCTCGCCCATCACTCCTGACAGCACCTTGTCAGGGGGGTGTGCTAGAGTGTCAGCAGATGAACCCGGAGAAACCCATGCGCCGTTCCACCCGCCTGTTTGAGATCATCCAGATTCTGCGCGCTGCCGAGGCGCCGGTCACGGCTGAAAGGCTGGCCGAAAAGCTCGAGGTGTCCGCGCGCACGGTCTATCGCGATATCGCCGCCCTGCAGGCGCAGCGCACCCCGATCGAGGGCGAGGCCGGTGTCGGATACCTGATGCGCCGCGGCTATGACTTGCCGCCGTTGAATTTCGATGCAGAAGAGGTCGAAGCGCTGTGGGTCGGCTTGTCGATGCTGGCGCGCACCGGTGACAGCACCTTGCAGCAGGCCGCCGACCGGGTGTGTCGCAAGATCGAAGCCCTGCGTGTGCCGACCGACTGGTTGCAGGTCGCCCCGTGGGGGGCACCTATGGATGATCCCGAAAAGGGTTGCGTACCGGTGGTGAATTATCGCGAGGCGATCCGAGACGAGCGCAAGATCCGCATCACCTATGTAAACGCCGAAGGCGAGCGGACCGACCGGATCGTTCGCCCCGTGGCGCTGATATATCACATCGAATGCATCATGCTGGTCGCCTGGTGCGAGCTGCGCAACGGGTTCCGCCATTTCCGCACCGACCGTATCTGGGCCTGCGAACTGACTGACGATCACTTTTGCGGACAGGGCGAACCTCTGCGCGCGATCTGGCAGGAACAGAACCCCTGGGAGGTTTCAGAAAGGGTGTCTTAAGTGGCGGGTATTCGCCGATTTCACCAGATTGTTGCTTGAGAACATCTGCAGGCAGCGTGATAAACTGCGCCTAACGATACGCGCCTGATAAACAGGCGCCGGAGCAGAAGGTGATATCATGACGATTTCTAAATTTGTTTTGTCCGCCGGGTTGAGTTCGGCCCTGTTTCTGGGGGCCTGTACAGATCCCGGCACGCTAAACCTGCCGTCCGACCCCAATCAAAACGCCAAACAGGGTGCGCTTTTGGGTGGTCTGGTCGGGGCTGGCGTTGGTGCGATCGCCAATAACTCGAACCCGGGTCTGGGTGCGCTGGCAGGGGCTGCCGTAGGTGCCGCCGGTGGCGGTCTGATCGGCAACCAGTTGGACAGGCAAGCGGCGGAACTGCGTCAACAACTGGCCAATCAAGGCATCACGGTCACCAATGCGGGCGACCGGCTGATCGTGACTGTGCCGAACGATATTTCCTTTGATACCGACAGCGCGACCGTGCGCCCGGCGCTGCGGTCGGATCTTGCGCGAGTTGGGCAGAACCTCGTGAATTATCCCAATTCGAACGTTCAGGTTGTCGGTCATACCGACAGCGATGGCGAGGCGTCCTACAATCAGGCCCTGTCCGAGCGCCGCGCCCAATCCGTGGCGGACATCTTGCAAGCCAATGGCGTCAGCAGTGCCCGGATCAGCACGATTGGCCTGGGTGAAAACCGACCCGCCGCGTCGAACCTGACACCCGAGGGCAAAGCCCGAAACCGTCGGGTTGATATCGAGATCATCCCGAACGGTAGCGTCTAATGCGATAGGGCACCCGCGGGTGCCCTTTTTCGCACATTGACTGCGCGTCAACTGGGCTTTGGCGCGCGCGGGCTTTGGGCTAGCTATTGAGAAACACCATGACGGAGTTTCCCGATGTCCGAACCGATCCTGTTGAGCCTCTCTGGTTCGTTGCGCCAAAGTGCCACTAATCGCAAACTGCTGCGCGAAGCGGCGCGGCTATTCAACCCTGGCGCTCATATCGAGGCCGATCTGAACCTGCCGCTCTATGACGGTGATCTGGAAGATGGCGAAGGTATTCCTCTGGCGGTCCAGACGCTGGCCGATCAGATCGCGCAGGCCCATGCGGTGATTATCTCAACCCCGGAATACAACAAGGGTCCGTCGGGCGTTCTGAAAAACGCGCTGGACTGGGTCAGCCGGACTGATAGTCGCCCCTGGGCCGACAAGCCGGTTGCCGTTATGTCAGCTGCCGCTGGCCGCGCGGGTGGGGAGCGCGCGCAAATGGTGCTGCGCAGCTATATGGTGCCGTTTCAGCCGCGCATCCTACAGGGGCCGGAAATCCATTTGGCGAACAGTTCCAACGAATTCGACGAGCATGGAAAACTCTCCAGCGACCGCTATGAAAGCAGCCTGCGCGTTCTGATGGAGAAACTGCGTGCCGAGGCGGGGTTCTAGAGCTTGTTGACACGGAGCGGGCTGACTAATCTTTAGTTATGGCAAAGGAAATTCAGACCGACGTTGTAGACCCGGCTCGCGCCGCCGCGTTGCAGGTGGCGTTGGAACAGACCGTGACTGTCGAGGCTGGTGCCCCGCTGCCTCCGTTCTTTCACCAGCTTTACTTTTGGTCGCCACAGCCGCCGGATCAACTAGGCCGCGATGGGCACCCGAAGGTCGGGGGCGATCTGATCCCCGATTTGGGCCTGCCCCGCCGCATGTGGGCAGGTGGGCGTCTGCACTTCAACACACCTCTGATCGCTGGGATGGCTGCCGAGCGGCGTTCGGTCTGTGAAAAAGCTATCTCTAAAACCGGACGCACCGGACCGTTGGGATTTGTCACTCTGCGCCACGAGATTTGGCAGGGTAATACGCTGTGCCTGACCGAGTGGCAGGATCTGGTCTACCGTCAGGACCCTTCACCGGGTGAAGTTAAACCGGTTCCGCCCCCGGCGCGCACTGACGAGGTAGAAAGTCGTGATGTTGCCTTCGATACAACATTGCTTTTCCGTTATTCGGCACTGACCTTCAACGGACACCGCATTCACTATGATCTGGACTATGCCCGCCACGTCGAAGGCTATGCCGGGCTGGTCGTACACGGCCCGCTTCTGGCGCAACACCTGATGCTATTTGCGGAAGAGGTGATGGGGCCTTTGGCGCAATTCTCGTTTCGGGCAACTGCACCGCTGATGCATTATGAGACTGCTACGCTGTGTCGGAACGGGCAAACCCTCTGGGTGCGTGGGCCGGATGGTCGTCAATGCATGGTGGCTGACGCGTCACTCTAGGCGTTTATGCATTGTGATGGAGGTTGTTCGGTCATAACCGGTATGGGCTGTCTCGCCCGATTTCACGAATCCCAGTTTGGCAAAGATAGTGTGGTTCTCGACAAGTTCGATCCGTGTTTGCAATTCCAGCGCGGCGTATCCCCTTGACCGCGCCCGCGTCTCGGCCAAATCCACCAGAGTCTGCGCCAGACCTTGCCCACGTCGCGAGCGGGCGACAGCGAGTTTACTCAGATACAGACAGTCTGGCTTGGGGGTCAGAAAGACGACCGCAGCAGCAGGATCGCCAATGATCCAAACCTCTCCGCTGCAGGTTTGCTGACGCAGGTCGTCCTCGGTCAGCCGGTGCATAGAGGAAGGGGGATCAATGCGACCATCCATGAATGCAAAACTCTCGCGGATCAGTCGTAGGACTTCAGGCAGGGCAGGGCTGTCCGCGAACAGTTGCACGGGTGTTTCAGAAGAGTATGTCACAAAGACGCCTCGGGCCGGAAGTCCTCGGGGATCGTATCGCGCCCGTCCAGCATTAGATCGGCCATGACCTCGGCCACTTTCGGGGCCATGCCAAAGCCAATCTTGAATCCGCCATTGGCGATGAACTGCCCCTGATGCAACGGATGCGCACCTAGCATCGGGGCACGGCTTTTGCTGCGGGGGCGCACCCCGGCCCACCGTTCGATCACTTCTGCACCGTGCAGCACCGGCACCGCCCGGGTGACGCGGTCTAGCACGTCGTCCAGCGCGGCATCCGTGCTGGATGGATCGTCATAGTCCCGTTCCGAGGTCGATCCGATCGCCAGCGTGCCATCGGCATGGGGCACGATATGGATCGCATCGGCAAACAGTTGCGGGACTTCACCCGCATCAAAGCGCAGCAGCGCGGCCTGTCCCTTGACGCCATTGCCAACGGTTTTGCCAAATGCCTGGCTCAGTTCCCGCAACCCTGCCAGACCGGTGGCATGAACGACCTGACCTTGATCAGGCGCGTCTGTCACTACGTCCACTCCCATCACTGCCAATGCCGACACCAGCGCGGCGCAGGCGCGGCGGGGGTGCATCCGCGCGGTCAGAGTGTCGTGGATCACAAAACCGGTCGGGCTGGGCGGGCACCATGACCCGAGCGCCTCGGTCTCGACCACCCGCCATTCGGCGCGGTCCTGCCACAGCTCGGCGGCGGATTCCGCCCGGGCATGGGCAAGCTCCAGCGTGCGGGCATCGGCGATGGGCTGCAACCGGCCCAGACGCGCATAGCCGGGGGAAACGCCGCCTGTCGCCTCGACCTGTTTCCAGAACGGTTCGGCCATGATCAGGCTGTCGAACTGAAAAGCCTTCTTGGCGTTCCAGTTCTCGGGCACATGCGGAGCCAGGGCACCGACCAGCCCGTTGCTGGAGCCCGAGCCGGGGCCGAAGGGATCGACAACCTGCACCTTGGCACCTCGTCGGGCGCAGGTCCACGCGATGGACAGGCCAAAGATGCCCGCGCCACGCACCGTTACATCGACCATTGCCATTCCCCTTTTCCTTGTTCAGTGTCGCGCCGCTTAGCTACAGGATTCCCCGATGGCAGACCAGCGCGCCGAACTGACTTGGACCGAGGACCAAATCCCGGTTTCGGCCCGTTTCGACGATCCGTATTTCTCGCTGCAAAACGGGCTGGAAGAGACGCGGCACGTGTTTCTGGCGGGCAATGACCTGCCCGCACGGTTCGCTCCGGGGTTCCGCATTGCCGAGTTGGGATTCGGCACCGGTCTGAACATGCTGACCGTGTGGTCTGAATGGGAGAAGGCGGGCCAGACCTCACCCCTGACCTTTACCAGTTTCGAGGCCTTCCCGATGGTGCCCGAGGACATGGCGCGCGCGCTGGCGGCCTTCCCCGAGCTTGCGCCTTGGGCCGACCGTTTTCTGGCCCAGCGGCGGGGCGGCGCATGTGATCTGGGCACTCTGCATCTTGAGGTGATCGAAGGCGATGCGCGTCAGACATTGCCTGCATGGAGAGGCGAGGCCGATGCTTGGTTTCTGGACGGGTTTTCTCCGGCCAAGAACCCCGAGCTTTGGGGCGCGGACCTGATGCAGCAAGTCGCCGGTCACACGGCCAAGGGCGGCACGGCAGCCACCTACACCGCCGCCGGGTTTGTGCGACGCGGGCTGGAAGAGGCGGGTTTCACCGTCACCCGCACCCCAGGTTATGGCCGCAAACGGCATATGACCCGGGCGATCCGGAAATGACCCAACAGAACAACACCCGCGCCGGCATCGCGCTGATGATCGCGGCGACAGTTGTATTTGCCCTGCAGGACGGTATCTCGCGCCATCTGGCGGGAACCTACAACACCTACATGGTCGTGATGATCCGCTATTGGTTCTTCGCCGCCTTTGTCATTGCTTTGGCGGCGCGGTCCCCTGGAGGGCTGGTGGCTGCCACTCGGACCAGCCAGGTGGGGCTGCAGGTGTTCCGTGGCGTCTTGCTGGCGGCTGAGATTTGCGTCGCCGTTTACGCCTTCACGGTACTAGGTCTGATCGACAGCATGGCGGTGTTCATCTGTTACCCGCTGCTGGTCGCGGCGCTCAGCGGGCCGGTGCTGGGCGAGCAGGTCGGTTGGCGGCGCTGGGTGGCGATCGGCGTGGGCTGCATTGGGGTGCTAATCATTCTGCAGCCCGGCGTGGGTGTGTTCAACCCGTGGGCCATCCTGCCCCTGATGTCAGCACTGATGTTCGCGCTCTATGGCCTCCTGACCCGCTATGCCGCCCGCAAGGACAGCGCGGCCACAAGTTTCTTCTGGACCGGTGTTGCCGGGGCTGTGGCAATGACTCTGGTGGGGATGTGGTTCTGGGAGCCTATGGCACGTGCGGATTGGGCGTGGATGGCGGTGCTTTCCGTCAGCGGCGTTCTGGGTCATTGGCTGCTGATCAAATGCTATGAAATGGCCGAGGCCAGCGCGGTGCAGCCGTTTGCCTATTTCCATCTGGTCTGGACAGCCATCATAGGCATTTCAGTCTTTGGTGAGGCGTTGCGGCCCGCGGTTATTCTCGGGGCCGCATTGGTTGTGGCAGCAGGCCTGTTCACCCTATGGCGCGAACGACGCCAGGGTTGAGCCGATCAGCTCCTGCGAGAACGGAACCGGCAGCGCGGGCTGGCCCAAGCGGGCACGATAGACCGGCAGGCTTTCTGCCACCCGCATCACGTAATTGCGGGTCTCGCTGAAGGGGATGGTCTCGATCCAGTCGACCACATCGATCTCACCGGCGCGGGGGTCACCATAGCGGTCCATCCAAGAAATGGGACGGCGCGGCCCGGCGTTATAGCCCGCAGCCATCATCACCACATTGCCGTTGAAATCCGCAGCCAGACCCGAGAGGTAATTCGCCCCCAGCTTGGCGTTGTATTGCCAGTCCGAGGTCAGTTTCAACGTTTTGTGTCCGCCGAGGATGCCCAGTTCCTTGGCAACCAGCTTGGCTGTCGCTGGCATCACCTGCATCAATCCGCGTGCGCCTGCCCCACTGACCACCACCGGGTCAAACTCGCTTTCACGCCGCGCAATTGCCAGTGTCATCTCCTTCGCCATGGGCAGGCCCATATCGGCCACCGGATGCACCGGGTAGTAGGCGGCGGGCAGCACGACACCGGTTTTCGCCGCACGCTTGGCAATCATCACCGCCAGATGCGGTTCCTTAAGCTCGATCACCAGATCGCCCAATTGCGTGGCTTGTACCTGGTCAAGCTCTTCAACCAGATGCGTCAGGAAGCGTTCAGACAGATTGTTTTCGCCTGCACGCAGCAACAGCAGCCCGGCCTCCAACACGCTGGAATTGGCAAAATCAGCTTGCTTCCAATGCGGTGCCCGGCGTGGATTTGCCAGTTCACCGTCGAAGGGGCGCCCGATCCTCTCGGCGGCCAACAAACCATAGAACGAGGTCTGATAGTCCGCACCTACCGCATAAGCGTCGTA
Source organism: Ruegeria arenilitoris (assembly GCF_013032445.1). Lineage (GTDB taxonomy): Bacteria > Pseudomonadota > Alphaproteobacteria > Rhodobacterales > Rhodobacteraceae > Ruegeria > Ruegeria arenilitoris_F. The sequence goes on along the minus strand of NZ_WQCA01000002.1, from coordinate 8,832 downwards.
AGCCTTGTCGGCATCCCCTTGCGCCGCATAGGCCCTACCCAACCAATAGCCGCCGCGCCCTTTTGAGATCGGAGATTCCACCGCGCCCGAGAAGTTCTGGAAATGCCGTACTGCCGTGTTTGGGTCATTCAGCTTGCGCAGCGCAAGGAACCCCGCCAGCCACTCGAGATCCGCATAGGCGTACCCCATCTCGGGGGTCATGTGGTGATTGGCAGCAATCCGATAGGCGCGGCTGGCATCGCCATTGCGCATTTCAAGCCGCGCCAGTCGGCGGCGTCCCTCGGCCCATTTGTCAGGCTCACCCAACGCATCCGGCCCGGTCGAGCGTGCCAGCATCAGGTCGATCGCGCTGTCGTCCAGTTCCTTCTTGTCACGCCAGACAAACCGGTCAAAAGCTAGACCCGGAGCCTCGGCTAACGACTTGGGAACCGCAGCGACCTTGCCATCGACACCGGGTTGGCGCTTTTGCAGGGCAATCCGTGCCTCGGCCAGCTTACGCTGATCGGTGCTGACCAGTGGCAGCATCTGTCCGGCGCTGACAAGGTGCCCATCCCACAGCATTCGGTCCAGCCGAGCGGCGTGATGGGGTTTCAGCAGCTTGCTGAAGTTCTCAAGGTAGTCCTTTTGCAGCCCGGCCCCCATTGGCATTGTACGCCAAGCGGCGACGATATCGGCCTCGGCGTCACCCTGCCGCCCCTTTGCCATCAGCGCCACAGCGTAATTCAACGCACCTTCAGCGGTTTGAGGGGGATTGCCAGCGTAGAATTTCAGCACCCGGTCGGGATCGGTTCCGGTAAAGGCGGGCTCGCTTTTACGACGCAGCCATGCCAACCCCGGCCAGTCCGGTCGGCGATCCAGAAACACCAGCACGTCGCCCGAGCTGCCAAAGCCCTGCCGCAGCCAGTGCCAGACGATGATGTCGCGCGTAACGGACCCGCGGTTGCCCGACACACGCAGGGCGGAATTCCAGTCGCCCTTGCGCATTTCGTTCATCCCGGCGCGCAGATCGCCGACGGCATCGGCTTGCGCCTGCCCAATTGACCCCAGAATCACAGCTATCAAAAGCGCCAGAACGCGTGTCATGCCTTGCATTTCCCAACCAACCAAGGATACAGCCACTCAGGATAAACCTTGCGCCGCCGGGATCAACTCACATCGCGACGATTGTGATGGCCCGTGGCGTAAAAATTGCTAACCGCACACCAAGGAGCGTGTCATGTTCAAAGGCTCGATGCCAGCCCTCGTCACCCCGTTCACAAACGGCGAGTTGGACCTGAAGACGCTCAAACACTTGGTGGAACGGCAGATTCAGGAAGGCTCGACCGGGTTGGTTCCCGTGGGCACCACTGGTGAAAGCCCGACGCTTAGCCATGAAGAGCACGAAACCGTGGTGGAAGAGGTCGTCAAGGCCGCCGCCGGTCGTGTGCCGGTTATTGCGGGTGCGGGCTCGAACAACACGGTTGAAGCGATCCGCTTCGTGCGATTCGCAGAACGGATCGGCGCGGATGCGGCGCTGGTTGTGACGCCCTATTACAATAAGCCCACCCAAAAGGGCCTAATCGCGCATTTCCGCGCGCTGCATGACTGCGCCGATATTCCGATCATCATCTACAACATCCCCGGCCGGTCGGTCATCGACATGACCCCCGCCACGATGGGAGAGCTGGCCAAGCTGCCGCGTATTGTCGGCGTCAAGGACGCCACCGGTGATCTGGCGCGTGTCAGCCAGCAGCGTGCGTCCTGCGGGCCGGACTTCTGCCAGTTGTCGGGCGAGGATGCGACTGCGCTGGGCTTCAACGCGCATGGCGGCGTCGGCTGCATCTCGGTCACCGCAAACGTGGCGCCGAAACTATGCGCCGAGTTCCAGCAGGCGACGCTGTCTGGCGACTATGCCAAGGCGCTGGCCTATCAGGATCGCTTGATGCCCCTGCACGAGGCGATCTTTATCGAGCCGGGTCTCGTGGGTGCAAAATACGCGCTCAGCAAGCTGGGCCTGTGCAGTGAAGAGGTCCGTTCGCCGCTTACACCGCTGGAAAACAGCACCAAGACCGCCATCGACGCGGCGATGACGCATGCGGGTCTGATCTGACTCTAGAGATTATCAAGTTTAGTGGGCGGCCTCTGATCTCAGATTGCCGCCCATTTTCTTTTGAGGCTATGGTTCAACGCTTGCCGTAATACAGCCCCACTACGTGTTCCGCCTGCGCGAAGAACAGCCAGCGTGATACAACGACGCCGGTCAGATGCGACAACACGGCCAGCAGCGCAAAGACATGCTTGATCGCAACACCCGAGACCGGGATCAGGATCAGCAGCAAGGGCAGCACAAACGCCAGCCCAAAGGAAATTACCCGTAGTTTCTGCGCATGTTTGCGGCCCACCACGTGGACGAATTCACGTAGCAGATAGTTCGTTCCGGTATGCGGCGGTTCGAAGGCGCGAACGCTGCCCCGGCTTCCCAAACCGGTGGCAGTGCCCAGGTTGGTGCCGGATTGCGCCAATGCACCATCACCTTTGGCCCAATAAGCAAGCTGCACCGCGCCAGCGACAGCCAGCAGCCAAGGGGCCAGCGCCTCGGCTCCGGCCAATAGCGCGCCACCTGCGAGGCTGAAGGACAGGAACATCGCTGGCGTCAGGTTCATGTTCCAGCGCGGGATGGTCTTGAGCTGGGTGTAGATCATTGAGGTGGTAAACACGGTGGCCAGACTGAGCAGTGCACCGATCCAACCCAGTATCGTCCAGTGACTGCCTGCGAATACGGCACCCAGCGCGTAAAGTCCCATGATGATGAGTGCGGCAACCGCGCAGACCCCTTCGCGGCTAAGCCAGCTGGATTTCCATTGGCTGAAGGCCTTCCAGGCGCGTTCCGGGTGGCCAAGGTGGAAGGTTGAAGCCAGCAAGCCGCCCACCGCCAGGGCATAGGCAATAGCGTAGAATACGAAGGCGACCAAACCGGTTACCGCAGGTTGGCCGAGGCCGAGGAAAAACAGCAAGCCAAAGCCCAAGCCGGAACAGGTCGTGAAGATGATGACAGAAGGGGCCGGGTGCATCAGAGCTTCTCCAGAGTTTTGTCGAGCCAGCCAAGGAACCCTTTGGGCTCTTCGGCGACCGGGGCAAGCAGGGGTGCCAGAATGTCGATCTGGTCCTCTATCTGATCCTTGGGTCGCGGCGGCAGGTATTTGTTGACGGGTTTGGTGCCCATTTCAGGCATCAGATCCATGCCTTCGCGCTCGGCGACCAGCTTGCTGACATCGCTGTCCGGGTCGCCAAGATCACCGAAATGCCGAGCGCCGGCGGGGCAGGTGCGCACGCAGGAGGGAACGCGGTCCACCTCGGGCAGGTTCTCGTTATAGATGCGGTCGACGCAGAGGGTGCATTTCTTCATCACACCTTCGGCCACGTCCAGTTCACGTGCGCCGTAGGGGCAGGACCAGGCGCACAGCCCGCAACCGATACAGTCGCTTTCATTAACCAGCACGATGCCGTCCTCAACCCGCTTGTAGCTGGCCCCAGTCGGGCAGACGGTGACGCAGGGGGCGTCCTCGCAGTGGAGGCAAGATTTCGGGAAGTGGATCAGTTGGGCATGGCCTTCGGCCGGTGTGACCTCGTAGGAATGTACCCGGTTCAGGAAGGTGCCCGACGGGTTGGCGCCATAGGCATCCTGATCCGACAACGGCGCGCCGTAGTTTTCGGTATTCCAACCTTTGCACGAGATCACGCAGGCGTGGCAGCCAACACAGGTGTCGAGGTCGATGACCAGACCCATCTTGCGCTCGGTGGATTGGGGGAGTTGAGTCATTTGCCTACCTTCCACGCCAGATCTTTCGGGCCAGTGCCAACGGGTGACTTAATCGGACCAAACTCGGGTTGGCTTTCGGCGTCACTTGGGGCCTCGGCCTTTTCGATTTTCACTTTCAGGTCGAACCATGCAGCCTGCCCAGTGATCGGGTCAGAATTGGCCCAGCGTTGCCCGTCGCCTTTTGGCGGCAGCAGTTCGTGGATCAGGTGGTTCAGCAAGAAGCCCTTGGTCGCCTCTGGTGCGTCCTCTTGCAATGCCCATGCGCCTTTGCGTTTGCCGATGGCGTTCCATGTCCAGACGGTATTGTCGTTCAGCGCGGCCATTTCCATCACCGGAACGGTGATTTCCCCGTGCGGAGAGCTGACCTTGGCCCAATCGCCGTCTTGCAGCCCGTGTTCGCGCATCAGTTTGGTCGGGACGTAGAGCGGGTTGCGCCCGTGCAGCTGACGCAGCCAGGCGTTCTGGGTACCCCAGCTGTGATACATCGCCATCGGGCGCTGGGTCAGGGCGTTGACTGTGAAGCCCTCGTTGCCCTGCTGGTCGGTCTCATACCAGATCGGCAGGGGATCCATCGTGTCCTTGATACGTTGGCGCAGGTGTTCGGGCGGCTGGCGATCGCCATGCCCTTCGGCGGCCAGTTGGAACTTGCGCATCGGCTCCGAATAGAGCTGGAACAGGTAGGGTTGCGGGCTGTCATAAATCCCCATCCCCACGGCCCAGTCCTGATAGGCCGCGTTCCACGGTTTGTAATAATCTGCACCTTCGGGAATATGCGCGACATAGAAGCCGCCGTTTTCGATATAGCGATTCAATTGGTCGGGGTTGACCTCTCCGCGCCCTTCCTTGTCACCGTTTTCACCCCGGAACCCGGCTAGCGGGCCAATGCCCGGTTTGCGCTGGTGGTTGACGATGTAGTCGGCGTAGTCCTTCCACTTGGGCGTGCCGTCCTCATTGGTGAAGCCGGGCAAGCTCATGCGGTTGGCCAGTTCAATCAGCACCGACTGGAAACCGCGCACGTCGCGGTCGGGTTCAACCACCGGCCAGCGAATGGCGTCGGCGGCGGCGTCGGCCTCGCAAATCGGGCGATCGAGCAGCGAGATACAGTCGTGCCGTTCAAGATATGTGGTGTCGGGCAGGATCAGGTCGGCGTAGGCCACCATTTCCGAGGAATAGGCGTCGGAGTAGATTATCTTTGGAATGACGTATTTGCCGTCCTCATTGCGGGCGGTCAGCATCTCCATCACACCCTTGGTGTTCATGGACGAATTCCACGACATGTTCGCCATATACATGAACAGCGTGTCGATCTTGTAGGGATCGCCCGCAGCAGCATTCGAGATCACCATATGCATCAGCCCGTGGGCGGACATCGGGTTTTCCCAAGTGAACGCTTTGTCGATGCGCTGCGGTGTGCCACAGTCGTCGATCAGCAGGTCTTCGGGGCCGCGCACAAATCCCAGGTGCGGACCTTCCAGCGGACGACCGGGCCGACGGTCACCGTGGGGGCTGGGGTGTGCCTCGACTGGCTTGGGGTAGGGCGGTTTGAAGCGGAAACCACCGGGGACCTCGACCGTGCCCAGAAGGATTTGCAGCACATGCAGGGCCCGGCAAGTCTGGAAGCCGTTGGCATGGGCTGAAATCCCGCGCATAGCGTGGAAGCTGACCGGGCGACCGATCATTTTGGAATGCGTCTCACCCCGGAAGTCGGTCCATTCGTGGTCCAGCTCGATGGCTTCGTCAAAAGCAACGCGGGTGATCTCGGCGGCGATGGCGCGGATGCGTTTGGCGGGGATGCCGCAGCGGTCGGCGACAGCCTCGGGAGCGTGGTCGTCGGACAGGTACTTCTCGGCCATCAGGTGGAAGACCGGGCGATGGGTGATGCCGTCCTTTTCGTAGGTGGCCGAGAGGTCCGGGCGCACGCCGGGTTTGTCGAAGGCTGTTGGCTCTCCGGTCGCACGGTCAATCACCAGCGGCTTGCCGTCGGCGTCGCGCAGGAACAGGCCGTTCTCAGGCCCCTCGGACGCATTCACCAGTACCGGTGCGTTGGTGTAGCGGCTGAGGTAGTCCAGATCGATCTTGCCCGCCTTCATCAACACATGGATCAGTGACAGGATGAACAGACCATCGGTGCCAGGTGTGATCCCGACCCAGTCATCGGCGACAGCGTTATAGCCTGAGCGGATCGGATTCACCCCGATCACCCGCGCGCCGCGCGCCTTGATCTTGCCGATACCCATCTTGATCGGGTTGCTGTCATGGTCTTCGGCCACGCCGAACAGCATGAACAGTTTCGTGTGTTCCCAATCGGGCTGGCCGAACTCCCAGAACGCACCGCCCATAGTGTAGATGCCGCCCGCCGCCATGTTGACGGAACAGAACCCGCCATGGGCCGCATAGTTCGGCGTGCCAAAGTTCTGTGCCCAGAAAGAGGTGAAGCTCTGGCTCTGATCTCGACCGGTAAAAAAGGCCAGTTTCTGCGGCGCGGTTTCGTGCAACTCGTTCAGCCAGCCGACGGCAGTGCTGATCGCCTCATCCCATTCGATCTCACGAAACTCACCCGATCCACGCGGGCCGACCCGCCGCAGGGGTTTACGCAGGCGGGATGGCGCGTTGACCTGCATGATCCCGGCCGACCCTTTGGCGCACAGAACGCCCTTGTTGACCGGATGATCACGGTTGCCTTCGATATAGGCGACCTTGCCGTCCTTCATATGCACGTTGATGCCACAGCGACAGGCGCACATGTAACAGGTTGTGCGCCGGACCTCGTCCGAGACTTTGGGGCTGGTGTCGATCTTCGGTTGCTGGATGGTCATCTGGCGTCCTTCTGTCGGGGCAGCGTATCAGGTCAGGAATGTTATTCCGGCAAGGATAACTCCTGCAATAAAAAGAGTTTCTACGACGATCAGGGCGATTGCGGCGCCACCGACCGACAGGATCTGTTTCAGGTTGGTCTTCATGCCGACCGCCGCAATGGCGATCAGCAGCAGCCAGCGCGATGTCTGGCTGAGCAGTTCCGAGATGAAGGGCGGGATCAGGCCGAATGAGCTGGCCGCAGCCAGAACCAGAAAGCCCACGACAAAGCTGGGCAGGATCGGGGGGCGTTTGCCTGCCTCGTCCATGTCTGTGACACCACGGATGATCAGCGACGCGACAAGAACCACCGGTGCCAGCATCGCAACGCGGAACAGTTTCACCAATGTCGCGGTGTCACCGGTCTGTTCCGAGATCGAGAAGCCGGCACCAACCACCTGCGCGACGTCGTGGATCGTGCCGCCCAGGAACACGCCGCCTGCCACGTCGCTCATGCCCAGCGTGCGCACCAGAATGGGATAGGCGATCATTGCGATGGTCGACAGCACGGTGACGCCCAAAACGGTAAAGATCAGCCGTTCCTCGGATCGCTCATCCTTGGGCAGTATGGCGCTGATCGCCATCGCAGCGGAAGCTCCGCAGATCGCAACCGATCCGGCGGTCAGGAAGGCAAAGCGCCATTTGTGGCCAAAGAACCGCGCGATTAGCAGGCCAAAGGCAATTGTTGCCAGAACTCCACCAACGACCAGCGCGATCAGATCCCAGCCCAGACCCATCATCAGGGTCATCGAAACACGCACGCCCAGCAGCGCCACACCCAGACGCAGCAACGATTTCGCGGCAAAGCCGATGCCGGGGACGGTTTTGCCCTCTTCCCCCAGAAAGCTGAGCGCGATGCCCAGCAACAGCGCCATCAACATGGCGGGCGTGGCATAATGCTCGGACAGGAACTTGGCGGTCACGGCAACGGTCGTCGCCACCAGCACGCCTGGAAACAGGGTGCGGATCGTCTGTGAGGCGTTTGCGCCAAAAAGAGACGTAAGTTCAGTCTTTGCCAGCATCTACCCGACAGGCCTTCTTGAAAAAATTGCGGTTTCGGCGGGTGCGCCGCCAAGGGTTTTCGGTAGCCGGGTCAACGCGTCTCCGGCTTGGAATTGGCGTGTTGAGCCTGCACGGTCGTCACGGCGATCATGTGCAGTACGTCTTCTGCGGAACATCCGCGTGACAGGTCGTTTGCCGGTTTGGCTAGCCCCTGCAGCACCGGCCCGATTGCCTCGACCCCGCCGACACGCTGGGCGATCTTGTACCCAAGGTTTCCGGCATTCAGGCTGGGAAAGACAAAGACATTGGCCTCACCTTTCAGCGGCGAGTCCTTGGCCTTCTTGGCCGCAACCTCGGGCACAAAGGCCGCATCGAACTGCAACTCTCCGTCGATCAGAAGCGACGGGTCTTTTTCGCGCGCGATATGCGTGGCCTCGACAACCTTGGAGACCTTGGCGTGTTCGGCGCTGCCGGAGGTGGAAAAGGACAACATCGCAACGCGTGGGGTGTTACCTGTCAGGATCTCGTAGGATGCGGCCGAGGCGCGGGCGATCTCGGCCATTTCCTGCGCGTCCGGGTCAACGACCAGACCGCAATCGGCAAAGATGTGGGCACCTTTGACCTCGTGATGGTCCTTGCAGAACAACATCAAGAAAAAGCTTGAGACCATTGCGGCATCCGGAGCTGTTCCAATGATCTGAAGCGCGGCGCGCACGGTGTCGGATGTGGTTTCAACCGCGCCACCGACAGTGCCGTCTGCGATGCCTTGCTGCACCAGCATGGCGGCATAGTTTAGCCGGTCCGTGATTTGTTGCTGCGCCTCTTCCTGCGTCATACCCCGATGCTTGCGCCGCTCGTACAGCGCATGCGCCAGTTCGGGTGTTAACTCAGACTCAGCAGGATCGTGGATTTCGATCCGTTCGGGATCATAGCCCTCATGGGCCTGCAACAAGGCCGAAACCTCGGCCTTGTTGCCTATCAGGATGATCCGCGCGACGTTCTCTCTCACGGCCATGACCGCGCCTTCGACAATGCGGGGGTCATCGCCCTCGGACAGGGCGATGATCTTGTCAGAGGCGCTTGCCGTCCCGAGAATGGCGCGCAGAGGCTTCACGCGGATTAAACCCCGGCCTGTTGGTTCATGTCGTCGGCGCTGATGCCTGCGACTTCGACGGGCT
>NZ_WQCA01000019.1 GCF_013032445.1 Ruegeria arenilitoris | reverse complement strand
TTTGGCTCCGGCGGTAGGGATCGAACCTACGACCAATTGATTAACAGTCAACTGCTCTACCGCTGAGCTACGCCGGAACTGAGGGAGCGTGTATCAACAGTCAAAGTGGAGGTCTAGATGCAAAAAGCTTTTTTGGTGGGTAAAGTTCACGGCCTCACATCTGATTCAGCAGCGCCTCAAAGCGGACCTTCCTATACAGCACAGCCAACGGCTTCTTTGAGCCCAAAGCGGTCGGTGCGAGACTGAAGATCTGGTGCCGCAGTATGCTTCCGGTTTGATCCGCGAGCTTCCCAAAGAAATATGAGCAGCGGTTGGGCACAAAACAATTCACCGAGCAGAAGTGTCGCTGGCCTTCGGAAACTTGATATGAGAGCTAAAAGATATATCATTCAAACATCAATATATCCTGCTTGGTGAGAGCGTTTAATTGGCGTCCTTAGACTTCACATCTTCATTTATTTACGACGAGGCCGGAAACAGCTCGAACTACAAGCAGGGTTCTTTTGACTCAACAGACGGAGTTCTCACCGATAGCAACGCAAACGATGTCTTCGAGTTCGGGGAGCCAATCCTTGAAAACGGAGTTACTATTGGCGCTTTCAATGGCACATACACAAACGGCACTAGCACTTGGATAGTGGTAGAGACCATTCCAAGTACTGGGCCCAGTACAGGTCAATGGAAGGTTTTCACTCCTGAAGGAGTAGTGGACGTTCCGCCGGATACAATCAAGGAAGGTGACCTTGACCGGGGCGATTACATCATACCGTGCTTTGTATCGGGAACGCTTATTCAAACCGACACAAAAAAACGGCCAATTGAGGTTCTACAAGCAGGTGATTTGGTCCAAACAATGGATCACGGTTTTCAACCAATTCGATGGATCGGTTCGCGAAAACTCACTGCCGTTGATCTGAGGTTGAATCCAAAACTACGGCCGATTTGCATTCGAGCGGGCGCATTGGGCAAGAACGAACCGTCAAGAGATCTGGTGGTGTCCCCACAGCATCGCATGTTAATTTGTGGATGGCGGGCAGAACTCTTTTTCGGTCAGCAATGTGTTCTTGCAGCAGCAAAGCACCTTGTGAATTGCGATACGATCTATCAGTACCCCGCGACCGAAGTAGAATATTTTCACATATTGTTTGAAGAACACGAGATCATCTTAGCCGAAGATGCACTTTCGGAGAGTTTCCACCCTGGGCACTACGTGATCAATAGGCTGGAAAAGGACACACGGGGCGAGATTTTAGAGATTTTTCCGGAGTTGCGAAACAAAGTTGGAGATTACGGTCCGACAGCGCGGCCATCGCTCAAGCGATTTGAGTGCACGCTATTACAAGCTGTGAGAAATCTAGAGTAGTAACTCTCAAGGAATCCAACTTTCCAATTGTGACGCTAACTGTCTCAGCTGCAATCATAGCTAGGATCATTGCTCGTTGATAATCTGATGTTGTGAAGGCGGCGACCCAGATTGCCGCCGGAGATCGTCAAGTTAAGCGGCCTCGGGCCACTCCCAAACTAGTCCCAGAGTTTGCCATTTTATGCAGGAGGTTTTGGTAAGCATGGTCGGCTTTGTCCCGCATAGCAGCCCCTCGGTCGGGCGGCAGTAAACGACCACTTTATCTCGATTTCGGACGTTCGCGAAAGGTGCTGTAAAATAAGCTTAGGGGTAGTCTACGTTCAATTGATCTACCGTTTTGGTCCGCCTTGAAGTCTATCGATAACAGATAATTGCTGGCTGGGTGGTTGCTTTTCTGGGAGCTGTTATCACTTCATTGCTGCCTCATTCGTGGCAACAAACTAGCAGCATGGACCTACATTCCTTCATTTGAATGTGAGGTTTTCAACTAGATATTTGATTTAGTCTGTGAAATTTGGCTCCGGCGGTAGGGATCGAACCTACGACCAATTGATTAACAGTCAACTGCTCTACCGCTGAGCTACGCCGGAACTGAGGGGCGTATAACAATCCCAATTTTCGCCGTCCAGAGGAGAATGTGACGTTTTCATAAAAAAGTTCGACGGACTCAGTTCTGTCTATAAAAGTGGGCCGAGGAGGATAAAATCTCATCGGTTGCCACTAAGGATTTACCAACCAGATCAATCAGATGCGCTAAAACGTTTCTTTCTGCAGCGGGTAGAAGCGCAGTTGGGGTATCTACATAAATGCGTTCAGCCAGATCTCTGGCTGTTCCGGGTTGGTCCTCCAGCTTTGCCAGAATCTGCGCTTCACGTGTCAGGCGGTGTTTAATCAGCCACTCCAGCCGTTCGGCGGGGTTGGGAATCGGCGCACCGTGTCCTGAGTGAAAAACTGCCCAGTCGCGCGCGGCCAGGCGATGGCAGGCGGCCATGAAATCCGTCAGGTCTCCGTCCGGGGGTGAAACCAGCGAACTTGCCCATCCCATGACGTGATCGCCGGTGAAACAAACCTCGCCCCAGCCCAAAGCGATGTGATTGCCAAGATGTCCGGGGGTGTGAATCACTTCAAGCTGCCAGCTACCGCCGTCAATTATCGCACCGTCGGGTAGTTCAATATCCGGACGAAATGCGGTGTCGATGCCTTCGCCACCACCCACCAATCCGCCTTGCGCCAGTTCGGTCATCACCGCGCTGCGCCCCGCTTCGGGGCCACCAAAAGCCAAGACAGGTGCGCCTGTACGCTCGGCTAGAGGGCGCGCTAAAGGAGAATGGTCCAGATGGCTGTGCGTGACGATAATATGACTGATGCGCTGGTTTGGTTGGACTGCGTCCAGAATCGCCTCCAGATGCACGCCATTAAGCGGCCCTGGATCAATGACAGCCAGATCATCGGTTCCCAACAGGTAAGTATTTGTGCCGCGATATGTCATGGGCGAAGGATTCGGGGCCAGAATACGACGCAGATCCGGTTGTAGCTCAATGGCGGGACCGGCGGGCGGGTTGAAATCGTCAGGAGCCTGCATTCTGTGCTCTTTCTCTTGTCGTAACAGCCCGTTAGGTTTAGCGCATGTCGACGCAATGGCTCAAACCCTATATGCCGCGCAGCCTTTATGCCCGTGCTGCGCTGATACTGGTTCTACCAGTCGTCGTCCTGTTGTTGGTGGTTGGTGTCGCGTTCCTGCAGAAACATTTGGAGGACGTTACCGCGCAAATGACGCGGGCGGCGTCACGCGAAGTAATGCTTGTGGTTGATGCTGTGAACGCAACTGAAACGCAACAACAGGCGCTGACGGCGGTTCAACCTGATTTGCAGGCACTGGAAATGACGGCGCGGTTTCTCGGTGTACACGAAGAGCCCGTGATCGGGCACCGCCGCTGGTACGATTTCATCGCGCCGCAGGTCGAAAACGATCTGCAGGCTCAGTTACCGGACTTGGAAACAGTGGCATTACCCAGCGGACAAGAGGCCCGTGTTTACATGCAGACTGACCTGGGCATGTTGCAGTTGACATTTGATCGCCGCCGACTGTCGCCGGTAGCTCCGCATCAGTTGATCGTGACGATGCTTTTTTTCGCGGTCATAATGACCACTATTTCGTTTCTCTACATGCGCAATCAATTGCGTCCGATCACCCGTTTGGCCGAGGCGGCGCAGGCCTTTGGGCGGGGCCGGGTAGTGCCGTATTCGCCGGGCGGGGCCATTGAGGTGCGTGCGGCGGGTAGCGCCTTTCTGGACATGCGCGCCCGGATTGAGCGCCAGATGGAGCAGCGCACAATGATGTTGTCGGGGGTGAGCCACGATCTCAGAACCCCTTTGACGCGCCTGAAGTTGGGCCTTTCGATGCTGCCCGAGGATGAAGCCGCGCCCCTGCAACAAGACGTTGACGAGATGCAGTTGCTGTTGGACGCTTTCCTTGAATTCTCGCGAGGTGCGGCCGAAGGAGCCCCGGAAACCGTTGAGCCTAAGGCTTTGCTGCAACAGATAGTCAAGGATGCGCGTCGAGCCGGGTATGAGGCCGATTTGATCTCGGTTGAAGGCGAGGGGACGGCCATGCTTCGGCCCACCGCCATTCGGCGCGCGGTGGAGAATCTGATCGGAAACGCGGTGCGATACGGCAAGCGTGCTGATGTCAGCCTGTCGATCACGCCCAAATCCGTTCGTTTTCGGGTCGAGGATGACGGGCCGGGCATTCCACCGGAACAACGATCCGAGGCGGTGAAACCCTTTTCGCGCCTCGATCCGGCGCGCAATCAGAATCAGGGCACCGGTGTCGGGCTGGGCCTTGCCATCGTTTCGGATATCGCGCGCGCGCACGGCGGTGTGCTGCGACTGAGCAAGAGCGAGCGTCTGGGTGGGCTCTGCGCGGATATCATCATCGGGCGCTGATGCTGCGGCGATTACCGCAATCCTGCAACCGACTTTTGCATGGCGACAATCAGGGCGTCCCGCGACCGGGCCAGTTCGGCCGGGGATTTTCCTGCGGCTTCGGCCTCGACCCCCTGCGTAAGAACGCGGGTGACCTCGTCGGTCAGATGAACCTGGCCCAGATCGTCCCACCAGCCGTTGAATGTGTCCGTAAAATGGTCGCAGAAAGCCTGCAGCCCGCCTTCACCTGCGCCAAGGTTAAACAGCATGGTCGGTCCCATGGCCGCCCAGCGCAGGCCGGGTCCGGCCCAGACGGCCTTGTCCACATCCTCGACTGAGGCGACGCCCGAAACAACGAGGCTGATCGCCTCGCGCCAGATCGCGGCCTGAAGGCGGTTGGCGACATGGCCCGGGACCTCTTTGTGCAGGCGGATCGTTGTTTTGCCAACCGCCTGATAGAAACGTTCAGCCGCGTCAACTACGCCATCGGCGGTGCGCGCGTTGCCCAGAACCTCGACCAGAGGGATCAGGTGCGGAGGGTTGAACGGGTGGCCCAGAACGAACCGCGCAGGGTCGTTCCACCCCGGCTGCATCTGGCTGAGGGTCAGCCCCGAGGCAGAGCTGGCAACAATGGCATCGGGGGCTAAAGCTGGCTCAATCTCGGCAAAGGTGGCGTGTTTGATCGGCAGGCGTTCGGGGACGTTTTCCTGCACGAAGGCCGCTCCTTCGACCGCTTGGGCCGCGCTGCTGTGAAACGTGATGGCGTCGGGGGCGCCCTGCGCGGTCAGCCCGAGCTCGGTCATCGTGGGCCAAGCGGTTTCGATATAAGCCCGCACCTTACCTTCAACGTCCGGGTCTGGATCGAACACTGCCACCGAACGCCCCGAGGCGAGAAACAGTGCTGCCCAACTGGCACCAATGGTGCCGCCGCCTAGGCAGGCGGTGTGTGAGAACTCCATCAGAATAACCCCGGACTGAGAGGAGAGGCCGCCGTCAGGCCGCCATCCACGGTGAACAATTGACCGGTGGCAAATCCGGCCTCGTCCGAAGCCAGCCAGACCGCCATGCTGGCGATATCCTCGGGTCTTCCAAAGCGGCGCGTGGCGTGGCGGGCCAGAGCGTCCTGCCGCGCGGCCTTGGGGTCGGTTGCCAGATCGAAACCGGCGTCCAGCATTCCCGTTTCGATCCAGCCGGGGCAGATCGCGTTGCAGCGAATTTGTGGGCCATGATCCACCGCAATCGACCGGGTCAACCCATGTAAAAACGCCTTTGACGCGTTGTACAACGCCATCGAAGGGTCGGCGACCTGACCCGAGATTGAGCCGATATTGATGATTGATCCGCCTTCGGGCATCCTTGGGATGTAGGCGCGGCACATGTTGAAAACGCCCCGGCAATTGGTGCCGATCACCGCGTCCCAATCGGCGTCGGTGCTGTCGGCCACCGTCTTTTCAACCTGAACGCCTGCGTTGTTAACCAGAATGTCTGTCCCGTCGGTCGCAATCGCCAGTTCCTCGACAGCGGCGGCGTCGGTGACATCCAGCGGAAACCAAATCACGCTGTCCGTCAGCCCATCCGGGCGTGGGCCCCGCCCGCAGGTCGTGACGGTTGCACCTTCGCGCAGGAAGGCCTCGGCAATACCGCGCCCGATACCTTGGCGGCCACCGGTCACCAGTGCTCGTTTCCCAGCCAATCGCATCAGTGTGCCACCATCACATGCCGCACTGAGGTATAGGCATCCAGCGCATAGACCGACATGTCACAGCCGGTGCCGGAACCCTTCATTGCGGCCCAAGGCATTTCCGCTGCAGGCATCCCATGCGTGTTCACCCAGGTCATCCCATACCGTAGCTGAGCGGTCATTTTCATCGCGGTCGAGATGTCTTTTGTCCAGACCGACGAGGCCAGACCATAGCGTCCGGCATTGGCGATCCTCAGGGCGTCTTCGGCTTCGGAGAAACGCGACAAGGTGACGACCGGGCCAAAGATTTCACTGCACGCGATCTCGGCATCGTTGTCGACATTGGCCACAACGGTCGGCTGGTAGAAAAATCCTGGACCATCTTCGATCTGTCCGCCTACGGCGATCTCACAACTGATACGTGCGCGGTCGACGAAGCCTGAGACGCGATCCCTTTGGGGGGCCGATACGATAGGGCCCATTTCGGCGCCCTCGGCCCTGGGCGCGCCGATCCTGATCTGGCTGACCTGATCCGAGACGGCGGTAACAAGCTTGTCGTACACACCGTCTTGCACCATCACCCGGCAGGGCTGGGCGCAGTCCTGACCCGCATTGAAAAATGATCCGTAGCGGATTGTTTCCGCCACCGCCTCGATGTCTGCATCGTTGAAAACGATAACCGGGGCTTTGCCTCCAAGCTCCAGATGCACGTGGCGAATCTGGTTCGAGGCCGCCCGCATCGCTGCCATCCCGGTGGCGGGCGAGCCGGTGATCGAAATCCCCTCGATCCGCGGGTCGTTGATCAGTGTGTCGCCAACCGAGGCACCTTGGCCATGCACCACATTCAGCACGCCCTTGGGCAGCACATCGGCCAGCAGTTCCGCCAGCCGCAACGTCGCCAGAGGTGTGATCTCGGAAGGTTTCATCACGATGGTGCAGCCCGCCGCCAACGGGGCTGCGATCTTCCATGCCGCCATCATCAGCGGATAGTTCCACGGTGCAATTGAGGCGACAGGCCCAATTGGATCTTTGCGGATCATCGAGGTATGGCCCGCCGCGTATTCCCCGGCGACCGATCCGGTCATGGTACGCGCGGCACCAGCCATGAAACGGAACGTGTCGATGGTCAGCGGCATTTCCTCATCCTGGGCCATGGGCCAGGGTTTGCCGACGTCCAGCGTCTCCAGTTCGGCCAGTTCCTCGATGTTGTCTTCGATCACTTCGGCAATTGCGTTGAGATACACGGCCCGTTCAGAGGGCGTGCTCAGGCGATAGGTTTCAAACGCCTCATGCGCCGCGCGCGTCGCAGCCTCGACCTGTTCAGGCGTGGCTTCGGGCATCTGCGCTACGGTTTCACCCGTGGCCGGGTCCAAAACCGGCAGTGCCTCGCCATTGCCGGCGACCATCTCTCCTTTGATCAGCATCTTTGTCTGCATGTCTTCCCCCGTCGGCCCGGAATTCTCACAGCTTCATCTGCTGAACCTGCGCGCTCAGCCCGCCGTCCAGAACCCATAGCTGCCCGCTGGCATACCGCGCCTCGTCCGAGGCTAGCCAGTTGACCAGATTGGCGATGTCGTCCGGCGTTCCATAGGTGCGCATCGGGTGCACATCGCGCACGGCCTGCTGCAACTGATCGATAGTTTTACCGCCACCGCCTGAGCCATCACCGGTGAAAAAGCTCTGCAACATAGGGGTGTCGACATAGCCGGGGCAGATGGCGTTCACGCGGATACCTTCGGGACCATGATCGCAGGCCATCGCTTTGGTCAGCGCATGAACCGCGCCTTTTGTGGCGCAATAAGTGGCGAGACCGGGATCTGCGATAAACCCGTCATAGCTGCCGAAATTGATGATCGACGCCGTGCTGTTGTTCGCTGCCTTCCGCATCAGCGGCAGCGCATGTTTCGAGGTCAGAAAGGTGCCGGTGACGTTGACCGCGAAGCACAGGTTCCATTCCTCTAGTGTTGTTTCCTCGATGGTCTTTTCGATCTCTATCCCTGCGGCGTTGACCAGAATGTCCAACCGGCCCGTGTCCTGTGCGACTTGTTCCATAGCCGCAATGGCGTCCGCTTCCTGTGTCACGTTCAGTTTGACAAAGATGCTGCCGTCGTCGTCATGCGCGGCCAGAGACCCTTCGGGGGTCAGGTCGGCGGCATAGACCCGCGCTCCCTCGCGCAGAAACCGGGCCACGATAGCGCGCCCAATCCCTCCTCGCCCGCCGGTTACAAGCGCGGTTTTGCCTTTCAGCATCATTCGTTGACTTCCTTCAATGGTGGATAGCGATAGCGTTTGGCCGCAACAGTCCAGTCCACGTGATTGCGCACATAGTCCTGAGAGGCATCACGTGGCGGGTTGTAGTCCCAGCTTTCCCCCGGATTGGCCTCCATTGCGACATGCAGGGCGCGGCGGGATTTTTGCGTCGCGATGATGTCCGAGCGTAGCTTCTCACTGTCCCAGCGCTGTGAAACGCGGGTCGCGAAGTGTGAGGCATGATCCGCGTAGTCTGGGTCCGTCGCGCGGTTCCTTTTTTCCAGTGGATCAATGGACAGATCATACAGCTGGGGCGGGTCAGGGTCGCAGTGGATGTATTTCAATGGCCCGCTGCGGATCATGAAGACAGGGTAGGGTGTCATCTCAGCGCAATACTCGCCAATGGCTTCGTCCACAGGATCAACCTCTCCGCGCGCCAACGGCATCAGAGAGCGGCCGTCCACGGGTTCTCCGAACATCGCCTTGCTGCCCCCAGCGATTTCCACGAATGTCGGCAACAGATCGAGCAGTGAGCAGGCGTTTGATGCGGCGCCGTGTGCGACGCCAGGTCCAGTCATGATCAGCGGCACGCGGGCGGAGTGCTCAAAGAAGTTCATCTTGTACCACAGCCCACGCTCGCCTAGCATGTCGCCATGATCGGCGGTGACGATGACGATGGTGTTGTCCAGCTCTCCGATCTCATCAAGGGTTTTGACCATCGCGCCCAGTTTTCTGTCGAAGTAACTGACATTGGCCAGATAGGCGCGGCGGGCGCGGCGGACCTCCTGTTCGGTCAGAGGGACATAACTTGCCTCGATCCCGTCCATCACGCGGCGCGAGAACGGGTCCTGTTCCTCGGGCGTCAGGGTGAATTCTGGCATCGGAACGTCGTCGTCCGAATAAAGGTTCCACCATTCCGGTTTGGCGACATACGGATCATGCGGGTGAATGAAACTGGCGACCAGACAGAACGGAGCCTCATCGCCCGCAGCCCGGTCGCGCCCACGGTCAATCAGCCAGCGGCGGGTAGCAAATTCGACCTCATCATCGTAATCGGTCTGGAAGGTGGCGATGGCCTCGCCGCTTTCCTTGACCGTCTGCATGTTGTGATACCACTTGTCGATGCGCTCGTCCGGGGCCTCCCAATCTGGGGTCCAGGCGAAGTCCGAAGGGTAGATGTCTGTGGTCACCCGGTCCTGAAACCCGTGTTTCTGGTCGGGGCCGATGAAATGCATCTTGCCCGACAGGCAGGTGCGGTAACCCAAGGCCTGCAGGTAATGCGCAAAAGTGGGCACCGAGGCGCGAAACTCGCTTGCATTGTCATAGGCTGCGATCCGACTGATCAATTGCCCGGACATGAAGGCAAAGCGCGAGGGTGCGCAGAGCGGCGAATTGCAATACGCTGCATCAAACCGCATCCCGCGCGCGGCCAGTGCGTCCATGTGGGGCGTTTTCACCGTTGGATGGCCGTAAGCACCGCAGAAATGCGGCGCCAGTTGGTCAGCCATGACCACAACGATATTCGGCCGCCTCACGGCGCTGCCTGCGCGTAGGCGTCCAGCACCAGCCCGTGGAAGTGATGCACCGCGTGTTCGGATTTGCCCGAGCCGTTCGGGTCATGCACGATGCGGCCTTGCGTAAAAGCAGGTGTACTCATGCCACGCTGCACGCTTTCGACGATGTCGATATCCTCGCGCTGCAGCACCTCGTCGAGATAGCGGATCGCTTCCAGTTCTGCCTCGTCCGGTTCAGGGGTTTCTAGGAAGAAATCATAAGTCTCCAGAGTCCGGTCTGGTCCAATTGGGATGATGTTCAGCACGATCATCGACGACCGCCCCGGATAACGCATCAGGCAGGTTGTGGGCCACAGCCACCACACGGCATGGGTTCGCACGGTCGCGTTCGACACGTCATAGGCGGTGTTCGCGCCTTTGCCTGCCTCGGCCATGTGGCTGGAATAGATGCCATAGGTGGTCACTTTGTAGGTATCCATGTCGACCAGATCGCAGAAGTCCTTATGGGCGGTCGGGCAGTGGTAGCATTCGAGGAAATTGTCGACGACGTTCTTCCAGTTCGACTTGATGTCATAGGTCAAGCGGTGGCCAAAGGTCAGGTTTTCGATGTCTGGTGCCCAGTGGCGAATCTCAGTCTCCAGATTGCCGGAAAGTTCTCGCAGAGGCCGCGCGTCCGGATCAAGATTGACATAAATGAAGCCCGCGAACTCCTCCACCTGCACCTGATCCAGGCAGATCTCCTTGGTGCTGAAGTTGGTCAGGCTTTCAGTCTCCGGCGCGCGAACCAACTGGCCGTCCAGCTTGTAGACCCAGGCGTGGTAGGGGCACATGATGCGAGTTGTTTCGCCCTCGCCAGACAACAGGTGATGGGCGCGGTGTTTGCAGACGTTGTAGAAGGCGCGCAGCGCGCCTTCGCGGTCGCGCACCACTGCAATCGGGCGGTTGGCAATCTCTACCGTCACATAAGACCCGGGCGCGCGGAGCTTTTCGACATGGCACACCCATTGCCACGTTTTGGCGAGTATTCCGTTCAAATCCACCTGATGCCACGCCGGATCTACATAGGCCTCGGCCTTCAGGGATTGGGTGTTGGACGGGTCAGGGCTGAACCCGTCGGAAATCCGGTCGAATTGCTCTTTGGAGGGTAGCGCGCTCATTTCGGGGCTCCACATGACGCGTCCGGGTTTGGCCCGGAGTGTTGGCTTGCTGGAGGTATGATCCCCGGAAACGTGCTGAGACGCTAAACTTTTTACGCCAGCAGTTTAACTATTTGCGCCATGCAGTAGGCTCACGTTTTTGGTTTCCGATGCATTGGCCAGGCGCGGTATTCGAACGGCACGCGGCCCTCTGTCCGGTCCTGACTAGGCGGTAATCCGAAGCGATCCTTGTAGGACCGGCTGAAATGAACCTGACTGGCAAACCCCGACGCGATAGCGACCTCAGCAATTGGTAGATCGGTCTGCGTGACTAAACCACGGGCGCGATCTAGCCGGATGTCGCGATAATAGAGAGCAGGGGTTTTCTTGATGTAAATTGCGAATAGCCGGTCGAGTTGACGATGTGAGATCCCGACGTGTTGGCAGATTTCAGGGATGGGCAAGGGGTTTTCCAGATGGGCTTCCATTACCTGAATGGCCGTTTTCAAAGTGGCCGGTACCAAAGTTCCCAGCGGTTCACTGCCTTCGGGTTGCTGCATTGAGACGGGCCCGCGGAGGCGGTCATGGAAGATATACCGCGCTGCCGCATTGGCCAGCGCGCTGCCATGTATTCCCTGCAATATCTGCAGCGCAAAATCTACCGAGGCCTCGCCACCGCAACAGGTGATTCGGTTGCCATCCAGCGCATAGAGGTTCTCGACCACTTCGATATCCGGATAAAGCTCCTGAAAGGCGTCGATATGTTCATAGTGAACAGTCGCGCGCCGACCTTTCAGCAATCCAGCCTGCGCCAGTACAAACGCGCCTGTGTCCAAGGCACCTAATGTCGCGCCTGATCGTGCCCATTGGCGCAACGTACCGCCCAGCCTGTCGGTCAGGTGTTTTTCGGGATTCCAACTGGTCGAGACGATTGCGATGTCGGGCCGCTCGGGGCTGAGGTCAGTCAGCGCCTTGGTCTCAATTCCTGCACCGTTGCTGGATATACAGAGACCACCAGATTCAGATACGAACTCCCATTTGAAATAGGCGCGGCCATCCAAGTAGTTGGCGGCCCGAAACGGATCGATAAAGCCCATAGTAGCCGACATGTTGAAGCTGGGCGCAACGATCACGGCTATGCGGGTTGTGGGCCGGATCGTCTCAACCATGTCCTGTTGCCCTTGTTTGCATTTCCTTCAGATCAAAAAGGAAAGCGATTTGGGGAGATGACGCAAGCACCGAAGCGATTTCGCGGATCGGTAAGACCGTCACAAAAGGCGAGGATTTGGT
Source organism: Ruegeria arenilitoris (assembly GCF_013032445.1). Taxonomy (GTDB): domain Bacteria; phylum Pseudomonadota; class Alphaproteobacteria; order Rhodobacterales; family Rhodobacteraceae; genus Ruegeria; species Ruegeria arenilitoris_F. Next base: position 45,946 of record NZ_WQCA01000019.1, on the reverse strand, counting down.
AGGCCCGGCAGGACTTGAACCCGCAACCAAAGCGTTATGAGCGCTCTGCTCTAACCAATTGAGCTACAGGCCCGCCTGAGCGCTTTGAGTACCACGGTGAACGCCCGCGTCAAGCCTGACCGTTGCAACAAGGCGCACAATCGACTAACCCGCGCGGGAACCATTCATGAGGGGCTGGCCATGACGACGGGCAAGAACGGAATCACCTATGCCGATGCGGGTGTTGATATTGATGCGGGAAACGCTCTGGTCGACCGGATCAAGCCTGCGGCCAAGCGAACCAACCGCTCGGGCGTGATGAGCGGGCTGGGCGGATTTGGTGCCCTGTTCGATCTGAAAGATGCCGGGTATCAGGATCCGATTCTGGTGGGCGCGACTGATGGCGTGGGCACCAAACTGCGGATCGCCATTGATACCGGTGTAGTGGACGGTGTGGGCATTGATCTGGTGGCGATGTGTGTCAATGACCTGATCTGTCAGGGCGCCGAACCGCTGTTCTTTTTGGATTATTTTGCCACCGGCAAGCTGGATACCGACACCGCAGCGCGGATCATCGAAGGCATTGCCGAGGGCTGTGTGCAGTCCGGCTGCGCCCTGATCGGTGGTGAAACCGCCGAGATGCCCGGCATGTACCCCGATGGTGATTTTGATCTGGCCGGGTTCTCTGTTGGCGCAATGGAACGTGGCGCGCATCTGCCTGCAGACGTCCAGCAGGGTGATGTTCTGCTGGGGCTGGCTTCGAACGGGGTGCATTCCAACGGCTATTCGCTGGTGCGCAAACTGGTTGAGATTTCGGGTCTTGGCTGGGATGCGGCGTCTCCGTTTAGCGACGGTTCTTTGGGCGAGGCGTTGCTGACCCCGACTCGGTTGTACGTCAAACCTGCACTGCAGGCGATCCGGGCAGGGGGCGTGCATGCGCTGGCCCACATCACTGGCGGCGGCTTGACGGAAAACCTGCCGCGCGTACTGCCCGAGGGGCTGGGCGCCGAGATCGACCTGAATGCCTGGGACCTGCCGCCCGTATTCCGCTGGATGGCTGAAACCGGTGGGATTGCCGAGGCCGAGATGTTGAAGACTTTCAACTGTGGCATCGGCATGATTGTTGTCTGCGCCGAAGACCGCGCCGACGAACTGGGCGCACTGCTGTCTGAGGCTGGTGAGACGGTTTCACGTCTTGGTACCGTCACTGACGCCCCCGTTATGGCCTATTCGGGCCAGCTGCTGTGAGCCACAAGCGCGTCGCGATTTTGATTTCGGGCGGTGGGTCCAACATGGTGTCGCTGGTCGACAGCATGGTCGGAGACCACCCGGCGCGTCCCTGCTTGGTTCTGTCGAATGACGCTGAGGCGGGTGGGTTAAAAAAGGCCGCCGCGCGCGGCATTCCGACGGCCTCGGTGGACCATCGCCCGTTTAAGGGCGACCGTGCGGCGTTTGAAGCTGAATTGCTGAAACCACTGGAACGGGCGCAACCGGATATCGTCTGCCTTGCCGGATTCATGCGGGTTCTGACCGGCGAGTTCGTTTCACATTTTCAGGGGCGGATGCTGAACATCCACCCTTCGCTTTTACCGAAATACAAAGGCCTCAACACCCACGCCCGCGCTATCGAGGCCGGGGATGCGGAACACGGATGTTCTGTTCATGAGGTGACGGCGGCGCTGGATGATGGCCCGATCCTTGGACAGGCGCGCGTGAACATCGAACCCGGTGATACGCCGGAAGAACTGGCCGCGCGCGTATTGGTGTGGGAGCATAAACTATACCCCGCAGTGTTGCGCCGTTACGCCAATGGTGATCGGACTCCAGTGCTGCTGCCCTGATCCTCGCAGGGTGATTTACACACGCGTCATATTCGGCCTATGGTCCGCATTACGGCTAGGTACGGAACCTACGAACAGCCGAAGAAAACAAGAGCAAGAATAGCACCGCGCATGAAAACCCTGACAACGACGCAAGAGCTGGCCGATTTCTGCAAGGCCGCGGCGGAATACGACTATGTCACCGTAGATACTGAGTTTCTGCGTGAACGAACTTATTATTCTAAGCTTTGCCTGGTGCAACTTGCAGTTCCGTCCGAAGGTGAAGACAGCGCGGTTTTAGTCGATCCTCTGGCCGATGGCTTGTCTTTGGACCCTTTGTATGAGTTGTTCGGCAACGAAAACGTGGTCAAAGTGTTCCACGCCGCCCGTCAGGATTTAGAGATTTTCTGGGTCGAGGCAGGTGTATTTCCTAATCCGCTGTTCGACACACAAGTCGCTGCGATGGTTTGTGGGTTTGGCGAACAAGTGGGGTATGAAACGCTGGTGCGCAAAATTTGTAAGCAGGGTGTCGACAAGACCTCGCGCTTTACCGACTGGTCCCGGCGGCCATTATCCGACGCGCAAAAGACCTATGCGTTGGCCGATGTGACCCATCTGCGCCAGATCTACGAACATCTTGCTGCACAGCTGAAAAAGTCACAGCGCAGCCATTGGGTCGCTGAAGAACTGCAGATTCTGACCCAACCGACGACGTATGACGTTCGCCCCGAGGATGCGTGGAAGCGGGTAAAGACCCGGACGAATTCCGCCAAATTCCTGGCCGTGGTGCGCGAACTGGCGCAGTTCCGCGAGGCCTATGCGCAGGAAAACAATGTCCCGCGAAGCCGGGTGTTCAAGGATGACGCGCTGATCGAATTGGCCTCGACCAAGCCCAAATCGCCGTCCGATCTGGGTGGCTCGCGCCTGCTTTTGCGCGAGGCGCGGAAGGGCGCGATTGCTGAGGGCATTCTGACCGCCGTGAAGAAAGGCGTGAACTGCCCGGCGGACCAGTTGCCGCGCGTTGATAACAGTCGTGACAAGCTGAAGGTAAATCCAGCGTTGGCGGATTTGTTGCGCGTGCTGCTTAAATCTAAAACCGAAAGCTCGGGCGTCGCGGCAAAGTTGATCGCCACAAGTTCGGAACTGGATCAAATCGCTGCGGGTGAGCGGGAACTTCCTGCAATGTCGGGTTGGCGCTTTGAGGTGTTCGGCGAGGACGCACTGAAACTGTGCGAAGGTAAAATTGCACTGGCCGCTAAGGGTCAGAGCGTCAAGGTTGTATCCCTATAAGCGCGGTTAGCGGCGCCGGGATTCCAGTGCGTTCTGTTGCCCCACGACCCGAACCAGTCGGGTGTTCTTCAGATCTTTCCGGCTGACGTTGATGGCATCAGAAACCATGCGTGAACGCTCGGTTCCCTGATTGGTTGGCTTTTCGGGATAGTCTACGCGGAACGTGAATTCCAGAACGCCGTTTTTTTGGTTCTCTTCGCTGTCCACTCGTACGAGCCGAGCGTTATAGGCCCCTTGCCGGGCGGCCGTACCGGCGGCGTAGACTATCGCCCCGTTGGCGGTCGGATCGATCCTCAGCTCATCAATTTTCGCGATTGGAACGCTTATATCCTCGGGCTCTGGGCGAGAGAACAGCCCGCCGCCTTCTCTCCTGTCCGGTACCAGAGCATCCGCATCATTTATCGCCGTTTCAGCCGGATCAACCGACGTGCTTGACCCGAACCAGTTGGACGGGTTCGCCCGAGAGTCCCTCCAACTGCTGCAGGCAGAGAGGGTCAGGGCGGCGACCAGAAGAACAGTAAACGATTTTTGCATGATGCAGACGTCCAGAGCAGTAATTCCTGCAATGGGTTATCGCAAAATCCTCTGTTTGAAAAGCCACGCTTGGGGGTGGACAGGCGCAGGTTGGAGGCATAGGTCACAGATGTGATCGCAACAAAAGGACCGCCGCAACATGGCCACGCCTGCCTTTGAAGAAATCGTCGAGGATTTCGAGTTTCTGGAGGACTGGGAAGACCGGTACCGCCACGTCATTGATCAGGGCAAGGCGATGGAGCCGCTAGATGACGCGCTCAAGGTACCAGCCACCAAGGTTCATGGCTGCGCCAGTCAAGTCTGGCTGCACCCGATCATCGAAGGCGGTGTCTTTCGTTTCGATGGTGACAGCGACGCATTGATCGTGCGGGGGCTGATCGCGGTTTTGCGGTCGCTGTATAACGGCCTGCCGGTCGCCGAGGTTCCCACGGTGGACGCAGGGGGTGAACTGGCGCGGTTGGGCCTGAACGATCACTTTTCGGCGCAGCGCTCGAACGGGTTGCGGGCGATGATCGAACGCATCCGAGACGTCGCGCAGGAAAACGCCTGACGCGGATCAATCCGCCGGTTTGCGGGTTGCCCAATCAGTCAGGGTGGATTCCAGATCGCCATAACCGGTAAAGCGGCGTTCGAACTCCAACCCCATCCGCTCGGCGCATTCACGAGCGCGTTCGGTCAGGTCCGGATCGTCGATCTGTGCCTGATAGACCAGCTTGGTGTAATTGCCAAAATACATGTCACGCAGTTCAGGGTGCCGGTCGAGTCCCAAGGGTTTCCAGACAAAGGCATCGAACTGCCGTGCCAGAAAATCGGTCAGGTAAAAGGCGGTGGTCTCATCCTCGCCCCGGGCCTCAAAGGCCTGATTTCCTTCGAAGAAGGAATAGCAGTGGGGACCTTTGACCATCTCGACGCCCAATTCCGCGCAGGCTTTTTCCAGCAGACCGCCGGTGCCGCAGTCGGCGTAAACGACAAAAATCTGGTCGTACTGATCGCGATGCTTGGCGACCGCGTCCTGAACCGCTTGAGTAATCCTTTCCGGGTGCACATGCAGAATCGCCGGCAGGCAGGTCAGGGCTATGTGATCCCAGCCGTTTCGTCGCTTCAGATCCAGAATCTCACGCGCAAGCGCGCCGCAGGCCAACAGCAGAATCTGCCCCTGCGTGTCAGAAGCGTAGCCCTTGGTCGTCAGGCTGGCATCGTCCGGCAATTTGTCCTGCTGCATTGGGTGCCCCTCGGAAGATATGCGACAGATAGTGTGGCTTGCAGAAACAAAAAAGGGCCGCCCGATAACCGGACGGCCCCTGAACAGTCTAACGTGTCCGATCAGCCGGCCAGTTGGTTGTGTTTGCGCGAAACGAAGTCCTTGGCCATTTCCACGGCCACGGCTGCGTCACGGCAGTAACCGTCTGCACCGATCGCTTTGCCGAACTCTTCGTTCAGCGGCGCGCCGCCAACCAGAACGATGTACTCTTCGCGCAGGCCTTGCTCGACCAGGGTGTCGATCACGACCTTCATGTAGGGCATGGTCGTGGTCAGCAAGGCCGACATGCCCAGAATGTCGGGCTTTTCGGTTTCCAGCGCTTCCAGATAGTTTTCGACGGGGTTGTTGATGCCGATGTCGACAACCTCGAAACCGGCGCCTTCCATCATCATCGAAACAAGGTTCTTGCCGATGTCGTGGATGTCGCCCTTCACGGTGCCAATGACCATCTTACCAACGCGCGGTGCGCCGGTTTCGGCCAGCAGCGGCTTGAGGATAGCCATGCCGCCCTTCATTGCGTTCGCGGCCAGCAGAACTTCGGGGACGAACAGGATGCCGTCGCGGAAGTCGTGGCCAACAACGGTCATACCGCCAACCAGAGCTTTGGTCAGGATGTCATAGGGGGTCCATCCGCGCTCCAGCAGGATGTTCACACCTTCTTCGATTTCTTCTTTCAGACCGTCGTAAAGATCGTCGAACATCTGTTCGACAAGTTCTTCGTCGTTGAGTTCGGACAGGACGATGTCTTCTTCGTCGGACATGGGGCGCTTCCCTGAGCTGTGCGGACCATCGGCCCGTGGTGGCATTTTTGCCGTTTTGGCCAAATCGCCGCAGTTTGACTGTGACGATTGCGACCTCAGTGGTTTCGAGACCGACCTATACGTCAGATTTTTGCACGGCTCGACAGAATTTTCTGCAAGATCATCCTGCATCCTGTTCATTTTCCGTTGCCGCCTGTCTTGCCGGGACCAAGTGGCTGAATTCTACGCGAAACTGTAAGGCCTGCTTGTCGGATCACGCAATGGTATGTATATCTTGAGCGAGAACATAACGGGAACGAGCATGTCTGCACCGCATATCCGGGGCCGGGGGGCCGTCACAAACACAGCAGGCCGGTTCGAGCAATTCGACACCGTGCCCTGCGATGACGGTTGGGAGATTGAAGAGGATACCCCGCCATTGCGAACCGATGTCAGGGATGAGGTCGCACGCAGCCTGATCACCTATAACCGCTCGCCGGCCCTGCCATTTGATCGATCCATCAACCCGTATCGCGGGTGCGAACATGGTTGCGTGTATTGCTTTGCGCGCCCGACTCACGCCTACCTCGGACTGTCGCCGGGTTTAGATTTCGAAACCCGCCTGATCGCTCGCCCGAACGCGGCTGATATCCTGCGCAGAGAGCTTTCGTCCAAAGGCTACAAAGTGGCGACTATCGCTTTAGGAACCAATACGGACCCTTATCAGCCGGTTGAGAAAAACCGCAAGATAACAAGAGATTGCCTTTCGATTTTACAAGAGTTCCGACATCCGGTCGGCATTGTTACCAAGGGAGCTTTGATCGAGCGGGATCTGGATATTCTGGCACCTATGGCGGCCGAAGGATTGGTCCGAGTGGGGATTTCACTGACCACGCTGGATGCGGATCTGTCCCGCCGGATGGAGCCACGCGCGCCGTCGCCTCGACGGCGGTTGGGCGTCATTCGCCGCCTGACCGAAGCGGGAGTGCCGGTGCGGGTCATGACTTCCCCCGTGATCCCGGGGCTCACGGATCATGAACTGGAGCATCTGCTAGAGGCGGGCAGGGACGCAGGCGCCGATGCCGCCAGTTGGATCATGTTGCGTCTGCCGCGCGAAGTGTCGGACCTGTGGCAGGACTGGCTGAAGGATCACGAGCCCGCGCGAGCCGAAAAGATCATGTCCAAGCTGCGCGAAATGCACGGCGGCCGCGACTATGATCCGCGCTGGGGTCACCGGATGCGCGGCGAAGGTGAGTATGCGGGGCTGATTGCCAAGCGGTTCGCGCTGGCGGTCAAACGTCTGGGATTGGCGACGCGCACACCGCCATTGCAATGCGATCTGTTTGCCCGCCCAGCCCAAATTGGCGATCAGTTGAGCCTGCTGTAACAAAAAAGCCCCGGACGTAGGTCCGGGGCTTTGGCATTCAATCGCAGCGATCAGCGGTTTTCGATGTCCACATAGTCGCGCATGGTCTCGCCCAGATACAGCTGACGCGGACGACCGATCTTGTTCTGAGGATCGGCAATCATTTCTTTCCACTGGCTGACCCAGCCAACAGTGCGCGACAGGGCAAAGATCGGGGTGAACATCGAGGTCGGGAAGCCCATCGCCTCGAGGATGATGCCCGAGTAGAAGTCCACGTTCGGGAACAGTTTCTTTTCGGCGAAATACGGATCTTCCAGCGCTTCACGCTCAAGTTCCTTGGCGACCTGCAGTTTCGGGTTGTCTTCGACGCCCAGCAGATCCAGCACTTCGTCGGCCGATTGCTTCATTACCTTGGCGCGCGGGTCGAAGTTCTTGTAGACGCGGTGGCCAAAGCCCATCAGGCGGAACGGATCGTCCTTGTCCTTGGCGCGGGCGATGTATTCGGGGATACGATCCACCGAGCCGATTTCCTCCAGCATTTCCAGACATGCCTGGTTAGCGCCACCGTGCGCCGGTCCCCACAGACAGGCGATGCCAGCTGCGATGCAAGCGAACGGGTTTGCACCCGAGGACGACGCCAGACGCACGGTTGAGGTCGAGGCGTTCTGCTCGTGATCGGCGTGCAGGGTAAAGATGCGGTCCATTGCACGGCTGAGGATCGGGTTGACCTCATATTCTTCAGCCGGAACGCTGAAGCACATGCGCAGGAAGTTCGACGCATAGTCCAGGTCGTTGCGCGGATACACGAAGGGCTGACCGGTGTGATACTTGTAGGCCCAAGCCGCAATGGTCGGCATCTTGGCGATCAGACGGTGCGAGGCGATCTCGCGCTGGCGCGGGTCTGAAATATCGGTCGAGTCGTGGTAGAAGGCCGACATCGCGCCGACAACACCCACCATGATTGCCATCGGGTGCGCGTCACGACGGAAGCCGCGATAGAAATACTGCATCTGCTCGTGCAGCATGGTGTGCTTGGTGATCGTGGTTTCGAACTTTTCCAGATCCTTGGCGACAGGCAGCTCTCCGTACAGCAGCAGGTAGCAAACCTCGAGGAAGTGAGATTTCTCGGCCAGTTGGTCGATCGGATAGCCGCGGTGCAGCAGCTCGCCTTTTTCACCGTCGATATAGGTGATGGTGCTGTCGCAGCTGGCGGTCGAAGTGAAACCGGGGTCATAGGTAAACACACCAGCCTGACCATAGAGCTTTCGGATGTCGATTACGTCGGGCCCTGCGGTCGGCGAATGAACCGGCAACTCGTATGTTTCACCATTAACTGTCAGAGTGGCTGTTTTGTTGTCGGTCATTATTGTCCCTTCCTCGTTCATGCGCGTGCCGAAACAGTAATCGGCTGTGCGGTCGGCGGTCGTGCACGGATGTGCTGACCGGGTCGTAGCGGAGCAGCGTTACCTGAATATGAACCCAGGATCAGTTTGCTGCGTCTGAAAGCCGCGCCAGGGTTTCGTCGCGCCCCAGCACAAGCATCATGTCAAAAACCGAAGGTGTTACTGCGCGACCTGCCAGTGCCGCCCTGAGTGGGCCGGCCAGCTTGCCAAACTTGATCCCCTGCGCCTCAGCAAAGGCGTTGAGGGCCTCCTCCAGTTCGTTCCGCGACCAGCTAACATTTTGCACGTGCGGCGTCAATTCTTTCAGTATACCGTCGGATACAGATTGTAGCGCCTTGGCCGCTTTCTCGTCCGGTTCAATGGGGCGAGAAATCAACGCAAAGTGAGCTTTTTCAAGGAGTTCCGGGAATGTACGGGCGCGGTCCTTAAGACAATACATCGCACGTTCCAGATCACCGGATTGTGTCGCGGTCAAAGGCGGGAGTACCGCTGCTTTCAGATAAGCTTCGATTTCTTGCTGCAGTGCAGCGTCGTCTGAAATCGCAATATGTTGCCCGCAGAGATTTTCAAGCTTTTTCAAATCGAAACGAGCCGGACTTTTACCAATTCCGTCCAGATCGAACCACTCTTTCGCCTGTGCATCGGTAAAGAATTCGTCGTCGCCGTGGCTCCAGCCGAGACGGGCCAGATAGTTGCGCATACCTGCCGCGGGGTAACCCATCGCCTGATATTCCTGTGCGCCCAATGCGCCGTGACGTTTCGACAGTTTCTTGCCGTCCGGCCCGTGAATCAGCGGGATATGCGCCCAGACTGGCACGTCCCAGCCCATCGCTTCATAGATCATCATCTGGCGCGCGGCGTTGTTCAGGTGGTCATCTCCTCGGATCACATGGGTCACTCCCATGTCGTGATCGTCCACCACAACCGCCAGCATATAAACCGGAGTGCCGTCCGAACGCAGCAAGATCATGTCGTCCAATTGGTCGTTGCGGATGGTCACGTCGCCCTGCACCTGATCGCGGATCACGGTCGAACCATCTTGCGGGGCCTTGATGCGGATCACAAAAGGCGCGTCCGGATGGGTTGCCGGGTCGGCGTCGCGCCAGGGGCTGCGGAACAGTGTCGATTTACCCTCGGCCCGGGCCTGTTCGCGGAAGTCGGAGATCTCGTCTTGCGACGAAAAGCACTTGTAGGCTTTACCCTCGGCCAGCAGGTGATGGGCCACTTCGGCGTGGCGGGCGGCACCCTCGAACTGGCTGATCATGTCGCCATCATGGTCCAGACCAAGCCATTCCATGCCCTGCAGGATCGCCGCAGTCGCCTCGGGGGTTGAGCGTTCACGGTCAGTGTCTTCGATCCGCAAAAGGAACTTGCCGCCACGCCCACGGGCATAGAGCCAGTTGAACAGCGCGGTGCGGGCACCGCCGATGTGCAGAAAGCCGGTGGGCGAAGGGGCGAAACGGGTGACGACCTGATCGGACATTGTGTGGATTAACCTTTTGGTAACCGTGTCTGGCATAGTTTGGCGTCTGTCTAACGAGCCCGAAGGACGGGGGCAACCATGCGTGTTCTGGCACGGGTCGAGGCCGCATTGACGAACCAGACGGGGTATTTGTTCCAGTGGTCTCCGGTCTGTCTTGCGGTTGGTATTGGTCTGTACTTCAGTCTCCGGTTTGAACCGGGCTGGCAGGTGTATTCGTGCCTGCTGGCGCTGATGTTGGGTCTTGTCTGGACCAGTCGCAAGATGCGAACCGGTTGGGCCGCGTTGGCAATGGGAGGCGCGTTGATCGCGGCAGGCTTTGGACTGGCCGGCGCGCGGGCCCATTCGGTTGCAGAGCCGGTTCTGTCCTGGCGATTTTACGGCCCGATCGAGGGGCGTGTCGTAGCCATGGACCGCTCTGCCTCGGACGCGTTGCGGGTGACGCTGGACCAGGTGCGCATAGGGGATGTGCCCAAGGACCGCCGACCGCAGCGCGTCCGACTTTCCTTGCATGGCGAACCGGTCTCACTTTCGCCGGGCCAAAGAATCATGACCACAGGCCACCTGTCGCCGCCACAAGGCCCGGTCGAGCCTGGAGGGTTCGATTTCCGCCGTCATGCCTGGTTTCAGCGTCTCGGTGCAGTCGGTTACACCCGCGTTCCGGTGATGACGGTCGCGCGCCCAGAAGCGGCGACCGAAGGGGTACGCGTTCCGGCGTTGCGGATGGCGATTTCCGAGCGGGTTCGTTCGATTCTTCCCGGTGAGATCGGCGGGTTCGCAGCCGCTGTCACAACCGGCGACCGCAGTGGCATGGGGCAGGAGACGCTAAAATCACTGCGCGCATCGAACCTTGCACATTTGCTGGCCATATCCGGTCTACACATGGGGCTGCTGACCGGGTTTGTGTTTCTGATCTGCCGATTGGCCTTGTCCGCCATTCCGACCTTGGCTTTGCGCATGCCCGTGCGCAAACTGGCGGCGCTCTGCGCGCTTGTCGCGGCCGTCATCTATTTGATGCTGTCCGGCGGTAACGTCGCCACCGAGCGCGCCTTTGTCATGGCCAGCGTGATGCTGGGGGCTATCCTGATCGGCCGTCGCGCAATTTCCCTGCGAGTTGTTGCGGTGGCTGCTTTGATCGTTTTGGTGCTGCGCCCCGAATCTTTGCTGAGCCCCGGGTTCCAGATGTCGTTTGCTGCAACAACTGCGCTTGTCGCCGTGTTTGGGCAATTGCGGGACTATGGGCCGATGCCGGGGGCGAAATGGACGAAACCTGTGCTGGGGTTGTTATTGTCGTCAGCCATTGCCGGTCTGGCAACAGCGCCGATCGGGGCGGCGCATTTCAACACGATGTCTCACTACGGACTGCTGGCCAACATGCTCTCGGTTCCGGTGATGGGAACGGTTGTTGTACCGGCAGCCTTTGTCGCGGCGTTGTTGACCCCGTTCGGGTTGGAGGCCCTTGCGTTGCATGTCATGGGATTGGGGTTGCGGTGGATATTGAGCGTTTCGGACAAGGTCTCGGGTTTGGAGGGCGCGCAAGGATTTGTCGTCAGTCCACCGCATTATGTTTTGCCGATGTTTGCCCTCGGTGCTTTGTGGCTGGCGCTGTGGCGCGGGCGGGCGAAATGGATCGGAGTCGCCCCGGTAGCGGCGGCCTTTTTGTTGTGGGGGCAGGGACAGCGGCCCGATGTTCTGATCGCGGATTCTGGTGGATTGGTGGGCGTCATGACTGAAAACGGTCGCGCGCTCAGCAAGGAAAAAGGCAGCGGGTTTATTGCGACCGTTTGGTTGGAAAATGACGGTGATGGCGCAGATCAGGCTAGTGCCGCCCGACGCTGGCCCGACACGTCGGGCGCGACTCAGCGTTATGTCTGGAAGGGCAAGGAACTGGTCCACGTGACCGGAAAACGTGCGGCACAAGGGTTTCAGGAATGCCGAAAGAATCAGATCGTTGTCTCGGCAGTTCCTTTGGATTTGGCCGGAGATTGTGGCCTCTTCGACCCGGAGCGCCTGAAAGAAACCGGAAGCCTTGCTTTGTCCGGTGGCGATATAGAAACCAGCCGAGAGACCATCGGTCACCGATTATGGTCCCCGGAAAAGGCTGGGAACCATCGTTCCAAACAAGCTCAGTAGCTGCGGATCAGTCCGACCAACCGGCCCTGAACCTTGACCTTGTCCTCGGGCAGAACGCGTGCCTCATAGGCGGGGTTCGCGGCCTCGAGCGCGATGGCGTTGCCGCGGCGGAAGAACCGTTTCAGCGTGGCTTCCTGATCCTCGACCAGCGCCACAACGATGTCGCCGTTGTCCGCCACTCTGGTTTCGCGGATGACCACAACGTCGCCGTCATTGATACCCGCGTCGATCATCGAATCTCCGCGAACTTCCAGCGCGTAATGCTCACCTTTGCCCGAGACCATGCTGCCCGGAACGGCAACACGGTGTGATACGTGGCTGATCGCCTCAATCGGGACACCTGCCGCGATGCGCCCCATCACAGGCAATTCCATGGCGTCCACGGTGACCGGTTCGAAATTCGCTGGGCGGGGTCCTTCGGGCCTGTCGCCCTCGATAACACGCGGCTTGAACGCGGCGGTGGGTTCACCGCCCAGGCTTTCGGGCAGTTTGACAATCTCAATCGCGCGGGCGCGGTGGGCGAGGCGGCGGATAAAGCCGCGTTCTTCCAGCGCGGTAATCAGGCGATGGATACCGGACTTGGACCGCAGGTCCAGTGCAGCCTTCATTTCGTCGAAACTGGGCGGAACGCCGTCCGCCTGAACGCGTTTGTGGATGAATTCCAACAAATCCAACTGTTTCTTGGTCAGCATTGCTCACACCTCGTCGGTCATGCGTTTTCTTTTGTTCTACGCATGTTCACGTTTTGTGTCAACGGATTTGAACGCTGCTTAGATCGGCAGGTACAGCACCTCATCCCCGGCGGGGCGCGCGGGATCGTGCGGTTCGCGCACCAACAGAGCATTGGCCTGCGCCAAAACACTCAGCAGAGAACTGTCCTGATCGGCACAAGCGCGAATGCCCGTGTGGTCCAATATCGCGCGCATATAGTGTTCGCGCGGGCCGTTTTCGCCAATTGGTTCAGCCAGACGGGCCCGCTGAAATGGGGTCAGAGCCTGCTCAACACCCAACATGCGGCGCACCATAGGGATCAGGAAGAGATAGCCGCAAACCATTGCACTCACAGGATTTCCCGGCAGGCCAACCATTGCGGCATCGCCCATCCGACCGGCCATCAGAGGTTTACCCGGGCGCATCCGTATTTTGTAGAACGACCGTTCCATCCCCAGCGATTGCGAGACTTCGGCGACCAGATCATATTCACCAACTGAGGCACCGCCGATAGTAACAACCAGATCGGCGCCCTTTGCCAGCCCAAAGGCGGTTTCAAGCGAGGCGACGGTGTCCCGCGCAATCGGCAGAATTCGCACCTGCGCGCCTGCGTTTTCCAACAGGGCTTTCAGGCCAAAGGTGTTCGAGGCGATGATCTGATCGGGGCCGGGGGTTTCGCCTGGCATCACCAGTTCGTCCCCGGTCGAGATCAGCGCAACAACGGGTTTGCGCGTGACCGGCACGGCCGGAATGTTCATGGCCGCCATCAGCGCCACGTCCTCGGGGCGCAGAACGCGCGGCGCCGAGATCTTCGTCCCGGTTTGAAAATCGATACCGGCTGGGCGGATATTGGTCTTCGATCCGGGCGCATCGGTGATTGTCAGCAGATCGCCACGACGGTCGGTATCTTCCTGAATAACAACAAAATCGGCACCTTCAGGCACTGGTGCGCCTGTAAAGATGCGCACAGCTTGACCTGGCCCGACAGTGCCTTGGAACCGACGACCAGCAGCGGATTCTCCGATGACCTTAAACATTGCGTGCTGTTCGACTTCGGTCGACTTCAGCGCATAGCCATCCATCGAAGACGCGGCAAAAGGCGGTTGATCGCGGGTGGCGCTGACGTCCTGCGCCAGCACGCGCCCAGCAGCGTTAGCAGGCGGAACCGATTCAACGTTCAGCGGAGAAACAAGATCAAATAGCAGCGCCCGGGCGTCTTCGACTGTAATCATTTCGCCTCATAACGTCCTGATTTGCCTCCATCTTTCAGCAATACCCGGATGCCGCCGATCTCCATGGCCTTATCGACCGCCTTGGTCATGTCATAGACGGTCAGCGCAGCGGTTGAGGCAGCGGTCAGCGCCTCCATCTCAACCCCGGTTTGCCCCGAGGTTTTGACGGTTGCCTCAATCTGAACGCCGGGCAGGTCGGGGTCCAGCGTCAGCTCAACGGCAACCTTGGTCACCGGAAGCGGATGGCACAGCGGGATCAGATCGGGCGTCTTTTTTGCCCCCATGATTCCCGCCAGGCGCGCAACGCCCAGAACGTCACCTTTCTTGGCGCGGCCTTCGGAAATCAAATCAAAGGTTTCCTGCGCCATTTTGATATGGGCGGCGGCAACCGCCACCCGGTCGGTGACGGCCTTGTCCGACACATCAACCATGTGCGCCTGTCCCTGAGCATCAAAGTGGGTCAGTGGCATCACATCACTCCGGGGATCAGCGGGTTTGCCAGCAATTGACGTGTTGCGGTCGAGACATCGTCCTGACGCATCAGGCTTTCCCCAATCAGAAAGCAACGCGCGCCATAGCGGGCGATATCGGCCAGATCTTCGGGCGTGCTCAGACCGCTTTCACATACGATGGTCCGGTCACCCGGAACCAGCTTCGACAACCGGCGCGTGGTATCAAGCGAGGTCTCGAAGGTCTTGAGATTGCGGTTATTTATCCCGATCAGAGGGCTTTTCAACTGCGTTGCCCGCGCCAATTCAGCCTCGTCATGTACTTCGATAAGAACGTCCATGCCCCAATCAAATGCAGTTTGCTCCAACTCAGCCGCCTGTCCATCTTCGACCGAGGCCATGATGATCAGAATGCAGTCCGCACCCAAAGCACGCGCCTCGATCACCTGATAAGGGTCGTACATAAAATCCTTGCGCAGTGCGGGCAGGGATGTGGCTGCACGGGCTTCGGTCAGGTATTCCTTGGCACCCTGAAAACTAGGCGTGTCTGTCAGAACCGAAAGGCAGGCCGCGCCGCCGTCTTCATAGGCTTTGGCCAGTGTGGGCGGGTCGAAATCCGGGCGGATCAATCCTTTGGAGGGGCTGGCTTTTTTGACTTCGGCGATCAGACCATAGCCCTTGCGCGTGGCAGTTTGCAGGGCGGCAGCAAAGCCGCGGACCTCAGGGGCAAACCTTGCCTCACCTTCCAGAACGTCCAGAGGTTTTTCTGCCTTGTCGGCGGCAACCTCCTCCAGTTTGTAGGCTTTGATTTTGTCCAGTACCGTCTCTGTCATGCGGCCTCCTGAGTCATTCGGGCCAGTGCGGCGATTTTTTCTTTGGCTTTTCCGCTGTCTATGCTTTCGACGGCTTTGGCAACCCCGTCCTTAAGGTCAGTGGCCGCGTCCGCAACCACCAGAGCGGCGGCGGAATTCAGAAGAACGGCGTCACGATAGGCCGAGGGCTGCCCGTCCAGCAGCGCGCGGAAGGCAACGGCGTTTTCTTCCGGCGTGCCGCCGAGGATATCCTCGAACGGGTGAACCGGCAGGCCCGCGTCTTCGGGGTGAAGTTCAACCTCTTTAACAACCCCGTCTTCAAGAGCGGCAACCCAACTGATTCCGGTGATGGTCAATTCATCCGTGCCATCGGATCCGTGCACCAGCCATGCGCGATCAGAACCGAGCAGACCCAGCGTTTCGGCCATGGGCCGGATCAACTCGCGGCTGAACGCTCCGGTCAGTTGGCGTTTTACACCGGCGGGGTTGGTGAGCGGTCCGAGGATGTTGAAAATCGTGCGGGTCCCAAGCTCTTGCCGGGACGGCATGACATGGGCGATAGCCGGGTGGTGCATCGGCGCCATCATGAACCCGATACCGACCTCTTCCAAAGCGTTTTCAACCACGTCGGGGCCAACCATCACGTTGATTCCCAGCTGACCCAACGCGTCCGCAGCACCGGATTTCGAGCTGAGATTGCGGTTGCCGTGTTTGGCCACGGTCACACCGGCCCCGGCCACGACAAAGGCCGTGGCGGTCGAGATGTTCAGCGTTCCCTTGCCGTCACCACCGGTGCCGACAATGTCCATCGCACCGGCAGGCGCGGTGACTGCGTTGCATTTCGCGCGCATCACTGCAGCGGCAGCGGCGTATTCGTCGACCGTTTCACCGCGCGTGCGCATTGCCATCAACAACCCGCCGATCTGGCTGGGCGTGGCTTCGCCGTCAAACAGGATGCCAAAGGCCTGTTCGGCCTCGTCGCGGGTCAGAGGCCGGTCGGCGGCGGCTCCGATCAGCGGTTTCAGAGCGTCGCTCATGCGGGTACTTTCATCTCGGACAGGAAATTCTTGAGCAGGGCGTGGCCGTGCTCGGAGGCGATGGATTCCGGGTGGAACTGAACACCATGAATGGGCAGCTCTTTGTGCTGCAGACCCATGATAGTGCCGTCTTCCAGCTCAGCCGTGATCTCAAGGCAATCGGGCAGGGTGGCGCGATCAACGATCAGCGAATGATAACGGGTCGCTTCGAACGGCGTGGGTAGACCTTCAAACAGGCCTTTCCCGGTGTGATGCATGGTGCCCATCTTGCCATGCACGATTTCATGGCAGCGGATGACGTCGCCGCCAAAGGCCTGCCCGATGGTCTGGTGACCCAGACACACACCCATCAGCGGCGTCTTGGTCTCTGCCGCAGCCTCGGTCAGAGCCAGACAGATTCCCGCCTGATCGGGATCACAGGGGCCGGGGCTTAGCAGGATGCCTGCCGGGTTCATGGCCATGGCTTCCTGAACATCTAAGGCATCATTCCGCCGAATGACCATTTCGGCGCCAAGTTCGCCTAAATAATGTACCAGGTTGTAGGTAAACGAGTCGTAGTTGTCGATCAGCAGCAGCATTTGGGCACTTGTCTCGGCTTGGGCATTTCGGGCTGGCGATACAACCCCGGGCCACGGTATAATGTCGGGACATACATGCTCAGGCTTGCGCGGCAGCGTCAAGGGGACATCCCGTTCTTGGCGCTGCGGTAAGCAAATGCCGCAGCAGACGGCGGACATGTGATCGAAGCAGGACCAGAACGAGAGGCAATTGTTATGGGCGGATTTGTCGGTGGAATGATCGTGGGAACGGTCGTTGTGCTCGTGTTGGGGGCTGTGTTGTCTCTGAACACGCCTCTGACGAACAAAACGGAAGTGGCTGTGACCGCTCCGGAACCCGAAACAGCAGAGGTTCCCGACACCACTGTAGATGCAACTGATACGGTCGGGGATGCCGATCTGTTGGACCTGCCGCCAACCGCTCCCGATTCCACCATCGAACAGAACGATACCTTGGCCGAATTGTCCGGTGTTGAGATTGAACCAGAAGCCCAACCCAAGGTGAAAGAGCCTGCGGCACAGGTCGACGAACCGACTGCGGCCCCTTCAGTTCCGGTCGCCGTTTCAACAGAGGCTCCTGTCGCGCCTCAGGCACCACCGACGGCACAAGGAGCTCCTGATGCCGAGGTCCTGCCCGAAGTTTCGCTGAACGTACCAGCCCCTCTGCCAGAGCCGGTTGTCGAGGAAGAAGCGCAATCGGAACTTGCCAAAGTTGAACCTCAACCTGTCCCTCAGGGCGCGGAAGCCGAAACGCAACCCGAACCTCAAGCGGCTGAAGTGGAAGCGAATGAAAACCCCTTCGTGGACAGCCCGATTGCCGTTGAAGGAGACGAGGACACAGCGCCGCGAAATCTGCCACGGATTGCGTCGGTTCCCCAAATCGGAGGGGAGGAGGCCGCGTCCGCTTCTCCGACCGTCGGCACGCGTGTCGTACCACTAACCGAACGAGACAACGCTGCTCCGGTCACTGAAACCGACACGGAAGAGGTTGCCCCCGGCAAACCGATCGAGGCCTATGCGGCTTCCTTCGAAAACCCAGAAGCCAAGCCCTTGATGTCGATTATCCTGATCGACGATGAGGGTGCCTATGGGGCTGAGGCATTGCAAGATTTCCCGTACCCGCTGAGCTTCGCGGTCAGCCCCTCTGATCCGGAGGCCGTAGAAAAGATGAACAGGCATCGCGAGGCCGGTTTTGAAGTTCTTGCTCTGGCCGATCTACCCGAAGCTGCAAGCGCGCAGGATGCCGAAGTATCGTTGGCCGTATGGCTGGACACGCTGCCGGAAACGGTTGGTATTCTCGAAGGTGTAGATTCGGGCATTCATGGCAACCGTAAACTGGCCGATCAGGTGGCCGCGATTGCGGGCGGCACCGGGCGAGGCCTGATCACGCAAGATAACGGGCTGAATACCGTGCAAAAGCTGGCAGCGCGGAATGGCGTGCCATCCGGCGTGATCTTCCGAGATATCGATGGAGCGCGTCAGGATCCCAAGATTATGCGCCGCTTTCTGGATCAGGCCGCGTTCCGCGCCGGACAGGAGGGCGCGGTGGTAATGCTAGGCCGTCTGCGTCCGGACACGATCTCGGCCCTATTGCTGTGGGGTCTCGAAGATCGTGGTAACCGAGTCGCGATGGCGCCAATTTCCGCAGTGATGATGACGGAAGTTCGGTAAGCTGAGACACTATTATACGGCTGGCCAATAAGGTCAGCCGCTAATTTTAGCTGTTGCCAGAATCCGTAAATCGGGCGGCATCCGCGGCGGCCCGTCGGATAGCGTTCGATTTGTGGACGGTCTCCATATATTCGTATTCTGGGTCACTGTCGTAAACGACACCGCCACCAGCCTGAATATACAGTTTGTGATCCTTCACGATGGCCGTTCGCAGCGCTATGCACATATCCATGTCGCCACCAGCACTGAAGTAACCAACGCCGCCGCCATAGACGCCGCGTTTTTCCGGCTCCAGCTCATCGATGATCTCCATCGCACGCACTTTGGGCGCGCCCGAGACGGTGCCCGCAGGCATCCCGGCAAAGAACGCGTCCAGCGCGTCTTTGTCCTCGGCCAGCTCTCCGATCACGTTGGACACGATGTGCATCACGTGGCTGTAGCGTTCGATGATGAACTCTTCGGTCGGGCGGACTGTCCCGATTTTGGCTACGCGACCGGTGTCGTTGCGACCCAGATCCAGCAGCATCAGGTGCTCGGCCAGTTCTTTCTTGTCGGCGAGCAGATCGGCCTCGTTGGCCTTGTCTTCTTCGGGCGTCGCACCACGCGGGCGGGTGCCAGCGATCGGGCGGATTGTAACCTCATCACCGAAGACACGCACCAGAATCTCGGGGCTGGCGCCCACGACCTGAAATCCGCCAAAGTTGAAATAGAACATGAAGGGCGACGGGTTGGTGCGCCGCAGAGACCGGTACAGGGCAAAAGGCGGCAGCGGGAAATCCTGCGTCCAGCGCTGCGCCGGGACCACCTGAAAGATGTCGCCCGCGCGGATATATTCCTTGGCCTTTTCAACCGCTTCCATATAGCCGGACTTTGTGAAGTTCGACACCGGCGGCGCGACTTCGGAGGCATCACCCAGATCGCGAGTCTCGGCGGGCATGGCGCGTTCCAGATCGCGCACGGCGTCCATTACACGCTCAGCCGCCTGTGCGTAGGCGGCTTTGGCTGATTGCCCTTCGGCGACCCAGGCCGGAGAGACGACAGTAACTTCGCCTTTGACACCGTCCAGAACAGCGATCACCGACGGGCGCAGCATGATCGCATCGGGTAAGCCCAGCGGGTCGGGGTTCACGTCCGGCAGGTATTCAACCAGTCGAACCATGTCATAGCCCAAATAGCCAAACAGCCCGGCCGCGGCTTGCGGCAGGTCGTCGGGCAGTTCAATCCGGCTTTCGGCCAGCAGCGCGCGCAGGTTGTCCATAGGGTCGCCGTCCTGCGCGTCGAATGCCTCGGCATCAAAACGGGCAGTGCGGTTCAATTCTGATGTTTCCCCGCGGCACCGCCAGATCAGGTCGGGTTTCATGCCGATGATCGAATAACGCCCGCGGATTTCTCCGCCGGTCACCGATTCCAGCATGAACGCGTCTTTCTGCGCGCCCGTCAGCTTGAGCATCAGGGACACGGGTGTATCCAGATCAGCAGCCAAACGGGTGTAGACGACCTGATTTTCGCCAGCCTCATAGGCGCGGGCGAAGCTGTCAAACTCGGGTGTCAGGGCCATATTCGGTCTCTTTTAGTAGCTTGACTGCACGGCGTTCAGCGCGCGCTGATCAACCACCGGGCGGGCGCGTGTCTGTGCGTCGCGCACATAGGCGTCGAAAATGTTCTGGGCCAGTGCCTGATTCAGCTGCGCCTCAAGCGCGGTCTGAGCTTGACGCAGTTCGTCCGTCTCAGCAGGCGGCAACAATTCTTCCAGACGGACGACAAATGCGGAACCGTCGCCCGGGACAACGCGCAGTTCGCCGGGTTCCATTTCGAACACCTGCACCATGAAGTCCGTGGGCACATCGTCCAAAAACGCAGTGCGGGTCAGGGCGTTTTCCACGCGGAAGGGCAAGCCTGTGGTGGTGAAATCACCATCCGCTTTCAATTGCTCCAGAACGGCATTGGCCTGTTCCTCCAGCGCCCTGTTTGTCTCGGTCTGGGTCCATGCAGCCACCACGCGTTCGCGGGCGCCATCCAACGGCTCGGGTCGCTGAGGCAGAACTTCGTTCAGGCGTAACGCAAAGATCGAACCGTCTTCGAGGAACGCAACCTCGGGGAAATCGCCTTCGTTTATGGCTTCGGCAGCGGTGCGGAACCCGTCATAGGCAGCAACGCCATCATCGCTTTGGCGTGTCCAGTCGATCTGGCCCAGTTCCATCTCGGTCTCAGAGGTCAGCTCTTCCAAAGTGGCCCCACCAGCGAGCATGTCATTGATGTCTTCGGCCTGCGCCTCGATCTGACGGCGGGCACGGTCCGAGGCGAGTTCCTCGCGCAGGGCCGGGGCGGCGTCCTCGAAAGAGGTGTTGTTTTCGGCCAGCGACCCGTTGATGCGGAACAGCGCGGGACCGAAGGTCGAGGGCAGCGGGCCAACCACGGCATCTATGTCGGCGGCAAAGACAGCATCGGCCGCCTCGCCAAGATCTTCGCGGGTGACGTCACCAAGGTCGATATCGCTCAGTTCCAACTGGCGATCTTGCACCAGCTGTTCAAACGTGGTGCCACCGACCTCAAGCTGAGCCTTGGCGCTTTGCGCGGCTTCCTCGTTCGGATAGGTGAGACGCTCAACCAGACGGCGTTCGGGCTGGTGGAATTCCGAGGCGCGTTGATCATAGAGGCGACGCACCGAGTCCTCGTCGACATCGACAGTGTCCAGCAGCATTTCGGGCGACAGGATCGCGTAGGTCAGTTGCTTAGTGCGGGGCAGGGTGAACTGGTCCGTGTTCTCGTCATAGTAGGCCTGCACCTGTTCGTCCGTTGGTGCTGCGACAGGGACGGCCAAGGCATCCGGTCCAAGCGTGGCTACGGTAAAGCTGCGGCGCGCGCCGACATAATCGGTCAGCACTTGCGTCAGGACCGAAGGCATCTCAACCCCACTAACCACCGCGTTTTGCACGATGGTGCGCGAGGATTCCTTGCGCAGGTCCGATTCGAACTCGGTATCCGTCATCCCGACTTGGTCCAGTTGGAACTGATAGGCGTCTCGGTCGAAAGTCCCATCGACGCCCTGAAAGGCTGGAATGGCGACGATCTCTTGTTGCAGGTTCTCGTCGCCAATCGAAATGCCCAGCTCGCCAACTTCGTTGTCCAGCGCGGCCAGAGCGGTCAGGCGCGAAAGGGCCAACTGATCCAGACCGAACTCATGCGCCTGCGACATTTGCAGGGGCTGCCCGGTTTGGCTTTCGACCGCGCGGATTTCACGCTGCAGTTCGCGGACATATTCGTTGATCGAAACCTCTTCGTTCCCCACCTGCGCAACGGTGCGCACGGTGCCGGTCAGGCTGGTTGCGCCAAAGCCCGCAAGGCCCAGCATCAATAGGCCCATGAGAATCCAGACAAAGGTCTTCGATAGGTTTTTCATGCCTGCGGCCATGGTGCCCTCTTATTGATGTAGCAAGTTACTGCCCTGTCGGTTGCGGCCCTGAATACGATGCACGCCGCCGGGGGGCAAGCTCAGAAGGACAGGGCCTGCAGCCGGTCGAACAATTGAGCGATTCCGGCGCGGTCGAGATTGGCAAACGCAATGCGAACCTGACGTTTTCCGGCCGGGTCATCCGCGGGCATGAACATCGTTCCAGGCAGCAGCAGGATACCGGCCTCGGGCACCAGACGGAGGGCCAGTTCGTCCGAAGGGATGTCGAACGGATGCTCGAAATAGGCGAAATAGGCGCCCAGCCCCAACAGGCGCCAGCCCTTGTCGGTCAGCCGGGGCAATTCTTCTTGAATAGCGGCGCGGCGGTCGAGGATTTCAGCGCGCTCTCCGGCCACCCATTGCGATAGGTTTTTCATCCCCCAGAGTGCTGCGAACTGACCGATTTGGCTAGGACAGATCGCTACTGTGTCCAGAAACTTCTCAATCTCGGCCAGAAGGTCCGCACCGGTTGCGATTGCGCCGACGCGGTGGCCGGTCAAGCGATAAGCCTTCGAGAAGGAATAGAGGTGGACCAGCGTATCCTGCCAATTTGGCTGGCTGAACAGATCATGTGGCGGGCCGCTGCGGCTGTCGAAATCGCGATAGGTTTCATCGACCAGCAGCCGAATACCCGCCTCGTGCGCCAGATCATAGAAGGCGCACACCAATTCCGCCGGGTATTCCACACCGCCCGGATTGTTCGGAGTGACCAAAGCGATGGTGCGGGTCTTGTCGGTGATCAAAGAGCGAGCCACTTCGGGGTCGGGCAGCAGATCATCACCGGTTGCCAATGCGACCGCGCGAACTCCCTCCATATCCAACCACATTTTGTGATTGAAATACCAAGGGGTTGGCAGGATGACCTCGTCCCCTTCATCGGTGATTGCCGTGATCGCCGCCGCAAAAGCCTGATTACAGCCAGAGGTGATCGCAACCTGATCAACCGCAACCTCAGCTTCGTAATGCTTGTTGATTTGCGTCGCCAGCTCCGCGCGCAGGTCCGGATTGCCCAAAACCGGCCCGTACAAATGCGCGCTGTCCTCGGTCACCGCAAACTCGGCCATGGCCTGCCGCAGCGCCAAGGGGGGCGGATCAACCGGCGCGGCCTGACTGACATTGATCAGAGGCCGGTCTTCAGGAAAGGCCACGCCTTCCAGCCAGCGCCGCGCCTCCATCACCGGAGGGGCAAAGGTGGCGGCGGTGCGTGTTCGGTTCATGCGTGGTCCTGGTTGTTCAGAAAGGTGTCAGTCGGTGCCGCGATAGGGCTCAACATATTGCAGGGCCATATCCCACGGGAAGAAGATCCACGTATCCTGGCTGACCTCGGTGATGAATGTGTCCACCATCGGGCGGCCTTTAGGCTTGGCGTAGACGGTGGCGAAATGCGCCTTGGGGTACATCGCGCGTACAAGTTCCAGCGTTTTGCCGCTGTCGACCAGATCGTCGATGATCAGAACGCCTTCACCATCGCCCATCAGATCGGCGTCGGGAGCTTTCAGCACCTCGGCTTCACCCTGCGACTGATGGTGATAGGATCGCACGCTGATCGTATCCACGGTGCGGATGTCCAACTCGCGGCTGACAATCATCGCGGGGGCCATGCCGCCACGCGTGATGGCGACAACGGCGCGCCATGCGCCGTCATCGGGGCCTTGCCCGTCCAAGCGCCACGCCAAAGCGCGCGAGTCGCGGTGAATCTGGTCCCAGCTGATGTGAAAGCCTTTTTCGTGGGGCAGGCGGTCTTTGGCGCTCATTGAATCAACCCTTTTCAACGTCCGGGGCATCGACGGCCTTCATGCCGACGATGTGATAGCCCGAATCCACGTGCAGATTCTCACCGGTGACGCCGCTGCTGAGATCAGACAGCAGATACAGCGCCGACTTGCCCACATCGTCGATGGTCACGTTGCGGCGCAGGGGCGAGTTATACTCGTTCCACTTCATGATATAGCGGAAGTCGCCAATGCCGCTGGCGGCGAGGGTCTTAATCGGGCCAGCCGAGATAGAGTTTACGCGGATACCATCCTTGCCCAGATCCTCAGCCAGATATTTGACCGAAGCTTCCAGCGCGGCTTTGGCAACGCCCATCACGTTGTAGTGCGGCATCACCTGTTCGGCGCCGTAATAGGTCAGGGTAACGGCGCTGCTGCCTTCGGACATCATCTTTTCGGCGCGCTGCATTACAGCGGTGAAGGAATAGACCGACACGTCCATGGTCAGCTTGAAATTCGCGCGGCTGGTGTCGACATAGCGACCGCGCAGCTCGTTCTTGTCGGAAAAGCCGATCGCGTGAACGATGAAGTCCAGCTTGCCCCATTTCTCTTCCAGTGAAGAGAACAGCGCATCAATCGACGCTTCGTCGCTTACATCGCAGGGCAAAACGATTTCGCTGCCCAGTTGTGCCGCCAACGGATCGACACGTTTTTTCAGAGCATCGCCCTGATAGGAAAAGGCAAGTTCGGCTCCGGCTTCGGATAAAGCGCGGGCAATTCCCCATGCGATCGATTTATCATTGGCCAGTCCCATGATGAGGCCGCGCTTTCCGGCCATCAACTGATTTGACATGTTCGGTTCTCCGCCTGTCTTCGCGTCATGTTGAGTTGGTTTATGCCATTGGATGCGCTGCTTCAAGGCCACGAACTCTTGCCCACAGCGGGTTCTCGCCCTAGGGTAGTTAACAAAAGTTTCCGGGGGATGGAAATGATCGAGCGAGGTGGCATTTTTGCCGGCTCTGATCCGTTTGAAATTTCGGGTCGGTGGTTGGCCGAGGCCAAAGACAGCGAATTGAATGATCCCAACGCAATAGCGTTGGCTACCGTGGACCCGGACGGCATGCCGAATGTACGCATGGTGCTGTTGAAAGAGATCGAGCCCGATGCCTTTGTGTTTTACACCAACTACGAAAGCACCAAAGCGGTCGAGCTCGACTCGGCTGGTAAGGCGGCTTTTGTCATGCATTGGAAATCATTGCGGCGGCAAATCCGAGTTCGTGGTACAATAACTCGGGAAAACGGGCCGCAGGCTGATGAATACTATGCGTCCCGCTCGTTAAAAAGCCGTCTGGGGGCTTGGGCTTCAAGGCAATCCCAGCCTCTCAGCAGCCGGTCCGCATTGATGGCGGAAGTTGCAAAGGTGACCGCGAAATTAGGGCCGAATCCACCGCGGCCGCCGTTCTGGGGTGGATACAGGCTTGTGCCGACTGAAATTGAGTTTTGGGCCGACGGTGCGTTTCGACTGCACGACAGGTTTCAGTGGCGTAGGGATCAGGTAGGTTCGGCGTGGGAAGTGCAGAGGTTGAATCCATGACGTTCGCGTATCGTGAAATGCAACACGCAGAAAACAAAGGTTTTTTTCAGCTTGAATTTGCGTGTCAATCCCATACACATCGGACCCTTAACGAACTGTTAAAATTCGCGATGGGAAAACCGTGCCAGAAGATCTGAACAACATGTACCGCGTCCGTGGACACGTAAAATGGTTCGACCCTGCCAAAGGGTACGGGTTCGTTGTGTCTGACGAAGGCGGCCCGGATATTCTGTTGCATGTGAACGTGTTGCGCAATTTCGGTCAAAGCTCTGTCGCGGACGGAGCTGGGATTGAGATCATGACGCACCGCACCGATCGCGGTGTTCAGGCGGTTGAAGTCATCAGCGTTGACCCACCCGTACGGACCGACTCGATGATGCTGGCGGATTTTGCCGAGCTTGATCCGGTTGTGATCGCCGAGGCACCGCTGGAAGCGGCTCGGGTAAAATGGTTCGATAAAGGCAAGGGATTTGGTTTTGCCAACGTTTTTGGGCGCGGCGAGGATGTGTTTCTGCATATCGAAGTGTTGCGCCAGTCCGGTCTTGCGGACTTGCAACCGGGTGAGGCGTTGGCGATGCGCGTTATCGACGGGAAACGCGGGCGTATGGCCGCTCAGGTCATGGCCTGGGAAGCGGCATTGGACGACTGATAACTTATGACCAGACTTTTCGCGGTTCTTGCAGTTTTTTCAGCGCTTTGGACCGGGGATGCACAGGCGGCCTGCCGAGATGAGCGTGTTGGGCTGCGCAACGACAAGACGCAGATTTCCTTCAATGTTGAGCTAGCGATTAGCCCGCAGGAGCGTGCGCGCGGATTGATGTTCCGCGAGTCGTTGTCACAACGTTCTGGAATGCTGTTTGTGTTCGATCCGCCTCAACGGGTCGCGTTCTGGATGAAAAATACGCTGATTCCCTTAGACATCATTTTCCTGGATCGCACGGGTTTGGTGACACATGTCCACGAGAATGCAGTTCCGGGCGAGGAAACCCCGATTGATGGTGGCGATTCGGTGTTTGCAGTACTGGAAATCAACGCGGGGCTGGCGGCTCGCTATCTGATCACTCCGGGAACCCAGATGCAGCACAATATTTTTTCGCAAGGTCCCGCAATTTGGCCCTGTTAGGGCTTTTCAAATCAGATCGGCATCGTTAGGAAGGCGCACGGTCCGGGGCGTGGCGCAGTCTGGTAGCGCACCTGTTTTGGGTACAGGGGGTCGTAGGTTCGAATCCTGCCGCCCCGACCACTTCTTTCCTTTATGTCGGTGAACCACCCATCTTCTGGAACAGCTCGCCGAGCGCCTGATCCAGCGCTTTGCTTTCCACCGGCACCTTCACCGCGGGGCCTGCCTTCTGCGGTACGTTGAAGAACAACTCAGCATCCACACGGTAGCCCGATGTATTTTTGGTCGACGTCATACGCATGACGCTTTTGGGCAGGTCCTGCGGATAACCGTCGTAGTTGAGAATCAGAAATGCCGTAGTGTCGGGTGGCAGTAACTCGGTGCATTCGAACACCCGATTCCCGACTTTCTCGAACTGCTCGCCAGGCCCCGTGCATTGGGTTTCGAATGTACTAAAGAGACGATCAGGGTATCTTTCAAACTGAGCGCTGCGCGTTGGATGGGGCAAATCTTGTGGTGTACAGGCCACGGTCAGCGCCATTATGGGAAGAAAGCGATATACCAACATTGGACCTGACCCCTTCAAGAACTCGTTTTGAACATTAAACTACTTATCCACCTCACCGAGGGATGGCGTCCCGATTCTAGCTCGGTCTACCCACCTTACATCGAGATTATCAAATGCCGATAACTGTGCTGATAAAAACAGTTAATCTGGATGAAACGTTCTCAATTCAACTGCTCGGGGAAGTGGATGACCCTGTGGAGGAATCGCGCCTCGACAATTGGCGGAAGCCCGGAACTCTCAGGTCAATATAAAAGATTTTGAAATTGACTGAAAAATGACGTTGACGATCTATGGCTGAATACGCCAAGTTGTATGGGCCGAAAGAAGTGCCACTAAATCTGGTAGAAAACTAGGACAAGGCACAGGGCGAGGGTCGGAAAGCACATCTATTATACGTGCAACCGTTTGGTCGGTTCTGCGCTGTTAAACTCAGCGCCCGGCTGTTTGCGTCCAATTTTTCTGGCACGGCTGAAGGTTTGGTGAAACGCCCCTGATGCCAACGGACAAGTTGATTGAATCTAGGGCTGCGGACATGAAGATTGACAGGAAATTCACCAAATCGGGGCAGGACGCTTACGCAGATCTGGACTTTGTGTCTGCGACTTCGGAAATCCGGAACCCGGACGGTACAATTGTGTTTCGCCTCGACGAAATTGAAGTTCCCGCCAGGTGGAGCCAGGTGGCAAGTGACGTCATCGCGCAGAAATACTTCCGCAAGGCTGGTATCCCGTCCGCTCTGAAAAAGGTCAAAGAGAAGGACGTTCCCGAATTCCTGTGGCGCTCGGTTCCCGCAGAAGGCGCTGAGTTCGGGGGGGAAACATCATCGAAGCAGGTGTTTGATCGTCTGGCAGGTGCCTGGGCGTACTGGGGCTGGAAAGGCGGCTATTTCTCGACCGAGGAAGACGCGCGCGCTTACTTTGACGAGATGCGCTATATGCTAGCGACCCAGCGCGCTGCTCCGAACAGCCCGCAGTGGTTCAACACGGGTCTGCATTGGGCTTATGGCATCGACGGTCCTGCGCAGGGACACCACTATGTCGACTACAAGACCGGCAAGCTCACCAAATCGAAATCCGCTTACGAACATCCGCAGCCGCATGCGTGCTTCATCCAGTCGGTCGATGATGATCTGGTGAACGAAGGCGGCATCATGGATCTGTGGGTGCGCGAGGCGCGCCTGTTCAAATACGGCTCGGGTACCGGGACCAACTTCAGCCATCTGCGTGCAGAAGGCGAAGCGCTGTCGGGTGGCGGCAAGTCCTCGGGCCTCATGGGCTTTCTCAAGATCGGCGACCGCGCCGCTGGCGCGATCAAATCAGGCGGGACAACCCGTCGAGCAGCAAAGATGGTGATCGTCGATGCAGATCACCCGGACATCGAGCAATTCATCGAATGGAAGGTGATCGAAGAGCAGAAGGTGGCCTCGATCGTTGCCGGATCCAAGATGCACGAGAAGATGTTGAACGGCATTTTCGAGGCCATCCGCAGCTGGGACGGTGCGCAGGACGAAGCGTATGATCCCAACAAGAATGACAGCCTGAAAAAGGCGGTTCGTGAGGCGAAAAAAGTTGCGATCCCCGAAACTTACATCAAGCGCGTTCTGGATTACGCCAAGCAAGGCCACGACAGCATCAAATTCCCCACCTACGACACGGACTGGGATTCGGAAGCCTACAGCTCGGTCTCGGGGCAGAACTCGAACAACTCGATCCGCGTGACCAACGCGTTCCTGACGGCTGTGGAAAAGGACGCTGATTGGGAACTGATCAACCGCACCGACGGCAAGGTCGCCAAGACCGTCAAGGCGCGCGATCTGTGGGAAAAGGTTGGCCACGCCGCATGGGCCTGCGCCGATCCCGGCATCCAGTTCCACGACACGGTCAACGAATGGCACACTTGCCCCGAAGATGGTGAGATTCGCGGCTCGAACCCATGTTCGGAATACATGTTCCTTGATGACACGGCCTGTAACCTGGCATCGATGAACCTGCTGACCTTCCTCAAGGATGGTGAGTTCCAGGCCGCGGACTACATGCACGCTTCGCGTCTGTGGACCCTGACACTGGAAATCTCGGTGACGATGGCGCAGTTCCCGTCGAAGGAAATCGCGCAGCTGTCGTATGACTTCCGTACGCTTGGTCTGGGTTACGCGAACATCGGCGGCCTGCTGATGAACATGGGCTATAGCTACGACTCGGACGAGGGCCGGGCGATCTGTGGCGCGCTGACCGCGATCATGACCGGTGTGGCCTATGCGACCTCGGCTGAGATCGCTGGTGAGCTGGGGCCGTTCAAGGGGTACGAACGGAATGCGGATCACATGCTGCGCGTCATCCGCAACCATCGCCGCGCCTCGCAGGGTGTGACCGAAGGCTATGAGAAACTGGCCGTCAAGCCGGTGCCTTTGGACCACGGCAACTGCCCGGACAAGCGTCTGATCGATCTGGCCATGTCGGCTTGGGATGAGGCGCTGAGCCTTGGTGAGAAGAACGGCTACCGCAACGCACAGGCGACTGTAATCGCGCCCACCGGCACCATCGGCCTGGTGATGGATTGCGACACAACGGGGATTGAGCCGGACTTTGCGCTGGTCAAGTTCAAGAAGTTGGCCGGTGGCGGTTACTTCAAGATCATCAACCGCTCGGTGCCGTCGGCGCTGGAGAAGTTGGGGTATTCTTCGTCTCAGATCGAAGAGATCGTGGGTTACGCCGTTGGTCACGGCACCATCGGCAACGCACCGGGGATCAACCACACCTCGCTGACCGGTCATGGCTTTGGCCCCAACGAGCTGGCCAAGGTGGATGCCGCGCTGGAAAGCGCCTTCGACATCCGGTTCGTCTTCAACCAGTGGACCCTGGGCGAGGATTTCTGCACCGGCGTACTGGGCATTCCGGCGACCAAGCTGAATGACCCGACCTTCGACCTGCTGCGCCATTTGGGCTTTACCCGCGCGGATATCGACGCGGCCAACGACCACGTTTGCGGAACCATGACGCTGGAAGGCGCGCCGCATCTGAAGGAAGAGCACTATTCGATCTTCGACTGCGCCAACCCATGCGGTAAAAAAGGCAAGCGTTTCCTTGGGGTTGATAGCCACATCACCATGATGGCGGCGGCGCAGAGCTTCATCTCGGGCGCGATCTCGAAGACGATCAACATGCCGAACGATGCGACCATCGAGGATTGCCAGAAGGCATACGAACTCAGCTGGTCGCTGGGTGTGAAGGCCAACGCGCTCTATCGTGACGGCTCGAAACTGTCGCAGCCTTTGGCAGCAGCGCTAGTCGAGGATGATGACGAAGCGGCAGAAGTGTTGGAAAGCGGATCGGCGCAAGAAAAAGCCGTCGTTCTGGCCGAGAAGGTGATCGAAAAGGTTGTGGTCAAGGAAATCATCCGCAGCCATCGCGAGAAACTGCCGCATCGTCGCAAGGGGTATACCCAGAAGGCGATCGTGGGTGGGCACAAGGTCTATCTGCGCACGGGTGAGTTCGAAGACGGCAAGCTGGGCGAGATTTTCATCGACATGCACAAGGAAGGCGCTGGCTTCCGGGCGATGATGAACAACTTTGCCATCGCGGTGTCGGTTGGCCTGCAATACGGCGTGCCGCTGGAAGAATTCGTGGATGCCTTCACCTTCACCAAGTTCGAACCGGCTGGAATGGTGCAAGGCAACGACTCGATCAAGAATGCGACGTCGATCCTGGATTACATCTTCCGCGAGCTGGCCGTGTCCTATCTGGACCGCACCGATCTGGCCCATGTGAAGCCCGAAGGCGCAACCTTCGACGATCTGGGCCGCGGGGAGGAAGACGGTCTGTCCAATGTCTCGGAAATCAGTGACAGCGCGGCGACCAAGTCCTTGGAAGTGCTGAAACAAATCAGCTCGACCGGATATCTTCGCAAGCGTTTGCCGCAGGACCTGATGGTCTTCAATGGCGGTCAGGCCGAGGTGAACGGCATGGCCGAAACCGCGCCCACCTTTGAAGCGCCTGTTGCTGAAACAGCGGTTGCTACCGGAATGGACGCGCGGACCAAGGCCAAGATGCAGGGCTATGAGGGTGATCCTTGTGGCGAATGCGGAAACTACACGCTGGTGCGCAACGGCACCTGCATGAAATGCAACACCTGCGGCGCGACCAGCGGATGTAGCTAAAACTAACGCCCCGGCAACCCGGGGCGTAGGGGTCGGAACGCTGCCTAAGTAACCGACCCCGACGAATACGGAGCAAGGTGCTGAGACTTACCATCGATGCCTCGCTCCACTCGGTCGACATGCCCGTGTCGGCCGGGAACAGGGTGGGGCGGAATATATGCTCTTTCCCACTCTTTCACGGGGCGGGTGCGCTCGTCCCATGCGCAGTCCAGGCCGCAGGCAAAAAAACACCGGGCGGTCAACGAAATGAGCCTGGAAGGCGAAACTGACAGGGGGCTTCGGCCCCCTTTCTTTTTGCGAAAGCTTCATCGGGAATTTGAGCAGAGCTTTGCCGGATTTTGCATCTCGCGTCGGGCAAGACTTGCCGAGATGCGACAGGGGCGTTTTTTCCGGCGGGCGCCCGCAGACACGACTCTTTAAAACACGCGGAGATTGGCGCGAAAACGCTGAAAACACTTAAAACGGGTGACAGCGGATCAGGCTCGGGTGTTTCTAATGCTGTCCGGACGACAACACGCAAAAAGCTCAATCAGGAGGCATCACAATGAAACCGCAAACTCTGGCCGTTATCTCTGCCATTGCACTTGGATTTCCGACGCTGGTCGTCGCACAATCCTCGGCTGATGCAAATGGCGATGGTGTACTGACAATCGAAGAAGTTCAGGCCGTTCTGCCCGACGTTGACGCAGATGGTTTCTCGGCGATGGACGCAAATGGTGACGGTGCGCTGGATGAGGCCGAAATTGCCGTGGCACAGGAAGCAGGTTTGCTGCCGGCGACCGACGGCTAACCCCGAAATAGAAAGCGGCCAGATGTTTTCTGGCCGCTTTTACAATGCTTTATTGGCTGAGGTGAATGTTGAACTTTTCACGAAGTTCGGCATCCAGCAGCGGATCGAACCGGGCCGGGGACGGGGTCGACAGGATCTCTTCCTTCCGCTTAATTGCCTTTTCAATCAGGTCGGGTTTGCCCAGTTCTGCCCACTCCTTGGGTGAGGTGCGGTCACCAAAGGTTGGATAGACATAATCCGCCTGCATCCGGCTCAGCGTTGCATCGGTGCCAAGATAATGACCCGGCCCGCCCATGCAGACTTCTGCGATCTGGTCGAGCGCCAGAGTTTCGTCGGTCACTTCAATTCCACGTACGCAGCGCTGCGCCTGACCAATCAGGTCGTCGCTGAGGATGAGGCTTTCCAGACAGAACCCCAGCAACGAGGCGTGCATACCGGCCGCTTCGTATACCATGTTCACACCCGACAGCCCGGCCATGACGTTCGAGCACATCTGCTCCCATCCCGCCTGCATGTCGGGCATCTTCGAATCGGATGCACCAGCGGCTGAACCGCCCGGCAAGTCGTAGAACCGGTGCATTTGGGCACAGCCTGCGGTCAGCAAGGCCTGTTCGCCGGACCCGATCGACATGGCGCCGGTACGCAGGTCCAGGCCAAAGGGCCATGTGCCAAAAATCGCAGGAGCACCGGGACTTACGGCGTTTACATAAACCAATCCCGCCAGGCATTCTGCCGTGGCTTGGGTGATCGCTCCGGCGATTGTTGAGGGCGCGGTCGCACCCGCCATCCCGGCCGACAGCAACAGAACCGGCATCCCGGCCTTGATGCACAGTTCCATAACCTCGCAGCTTTCCGTTGCGAATTTCATCGGCGGCACGACAAAACAGTTCGAGTTCGATACGAACGGACGCTCTCGGTATTTATCTTCACCACCGGCGATCATGTAGATCATCTCCATCGCCGGGGCCACGTGGTGAGGTTCGGTGAAGGATGTGCCGATATGTTTGAATGTGCCCGAACATGCGGCGTAAATCGTGTTCAGATCCATTTCCAGGTTGTCGGGAATGTCTCGGCAAACCATCGGACGCTGGACAAAGTGAATGTTTTCAAGCTGCTCGCAGATTCTGGATGCGTCATGCAGGTCTTGAACCGTGGAATCGCGATATTCATTCCCATGAACGTCAACCATGCTGACGGCCGCACCTGCAGTACCGTAGTGGACCTTGGTACCAGACAGGTCCAGGTCGGTTTTTCCGTCACGGCTGTACAGGGTGACCGAGCGGTTTGCTTTCGCGATCGTGTCCTCGACCAGGGCGCGGGGAAAGCGAATTCGTCCATCGTCGCCCAACGTGCAACCGGCACCGACAAGGTAATCGATACCGCTTTGCGGTGCGTCGGCCAGACCGATGGTCTCCAACGCGGTCAACGCGGCCTCGTGAATGCGTTCGATCTGTGCCTGGGTCAGAACATTGAGGACACCTCCCTCCATGCCGGGGCGGATGGGGCGCAAATGTTCAGGAAGGGCGGTGGCACGGGCAGCACGACGCGCGGCGCGTCCGCCGCTGCGGGAAGAGGTACGGGTTTGATCGTTCATGGGTCAGAATCCAATAGAAAAGGCGTCAGGAGTGAGGGGTATTCACGCCTTTGTTGGTCGCCCTCGTGCTGCACGACCACGATCCGCACCGATGGTGCGGCTGATCAGCCGAATTTTCCAAACGTCGCTTTGCATCTGTCCTCGCGTTTTGACGATCAGTATTCCGATGTGCACAGCTGCTTTCTGTCCTGTTTGCGACCTGAGAGTTCAAAAGCGAAACTGTTGTGCGGGTGTCACGGCGTTTTCTCTGGTTCCAAAGTTTTTTCCCGCTAAGGCAGAAATCTGTTATAGTTCCTTCACTTATTTAAGAGTGGTTCGTGATCTCAATTGAATCTTAATGATCGTGAGCCAGGTTTCTAAGTTAAGGTAACCCGATCGACCAACTGCTTTGGCAAAAGGTCCGGTAGGAGAAATTTATGAAAGCCCTTAAGGCCCTCAGTTTTGTTTTGGTGGCGAGCATCGCAACCCCGGCAATGGCTGAGGATTGGACCGGGGCTTATGCCGGATTTAGCTTTGGGTATGCGGAAGCCGATGGCCCGAACGGGTCGAGCGGTAACGATACGGCCTTTGGCCCTCATATCGGGTATGACCGAGATTTCGGCAACTTTGTTCTGGGCGGTGAGCTTGAATATAATCGCCTTTCATTCGACCTCAGTGATGGCGAAGGCAGCGTAGACAGCATGACCCGTCTGAAACTGCGTGGTGGTTACGACTTCGGTGGAGCTTTGGGGTACGTAATCGTTGGCGCAGCCAGATTGGATGCCTCGGTCGACAACGACACTGCTGCGGTTTACGGAATCGGTGTTGCCTATCCCATAAATGATCGCTTGGTGATCAGCGGCGAAGCGTTGCGTCAGAATTTTGACGATGTCACCCGCACGGAAGGCGGTTTGGGGTCGAATGTGTTCAACCTTCGTACCTCTTTCCGGTTCTGAAGCCGGTCAACTGACGACGGCGTGATGTTCAGCTAATTCAGCCGCAAAGGTACAGATTGTGGAAAGAGCGCTTGCGAACCTTTCGTCATCGATGGTCATAGCCACGCGGATATGACCCGCGGCGGCTGACCCGAAACTTTCACCCGGCATCACTGCGATCGCGTGGGAATCGAGCAGGGCGTTGGCGAATTCATCCCCGCTGAGCCCGGTGGCTCGGATATCCAACATCAGGTACATCGCTCCCTGCGCCGGAACCATCTCGATGGTGTTCTGCGCGTCGAGAATACCAACCGCAAGCGCGCGGCGTCGGCGGAAGGGTTCGGCGATCTGCTCCTCCAGATCATTGCCCGCGTTCAGTGCGAAACTGGCCGCGTCCTGAATAAATCCCGGTACGCCATAGGTTGTGTTTGTGGCGAGGTTGATCAGATGCGAGATTACCTCTTCCGGGCCGACAATCCAGCCGCAGCGGGACCCGGTCATCGCGTGGGATTTCGACATCGAACCGACAACCAGCGTTCGTTCGGCCATGTCGGGCAGGGTACGGGGTGAGATATGTTCGCCTTCCCAGACTTGCGTGTCATAGACCTCGTCGGAAATCAGCCAGAGATCGCGCTGGCGGCACACCTCGGCGATCCCTTCGAGGGTCTGCCGGGAATACACCACGCCTGTAGGATTGTTCGGCGTGTTGACCAGCAAGGACACTGCGCCATCGGCAGCGGCCTCGATCTGCTCGGCGCGGGGCTGGAACGCGTTTTCGGCGGTGGTCTGGATCGATCGAGCCACGGCTCCGGCGCCCCGGATTGTGCCGGGATAGGTGGC
The DNA here is from genome assembly GCF_013032445.1 of Ruegeria arenilitoris. Taxonomy (GTDB): domain Bacteria; phylum Pseudomonadota; class Alphaproteobacteria; order Rhodobacterales; family Rhodobacteraceae; genus Ruegeria; species Ruegeria arenilitoris_F. Next base: position 10,735 of record NZ_WQCA01000019.1, on the reverse strand, counting down.
GTAATAGGGGTCGAGATACAGCCCCACATCACCGGGATCACACACCGCGACATGGGCTGCAAACAGCGCCGATTGCCCGCCGGGCGTTATCAATACGTTGTTGCGCGTGGTGGGGATACCGGTGCGAGCTCGCAACCGGGCGGCGACTGTGTCGCGCAGCAGATCGGTGCCGGGAACCATGGCATAACCGGTGTGACCCTGCCGGGCAGACAAGTCCATCGCCTCAAGGATCGATGCATCGGTGCGGATGTCATGTTCGCCGATGGTCAGTTCGGTCACTGCATAGCCGTCGCTGATCATCTGGCGGGCGCGATAGAACACATCCCAACCGTCACTGCCGCCTTCGGTCAGATGCGTGATGCGCTGTGACAATTTCATGGTCCGTCTCCGTCTGATGTCTTGCGCAGACTGGGCCAGAGGCGTTCGGGAATGTCAATCGGTGACCGTGGGCTCGGAACTGGGGGCTTGGCGCAAAGCGATCCGCGTGGTACTGGAACGGTATGAACCGGAAGTCCTGCATCATTATCTGCTGCATTACCTGCTGATTTATCAAGCGGGCCGGTTTCTTTCGTTTTCATCCCTGAGACAAGTTGCTAAGCCCGCGCCAACGCGAGAAGCCACGCTGTTTTTAGGAGCCGACCGATGACGAAGATCAAACTGCACAACACCCGGACGCGGACGAAAGAGGATTTCGTTCCGATCAGCGCCGAAAATGTGCGGATGTATGTCTGCGGGCCCACCGTCTACGATCGTGCTCATTTGGGTAACGCTCGGCCGGTGGTGGTGTTTGATGTGCTCTATCGCTTGCTGCGGCACACCTACGGCGCAGATCACGTGACTTATGTGCGCAATTTCACCGACGTGGATGACAAGATCAACGCGACTGCTCTGGCGCGTCAGCAGGCCGGGGCCGTGGGCACATTGGAGCAATTGGTGCAGGAGCGCTCGGACGAGACAATCGGATGGTATCTGCATGACATGGGCGCGCTTGGGGCTTTGGAGCCGAATGAGATGCCGCGCGCCACGCAATATATCGATCAGATGATCGCGATGATCGAAGGTTTGATCGAGAAGGAACACGCGTACGCAGCCGAAGGCCATGTTCTGTTCGCCGTGGACAGTTGGAAGGAGAAATACGGCGCTTTGTCCGGTCGGTCTGTCGATGACATGATCGCAGGCGCGCGGGTTGAGGTTGCGCCCTACAAAAAGAACCCGATGGATTTCGTGCTGTGGAAACCCTCGACTGATAATCTCCCCGGATGGGACAGCCCTTGGGGAAGGGGGCGTCCGGGGTGGCACATTGAATGCTCGGCCATGAGCTATGAGCTGTTGGGCGACAGCTTTGACATTCACGGCGGCGGCAACGATCTGATGTTCCCGCATCATGAAAACGAGATCGCCCAAAGCTGCTGCGCCCATCCCGAAGGGGAGTTCGCACGCGTCTGGTTGCACAATGAGATGCTGCAGGTCGAAGGCAAGAAGATGTCAAAATCGCTTGGCAATTTCTTCACCGTTCACGATCTGCTGGAGCAGGGTGTTCCGGGGGAGGTGATCCGCTTTGTCTTCCTGCAGACCCATTATCGCAAGCCGATGGACTGGACTGAGAAGAAGGCACGCGAGGCCGAGGTGACGCTGCGCAAGTGGCGGGCGATGACAGCGGGCATAGAGCCCGCCGCCAGCGCGGCGCCCACAGTTGTCGCTGCGCTGAGTGACGACCTGAACACGGCGGGCGCTTTGACCGAGCTTTACCGTCTGGCTGCGGATGGAGATGCGGCGGGGCTGCTGGCGAGTGCGCAGTTGTTGGGTCTCTTGTCTGACGAGATGGGCGCTTGGGCGGATACAGCTTCGGTGGACTTGTCCGCTCATGCGGACCGGCTGGCGGATGCGCGGGTCACTGCGATGCAGAGCAAGGATTTTTCCGAAGTGGACCGCCTGAAAGCGGCGTATCTGGCTGCCGGGTTGGAAGTTCGTATGAGCAAGGATGGGGTCGAACTGGTGCCAAGCGCCGGGTTCGACGCGGCCAAGCTGGAGGAGGTTTGATGTCAAAGGAACGTCTCTACCTCTACGACACGACCTTGAGGGACGGGCAGCAGACGCAGGGCGTTCAGTTCTCGACCGCTGAGAAAGTGCAGATCGCGCAGGCCCTGGACGAGTTGGGCGTGGACTATATTGAGGGTGGCTGGCCCGGGGCGAACCCGACGGACAGCGCGTTTTTTGAGGTTGCACCAAAGACGTCCGCCCGTCTGACCGCGTTTGGGATGACCAAGCGATCGGGCCGGTCTGCCGAGAATGATGACGTTTTGGCCGCGGTGATGAATGCGGGGACGCAGGCCGTATGTCTGGTCGGCAAATCGCATGATTATCACGTCACCCATGCGCTGGGGATCTCGCTGGAGGAGAATGTCGAGAACGTCCGCGCTTCGGTCGCGCATATCGTGGCGCAGGGGCGCGAGGCTCTGTTCGATGCCGAGCATTTCTTTGACGGCTACAAGGACAATCCCGGTTATGCGGTTGAGGTGTGTCGGGCCGCTCTGGACGCAGGCGCGCGCTGGGTCGTGCTGTGCGATACCAATGGTGGCGCTCTGCCGGCTGAGGTGTCGCGGATCGTTTCAGAGGTGATTGCCGCCGGGCTGCCCGGGGATCGGTTGGGCATTCATACCCATAACGACACCGAGAATGCAGTCGCCTGTTCTTTGGCGGCTGTCGATGCCGGTGCGCGGCAGATTCAGGGCACGCTGAACGGGTTGGGAGAACGTTGCGGCAACGCCAACCTGACCGCTCTGATCCCGACATTGCTGTTAAAAGAGCCCTATGCTTCGTGTTTTGAGACCGGCGTCAACTTGCAGGCTTTGGGTGGTCTGACGCGCATCAGCCGAATGTTGGACGATATCCTGAACCGGGTGCCCAGCAAGCAATCGGCCTATGTCGGAGCCTCGGCCTTTGCCCATAAGGCGGGGCTGCACGCCAGCGCGATCCTCAAGGACCCATCGACCTATGAACATGTTGATCCGGGTTCGGTCGGGAACGCGCGGATCATTCCGATGTCGAACCAGGCAGGGCAGTCGAACCTGCGCAAACGTCTGACCGAGGCCGGTTTGGTCGTCGAGAAAAACGACCCGGCGCTGGGGCGTATTCTGGACCGGATCAAGCAGCGTGAGGCCGAGGGGTATTCGTATGACACTGCTCAGGCCAGCTTCGAGTTGCTGGCGCGGGATGAACTTGGTCAATTGCCTGAATTCTTTGAGGTCAAGCGCTACAAGGTGACCGTCGAGCGGCGCAAGAACAAGTACAATAAGATGGTCAGCCTGTCCGAGGCTGTGGTTGTTGTTAAGGTCGACGGGGAAAAGAAGCTGTCGGTCAGTGAGTCGCTGGATGAGGATGGCAGCGACCGGGGGCCGGTGAACGCGCTGGCCAAGGCACTGGCGAAGGATCTGGGACAGTACTCACAGGTTCTGGCCGATATGAAGCTGGTCGATTTCAAGGTGCGCATCACCCAGGGTGGGACCGAGGCGGTGACCCGCGTCATCATCGACAGCGAAGACGGGCAGGGGCGGCGCTGGTCGACCGTGGGCGTCAGCGCGAACATAGTCGATGCCTCGTTCGAGGCACTACTAGACGCGATCCAGTGGAAATTGGTGCGCGATTGCGGGCCAAAAGCGGCGGTGGCCGAGTGACCGTAGAATTCGACGACGACGTCAAAGCCTGCGCGGAACTGGTGCATCGCGCTGATCCCGATCGGTTCATGGCGGTGATGGCGGCTCCCGTTGCGGCGCGGCCGCTGTTGTTTCCACTGTACGCACTGAATGTCGAGGTCGCGCGCGCCCCTTGGGTCACGCAAGAGGTGATGATCGCCGAGATGCGGCTGCAATGGTGGCGCGATGCGCTGCAGGAGATTGCCGAGGGTAAGCCCGCACGCCGGCACGAGGTCGTGACGCCCTTGTCGCAAGTTCTGTCGCCGCATCTGGCTGCTATGCTCGATGAGTATGTCGCCGTCAGGCGTTGGGACATTTACCGCGATCCGTTTGAGGATGAGGCGCATTTCGACGCCTATATCAACCACTCGGCCGGGTCGCTGATGGTTGCGACGGCGCAGGTTTTGGGCGCTGCGGATGAGGGCGTTCTGCGCGACTTTGGCTATGGCGTCGGCGTGGCGAATTGGCTGCGGGCCATTCCTGGTCTTGAGGCGCGAGGCCGTATCCCCTTGCTGGTTGGCACATTCGAAGGTGTGCAGGCGCTGGCGCAAAAGGCGTTGGACCGGGTTCAGCAGGCGCGTTCCAACGCCTCCGGTGTTTCGGCAGATGCGCGGCCTGCGCTGTTTGCCGGGTGGCAGGCGGAATGGGTTTTGCGTCAGGCCGCGGCACGCCCGGATCGTGTGGCTGCTGGGGATTTAGCGCAGGGCGAAATTCGGCGCAGGCTGTCGTTGATGTTGAGGGTGGCCAGCGGGCGTTGGTAGGTCCTAGACCGTTTCCACCTCGGACGGTTTCAGGACCAGCCACAACAGTGCACCGCCCGCCAGTGTCAGCAGCGGGATCATGGCGAGGTTGACCGCCGTCCAGCCCTCGACCGCGGAACCGCCCGAGCAGTTCATCAACCCGCCTGATGCCAGCGACGCAAGCGTGACGCCGCCAAACACCAGCAGGTCGTTCAGGCCTTGCATCCGCCCGCGTTCGTTCACGTCGTGCGAAGCGGCCAGCATAGTGGTCGCGCCGATAAAGCCGAAGTTCCAGCCTATCCCCAACAGGATGAGGGCGACGAAGAAATTGCCCAACTCGACGCCTTGTAGGGCAACCACACCCGCGCCAGCCAATATGGCAAGGCCGAGGGCTACGATTTTCTCAACCCCAAAGCGCGCGATGAGCTGCCCGGTGAAAAAGCTGGGTACATACATTGCCAACACGTGGCTGGTGACCACGTCGGCGGCGTCATTGGCGCTGAACCCGCAGCCCACGACCGCCAGCGGGGTCGAGGTCATCACAAGGTTCATCAGCGCGTAAGACACCATAGCGCAGATGATGGCCACGGCGATACGCGGGGTCTTAAGCATTTCCAGACGGGTTCGCCCGTGGGGTGCGTCTGCCTTGGGGGCCTCGGGCGTGGGAATGTCGAGGAAAAAGAACAGTGCCGAGCCGAAAACATTCAGCGCAATCACCGCCATGTACGTGCCGAGAAACGGGATCACATAGGCGGTCGAGGTCAGCTTGACGATCTGCGGCCCGATGATCGCCGCAGCGAGACCGCCTGCCATGACATAAGAGATCGCCTTTGGGCGGAACGCGTCCGATGCGGTGTCTGCGGCGGCAAAGCGATAGAATCCGTGCGCGCTCATGTAGATGCCGGTCAGGAGGCTGCCCAGAAGGAAGATCGGGAATGAACCCAGATACAGCCCATACGCACCAACAAGACCGCCGCAAGCACCCGCCGTGGCACCAACCAGAAACCCGGTGCGTCTACCCCAGCGCTGCATGATCGCTGAAATCGGCGTGGCCGCCAGCATCGAGCCCAGAACGATCAACGAAATGGGCAGGGTGGCCAGACAGGGATTAGTTGCCAGTGACTGCCCCGCAAGCCCGCCAACAATGAAGATCATCGGCATCTGCGACCCCAGCACGGCCTGTGCTGCCACCAATACGGCGACGTTGCGTTTGGCCTGTCTGTTGTCCGGGGCGGTGGCGGTCTGTGTCATGGGCCCATGGGTATCCGCGAAAACGTAGCCGCACAAGCGGGTTGCATATGCGGCAAAGCAGCCTAACGTGCGTGTGAGCATCAGCCCGGAGCGCGCATGTCCGTCGGACGTATCATCGAAACCAACGAATGTGTGTCGGAAGGGGCGGCGTGGCTGGCCGAAACCTGCCCGCGCATGGCTTATGCGATGGAGCAAACCGGACCGTTGCCCTTGCGCCGCCGCCCGGACGGGTTTGCCCAGCTTCTCAGTGCGATTGTCAGCCAACAGGTCAGCGTGGCCTCGGCCAATGCGATCTGGAAGCGGCTGCAGGAGGCAAAACTGACCGGCCCACGCAAGATCATGTGGGCCACGGATGACGACTTGCGGGCCGTGGGACTGAGCCGCCAGAAAATCCGCTATGCTCGCGCACTGGCCGAAGCGCGCATTGATTACAAGACTTTACGTGATGCACCTAACGCTGACGTTATCGCCACATTGACCGAAGTGCCGGGCATTGGCGTCTGGACCGCTGAGATCTATGCAATGTTCTCACTGGGCCGCGCTGACGTAATCGCTCCGGGCGACCTTGCGCTGCAAGAGGCCGCGCGGATTCTCTATGACCTGCCCAAACGCCCGACCGATAAGGAACTACGGCAGATGGCCGAGGCCTGGTCGCCCTGGCGGTCGGTTGCGGCGCGGGTGCTGTGGGCCTATTACCGGGTGGCCAAAGAACGAGAAGGGATCAGATGACTCGAGTTTTGAATGCGCTCCGAAAAGAGCCGGTTTCGGGCGATACACGCTCGGTCGTGGTGTTCGTGCACGGCTATGGGGCCAATGGCGCTGATTTGTTGGGGCTGGCCGATCCGCTGGGGGAGCACCTGCCGGATACGTTGTTCGTCGCCCCCGACGCGCCCGAACAGATCCCAGGAATGCCCAACGGTTTCCAGTGGTTTCCAATCCCGTGGATCGACGGTTCCTCCGAGGAAGAAGCGCGCCGCGGCATGGAGATGGCTGCCGATGATTTCAACGCCTTCCTCGATGCGCTGATGGTGGACGAAGACGTGTTGCCCGAACAGGTGGTGCTGTTCGGCTTTTCGCAAGGCACGATGATGAGCTTGCACGTCGCCCCGCGTCGCGAAGACCCGGTTGCCGGGATCGTCGCGTTTTCGGGCCGGTTGCTTGAGCCCGATCTGCTGCCCGATGAAACCGTCAGCCGGATGCCGATCCTGTTAGTGCACGGTGACGCTGACGATGTTGTTCCGCCGCAATCCTTGCCCGAGGCGGCCGAAGCCCTGCAGGCGGCGGATTTCAAGGAAATCTACGCGCATGTGATGAAGGGCACCGGTCACGGCATCGCGCCCGACGGCCTGAGCGTCGCACTGGCGTTCATGCGCGACAAGCTGAGCCTATAGCCATGATCGCTGTCCGCCCCATGATGCCCGAAGATGTCAGCACTGCGTGCCGCATCCTGAATGATATCATCGAGATCGGGGGTACGACCGCGTTTGAAATCCCCTTTTCGGAGGCATTGTTCGCGCAGAGCTACTTAAATGGAACGGACATCATTTGCTGCCACGTCGCCTTAGACGATCAGGGCGAAGTGGCAGGTTTCCAATGGCTGGGAGCTCATGACGCTTTGCCCGAGGATTGTGCAGACATCGCCACATTCGCGCGTAGGGAGCCGCCCTTGAAAGGGGTGGGACGTGCGCTGTTCTCTGAGACCTCGAAATTCGCCGCCGGACTGGGTTTGAATGCGATCAACGCAACGATCAGAGCCGATAACAGGCAGGGGCTGAGTTACTATGACAAGATGGGATTTCAGGACTATTCGGTCGCCTATGGCGTGCCGCTGCGGAATGGCACACCGGTTGATCGGATCTCGAAACGGCTTGATCTACGAGCAAACACCGCCCTCTGACCGATAAGGGACGGTCAGATCTGTCAGTCCCAAAGATGTCCTTCGGCAAACTCGACCGAGTTACCCGATGGATCGCGAACGTAAAGCGAGCGTGCACCGTCCGGCCAGTCGAATTCGGCATCCACTGGAATGTTCCAATCCAAAAGGTGTTTACGCATCACGTCGATCTGCGCCCGCGTCAGGATAAGGCAGACGTGACCGGGGCCGCGTGCTCCGTGGGGTGGAACTGGAAGGTCGGGGTTGATCGGCGGTTTCTCAGTCTCCTCGGCATTGAACAGCAACAGGACCGAGGCACCTACACGGAAGAATACGTGCCGGTCCGCCACCCGCTGGATTTTCTCCAACGCCAGAACGTCGCCGTAGAATTGCTCTGCCGCGTCCAGGTCATCGACATAGAGCGCAGCTTCGAGGATACCGGCAGGTGAGGGTATGTCCGGAGTCACTTTCATACCCTAAACCTATCACAACACGCGGTTTTTGTCACCGGCGCGGTCGGCGGTCCCGTTTGCGTTGTGGTGCGGAGTTCAAGGCCGGTGCGGGTAGGCTGTCCCATTGACCGGGTTCCAGCCCCTCCAACGACCAGTCGCCAATCCGGGCGCGAATCAGGCGCAGGGTTGGGTGGCCCACGGCTGCCGTCATCCGCCGCACTTGACGGTTCTTCCCTTCCCGCAGTGTCAGTTCGATCCAGCAGTCGGCTACTGTCTGGCGCTCCCGGATCGGTGGATTGCGCGGCCACAGGCCTTCGGGCTCATCCATCAGCCGGGCTTTGGCGGGGCGCGTCTTTCCGTCTTTCAACTCAACCCCGTCACGAAGGGCTTTCAGGGCTGCGGCATCCGGCAGACCCTCGACCTGCACCCAATAGGTTTTGGGCATTTTGTGCTGGGGGTCGGATATCTGAGCTTGCAGTCGCCCGTTATCGGTCAGCAGCATCAACCCTTCGCTGTCCCGGTCCAGGCGCCCTGCCGGATAAACACCGGGCAGGTCGATGTAGTCTGATAAAGTGCTGCGCGGCGACTCCGCATTGGCGCGGTCGGTAAACTGCGGCAGCACGTCAAAGGGTTTGTTGAATCGGATGAACCAGCTCATGTCCCACGCCATAGCCCGCAGACCACACCGGTGCAACCTGTGGATAACTGTCACGCAAATGTTACGGATTCGCCTTACCCAATACCCGAGATATTGTGGAAACTCAGGGCTTGTCAGAGTTTTAACACGATATATAGTTAAGTTAAGGCCGGGGCGGGTGTTCCCCGCTCTGATGTCAAAAACGGGCAGAGCAGAGCGAGGAGCGATTCTGATATGGATGGAGACTTCAGGACCGAATTTGTCAGGGAACCCGGTGCGCTTAAGCATCATCCGGCATTGGTTTTGAACGCCGATTATCGCCCCTTGTCCTATTACCCGCTTTCCTTGTGGCCGTGGCAAGAGGCGATCAAGGCGGCCTGGCTAGACAGGGTGGACATTGTGGCCGAGTACGACGAGGTCGTCCGAAGCCCGAGTACCGAGATACGAATACCGTCGGTCGTTGTTCTAAAAGACTATGTAAAACCCAGAAAGCGCGTGGCCTTCACGCGCTTTAATTTATTCTTGAGGGACGAATTCCGGTGTCAGTACTGTGGCAGCAAGGGTGATCTGACCTTTGACCATGTGGTGCCGCGTGCCGCTGGCGGCGTGACAAGCTGGCAGAACGTGGTGGCGGCGTGCAGTCCCTGTAACCTGAAGAAGGGTTCGAAATCGCTGCGGCAGGCGGGGATGACGCTGCGCAAACCACCGCGCCAACCGGATGCTGAAGCTCTGCGTAATGTCGGGCGCAAGTTCCCGCCGAACCACCTACATGACAGCTGGATCGACTTTCTTTATTGGGATGCGGAACTGGACGAGTTCTAACGGCCCACCCGCCACGCGGCGATCCAGACCAGCACCAGAACGCCCGACAGGATGGCGTTCCAGCCAGCCATCGAAATGCCCATCATCTGCCAAGGAATGTCATCGCAACGCACCAGCGGCGCGGACATAATCTGGTCCATCAACTCCTGGGTCGACAGGCCGCCGATATCTCCGGATGTGCAGCTTGTGGGGCCTTCCCACCATTTTTGCTCGACCCCGGCGTGGTACACACCGATGACTGCTGTCGTCAGCGCAGCGAGCGCGCCCAGCAGGGGCAGCAGGTTCACACGCGGCAGCGCCAAAGCCACAGCGCCGATCAGGATGGCCGCGCCGTGCGGATACCGTTGCCAGATGCACATCTTGCAGGGCGCCATGCCACCGAGATGCTGAAAGCCCCATGCCCCAAGCAGCAACGCCAATGAACCGCAGCTCGCGATCAGGACCAAAATGTTTTTGCGTGTCATAGGTATTTCACCACCAAGAAACCGCCAAACAGCAGAATGACGAACAGAGTGAACATCAGGCCCAAACGTTTTTCAATGAAGTCACGGATCGGTTCACCAAATTTCCAAAGCAACCCGGCGACCAGGAAAAACCGTAGCGCGCGGGCGAGAATAGATGTTGCAATGAAGGTGCCCAGCGGCATGCCGGTCCATCCCGACATGATAGTGATGACCTTGTAGGGGAAGGGCGTGACACCGGCCCCCAGTACGGCCCAGAAACCGAAATCGTTAAAGCGGGTGTTGAACTCTTCCATGGCGTGCGCCTTACCCATAGATTCCAGAATCGGCTGGCCGATGCTTTCGTAAAAGAAGGCGCCGATGGCGTAGCCCAACAAGCCCCCCAGAACCGAGGCAGCCAAAGCAACCGTTGCAATCAACCACGCGCGCGACGGACGGGCCAGGATCATCGGAATCATCAGCACATCCGGTGGGATCGGAAAGACCGAACTTTCGATAAAGGCCACAAAAGCCAACGCCCATAGGGCATGCGGATGTTCGGCCAGACGAATGGTCCAGTCATAAAGCGATCGTAACATACGGTGTTAAAATCCTGTTCTAACGTTGCGCCAGCCAAACCACGCGCCTGTTGAGGCGTCAACCACCGCTGTGAAAACAAAACGGATTTGGGTTGGTTTTTGCCTCTGGACCTTCCCGGTCATGAACGCTAATCCAGTGTTCGTGGCCCAAGTGGCGGAATGGTAGACGCAGGGGATTCAAAATCCCCCGATGGCAACATCGTGAGAGTTCGAGTCTCTCCTTGGGCAC
>NZ_WQCA01000018.1 GCF_013032445.1 Ruegeria arenilitoris | reverse complement strand
TCCCGTGCAGCTGCAGAACCTTAACAAAGGCCTCTTCTGTCGTCATCTTCATCTGAATGATCTCCGCGCATAGCTAGGTGGAGCCGGGTTAACAGCCCGGCATTTGGATACGGTTTAGGCGCAAGGGACCGGGCGGCGTTAGGGCCAGAATTTGCGGCGGAATAGGTCCAGAGTCGCGTCAGATGGCACGAATCGCGTCGGCGATCAGTTTTATACCCGGCGCGATGCGGTCCTGCCGGATCGACGAATAACCGAGGCGATAGAAATTCTGCGGGCGGTCCGGCCCCGAAAAGAATGGCGCGCCGGGTTCGATATGGACGCTCTGGCCCTGTAACGATGTGGCCAGCCGGGTTGTGTCAACGTGCTCAGGTGCCGACATCCACAGCGAGGACCCGCCCAGAATGCCACGCCCGGCTACAGTCAGCCCGTGCTCTTCGACGGCGGTGTCCAGTGTCTCGCGCCGTCGCGCCAGAACCTTGGACATGCGCCGGATCTGCGCGTCGTAGTGGCCCAGCGACAGGAAATAGGCCGCCGTGCGCTGGATATGCCCCGGCGGGTGGCGCAGCACCAAAGACCGCAATGCGCGGGCTTCGCGGATAAACGGCTCGGATCCGACCATGTAGCCAAGCCGCAATCCCGGAAACAGCGATTTCGAGAAGCTGCCCACATAAATCACCCGCCCGTCCCGGTCCATCGACTTCAACGCCGGGGAGGGCGCGCCCAGAAAGGCCAGTTCGAATTCATAGTCATCCTCGACCACCATCGCGTCCAGGTCGCGGGCGCGCTCCAGCAGTTTGGTTCGGCGATCCACGGACATGGTCGAGGTTGTGGGGCTTTGGTGACTGGGCGTGGTGAAGATGACGTCGGTGTCGTCGGGCAGCGCGTCCGGCGGCAACCCGTCGTGATCAACCGGTAACGGGGCGACGTTGCAATCCCAAACCTCCAACAGGCTACGCAGGGCGTAATAGCTCGGGTCTTCTATCACTGCCGTCCGGTTGTGGGTCAGCAAGATGCGCGAGGCCAACCACAGCGCGTTCTGCGCGCCCATGGTGATCAGAATCTCTTCGGGGCGGGCTGCGATGCCGCGGCGGGGCAGGGTGTGGCGGGCGATAAACTCGACCAGCAGCGGATCGTCCTGATCGACGTAATCGGCGGTCAGGGAATCGAAATCCTTGTGACCCAGCGCACGCACGGCGCAGAGGCGCCAGTTGGCGTGATCGAACAGGGTACGGTCGGCCTGCCCATAGATGAACGGATAACGATAGTCGCGCCAGTCGGCCGGTTTCGACAGCACGTCGCGCCCCGAAAACCGCCGGGCCAGCGCCGCGTCCCAGTCCACGGTTTCGGTGCCGCGCTGGACGGGGGAATATTTCGGCGGCACCGGTGCGTTTTGCGAAACATAGTACCCCGACCGGCCTTTGGCGGTGAGGTAGTCATTAGCCAGCAGTTCGGTATAGGCCAGCGTAACCGTGATCCGGCTGACACCCAGATGCGCCGCCAGTTTGCGGGACGAGGGCAGCTTTTCCCCGACATGGAATCTGCCGGACAGGATGCCCTCTGCGATCATCTGCTGGATCTGCGCCTGCAGCGTGCCTTGCCCGTTCAGCTCAAGAAAGAAAGTGTCGACCGATATTGCCATAGGGTCTTATAGATTGGACTTATGGGTTGGGCAATCTGGACTTACGCAATTCTCGAGATTTCGTGATGCGGGTAGTTGACCGCGAGATCTGATTGAACTAAATAACCAGAAATATAGTTTAATGGAGTAAGCGAGATGTGGGAAACCGCTGCAGCAGGATTTTCGGCCATGGGCTCCGAGGCCCGGCTTAAGGTTCTGAGGACGTTGGTCCGGGCCGGGCAGGCCGGTCTTACGGTTGGCGAGATACAGGAGAGGACGGGGATCGCCCCGTCGACCCTGGCGCATCACCTACGGTTTCTGGCCGCCGGTGGCGTGGTCGAGCAAGAGAAAGTCGGGCGCAGCACGATCAACCGCGCCTGCTATGACGAGTTGAGAAATCTTGCGCAGTTCATTCTTGCCGAATGCTGCGCGGACGAAGTGGGAAAGGCCGCAAACGATGGCTGATTTGACACAAAATCCCAAAGTGCCTGTAAGGGTGCTTGAACTGATCAAGACTCCATGGGCGTTGATTGTGGCGATTCTGGCGGCCGTTGCGGTTCTGGACCCCGGCAACTGGACCGAGGTCGTGACCTTTGCCGGAAAGGCGCTGGCCCATACCGGCCAATACATCCTGTTTGCCGTTCTTTTGCTGTCCTACCTCAAGGCGACCGGGGCGGAAGTCATGGTCGCGCGCGCCTTTGAGGGGCGCGAGACGCGGATGATCTTTCTTGCGGCACTGTTCGGCGGGTTGGCGCCGTTCTGTTCCTGTGAGGTCATTCCGTTCATCGCCGGTTTGTTGGCGCTTGGCGCGCCGCTCTCTGCGGTGATGGCGTTCTGGCTCAGCTCTCCGCTGATCGATCCGCCAACCTTGCTGATCACGGCAGGCGCGTTAGGGTGGCCGTTTGCCATCGGTAAAGCCGTCGCGGCCGTCGCGCTGGGTCTGTTCGGGGGCTTCGTCGTGCGTGGCCTGATGCGCTCCGGTGCATTTGCCCAACCTCTGCGCGAGTATAAACCGGCTGGCTGCTGCGGATGTGGCCCGATAAAGGATGACAAACCGGTCTGGCGCTTCTGGCAGGAGCCCGAGCGCCGTCAGCGGTTCCGGTCCGAGTTTGTTCACAACGGGATGTTTCTGCTGAAATGGCTGGCACTGGCCTATGTGCTCGAGGCGCTGCTGGTCAGCTATGTTCCGGCCGATCTGATTGCCCGCGTGGTTGGCGGTGAAGGTGTCGTACCCATCGTGATTGCCGCACTGGTGGGGATGCCAGCCTATCTGAACTCGTACGTCGCGCCGCCGCTGCTGGCCGGGCTGACGGAACAGGGGATGAGCGCGGGGGCAGCGATGTCCTTCATGGTCGCAGGCGCGGTCAGCTCAATCCCGGCGATGGCGGCGGTCTGGTCGCTGGTCAAGCCGCGTGTTTTTGCTACCTATCTGGGGCTTGGGATCACAGGCGCGATCATCGCGGGGATTCTGTTTCAGATGATCTGAAGGAAAAACCGCCCGGTGTAACCACCGGGCGGTTTTGCTTATTGGTTGGCCTCGCACAGACTCGGCAGTTTGAACCTGTATCGCGGCTCACCACTTTCCAAGTAGACACGTTTTTCCACGCAGGCCGTTACGCCAACGGTTCGAGCTATATGTTCTTTGGATTCGTTAATTGAGGTGGCTGAGCCATCAGGTAACTGAACAGAGGCAATGACGCCGTACTTCAGATCCCCATTCACGGGAGTCGCCGAAAGAACGGAAACGGTCAGATACGAATCGTGTTCGTGTTCGCCACTGTCGTTGAACACCAGCAGTGAGGTCGCAATTGCAACGGTGCCAACGACGCCCGCAACGAGCAGGCCCCAGGTCTTCAGGAAGGCATAGATCGATACGGCACGGTGCGGGCCGAAGAATTTAGACAGGATGTTCAGCATGGTTTGTCTGTAAAAAAGCCCCGGTCTGATCGATCCGGGGCTGTCTGTGCGTTAGGGGCGCAGATCGTCTTCGTCTTCGTCCTCGGCCCCGCCCTTGGGCAGGTTGAAGAAGCTGTCGGCGTCGATGATCGGCTCTTCTTCGGCCTCTTCTACCGGATCGTCGGACAGTGAGAACGTCTCCAGACCCTCGATGGCGGTCGGGATCTTGGGCGCGGCGTCCATTTCCAGCGATTGCTCGGTGGACACCAACTTGCGACGCTCGTCATCGCTCATGACGCCACCTTCAGCGGCTTTCTTGGCAGCGGCCTTCTGAACAATGGCGTCCAGTTCCGACTGTTTACACAGGCCCAGCGCAACCGGGTCGATCGGCTGCATGTTGGCGATGTTCCAATGGGTGCGCTCGCGGATCGACTGGATGGTCGGCTTGGTGGTGCCGACCAGCTTGGCGATCTGACCGTCGCTGAGTTCGGGGTGGAACTTGACCAGCCACAGGATCGAGTTCGGACGGTCCTGACGCTTGGACAGCGGAGTATAACGCGGGCCGCGGCGCTTTTCCTCGCCCGCAGCGGCGGCATTGAACTTGAGCTTCAGCTTGTGCAGCGGGTTGTTCTGCGCCTTGTCGATTTCTTCCTGGGTCAGCTGGTTGTTGGCGATCGGGTCGAACCCCTTTACGCCTGCGGCCACGTCACCATCAGCGATGCCCTGCACCTCAAGCTCGTGCATCCCTACGAAATCCGCGATCTGCTTGAAGCTGATCGTGGTGTTGTCCACCAGCCATACGGCCGTTGCCTTGGCCATAAGCGGTTTTGCCATCAGCCCGTCTCCTATAAATACATTTGTCCCGTCGCCGGAATTCGGCGGCCCCGTGGTCTTGGGGCAGGTTTCCGTTGTCGGGGAACTTGGCCCGTATATAGTCGCGGCACGGCAAGAAGGGAAGAGGCGAATGCGCAGCGCGGTTTTGGGGCTGTTTTTGTGGGGGTTCAGCGCGATGGCGGCGCTGGCCGATGGCGAAAAGGCCGGGGAGTTCGACTATTACGTTCTGTCGCTCAGCTGGTCGCCCAACTGGTGCGCCCGTGAAGGCGATGCGCGCGGGTCGGACCAATGCGATGCGCGGCACGATCACGGCTGGGTATTGCACGGGCTCTGGCCGCAATACCATCAGGGCTGGCCTGCCTATTGCCGCACGCCCGAGGCACCGCCGTCGCGCGCCATGACCCGCGATATGGCTGATATTCAGGGATCACCGGGCCTTGCGTGGCACCAGTGGAAAAAACACGGCACCTGTTCCGGCCTCAGCGCGGCTGACTATTTTGCGCTGTCTCGGCAAGCCTATGAGGGCGTTCAGCGGCCGCCCGTGTTCCGCAAGCTGGATTCTACAGTCAAACTGCCCGCCTCGGTGGTGGAGGACGCCTTTTTGAAAGCCAACCCCACGTTGGAGCGGGACACGATCACCATAACCTGCAAACAAGGCTACATCGAAGAGGTGCGCCTGTGCCTGTCCCGCAATCTTGAACCGGTGCCCTGCGGCAGGGACGTAATCCGCGACTGCACGGCCAAAGACGCGCTATTCGATCCGATTCGTTAGAGTTTCCGGTTCTGGCAGTCCCGCGCATACTCTAGCGCTTTGGCGGTACCTTTGAGGTCAATCGCCATCACCACCTCACCTGCCGGGTTGTAGACGGTCATCGACTTATTCTGCGCAATTGCGTTGACGAAATTCCGGTCGGTAAAGAACACAGTCGCCCCAGGCACGCTGCCCTGATTGAACCCAATAGCTGTGGCGTCAAAGCTCTTGCCATCCAGATCAAACCGGATCGGATAGCTTTTGCCTTGCTCGATATCGCCCCAGGCTTTGTTGTAAACGGCGAAATACCCGCGATTGTCCAAAGCGTCATAGCCCAGCCGCACCACCGAGAGGTCCTGATATACCGTCTGGATCAGGCACCCATTGCCGAGCGCGGGGTCCATCATGATGTTCCAGCCTTCGACAAATCCCTTGTCGACGAGTTCCTGCGAAAAAGCGGCGGTTGCTGTAAAGGCGGCCAGCGTTAGGGCGAAAAGGCGTTTCATAACTGTTCCCAATATCAAATGGATAAGGTCACAGCCATAGTACACGCAGCGTGCAGGAGGCAAAGGCCATTCTTGATTGATGTGGCCGCGAACAAAGACCTATGTGTGTTGCGGAACCCGGCTATGTCTCGCCGGGCGAGCGCTTGAAACTCGGCTGCGGCACAATAGTTTTCGCTCCATAAAATTAAGGAGCGCGCCATGCCGCAACATCCAAGAACATTCTCTCACATCGGATTGTCCGTCCCAAACGTTGACGAGGCCGTAAAATTCTACTCTGAAGTCCTTGGTTTTTACGTAATCATGCCACCGACGGACGTGGTAGAGGATGATACGGATATCGGTGTCATGTGTACTGATGTGTTTGGTCCGGAATGGAAAAAACTACGTATTGCGCATCTCGCTACTGCTGATCGGATCGGGTTCGAACTTTTCGAATTTCACGGGAATTACGTTCCTGAAAACAATATCGATTTTCGGCAGAATGGTACGTTCCATTTTTGCGTTCAGGACCCAGATGTCGAAGGCCTTGTAGAAAAAATCGTGGCCGCAGGTGGCAAACAACGGATGCCGATCCGATACTATTACCCCGGAGAGAAACCATACCGTATGGTCTACGTTGAAGACCCCTTTGGCATTGTCTTCGAGATTTACAGCCACTCTTATGAATTGACCTATTCGTCGGGAGCTTACACCTGACAAACTGGGCAGATTCCGGTGTAAAACTGGAACAGGTAAAGGTGTGTTCTGGTTACCGTCGTATCGCGGTACTCAGAGTTCTTTTCGGGCTCTTAGCGCCGCCGTAATCGTCCCGTCATCCAGATAATCCAGCTCACCGCCAATCGGCACGCCTTGCGCCAGAGAAGTCAGGCGAACCTGCCCTTCCAACTGATCGGCGATGTAGTGCGCCGTGGTCTGGCCGTCGACTGTGGCATTCAGCGCGAGGATGATCTCTGTGATCCCTTCGGCCATGACCCGATCTTTCAGTCGGGGAATGCGCAGTTCGTCCGGGCCGACGCCGTCCAGCGCCGACAACGTACCGCCCAGCACGTGATAGCGGCCTTTGAACACGCCCGCGCGCTCCATCGCCCAGAGGTCGGCGACGTCCTCGACCACGCACAGTTCTCCGGTTGCGCGATCTTCGCTGTCGCAGATGTCACAGATGTCTGTTGTGCCGACATTGCCGCAATTCAGGCATTCGCGGGCGGTGATGGCCACCTGCTGCATGGCGTCCGAAAGCGGCGTCAGCAGCAGGGCGCGTTTGCGGATCAGGTGCAGTACCGCGCGACGGGCCGAGCGGGGGCCGAGGCCAGGCAGCTTGGCCATCAGGTCGATCAGGTTGTCGATATCGCTGTTCGAACTCACTGCGGATGCTCCTGCAAAAGGGCCGGGCAGGGGTGCCCGGCCGGTATTCCGTCAGGAGTGTCTATCAGAACGGCAGTTTGATGTCTGCGGGCAGACCCATGCTTTCGGTCAGTTTCGCCATCTCGGCCTGAGAACGCTCGGCCGCCTTGGTCTGTGCGTCCTTGATGGCTGCCAGGATCAGGTCCTCGACCACTTCCTTGTCGTCGCCATTGAAGATCGACGGGTCGATATCCAGACCTTTGAGTTCACCTTTGGCGGTGGCGGTTGCCTTGACCAGGCCTGCACCGGATTCGCCGACAACCATCAGGTTGTTCAGCTCTTCCTGCATTTCGGTCATCTTGGTCTGCAAATCCTGCGCGGATTTCATCATCTTGGCCATATCGCCCAGACCGCCGAGTCCTTTGAGCATCGTATTTCTCCTGTGTATCGGTTTGCCGCCTAAATACGGCTGCCGTCCGCGCGGCACAAGGGGCCAGGATGTTCCCGTCCGTCGTCAAGGTCTTTGGCAAGACCTTTCCTCCCGCGGGCCGCTCAGGGGTATCGGCGTCAGCCGATGGCCCGTGGCGGGCGCGGGAGAGTTTCGTGGAGGGTTTGCGTTAGTCTTCCTCGAACGGGTCCCATTCGTCTTCGACCTCGGGCAGGGCTTCGGTTTCGACCTTGGCTGCGCGTTCTTCCGGTGTTTCGATCCGTTTGATACGCGCTTTCGGGAATTGCATGAGCACGGCCTGAACCAAAGGGTGCTGCTCGGCCTGCGCTTTCAGGGCCAGATCGGCCGCGTCACGAACCTCGGCGATGGTCGCGGCATCTCCGTCGGCGACGATGGACACCGCCCAGCGGTTTCCGGTCCACCGCTGCAATGCGGAGCCGACCCGGGCGGCCAGATCGGTGGGGGCGTTGTCTGTAGGTGTGAATTCGATCCGACCGGGTTGGTAGGACACGAGGCGGACACCGTTTTCAACCTCAACCAACAGTTTCACGTCGCGGTTTGTCCGGATCAGTTCGACGACATGGTCAAAGCTGGGATACCGCGCTAGGGCTGCCTGAGTGTCGTGGGCCAACGCGGCGGTTGGCGCACTAGCCGGGCCGCGCGTGGTCGGGGCGAACGAAGCAGGAGCTGGCTGAGCAGGCGCATGGGACGGCACGGCCATGCCGCCACCGGGGCCTCCGTTTGGTGGCGGCGGCGGTGCATCCTGCAGCCGTTTGATCAGTTCTTCCGGGCTGGGCAGGTCGGCCACATGGGTCAGGCGGATCACGGCCATTTCGGCGGCCATCATCGCATTCGGAGCTGCCGAGACCTCTTCCAGCGCTTTCAGCAGCATCTGCCACATCCGTGTCAGAACCCGCATGGGCAGGGCCTCGGCCATCTGTTGTCCGCGGGCGCGCTCATCCGGTGCAACGGTCGGGTCTTCGGCCGCATCCGGGGTGATTTTCACAACCGAGATCCAGTGCGTGATCTCGGCCAGATCGCGCAGTACCGCCAGCGGGTCAGCGCCCTCGGCATATTGTGCGCTCAGTTCGGTGAGGGCGCCCGCCGCGTCGCCGCGCAGGATCATGTCCATCAGGTCCAGCACCCGCCCGCGATCGGCCAGGCCCAACATTGCGCGCACTTGGTCTGCGCTGGTTTCCCCGGCCCCGTGTGAGATTGCCTGATCCAACAGAGAGGTCGCATCCCGCGCTGACCCTTCGGCCGCGCGGGTGATTAGCGCCAGCGCGTCATCGGCGATCTGAGCGTTCTCTGCCGTTGCGATCTTGTTGAGCAGGCCGATCATGTCCTCTGGCTCGATCCGGCGCAGATCGAAGCGCTGGCAGCGGGACAAGACGGTTACCGGCACTTTGCGAATCTCGGTGGTGGCGAAGATGAACTTTACATGCTCGGGCGGTTCCTCAAGCGTCTTCAGCAGCGCGTTGAACGCGCTGGTCGACAGCATGTGGACCTCGTCGATGATGTAGATTTTGTAGCGGGCAGAGGCAGCGCGATAGCGGACACTGTCGATGATCTCGCGGATATCGTTCACGCCTGTGCGACTGGCGGCGTCCATCTCCATCACGTCGACATGGCGGCCTTCCATGATGGCCAAGCAATGCTCGCACTGACCGCAGGGTTCTGTGGTCGGCTTGCCTTCGCCATCGGGGCCGATGCAGTTCATGCCCTTGGCGATGATCCGCGCCGTAGTAGTTTTGCCGGTGCCGCGAATACCGGTCATGATGAAGGCCTGCGCGATCCGGTCGGCTTCGAACGCGTTTTTCAGCGTGCGCACCATGGCGTCCTGACCGACAAGGTCGGCAAAGGTTTCAGGGCGGTATTTGCGGGCAAGAACCTGATAGGCGGGGCTGGGCGTGTCGTTCATGTCTGCTCTGTCGGATTCGGGTTCCGATGCAGCGTAGAGCCCCCCGCCGCCCGCGTCCACATCCCCCTTGGCGAATTTCCGTTTGCGTCGCAGTTTATGTACCGTAAGCGCGTATCAAGAGGGGGCATCTGGTGAAACTGTTTGCAATTCATCCCGTGCAGGTGGGGAACGGTACGGTTTCCCTGTCACCATTGCCGGGGCGCGCCGGTAATTACAGGCAGGATTTCCACATCATCCGCGACTGGCAGCCCGATCTGGTGATTTCCATGACCACCGAAGGTGAGATGCTGCAGGAGGGCGCCGCCGGGTTTGGCGATGACCTGCGCGCCGCGGCAATCGGCTGGGCGCATCTGCCGGTCACAGATTTTGGCGCGCCCCCGCCGGAGGTTCAGGCCGCATGGCCCGAAGTCAGCGCGGCGGCGGCACAGATTCTGGCCGGCGCTGGTCGCGTGCTGGTGCATTGCCGGGGCGGTTGCGGTCGGTCCGGGATGGTTGCCCTGCGGCTTATGATCGAACATGGCGAACGCCCTGAGGCAGCGCTGAAACGCCTGCGCGCCGTGCGGCCCTGTGCAGTCGAGACCTACGGCCAGTTTGACTGGGCTGCGCAGGCGACCAGCACCCGACGGGACAGCTAACTCAGAGCGCCGCGTGCTGTTCTGGGTGTGCAACCGGGCTTGGAGCCAGCGTCGAAACCTCAAGCATCGCGCAGGGTGGGTGAGCTAGGACATCGGCGGGCAGAGACCTGAACGTATCCGTGAACATCATGTCTGCATAACTATCAAGAGAATCGGTAGAGACATCCGGCTCCGCGCCGCAATAGACCCGAATTTGATCCTGTCGCGCACGAAAGCGGGCGGTGCAGCCTTCGGGGCAATGGCTCAGTTCGCTGCTGCCTTCGACCTGAAAATCTGGTGTTGTGGCAGGTGCGGCGGTCTCAATCGCCTGTGTGATGACACGCGCGACCTGTGCCAGTGCCGGGCAGGTCTTGCCGGTGCGTTGGCACACGGTGGCCGAAAATTCGTGTGTTTTTGTCTTCCAGATCATGGTGCGCCCTCCGCGCGCAGGACGGGGGCGTAGAACAGGTGTGACAGCGTACTGACGACCTGCCCGGACACCCCGCCCGAGTTTCGGTTTTGCTTTGATGGCAGGTCTCCTGACTTGCGGGTCATCGCTTTGCCGACCTTCCCAGCCATTCGGCCAGTGGTGTTTCGGCATTGCTCACCGCTTACAGTTGCGGGGGCAGTCGCGGCCTTGGTTCAATCTGGCATAGCCAGGCAGAACCGCACCGTGTTCCCTTTTCATCCCGCCCCGGGATCGGGGTCGAGAACCATCACGTCATCGCTAGCGGGTGTGGGCGGCACGAGTCAAGCGGGCAATTTGCGCGGTCAGGTGGACGTGTGGTCATGCACGGCCACTGTTGACTTGTGGCGGCAAACACGGAGGACTGTAGAAAGTGAACCAATCGGTTCAATGCCCGGAGCCCGTACCATGCTGGACACTACACAGACCGTATCGACCGAAGATTTCCAGTTTCCGTCCGGCACAGGCACCTTGTCTGCGCGCCTGTATCTGCCAGCCTCTGCGCCCCGGGTGGCGGTGGCCATTCACAGCGCCACCGGTGTGCCGAGAGATTACTACCAGCATTTTGCCCGCTGGCTGGCTGCCGAACAGGAGATGGCCTGCCTGACCTATGACTACAGCGATTTTGGCCATTCTCTGAACGGATCGCTGAAAGCATCGCGGGTCAAGATGGCGGATTGGGCCTTGATCGACATGCCTGCGGCCCGGGCTGAGATGCGCCGCAGGTTCCCCGGCGCGCAGCAGTGGAGCATAGGCCATTCCGTTGGTGGAATGCTTGGGCCAATTCAGCCGGACATCGATCAGATCGATCGCATGATTTGTGTCTGCGCCGGCCCGGTGACGGTGTCGGATCACCCCTGGCCCTACCGTGCGCTGGCTTTGCTGTTTTGGTACGGCCACGCGCCCTTGGCGGTGAAAACCTTGGGATATCTTCCGGGCAAAGCGTTGGGGTTCGGGGCGAACCTGCCCGCAAGTGTCTATTGGCAGTGGCGTCGGTGGTGCACCGCGCCGGGCAACTACCTGCCCGAAATTGGGGTGAGCCTGCCCGAGGCGCGCTGGGCCCAGTCAGAGACGCCCGTGGATCTGTTCACTTTCGAAGATGACGATCTTGTCCCGCCCGCAGCGGTTTGGCGGTTGGCTGATCTGTACGGGCCGCATGCACGCCGCAACCTGCTTTCACCCGGTGAATTTGGCCTGTCGGAAGTTGGGCATATCGGTGCCTTCGCCCGCCGCAGCGCCGCCGTCTGGCCCCGGCTGATCGCATAACACTGCCGGTCTACATTCTCTATCGGGAAGAAGTGAGAGGTTGGACATCGACCCAAGCGGGGCTCGTTGTGGCTGCTTCCTTCCGGACCTGACCAGGTTGGCGAGGCGCTCGCCCGCGCCAACCTCTCAACGGTCGATATAGGCAACAGGCGCGGAAAAGACAACCCGTCAGAGCGCCAAACGGATCAGCAAAAAGCCCTTATCATCTTCTCCGACCAGTTGAGGGTTGTATTCCTCAAGTTCGGCCAGGTGATCCCGGGCTTTCGAACCGGTTCTGAGCAAAGCTGTCGCCCCGGGCAGTGGGGCAAAGTGAAAGGGGTGGGGCGCATTTTCCAATGGGTCCCGGGGCAGAATGCCCGAGACATAGTCCTGCAGTATCTGCTGGATGGGTCGGGCAGGCAGCGGGATCGGTTTGGCACGGTCGATGAAAGGGAAATGCCCGCCCCCATTGGCGCGATAGTTGTTGAGGGCGACAACAAAGCGTTGATCAGAGACCACAGGATACCCCTCGAATCGGATATCGCGAATGCGGCGATGTGCGGGGTTGGTCACATGACCAGCAGCATCAAAGCGCGCAGGCTGCGATAGGTCGATCTGATAGCTCAGCCCCTGCAGAACATCGAAATTATGCCCTGCGCGACTTGGATCGACCAGATCGATTTCGCAGTCTGGTTTTAACTGGTTGAAAACGCCTGCCGACATTTCGAGCCAATCGCCGATTTGCGTTCCATCGACGACAACGGCCTGTAATTCGTTGGGAAATATGTACAGATCACTGATATGGCGCAGGAAGACCTGACCGGGAGGTACATCTGTAAAAAAACGTGGCCCGGCGCGCCCTCCGAATTTTGAAGGGGCCACCGCGGACAGAAGGGGCAGCTCTGCCATGGGCGTTCCCTGCAAATACAAGCGCAGGGCCGCCGCCTGCGCCGCTGCGGCAAGAACAAGCCCTCTATCCGGAGCGCAAAAGCTGAAATAGCTGTGAAGATGCTGGTTGGTCCGTCCCACCGGTTGTGCCGTGCGGTTTCGGGTTTCCGAATGGCATTTGGAGAATAGGTTGAACAAATCGGGGTTTTCCGAAACCGGCTCGGCCGTGCCGTCAAGCCGGGTCGGGCAAACCGAGCGCAATTCGGTGCTTTGGTCCTGAATTGTCCACTTGCCGTCATTCGCCTTTTGGAGTTTCAGATCTATTAACCCCAGATTTGACCCTGCCGCGCCCGGCATGACCACCGGCTTCCCATGTACCTTTCCCAGGGTGGCCTCAACATGATCCAGCCCCTCATGCGCGGGGCCGGGCAGCGTCAGGTGGGAATGTCCGGCGATCAGGGCGTCGATTCCGTCAATGGCGGCCATCGGTATGATCGCGTTTTCCATTTCAGGTTCCGCATTGGGTGACCCCAATCCTGTATGCGCGAGGGCAATGATCAGATCGCAGTTTTCCGCCTGCAAGTCCTGCACCATTCTGCCCGCACAGGTCAGGATGTCGTCTATGATGACTTTGTTCTGAAGCCGGTGCGCCTCCCATTGGACGGTTTGCGGTGGAAGAACCGAGAAAATCCCGATCTTGAGAGAGACCTGTTGGTCATGGGAGCGGACCGGGCGGGTCAGGATCGCGCGGCTTTGCCACAAAGGATCGGCATCCTGTCGGTGTACGTTGCTGCACACCACCGGGCAGGGTGAGTCGGCCAGAATATGATCCAGAACTTCCAGTCCAAAGTCGAAATCATGGTTGCCTAAACCTATGGCGTCATAGCCCAGATTGCCAAAGGCCCGCATCAGGATATGCGGCGCATTGGACCGTTCAACCGCCCATTCCCCGATCGGAGTGCCTTGCAAGGAATCTCCGTTATCGAACAGCAAAACAAGGGCGCCCTCCTCTTCTGCTTCGGCCCGTGCGTCCCGAATCAGGGTGGCTGTGCGTGTGAACCCGATTGTGGGCTCGGGGGCGTCTGAATGGTAATCGAAGCCGTTCAGATTCATATGCAGATCGGAGGTTGCCAGAATCCGTATCTTCAATTCGGTGACGGATGGGGGAGCAGAGTGAGTCAAATTTCTACTTTTGGCAGCTATATGTAATTTAACTTCTCTAAAAAACATATTGGATGCAACTTGTATGGCTTGCCTGCGGTCATTTGACGACCTCAGGTTTCGGATGTTGGAAATTGCCATTGCAACAGCTGTGCAGCCGTGGCAGCCCTTTGCCGACGATCCAAAGGAACTATGATGAAACACGCAGAACTCGTGACGTTTGGCGGCTCGGGCCTTGATCGCGCAGCGCATATCCGGGGGGATGCTGATCAGCTTGCGCAGATGCGTGCCCACCCGCAGGCGTCGTGCCTGCTGCTGTGGCGCGGCAAACCGCTGGTTCAGGGCGAGGGGCTGGATCGGCTGGGCCTGATCCCCATGACTCACGGGCTGGTTGAAAACGGTCCGGGCGGCAGTATTGAAGAACCTGTTTTCCTGGGTCTTTCGGACGATGATCCTGTCTTTGCGCTGGATATCTCGAACTGGTCACCCGAAGGGTTGGACATGTCGCAGGTGGGGGCGTTTGTAGATCCGTCCGAACAGCAACATCCAGATCTGCCGCAAGGCCATGTCTTTGCCGAGCTGCGTCGTATCATGACCCGCTTGTCCGCCCGCGATGCGGAACTGGCTGCGGCGGCCAAAGCGGTGATCGGATGGCACGAAACCCATCGCTTCTGCGCGCGCTGCGGCGCTGCCAGCGAGGTCTCGCAGGCCGGGTGGCAGCGCAGTTGCCCGTCTTGTGGAGGGCAGCATTTTCCCCGCACCGATCCAGTGGTCATTATGCTGATAACACACGGGGATTCGGTGCTGATGGGGCGGTCGCCGGGCTGGCCCGAGGGGATGTACTCGTTGCTGGCCGGTTTTGTTGAGCCCGGAGAAACGTTGGAAGCCGCGGTTCGGCGCGAAGTTATGGAAGAAGCAGGTGTGCCCGTTGGTGCGGTCAGTTACCTGTCCAGCCAGCCTTGGCCGTTTCCGGCCTCGCTTATGTTTGGCTGCGCCGGTGAGGCGCTGTCGCGCGAGATCACCATCGATCCGGTGGAAATCGAAGACGCCATGTGGGTTAGCAAGCCCGAAATGATGCAGGCTTTTGCGGGAGAACATCCGAAGCTGTTGCCAGCCCGTAAAGGGGCCATTGCGCATTTTCTATTGCAAAACTGGCTTGCGGATACGCTGGACTGACAGATACTGAGCCCATAGCGAAGAGAACCACAAACAGTCATGCAGTTTACAGCGCGCGAAGATATCGAAGCTCCTATCAACGTAGTATTCGAGATGGTCGCCGATTTTGAGCGGTTCGAACGTATGGCGATGCGTCGCGGGGTCGAAGTACGGCGTTTGTCGGGTCACATGGGGGTGGTGCCCGGTACGCAGTGGGAAACTGTATTCAAACTGCGCGGCAAGCCTCGCCACATCGCGATTGAAATGGCCGAATGCGACCCGCCGTCTCTGTTGCGGTTCGAAGCGATCAGCAAAGGTATGAACGGGGTGACAATCGTTGAATTCCTCGCTCTGTCGCAACGCCGCACACGCCTGAGCATTGACATGTCGCTGGCCGCCAGATCACTGCCGGCGCGGCTGTTGCTGCAGTCTCTGCGGCTGGGCCAGTCACGGTTCCGGCGGCAGTTTCAGCTGCGTCTCAGCGAATTTGCCCGGGAAATGGAAGAGCGCCATTTGCATGGGAGCTGAATGGTCTACGGGTTCAGAGTAAGTGGATCAGGATGGAAAATCTGGTTATTCGAAAGGCCGTTTTGAGTGATGCCGAAGCCCTTTCTGAGGTGCTGGAAGAGCTAACAGTCGCTGGAAAACGCACACGGCCTAGCGATGTGGATTTTGTTAGGGCGAATTATATCGCTGACCCAGATAGCATTCGATGCACAGTGGCGGTTCTGAATGCACAATTGGTAGGGCTTCAATCGCTTAAACGGGCGGTTGAAAGAAATCCCTATGGCGTATCCGTCGGCTGGGGTGTCATTGGGACGCATATTCGCCCGTCAGCGGCACGTTTGGGGATCGGGCGGGCCCTGTTTCGGGAAACGCTATTGGCGACACTGGCCGCAGGGCTTTCACATATCGATGCAACTATCGGTGCCAGGAATGCCGAGGGTCTGGCCTACTATGAGGCGATGGGGTTCGTCGACTATCGGCAGTCCGCAGGCACTGTTTCCAAGAAATTCGCCGTGTAACGACCAAAACGTTTAGCCGCGAGGGTGGGCCGCAGGATAGACGCCCAGCACCTCGACGTTAGTGGTGAAGTGCTCAAGCTCGTCCATCGCCAATTGCACATTGTGGTCGTCTGGGTGCCCCACGATATCGGCGTAAAACTGCGTCGCGGTGAACGAGCCATCGACCATATAGCTTTCCAGCTTGGTCATGTTGATGCCGTTTGTAGCAAAACCACCCAACGCCTTGTATAGCGCCGCCGGTATGTTGCGGACCTGAAAGACGAAACTGGTGATCATGCCATGCGGTCCGCGCCGTGACAGGTCCGACTGGCGCGACATGACCAGAAAGCGGGTAGTGTTGTTGTCCTGATCTTCGATGTGGCGGGCCAGAACATTCAGCCCATAGATTTCCCCGGCCAGTTCACTCGCCAGTGCCGCCGAATACAGATCACCCTGTTCTGAAACTTCTCGTGCGGCGCGGGCGTTGTCGGGGCTGACGCGGCCACGTATGTTGTGTTCTTTAAGAAACCCGGCACATTGCGGCAGCAGGACCAGATGCGAATGGGCCTCGGTGATATCGGCCAGAGTCGCACCGGGCACCGCCAGCAGGTTGATGTGCACGCGCACGAAGGCTTCATCAATAATATGCAACCCGCTATGCGGTAGCAGCCGGTGAATGTCGGCCACCCGGCCATAGGTCGTGTTTTCAACCGGCAGCATCGCCAGATCCGCTTCGCCTGAGCGAACCGATTCGATCACATCCTCAAACGTGCGGCAGGGCAGGGCCTCCATATCGGGGCGTGCATTGCGGCAGGCCTCGTGACTATAGGCACCGGGTTCTCCCTGAAATGCGATACGATTGGTCATTTGATCGATTCCGTGCAACAAGTTCCAGAATTGGGCGTTTAGTCGCGGTGTCTATACCTTGCCTCTTGCGAGGGGAAGCCTTAGACACCCCGCAGACAGCTGAAATGGACACGCGATCAATGTTCGACACGATGACAGTTACCAAGGCCGCCGCAGGCCTGTTTGGCACCTTCCTGGTGTTGCTTCTGGCCAAATGGGGCGCCGAGGCGCTGTACCATGCCGATGGGCATGGCGAGACCGCCTCTTACATCATCGAAACCGAAAGCGCGGGTGAAAGCGCCGACGGTGAAGAGGTGGTATTCGAAGACATGCTGGCCGCCGCCGACCCGGACAAGGGCGCAAAAGTATTCCGCAAGTGCACGGCTTGCCACAAGCTGGAAGACGGCGCAAACGGCACTGGCCCCTACCTGTACGCGATTGTGGATCGTCCGGTGGCATCGGCCAAGGGTTTCACAGGCTATTCAGCGTCGATGCAGGCCCATGGCGGCAACTGGACGCCCGAAGCACTGGATGCGTTCCTGACCCGCCCCAGCGCCTATATCTCGGGTACCTCCATGAGCTTTGCGGGTTTGAAAAAACCGCAGGAGCGCGCCGATCTGATTGCTTACCTGCAGACCATCGGCAACTGATCCTTTGATCAACCGCACTGAATTTCAAAGCCGCTGCCCCGTGCAGCGGCTTTATTTTTGTTTAAGGACATCTTCACAAAGCGTTCACGCATTCTAAACTTGAACCTGACAGTGCTGGTCATTTAGCTGACACGCATAAGATTAAAGGCAGAGGCCAAGCAGGGGATGAGCAACATGAGATCCGCCAGAGTGACCGTACAGGCGCGCGCATTGGAATTCAGAGGTTTGATACATGCGTCGATGCTGGGGTTTCTTGTGATCCTCTTGGCGGCAACCCAGCTGTTTGCCGAAGAAAAGATCATTAAAAGCCACGGTTTTTCGGAATTTGGCGATCTGAAATACCCCGAAGGGTTTGCCCATTTCGACTACGTGAACCCGGATGCTCCGCGGGGCGGAGAGCTGTCCTATGCCGCTCAGGGCACCTTCGACAGTTTCAACCCGTTCACACGGCAAGGGCGCGCCGGCGCGCGGTCGGCGGATCAATACGAATCTCTTTTGGTTCCCTCATATGATGAACCCGCATCGTATTATGGCCTGCTTGCAGAGAGTCTTGAGTATCCGGAAAGCCAAGAGTGGGTGATTTTCAACATGCGCCCCGAGGCACGATTTTCTGATGGTACTCCCGTAACCGCCGAAGACGTCGTATTTTCCCACAACTTGCTGCTGGATCAGGGGCTGAAGTCCTACGCGGATGCCGTCCGCAAGCGTATCCCGCGCGCCGAGGCGTTGGATGACCACACGGTCAAGTTCTACTTTGCGCCGGATTTTCCGCGCCGAGCGCTGATCTCGCAGGTGGGCGGAACGCCGGTATTTTCCAAAGCGTGGTTTGAAGCGGACCCCGAGAACCGCCGTCTGGACAAATCCCGCCTGGTGCCAGGCATCGGTTCAGCCCCGTATCTTCTGGACAATTACGACATCAACCGGCGCATCGTATACAAACGTAACCCGGGCTATTGGGGCGACCACGTCAATGTGAATGTGGGTCGCAACAACTATGACGCAATTCGGATCGAGTACTTCAGCGACTCGATCGCGGCGATGGAGGGGTTTAAGGCCGGTACGTTCACGCTGCGGCAGGAAAATAACTCGAAAAGCTGGGCGACTGCCTATGATTTCCCTGCGATTGCAAATGGCTCTGTTGTTCGGGCCGAACTTGAGGATGGCAATGTACCGACGGCATCGGGCTTTGTCATGAACCTTGACCGCCCGCAGTTTCAAGACCCCCGCGTACGCGAAGCGGTCCAGCTTGCCTATAACTTCGAATGGACCAATGAAAGCCTGCAATACGGACTGTTCCAGCAACGTAGTTCGTTCTGGGAAGGCACGCATCTTGAGGCCACTGGCTTACCGGAAGGGCGTGAGCTTGAGGTGCTGCAAGCCCTCGGTGACGCGGTGGACCCGGCGGTTCTAACCGAAGAGCCTGTTGCCGCGCACGAATCTCGTCCCGGGCGCCAAAATGATCGCCGGAATCTGCGCGCAGCGATGGAATTGCTGGACGACGCTGGTTGGCTGGTTGGTGACGACGGCATTCGCCGTAACGCAAATGGTGAAGTGCTGTCGATTGAGTTCCTGTCGGATCAACCGACTTTGGACCGGATCATCCAACCCTTCGTGGATAACCTACGCGCCATGGGTGTGGATGCGGTTTACAACCGCGTCGACAACGCTCAATTCACGCTGCGCCGTCGCGACCGGGATTTCGACATGATCGTTGGCGGCTATCCGTCCTCGCTGCAGCCTTCGACCGGTCTGTATCAGCAATTCGGAACCGAGGCGGCCTCGTATTCCGTGTTCAACCCGTCGGGCGCGCATGGCCCCGACATCGAACCGCTGATCGACAACATCGTCGCCGCAACCGAAAGCGAGGAGCTTTTCGCCAATGTTCGCGCGCTGGACCGTGTGCTGCGTGCCAAGCGGATCATGGTGCCCACGTGGTATCTGGGTAAATACTGGGTCGCGTATTGGGATATGTATGAATACCCGGAAAACCTGCCGCCCTATGACTTGGGCGTCCAGGACCTGTGGTGGATCAACGCCGAGAAAGAAGCCGAGTTGAAGTCCTCGGGCGCGTTGAGGTAATCCGCCCCCATGGGAGCATATATTCTAAGACGCCTGTTGCTGGTCATCCCAACCCTGCTTGGGATCATGATCGTCAACTTCACGCTGGTTCAGTTCGTCCCCGGCGGCCCGATTGAACAGATCATCGCCCAGATGGAGGGCGGTGGTGACGTGTTCGAAGGTATTGCCGGAGGCGGCAGTGATATCGAGCAGCAGACTGGCGGCGTGAATGACCGCTATGTTGGTGCGCGTGGCCTGCCGCCGGAATTTATCGAAGAGCTTGAGAAAGAGTTCGGCTTCGACAAACCTCCGGTAGAACGGTTCCTTGATATGATGGGCAACTATCTGACGTTGGATTTTGGTGAGAGCTATTTCCGCTCGATAAGCGTGATCGATCTGGTGCTGGAAAAGATGCCGGTGTCGATTTCTCTGGGCCTGTGGTCGACGCTGATCGCCTATCTAGTGTCGATCCCGCTGGGTATTCGCAAGGCGGTCAAGGATGGATCGCGCTTCGATACGTGGACCAGTGGTATGATCATCGTGGCCTACGCCATCCCCGGCTTTCTGTTCGCGATCCTGCTGCTGGTGTTGTTTGCCGGTGGGTCTTACTGGCAGATTTTCCCGCTGCGGGGGCTGACCTCGGACAATTGGGACAGCCTCAGCCTGTTTGGCAAAATCGCCGACTATTTCTGGCACATCACCCTGCCGGTTATTGCCCTGACCATTTCCGCCTTTGCGACGCTGACTCTGCTGACCAAAAACTCGTTCCTGGATGAGATCAAGAAGCAATACGTCATGACCGCTCGTGCCAAGGGGCTGAGTGAAAGTAAAGTGCTGTATGGCCATGTCTTCCGCAACGCGATGCTGATCGTGATCGCGGGCTTTCCCGCGGTGTTCATCGGCGTGTTCTTCAGCGGCTCGATCATCATCGAAACCATCTTCTCGCTGGATGGATTGGGCCGTTTGGGTTTCGAGGCCGCCGTGGCGCGGGACTACCCGGTGATCTTCGGGACGTTGTTCATCTTCGGCCTGATGAGCCTTGTCGTCGGTATCATCAGCGACCTGATGTATGTGCTGGTCGACCCGCGCATCGATTTCGAAAAGCGGGAGGGGTAAATGGCACTGTCCCCACTCAACCAGCGTCGCTGGCGCAACTTCCGCCGCAACGGTCGAGCATTCTGGTCGCTGATCATATTCTCGGTGCTGTTCGGTCTGTCGCTGTTTGCCGAGTTCATCGCCAACGACAAACCGATCCTGGTGAAATACCGGGGTGAATTCTACACGCCGATCTTCAATTTCTACCCGGAAACTGAGTTCGGCGGCGATTTCCAGACGGAAGCAATCTATCGCGACCCCGAGGTGCAGTGCCTGATCGACAGCGGCGGGATCGAAGACTGTTTCGATGACCCCGAAGGCATCATTGATGAGATCAAGGCCGGGACCTATCAAACCGATGGGTTTGAACGCGGCTGGGCGATCTGGCCGCTGATCCCGTATTCCTTCAACACGAGTGTCGATCGCCCCGGGGCTGCGCCTCTGCCACCCAACGGACAGAACTTGCTGGGCACGGATGACACTAAACGCGATGTGCTGGCACGGGTGATCTATGGCTTCCGCCTGTCGATCCTGTTCACGCTGATGGTCACGGGGGCGGCCAGTATCGTAGGCATCTTCGCCGGGGCCATTCAGGGCTTTTTCGGCGGTTGGCTGGACCTCGTGTTCCAACGCATCATCGAAATCTGGTCGGCCACGCCGTCGCTTTATGTGATCATCATCATGTTCGCGATTCTTGGGCGAAGCTTCTGGCTGCTTGTGGCGTTGATGATCCTGTTCAGCTGGACCGGATTGGTGGGGGTTGTACGGGCCGAGTTCCTGCGGGCCCGAAACCTGGAATACGTCCGCGCGGCGCGGGCG
Organism: Ruegeria arenilitoris; assembly: GCF_013032445.1. Classification (GTDB taxonomy): domain Bacteria; phylum Pseudomonadota; class Alphaproteobacteria; order Rhodobacterales; family Rhodobacteraceae; genus Ruegeria; species Ruegeria arenilitoris_F. The sequence goes on along the minus strand of NZ_WQCA01000018.1, from coordinate 40,149 downwards.
CTGGGCGTGGGCAACATGACGATCATGTTCCGTCACATGCTGCCGAACGCTATGGTTGCCACGCTGACCTTCATGCCGTTCATCGTGACCGGCACGATTGCGGGTCTGGCCTCATTGGACTTCTTGGGCTTCGGCCTGCCATCCTCGGCCCCGTCGCTGGGTGAGCTGACCTTACAGGCAAAACAGAACCTGCAGGCGCCGTGGCTGGCCTTCACCGCGTTCTTCACATTTGCCATCATGCTGTCGCTGCTGGTCTTCATCTTTGAAGGCGTACGCGACGCGTTTGATCCCAGAAAGACCTTCTCATGAGCTTGCTGGAAGTGAACAACCTCAAGGTCTCTTTCCGGCAGGACGGACAGATCAGCGCGGCGGTCAAGGGCGTGTCCTTCACCGTCGATCGCGGGGAAACCGTGGCTCTGGTGGGTGAATCCGGTTCGGGTAAGTCCGTCACCGCCCTGTCCACCGTGTCGTTGCTGGGCGACAGTGCCATTGTCGAGGGCTCGGTGAAATACGATGGCGACGAGATGATCGGCGCCTCGCAGAACAAGCTGATGGATGTGCGCGGCAACGACATCAGCTTTATCTTCCAAGAGCCGATGACCTCACTGAACCCGCTGCACACAATCCAGAAGCAGATGGCCGAGTCGCTGGCCCTGCATCAGGGGCTGACCGGTGACGCAGCGCGGGAACGCATTGTCGAACTGCTGACCAAGGTCGGCATCCGTGATCCGCGCGAGCGGCTGGACAGCTATCCGCATCAACTGTCTGGCGGGCAGCGGCAGCGGGTTATGATTGCCATGGCACTGGCCAACAAGCCGGATATTTTGATTGCGGATGAACCCACGACAGCGCTCGACGTGACTATTCAGGCGCAGATTTTGGAACTGCTGGCTGAGCTGCAGAAATCCGAAAACATGGGAATGCTGTTCATCACCCACGACCTTGGAATCGTGCGGCGCATTGCCGACCGGGTTTGCGTGATGAAGGACGGTGAGATTGTCGAAACCGGTGCCACCGCCGAGATTTTCGACAACCCGCAACACCCCTATACGCGCAAGCTGCTGGGGGCCGAACCTTCGGGTCATCCTGACCCGGTCGCGCAGGATGCAGAAGAGGTCGCCCGAACCAACCATCTGAAAGTCTGGTTCCCGATTCAGCGCGGGTTCCTGAAACGGACCGTGGGCTATGTGAAGGCGGTCAACGACGCGACGCTGAGCGTTCGTGCCGGTGAGACGCTGGGTATTGTCGGGGAAAGCGGCTCGGGCAAGACGACGCTGGCGCTGGCGATCATGCGGCTTATTGCGTCCGAGGGCGGAATCACCTTCCGCGACAAGGATGTGCGCCGCTGGTCCACGCGACAGCTGCGGCGGCTGCGCAAGGACATGCAGATTGTGTTTCAGGATCCGTTCGGCAGCCTCAGCCCGCGGATGACCTGCCAACAGATCATTGCCGAGGGGCTGGCAATCCACAAGGTCGACCCCCACCGCGCCCCGCGTGAACTGGTCGCCGAAGTGATGACCGAAGTGGGTTTGGACCCAGCGGCGATGGACCGTTACCCGCACGAGTTCTCAGGTGGGCAGCGCCAGCGTATTGCGATTGCACGTGCAATGGTGCTGCGGCCCAAACTGCTGGTTTTGGACGAACCGACCAGCGCGCTGGATATGACGGTTCAGGTGCAAATCGTTGATCTGCTGCGTGACCTGCAGCGAAAATACGGGTTGGCTTACCTGTTTATCAGCCATGACCTTAAGGTCGTGCGTGCCATGTCCCACAAGGTGATCGTGATGCGGAACGGTGATGTGGTTGAAATGGGTACTGCTGAGGATCTGTTCGAAAACGCCCAGACAGACTATACCCGCGAGTTGATTGCGGCGGCGGGCTGACCTCAGCCCGCCACGTCGTTTCAGGCGTTAGCCGTTTCTTTTGAGGCTGATTTCGGTACCGGCCCGCGCAGTTCTTCGTAGTGATCGAAGCTCAGCTTCACCCAGCCGGTGCCGCGCGTGGCGCTGGCGAGGGTGCGGTGCAACTCGTCCTCGGCTACAGCGGGAAGCTGGGCGTTGAAAATCTCCCAGCCCGAGGCGTTGGGGTTGCCTTCAAAGCCCAGAACCTGACCCTGCAAAGAACTGATGGTCGGAACCAGATCGCCGACGAAATCCGAGGGCAGGTGAATCTCAGCGGTTAGGATGGGCTGCAGAACCACCGGCTTGGCCTGTGGCAACGCCTCACGCACGGCATTCTTGCCCGCAGTCCTGAAGGCATAATCCGAGCTGTCCACGTTGTGGTGCTTGCCATCGCTGAGTGTCACCTTCACATCGACCACCGGGAACCCTTCGGGCCCCTGCGCCAGCGCGTCCTTGGCGCCGTGTTCAACCGAGGGGATATAGTTCTTGGGCACCGCGCCGCCCTTGACGATCTCTTCGAACTGGAAGCCTGCCCCGCGCGGCATCGGTGAGACAGAGATCACCACATCGGCAAACTGCCCCGCGCCACCGGATTGCTTGCGGTGACGGTGGCGGTGTTCGACGGGTGCACGGATAGTTTCACGATAGGCGGTTTCGACCTGCTCGGTTGCGATCTCGATGCCGAAATCCTCGGCCAGCTTGGCGGTGACGCGCCGCATGTGCTGCGGCCCTTGTGAGCCCAGAATGGCATGGCCGCTCAACTCATCCTGTTCCAGATGTAGGCCGGGGTCGATCTCGACCAGACGGGTCAGGGCGTTCGACAGGCGGACGTCGTCGCGTTCATGGGCCGGGGACACGATTTGACGGAAGGCGATGGGATGAGAAGACGCCCATTCCGGCAGCGGTGTCGCCTCGGTACTGTCATAGAGATTGCCAGGGTTCAGGTGGTCGGATTTCACCGCCAGTCCGATTTGTCCGGCGGGCAGGTCCGCGATCTGCGTCTTGGCGTCCAGCGTGGTGAGGTTTCCGACAGTCTCACCGCCGAGATTCTCATGCGCTTTCACGCCATCGCCCAACCCACGCAGCACGACGATCTTGCCGATATGCTTCTTCACATCCGCAAACCCGGCAATGGCGCGGGCATTCTCGGCTGCCTCGTCACGATCCGCCGCGATGTTGAACTCGGGTGCCTCATGCCGAAGCGCCTTCATCAGACGGGTCAGGCCGTTGCCGTGGCTGGCCGCCCCCAGACAGGCCGGGATCAGTTGGTGGTTCTGCAGCACCTGTGCGGCCAGATCATAAACCTCGGCGCTGGGGGGCTGTTTGTCCTCGATCAGTTGTTCCAGCAGGTGATCGTCGAAATCCGACAGGGTTTCCAGCAACTCGGTGCGGGCCTCCTGTTCGCGGTCCTCGACTGATTGCGGCAGCTCGATCAGGGCCGAAGGCTGCCCTTCCTGGTATTTCCATGCTCGCTCCGAGATCAGATCGACCGCACCGATGATCGTGTCGCCTTCGCGGATCGGAACCTGCCGCAGGGCGATATGGTGAGAACAATAGGTCTGAAGCGCCGCGATGATGTCGCGAATCCGGCCATTCGGATTGTCCATACGGTTGATAAACAGGAAACAGGGAATGCCCGCCTCTTCAACCAGCCGCAGGTATGGGGCGCACAGAACTGCGGCGTTCGGGTCGGGTGGTACAACCACCACGGCGGCGTCTGAGATTGCCATGGCCGGGCCGACATAAGCCAGATTGTCGCCGCCGCCATCCACGTCGATGGCGCACCAGGGCTCGTCCAAGTAAGAAAAACCGTGCAAATGCACGGTTCCAGAAACATCAAATGTTGTGGGCCGCCCGTCGAGGCGGCTTATAGCCTCGACCAGAGTGGTTTTGCCCGATTGGCTGGGGCCGAGGACGGTGAAAACGCGCATAGGTGCTGTCCCTCTTTCAAATTGCAGATCGACTGCACGAAAAGGGTAGCCTTACGCGAATGCGTTGGCGCAATTGTCTGTTACTCGGCCTGCCTCAGGTGCGGGCGAGGTGCCGCCCACCCTGCAAGTGTGTGAAAAACCGACCCGTCGCGTCAAGCCCTGACCTCTTGCCGGGTCATATTGCTGAGCTGTGGCCGGCTTTACTTAGATCATACGCGTCAAAGCTGCGGGCGATCATGCGGGTCAGAGGGCGCGCCTCGGGCGGGATGAACAAACCGCCTTCGGTGATGCGCAGCAACCCGTCAAAGGCGCTGTTGGCGTTCTGATACATGCGCTGCAGTTCGGCTGCGGTGATGTCGTGGTCGCGCAGAATCTCGGCGCTGTCGATCTGGAAATCGCACATCAGCGCTTCGATCAGACGGCCGCGCAAGATGTCCTGCCCTTTGAACAGGTGCCCGCGCGAGGTCGAGAACCGCCCCTCGCGGATCGCCTTGGTATGGGCGGACGTCGCGGGCGCGTTCTGCGCATAGCCCTGCGGGAAGCGCGAGATCGAGCTGGCGCCGACACCAATCAGAACCTCGGCCTGATCGTCGGTATAGCCTTGGAAGTTCCGCTTGAGCCGTCCGGCCTTCAGCGCATGGGTCAGGCCATCGTCCTGTGTGGCAAAGTGGTCGATGCCGATTTCCGCGTAGTTGTCCCACATGAACAGACGGCGGGCGGTGTCGAACAGGTCCAGCCTCTCTTCGGGGGTGGGCAGGGCGTCCGAAGGAATCAGCTGTTGCCGCTTAGCCATCCACGGCACGTGCGCGTAGCCATACAGCGCAACGCGGTCTGGGCTGAGCGACAGCAGTTTCTGTACGCTTTCCGTCATCCGGGTTTTAGTCTGATGCGGCAGGCCATAAAGGATATCGGCATTCAGGCTGGTAATCCCGCGCGCGCGGATCATGTCCACGGCGTCTCGGGTGGTGTCATAGCTTTGGATGCGCCCGATGGTCTTTTGAATCTCGTCGTCGAAATCCTGCACCCCGATCGAGGCGCGGTTCATACCAGCCTCGGCCAGCGCGTCCAGACGGGCCTCATCAATCTCGTTCGGGTCGATCTCAACCGAAAACTCGGCATTTGGTCCCAGCGGCACCACGTCCAAAATCCGTGCTGCCAGATCGCGCATCAGATCGGCGTTCAGCAAGGTCGGTGTGCCCCCGCCCCAATGCAGGCGCGACAGGGTGACACCTTCGGGCAGACGCTCGGCCAACAAGTCCAGCTCGGCCTTAAGCACGTCGACATAGGCGATGACCGGGTTGTCCGTCTGCGTGCCCTGCGTGCGGCAGGCGCAGAACCAGCACAGCCTGCGGCAGAAGGGGACGTGGATATACAGCGATACGGAACTGCCGGGTTTAAGGCCGGAAATCCAGTCACCATAAAGACTTGGCCCCACATCATTGCTGAAGTGGGGAGCGGTGGGGTAGCTGGTGTAACGCGGTACTTTCGCGTCAAATAGTCCAAGCTTTGCCAATTGTGGTTTCACTATCATGGCGATACGTTTAAGGGACGGCCCGGCCAGATGCTTTGACCGAGATCAAGTGGAAATGCGCATGACACCGATATTCAAGATCGACCATACGAACTGTGGAGACTGCCCAATCCGGCATCGCGCAGTGTGTGCGCATTGCGATGCGAATGAGCTGGAAGAGCTTGAAGGCATTAAGTATTATCGCAGTTTCGAAGCAGGTCAGACGATCATCTGGTCCGGGGATCAGATGAACTTTGTCGGCTCTGTCGTGTCCGGTATCGCATCGCTGACACAGACGATGGAGGACGGACGCACGCAAATGGTCGGCCTTTTGTTGCCCAGCGATTTTGTTGGTCGTCCGGGGCGTGATTCTGCGCCATATGACGTACAGGCGACAACCGATCTGGTCATGTGCTGTTTTCGCAAGAAGCCCTTCGAAGAACTGATGAGCTCAACGCCGCATATCGCGCATCGACTGTTGCAAATGACGCTGGACGAACTGGATGCGGCGCGCGAGTGGATGTTGGTTCTGGGGCGCAAGACCGCGCGCGAGAAGATCGCAAGCCTGCTGTCGATCATCGCCCGTCGCGACGCCTCGATCCACCAGAAGGGCAACTCCGGCCCTATCGTGTTTGATCTGCCCCTGACCCGCGAGGCGATGGCGGATTATCTGGGCCTGACGCTGGAAACGGTCAGCCGTCAGATCTCGGCACTAAAAAAGGATGAGGTCATTCTGCTGGAAGGCAAGCGCCACGTCACGATCCCGGATATGGGGCGGCTGATGGAAGAGGCGGGCGACGACACGGATGGCGGATTTCTGGTCTGAAACGCTTGCGGCGTGACTGAGGCCGCGCACCGTGCTTAACTGGCCCTGATTAACGCTATTCTCAGGAGCAAACCATGGAATTCAGTAGCATTCTGGCGATGCTGTTCATTGGCGCTGTCGCCGGATGGTTGTCGGGCAAGATCATGGAAGGCCGCGGCTTTGGCCTGATCGGCAATATCATCGTTGGTATCGTTGGTGCCTTCTTGGCCGGATTGATTTTTCCGGCGCTGGGTTTTGCTGTGGGCGGCGGTGTCTTCTCATCAATCTTCTTCGCCACAATTGGCGCAGTGATTCTGCTGTTCTTGATCGGGCTGATAAAACGATAGAAAAACCGCCCCGAGGGGCGGTTTTCGTAATCAAGCTTGCCTTAATGGGCGAGGAAAACGGGCACCGAGGATTGTTCCAGCATGTTCCGGGTCGCGCCACCCAAAATGGCTTCGCGGAACCGCGAATGGCCATAGGCCCCCATCACGATCATGTCCGCTTCGGTGTCTGCGGCGTGTCGGTTGAGAATATCCGACACACGGGTCATGGTTTTGCTGAGCACGTCAATCTCGCATTTCACGCCATGACGGGCCAGCATCTGTGACAACATTCCCCCAGGGTCCGACCGGTCGGGACCGTGGCGCGGAGGGTCGATGACGACGATACGCACCAGATCGGCCTCAATCAGGAAAGGCATGGCGCGGCGAATGGCGCGCATTGCCTCGACGCTTTCGTTCCAGCCGATCAGGATCGTGCCGGGTCGCACGAAGGGCGTGGCGTCCTGCGGCGTGATCAGAACCGGTGCGTGACCTTCGAACATTGCGGCTTCGACGATGGGTTCGGCCTCGGCGCCGCGATCTTCGCCATAGGGTTGCGGCAGGATGACGAGGTCGGAGAATCGCGCGCGATGGGCGACATGGCGACCGATATCCGAAATCTGCGCCACCCCGCTTTCGGCCGACCACCGGGTGTCGGTCTTGCCAAGAAAGGTTTTGGCGTGGGTCAGGATTTCCTCGGCTTCGGCATTGGCGCGGGTCAGTGTTTCCTGAAGAATCAGCGCGTTGGCACCCGCGTAATAGTAGCCGGTCTGACTGCGGTCGACGCCTAGGCAAAGCGCTTCGATATGCGCGTCCTGCGCGGATGCCAGTGCGGCCATCTGTGCCAGAGCCGGATCACTTTGGCTTGTGTCCGTCATGACAGTGAGAAGAGATTTATACGCCATTTTGACCTCGTGCCTGCGGAGCGTCTTGCTGCGGCCTGATGACCCAACAACAAGAGTACGATTGTCACAGAAATCGGGCTATTGTCTTGACACAGATCAAAGCAGTTCTGGCTTCTGTCCGACAAAACAGCAGCCAGTCAAATGGGTCTCGCGACACATAAAGAATCACGCGGGGCATGGCAAAGGGACGCAATATGTCAAATTACATCAAGCTGATCGTGCTTGGTCTGATCGCGATATTCGCGGCGATCGGAACCAATTACGCACGCGATTTGGCGTATCAGGTGCACGCAATTCTGGTGATGATTATCGCCGTTGGTTTGTTCATCTGGACGCTGAGAAACACCGAAGAGCCAGATATTCTCGTGGATCGCTCGGGCGAATACATGGATGGGGTCATCCGCTACGGCGTGATCGCAACCGCTTTTTGGGGTGTGATCGGGTTCCTGGCGGGGACCTTTATTGCGTTCCAGCTGGCCTTCCCGGCGCTAAACTTTGAATGGGCGCAGGGTTACCTGAACTTTGGCCGCTTGCGTCCGCTTCACACCTCGGCGGTGATTTTCGCATTTGGCGGCAACGCGCTGATCGCGACCTCGTTTTATGTCGTGCAACGCACCAGCGCCGCGCGCCTGTGGGGCGGCAATCTGGCGTGGTTCGTGTTCTGGGGCTACCAGCTGTTCATCGTGTTGGCCGCAACCGGATACGTTCTGGGCGGAACCCAGTCGAAAGAATACGCTGAACCCGAATGGTATGTTGACCTGTGGCTGACCGTCGTCTGGGTGGCCTATCTGGCCGTGTTCCTGGGCACCGTGGTCAAGCGGAAAGAGCCGCATATCTATGTGGCCAACTGGTTCTATCTGGCGTTTATCGTCACCGTTGCCATGCTGCACCTGGTCAACAACATGACCATCCCAGTCAGCATCTGGGGTTCGAAATCGGTCATCGTCTGGTCGGGCGTGCAAGACGCTATGATCCAGTGGTGGTACGGCCACAACGCTGTGGGCTTTTTCCTGACTGCAGGCTTCTTGGGCATGATGTACTACTTCATCCCGAAACAGGCCGAACGACCGGTGTTCTCGTACAAGCTGTCGATCATCCACTTCTGGGCACTGATCTTCCTGTATATTTGGGCCGGTCCGCACCACCTGCACTATACCGCGCTGCCTGACTGGGCCTCGACGCTGGGCATGGTGTTCTCGATCATCCTGTGGATGCCGTCTTGGGGTGGTATGATCAACGGTCTGATGACCCTGTCGGGTGCATGGGACAAGCTGCGCACCGACCCGGTGATCCGGATGATGGTGATCTCGGTCGGCTTCTATGGCATGTCCACCTTTGAAGGCCCGATGATGTCGATCCGCGCTGTGAACTCACTGAGCCACTACACCGACTGGACCATTGGTCACGTGCACTCGGGTGCGCTGGGCTGGAACGGCATGATCACCTTTGGTGCGCTGTACTTCTTGGTGCCCGTCCTGTGGAAACGTGAGCGTCTGTACTCGCTGCAGATGGTCAGCTGGCACTTCTGGCTCGCCACAATCGGCATCGTGCTTTACGCCGCGTCGATGTGGGTGACCGGTATCATGGAAGGCCTGATGTGGCGTGAAGTGGATGCTAACGGCTTCTTGGTGAACTCGTTCGCCGATACCGTGGCGGCCAAGTTCCCGATGTATGTGGTGCGTGCTCTGGGTGGCGTGATGTTCGTCGCTGGTGCTGTGATCATGTGCTACAACCTGTGGATGACTGTGCGGAAGGCACCGGCCAAAGAGGCCAGCCTGACCGTCGCGGTCCCGGCTGAATAAGGAGGGCCGGAGCAATGGCAATTCTCGACAAACATAAGATCCTCGAGACCAACGCGACCCTCCTGCTGATCTTCAGCTTTCTGGTCGTAACCATCGGTGGCCTGGTTCAGATCACCCCGCTGTTCTACCTTGAGAACACAATCGAGAAGGTGGAGGGCATGCGCCCTTACACCCCTCTCGAAATGGCGGGACGTGAGATCTACATCCGCGAAGGCTGCTATGTCTGCCACAGCCAGATGATCCGCCCGATGCGGGATGAGGTCGAACGCTATGGCCACTATTCGCTGGCGGCTGAGTCGATGTATGACCACCCGTTCCAGTGGGGCTCCAAGCGTACCGGTCCTGATCTGGCACGTGTGGGCGGTCGTTACTCGGACCAGTGGCATGTGGACCACCTGCGTGACCCGCAGTCGGTTGTGCCGGAATCGGTGATGCCGAAATACGGCTTCCTCGAGCACCGCAAGCTGGACGGCAAGTATATCGGCGACATCATGGCGGCAAACGCTCTGGTGGGCACGCCCTATACCGAAGAGATGCTGGCCAACGCCCAGGCGGACTTTCGTGCGCAGGCCGACCCGGACAGCGACTATGACGGGCTGCTGGAACGCTATGGCGACAAGGTCAGCGTGCGCAACTTCGACGGTCAGCCCGAACTGACCGAAGCGGACGCGCTGGTTGCCTATCTGCAGATGCTGGGAACGCTGGTCGATTTCTCGACCTTCACCCCGGACGCGAGCCGCTAAGGAGGGTGTGATGGAAGAATATACACTCCTGAGGCAATTCGCGGATAGCTGGATGCTGCTGCTGTTGTTTGCCTTCTTTGTCGGCATCGTGATCTGGGTTTTCCGCCCCGGTGCCAGCAAGGAATACAAGGACACCGCCAACATTCCGTTCCGGCATCAAGACAAACCCGCCGAATCAGAATCTAAGGAGGCGCGGCAATGAGCAAACCATCTGAAAAACTGCCGGGCGATCCAAACACAACCGGACATACCTGGGACGGCATCGAAGAATTCGACAACCCGATGCCACGCTGGTGGCTGTGGACCTTCTACGCCACTATTATCTGGGGCGTGATCTACACGATCATGTATCCCGCATGGCCACTGGTTCATTCTGCAACGGCCGGTGTTCTAGGCTGGTCCACGCGTGAGGACGTGCAGCAGGAAATGGTGAGTTTCGAAGAGGCGAACGCACCGTGGAACGCCAAGCTGGTTGAAACGCCGCTGGAGCAGATCTCGGCCGATGCGGAACTGCAGCAATACGCGGTGAACGCGGGTGGTGCTGTGTTCCGCACCTGGTGTGCGCAGTGCCACGGCTCGGGTGCGCAAGGCGCCACCGGCTTCCCGAACCTGCTGGATGACGCCTGGCTGTGGGGCGGTACGCTCGAAGATATCGAGTTCACCATCGCTCACGGTATCCGGAACGAGGAAAGCGACGATGCGCGCTATTCCGAGATGCCGGCCTTTGGCGAGATTCTCGAAGGCGAAGAGATCACTCAGGTGGTTCAGTACGTCATGTCTCTGACCAATGCGCAGACCGACGATGCGGCGGCGCAGGCGGGCAAGGTTGTCTTTGAAGACAACTGTGCGGCCTGTCACGGCGAAGACGGCAAAGGCGATGTCTTCCAGGGCGCGCCGAACCTGACCGACGCGATCTGGCTCTATGGCGGCAGCCAAGAGGCTTTGACCGAGACGGTGACCTACAGCCGCTTTGGTGTGATGCCTGCTTGGGAAAACCGTCTCACTGACGCGCAAATCCGCGCTGTCACTGCCTATGTCCACCAGCTTGGTGGTGGTCAGTAAGGTTTAAGGAATACCTTCGGACGGTTCGCCGCCCGAAGGTTGAGGCACCGGCTGTTCCATCTGTTCGCGCGTTTCCTGAACAGCCGGTGCTACATTTCCAGACTAGTGATCCAAAATGTACCGGTCCAGTGCACCTTTTACTTGGAGCACGAACCTGTGACGCGCAAGCTTTTCTTCCCCCAATGATCATTAGAGCGCAGCTTTGGCTTTGACGGCTCGTCACGCGGGTCGGTTTGGGTGGCGACCATGAAAGTTCTGGCAAGAATAGAAAGCATCTGACCTCTCCTGGGTTTGTCTCTAACTAGGTTCAGGATTGATCTGCGGGCGCGGAAATGCGACTCAATTGGAAATCGAACGTGTAAGCAGGGTTTACATATGGATTGGTTGAAGATGCCGCCGCTTGCGTCGCTGAAGGCCTTTCATGCATTTGCGGAAACAGGAAATGTTGTGCAGGCGGGGGCCTTGCTGAATGTCAGCCACGCTGCCATCAGCCAGCAATTGCGCGCGTTGGAGAAACATCTGGGTGCCGCGCTGCTGGACCGAAGTGGAAAGTCCATGACCCTGACCCCCGAGGGCGAGAGGCTGGCCCGCGCCCTGCATCTGGGATTTGGTGCCATCGGCGATGCCGTGGCCGACCTGTTGCACCTGACCGAGGATCGCCCCGTTCACGTCTCGCTGACTGCATCTTTTGCGGCGTCATGGCTGATGCCGCGCCTGCCTGCCTTTCAGCTCGACCATCCTGATATCCCTCTGGTGTTAGACCCGTCGCCCGAACTGGTCAGCCTGCGTCCGGGCGGGGTGGATGTGGCGATCCGGTACGGCGACGGGAACTGGCCGGGGATGGTATCGGATCTGCTGCTGCAAAGCCCGATCGTGATTGTCGCCGCGCCCTCTCTGCTGCAGGGCAGGGTGTCGATGACCCCGGACGAGCTGAGCCAGCTGCCCTGGCTTGAAGAGCTTGGAACCACCGAGGCGACCTCTTGGCTTGCCCGGCAGGGGGTCGAACATGGCCCTCGTGCCGGGCGCATCATGTTGCCAGGCAATCTGGTGCTTGAAGGGCTACGGGCCGGACAGGGCGTGACCGTCACGGCGCGGCATTTCGTTGAACCCGACATAAAAGCGGGCCGCCTTGTCGAACTGTTTTGCCAACCGGGCGAACGGGGCTATCATATTGTAACCGGCGACGCACCGCTGCGGCCTGCCGTCAAGGTTTTTGTGGCTTGGCTCAGGCGGCAATCTGGTCGCATGTGACAAAAGGTGTCTGTGCGATGCGCTTTTGACCCATGTCAAAGTGGGACACGCTGTGATTTGGGACAAGACGCCTAAAAAACAGCCACATCTGGAGCCAGCTCGTGAGCGATTCCGACCCCGCCCCCAGCCTTTACGCTGCTAGGGAGCCCATCTTTCCCCGGCGCGTGTCCGGTCCTTTTCGAAACCTGAAATGGATCATCCTCGCGGTCACATTGGGGATTTATTATCTGACACCCTGGATCAGGTGGGACCGCGGCCCCAGCTTGCCGGATCAGGCGGTGCTTTTGGACCTTGCAAACCGAAGGTTCTATTTTTTCTGGATCGAGATCTGGCCGCACGAGTTCTATTTCGTCGCGGGCCTGCTGATCATGGCGGGCCTCGGGCTGTTCCTGTTTACTTCGGCGCTGGGGCGTGTGTGGTGCGGTTATGCCTGCCCGCAGACCGTGTGGACCGACCTTTACATTCTGGTTGAGCGCTGGATCGAGGGCGACCGAAACGCCCGTCTGCGCCTGCACCGTCAGGAAAAACTGGACTTCCGCAAAGCCCGGCTGCGTTTGACGAAATGGACCGTGTGGCTGTTGATCGGCGTGGCCACCGGCGGGGCCTGGGTGTTCTATTTTGCCGACGCGCCGACGCTGTTGCACGATTTGGTCACGGGCAACGCCCACCCTGTTGCCTACACAACCGTTCTAATTCTGACCGGCACGACCTTTCTGTTCGGTGGATTCGCCCGCGAGCAGATTTGTATCTATGCCTGCCCGTGGCCGCGTATTCAGGCCGCGATGATGGACGAGGACACTTTGGTCGTTGGTTACCGCGAATGGCGCGGTGAGCCGCGCGGCAAGGGCAAGCGGACCGCGGATTCCGAGTTGGGCGACTGCATCGATTGCATGGCCTGCGTGAATGTCTGCCCCGTAGGGATCGACATTCGCGACGGTCAGCAGTTGGAGTGCATTACCTGCGCGCTTTGCATTGACGCATGTGATGATATGATGGCCAAGATCGGCAAGCCGCGTGGCCTGATCGATTATATGGCGCTGAGTGATGAGACCCGCGAACGCGCGGGCGAGCCGCCCAAGAATGTTTGGAAACACATCCTGCGGCCGCGCACAATCATGTATACAGCGATGTGGGCGGCGGTTGGCTTTGGCCTGCTGTTCGCGCTGTTCATCCGCTCGGACATCGATCTGACCGTGGCGCCGGTGCGCAACCCGACCTTCGTGACCCTGTCTGACGGCACCATCCGAAACACTTATGACGTGCGTCTGCGCAATAAACATGGCGAGGACCGGCCGTTCGAGTTGACGCTGGCCGGTGATCCGGCACTGCAGCTGCAAATCGAAGGGATCGAGGGCAGCACTGTTAATGTCACCGCGGATACGGCACAATTGACGCGCGTTTATATCGTTTCGGCAAAAGGCACCGGACCTTCGGCTGCGGATACCACGCCGGTCCGTATCTGGGTCGAGGATGTGGAAAGTGGTGAACGCGCCTATAAGGACACCACGTTCAATGGACGAGGAAACTAAGATGGCCCAGCGTCAGTTTACCGGAAAGCACGCCCTGGCAGTGTTTGTCGCCGCTTTTGGCGTGATCATCGCCGTCAACCTCGTGTTGGCCTATAGCGCGGTCAAAACCTTTCCGGGGCTCGAGGTGAAGAACTCGTATGTCGCCAGTCAGGAGTTCAACGAGCGTCTGCAGGAACAGCAGGCGCTGGGATGGACCATCCGCGCCGAGGTGTCGGGTGGGCTGTTGATCCTACACATCACGGACAAGACCGGCGCCCCGGTCGAAGTGACGGAATTGCAGGCCGTGGTTGGCAGAGCCACCCATGTGAAAGAGGATTTTTCGCCCGATTTCACTTTTGATGGCCAAGCCTACGCAACCCCGGCGACCTTGGGCAAGGGTAACTGGAACATCCGGCTGGTGGCCAAGGACAGCTCGGGTGCCGAGTTCGCGCAGCGCGTGCCGCTGTACGTGAAGGGGTGAATGGATGACGGCGCAGCTTACATCCGGCACGGCAGCCTGTCCGGGGTGCATTGCCAGCCCGGCGGAACCGGCGCGCCCGGTACCACAGGATGTGCAGATCGCGCTGTCGCTGCCGGGCATCCATTGTTCGGCCTGTATCGCCACGGTCGAGCGTGAGCTGAACGCCCATCCCGGCGTGGAAAATGCGCGGGTGAACCTGACCCTGAAACGCGCAATGGTCAAAGCGGCACCCGACCTGCGTGCCGCCGATCTGATCCCGGTGCTGGAAAACGCGGGCTTCGAGGCGCATGAGCTGGACCCCGGCGCGCTGTCGGCCACGCAGGCGGACAAGGCGGGCCGCGATCTGTTGATGCGTCTGGCGGTGGCCGGGTTTGCCTCGATGAACGTGATGTTGCTGTCGGTGTCGGTCTGGTCGGGGGCCTCGGACGCCACGCGCGACATGTTCCACTGGATTTCGGCCGCGATTGCGCTGCCCGCGATTGCCTTTTCTGCGCAGCCCTTCTTTGCCAACGCCTGGAGCGCTCTGCGTGTGCGTCGCTTGAATATGGACGTGCCGATTGTGCTCGCCATCGTGCTGGCGCTGGTGACGTCGCTGTGGGAAACCGCGCTTAGCGGTGAGCACGCCTATTTCGACGCGGCGCTGACGCTGACCTTCTTCCTGCTGGCGGGCCGGTACTTGGATTACCGTACCCGCGCCGCCGCCCGATCTGCGGCTGAAGAACTAACCGCCCTTGAAGTGCCCCGTGCTATCAAGCTGGTCGGTGGGGCCGAAGAAGAAGTTGCCGTGGCCACGCTGGCCGTTAGTGATCTGATCTTGGTCCGGCCCGGAGGCCGTATGCCGGTGGACGGCGAGATTGTCTCTGGCCAGTCGGAACTGGATCGCTCTCTGCTGACCGGGGAAACCCTGCCGGTCTTTGCCGAGGCTGGCCTGACCGTCAGTGCCGGAGAGGTCAACCTGACCGGTCCGCTGACCATCCGGGCAACGGCGGTGGGCGAGGATACCTCGCTGCATCGCATGGCCGATCTGGTCGCTATCGCTGAATCGGGTCGTTCACGCTATACCTCGCTGGCGGACAAGGCGGCCAAGCTTTATGCGCCGGGCGTGCACATCCTGTCGGCGCTCAGCTTTCTGGGCTGGTACATCTATTCTGGCGATATCCGTACCGCGCTGAACATCGCCGCCGCTGTTCTGATCATCACTTGCCCCTGTGCGTTGGGCCTGGCTGTTCCGGCGGTGACCACGGCGGCCTCGGGGCGGTTGTTTCGCAAGGGTATGCTGATCAAACATGCCACCGCGCTGGAGCGTCTGGCCGAGGTCGATACTGTCGTCTTTGACAAAACCGGCACGCTGACCTCGGGCACGCCTGAACTGACCAATCTGGGTGATCATTCCCGTGCGGATCTTCAAATCGCGCTGGCCTTGGCCGAGGCGTCCTCGCATCCATTGTCGGTGGCGCTGACCAAGGCTGCACGCGACGCCGGGATCAAACCGGCCAGCCTCAAAGACGTTACCGAAGTTCCGGGCTATGGCACCGAGGGCAACTGGCGCGGCCAGCGGGTGCGTCTGGGCCGCGCGGCATGGACCGGCGCAAAAGAGGGCAACCAGACGGCGGCCTGGCTGTCTGTTGGCGGGCAAGCCCCTGCAACATTCCTGTTCACGGACAGCCAGCGCCCCGGCGCGGCTGAGGCGGTTCATGCCCTTCGCAATGCAGGCAAGGACGTCATTCTGATTTCCGGCGACACGCAGGGCGCGGTGCAGGCGTTGGCTGAAAAGCTGGGAATCGAAAACTGGGTCGCGCAGGCCCTGCCGCAGGATAAGGCAGCCCGCGTGCAGGAGTTGAGCGATCAGGGCCGTCACGTTCTGATGGTTGGCGATGGCCTGAATGACACGGCCGCTCTGGCGGCCGCACACGTGTCGATCTCTCCGGCCTCGGCGCTGGATGCGGCGCGGGTGGCGTCGGATATCGTGCTGCTGGGCAATGATCTTGCCCCAATCGCGGATGCCTGCGATACGGCGGTGAAGGCGACAAAACGGATTCGTGAAAACTTCCGCATCGCTACCGTATATAATATCATCGCAGTACCGTTGGCCGTGGTTGGCTTGGCCACACCGCTGATAGCGGCGCTGGCGATGTCGACCTCGTCCATTACCGTGTCGCTGAACGCCCTGCGTCTGAGGTAAACCGATGGAAGTTCTGGCCTATCTTATACCGATTTCCCTGCTTTTGGGCGGGGTTGGCCTTGTGGCGTTCATCTATACGGTCCGGTCGAACCAGTATGATGATCCCGAAGGCGACGCACGCCGTATCCTCAGCGATGAATGGGACGACAAGCCAAAGCCCTGACGGCCCTTGAAATTGCCGCAATGCCCGGTTATGTCCGGCCCATCCGCTAGCAGAGAGAACCAAGCCAAATGGCAACTATGAATCCGATCCAGTTCATTCAGCAAGTCCGTGCCGAAGTTGCAAAGGTCGTCTGGCCGACCCGGCGTGAAGTTCTGCTGACCACGGTCATGGTGTTCATCATGGCGGCGCTGACGGCCGTTTTCTTTGCGCTGGTTGATCTGGCCATTCGTGGCGGGCTGCAGGCGATCCTGGGCGCGTTCAGCTAAACCGGTTCGGGCGGGCGGAAACGCCACTGCCCCCTTGCACCTTGTGCGATGTCAGAGTAGTTGACGCGGTACTATTCGGAATGGGCGTGCGGCGATTCGGGCTGCGCGCCGCTTTTTATTCCGGGTGATGCGATAGAATTTCAATGACGGTGCTTGCGGCCATCCGAAAGCACCGAAAGTAAAACAAGGACGACAGGTTCATGGCGAAACGGTGGTACTCGGTCAGCGTTCTTTCGAATTTCGAAAAGAAGATCGCAGAGCAGATCCGCACGTCGGTGGCCGAGCAGGGCCTTGAGGACGATATCGACGAGGTTCTGGTGCCCACCGAAGAGGTGATCGAAGTGCGCCGGGGCAAGAAGGTCACGACCGAACGCCGCTTCATGCCCGGCTATGTGCTGGTGCATATGGAGATGTCGGATCAGGGCTATCACCTTGTGAACTCGATCAACCGCGTCACCGGTTTCCTGGGCCCGCAAGGCCGCCCGATGCCGATGCGCGACGCTGAGGTGAACCAGATCCTGAACCGCGTTCAGGAAGGCGAAGAAGCGCCCAAGCTGATGATCACCTTCGAGGTCGGCGAGAAGGTCAAGGTCAACGACGGCCCGTTCGAGGACTTCGACGGCATGGTCGAAGGCGTGGACGACGAGAACCAGAAGCTGAAGGTTTCGGTCTCGATCTTTGGCCGCGAAACCCCGGTCGAACTGGACTTCACGCAGGTGACCAAGCAGAGCTAAACGGCTTTGCATCGAAATTCAAATCGCCGCGATGCAACAGGCAACGCGGCGATTTTCTGTTTCGGCAATGCGGGTGTCGTTAACTTTTAGATTATCGACTTATTGCACCTGTACCATAGCCGCGCGCAACAGTTGCGGGCGGTCTGACTGGGACGGTAAGAAGACTGCCTGCGATCCAGCATCCAACGCGGAAAGGCTCGCTTCGTACCATTGCATCGCAAGATCGCGGCGTTCCTGTACACCGAAACCTTCACGCAGGTGGTGTCCAACCAACTCTCCATAGGCGGGCTCTCCCATTGCGACCAACATCAGCGCGGAACCTACAGCGGTATCCATGTTGTCCTGCAGGTATCCCATTGCCAGACAGACTTTGCTTGTTGCCGCCAGATCTTCTGGGCTTTGCCCGGATTCCAATGCAAGCTTGCGCATCTGAGTTTCCGCTTCTGTTTTGGAGTTCAGAGACAGCGCAACAACTTGCGGCTCCAGCATTTCACCATATGAATCGCACTGCGCTGCCACCTGATCCGGCGTCAGTCCCTGGATGTCCTGCATCAGACTTTCACCCCGTGCCATCGCGTAGCTACGGGCGAGGCAGAACTGTTCGCTGAGTGCAAAATCAGGATCGGACATGTTTGCCAATGTCGTATAGCCGCCATTGGTCGAAGTTTGAAGCATGACCGCGCTGCAGCGATTGGCGAGCGATGGACCCGTTGTTCCCCCGGAAAACAGGGTCGGCAGGGTGGCGGTGGGTGTTTCTGCAACCTCTGGCGCTGGTTCGGGCTCTTGGGCGACCGCGACCGGGGCGACCGCGACCGGGGCGGCTTCTACCGTGGGCGCCGTGGGCTGAGGCGCGGCTGCCAGAGCGGTGCCGCTATGTACTTGTTGGCGGTACGCCATCAAAAGAGGTTGGCCCGCCTGTTGAGTTGAAGCCTGTCCTCCGCTCGTCGCCCAATAGTACGCTTGCATAAGGAAGTCGCGCTGATAGGGCTGAAAATCATAGCCATTGATAGGGTAGCCCATTGAAACCTGGTAGCGTTCGATTGCTGCTCGGGTGCCGCGTCCAACCTGACCATCGACCGTTCCGGCATTGTAACCGAAGTAGTTGAGTGCGGTCTGGGTTTGCGCACCCTGCGTTGTCGACGGTATGCTCGGACGATAGGTCCGGGTTGACCGAGTTGTTCTTTGGGCTTTTTTCTTCTGCTGGTCCTTGCCAATCGCGTAACCTACGACCCCGCCAACGACAGCGCCGCCAAGGAAGTCGCCGGCGTCGGCCCGTGCAACCTGAGGAGCCGTTAAAGCAAAGGATAGAGCGATTCCCAGCGTTGTTATTAAACGAAAAATCATAACTTACCTCCAAAACAAAACGCCTGAATTCGATGAGTATAGCACATTCATTGCGCGACGCGGGCTTGGAGTCGGCCGCGAAGCCAGAAACCTGATCTTTTGGCGATTGATTGGCGGACTTCTGCCCAATCCGAGATGTGAGCGGGCAGGTCACCGACGGCGCGTTTGAGGGCTTTGATGACGTGGTCGGCTGTGCGGAAGGCGTGAACCAGAAGGGAGGACTACTTCAATGAAAGTTCCTGACAATTACGGCGGACCGGGGATCAGTTCTTGTTGTTGAAGGACTGTCAGAATGTCGAGGATTGTCGAAGGGCTGAAATCTACTGACCCGTCAAGGAAAACACCCAGTCCACCTTCTCCGATCTCCCTCGGACCGCCTTTGTCATAAACCGGATCAAGTGATGCGAGCTCTGCAGGTAGTTCGGGACACAGAGGTGTCTCGTTGAGTACAAGGTCGACGGCGGCCAGCGTAAGCTCTTTTACCGACTCGAGAGTATCGTCCTGCAGAAGTTGCTCGCGCTGTGCTTCAGGTGCCGTAAGTGTAAGATCGATGAGTTTGAAATAGGCGCAGTTGTCGCGCAGTTCGACAGTCGCTTCGGTTGACATATTCGCCAGTATGGCTCTTTTTTGTTCACCCCGATGAAAGTCACGTTCACCGGTTCGGCTGCATTCGAAGATCGTGATGGTTACATCGCCATCCAAACCAATCGCGTCGTTTTCGGCTTTAAGATTTAGGTCATCAAGCCGGACCTGCAGGCCGCAGTTGTCGATGATCGCGTTATCAGCCAGTTGCTCAGGCACAGTTTTCTGTATTTCACGCAAATCCAGAAGTGCGCCCACCCCGATCCGAGTGGGGGCGGCCGCGGTGAGGTTCAGGTCAAGCGTATACGGCAATTCCGTATCGCGTACGGGCAGCTTTGCGTCGATGACAAAGTTCACCTGTTGTGCGCTGGGCGCTCGTGCATCCAGAACAACTGCCAATAAGACCGGGATCAAAAGCCAAAGTCTCATTCAGCAAACTCCAATACGCCAAGCTCTTTAAGGCCCCCAAGCACTTTGACTATCGTCTCGGCGCTGACATCCGCGGATCCGACGACAGCTGCCCCCATTCCGCCGGGTGCAATTTCGCGTGTGCCGCCGGATTCGTAGATCGGATCGAGGACAGAGAATTCTTCCGGTAGCGGAGGGCAGACCGGGTTGGCTGCCAAAAACTCTCCGCCTTTTTCAAGGACCGCTTCGTTGATGCGATTGGTCAACCCGAAGAGGTCAGAGACCGCGCCGATGAAACCGCGCGGATCAAGGTCGACGCCTTCGATACTAAATGTAAGGCACTGACCTTTGACTTCTGCTTTGGCGACCGCAACAGCATCTACCGTGGCACCAAAGTAACGAAAGCCCGGTTCTTCGCGCCGATTGCAGGTTGTGAACCGCGCACGGGCCGAGCCTTCGACTTTCACGGTTTCACCTTTCGCGGTGACGTTTCGGATTTCGAGATAGATCTGGCGCTTACAGCTTTCTTCCAATGGGCCCGTCAGTATTTCGGGCGCTTTTTCTTGCAAGCCGCGCAGGTCCATGAAGGCCCGCAACCGCAATCGAGTTGGGCTGGCTTCTTCGATGCCGCTGTAGACCGTGAAAGGTACAGGTATATCGCGTAGAGGAACCTCTTTGGTTAGCTTGATCTGAAAACGACCGGCATAGGTGGCCGGATCAATACCCCCTGAAGCAAATGACGCGGCCTTCTTGTCCCCGTTGGTTTGGGTCGCCGTCTCGGATACAGCACCCTGATCCTGAGCCTTGCTGCCACAGCCCGGCAACATGGCGAAAAGAACGCAGATCAGAAGTCCTTTGTTTATTCGAGATGATGCCATCCCAGACCACCTCTATTGTGACCAAGCAGGCCCAAGATACCTGTCTGCGTTACTTAAGCAACTTAGGACCTTGCAAAAAATTCCTGTTTCCGAGATTCAGATCGAAATTGAGGGGCTGAATAGAGCTGAAACGGATCACTTCGGATTATGGCTCCAGCCACTTGCCAACCCCAACGTTCCACTGTAAACGCCGCCTCTATCGTCTTCGGGCGAGATTCTCTCGTGGGAGGTTGCTGGGATCGCGATCCCGGATCGGACCACGCAACATAAACCGGGTGGAACGCGTTTCACCTACGTTGAAAGGAAAACCAAATGGCCAAGAAGCTTGCTGGTACAATGAAACTGCAGGTTCCTGCAGGTCAGGCGAACCCGTCGCCGCCAGTTGGTCCGGCGCTGGGTCAGCGCGGCATCAACATTATGGAATTCTGCAAGGCGTTCAACGCCAAAACCGCAGATATGGAGCAGGGTGCGCCTTGCCCGACCGTGATCACCTATTATCAGGACAAGTCCTTTACCATGGACATCAAGACGCCGCCCGCGTCTTATTACCTGAAAAAAGCCGCTGGTCTGAAGCCGGTTGGCAAGCGTAACCGCCCCCGTGGCGCGGAAAACCCCGGTCGTGAGACCGTGGCCACCGTGACCACCAAGCAGGTTCGCGAAATCGCCGAAGCCAAAATGAAAGATCTGAACGCCAACGACGTCGAAGGCGCAATGCAGATCATCCTGGGCTCGGCCCGCTCCATGGGCATCGAGGTGAAGTAAGATGGCAAAACTCGGTAAACGTACCCGCGCTGCGCGCGAAGCTGTCGCTGGCAAGGAAAACCTGTCGGTTGAAGACGCAGTTGCCCTGGTCAAAGCCAACGCAACCTCGAAATTCGACGAGACCATCGAAATCGCGATGAACCTGGGCGTTGACACCCGTCACGCAGACCAGATGGTTCGCGGCGTTGTCGGTCTGCCGAACGGCACAGGCAAAGCGATGCGCGTTGCTGTTTTTGCTCGTGGCCCCAAAGCTGACGAAGCAAAAGAAGCAGGCGCAGATATCGTTGGCGCAGAAGACCTGATGGAAACCATTCAGGGCGGCACCATCGAATTCGATCGCTGCATCGCCACCCCGGACATGATGCCGATCGTCGGTCGTCTGGGTAAAGTTCTGGGCCCCCGCAACCTGATGCCGAACCCCAAAGTTGGCACCGTGACCATGGACGTGAAAGCGGCCGTGGAAGCAGCCAAAGGCGGTGAAGTTCAGTTCAAAGCGGAAAAAGGCGGCGTCGTGCACGCCGGTGTTGGCAAAGCGTCGTTTGACGAAGCCAAGCTGGCCGAAAACGTTCGTGCTTTCGTCTCGGCTGTTGCCAAGGCCAAACCGTCGGGCGCCAAAGGCACCTACATGAAGAAAATCGCACTGAGCTCGACCATGGGCCCGGGCGTGACTTTGGATGTGGCGGCTGCTGCTGGCGAATAAGCCTTAACGGTTAGACAAGATTTTGTCCCGGGTGGTGCAAACTGCCCGGGATTTTCTTTTGGGTCTTGCTGGGGATTAAGCGTTTTCAGCGTTGTTGAAACGCGATCTGAAGCCGATCCCCCAGACGCCGCCGCCTGTCTTCCTCGTAAGCGCTGCAGTTGTGATCGATGTGCCACGACGCAAGCCAGTCTTTCAGCAGACGCCCGCGGATGCAGAAATCCAGTATCCCTATATGGATCGGGTGCCGATAGCCGCGAAAGAACATGTCCTTGTTCAGTTTTAGGATGCCGCTGCGGTCCACATCGGACTGGTCCGCATCGCGGAAGATATCCGACTTGAGAAAATCGACGATGTCGTAGACAGCTAATTTTTCTCGTACCTCGGTGAAATCCAGACCAATCATTTCACCCTTGCCGACAATCAGGTTCTGGCCGTGAAAGTCGCCATGCGAAAACACCCGCGTGTCGGGGATGCCCTTGAGATGCTGGGCCGAGGTCTTCAGGGTCTTCACCATCGATTGACTTTCTTCCACGATGTGCGGCGGCACCGAATTCACTAACTCTCTGATGCTGAGGGTCATCCAACGTGGCCGGAACTCATACTCCGTTGCGGGTTGAAAGCTATGCAGGTCGTTCAGCCACGCCCCTGCACGGCGGTAGATACGGGCGACCTGATCGTCGTCTTCGCTGTTGTGGATCACGTCGACGGCGGTTGGTCGGTCGATGAATTCGGTCACGAAGAACATGTTTCCCGGAGACAGGTAGTAAGGGTGTACAACGCGCGAAGTCTCATGCCGGTCAAAATACCGCTCCAGCCGGGTCAGAACATCGAACTCTGCCTTCAACCGGCCGGACTCGGGCGAGGCAGTGTCGATCTTCATCGCGTAGTCCCGCGTTGGCCCCTGTACCCGCAGAACCAGACGGGTGTCGGGAAAGCCGTGCGATCGGTATACGCAATCGAATTGCAGCGCCGGGCCCAACCCCGCATGGCGCGAGAATTCCGCGACAAACTCAGTTGCGCGCCTGTTTTCATCTTCTGTGAGGATTGGCATAAGGGGTAAAAGCTGGACGCGAAACAAGGGGTTTGATTGACAGGACCCCAGCGCGCAAGCCATGTCAATCGCGGACATGGTTCGGAGCAGGGCGGTATGGTCCCGCCAAACCACCAGAACGGTCAATTTACCCCTTGGAAACCCCGGCTATCTGCCCTAAAGAGAGCTGCGGAGTAAAGCGTGCGATTCGTCGTGCGCTTTATTTCGTTTCGTCCAAGACGGTGGGTGGGTCCAATCGGCCCCTTAATTCCCTGCCTGAGACGGGTAAGACCAAAGAATTCTGAGGGTCACGATCCTCGGGCGAGTTTTGGCCAATCCCGTAACAACGGACCTGAACGCTGGGGTTTCGACCTCGGCAAATATGAGCCGGGGTGAAACATCGCCCCTAACTTGGAGAGAACTGTGGATAGAGCCCAGAAAGAGAAAGTGGTCGAGGAACTCGGCCAAATCTTCGAAAGCTCTGGCGTCGTAGTGGTTGCTCACTACGCCGGTCTGACAGTTGCCGAGATGCAGGACCTTCGCGCACGTGCTCGTGACGCGGGTGGTGCCGTGCGTGTTGCCAAGAACAGGCTCGCCAAAATCGCCCTTGAGGGTAAGCCGTGTGAAAGCATGGCCGACCTGCTGACAGGGATGACCGTTCTGACCTATTCCGAAGACCCCGTGGCAGCAGCCAAGGTGGCCGAGGACTTCGCCAAGGATAATAAGAATTTTGAAATTCTTGGTGGTGCAATGGGTGAGAACGCTCTGGACCGCAAAGGCGTCGAAACAGTTTCGAAAATGCCGTCTCGCGAGGAGCTTATCGCTTCGATCGTGGGCTGCATTGGCGCACCTGCTTCGAACATCGCTGGCGCGATTGGCGCACCTGCAAGCAACATCGCAAGCATCCTTTCCACCATCGAAGAGAAGGCGGAAGCTGCGTAAGCGGTTGGCACTGAATGATCTGCGTGGGGCATATGCCCTGACGTTGGAACACACACTGTAAACGGAAAGAGCTGATAAAATGGCTGATCTGAAAGCACTCGCAGAAAGCATCGTGGGTCTGACCCTGCTGGAAGCACAAGAACTGAAAACCATCCTCAAAGACGAATACGGCATCGAGCCCGCAGCAGGCGGCGCAGTTGTCATGGCTGCTGGTGGCGACGCCGGCGGTGCAGCTGAGGAAGAAAAAACCGAATTCGACGTCGTTCTGAAGAACGCCGGCGCATCGAAAATCAACGTCATCAAAGAAGTTCGCGGCATCACCGGCCTGGGCCTGAAAGAAGCCAAGGAACTGGTCGAAGCCGGCGGCAAGATCAAAGAAGGCGTGGACAAAGCAGAAGCAGAAGACGTCAAAGCCAAGCTGGAAGCAGCTGGCGCCGAAGTCGAGCTGGCCTAAGCTTAGACTCTGGTGCATCGCTGATGCGCCGAAAAATTTGGCTGGGTCCGGAGAAATCCGGATCCAGCCGAACCTGTCTTAGTAAGGGCCTCATGGGTTGGGGCGTTTTCTAAGACGCGGTTCGCGGATCGGGAGGCTGCCTTCGGGACGGTGGCCATGAATTGATCCGGACGTGTCGTCTCGAATGTGCAAGATGCCGGGGCCCGACGGTGTCTTTGCCCGCTGAGAACATCGAAAGGTGACATCTGACATGGCTCAAACGTTCCTTGGCCAGAAACGTCTTCGTAAATATTACGGCAAAATCCGCGAAGTGCTGGAGATGCCGAACCTCATTGAGGTCCAGAAATCTTCTTATGATCTTTTCCTGCGCTCCGGTGATGCAGAGCAGCCCACTGACGGCGAAGGCATCAAAGGTGTGTTCCAGTCGGTTTTCCCGATCAAGGATTTCAACGAAACCTCCGTTCTGGAGTTCGTGAAATACGATCTGGAAAAACCCAAATACGACGTCGAAGAGTGCATGCAGCGCGACATGACCTACAGCGCGCCGCTGAAGGTTACTCTGCGTCTGATCGTGTTTGATGTTGATGAGGACACCGGCGCCAAGTCGGTCAAAGACATCAAGGAACAGGACGTGTTCATGGGCGATATGCCCCTGATGACGCCGAACGGTACGTTCATCGTGAACGGCACCGAGCGCGTGATCGTGTCCCAGATGCACCGTTCGCCCGGTGTGTTCTTTGACCACGACAAGGGCAAGACCCATTCTTCGGGCAAGCTGCTGTTTGCCTGCCGCATCATCCCGTATCGCGGCAGCTGGCTGGACTTTGAGTTCGACGCCAAGGACATCGTGTTCGCCCGTATCGACCGCCGCCGCAAGCTGCCTGTGACGACCCTGCTGTACGCGCTGGGTCTGGATCAGGAAGCGATCATGGACGCGTATTACAACACCGTGTCCTACAAGTTGGACAAGAAGAAGGGCTGGGTCACGCCGTTCTTCCCCGAGCGTGTGCGCGGCACCCGCCCGACCTATGACCTGATTGACGCGAAATCGGGCGAAGTGATTGCTGAAGCCGGCAAGAAAGTTACCCCGCGCGCGGTCAAGAAGCTGATCGAAGAAGGCGTGGTTACCGACCTGCTGGTTCCGTTCGATCACATCGTTGGCAAATACGTCGCCAAGGACATCATCAACGAAGAAAACGGCGCGATCTATGTCGAAGCCGGTGATGAGCTGACCCTGGAATACGACAAGGACGGCGACCTGATCGGCGGCACTGTCAAGGAACTGATCGATGCCGGTATCACCGACATCCCGGTTCTGGATATCGACAACGTCAATGTCGGCCCCTACATGCGCAACACCATGGCGCAGGACAAGAACATGGGCCGCGAAAGCGCGCTGATGGACATCTACCGCGTCATGCGTCCGGGTGAGCCGCCCACCGTCGAAGCTGCGTCGGCTCTGTTCGACACTCTGTTCTTCGACAGCGAGCGCTATGACCTGTCCGCCGTTGGCCGCGTGAAGATGAACATGCGTCTGGCTCTGGACGCGCCGGACACCCTGCGCACCCTGCGCCGCGAAGACATCGTGGCTTGCATCAAGGCGCTGGTTGAGCTGCGCGACGGCAAAGGCGACGTGGACGATATCGACCACCTCGGCAACCGTCGTGTGCGTTCGGTCGGCGAACTGATGGAAAACCAGTACCGCGTTGGCCTGCTGCGTATGGAGCGCGCGATCAAAGAGCGTATGTCGTCGGTCGAAATCGACACCGTCATGCCGCAGGATCTGATCAACGCGAAACCCGCTGCGGCTGCTGTTCGTGAATTCTTCGGCTCGTCGCAGCTGTCACAGTTCATGGACCAGACGAACCCGCTGTCGGAAGTGACCCACAAACGCCGTCTCTCGGCGCTTGGCCCGGGTGGTCTGACGCGTGAGCGTGCAGGCTTTGAGGTTCGCGACGTACACCCGACCCACTACGGCCGGATGTGCCCGATTGAAACGCCGGAAGGTCCGAACATTGGTCTGATCAACTCGCTGGCCACCTTTGCCCGCGTGAACAAGTATGGCTTCATCGAAACACCGTACCGCGTCGTCAAAGACGCTGAGGTGACCGACGAGGTTCACTACATGTCCGCGACCGAGGAAATGCGTCACACTGTGGCGCAGGCGAACGCGACTCTGGATGCCGATGGCAAGTTCATCAACGATCTGGTTTCGACCCGTCAGGCCGGTGACTACACCCTTGCCCCGCGCGAGAATGTGGACCTGATCGACGTGTCGCCGAAACAGCTGGTCTCGGTTGCTGCATCGCTGATCCCGTTCCTTGAAAATGACGACGCCAACCGCGCTCTGATGGGCTCGAACATGCAACGTCAGGCGGTTCCGCTGCTGCGGGCCGAGGCACCGCTGGTCGGTACCGGCATCGAGGAAAAGGTTGCGATCGACTCGGGTGCTGCGATTCAGGCGAAACGCGCTGGTATCATCGACCAGGTCGATGCCCAGCGTATCGTTATCCGTGCTACCGAAGATCTGGAACTGGGCGACGCTGGCGTTGACATCTATCGTCTGCGCAAGTTCCAGCGTTCGAACCAGAACACCTGCATCAACCAGCGTCCGCTGATCAAGGTAGGTGACACCGTCCAGAAGGGCGAAGTCATTGCCGACGGTCCGTCGACTGATATGGGTGAACTGGCCCTTGGTAAGAACGTGGTCGTCGCGTTCATGCCGTGGAACGGTTACAACTACGAAGACTCGATCCTGATCTCGGAACGTATCGCGCGTGACGACGTGTTTACCTCGGTCCATATCGAGGAATTCGAAGTCGCCGCCCGTGACACCAAGCTGGGCCCGGAAGAGATCACCCGCGACATCCCGAACGTTGGTGAAGAAGCGCTGCGCAACCTCGATGAGGCAGGCATCGTTTACATCGGTGCGGATGTTGAGCCGGGCGATATTCTGGTCGGTAAGATCACTCCGAAGGGCGAAAGCCCAATGACCCCGGAAGAAAAGCTGCTGCGCGCCATCTTTGGTGAGAAAGCATCTGACGTGCGCGACACCTCGCTGCGCGTGAAGCCGGGCGATTACGGTACGGTCGTCGAGGTTCGCGTCTTCAATCGTCACGGCGTCGAGAAGGATGAGCGTGCGCTGCAGATCGAGCGTGAGGAAGTCGAACGTCTGGCCCGTGACCGGGACGACGAACTGGCGATCCTTGACCGCAACATCTATGCGCGTCTGCAGGGCCTGATCCTGGGTAAAACCGCTGTCAAAGGCCCGAAAGGCGTCAAACCAGGCTCGGTGATCACCGAGGAGCTGCTGGAAACCCTGACCCGTGGTCAGTGGTGGCAGCTAGCGCTGGAAGGCGAACAGGACGCACAAATCGTTGAGGCTCTGAACGAGCAGTACGAAGTGCAAAAGCGTGCTCTGGACGCTCGTTTCGAGGACAAGGTCGAGAAAGTCCGTCGTGGCGACGACCTGCCGCCGGGTGTGATGAAGATGGTCAAAGTCTTCATCGCCGTGAAGCGCAAGCTGCAGCCGGGCGACAAGATGGCCGGTCGTCACGGGAACAAAGGTGTGATCTCCAAGGTTGTTCCGATGGAAGACATGCCGTTCCTGGCCGATGGTACTCCGGTTGACTTCTGTCTGAACCCGCTGGGTGTGCCTTCGCGTATGAACGTTGGTCAGATCCTTGAGACCCACATGGGTTGGGCCGCACGCGGTTTGGGTCTGAACATCGACGACGCTCTGGGTGAATATCGCCGCTCCGGCGACCTGACCCCGGTGCGCGAAGCGATGAAGCTGGCCTATGGCGAGAATGTCTACGAAGAAGGCATCACCGGTCTGGACGAGGATGGCCTGATCGAGGCTGCGGGCAACGTGACTCGCGGTGTTCCGATTGCTACCCCGGTCTTTGACGGTGCCAAAGAGGCTGACGTCAACGACGCGCTTGTGCGTGCGGGCTTCTCGGAAAGCGGTCAGTCGATTCTGTTCGACGGTCGTACTGGTGAGCAATTCGCACGTCCGGTGACCGTGGGCATCAAATACCTGCTGAAACTGCACCACCTGGTGGACGACAAGATCCACGCGCGTTCGACCGGGCCGTACAGCCTGGTTACCCAGCAGCCGCTGGGTGGTAAGGCGCAGTTCGGTGGTCAGCGCTTTGGTGAGATGGAGGTCTGGGCTCTGGAAGCTTACGGCGCCGCCTACACCCTGCAGGAGATGCTTACCGTGAAATCGGATGACGTCGCCGGCCGGACCAAGGTCTATGAGTCGATCGTCAAGGGCGAGGATAACTTTGAAGCGGGCGTACCGGAATCGTTCAACGTTCTGGTGAAAGAAGTCCGTGGCCTCGGCCTGAATATGGAACTCCTGGATGCGGAGGTTGAGGAGTAAGGGCGCTGCCCTTTCTCCCGTCCCCCCTTCCGCAAGATTTGAGGTAACAAATGAACCAGGAAATCACCAACAACCCGTTCAACCCGCTGACGCCTCCGAAGGTCTTCGACGAGATCAAGGTCTCGCTGGCGTCGCCCGAGCGGATCTTGTCTTGGTCCTATGGCGAGATCAAGAAACCCGAAACCATCAACTACCGGACGTTCAAGCCTGAACGTGACGGTCTGTTCTGCGCGCGTATCTTTGGCCCGATCAAAGATTACGAATGCCTGTGCGGCAAATATAAGCGGATGAAATATCGCGGCGTTGTCTGCGAGAAATGCGGTGTGGAAGTCACCCTGCAAAAAGTCCGCCGCGAGCGTATGGGCCACATCGAATTGGCCGCGCCTGTTGCACACATCTGGTTCCTTAAGTCGCTGCCGTCCCGCATCGGTCTGATGCTGGACATGACGCTGCGTGATCTGGAGCGCGTTCTGTACTTTGAAAACTACGTCGTCATCGAGCCCGGTCTGACTGACCTGACCTACGGCCAGATGCTGACCGAAGAAGAGTACATGGATGCGCAGGATGCCTATGGCATGGACGCGTTCACCGCGAATATCGGTGCTGAAGCCATCCGTGAGATGCTGGCCCAGATCGATCTGGAAGCCGAAGCCGAGCAGCTGCGCGCTGATCTGGCCGAAGCGACCGGCGAACTGAAGCCCAAGAAGATCATCAAGCGTCTGAAGGTTGTTGAAAGCTTCCTCGAGTCGGGCAACCGTCCCGAGTGGATGGTGATGACCGTGATTCCGGTCATCCCGCCGGAACTGCGTCCGCTGGTTCCTCTGGATGGTGGCCGTTTTGCGACTTCGGATCTGAACGATCTGTATCGCCGCGTCATCAACCGGAACAACCGTCTGAAGCGTCTGATCGAGCTGCGCGCACCTGACATCATCGTCCGCAACGAAAAGCGGATGCTGCAGGAATCCGTGGATGCTCTGTTTGACAACGGCCGTCGTGGCCGCGTGATCACCGGCGCCAACAAGCGTCCGCTGAAATCGCTGTCGGACATGCTGAAAGGTAAGCAGGGTCGCTTCCGTCAGAACCTTCTGGGTAAGCGCGTCGACTTCTCGGGCCGCTCGGTCATCGTGACCGGTCCGGAACTCAAGTTGCACCAGTGTGGTCTGCCCAAGAAGATGGCGCTGGAACTGTTCAAGCCATTCATCTACTCGCGCCTTGAAGCCAAGGGCCTGTCTTCGACCGTGAAACAGGCGAAGAAACTGGTCGAGAAAGAGCGTCCCGAAGTTTGGGATATCCTCGACGAGGTGATCCGCGAACACCCTGTCATGCTGAACCGCGCGCCGACGCTGCACCGTCTAGGCATTCAGGCGTTCGAGCCGGTTCTGATCGAAGGTAAAGCCATCCAGCTACACCCGCTGGTCTGTTCGGCCTTTAACGCCGACTTCGACGGTGACCAGATGGCCGTTCACGTTCCGCTGAGCCTTGAGGCGCAGCTGGAAGCCCGTGTTCTGATGATGTCGACGAACAACGTTCTGTCGCCTGCAAACGGCGCGCCGATCATCGTTCCGTCGCAGGATATGATCCTGGGTCTGTACTACGTGACCCTGGAACGTGAAGGCATGCCGGGCGAAGGCAAGGTCTTTGGTTCGATCGAAGAAGTTCAGCACGCGCTGGACGCCGGTGAAGTGCATCTGCACACCAAGATCACCGCGCGGATCACGCAGATCGACGACGAAGGCAACGAAGTTCAGAAGCGTTATGAAACCACTCCGGGCCGTCTGCGTCTGGGTGCGTTGCTGCCGATGAACAACAAAGCGCCGTTCGAGCTGGTCAACCGCCTGCTGCGGAAGAAAGAAGTGCAGCAGGTGATCGACACCGTCTACCGTTACTGCGGTCAGAAAGAGTCGGTTATCTTCTGTGATCAGATCATGTCGATGGGCTTCAAAGAAGCGTTCAAGGCGGGCATCTCGTTCGGTAAGGACGACATGGTCATCCCGAACGACAAGTGGGGCATCGTTGACGACACCCGCGGTCAGGTGAAGGACTTTGAACAGCAGTACATGGACGGCCTGATCACCCAGGGCGAAAAGTACAACAAAGTTGTCGATGCCTGGTCGAAGTGTAACGACCGCGTCACCGAAGCGATGATGAGCACGATCTCGTCCTCGGATCGCGCAGCGGACGGCTCCGAACAGGAACCGAACTCGGTCTACATGATGGCCCACTCGGGTGCGCGTGGCTCGGTCACTCAGATGAAACAGCTGGGCGGTATGCGCGGCCTGATGGCCAAGCCGAACGGTGACATCATCGAGACGCCGATCATCTCGAACTTTAAAGAAGGTCTGACTGTTCTCGAGTACTTCAACTCGACCCACGGTGCCCGTAAGGGTCTGTCGGATACCGCTCTGAAGACGGCGAACTCGGGTTACCTGACCCGCCGTCTGGTGGACGTGGCACAAGACTGTATCGTTCGTGAGATCGACTGTGGCACCGAGCGTGCGATCACTGCCGAAGCAGCCGTGAACGACGGTGAGGTTGTCGCCTCGCTGGCCGAACGTGTGCTGGGTCGTGTGGCAGCTGACGATGTTCTGCGTCCGGGCACCGATGAGGTGATCGTGGCTGCGGGTCAGCTGATCGACGAACGTATGGCCGACACCATCGACGAAGCTGGTGTTCAGTCCATGCGCATCCGCTCGCCTCTGACCTGTGAGTCCGAGGAAGGCGTTTGTGCAACCTGCTACGGTCGTGACCTTGCACGTGGTACCATGGTGAACACTGGTGAGGCTGTCGGCATCATCGCCGCTCAGTCGATCGGTGAACCCGGTACACAGCTGACCATGCGTACATTCCACATCGGTGGTGTTGCGCAAGGTGGTCAGCAGTCGTTCCAGGAAGCCAGCCAGGAAGGTGTCGTATCCTTCGAGAACCCGCAGATTCTGATCAATGCCGCAGGCGAAAGCCTCGTCATGGGCCGGAACATGAAGCTGGTGATCAAGGACGAGCATGGCGAAGAGCGTGCCAGCCACAAGCTGGGCTACGGCTCCAAGCTGTTTGTCAAGGACGGCACCAAGGTAGCCCGTGGCGACAAACTGTTCGAGTGGGACCCGTACACTCTGCCGATCATCGCCGAGAAAGCCGGTACCGCGAAATACGTCGACCTGGTTTCGGGCCTTGCCGTCCGCGACGAGACCGACGAAGCAACCGGTATGACCCAGAAGATCGTGATCGACTGGCGCGCCGCCCCCAAAGGCAGCGACCTCAAGCCCGAGATCATTCTGGTTGGCGAAGATGGCGAGCCGGTCCGCAACGATGCGGGCAACCCGGTTCACTATCCGATGTCGGTGGATGCGATCCTGTCGGTCGAAGATGGTCAACAGGTTGAAGCTGGTGACGTTGTTGCGCGTATCCCGCGTGAAGGCGCCAAGACCAAGGACATCACCGGTGGTCTGCCGCGTGTGGCCGAACTGTTCGAAGCCCGTCGTCCGAAAGATCACGCGATCATCGCAGAAGCCGATGGTTACGTGCGCTTTGGCCGCGACTACAAGAACAAGCGCCGCATCAGCATCGAACCGGCTGACGAGTCCATGGAGACCATCGAGTACATGGTGCCCAAGGGCAAGCACATCCCGGTCGCCGAAGGGGACTTCATCCAGAAGGGTGAATACCTGATGGACGGTAACCCGGCTCCGCATGACATCCTGTCCATCATGGGTGTCGAAGCGCTGGCGGATTACATGATCGACGAGGTGCAGGACGTTTATCGTCTGCAGGGCGTGAAGATCAACGACAAGCACATCGAGGTCATCGTGCGCCAGATGCTGCAGAAGTGGGAGATCCTGGATTCAGGCGACACCACCCTGCTAAAAGGCGAGCATGTCGACAAGCAAGAGTTCGACGCAGCCAACGAGAAGACCATCGCCCGCGGTGGTCGTCCGGCACAGGGCGAGCCGATCCTCTTGGGGATCACCAAAGCCTCGCTGCAGACGCGTTCGTTCATCTCGGCAGCATCGTTCCAGGAAACCACTCGTGTGCTGACCGAAGCTTCGGTTCAGGGCAAGAAAGACAAGCTGGTTGGCCTCAAAGAGAACGTCATCGTCGGTCGCCTGATCCCCGCCGGTACCGGTGGCGCAACCCAGGCCGTGCGTCAGGTTGCCCAGTCGCGCGACAACGTCGTGATCGAAGCCCGCCGGGAAGAGGCCGAAGCGGCCGCTGCCTTGGCTGCGCCGATGATGGACGACGATATGGTCGGCGACGAGCTGGACGTTCTGGTGGAAACCCCGGAAAGCCGCGAGTAAGTTCGTTGGCGTGAATTAAGAAAGGCCCTGCGGAAACGCGGGGCCTTTTCTTTTGTGAAAAAGTGCCAGCAGGGGATTTGCTGCGGGCGTCATATTCAACTCCAATGGCTGCTTTAAGCCTTTTTGTTGAAAAACTCTTGCTTGATCGTGAGGTAAGTCGCTGATTCAATTCTTCCCGAGGATGGGAGTATTGGCGATGATGGGATCGAAGCAGGAAACGTAAGTTCTCGCTCATTCTGAAAACAACGGCGTAGACATTTTTAATTGGCTATTGGACGGCAGCCACTGCTTAACTCTCAAAGAATTTAATCGAAAACTAAACCAAGTTGATTGGAGGCATCAAAATGAGAAACCTTTGCATCACGTCTAAACTCGCTGGAGGTGCTACAGCACTGTCGCTTTTGCTGAGCGCGACTCCCGGTTTGTCGTGCACTTGGTTTGGGTTTCTCAATGACGAGGACAAGCCGTTTATCGGACGCACTATGGAATGGCCTGGCGACCTTGGCGCAGAGATTGCTCGGGTTCCACGCGGCCATACGATTGGAGACGTTACAACCCAATATGGCTTCGTGGGGATGTGGCACGGGAGCGTGATTAGTGACGGCGTGAACGAGCATGGCCTTGCTCTTTCTGCTTTATGGCTGTCTGACAGCCAATACGACGAGGAAGGTGACGGAGCGCGAAAGAACGTCGATCTCATCCACCACGTACTGGGAAATACGAAGACGGTCGACGAAGCACTGGATTTCATCCGCGACAATCGCTTCTACGCGTATGGACCCGAAGTTTTAGGTGGGATGCCTCTTACTATTCACTTTGCAATCACGGACGAAACCGGTCGTTCGGTTGTCGTCGAGTACGCCGAAGATGGGTTGGCGGTCTACGAGAATGAGGTGGGGGTTATGACAAACGACCCGACCTATGACGTCCAACTTGAACTCTGGCAGGCCTATGATCCGAACAACTTCGATGAAGGTACGTTCGAGAGCTTCGACTGGTCGCCCGAAGGCCGGTTCCAGCGTATGGCGGCAATGAATGCAACGCAAGCGACTGTGCCTGACACTGATGCGGCGGTGAACCGGGCTTGGTCAATGATCAATACCGTGGATATCCCGCAAGGCATTCTGTATTGGCGCTGGGTGAATGACGATCCGCAGATTACGTCTTATTCGGTTGTAGTCGATCCGCAAGAACGCACCTACTATTTCCGAACCTACGACAACTATGACATCCGCAAAATCGATCTCGACGAAATCGACTTTGGCGCGATTGAGTTCAAGTCGCAGTCGATATTTGGCACGCAGGACTACCGGTCTTTTGAGTTTGATTGACCTAGGAAAAGTTCGGCTTGCCAGACTGATTACGACTCCAGCCAAAGGAACTGTCGGTTTATTGCCTGTCTGCGGTCGTCCGAGTTATGGTATTTAGATAATCCTGCGCGTGTCCGTTTTGTCCCGCATAGCCAACCTTTTCTAGTGCCCGAGCGGCTAACCCCTGCGCGAATGATGCGGTCGGGTTTAGGTCATACGCTGATTGTTTTTCCGGCTGGAAGCATCCAGCTGAAAGGGCGGTTGACAAGATTGTCATGCGCTCTGTCAATGGGGGGAAATGCCGTTAGTCTTGGAAGCCGCCACTATGACCCCAAACCTAAAAGGTGCGCTGCTGATGGTGGGCAGTATGGCGGCCTTTACTATCAATGATGCGCTGATAAAGGCTGCCGGGGCAGAGATGCCATTGTTCCAGATGGTGGCCATGCGCGGTGTGCTGGCCACCGGTCTGGTGTATGTGTTGGCACGCCATCTGGGCGCGCTGCACCTGAATTTTCCACATCATGATAAATGG
The DNA here is from genome assembly GCF_013032445.1 of Ruegeria arenilitoris. GTDB lineage: Bacteria > Pseudomonadota > Alphaproteobacteria > Rhodobacterales > Rhodobacteraceae > Ruegeria > Ruegeria arenilitoris_F. The sequence goes on along the minus strand of NZ_WQCA01000018.1, from coordinate 4,961 downwards.
CTTGTAGCGGCCCGGTGTCTGGCGGAACTGTCGGCAACTTATTTCTTTCTGACTGCGTTGTTGCACATGCCATTGGCTAATGTGACGGCAGTGTTGCAAGCCTTGCCGCTGACTGTGACGCTGGGTGCCGTTCTGTTTTTTCGCGAACAGATCGGATGGCGACGTGTTCTGGCGATTGCTCTGGGGTTCCTTGGTATGCTCCTGATCGTACGCCCGGGACCCGAAGGGTTCAGCATCTATGCCATTTACGCGCTGATTGCGGTTGTGTCGGTCACGATCCGCGATCTCATCACGCGGCGTATGTCGATCCACGTACCGTCCCTGACTGTTACGCTGGCGACCTCGTTTACCATCACGATTGCGGCCGGGTTTGTCTCGTTAGCCTCGGGCTGGCAACCGGTTCCGCCTGTCGCAGGTGCGATGGTCGCCTGTGCCGCTGTCTTCGTGCTGACTGGTTACCTGTGCAGCGTCATGGTCATGCGGGTCGGGGGCGTCGGATTTGTCGCGCCGTTTCGCTATTCAAGCCTGATCTGGGCGCTGGTTCTTGGCTGGCTGGTATTCGGAGACTGGCCGGACACAATCACACTTCTGGGGGCGGCATTGGTTGTCGGGGCTGGGCTGTTCACCTTGTTCCGCGAACGACAGACTCATACGGCAGAGTGAACCCGCCGTACGGCATCCTGATCGATGGCAAAACGTGCGATGAATTCCCCCTCCTGCTCGGGCGTGAGAGGGAGTAGCTCGGCCTTGCTATTGCGGGCATGATACGAGTCGTTGAACTGGTTCAGCGAGCGCACCCACATCGGCGCATCCGGGTAACTGATCACAGGCATGAAGTTTCCAATGCGGTGATGGGCAAAGTTCATGATGGTCTGCTCGCATCCGCCACGCACATACATGGCAAAGCCGATACCCAGTAGTGAGCGAAAAACCTGCGAGGCCCGAATACCGTCCGGCCCGAACCGGGCCAGAAACCCTTGGTTGTAGTCAATGGCAACGGTCCTGTTGTTCCGCATCAGCGTTTTGCCTTCATCTGCAGCGATGCGCAGGCGCTCGATGAAATCAACCGATACAGCGTCATCATCATCATGGCGGAATTGAATGCAGGGCGCGTCAAGATTATCGCGGGCGGCGTTCAGAACCTCTTTCATCACGGGCCGATGGCGCATGGGGCTGCGAGCTATGATCCGGACCTGTTTCATACCTGCGGTAACGTCGTGCAACCGGTCAAACGCGGGTTTGGGCAAGCAGTCTCCGATCACGATCAAAAGCTGGAAATCTTCGTCCGTTTGTTCTTTCAGACAGGGCAGGGTGGTCGTTTCGAACAGCCGGAACCGTTCTTCCAACCGGATGGGGCTGTAGAGGTAGGCGCGCCGTTCTTCGATCGTATCATGTTCGACCTGAAAGCCTCCGAGTGCTGGATAGGAAAAGCGGCAAAGGCCGATGACTTGCATGATTCATCCGTGGAGCAAAGTGGTCAGCAGACTATGCCGCTGCGATTTGATCCCCGCAACGGCTACCGCACTGGAAATCCACCTTACTCCCTGATAACTCTGCGTAGTCGGGTCGCCGGACTTCCTGGTTAGGGGTTGCTGTTGACACTCGGGCCGACTCCCCCTATTACGCGCGTCATCTCGGTGTCGGGGGCCGCCCCACAACCGATTCCAGTAATGAACTGGTCAAGGCCCGGACAATTTTGCAGTTCGCGCCCTCTGATAACCAACCGCGACGTTCACCTCGGAATGGGAACGCTCGCGGATTTTGCGCTTGTGGACGCATGAGTGCAGCAAAGTTTAACCGCACGCAATGCGCGTGCATGTCATGTGTGTTGCAAAACGGGGAAGAAACCGGAATGCCAACTATTCAACAGCTGATCCGCAAGCCGCGGCAGCCCAAAGTAAAACGCTCGAAGTCCATGCACCTGGAGCAGTGCCCGCAGAAGCGCGGCGTCTGCACCCGCGTGTACACCACCACACCGAAAAAGCCGAACTCGGCTATGCGTAAGGTTGCCAAGGTGCGCCTGACCAACGGATTCGAGGTCATCTCGTACATCCCCGGTGAAAGCCACAACCTGCAGGAACACTCGGTTGTTCTGATCCGTGGCGGCCGTGTAAAAGACCTTCCCGGTGTGCGTTACCACATCCTGCGCGGTGTTCTGGATACTCAGGGCGTCAAAGACCGTAAGCAACGTCGTTCGAAATACGGCGCGAAGCGTCCCAAGTAAGAAGGAGAGGCTGATATGTCACGTCGTCACGCCGCCGAAAAACGCGAAGTCCTGCCTGACGCCAAATTTGGCGACAAGGTACTGACCAAATTCATGAACAACCTGATGATCGACGGCAAGAAGTCGGTCGCAGAGCGCATCGTTTACAACGCGTTTGACCGCGTTGAGAACAAGATCAAGCGCGCTCCTGTCGAAGTGTTCCACGAAGCGCTCGACAACATCAAACCGTCGGTCGAGGTTCGCTCGCGCCGGGTTGGTGGTGCAACCTATCAGGTTCCGGTCGAAGTGCGCCCCGAGCGCCGCGAAGCACTGGCCATCCGTTGGCTGATCACTGCTGCGCGTGGCCGCAACGAAAACACCATGGAAGAACGCCTCGCCGGCGAACTGCTGGATGCTGTACAGTCCCGCGGTACCGCCGTGAAGAAGCGCGAAGACACCCACAAGATGGCCGAGGCGAACAAAGCCTTCAGCCATTACCGCTGGTAATTCTAGAGGCTTATCCAAATGGCACGCGAATATCCGCTCGAACTGTACCGTAACTTCGGTATCATGGCGCACATCGACGCAGGTAAGACCACCTGCTCGGAGCGTATCCTGTATTACACTGGTAAATCCCACAACATCGGTGAGGTGCACGATGGTGCAGCCACCATGGACTGGATGGAGCAGGAGCAGGAACGCGGCATCACCATCACTTCGGCTGCGACCACCACTTTCTGGGAGCGCACCGAGGACGGTCAGACTGCCGAAACCCCGAAGCACCGCCTGAACATCATCGACACCCCCGGCCACGTTGACTTCACCATCGAAGTTGAGCGTTCGCTGGCGGTTCTCGATGGTGCCGTATGTGTTCTGGACGCAAACGCTGGTGTTGAGCCCCAAACCGAAACCGTGTGGCGTCAGGCTGACCGCTACAAGGTTCCGCGTATGGTTTTCGTCAACAAGATGGACAAGATCGGCGCAGACTTCTTCAACTGCGTCAACATGATCGAAGACCGCACCGGCGCACGCGCTGTTCCGGTTGGTATTCCGATCGGCGCCGAGTCCGAGCTGGAAGGCCTGATCGACCTGGTCACCATGGAAGAGTGGCTGTGGCAGGGTGAAGATCTGGGCGCAAGCTGGATCAAAGCTCCGATCCGCGACAGCCTGAAAGACATGGCTGACGAATGGCGTGGCAAGATGATCGAAGCGGCCGTCGAAATGGACGACGACGCGATGATGGAATACCTGGAAGGCAATGAGCCCGACGTTCCAACCCTGCGCGCCCTGCTGCGCAAAGGTACTCTGGACATCGCGTTCGTTCCGGTTCTGGGTGGTTCGGCGTTCAAGAACAAAGGCGTTCAGCCGCTGCTCAACGCTGTGATCGACTATCTGCCCAGCCCGCTGGACGTTGTCGATTACATGGGCTTCAAACCCGGCGACGAGGAAGAAGTTCGTGACATCGCACGTCGTGCCGATGACGACATGGCCTTCTCGGGTCTGGCGTTCAAAATCATGAACGACCCCTTCGTTGGCTCGCTGACCTTCACCCGGATCTACTCGGGCACCATGAACAAGGGTGACTCGATCCTGAACTCGACCAAAGGTAAGAAAGAGCGCATCGGTCGTATGATGATGATGCACTCGAACAACCGGGAAGAGATCGAAGAAGCGTTTGCAGGCGATATCATCGCGCTGGCGGGTCTGAAAGACACCACCACCGGTGACACCCTGTGTGACGCGAAGGATCCGGTGGTTCTGGAAACCATGACCTTCCCCGATCCGGTGATCGAGATCGCGGTTGAGCCCAAAACCAAGGGCGACCAAGAGAAGATGTCCCAGGGTCTGGCCCGTCTGGCCGCCGAAGACCCGTCCTTCCGTGTGGAAACTGACCTGGAATCGGGTCAGACCATCATGAAGGGCATGGGCGAACTTCACCTGGACATCCTGGTTGACCGCCTGAAGCGCGAGTTCAAGGTTGAAGCGAACATCGGTGCACCTCAGGTGGCCTATCGCGAAACCATCTCGATGCCGGTCGAGCACACCTACACCCACAAGAAACAGTCGGGTGGTTCGGGTCAGTTCGCGGAAGTCAAGCTGGAGATCCAGCCGACCGAAGCAGGCGAAGGCTATTCGTTCGAAAGCCGCATCGTTGGTGGTGCCGTTCCGAAAGAATACATCCCGGGTGTTGAAAAAGGCATCAACTCGGTCATGGACAGCGGCCCTCTGGCTGGCTTCCCTGTGATCGACTTCAAGGTTGCCCTGCTGGACGGTAAGTTCCACGACGTTGACTCGAGCGTTCTGGCGTTCGAAATCGCATCGCGGATGTGTATGCGTGAAGGCATGCGCAAAGCTGGCGCGAAACTGCTGGAACCGATCATGAAGGTCGAAGTGATCACCCCGGAAGAATACACCGGCGGTATCATCGGCGACCTGACCTCGCGCCGTGGCCAGGTATCTGGACAAGAGCCGCGCGGCAACGCAATCGCGATCGACGCGTTCGTTCCGCTGGCGAACATGTTCGGCTACATCAACACTCTGCGTTCGATGTCGTCGGGCCGCGCCCAGTTCACCATGCAGTTCGACCACTACGATCCGGTTCCGCAGAACATCTCGGACGAGATTCAGGCGAAATACGCATAAGCGAAGATTTGAGGGAGCTCCGGTCCGGGGCTCCCTTCATTACCGACAAAGGAGGCCATCATGGCAAAGGAAAAGTTTGAGCGTACAAAACCGCACGTCAACATCGGCACGATTG
>NZ_WQCA01000017.1 GCF_013032445.1 Ruegeria arenilitoris | reverse complement strand
AAGCCAAGGTCAAAGCCGAGGTCGCAGACCTCTGCGCCAAATTCCCGATCTATCCAAACCTGTAAGTTGAAGGACCCGAACCATGAGCTTTCATTCCATTGAACAAGCCCCTGCCCGCCTGAACCGCAGCGAGCTGGCCGTTCCGGGCAGTCAGCCCGGTATGTTCGAAAAAGCCGCGCAATCGGATGTGGACGTCATTTTCCTCGATCTGGAAGACGCTGTTGCGCCAGATGAAAAGGAACAGGCGCGCAAGAACATCATCGAAGCGCTGAACGATATCGACTGGGGTAACAAGACCATGTCGGTGCGGATCAACGGTCTGGACACCCACTATATGTACCGCGATGTAGTGGATGTGGTCGAACAAGCCGGAGAGCGGTTGGACCTGATCATGATCCCCAAAGTCGGCACTGCCGCCGACGTCTATGCCGTCGATATGCTGGTCACTCAGATCGAAAACGCCAAGGGATACAAGAAACGCATCGGGTTCGAGCACATTATCGAAACGGCGCTGGGGATGCAGAATGTAAGCGAGATCGCAGCTGCTTCGAAGCGCAATGAAAGCCTGCATTTCGGCGTTGCCGACTATGCGGCGTCGACCCGCGCGCGAACGACCATCATCGGTGGCGTGAACCCCGACTATTCGGTTCTGACAGATGCGGATGCGGATGGTGGTCGCATGACCCATTGGGGTGACATGTGGCACTATGCGCTGGCGCGCATGGTGGTTGCTGCCCGCGCCAACGGTCTGCGCCCGATTGACGGTCCATTCGGTGATTTCCAGGATCCGGACGGCTATCGCGCCGCAGCCAAACGTGCGGCGGTTCTGGGATGCGAAGGCAAATGGGCGATCCACCCCAGCCAGATCGCGCTTGCGAACGAGGTGATGTCGCCGTCGGACGCTGAGGTCAACAAGGCGCAGCGCATTCTCGTTGCAATGGCCGAGGCCGAAGCCGCAGGCAAAGGCGCGGTGTCACTGGATGGTCGCCTGATCGACTATGCCTCGATCCGTCAGGCCGAGGTGCTGGTGGAAAAAGCGGGCCAGATCGCGGCAGCCTGAACCGTATCAGCCTCAAAAACAGAAACTGCGAGGGTATGCGCCCTCGCAGTTTTTTTGTGCGGTTAACCGCGTGGATTTGGCCAGCCCGTCGGGGCTGGCCTTGTCTCGTTAATTGACTTCTTCGGTTTCAGCAAAGGTGCTCTGCACACCATGCGAAGACCGGATGCTGTCCCGCCAGATCGCCTTGATCAAGGCAATGCACATCAGGACCATCACCAGTGAGAACGGCAACGCGCCAATCACCATCGCGGTCTGGATCGCCTTCAGGCCACCGACCAGCAGAAGGGCAGCCACAACCATACCCAGGGCTACACCCCAGAAGATGATGTGGGGCCGTGCCTTCGGACCTTCGTCGCCCGCCGCGTTGATTGTGTTGACGATAAGCACAGCCGAGTCCGCCGAGGTCACCAGATAGGTCATCAGCAGCACAACGATCACGATCGCCATCATCCAGCCCATCAGTTCGCCCAGCATGAAGCCGGTCATCGCAAAGATCTTATCGCCATCCGAGGCGCTGAAGATGACGTCATTGGCGCCGCCATTCAGTTCCAGATCAATTGCGGTGCCGCCCGCGAAAGAGAACCAGACAAAGCACATGATCGCGGGCACGATCACTGCACCCAATACGAACTCGCGGATGGTACGGCCGCGCGAGATGCGCGCAAGGAACAAGCCGACAAACGGGGCGAACGCCACCCACCAGGCCCAGTAGAATACCGACCAGCCACCCTGCCAGCCTTCGAGGCTATCTGCAACGCCTCCGGCCCCATCACCGCGGAAAACGGTGAACAGCATACCCGGCAGCGCAAGGAGGTATTCCCAGACGCCAACAAACAGCGCGTGCAGGCCAAAGAAGGTTGAGCCGAAGATCAGGAAGAAAGACAGCAGGAAGATGGACAGAACCATATTCAGGTTCGACAACCACTTGATGCCTTTGCCAACGCCGGACAGGGCAGACAAGGTCGATGCACCCATGATGACGACGATGGCAAAGATAATCCCGACCGACGAGGCGGTGCCTTGGTCATTCAGCAGCCAGTCGCCGATTCCGATCCGTGCCATGCCAGCCACGAACTGCTCGACACCAAATCCCAACGTTTGCGCGACACCCAGAATGGTGGCGATTACCGCAACGATGTCGATGGCATGACCCAGCCAACCCGACAGGCTGGAGCCGAACAGCGGCGTCAGAGACGAGCGGATGGTCAGCGGCAGACCACGTCGATAGGCAAAATAGCCCAGACCCAGCCCGGCAATCGCATAAGACGCCCAGGCCGAGAAGCCCCAGTGCAGATAGGACCATTTATAGGCGTTCAGCACGTTGTCCGCCCCTGCCTCGGTCGCAAGCCCCTGAATCACATCCGGGTTGTTTTTGAAGTGATAGACCGGTTCGGCCACGGCCCAGGTCAGCATCCCGACGCCGATCCCGGCCCCGAACATCATGGAAAACCACGAGAAGTTCGAAAACTCTGGCACATCGTCATCCATGCCGATTTTCAACCGGCCCGCTGCGGGCCAGATCGCCAATCCGATACAGACCAGCACGAACAGCGCCATCACATAGATGTACCAGCTGGCAAAGTTGGACAGGATGAAGCTGTTGAACCCGGACAAGACCGTTCCGGCCTGCTCGGGGAAGGCGACCGCCCAAATTACAAGGCCGCCTACCGCGAGCTTTGCCGTTACGGTCACGTCAACGCTGAACCCCGAATAAAACCCGGTATCTGCGGTTTTAATCGGCAGATCCGTCAACGGCTCCGCGATTTTATTGTCGTCGTTTGACATCCTAAGTTCTCCCTTTGGATTGCCTATTTTCCGAGGAAACGGTTTGTTCCGCTTTCTTTTGTTTTTGTTGCGTTTCTTGCCGGTCACGCGTCCAGCGCAACCGGTCCTTTGGGCCAACTGCAACAGGCCAGAACGTAGCCCTGTTCGGTATCGCCGGGCTGCAGCCCGCCCATGTCCTGCATTTCGACATCGCCCTGGGTCAGGCGCACTTTGCAGTTGCCGCAAACACCCTGCTGACAGGCGGAATCGATCCAAACCCCGGCATTCAGCGCTGCTTCAAGCAGGGTTTCGCCTTCGGCGGCGTGACCATGCAGACCGCTGAGCGAGAAATAGACCTCACCCCCGGTACCGGTGCTTTCTTCGATGGTGATCTTCTCGCCAAAGCTTTCCTCGTGCACCGCAGCAAACGGGATGACCGAGGCCACGTCGCGGGCCGCTCTCATGAAACCTTCGGGGCCGCACATGAAAATGCTGCGCTCGGCGTGATCGGGCACAAGGCGCTGAAGCAGATCAGACGAAATCTGACCGGTTTCGCCCACGAACCCGTCTTCGGCCTCATCCACGATCATGTGGACGGCCACATTGGCAAAACGTCGGTCAAGAAACTCCAGCTGATCGCGGAAAATGATGTCTTTCGGTGAGCGCGCGAAATGCACAAAGACGATGTCTTTGGGCAGGGTCACGTCAGTGACGTATTGCAGCATCGACATGACCGGAGTGACGCCCGATCCACCGGACAGGAACAGAGGTTTGTCGCTGGGGATATCCACCCAGTTGAAGCCGCCGGTGATGTCGGCGATCTCAAGCTCCATCCCCGGTTTCATCTGATCGTTCAGGTAGTTGGACACCACACCGCCCGCCACGCGTTTGACGGTGACCTGAATGTTGTGGGGCCGGGTCGGCGTGGACGAGATCGAATAGGCGCGTACATGCTGCTTGCCCTCAATCTCAAAACAGAAGGTCACGTACTGGCCGGGCTTGAAGTCGAAACTGCGGCTTTGCGTGTCTTCGAAAACGAATGTCTTGCTGTCATGCGTTTCGTCGATCACCGCTTTGCAGGTCAAAGTGGCTGGCCCGCCCGCATAGCAGGGCTGGTTATTGGCTGAACTCAGGGAAAACGGACTGTCCGTCGCGACGAGCATCTTGCGGAAACCTCCAGAATAGGGTTCGCGCGAGGATAATGGTGCGGTGGAACTGAAAAACGGCGCAGAATTGCGGTATTAATCGGTTAAAACGATTGATCGGTACTGGATCAGTTCTTTGAACAGGGTGACGGCCTGCGCCACCAGCGGGTCATGGCGTTTGCGCACATGTACGATGGAGTGAATGGGCTGCGGGATCACCGGAGCATCCGTTACCCGTTGCAATGTCGGATACTCTGCGCACAGACCCGGGGCGGCAAAGCCGGGGAAATAGGCGGTTCCACCATTGGCTTTCAAGAAATCCAGCGCAAGATCATCGCTGCCCACCAGGGTCGAGCTTTGCGGTTGATCCGAAAAGGCCTCGTCATGCTGGCGATCGAAATAAGACGTGTAGGCGACCTGAATGTAGCGTGACCAGGGGACATCCTGGACCCGGTCACAATCGGTGGACAGCATCACATAGCTTTCGCTGCCCAATTCACTGACAAACATGTCCGGCGCCTGCTGCGGGACAAAAACGATGCCGATATCGGTCTCGCCAGTCAGAACATCCCGCTGAATTTGTTGCGAGAAGTTCGCCTCGAGATACAGGTCCAGATGCGGGGTGCGTTCCCGGACCACCTTGGTCCAGTCGATCAGCACCGATCGCGCGAGGCTAAACTGAACCGAAATCCGCAAACGCTGCCTGTTGCCACCGCCACCAGCCTCTACATCGCGCCGCGCCAGACTCCAGGCGGCCAGCAGTGACCGGCAATGAGTTTCAAAACGCCGCCCCGAAGCCGTGGGTTCGGCCCCGCCCCGCCCGCGCTCGAACAGGCGCGTGTCCAGCTCTTGCTCCAACTGGCGGATGCGGGCGCTGACCGTAGATTGGGTCACATTCAGACGTTCGGCGGTGCGGTTGAAGTTCCGCGTCTCCAGAACATCCATGTAGGTCACTAACAACTGACGGTTCATTTAATCGGAAATCTCGATTGATAGATGAGTTTCAATTGCATTTATTTGTCAAAAATTCGCAGATATCAAGCGTCGTTGAACAAGCTAAAAAGCCCGCCCTTTTGGCGCCAGCAACAGGAGAAGTTCATGTTCATCGTCGATTGCGACTGCCACAATTATTGGTGCAGCGCCACGGTTCTGGAACCCTATATGGAAGGTCTTTTCAAGGACATGTTTGTCCGCGGTGAGCGCACCGGCCCACGCGGCGCTTTCCCCCACGGCCACCGCCCCTGGTTCCACCCCGAGGGCTTTGCCCGCCATGATGTGAACCCGGTTGAGGAAGATGATAACTATCTGATCATGAAAGAAAAGCACCTTGATAAATACAATATCGACGTTGCGATTCTGACCGGCGACGAGCCGATCGAAGCCTCGACACTGGCCAACCCCTTTTACGCTAATGCGCTGTGCAAAGCCTATAACGACTACATGATCGATTACTGGCTGCCCAAGGACGAGCGGTTCTGGGGTTCAATTGTAGTTGCGCCGCAGGACCCGCACCTCGCCGCTGCTGAAATTCGCCGCGTTGGCGGTCATCCTCGCATTGTTCAAGTCTTGGTGAGCCACGGCGCCGCGCGCCCCTATGGCGACCCGTTCTATCACCCGATCTACGAAGCCTGTGCCGAAATGGGCTTGCCGTTTGCCATGCACCTTGGTGGACAGGGTGGCATCAACTCAAACCCTGTTGGGGCCGGGCCTTCGACCTTCTTCTGGGAAACCCACGCGATCCTGCCACAGACGGCAATGACCCACATGGCCAGCCTGATCGCTCATGGCGTGTTCGAGAAATGGCCCGAGTTGAAAGTGGTGATCATCGAATGTGGCGTCGCCTGGGTGCCGTCGGTTCTGTGGCGTCTGGACGCGAACTACAAGGCGCTGCGCAAAGAAACGCCGTGGCTCAAGCGTCTGCCGTCCGAGTACTTCAAGTCGAACATTCGTATGTCGACCCAACCGCTGGAGCAACCCCAAAACATCCAGCACCTGTGGGCCACGCTTGAGGCGATGGATGGCGAAAACACCCTGATGTTTGCGTCGGACTATCCGCACTGGGATTACGACGACGTCAACAAACTGCACGTCCCGCCTGCATGGCGCGAGAAGATCTTCGGGCTCAACGCTCTGGACGTCTACACCCGCCTGCCGCGCCCGATGGCGCACGCCGCTGAATAAAGAAGGAGCCTTCGACCATGGCAAACAAGCTTTTCGCCTGCAAAACCGATGAGGTTCCCACCGACGCGGCCAAAATCGTGACCGTATCGAACATGCCCATCGGCGTGTTCAAACTGGATGACGGCTATCACGCCCTGCTGAACATCTGTCCCCACAAGGGTGCCGCCCTGTGCGAAGGGCCGGTTTGCGGCACCACCCGTGAAACCGACTCGACCGAGTTCGTCTATGACCGGGCTGGCGAGATCGTCCGCTGTGCCTGGCACGGATGGGAATTCGACATCCGCAGCGGCGAGTTTCTGGTGGACTCGTCCATCAAGACGCGCCGCTTTGACGTCTCGCAGGAAGGGGACGAGCTTTACGTCCACATCTGACGACTCGCGTCTGAGCTTCCTCCGAACTGAGCAACTGTCTCCCTGTCAGTTGTGACTTACTGGCGCTGCCCAAGACTTCGGGTAGCGCCTTTTTAATCAGCCGTTACTCGTCTGGCCACGCGGTAGGTCATCACAAAGAAGACCGGCACAAAGACAACGCCAAGGACAGTGGCCGAAATGACACCGCCCATCACGCCGGACCCCATAGCCGTGCGTCCCCCTGCCCCCGCGCCCGAGGACAGGACCAGTGGTAGAACCCCCAGTGAGAACGCCATCGAGGTCATAAGGATTGGCCTGAACCTCTGATGCGCGGCGTCCTTGACCCCTTGCAGCAACGGCTCTCCGGCGGCGACCTTGTCACGGGCGAACTCGACGATCAGGATCGCGTTCTTGCCGGTCAGGCCGATTACCGTCAGCAGCGCGACCTGAAAGTACACGCCGTTTTCGAACCCACCGAGCCAGGCCCCGACCAGTGATCCGGTGACGCCAATCGGCATCGCCAGCATCACCGCAAAAGGAATGGTCCAGCTTTCATATAGCGCCGCAAGACACAAGAACACGGCGGCAAGGGACAACGCATAAAGCATCCCCGCCTGATCCCCGGATTCCCGTTCCTCAAGCGACAGGCCCGTCCAGGCGATCTGGTAGCCCGGCGGCAATTGCTGCGCCAACGCCTCGATCTCGGCCATGGCTTCACCAGTGGTGAAACCTGGTGCAGGGCTGCCCTGCAGCTGAATGGCCGACAAACCGTTATAGCGATACAGCCCTTGCGGACCGAATTGCCAGTTCGCAGAAGAGAAGTTCGACAGCGGTACCAGCCCGCCTGAATCGTTGCGGACCCGCCAGGCCTCGATATCCTCGGGGACCATGCGATAGGGTGCGTCGCCCTGAACGTAGACGCGCTTGATCCGACCTCGATCCAGGAAGTCGTTCACGTAGCGACCAGCCCATGCTACAGACAGAAGCTCGCCGACTTCCTGTGCGGACAGTCCCATCGCACCAGCGGCGCGCCAGTCCAGATTAATGTTGAACTGAGCTGCGTCTTCAAGCCCGTTTGGGCGGATCGAACCGATGGTCTCGCTTTGGGCGGCAAGACCCATCAGTTGATTTCGCGCCTGCATCAGCTCTTCATGGCTTTGGCCATCACGGGCCTGCAGGTAGAAATCGAAACCGCTGACGTTACCAAGTTCAATCACCGCAGGAGGAACAACGGGAAACACGAAGGCTTCCTGAATCTGTGAAAATGCTCCAAAGGCCCGGCCCGCGATGGCCTGAGCGCTGCGATCCGGGGTCTTTCGCTCGTCCCAATCCTTCAGGCTGATAAAGGCCAGACCCATGTTCTGGCCCAAACCGGAAAAGCTGAAACCGCGCACGGTAAAGACCGAGGCAACGTTTTCCGCCTCGTTTTCCATGTAGTATTGCTCGATCTCTTCCAGCACGGCCTCGGTGGCCTCAGCGGTGGACCCGGTTGGGCCCTGAACCAGAGTGAACAGGATGCCTTGATCCTCTTCAGGCAAAAAGCCGGTCGGCGTGCGGGCAAACAGGAACACCATGGCGGCACCGATCAGCAGATAGATCAGCCCCACGCGCAGCGGACGCCGGATCGAAAAACCGACCAGAGACGAATAGCTCTCGGTCAGTTTGTCGAAGCCGCGGTTGAACCACCCGAACAGCCCGCGATTGCGCTTATCATGATCAGGCTTGCGCAACAGCGTCGCGCACAAGGCGGGCGTCAGGGTCAGTGCCACCACAACCGACAGCATCATGGCCGAGACGATGGTGATTGAGAATTGCTGGTAAATGACCCCGGTAGAGCCGCCAAAGAACGCCATCGGGATGAACACGGCGGACAGCACCAAGGCGATCCCGACCAGCGCGCCGGTGATCTGGCCCATGGATTTCTTTGTGGCCTCGTATGGAGAAAGTCCCTCTTCCTCCATGATCCGTTCGACGTTTTCGACCACGACGATGGCGTCATCCACCAGCAGACCGATGGCCAGAACCATTGCCAGCATGGTCAACGTGTTGATCGTGAAACCAAAGGCCGAGATGATCGCAAAGGTGCCCAATAGTACAACCGGTACCGCGAGGGTCGGAATGATCGTCGCGCGCAAGCTCTGCAGGAACAGGAACATGACGAGGAAAACCAGAACGATCGCCTCAATCAGCGTGTGAACCACTTCCTCAATGGAAATCTCGACAAAGGGCGTGGTGTCATAGGGAACGACGTATTCCACGCCGTCCGGGAAAAAGGCCGAAACTTCTTCAAGCTTGTGCTTCACACGTTCCGCCGTATCCAGCGCGTTGGCGCCCGAGGCCAGCCGAATGGCCATGCCTGCGGTGGATTTGCCGTTGAACCACGCGGACGTAGTATAGCTTTCGGCCCCAATCTCGACCCGTGCCACGTCACGCAGCAGGACAAGCCCCCCGTCAGTTTCCGCGCGCACCACGATCTGTTCAAAATCCTCGGGTGTGGACAGTAGTGACTGCGCCGTGATCGTGGCATTCAACGCCTGCCCTTCGACCGCAGGCAATGCACCGAAAGACCCGGCCGAGACTTGGGCGTTTTCTTCCGACACAGCCTGCACAATGTCCGTAGGTGTCAGTTCGAATGCCGCCAACTGTTCGGGGTTCAGCCAGATCCGCATCGCATATTGCGCACCAAAGACCTGAACGTTGCCGACACCCTCCAAACGGCTGAATTCATCGACCATGTTCGATACCATATAGTCTGACAAATCCACCGCATCGAGCCGATCATCGGTTGAAACAAGCGCCGCGACCAGAAGGAACCCGCCCGAGGATTTCTCAACGATAACCCCTTGCCGTTGAACAGTTTCCGGCAACAGCGGGGTTGCCTGGCTCAGCTTGTTCTGCACCTGCACCTGCGCAATGTCCGGGTCGGTACCGGTTTCAAAGGTCAGCGTCACAGTCGATGACCCGGTCGAGGTCGAAGACGAGTTGATGTATCGCAGCCCATCCAGCCCGGTCATTTGCTCTTCGATCACCTGCGTCACGGTGTTGTTTACGGTTTCGGCGGACGCTCCGGAATATGAAGCGGTGACCTCAACCGTAGGAGGGGCGATCTGCGGATATTGCGCAACCGGCAAGTTGAAGACAGCCAATGTGCCGATGCCCATTAGCAGGATAGAGATGACCCATGCGAAAACAGGTCGGTCGATAAAGAAACGTGCCATGGGGAACTTTCACATCTGGTTGCGGGACACTGAGCGTTTCAATCCGGCAGCGCGGTTCAGGACTCGGGTTCCTCAGTTGGCGCAACCGTCACGCCGACCCCGATCTTTTGCAGCCCCGCGACAATCAGTTTGTCACCGGCCTCAAGACCGTCAGTTACGATCCATTTGTTGCCCTCGGTTCCTCGAACAGTCAGAATTCGCTCGGCCACGGTATTGTTCTCGTCCACAACCATCGCCGTTGGCTGCCCGCGCCTGTTGCGCGCAACACCCTGCTGGGGTGCAAGCACCGCGCCCCGTAGAACTTCGACCGGAAGGTGCGCCGTGACATACATGCCCGGCAGAACAATCTGATTGGGGTTGGGGAATTCGATCCGCAGAACCGAAACACCCGTCTGCGGATCAACTTGCGGCTCGGCTGCAAGAACCGTTCCGGTCTGATCAAAGGTCGACCCGTCCGCCAGCGACACTGTCACCGTCGGGTCGATCGACTGCAGCGCTGCCGTCTGCGATGCAATGGCTCGGTTGAAGCGCAGTACATCCTGCGTCGAGACGGCGACGTCCACGTAAACCTGTTCAATCTGCCGGATAACTGCCAGCGGTTCAGCCTGTTGAGCGGTGACAAGCGCGCCCTGCGTTGCCAGAGCCCGACCGACGCGACCAGAAAGTGGCGCGCGGACAACTGTATGTTGAAGGTCGATTTTTGCGGTTTGAAGCTGCGCTTTTGCCACCAGCAACGCGGCCCGTGCTGCGTCCCTTTCGGCCACAGCGCTATCGACCGCCTGTTGGCTGGCCACATTGCGCGAGAGCAACTCTGCCACGCGTTTTTCTTCCTTTTCAGCCGCAGTCAAACGGGCCTCGGCCTGAGCGACACTCGCGCTGGCCTGCTGAACCTGAGCATCATAGACGCCGTCGTCGATGCGGTACATCGCATCGCCTTCCTCGACCGTCCCCCCCTCCTGGAACAGGCGCTCAACGACAATCCCGGACACTTGCGGCCTGACCTCGGCCACCCCTAACGCGGCAACGCGGCCTGGTAGTTCGGAAAACAGCGTCACATCTTGCGCCTCCAGCGTCACAACTGTCACTGGCACGGGGTTGCTTGATTGTGCAGCCGCCAATGAAGTTAATCCGGAAAGCAATACAGCCAATGACGTAAACAGGAAGCCTCGGGTTCTGAGCATCTTTTGCGTCTCCGCTCGGTGTCTTGTGTCTTAAATTACGGTCGTGCGTTGGTTGGTGTTTCGAACCGCGCAGGATCCATGGCGTTTTTGGTCTGGTGAGGCACTACAGAGAGCCCATATGTCGAACTGACACTCCGTGGTACTCTGCTTTCATGAAGTTCCAGATTTAAATTTGCAATAAGCATTTTACAAAGAACATGTCCATTTTCCCGTCTTCACATGTCCTTGTGCATTTTCGAACACCCTAACATATCTCGATCAGGCGAGATGCAATTTAGTACAGTTCAATGCCTAAAAAGTTACGGAGCCCCATTTGTGTAGGGCTCCGCTTTTGACGTGTCGAGTTTTATACGAAACCCCAGTCCTGCGCGTCTGCGACAAGCGGGTTGTCTACGAGGTATTCCGGAAGGTCCAGACCGACAACGACTTCGACACTCTCGATGCCACGTGCCTTGATACCGAGATCCTCTAGGCTGATGTCACCGGCCTCGTAGGCGGCTGCCGTGTCCTCTTCCAGACGCAGCAATAGATGATCGTCTCCTCTGCCGCCGACGAACAGATTGCTATCCGCTGAGTCATCAGCGCCATACAGCGATTGTTCGGTAAAGATAAACACGTCGTCACCGCGACAGCCCAGGTGAACGTCCGACCCCAGCCCATCAATCAGAACGTCGTCGCCGCGGCCACCTATCGTACGGTCGTCACCGGCCCCATCCGCGATCACGTCGTCGCCACGACCGCCTTTCAACAGGTCAGCACCACTGCCGCCGGAAATCAGATCGTCGCCGCGATCACCTTTGATGATGTCAGCACCCAGACCGCCCAGACCAACATCGTCACCGCGGCCCAGATTGATGAAGTCGCTGCCGTCGCGACCAAGGATCATGTCCTTGCTTTTCGTACCTTTCAGGAAGTCCGAGCCAGAGGTGCCGATCTCGCTGTTGCCGTTCAGCAAGCCCAACTCGAACTGCAGCATAGCCTCGTTGAACTTTTCTGCTGGGTGGATGACATCCGTCATAGCGATCTGATCCTCGGGGATACCATCCACTGCGGGATTGAAGTTTGCAAAATCCAGAGTTTGCGGATCGTCGAATGCCTGGAAGCCGAACGTGGTAAAGTCCCCACGCACCTCGTCAAACAGTTCTGCGAAATCAATCACCTTTACGTTCAGTCCAAGATCTTCGAAGGTGTTAACCTCGTTCAACAGTCGGTCATTGAAATGCGCAGATGCGATGTCAGATGCGGCGAGAACATCGGCTGGGAAAAAGCCAAACTGTAGCGGCAGATCGCCCTGTTTGGGTATTGTGTAGAGGATCAGGTTATCGACGCCCGCGTCGGCGAGACGCTCGGCCTGGCGTTGAACCTCATCATACAAGCGGTCACCATACGCCTTGGCATCAGCTTCCACTGAATCACCGGTGACGGGGTAATCCGGCGCGTTCACGTCATTGATGCCCATGAAAAGGGACGCCGTCGCATTATCCGGGGCCTCACCCTCCGGCAACGAAGCCAGATAGTCCGAAACCTGAGCGTCCAGATCAACCCTGACGGACGATTCCGGTGCATCCGGACCGGTTTCTAAACCAACTGCACTAAGGAATTCTGCCACATCGCGGTCAACCAAAGCGCGCGCTCCACTGACCGCGAAATTCTGTACGTTGCTGTCATCCAGCCCCAGTTCTACGGGCAAAAAATTGGCATAGTTGAACCCGTTATTTGCCTGACCTTCGGTAAATATCTCCGGATTCAAAAGTGGGTTAAAGCCAAGGCCCGTTGCCGCTGACACCAATTGTGTCAGTCGCCCACCATCCGTGTAGCTATCTCCGAAGAAGACAATGCTATCGGTTTGAAAGTTGCTCATCTAGTTCTTCTCCTCCAGTTTCCGCAGGCGGAATCTTTCGAAGCCAAGGCATTCACCCGGTTTCCTCTAAAAAAACGGCGCACTCTCCCCTTTCGTTGCGTGATGGCTCATGCAAATGTCGGGAAAAAAGGAACAGACAACCGATACCGGAACTTGGCTAAACAGCACTCCACATGCAGTTTAGGTTAACCGTATGTGCACTACGGTATGCACACGCATACCAATAAAACAAACGCGGAAAAAGAAAATTTTTACTTTACTCGAGAACGGAATGGGCGAGACACTTAGCGATAGGAAAAAAAGGGACATTCTCCGTGCATCAATGGAGGAGTTTGTTCAAAAGGGCTATGACGGCGCGCGGATTGAGCGAATCGCACAGCGGGCAAAAGTCTCGACCCGAACGCTTTATAAGCACTTCGCTGGCAAAGAGGCGCTTTTTGAATCCATAATTGAAACAGCGCTTGGCAAACTGTCCGATATCCCATCGACGCCTTTCCAGCCCGATGTGCCGATCGAAACCCAGTTGATCGAGGCGGTGGAAATACATTTCAGAACCGTGACAGACCGCGAGTTTCTGGACCTGATGACAATTCTGTTGCCCGAGTACCTTCACGACCGCGAACTTGCCAAAAGAGTCATTCACATCGCACTGGAACAAACGCAGCAGGTCTACGAGCTTATCGAAGGTGCGATGGAAAACGGAGCATTGGCGGCTGGAAATGCCGACCAGGCTTCAATTCAACTCCTCTCTATGCTGTATGGGTTGATCTTTTGGCCCATTCTTCTGATGGGAGAACCTGATCCAAGATATTCCAGTCAGCGGGAAACGATTGAGGATTGCGTCAAAACTTTTCTGTCCCGCTATAGAGTCGGTAGTTGAGCGGATGGATCAGGTAACACTCGCTGGACTAAGCTGACAGGACCAATCATTATTGAAGAAAAACAACAAATCACGCTCCTGGCCTGAATGAAACCGTCTGTTTCACAAGACCGCCCAGTTACAGATTCCGGCCCGAAACCGCATCTGTTTCACTTTGTTTTGCTGCCGCATTTTTCGCATTTGTCGCTGATTTCCGCTATTGAGACGCTGCAAAACGCGAACCTTGTTGCGGATCAGAGGATTTATGACTGGACCATTTGTGGCACCACGAAACAGGCTGTTCGGTCCAGTGTTGGATGCGAAGTCGATGTTGATGTTGCACTGAAGGATGTCCCATCAGCCCGGGACATTGTCGTAGTTTCTGGCGAGCACGTCTTTGAGCTGGACAGTTTCGAGCTAGAAGTCGGCCTTGCGCGTTTGGCACGTGGCAACGTGCGCGTCACCGGACTGGGCACCGGGGCTATACTGATGGCTGAGGCAGGGTTGATGGATGGCGCAACCGCTGCAATTCACTCCTGGTACCGGGCCGGTTTCAAGGAAACGCATCCGCGGGTGGAACTCATCCGACAGACCCATGTCTCTGACTCCCTGCGGTGTTCCAGCTCAGGCGGCGTTTCCGCCATCGACCTATTTCTGGACTTCATTGAGCAGGAGCATGGCACGGACTTCGCGAGCAGCGTAGCGGAATGCATGTGCTATACGCCGCTGAGGCAGCTTCAGAAGTCCGTGGACACAAGCATCCCCAACAGTCTGACTGTACCAAACCGTACCGTGTCGCGCGTAATCGCCGCGATGGAAGAACAGATCGAAGAGCCCGTTTCGCCCGCCGTTCTGGCGGATCAGGCAGGTATATCGAGAAGGCAAATCGAGCGGTTGTTCAAGAAGTATCTGGGTATCACTCCAAAACAGCATTATCGGAAAATTCGATTGAGAGAAGCATATCGGCTGCTCATTCAGTCGTCGCAGCCGATCATCGACGTCGCCTTGGCCACAGGATTTGAAACGCCAAGCCATTTCTCAAGGTGTTTCAAGGCGGAATTCGGTGAAACCCCCTATCAACTTAGAAACAAAAAGAGAACCGATTGAGCGTTCGGTAATTCTCCGGTCAGACGCTTGATCGCAAACGCGCCGTGAGCGTCAGGATCTGATCTCGCAGCGCACTTAACTCGGCATCATCCTGCCGCGTTCGTCTTGCGGGTTGCGAAGCCGTCGTACAAGATCAGCACTTTCCATCCGTTTGAGAAGTGGGGTCGCCGTATTGCTTTCCAAGGCAAGCGCGTCGCCCAACCCGCCTACTGAGCGGTTGTCGGCTTTTAAGAGCGCTAGCGATAAAGGAGGGCAAAATATCCGTATCATCTGCTTATACAGCTCATCGTTCCGCTAAGGGTGGCCGCGACGGAAAAGGCACAATCGACGTTGCCAAGTTAGTACTGGATCTGGCCACGCCCAAGGAATTGGGCGGCAATGTCTGTGAGGAGCAGATTGCTGTGGCGGCTCTGATCCAAAATGTCGAAACGATGCGGGTCCGGAGCGCGCCTGTTACTACAGTGCCAGCACCAGACGATTGGATTTTGCGCGCGAAACACAAGTACAAAGAAAGCTGTTTGTGGCCTGCTCCTCGGGCGTCAAAATGCCATCGCGATGATCCACTTCGCCTTCGACAACATCGACCATGCAGGATCCGCAGAGCCCCTCGGAGCATCCGAAATCCACATGGACGCCGTTGGTTTTGAGAACCTCAAGAATCGTTTCATCCTTTGATACCGTGTAAACGGTTCCGGTGGACTGAACTTCGACTTCAAAGCTGTCATTGGGCGCGTGTTCGATATCCGATGCGGGGGCGAACCGTTCGAAATGGATCGCGCCGCCGCGCAGAGCGGTGCCAGCTTCCAATACGGCGTTCAGCATTGGTTCGGGGCCGCAGGTATAGACGTCTGCTCCCATCGGCATGGATTGCGTCACCGCTGCCAGATCGAACGGGCCGTCGGTATCGTCGCAATGCAGGTGATACCACTCATCCAGCCCCAGCGCGCGGAACTGTTTATCCATCGCGGCGTAATCCCGAGATCGCACAAGATAGTAGACCCGAAAATCCTGTCCACGGTTGAGCAACTCGCGGGCCATTGCCACCAGTGGGGTGGCACCGATCCCGCCTGCGATCAGGGTGACGTGTCGGTCATGGCTTTCCAGCGGGAAGTGATTTCGCGGCCCGCCAATGGCAAGCTCGACGCCCTCCTCCAATTCGTGCATGGTCCGAGACCCTCCACGCCCGTCATCCTCGCGTTTGACGGCGACGTTGAGCATGCGGCCATCCTGGCTCCAGCTCCACAGCGAGTATTGGCGCACCAGATCGTCACTCAGATGGACATCCACATGCGCGCCGGGCTCAAGGCTGGTGAACCGGCCATTGAGAATTTCGAAACAAAAATCCGAGGTGTCCGGGCTCAGTTCCGTTTTTCTGACAAGGCGCGCGACTTGTGTGTTCATCTGGCTTCCCATCATTGTGATTTGCCGGTTTCGAAACCATGGTCAAAGCTGCAGAAAAAAACATGGTTTTCAATTGCAAAATTTCTCATATTCGGTTGAAGCAAGCTCAAGTTAAGCCCAAGGCAACGCAGCATCTATGTCACGACGCCACTACAATCTGCCCCCTCTTGCGACCCTGTCCGCCTTTGAAGCAGCCGCACGCCATCTGAGTTTTAAGGAAGCGGCAAGCGAATTATCCGTCACCCCCGGCGCGGTCAGCCACCAGATCAAGGCACTGGAGGCCGAACTGAGCGCGCCGCTTTTTGTTCGCAAGCATCGGGGTGTTGAGCTGACTGAAGATGGCGCGGCGCTGCACAAGGTTTTGGGAACATCCTTTCTCAAGGTCTCCAAAGTGCTGGAGCAAATTCGCACCGGTGATTCCGAAAACCATGCAACCGTCGGGTCGACCACCGCAGTTGCCGCCTTATGGTTGTCGCCCTCCGTCATCCGGTTCTGGCAGGACCATCCGCAGGTGAAAGTGAACCAGATGGCGCAGGACACAGCCTTTGTGGATCGCCCCGATCTGGATTTCTTCATCCGCTACGGACAGGACCCTAATTCCTCACTGCCGCATACAAAGCTTTTTCGCGACACTCTGACCCCTGTGTGCAGCCCCGAAATGGCGACTGAGCTGAAGGGGGCCAGCCTCAGCGATCTGACACAGCATCGGCTGATCCATCTGGAAACCAAGGACAACACATGGACCACTTGGCCAGAATGGTTTCACGAACTTGGGTTTACCGGCAATATACCGGCGCAATCTCGGGTCAATAGTTATGCGCTGGCCCTGCAGGTCGCGCGCAAAGGCGCCGGTCTGGCGCTGGGGTGGAAGCGTCTGGTTCAACCGATGCTCAGCTCGGGCAAACTGGTGGCACTTGAAGAGTTCAGCATTCCCGCCCCGAACAACTTCTATCTGGTGGGGCGCGAGGATGAGCACCTTTCCGAGGGTGCGCTGGCCCTCAAAAAATGGCTGTTGGACGAAGTACAGGAGGGGTCGGTTTAGCCAGCCTCACTTTTCGGTTAGGATTTTTAGTATTGAAGACGTACCTGTCGCGCTGCCAATGGGAGATGACGCCACAGCCATTGAAAAACTCAGGAGTGACTGATGAATAAGCACGCATCGCTTTCGTCCGTTCTGACCCCGGTAAACACAGCGAAGGGGCTGCCGAACGCGCATTATATCGACCCCGCCGTTTTTGCCGAGGAACGTGAGGCCGTCTTGTTTGCCAACTGGTCCGGTATCGGATTTGGCAAGGACATCCCCGAGGCAGGTGATGCGAAACCCGTTGATTTCATGGGAATGCCCATCCTGATGGTCCGCGACCGCAATGGCGAGATCGGTGTGTTCCAGAACACTTGCCGCCATCGTGGCATGATCCTGGTTGACAAACCTCAGAAAATCCGCGGCGCGATCCGCTGCCCCTACCACAGCTGGTGCTATGGCCTGAATGGTGAGCTGCGCACTGCCCCCCATGTCGGTGGCCCAGGCCAGAACACCCACGAGGATCTGGATTTTTCTGAACTTGGTCTGATGCGCATTCGATCATACGTCTGGCGCGACGTTGTGTTCGTCAACGTAGACGGCAACGCACCAGAGTTCGAAGAGGTCCATTGCGAGTTAATGGAGCGCTGGAAAGAATTCGAACAGCCGATGTATCACGGTGGCGCCGGTGCTTCGGTGCGTCTGGAACTGGACGCGAACTGGAAACTGGCCGTCGAAAACTTCTGCGAAAGCTATCACCTGCCCTGGGTACACCCCGGTCTTAACAGCTATTCCCGTCTCGAGGATCACTACAACATCAACGAACTGGGCAAATATTCCGGTCAGGGCACCTATGTCTATCGACAGTTCGAAGGTCAGGACGGCGAGAAGCTTAACGATTTCGACAACCTCAGCGAAAAGTGGACCGAAGGCGCAGAGTATATCGTAGTCTATCCGAACGTCATGCTGGGTGTGCAGCGCGACCACGGCTTTGCCTTTATCCTCGAGCCAGTGACGCAGGAAAAGACGATCGAGCATATCGAACTTTATTACGCCAAGAAACCTGAAGATGCACCACAGCACGAGGCGCTGCGCGCAAAGAACTCGGCGTTGTGGAACACCGTGTTTCAGGAAGACGTGTTCGTGGTCGAAGGGATGCAAAAGGGACGCCACGGCGTTCTGTTCGACGGCGGTCGTTTCTCGCCAGTGATGGATGGGCCAACACATTGCTTTCACCATTGGGTCGCGACCCAGGTCGAAAAAGGTCGCGCCGAAGCATGAGCGAATTCCTGAACGACGGTCTGACCAGGAACTTTCTGGTCAGATCGTGGTTTGAAGCGGACAAGTGCTTGAGGCGCTTTTTAACTACGTCCGTACCAAGAACATTTCGATCTCGCTGAAAGGCTGACCGTGGATCAGGACGCGCTGGATAAACAATTGCTGCAGGCACATGCGGACAATGATGTGCCTGCCTTGATTTGCCTGTATCACGAGGCGGCAAATCAGGCAGAGCAGCGTCAGGATCATGACGCCGCCTGTTTCTATCTGACTCATGCTTTTGTCTTTGCGCTGGAATACGGTGCACCCGAAGCGGATGAATTGAACCAAAAACTCTTTGAACGCGGCCGCGCGCACCGTTTGGAGTTTTGAGCCCACAGCAGCGTAAAAACTGCGCTCTGATGCAATGCACCCGTTTTGCTTCCGTCAACCCCGGGGTTCAGGTCCCCTCACCTTACCTTGAATTATGTGGACATTGTCGACAGTGCCCGGTTCGTGAAAGAAATCCAACGACACGAAAACGCGCAAGACAAAAATATGCGAATTCGCGTAAGACTCTGCAAAGATTGACCAATGCGCCACTGGCGACCGAGGATTTCTCCTTCATGCGCTCGACCAAGATTGAACTGGCGGGTGTTGAGAATCTGGCAGTGAACAGATTGTGTGGAAGCACCGTGATATGGACTGCGCCGCGCGGTATGCGGACCTTCGCGACATGTTGTTGTCCCGCGCAAAAAACCGTCTGGTGTTTTGCTAGGATATGACCTGCTACGTCTTGCCCGGCGTTATAGAATACACGGCGTTTCTCAATCGCTTGACCGATGAGATTTTGGCTAGCCACTCAAATTGCACGCTCCTCACCTATCCTTATCGGCTCCCCGTAGACATAGCGGCCTAGTTAAAGCCTGCGGCACCCATCAACTTTGCAGTCTAGTAAATTGCAGCTGTTTCAACTGTCCAATACCGAATCCAGAAAAACACTTGACGCTTCACTGGTACACGTGGTTTCGTATATGAAACGATCCATGGAGGCTCGTTTGCACAGCGTGGGGAGGCGCCGTGATGACGACACACCAATCTGCCTTGCGGGCGAGGCAGGGTACAGAAAGCCAGATTACGTTATCCCTGGATGGGATCGGAATGTCCTTTTCAGGTGTTTCTGTCCTCCGTGATGTGACGCTGGAATTCGAAGGCGGTGAAATTCACACGCTGATGGGCGAGAATGGGGCTGGTAAAAGCACGCTGGTGAAAATCATCAGCGGCGTGCAGAAACCGACCTTCGGAACGTTTCAGATTGACGGAGAAACCGTTGAATTCGATGCGCCCCGGGATGCCGAGAAACATGGCATCGTCATCATGCATCAGGAACTGAGCCTGATCCCCGAGATGACCGTGGCCGAGAACGTGCTGTTAGGTCATGAGCCTAAGAAGTTTGGCGCTTTCATCGACCGCAAAGCGCTGCGGGACAAGGCCAGCAAGGCTCTGGCCCGTTTTGGGTTCACATTGGACATCGATACACCTGTCAAAGACTTGCGTGTCGGCGAGCAACAACTGGTTGAGATAGCTCGCGCCTTGCTGATGAACGCGCGGCTGCTGATCATGGATGAGCCCACGTCCGCCCTGTCGCAGGCCGAGGCTGACATTCTGATGGAAGTCGTGCGTGACCTAGCCCTGCAGGGTGTTGCCGTTGTCTATATCTCTCACCGCATGGATGAGGTGTTTGAAATCTCGGATCGGGTTACGGTTTTGCGTGATGGCGACCTGATCGGCACTCGACTTGCAACCGAGACGACCTCGGCCGAACTGATCCGAATGATGGTGGGACGCACGGTCGAGATCAATGCGGTCAAACGGCAGAACCCGGCAACGGATGAAACCGTATTGCAGGTTGCGAACCTGTCGGCGTGGGACGGCAAGCGTAGAGTGCTAGACGACGTTTCGTTTGATCTGAAGCGCGGAGAAATTCTGGGTATCGGCGGTCTTTTGGGGGCCGGCCGGACTGAGTTGCTGGAAACATTATTCGGCGCAAGAGGTGCCAGTTATCAGGGTGAGATAACGCTGGCAGATAGTCAGCTACGACCTGTTAATCCTCAGGATGGGGTACGAAACGGATTGGCTTTGATCACCGAAGATCGCAAAGGGAACGGTCTGATCCTTGATCGCTCAATCGCATCAAACGTGGCGTTGCCGCTGATGCCGTTGCAGTCCCGTTTTGGACGGTTTTCCGAGGCCGAACAGCGCAAACAGGCGCTGCAGGCAATCGAAACGCTTAAGGTTGCGGCCACCGGCCCCGAGCATCCGGTCGGAAAGCTCAGCGGCGGTAACCAGCAAAAGGTTGTGCTGGGTAAATGGCTGGCGACGCAGCCTCGCGTCTTGCTTTTGGACGAGCCCACCCGAGGCATCGATATCGGCGCAAAGGATGAGATTTACGATCTCGTAGGACGGCTGGCGGATCAAGGCATCTCGGTGCTGTTTGCCAGTTCCGAACTCTCCGAATTCATGGCCGTGTGCGACCGGATGATTGTCCTGTGCGAAGGACAGTTGGCCGGAGAGTTGTCGCGTGACGAGATGAGTGTGGACGCAATCAAAGCCCTGGCGATGCAATTTCGCTGACCGATCCGGATATGAGAAAAGACATGACCGTTATGGAACCCAACAGCCATACAGTAAAGAAAGAACACCAGACCAGTTCGGTGTTCATACACTTGCTGAACAAGACGAAACTCTACTGGGGTTTGTTTGCCCTGATACTGTTCGGGGCGCTGACCTCTCCGCTGTCGTCGAAAGGCAACAATATCTTCCTGTCGCTGGGTAACCTGACGGATGTTCTTCGACAGGTCTCGGTCACCGGGATTGTGGCCGTAGGCATGACTATGGTGATTTTCATCGCCGGAATCGATCTTTCGGTTGGGTCGGTCATGGCACTGGGGACAGTGATCTGCGCCATGTTACTGACGCAGGAAGGCTGGACGGCCGCCAGCTATTTCGGCGTCCCAGCGACCGGGATTGTCCTGTTCGTCGTCATCGGCGCGCTGATCTATTTTGTACAAAACAACCTGACCCGGGAAGCTGAGACGGCGGCAACGACAAGCGCGCCTTCGCGGATGCTCAGCCGGGTTGTGGCCGCAGCAGTAGCGATTGGCGTCATGATCTGGCTGGCAGGTCAGGTCATGCCAAAATTCGGCGTTCTGGCCGTCCTGATCGTGGTGCCCTGTATCGGGGCCGTTATGGGGACAGTGAACGGTGCCCTGATCGTTTATGGCCGGTTGCAGCCTTTTATTGTGACGCTGGCAATGATGGTCGGGGCCTTGGGTCTGGCCCGTGTCATCGCCGGACAGGATACTGCGGTGTATCCGGTCTATACTGGTAGCAATGCCACCGAGAACTTTGAAGCCCTTCGCGAATTGCTGTGGGGCGTGGTGCCAGTGCCTGGCCTGTTCTTTCTGGGCGTTTTGCTGGTGTTCTTTCTGATCACCCGGTTCACGACTTTCGGCAGTTACCTGATGGCTATCGGCGGCAATGAAGAAGCCGCGCGTCTTGCGGGCATTAATGTGGGTCGCAACAAGATTGTAACCTATGCCATCGCAGGCTCACTGTCTGCGTTGGCAGGTGTTCTCTATGTCGCGCAGTTTCGGCAAGGCAAACCGGATGCTGGGTTGGGGCTGGAACTGGATGCGATCGCGGCCGTGGTTATCGGCGGAACCAGCCTGATGGGCGGTCGCGGGGCCATCATGGGCACCTTTGTTGGGGTACTGATTTTCGGGTTCCTCAGCAACATCCTGCAGCTCAACAACATCGACAGCAACACGCAGCTGGTGCTGAAGGGCATCATCATCGTGGTCGCCGTCCTGCTTCAGGGAGGGCGATTTGAAGAGATCTTTGTCATGGCGAAAGAGCGCCTGGGCAGAGGGAGGAGGCTCTGACCTCAGATCTTGGCGGACCAAGGTCAGAGCAATCAGTACGCGGGAATTTGGAGAAACCCGCATCATGACTAAGGAGTAGACTATGAAAAGAAGAACATTTGGCAAGAGCCTGATGGCTGCCACCGCGCTCGCAACCTCGTTTTCGGCCTCGATGGTGCTGGCGGCTGACAATTATGTAATCGGTTTTTCGCAAGTCACCACGGTTGAGCCATGGCGCGTTCAGTTCAACAAGGACCTGCGTGCCGAGGCGGACGAGCATGCGAATGTCGAACTGATCATCGCCGACGCGAATGACCGGACGGAAAAGCAGGTGGCCGATGTTGAAAACTTCATTCGGCAGGAAGTCGACGCGATCCTGATCTCGCCCAAAGAATCCGCTGGTCTAACCGGTGTAGTCGAGCAAGCGACCGACGCGGGCATCCCCGTATTTGTCTTGGACCGCAACGTGGACACCGACAAGTTCGTCCAATGGGTCGGTGGCGACAATGAACTGATCGGTCGGGAAGCCGGCAAGTTCGCGCTCGATCAACTTGGCGGAGCGGGTGCCGCGAAAGGCACTATCGTGGAAATCTGGGGTGGGTTGGGGACACAAGCTGCACATGACCGGGCCAATGGTTTCCATGAAGCTTTCGAAGGTGAAGACGGCGTTTCTTTCCTGCTGGACCAGCAATCCGGCGACTGGAAGCAGGATCAGGCTTACGACATTATGTCGACGGCTCTGCGCAACTTTGAAGACATCACCATGGTCTACGGACACAACGATCCGATGGCCTATGGGGCATATCTGGCAGCTAAGGATGCAGGCCGGGCGGATGACATCATTTTCATCGGTGTTGACGCGCTTCCGGGCGAAGGTGTGACTTGGGTTGCCAATGGCGAACTGTCGGCCACCTTCCTGTACCCCACTCCTGGCGCCGAAGGTCTGCGTCAGGCGCTTAAGCATCTCAAGGGTGAGGAAGTTCCGAAAGAGGTTGTCATGGGCACCGAGGCAATCACTTCGGAAAACGCTGATGACGTCCTGAAAAAGAATGGTCTGAAATAATCAGGTAAGGCCGACGATCTTTCTCCTCCCTGTCGGGATGGTCGGCCGGGCAGGCAAGGGCTTGCGCCCCTGCCCTCTTTTTTGAGAAAGCAGACGAAACGAGGTGAATTGCATGACCGAGCCAAAGACAAAGCTTCAGAAATATTCAGCGCCCGCACTGGAAAAGGGTCTGGATATTCTCGAGTTTTTGTCGCTTTCGGACGTGGCCCCCACCCTTTCGCAGCTCGCCAATGGCATTGGTCGGTCGAAGAACGAAATCTTCCGCATGATGATCGTGCTGGAAGAGCGAGGCTATATTGAGCGGCAGGAAGATGATCTCTTCAAACTGACCGGCAAGCTTGCACTGCTGGGAGGTGAACGCACAGACAACAGCAAACTCGCGGAACTGGCCGAGCCATATATGGAGCGCTTGGCTGAGGAAACTGAGTTGTCCAACCATCTTTGGGTGCCTAGCGGCACGGGCGATCTGGTTGTGATCAACAGCGTTTCGTCGTCGCAAAACTATGGTGTGACCGTGCAGGTCGGATATACCAACCCGATCTTTCCAACTTCGGCCGGGGCCTGTTTCTTGTCGGAAATTGAATTGGAAGCCGAACGTTTGGCGTTGCTGCAACGCATTGCCCCGGACCAAAACGCGGAAGGACGGAAGGAATTCTCCGACCATGCTGGGACTTGTGCGGATCAGGGGTTTATCTCGCTCAGTAGCCCTGAGAGCAACGCAATCAATGAGATTTCGGCCCCCATTCGGCATGGCATGGGTCAATCCGTGATCGCATCTCTGACCATTCCACATTTTGCCAGTGCTCTCATTGATAATCGGTGCGACTTGGTAATCGAGGCACTAAAAACAACTGCTTCGCAGCTTCAGGCCAGTATTGCGACCAGAATGCCCCTGCCCCGTACTCCTTGGTATCAGGCATAGTCACTCAAAAGTGACCCAGAGCATCACAGCATGCGCGTAAAATAGTACAACTAAAAGTTTACAAAATGGGCGAAACCCAATAGTAAACATTTAAATGTTCTTTTGCACATCTCCCGAACAATCCGACGAATCCTCGTGAGGATGGATTGGTCGTTCGCTCGGTGCTTGGCAGGAGTTCGATATCCAGGCCTTGCACGATTCGTCTGCAGGGTTCCCAGAAACGCGACACCTTTGGCAGAGGGGAGAGTGGCTTATGGCCTATTCATTGAAAATCAACGGCGCAACCCAAGAGGTTGAAGCCGAAGCCGGGACACCTTTGTTGTGGGTAATCCGGGACGAACTGAAGATGACCGGTACAAAATTCGGCTGCGGTGTAGCTTCGTGCGGGGCCTGCACTGTGCATTTGAACGGAGAGCCCGTGCGCTCGTGCCAGACCTTCATCGAAGACGTTGAAGACGCTGAAGTCTCGACAATCGAAGCCATCGCGGAAGACAAGGTTGGCGCCGCGGTTCAGCAAGCCTGGGTCGAGCTGGACGTAGCGCAATGCGGATACTGCCAGTCGGGACAGATCATGTCGGCCGTTGGCCTGCTGAGCGAAAACGCCAAGCCAACCATTGAAGAGATCAACGACTATATGCAAGGCAACGCCTGCCGTTGTGCCACCTACCAACGTATCCGCGCCGCCGTCCAGCGCGCATCAGAAATTCTGGAGGCCTGATCATGACGACTCTTTCCCGTCGAGGTTTTCTGAAATCAGCCGCTGCCGCAGGTGCCGTTCTGGCCGTTGGCGTTCATCCGAATGGTGCAGTAGCCGCAGGTGCCGAACCGGCTGTCATGAACCCGTTCCTCAAACTGGCTACAAATGGCCGCGTGACGGCAATCGTTAAGCACGCAGAAATTGGTCAGGGTGCGGCCACGGGCCTGACAACACTGATCGCCGAAGAATTGGGCGTTCAGATGGACCAGATCGATTTCGAATTCGCGCCATCCAACCCGCAGTTATATAACAACCTGCATCTGGGCACGCTTCAGGGTACTGGTGGCTCGACCGCGATAGCAAACTCATATGTTCAGTATCGCACCGCAGGTGCTGCCGCCCGTGACATGCTGATCAATGCCGCCGCAAGTGACTGGGGTGTTTCTGCCGCTGACCTGAGCATCGAAAACGGCACCATTGCAGGAGCAGGCCACGTTGCTCCGTTGGGCGACTATGTGGTCGCGGCGTCTCAACTTGATGCGCCCGCCGAGCCGAAACTCAAAGATCCGTCCGAATTCAAACTGATCGGTCGCTCTGACCTGCGCCGAAAGGATGGCGCCGCCAAAACCAACGGCAGCGCGAAATTCGCGATGGACCTGCATCTGGACAACCAGATTTTTGCAACGGTTCTGCGCAGCCCGCGCATGGGTGGAAAGCTTGTCGATTTTGATGCAAGCGGAGCAGAAGGCATTCGCGGTTTCATAGGTGCTGAAGCACTGCCTGCGATCAATTCGGTCGCTATCTACGCCGAAAACACATGGGCTGCCTTCCAAGCCCGCAACGCGATTGAAGTCACTTGGGACGATTCCGAGGCCGAAACTCGCAGTTCGGACCAAATTCAATCCGAAATGATGGCGCTTTTGGATGCTAAACCAACATATGATGTTACCGGTGATGCGGGCGGTGCGACTTCCAAAATCGACGAGGCGACGACGGTAGTTGAAGAAACCTTCTACTTCCCGCTGCTGGCCCATGCGCCGATGGAGCCGCTGAACTGCATCATCGAGCCCGGCGAAGATGGCGGCGTTATTCTCCACGATGCGGCCCAAGGCACCACAATCGTCCATAATTCGCTGTCTCAGGCGCTGGGACTGCCGTGGGAGAAAATCAAAATCAACGTCACACTGGCAGGTGGCTCTTTCGGTCGCCGCACCACATCAGACAGTGACTATCAAGTCGAAGCCGCGCTCGCCTTTGCCGCAACTGATCGAACCCGTCCGGTCAAACTGGTCTGGTCGCGTGAAGACGACATCACCGCGGGTTTCTATCGTCCCGCCGTCGCGCACCGCGTCAAGGTCGGACTTGATGCCGAAGGCAACGTCCTGGGTTGGGATCACCGTATTGCGGCGCAATCGTTGATCAAAGGCACCGTTTTTGAGGACTTCGTCATCAAGGACGGGATTGATGCCACCTCGGTCGAAGGTGTGAACGATACACACTACATGGTTCCCAACTTGTATGTCGGTCTAAGCGACGCGCCCAAAACCACAACTGTTCTGTGGTGGCGTTCGGTTGGGCATACACACACAGCTTATGTCATGGAGAGCATGATCGACGTTGTTGCCAAAGCAGCAGGGCGTGATCCGCTAGAATTCCGCCTGGAGCTGCTGGAGGGTGGCGACAAGGATCAGGTGCGTCTTGCCAGGGTTCTGAAACTGGCTGCCGAAAAAGCAAATTGGGGACAGGCAGCTGCGGGCCGCAGCCAGGGACTGGCCGTTCACAAAAGCTTTGGCTCCTATGTGGCTGAAGTTGTCGAAGTCTCAGGCACGGCTGAAAACGGCATTCAGGTCGAGCGCGTGACCTGCGCCGTAGATTGCGGCCTCGCCGTCAACCCGGACGTCGTCAAAGCTCAGATGGAAGGCGGTATCGGGTACGGTTTGGGCCACGCCATGCGTAACGAAATTACTCTGACGGATGGAGTCGTGGATCAATCCAATTTCCCCGACTACGAACCCCTTCGGATTGGCGACATCGCAGCGATCGACGTTCATATCGTGCCGTCGGCCGAAGCGCCTTCGGGGGTAGGTGAGCCGGGCACACCCCCGTCCGCCCCCGCTCTGGCCAATGCCATCGCCGCAAACGGCCCACGCGTCACCGCCTTGCCGATGATCAACAACGGCGTTGAATTTCTGTAACCTCTGGTAGGTTTCAGCAGCCACGCCCAAATCGAAAGTGCTGGGGGCCATTCGCGCTCCCAGCACGCGCGACAGTCAAAGTGCAGCAACAGGCACCACGCGCACTGCTGTGAGGTGATTCCCGACTGTCAGGTAGCTGCAAGGATACGTATGCCGCATTGATGCGACTTACTCCACTGCCAGTATCATTTACGCAGCTTAGACCCGTACGTCAGTCAACAAGAGACTTTACGGTTAGTCGTTTCCATACAGTGTATCAGGGAGTTGCGCACTTCACGTAATCGGCGCATGGTGACAGCAAATACAAGCGCATCCTCCAGGCCGCCAAATGAAGCTGACAGAAATAAAAAGACAAAACATCATTGAAGCCGCGGTCAAAGAATTCCGCGAGCATGGGTTTCATGGTGCCAATACGACAAGAATTGCAAAACGCGCCGGTGTGTCGAGCCGAACGCTGTATAACCACTTCGAAAGCAAGGATGCGTTGTTTGAGGCGATTGCCCAAATCATGATCGACAGAAACAGAGTCATGGCGCCAGTTCCCTATGATCCTGATCGCGACCTGAAAGAACAACTTGTAGACGCGCTTGAGAAATACGTTGTGGTTATTACAGACAACGAAACCTTGGGATTGAACCGCATGGTCAATGCGGAACTTCTTCGGGACCTTGATCGCTCAAAGGCCTTCTACGCCGAGCTGATGTGTCATGATTACCCCATAACTCAGCTCATCGCCGATGCCATGGAAGCCGGGACCATTCGCAAAGCTGATCCCTCGTATGCGGCCAGCCAACTTCTGGCGTTGGTCAAGACCTTTTTCTTTTGGCCGGTGTATTTGCTTGGCGAACGTCAGGATACAGTCGGCATCATGGAAGACTGTGTGGACATGTTTATTTCGCACTACGTTGCAGGCGAAGAAAAATAAACGCACTGACGGAAAACCGGGCCTCAGGCAAAAGCCTCGACTTTCCATAGAGGGTTTGTAAACCAATCGGTTTCGCTCCTAATCCGTGACAGATCGTGGCACAAAGGCTGGAGATGCGATCCAGCTTGTTCAAAATTCATGGGCAGCAAAAAACGGACCGTTCGGTGATTGTGGCCATCCCGATGGGTCAGATCTTTGCTTTGGGCCACTGGGCGAAACCGCCCAGTGGAGTTGAATAATTCTTCAGGCTTTTACGCGTGAAGGTCTTGTTTCAGCCTTGTTCCGTCAGGCGCAACACTCTGTGTCTGGATCGGAGCGGCCGACGGATCGTCGTTCAGCGACTTCATCAGGCCCCAGACCATTGCGATCAGCACGAATGAGATCGGGAAGGCCGCAGCGATCGAGGCTGTCTGCAATGCGCTCAGACCGCCTGCCAACAGCAAGGCAATCGCGGTGGCACCGATCCCGACACCCCAGATGATGCGGAACTTTTTCGGTGGGTTGTCGTCCCCCATCGAAAGCATGGTGGTGATGACCAGAGTGCCCGAATCCGCCGAAGTCACGAACCACGAGAACAGCAGGATGGTTGCCAGAGCCGACATCGGCCACGCCATCCAATCCAGAGCGCCCATCCACGAGGTGGCACCCAGATTTCCGATGGTCCCGTACAACGCAGCTGGCAGATCCCAGTTCCGCACTGTTTCGACCACACCTGCACCATTTTCCGAAGCCGGACCCGCGCCCATGTGCAGCTCTTGCCAAATGGCGTTGCCGCCGAACATGCACAGCCAGAAGAACACCATAACGGTCGGTACAAACAGCACGCCCACCATGAACTCACGGATGGTACGCCCGCGCGAGATACGCGCGATGAACATGCCGACCATTGGTGCCCATGCGATCCACCAGCCCCAGTAGAAGATGGTCCAGCCACCCTGCCAGGCGATGTGCTCGTCAGAGGATGCCGCCCAGAAGCCCATCGGGACAAAGTTCCACATGTAGTCGCCCATGGACGTCACGAAAAAGCCCATCAGCCATTGGAACGGACCGATGATGACAAACATCGCCAGCAGCAGGATCGACAGCCAGATGTTCCACTCCGAAATGATACGGATGCCCTTGCCCACGCCCGATACGGTCGAGAAGATGGCGATGATGCTGACCAGAACGATCAGACCGATCTGCAGCGCCGTCGACCCTTCTATGCCAAACAGCACGTTGAGGCCCGTCACCATCTGGCTGGACCCAAGGCCCAGCGAGGTGGCAATCCCGAAGACCGAACCGAACACCGCCAGCAGGTCCACAGCGTGACCCCAGGGGCCGTAAATGCGTTCACCGATAAGCGGGTACAGAGCCGAGCGCATGGTCAGCGGCAGTTTCTTGCGAAAACCGAAATAGGCGAGGCTCAGGCCCACCAGAACATAGAGCGCCCATCCGTGCAGACCCCAGTGGAAATAGGTGACACGCATCGCGTCAATGGCGCGCTGCATATCCATTTCGGTGTGGCCCGCCAGATCGGCGTGGGGGTTATTCGGATAGCCCCAGACCTGAGAGTTGTCGAAATAGAAGATCGGTTCCGCCACCCCGAAGAACAGGATACCGATACCGATACCGGCCGAGAACAGCATGGCGACCCAGCTGAAGTTGCCAAACTCGGGGCGCGAGTCATCGTCACCCAGACGCAGGGTTCCGAATTTCGAGAACATCAGCCAGAGACAGAAAAAGAACGCGATGGCAAACAGAGTGATGTAGTAAAAGCTCAGGCCGTTTTCGATCCAGCTACGGATTGATTTATACAGACCGCCTGCAAATTCCACGTTCATAACCGTGAAAATGACAAAGGCGGCGATCATGCCTTTCGCCGCAATGCCCATTCCCGGGTGAAGGCCGGTGAAGAACCCCTCCTTCGCCACAAGATGTGAGTTTTGATGTTGCTCGTCCATCGAGCCCTCCCTTTCTGACCAAGCTATGCCGTGGTGAACAGGTTCTCCTAAAAAACGGATCGGGTTCTGTTGACCCGATCCGCCAGTGAATGCCGTCTCAAAATCGGGGAGAGGAAGAGGCGGCACATGCGTTTCTTAGCCCTTCAGGCCCACGTGACGACCGACGCCCTGAGGCGCTGGCAGTTTTGCGTGCTCCTGTGCGTAGGTTGCGAGATTTGCAGCCACGGCCTCGGACGGCAGCGACGTCTTGCGCGCGTTCAGGTCCATGTGGATCAACAGGGTCTCGACAGTGGCGGCCAGTTGGCCGTTCTCGCCATAGAGGCAATGGAACAGCTGCATTTTCTTGCCCTCACCCTGCAACACATGCGTGGTGATTTTCAGCCGGTCGCCCGCGTGCAGTTCGTCCAGGAACTGCATGTGGTTTTCGACGGTGAAATAGCTGTTGCCTGCCGCGACATAGTCCGCATCCGCACCGATCATCTCCATGAAACGATCAGTCGCCTGAGCCGAGGCCGCAAGGTAGTGGGCCTCGTTCATGTGGCCGTTATAGTCGGTCCAGCTTTGCGGGATGGTACGGTCCACGGTGACGGGCAGATCATCAACCGCCGGTTCGGGCATGGTGGCTTCGTGCGTGTTCAGCACGCCGCCCGCGCCGCTGCCGGTTTTCTTCAGCGCGCGCATCATGCCGATCAGGTTGTCATCACGCAGCCGTTCCAGTTCGCGGATCGACATGTGGCCGGATTGCGCATCCGATTGACCGGCGATCAGGTCAACCAACTCGTCGGTGAACTCGGGCACGTCCATCAGCTTGGTCCAGGGCCACTGCAGGGCCGGACCGAACTGCGCCATGAAGTGCTTCATGCCTGCCTCACCACCGGCGATCCGGTAGGTTTCAAACAGGCCCATCTGCGCCCAACGCAGGCCAAAGCCCATGCGGATGACTTCGTCCAGCTCTTCGGTGGTGCAGATGCCGTCCTTGATCAGCCACAGCCCTTCGCGCCAGACGGCTTCCAGCAGACGGTCGCCGATATGGGCGTCGATCTCTTTGCGGACGGTCAGCGGGTACATCCCGATCGAGCGCAGAATGTCCGACGCCTTGGCGCAGGTGTCCGCGTCGCCCACCAATTCCGCCAACGGCAGCAGGTAGACCGGGTTGAACGGGTGCGCCACGACAACACGACCGCCGTGTTCGTTCAGCTCGGACGGTTTGAACCCCGAGGTCGAGGACCCGATCACCGCATCCGCAGGTGAAAATTCGTCGATCTGTGCGTGGATCTTGTGCTTGAGGTCCAGACGCTCGGGTACGCTTTCCTGAACCCATGCAGCACCGGTCAAAGCCTCGGCCATATCATCATGAAAGGTCAGGGTCCCCTCGGCGGGCATCGCCTTGTCATAGAGCGCAGGTAGGGCGCGGCGCGCGTTGGCCAGCACTTCGCCAATCTTGCGTTCCGCTTCGGGATCGGGGTCAATAACCGATACGTTCCAGCCGTTCAGCAGGAACCGGGCAACCCAGCCCCCGCCGATTACGCCACCGCCGACGATGGTTGCTTTTTGCGGGGCGCTCATGCTGCGGCGCCTGTTGCAACGGGTGCGCGCTTGATCAGACCCAGCTTTTCGCGTACGGCGTCGGGTCCGATGATCTTGGCGCCCATGTTCTCGATCACAGTCACGGCGCGCTCGACCAGTTGTGCGTTGGTGGCCAGAACACCTTTGTCCAGGAACAGGTTGTCTTCCAGACCGACGCGGACGTTGCCGCCTGCCAGAACCGCTTGTGCCGCGTACGGCATCTGGTCGCGGCCCAGCGAGAAGGCCGACCAGGTCCAGTCGGACGGAACCGCGTTGACCATCGCCATCAGGGTGTTGATGTCGTTCGGAGCACCCCACGGAACACCCATGCACAGCTGAACCAGCGCGTTGGGCTCCAGGATGCCTTCCTTCACCAGTTGCTTGGCGAACCACAGGTGGCCGGTGTCGAAGGCTTCGATTTCAGGCTTCACACCCAGATCGGTCATCATCTGACCCATCGCCCGCAGCATGCCGGGAGTGTTGGTCATCACATAATCGGCCTCGGCAAAGTTCATGGTGCCGCAGTCCAGGGTGCAGATCTCGGGCAGACACTCAGCGATATGCGCCATCCGCTCGGTCGCGCCGATCATGTCGGTCGCAGCTGCGTTAACCGGGAACGGGCTCTCGGTCGAGCCGAACACGATGTCACCGCCCATGCCGGCGGTCAGGTTCAGAACCACGTCGACCTCGGCGTCGCGAACACGCTCGGTCAACTCGCGATACAGGCCCAGATCACGCGAAGGCGCGCCGGTTTCAGAGTCACGCACGTGGCAGTGAACAACGGCAGCACCCGCCTTGGCCGCGTCGATGGCCGAGTTCGCGATCTGCTCGGGTGACCGCGGCACGTGCGGAGATTTGTCCTGCGTACCACCCGAACCGGTGACGGCGCAGGTGATGAAAACTTCACGATTCATTGCGAGAGGCATGATGAGTATCCTTCGATCAGCATTTAAGGTCAGGGTGGTCGGTGAACTGCGCCAGCGCGCCGGGATTGATCAGGCCGGTCAGGTCACGGATGGGTTGATTGTTGACGGCATCCCGAACGGCCAGTTCGGCGGTTTTGCCGGATTTCGTACGCGGGATATCCGCGACTTTGATAATTTTCGCCGGAACGTGCCGTGGTGAGGCATTGGTGCGGATATCCGACTTGATCCGCGCGATCAGATCGCCATCCAGCGTCACATCTTCAGGGGTGGTCACGAACAGAACGACACGCACATCGTTATTGATATTCTGGCCAACAACGACCGAGTCCTCGACCTGTTCGATCTTGTCCAACTGCCGGTAAATCTCGGCCGTGCCGATCCGGATACCGCCGGGGTTCAGCGTCGCATCCGACCGGCCCAGAACGACATAGCCGCCTTGGCCTGTCTGGATGGTAAAATCGCCCTGACGCCAGATATTCGGGTAGGTCTCGAAATAGCTGGAGCGATAACGCGTCTGCCCCGGATCGTTCAGGAAACGGGTCGGCATCGACGGATGCGCATTGCGGCACACCAGCTCACCTGCCGCGCCTGCCACCGGGTTGCCGTCAGTGTCCAGCGTGGCGACGTCCAGCCCCAGCATTGGCGCCTGAATCTCGCCCTTATGCACCGGCAATGTCGGACAGCCACCGATGAAGCAGCCCAGAATATCCGTGCCCCCGCAGATCGAGGACAGCTGCACATCCGCTTTCCAGTCCCGATACACATATTCAAACCCGTCCGGCGATAAGGGAGAGCCGGTCGACAGCACAACACGAAGGAAGGGAAGAGAGTGGCTGTCGACCGGCCGAACACCGCGTTTGAGCGCGGCATCAATGAATTTCGCTGAGATTCCGAAATGGGTGACCTGCTCTGCCTCGACTAGATCGAGCAGGCGGGTGATGCCCGGATAAGCCGGGTTGCCGTCAAACAGGATGATCGCGGCCTCGGAGGCCAGCGCGGCAACCTGCCAGTTCCACATCATCCAGTTGCAGGTGGTGTAATAGAACATCCGGTCGCCAGCGCGCAGATCGCAATGCAATTGCTGCTCGACCAGCATACGCAGCAAGGTTCCTCCGCCCGAATGTTCGATACATTTCGGTTTGCCGGTCGTGCCGGACGAGAACATCACGTAAAGCGGATCGCGGAACCCCATCGGGCGGCACTCCAGTGCCGGGGCCTCAGCCAGTATGAAGCTGTCATAGGCGGTCATACCCTCGGGCAGGTCGGCACCGTCCTGTGCATAGGGCCAGACGATGACCTGTTCGATCGTCGGCACGCGCGATGAAACTGTCGCGATGGCCTCACGGGTATCAAAGACCTTGCCATTGTAGAAATAGCCGTCCGCCGCGAACATCAGCTTGGGTGCGATCTGACCAAACCGGTCCACAACCACATCCGGCCCGCTTTCCGGCGCACAAGAGGACCACACAGCCCCCAGTGACGCCGTGGCCAGCATGGCCGCCACGGTCTGCGGCATGTTCGGAACGTAGCCCACAACGTGATCGCCGGCTACGATGCCCGCGTCTTGCAGGGCCACCGTCAGACGCTCAACCTCGTACTTCAACTCAGCGCGGCTCCACCGTAGGCGGCGGCCATCTTCGCCGTAAAAGATGATAGCGTCCCGGTCGTCGGGGTTCTTCAGGAAGGTCTCTACAATGTTCAGGCGCGCCTTGGGGAAGAACCGGACATTCAGAGGATCGGCGTCAGGGATCAGCGTTGTATCCCCGGCCTCACCGACCAGACCGCAGAACTCCCATGCCAGACGCCAGAATGCATCGGTCTGATCCACCGACCACCGGTGCAGATCGACATGGGTGTCGAGCGACTCTCCTGCCCGCTGGCTTGCAAGGTCGCGGAACGCGGCAAGCCGGGTCTGCGAAATGTGTTCGGCACTGGGTGTCCAGAGAAGGTCAGCATCCAGCATGGTGAAACGGCCTCCACTCGGCGAAAGGGGTGAGTCGTCAGGTGACGAAGTGACGCGAAGTTACTTTCAACTCTCTGGCCAAAACGATACAGTTCTCGTCAGGAGGAATACTTTTGTCGTCAGTTTCGCATGAAAGATTCGAATTCCTGTTACTGGACGGGTTTTCAAACATGGTTCTGGCGAGTGCGCTGGAACCCCTGCGCGACGTCAAAATGCGCGCGATGTTCGCCAGTCTGGATTGGGAAGTGACAACCCTGAATGGCCGGACCGTCACCAGTTCCAGCAAGCTGAAACTGTCGCCGGACAGACGGTTTGACCCCGAACAGGCCAAAGGCACACTAGTCATCGTGGCGGGCTACAGCGTGCGCGAACAGATCACCCGGGAACTGGTCTCGCTGATCCGGGTGGCGTCCCGGAACGCGCGACGCGTGCTGGCGCTGGATACGGCGTCGTGGTTGCTGGCCGAGGCCGGGGTTCTGGACGGTCACAGCGCAACCATTCACTGGCAGGAACTGGATGCGTTCGAAGAGGCCTTTCCGAAAGTTGATGTGTCCAATGCGCGGTTTGTGCGGTCGGGGCCGTTCTTGACATGCGGCGGGGCCAGTACCGCGTTGGAGATGGTTCTGGAACTGATACAGGACACGTTTGGTCCGGCCGCGGCATTTGATGCGTCGAGCATGTTCCTCTTTGATCCGGCCCGCCAAAAAGAACAACAGCGCGGCGCGGCCTGGCTGCGCGACCGCGGATCGCCCAAACTGCTCAACGCACTCAACATCATCGCCGAGAATGTCGAGCGCCCCCTGACCACGTTTGAATTGGCCGAACGTGTTTCATTGTCTGAACGGACGCTGAACCGGGCGTTCGCGCAAGAGCTGGGGATGACGACCGGGAAATACTACAAGCTCTATCGCCTGCAACACGCACGATATCTGGCGCAAGAAACGCGGTTGAGCACCGAGCAGATCGCCCTGAGATGCGGTTTTTCCTGCGCGTCAGCACTGGGTCGTTCATTTACCAAAGTGTTCGGCAAGCCGATCAGCACCTTTCGGTCGTAACGCGCCGTCCTACTGGTCGGGCACAAGACTGAGGTCGCGGCCGTCAAACTACTCCCACGTCAGCCTTACAAACAGTTGACGTGAATAGAAAACTGTCATTTTAGTATTAAATTGAGAACATAAAATTCGAATGTTTGAAAAATGATCGCATAACACCCAAGCAGGGAGAGTTTCCTATGTCGAAGTTCAAATTCCCTACTGCTTTCACGATCCTGTTCATCCTGATTGCTGTCGTCGCAGCCCTGACTTGGGTTATCCCTGCGGGTGAATACGAGCGTCAGATGAATGAGGCGCTTGGCAGCGAGGCGCCGGTTCCGGGCACCTATCACGAAGTTGAGGCGAACCCGCAGGGCATCACCTCGGTCATTTTGGCCCCCATCGCCGGAATGTATGACCCGGGCCTTCTGGGCAGTTCGTCCAGCGCGGCGATCGATGTGGCATTTTTTGTTTTGATTATCGGCGGGTTCCTCATGGTTGTAACCAAAACGGGCGCGATCGATGCGGGAATCGGGTGGTTGCTGCACCGGCTTGCGGGGCGAGAGATCCTGATGATCCCGATCCTGATGACAGCCTTCGCCTTTGGTGGAACCAGCTATGGCATGGCCGAAGAGTCTCTGGCCTTCTACGCGCTGATCATTCCGGTGTTCATCCGGGCGGGCTATGATTCATTGACCGGAGTCGCCGTGATCATGCTGGGCGCGGGCATTGGCACTCTGGGTTCGACCTTCAACGCGTTTGCGACCGTCGTGGCCTCGCAAGGTGCGGGAATTCCCTTCACCAACGGGATCGTCCTGCGATTCATCATCCTTGCCTTGTGCCTTCTGGCCGGGATCGCGTTCGTCATGCGCTATGCGTCTCGGGTCAAGGCCGATCCCTCGCTGTCCGTGGTGGCGGATCAGGCTGAATCCAATCGGACCCATTTCCTTAAAGGGTCCCAAGACGACGACGCCTTCCCCGAGATGACCCGCATCCGGTCGGTCATCTTGATGCTGTTCGGTCTGACCTTCGCCATCATGATCTATGGCGTGGTCGCGCTGGGGTGGTGGATGGCTGAAATGTCGGGCCTGTTTCTCGTCATGGCGATCATCGTCTGGTGGGTCGGCAAACTGGACGAAGGGTCGCGCATGGATGAGGCGACCTTTGTCGACACCTTCGTTGATGGCGCCCGCGATCTGCTGGCCGTTGCGCTGATCATCGGTGTGGCCCGCGGTGTGGTCGTCATCATGGATGCAGGCAAGATCACGGACACGATCCTGGCCAGCGCCGAGGGGTTCGTCTCGGGGCTCAGCGAGTTCGCCTTTATCAATGCCATGTTTGGCATTCAGATCCTGATGTCGTTCCTTGTCCCCTCGTCCTCGGGGCTGGCGACGCTGTCGATGCCGATCATGGCGCCGCTGGCCGATTTTGCGGGTGTCGGGCGTGATTTGGTTGTAACGGCGTATCAATCGGCAAACGGATGGGTAAACCTGTTTAACCCAACCTTTGCAGTCGTAATGGGAGGCTTGGCCATCGGGCGCGTGTCCTATGACCGTTGGCTGCGTTTCGTATTCCCGCTGCTGCTCATTCTGGCTGTGATCATCTGCGCAGCGTTGACGGTCGGCGCGATGGTCGACC
This sequence comes from Ruegeria arenilitoris, assembly GCF_013032445.1. Classification (GTDB taxonomy): domain Bacteria; phylum Pseudomonadota; class Alphaproteobacteria; order Rhodobacterales; family Rhodobacteraceae; genus Ruegeria; species Ruegeria arenilitoris_F. The sequence continues at coordinate 24,631 of NZ_WQCA01000017.1, read as the reverse complement.
CGGGCATAGACGGGCCCGCGACTGAAACCTCGGAAAGCACAGCGAACTGAGGTTTCGCCATGACCGATCAATCCTCAGCCAAGACGACATCTGGCGCCCTCGGGCTGACCGCATGTATCGCCTTGGTCGTGGGGAACATGATCGGGTCCGGAGTGTTTTTGCTGCCAGCCTCGCTGTCCCCGCTTGGCCCGATTGCAATCGGCGGATGGGTTCTGACCTCGGCTGGTGCGCTTGTGCTGGCGATCATTTTCGGGCGGTTGTCACGCGTCGTCTCGAAGCCCGGCGGGCCTTATGCCTATTCGCAAGAGGCCTTCGGGGATTTCGCCGGGTTCATTATCGCGTGGGGGTATTGGATCGCGCTTTGGACCGGAAACGCGGCTGTGGCGGTCGCCCTTGTGGGATATCTGGGATTCCTGTTCCCGATCATCGTCGAAGTGCCAATGTACGGGCTGGCCACCGCGCTGGTCGCGATCTGGTCGCTGACGCTGATCAACATTCGCGGCGTCGAAGGTGCCGGAGCGGTGCAGGTCGTGACCACAGTTCTGAAGCTCGCGCCCTTGCTTCTGATCGGCATTCTGGGCGTTTTCTGGATCGAGCCCGCGAACTACACTCCGATCAATCACAGCGGAACAACGGCTTTTTCGGCAATCTCGGCGGCGGCGGCTTTGACACTCTGGGCTTATCTGGGGCTGGAATCCGCAACCGTGCCCTCGGGCGATGTGGTCGAGCCGGAAAAGACTATCCCCCGCGCCACCGTCATCGGCGTGATCATCGCCGCGGCGGTCTATATCTCGGTCACCGCCGTTTCGATGGGGGTTCTTCCTCCACATCTCCTCGCGGAATCGTCAGCCCCTCTGGCGGCGGTCGCAGAGGTCATGTTTGGCCCATTCGGGGCAATTCTCATAGCTTGCGGAGCGGTGATCTCGACATTCGGCACCCTCAATGGGTTCACATTGCTCAGCGGCCAGGTTCCGTATGGCGCTGCGCTAGATCGGGTCTTCCCCGCCACGTTTGCGCAGAAGTCAAAGTTCGGAACGCCTGCCAACGCGCTGATCCTATCAAACGTGCTGGCCTCGGTTCTAATCATTCTGAACTACGCCCAAGGCCTCGTCGCTGCGTTCAATTTCGTCATTCTGCTGGCGGTCGTGGCAAGCCTTCTTCCCTACGCTATATGTTCCGTTGCCGAGATCATGATCCGTCTGAAAGGCGGTGAGCTGCTGCGCGGCCCTGAACTGGTCAAAGTGGTCGTGCTTGGCGCGCTGGGGTTCATCTATTCGGTCTGGGCCTTCATCGGGTCAGGCGCTGAAACGGTATTGATCGGCACGGTCCTGTTACTGGCCGGTGTGCCGATCCACGTCTGGGTTCGATGGAACCAGGCCAGAGAAGCGGAAGACATTCAGAAAAATGATGCCTCGAAAGGAGATTTGCCATGAAATTTGGCGTTCATTCCGAGATCGGAAAGCTCAATAAAGTGATCGTGTCGCGCCCGTCGCTGGCGCATGACCGCCTGACACCGCGCAATTGCGAAGAGCTTTTGTTCGACGACGTCATCTGGGTTGAACAAGCCCGCAAGGACCATGCCGAATTCTGCTCGCTGATGCGCGAACGCGGGGTTGAGGTGTATGATATTCAGGATCTGCTGGCGGACGCGATTGCAACGGACCCGGCAGCGCGCGCCTTCCTGCTGGACCGCCTGATCACCCCGAATATGGTCGGACTTGGCTTTTCGGTCGAGATGCGCGCGTGGTTGGATGAAATGGACGCCAAATTGCTGGCACGGCACATGCTGGGCGGGATCATCTTCGCCGACCTGCCGAAAGGCATGATCGATGAGCAGTTTGGCGATCTGGTGACGCTTGGTGACTTCATCCTGCCCGCCATTCCCAATGCACAGTTCCAGCGCGATCCGTCCTGCTGGATCTTCAACGGCGTTACAACGAACCCGATGTATTGGCCCGCGCGCAAGCCGGAAACCCTGATCATGCGGACCGTCTACCGACACCACAAGATGTTCAAGGACGCCGAGTTCGAGTTCTGGTGGGGCGACAGCGACGGGGATTTCGGGCTCGCTTCAGTCGAAGGTGGTGACGTGCAGCCGGTCGGCAATGGCACTGTTTTCATCGGCATGGGTGAGCGCACCACGCGGCAAGCGGTGGCCCAAGTTGCCGAAGCCTTGTTCCGCAAGGGCGGGGCCGAACGTGTGGTGGCCTGTGCAATGCCGAAAAGCCGCGCGGCAATGCATCTGGATACGGTCTTTACCTGCCTCGACCACGACAAGGTGACCGCGTTCAAAGAGGTCGCCGATCAAATCACCTGCATCTCGATCCGCCCCGGCGATCGCGGAGATTTGGATATCCGTGTGGAAAAAGGACATCTGTTCGATGTCTACCAAGAAGCATTGGGGCTAAACTCGCTGGATGTCATCTCGACCGGGGGCAATGAATTCCAGGCCGAGCGCGAGCAATGGGACGACGGCAACAACGTCGTGGCCCTCTCACCCGGTGTGGTGGTGGGCTATGCGCGCAACACGTTCACAAACGGCAAGATGCGCGCGGCTGGGATCGAAGTCATCGAAATCTCGGGTCAGGAGCTGGGGCGCGGACGCGGTGGCGGGCACTGTATGACCTGCCCGATCGACCGCGACCCCGCCTATTGAATTTACAAAGGGCGCAGCCCCCTGCGCCCAAGGACTTTTTGTTATGGAGAAACAAAATGGCATTCAACCTCAAAGGCCGCAGCTATCTGAAAATCGCCGATTTCAGCCAGCGTGAAATGCTGTACCTGCTGGATCTGGCCCGCGACCTGAAACGCGCGAAATACGCCCGAGCAGAACAACAGTCGCTGAAGGGTAAGAACATCTGTCTGATCTTCGAGAAAACCTCGACCCGCACCCGCTGTGCGTTCGAAGTGGCGGCATACGATCAGGGCGCGAACATCACCTATCTCGATCCGTCGGGATCGCAGATCGGCCACAAGGAATCCATGAAGGACACCGCTCGCGTGCTGGGCCGCATGTTCGACGGGATCGAGTTCCGTGGTGCTGGTCAGGACATGGTTGAAACCCTGTCGGACTACGCCGGTGTTCCGGTCTATAACGGCCTGACCGACGACTGGCATCCGACCCAGATGCTGGCCGACATGCAGACCATGATCGAGCACGCCGACAAGCCCCGCAAGGACATCGTCTATGCCTACTCAGGCGATTGCCGCTCGAACATGGGCAACTCGCTGCTGATGCTGGGCGCAATCATGGGCTGTGACGTCCGCATGATTTCACCCAAAGAAACACAACCCCATGACGATGTGCGGGAACTGGCCATGGAACGCGCGGCGAAATCGGGCGCGCGGGTGACGATCACCGACGACACCTCGGCCGTCGAAGGTGCGGATTTCATCCATACCGATGTCTGGGTCTCGATGGGTGAACCCAAAGAAGTCTGGGCCGAGCGGATCAATCTGCTAAGCCCCTATCAGGTCAACATGGACATGATGAAGAACACCGGAAACCCCGGCGTCAAGTTCATGCACTGCCTGCCCGCTTTCCACAATCTGGAAACCAAGGTCGGCCAGGACATCCACGAACAGTTTGGCATCACAGAAATGGAAGTGACCGAGGAGGTTTTCGAAAGCGACATGAACATCGCGTTCGAGCAGGCCGAAAACCGGATGCACACCATCAAGGCGATCCTTGTCGCCACGCTGGGGGCGTGATCCATGGGACGCGTTGTTGTAGCCCTCGGCGGCAACGCGCTTCTGAAACGGGGTGAGGAGATGACGGCGGACAACCAACGCAAGAATGCGAAGATTGCCGCCAAAGCCCTCGCCCCGCTGTGCGAAGCGTATGAGACCGTTATCACCCACGGCAATGGCCCGCAGGTCGGGATGCTGGCCCTGCAGGAAATCATGTACACTGATGTCGAGGAATATCCTCTGGACGTTCTGGTTGGTGAAACCATGGGCATGATCGGCTATATGATCGAACAGGAGCTGGGAAACATCCTGCCCTTCGAGCACCACATCGCCACCCTGCTGACGATGATCGAGGTCGACCCCAACGATCCCGCCTTCGACAATCCAACCAAGTTTATTGGTCAGGTCTATTCCGAGGCCGATGCCAAAAATGAAGCCGCTGAGAAAGGCTGGACGGTTAAACCGGACGGGGGGTATTGGCGCCGTGTAGTACCCTCGCCCCGGCCAAAACGCATCTTTCAGGTCGAGCCAATACGCTGGATTCTGGAAAAAGGCGCCACGGTGATTGCCGCCGGCGGCGGTGGCATTCCGACGATGTATGACAAGGAAGCCGATCGGAAACTTGTGGGCGTCGAAGCCGTCATCGATAAAGACTTCGCGTCCTGCCTGCTGGCGCAGAACCTTGGCGCCGATTTCTTTGTTATCGCAACAGATGCCGAGGCCGTATTCCTGAACTGGGGGTTGCCCGACCAGAAAGGCATCCGGTCAATTACGCCGGACGCCTTGGACGCTTACGATTTTCCAGCAGGTTCCATGGGTCCGAAAGTGCAAGCCGCGCAGGATTTCGTACGAGCAACGGGTGGCCGGTCTATTATCTGCGCTCTTGCCGATGTCCCCGCAGCGGTTCGAGGGGAAAAGGGCACCACCATCTCAATGGATGCTGGGGATACGCTCTTCCATTGATAGAGGCGCAAAGGACCTTCATCTTCAGAAGCTGAAAAGCGGTACCTGATCGTTCTGCAGGACCGTTTGCAGGAACAAAACGACCAAGGCTATGCTACAAATCTCGACCGCTGCTGGAAATGGCGCATTGTATTAGAGTGCTAAGTTCATTCTAACATGCGAATAACAAAGAGATCAGATGTTAAGCGCGGTGTTCTTGTGCAGCGCGCTTACATCTAGACAGCGGAGGCCAAAATGTGTCGAAAACTTATACTGAAGACCGTCCCCTTTGTTCTTGCGCTTTCGCCGGTTACTGCTCAGGAATTTATCCAGGTTCCGCCGGAAAGCGCCGGGTATTCGCCCTATTTGGATCACGATTTTCCCAATCAGGTGTTGTTCGGCGACACGCACCTGCAAACGGCTTATTCGGCCGATGCCGGTCTTGCTCTGGCCACCCTGTCCCCCGACGATGCCTTCGCGGATTTCGAAACCTGGGACAAGGGCAGCTTTGGAACCCAGCTCAAAACCCCCGAGATGCTACCGCGCGAATATGCGCGCAAAGCGCTGAAACGGGGGCTGGCCTATCAGAACGATCTGGGCGAGAACCCGTTCAAATTCGGGATGCTTGGGTCAAGCGACAGTCACACCGGTCTTGCGACATCGACCGAGGACAATTTCTTTGGCAAGGTTTCCGCTCTGGAGCCCACCAACGACCCCATCCGCATGAAAGAGGCGATCACCGGCGCAGGCAATCGCGGCCCGGCTGCGGATCATCGCTGCGATGCTCCCGTCGGCAACACAGTCGATCCGGAAAATGCCACCTACGCCAATGCGATTGGCGCACCGATGCTCGAGGTCTTTTGGTCGGATACTGACTTCGACCCGGACCAACACGCCTTTTATTACGTACGGGTAACCGAGATTCCGACGCCGCGCTGGACAACTTATGATGCCAAGGTTTTTGGAGTCTCGGTTCCGGACGACATTCCGACTTCGGTGCAGGACCGCGCCTATACGTCGCCCATCTCGTACACTCAAAGTTAACCCGTGCGGGTGGATGAGTTTCATCTGCCCAAGCCTCAACTCAAAACACGGTTCCGCATGTCCATTCTCAAAGAGCCACTATTCCACTTTTTCCTGCTGGGAGTCGCGATCTTCGGCTGGTTCAGTTACCTCAATCCATCGCAATCCGAACCCGCCAGCGGAGATCAGATTGTTGTCGATATGCAAGACATCAACCGCCTTATCGACCAGTTTCAGTCCACGTGGCAACGCCCGCCCACGCCGCAAGAACTGGAGGAACTACAAGAGGCGTTTCTGCGGCAAGAGGTTCTGGTCCGCGAAGCGCGCGCACTTGGTCTTGATTGGGGCGACAGCATAATCCGCAGCCGGCTAGCTCAAAAGATGGAGTTTCTAACCCTTTCACTGGCTCAGGCCTCGGAACCGGATGACGCCACCCTACAGGCACATCTGGCGGAAAACAGCGCACGTTTCCTGCGTCCCGAGAGGGTGGCGTTTCAACAAGTTGCGATGGGTCCGTCACCCGATGCCGAACGGATCAACGAGGTGTTGGATGCTTTGAACGGGGGCGCAGACCCGGCACTGTTTGCTGGGCCGAGCATGCTACCGAACGCATTACCGCTCAGCTCACCGCAGAAGGTTGATGCAACAATGGGGCGCGGGTTCCATGCCGCGCTGATTGAAATGCCCGAGGGCCAATGGGTCGGCCCAGTCCCGTCCGGTTTTGGCTATCACCTGGTGTGGATCGAAAGCCGTGAACCGGCCCATCTCCCTGCTTTTGACGACATCCGCGAAGAGGTTCTGTTCGATTGGCGAAGTAATCTGAAATCCGATCTATCAGAGGCCCAGTTCGACACGCTGAAGGAGAAATATGACCTGATCACGCCGTCGCCGGAAGACATCACTCGGAGGCTGAACCAGTGACGAAACGCCTGCTGCTGGCCCTATTGCTGGTTCTGCTGCCTGCCATTCAGGCCTTTGGTCACGCGTTGGAGCCTGGATTTGCGGATATCCGTCAGCTGACCTCTCAAACCTGGCAGGTCTTCTGGCGCAAACCAGACGTTGCGGGCCAGCCTATGACCATTGCACTGCAGCTTCCCGACAATTGCACACCGCAAACCGGTCCCGAGCCCCTGTTTGACGGGTCTGCCTGGATTTCAGTTTGGGTTGCGGACTGTCCCGAGGGGTTGGCTGGCAGCAGGGTGTTTATCGAAGGCCTCTCCAGCCAGCGCACGGATGTTCTTTTGCGTCTTCAGATGCAAAGCGGAGCGACGGACACAATCCGTTTGACGCCTGACCAACCTGGCCACCGGATCCCTGAGCAAGCAGGAGGTTGGGGAATTTTCGGCAGCTATCTGGCGCTGGGTTTTGAACATATTCTTGAGGGGTGGGATCACCTTCTGTTTGTGTTTGCCCTGCTGGTATTGATCCGGGATTTCTGGCGTCTGGTCGGCGCGATCACGGCCTTTACCGTCGCGCATTCCATCACTCTGGCGCTGGCCGCACTGGGGCATCTTTCTGCGCCCGGCCCTCCGGTCGAGGCGATCATTGCGCTGTCCATCGTGTTTCTGGCGGTCGAGGCGCTCAAATCCAATGCCGGTGATATCCGCCTGTCCGAACGCTACCCATGGCTGATTGCGTTTGCCTTCGGCCTGTTGCACGGGCTGGGCTTTGCTGGCGCCCTGCGCGAGATCGGCTTGCCGGAACAGGACATAGCCACCGCCCTTCTTGCCTTCAATCTGGGTGTCGAGGCCGGTCAACTTGCCTTTGTTGGTGTTGTTCTGACAGCCGCGACGGCACTGCGCTTTACCCTGCCACGCCTAGCCACACACTGGCGCAGCCCCGGAGATATCACGACTACCGTCGTCAGCTATGGGATCGGATCGGTCGCAACCTTTTGGTTCGTGGAGCGGATTTTGTCTTTCTGATCCGCGCGTATCCGAACAGTCCACACTCGCGCAGCATCCCTCGGGGCATCCTTATCAAACAGGCGGATTGCCCCGCTTGAGTTAATATCGACACTAAGTGATGCCTAAACAATTTGACCTACCTCTCTTCTGGTATCGGTAGGGATTGCCCGCAGGTTTTGCACCGGCCAGTCTCTGATTGCGTCTCGGAATGGATATGTTCGCGAATGTGATTTGCGGCGCGGTGCGAAAGACCCAGTTGCTTTCTCAGCGTCTCGATTTCCTTTTCTTCATCCTCGCAGATACCGCCATCTTCAAGGGCTGCCCGAAACTCACGTTCCAGCCTTGCCCGCCGCCGGTGCAACTGATCGTTGAGACCGCTGGCGATGATCCCTGCAGGTAATGCAGCCATCCCGATACCGATCACTGTAATCGCAGCACCGAACACTTTTCCCGCCACTGTGACCGGCGTTACGTCGCCGTAGCCCACGGTGGTCAACGTCGCCATGGCCCACCACATGGCTGCAGGGATCGAGCCGAAGGCTTCGGGTTGCGAGTCATGTTCTGCAATCCATGCCCCGCTGGCCGCAAAAATCAGCATGACCATCAGAATGAAGAAGCCAGCAAAGAAAGACCCCGCCTCTTCCTCGAATACCGCAAACAACATCCCAAGCGCTGGCGAATATCGGGTCAGCTTGAGCAGCCGCAGCATGCGGAATGTTCGCAGGATGCGAAGGTCCATCGGGAAAATCAGGTAGAGCAGCGCTGGTAAAATCGCCAACAAATCAATCACGGCCAGTGGAGATCTGATCCAGGCCAAACGGGACTTGTAATTCGGATCTTCCGGCGCAACCCACAGGCGCGCGGCATATTCTGCCACGAAAACAACCAGCGAAACCGTCTCAAACAGGTCAAGGGCCGTGTGCCACTGCGAGTAAATGGATGCGACCGTCTCAAGAATGACCGCCGTTACATTGAGCGAAATCAGAAGAATCAAGGAAAGCTCAAGCAGCCATGGACCGGTAGCACTGCGATCAGGGCGTTCTAACCACCAGTAGAGTTTCGCCCGCAAGCTCGTGTGCTCTGATGTTATGTTATTCATCGCAATACGTCATCCAAGCCGGGTCAAGAGAAATGCAACCTGCGAAAACAACGCTGCGCCCGGTTAAAGTTACCCTCCAAAGAAGGCACATGCAGCAGGATATTGAAACAGGAAATGGTCCTCATGCAGGCGCACGGGCGTATACTTCATCGCTCAAATTCAAGATCAGTCATTCTTTGATCAGATGCATGGCAAGCAGAGAATTCTCAACTATTGATTGTCGCTTCGCAAATTCGAGGGTTTTTCCCAACCCAATTGCGTCAACTGTTGAACTACAGCTTCAGCGTTTGCTTCTTCGCTATGAATGTTCTTAAGCATCATATCAACTGGCGCATCAGGCCAGGCTCGTTCGAGTTCGGCAAGCTTTGCGCGGGCCTCCTTTTCAAGGCCAAGTGCTGACATTGCGGCGGTAGCGTACGCGAGCGATGGGGCACTCAAAGGATCTCCGAATTGTTTTGCAGCTTCGAAGCTTTCAATCGTTTGATGGTAGTCGCCAAGATGGAAATGTGCTGCTCCGGATAAATTTCGGTTTGCAAACCTCTGATTGCTCGAACCAAGCAAAGATTGCCGATCCGCGATTTCGACTGCCTCTTCAAATTCGCCAGAAAACAGGGCTACTGCACCAAGAAAGTCCAGAACGGCACCATCCGTTGCATCCAGTTTAGACGCACGTCTGCCCAGCGTGATGGCAGCTTCGTAATCACGGTTCGCAAAGTAAGCCCAACTTTTAGCGGATTGGCTCCAGGCCTGATCTGGCGAAAGCCTTACGGCCTCGTCGGCGAACTCCATGGCGGCCTTTGCATAGGTGTCCTTTTCGTCAGATGGCGCGGACAAAACTGCCAGCGTCGCCGACGCCTGTGCAGCACCCGCGTAACCTCCAAAATAGTCAGGGTCCAATTCAATCACGCGCTCGAATACAGACAGGACAAGTAGCTGGCGCGGGCGGTCAAAGATCGGGAAAATCATCGACCTCGCCTGATTGGCAAGATTGAAAGCTTGTAGCGCCGCGGGTGACTTTTCATAGATAGCAGCACGCTGTACTAAGTTTGGGTCGGAAGAAATGTTGTTTTCCGACACAGGCACCTGAACCACGGCTGGCTCATTCTGAACCAAGTAAACCGCCAAGATTGCGCCAACGACCCCACCCAAAGTGAATGCTGCAAAGGGCAGCCAAGGGTTCCTGACGTTTGCCTGCTCAGGCTTTTCCCGGTTTTCTGGAGCCATATCAAACCGGGGACGATACCCGCCGGTGTCTATGTGCAGACGAATGGGGTCGTGCTTGCCGATACCTTCGTAGTGCAACTCCAGCAGCTGCCGAAGGCGCCGCGCATCAACGCGGACAACATTCTCAGGATCTACCCCTTCTGCCGGGTCCCGGCCATAAACATCCTGCGCAATGGTTTTGCCGCGAATTTCCGCGCCTCTCCCGGCCAGTTCTTCCTCGACAATGTATGTCAAAAACGCCCGCAGCCGCTCAGCACCTTCCAAATGGGGATCATCCAAAAGGCGCGCGAGGGCTTCGCGTTTTTGTTGATCTGAAAACTGGCTCACAGAAACTGTCACATTCTGATTTTTGCAATTAAACTGGCGTGAGTCACCTTAATTTTCACCGTGAGTCACTTACGTGTGTGCGGGGTAAGTCGCACAATCGCCTGAGATTACACCGGTTGTGTGACATTTCCGACAAAAGCTCATGCCGCCATCTTGTTCGTCCAAAAGGGGGAAAGAGACTATGGTACGACTTTCGCACTTTCCGGTATTTAGCAAACATTTCGCGATTGGCATGGCTTTTGGCGCTTGGGCTGTTGCCCCGCAATCCATTACCGGGGCTGCTATTGAGCTTTTGTCACCAAGCGCTGCCTACGCACAAGAGACCGAAGAGGTCTCTCCGACCAAGGTTCGCGACCGTCCGCGTGAAGCGTAATTACCCGAACACAGAAGATCTCGCCGAGGACGAGATGCGGGTAATTGCATGCGGAACCGGCATGCCCACAACACGAGCGGCACAGGCTGCGGCGTGTTTCCTTGTTGAGTTGGGCAATGGAGACAAGTTCTTGTTCGATATCGGTTCCGGTTCGGCCGAACGGATCTCATCCCTACAGATTCCCTATAATTATCTGGACAAGGTCTTTATTGGTCACCTGCACACCGACCATTTCGGCGCGCTGCACGATCTGTTCATTGGCGGTGCATTGATGGGCCGGAACGTACCGCTTCGCGTCTGGGGACCGAGCGGCCCAGCCGAAGAATTAGGTACCGCATATGCGCTTGATCACATGCAGAAAATGTTGACTTGGGACCTTGCTGGCCGCGCAGGAAATGTCGATTTCCGAGGCTATTCGATGGACGTGACCGAGTTTGACTACAAGCTGGAAAACGAGGTTATCTACGACGAAAATGGGGTGCAGATCAGGACCTTTCCGGCCATTCACTCAATTGACGGTGCTGTCAGCTATGCTCTGGAATGGAATGGTTTGAAGTTCGTCTTCAGTTCGGACACCTATCCCAACAAGTGGTTTAAGGAATATGCGAAAAACGCTGACCTTGCGATTCACGAGTGTTTTATAGCGGTGCCCGAACTGGTTACTAAGATGAAGTTCACGCCCGAGTCTGCTTTGCTTGTGGGGACTCAGGTGCACACAGCCCCCGAAGCTTTCGGCAAGGTGATGAGCGACATCCAACCTCGTATGGCGGTTGCCTATCACTTCTTCAACGATTTCGACACATCTTCCGGCGTCTATGAACGCATTCGGTCGACCTATGATGGCCCCCTTAGCATGGCCGACGATTTCATGGTCTGGAACGTAACCAAGGACGACATCACGGTTCGTATGGCGGTAACTGAAGAGCGTACCTGGTCACCTCCGTTGGCCGCCCCCGCAGAAACACCGTCGCAGGACGACAAAGCGGAGTTTGCAGAGCGTTCAGGCATTTCTTTGGAAGCAATGCAATTTTCAGACTTTACGAAACAAGGATATGACGACGTGGACGATGTCCTTCGCCCGATCTTCGAGGAAGCCTCGGAAGCAGTAGGGCAAGAGTTTCCGTACCCGGGCGACGAATAAGATGATTAAGAACCGGCACATGACTTTGAAGCGCTCCGGTCAATCGGACTCTGGCTTGAGATATACCCATGCAAACAATCAGGAAATTGGCGTCACTACAGATGTTCGTTGTTGGGCTGACTATCGCTGCAGCCCCAATGGCAAGTGCTCAGTCTTTGGCACGCTCACAGGAAGACGAAGGACGTTGGCGGCATTCGATTACGCCTTATTTATTCCTTCCGCTCAGCACTAGGGGCACGTCCACAATAGCCGGAACAAGTGTCGATTTGGACCTGAACCTGAGCGAAGTTTTTGACGTTTTACAAGGCGCAGCCTCGGTCCGTTACGAGGGTTGGAACGGAGATTTCGGGATCATCTCCGAGGCGTATTATGTTCGGCTTGGTGATGACGGAACTCTGCCCGGCGGCAGGGCGGACGTCGATGTTGATGTCCGGCAAACCTTTGTCAACGTTCAGGGAGCCTACCGGTTCGCGCATGGGGCTAATGCGTCTGGGCGGCGCTATGCAGCAGACGCCGCAATCGGTGTTCAGTGGAACCGTCTAAAACAAGAGATCGACATAGCTGGTCCTGGCCCCGGTGTAACCCTGGGTGGAACAGAAGACTGGTTCGAACCGATGATCGCGCTGCGTTATGCGGTCGAAATCAACGATAAATGGAGCTTTGCCAGCCGCGCCCAACTGAGCGGCTTTGGTGTGAACGGAGATGACCTACAATACCTGGTTCTGGCCGGTTTCGACTGGAAAGGTTGGGAAAACACGTCCCTGCGGTTTGGTTATCAGTTTTATGGAATTGACTATTCCACTGACCGCTCGGATGGGGAGTTCGCCTATGATGTTGATCAGAACGGTTTATACGCTGCTGTCGCGTTTCATTTCTGACGCTGCCAAGCGTAGTTCAGCTGGGCTATTTGGTCTCGCGAGCATGATCTTTGTGGCGTTCACCCCGAAGCCCCTCCTGGCTGACCTTGTTTCGCCATACGGTGGTGAGACAGCACCGAACTTTGTTGAACTTTCAGTTGAAGCGGACCATGTCAGGGTTGCCCTCGAAATTGATCTGAATTCCTACCCGCTGTTCGTGGTGGCCGATGATGGTTCCGGCATATCCTTGGCCGAACGTACGGCGCAAAACTTCCATGTTGAAGCTGACGGTTCTGAATTGCCGCGTGTAGTTAACACAATAGATGTTCGCCCACGGGTCCTGCGCCAAACTGCGGCCAGCACATTCGTATCCCCGCGACCACGCAGCGAAAAAGTCGTCTTCGTGGAAATGGAGTTTCCATTCGAGCGCCCTCCGGAACGGATCACATTTACTCCGCCTCTCAACAATGATGGGATTCCGTTAGCTTCAATTGGCGTAGTCGCCGAGCACCTCGGCGTACCGGTGACGGATTACCGTTATCTGTCGCAAGCCGAAACAATGTTGCCTGATTGGGATGATCCCTGGTTCACCGTATTTGAAAACCCGAACCTGACCCGCCACCACAAGTCCCCGCTAATGTCATTTCTGACCATGGAACCCAGAGAGGTGCGGCACGAGATCATCTTTCGTCTCCAGGATTTTGAGGCGTGGTCCGGCCTTGACCTTGGTGGAACGCACCGATTGACGCGTGAAGATGTGGCAAGCATCAAGTCCGCAGCCGCCGCATTCTTCAAGAACAAAATCCCCGTAACCATCGATGGGACATTAGTGCAGCCTGAGGCCGTGAAAGTGTCACGCATCAAAGTCGGTGCGGAAGGTTTGCTAGTTCTACCGGACGAGGCTGAAGCAAAGCGCAAGACGATGCTACTGGGCGTCGTTTTATCCTATCCAAACCGATCACTGGCCAATCGCGTTGAAATGACTTGGCAGCTGTTCCCCGAGGGTTTGGACGTCATTCCAATAACATTAACTGACCCGGCAGGCGGCGTACCATCGCAGGTTTACCGTTCGGATCCCACAGTGGTCTGGCAAAACCATCTGACGAAGTGGGAAGATCCAAAAACGCGTCCGGTGATCGTGAAAACGGCAGGCTTACCCGAGATGCCGCTAGTCGCAATGGCATTGGGCATCGCAGCGTTCATCTGTGCCGCTCTTGCAAGTCAGAGCACGGCAAAAAAACGTCTGTTTCTTATTGGCGTGTGCGGCGCTGCCAGCGCAGCTGCGATTGTAACCTTTCCTCAAAAACAACCCTTACCATTCGTACCTGCACCCACCCAGGACGAAGCCGCGTCTCATCAAGTGATGCATAGTTTCCTGACCAATATCAGCGCCGCGATGCTGGAACCTCGGGATGTGCAGTTCAAAGACGCGCTTGAGCCCTTTGTTGACGTTAGCAATCGCAACGATGTCGGAACAGAAATGCGTCGCGGACTGTCGGTCACTCTCCCATCGGGCGCATTGGCACGGGTGGACGATATTTCAGATCTGCAAGTAGAAAGATTTTCTGCTGACACAGGCAATAATCAGCACCAAGTCCTAGCCAATTGGACAGCTGAGGTTAGCGGAGGACATTGGGGACATCTGCACAGGCGGGCGGTCCTCTACCGCGGTATGTTCGACATCTCGAGATCTGGTGATCGGTGGAAGCTTGATGGCCTGACGATCATCAGTGCCAAAGCAGAAGGATAAACCCATGCGAAATCTGAAGTGTCTCCTTCTTGCAATACTGGCGGCCTTTACCTTCGTGTCTCCTGACAAGGCAGCGGCGCATTTCAACCTGAATCAGAATGTACGCATCCATCACGTGGTTCATTCTGACGATGGTCTTGACGTCTATCTTCGGTTGCCGATGCCTTATCTGGTGGCCGAACTTGTTGGCCCCGAAGGTCCGGATGGGTTGCCCATGCCCGCGCCGTACACGTACAACCAAATCGAAGACGGCGTATTGATGCATTATGTAGATCAGAGTGCGGTACGGAGTGATCCGAGCGGTCTGGCACGCATTGCCATCAAGGCCTTTTCACTAACGGTACATGGTCAGGAACAGGACGCAAATCTTGTTGCAATCCGCCTGCATCCATTAGGTCAGGAACCCGGCTTTGCGTCGTTGGACGAAGCACGCGCGGCATTGGCTGCCGGAGACATTTTTTCCACGACCGAAGAAACCTATGTCGGTGCTTTCATGGTAGATCTGCACCTGCATTTTGCAACGGGGCAAGTTCAGGAATACGGCGTGTCGTACAACTCGAACCCCGGTCTGGAGGGACAGGAGGATACTGCGAACCTGATCCTGGATTACAACGGACAGGACGTTCGAACATTTCGGGCAACCGGCCTTATGCATGATCCGGTAAATATATCCGGGTCGGTCACCGCTGCTGCATCGACGTTTTTCGTTGAGGGGATACGCCACATTCTGGAAGGCCCCGACCATGTTCTGTTTGTACTCTGCATGATCATCGGGGCTCTGAACCTGCACAGTCTTCTGGCGCGCGTCACCGGATTTACCCTTGGCCACACGGTGACATTGATCCTTGGCTTCTTTGGTTTCGCGCCGAGTGGTGCGTGGTTTATCCCCACTGTCGAATTGGCGATTGCGCTGTCGATCATCTACGCTGCGGTGATGGCCGTCCGACCACCAGAGCGTGGTCACGGGGACCTGAGGGCTTTTGCTATCACTTCGGGGATAGGATTGCTGCACGGGTTCGGCTTTTCTTTCATGCTGCATCAGATTCTGCGTGTTGACGCACCGAACGTCTGGCACAGCCTTCTGGCATTCAATGTCGGTGTAGAGTTTGGGCAATTGATGATTGTTCTCTTGGTCTGGCCGCTGGTGCTGTTTTTGCGTAGGCAACCCGGTCGCATCTGGGCCAGCTCTCGCGCTGCAGTCGCCGCCTGTGCCTGCCTGATCGCAATGGTCTGGGTCGTTGAGCGGGCCGAGTATTTCCTGTGATGCGTTTCACGGGTGAGTTTCTCGATAGTCCGCGAAACCTGCGATGTTTCGTAGACTGCCACCGCAGATTGGGGCGGCAGTGCAATTCCACTGGTGGGGAACCCTTGCGAAGGGCGGACGCAAGAGATGTTTAAGGGACCTTTTCCCGGCAATCCCCTAAGCTTCGATTTAGGAACCGTCGGAAACTTCCGCTTCGAACCAAGCCGTCAGACGCGCCAAAGCGCCATTTTCATCGCGAAATGGTCGGTGCTGTAAAAAATAGGAATAGTTCCGGTCGGAAATGGCTGGCCCGAGCTGTAGAATTTCACCATTGGCCAGTGCTTGATCGACGAGACCATGCCAACCCAAGCCGACGCCTTCCCCGCGCCGGACTGATTGCAACAGGAAAGGATAGGCATCGAATTCGGGTTTCCGATCAAAAAACGGTGTTTGCAGTCCCATACGGTCAAACCACCCTTGCCAAGTCAAAAAGCCGGACTCCCTGACATCAAAATGCAGGAAAAGCGACGGCGGTAGCTGTGAGATGTTGTCCTTTGCTTCCGGGTAGGCAGCGAGAAAATCAGGGCTGCAGATGGGGAACACTTCGGACTTGATCAGCGGAATGAACGGCCGATCCGGCAATCCGTCAGTATCCCAGACCACGGCGGCGTCCAATCGGCTCAGGTCGATATCGCCCAACTGGTCGGTTGTGACGACCCGCACTTTTGATCCACCCAAATACTCCCGAAGGTCCGAGAATCGCGGCATCAACCATTGGTCGGCAAAGCCGAAAGAGCAGGCCAGCGTCACCTCCTGCCGGTCGGGGGGCGCCGAAATCTCGGTCCAGACCTGATCCAGATGACCAAAGCCCAGAGCCACAGCGTCGGCCAGCCGGACGGCGGCGGTGGAGGGAACAATCTGGTTGTTGTTGCGTTCGAAAAGTGCCTGCCCCAGACGGCTTTCGAGCGTTGAAATGTGCCTTGAAACAGCAGGTTGACTGAGCCCAAGTTCCTCGGCCGCGCGGGACAAGCTGGCATGGCGCACGGCGACCTCAAGAACCAGCAAGGCATTCAGTGAGCCAGAGATTGGGCGAATTACTCTTTCCATAACAATTTGTTATACACTGCATGATGTTTTGACCAGTGTACTTTCAGCGGGTTTGCCGTTCATCTGAGCCGAAATCGCAAGCCCCTAACGAAAAGTCTGTGTGAAGCTCTCATGACCCACCGTCCCCTGTCCCACATTCGCGTCCTTGATTTCGGGCAATATCTGGCCGCCCCTCTTGTCGGCATGATGTTGGCCGACATGGGGGCCGAGGTCATTCGGATCGACCCGCCAGACAGCCCTGCCTTTGACGACCCGGCCTTTCAGATGATTTCGCGCGGGAAGAAAACCCTGACATTGGATCTGAAAACAGATCAGGGACGAGAGACCGCGATAGAATTGGCCAAACGTGCCGACGTGGTGATCGAGAATTTTCGACCGGGGGTGATGGATCGTCTTGGTCTGGGGCCAAATGTGCTTCGGTCCGCCAATGATCAACTGATTTATCTCTCCATGCCCGGCTTCGCCTCGACCGATGCGGAACTGGCCAAACTGCCCGCGTGGGAGGCCGTGATCGCCGCTTATACCGGGCAATTCACCGATATGGGCCTGAACCGACGGCTGATGGGGATTAACCCGTCCTTCACGCCGCTGACGCTGGCCTCGGCCTATGGCGCCAGCTTTGGGGCCATGTCGGTTCTGTTCGCCCTGAATGCGCGTGAACGTAACGGCGGGGATCATATAGAGGTGCCGCTGGCCGCCGCATTGCTGGAAGGCCTGATCTACAATTGCGAACAGATCGAGGACTACCCAGAGCGTTACAAGTCCCCGCGCGAAACTGAGCTGGACCGGCGCGCGGCTGAAGGCTTGCCAATGAATCTCGAGTTCGATGAGCTGTCCGAATTCCTCGATCCGTTTTACCGCACATATACCTGCGCCGACGGGCGAGGGTTCTATGTTGTCTCGGGCTCGATCTCCACGCACCCGCGTCGCGTGCTGGAGACGCTGGGGCTCAAGGATCTGGCGGATGAGTTGCCTGATTTCTCTGCTTATCTGGACACCAAGGACTGGCCCGCTGAATGGTCGATGCGAAACTACCCGGTTGGGGCCTCTGACCGTGCACGCGTATCCTCGGCGATGAAAGAGGCATTTCTGACCCGCCCCGCGCATGAGTGGGAAGAGCTGTTCGGCACAGCCAAAGCCCCGGCCACCGCGCAGCGGTTCAGCAAGGAATGGTTGGCCGATCCCCACGCACTGGCCTCTGGTCTGGTTCTGCGGGTCGCAGATGCGCGCCACGGCGAGATGCGCCAGATGGGCAACGTGGCTTGGCTGTCAGGGGATGACGCGGCGGCAGACAAGAGCGGGCCGACGGCTGCGGATTTGGACGCGTTGCTTGCCGCGGCACCGCGCGCCAGCGGCACCACTGGCAGCAGTGGTTGGCTGGACGGCCTCAAGGTTCTGGACCTGGCCAATGTCATTGCGGGGCCGACCATCGGTTCAACTCTGGCGCGCTATGGGGCAGAAGTGACACTGGTACAACCGGTTGAGCCCTCGGTCGATCCCTGGAACACGGTCGTATTTGGCATCCACGCCCAAAGAGGCAAGGAAAGTATCCTGCTGAACCTGCGCAGTGACGAAGGGCAACAGGTTCTGGCCAAGCTCATAGCCGAATCCGACGTGATCACGATGAACGGCACGGATGAGCAGCGCGACAAGCTGGGGCTTTCCCTCGAACGGCTCAGCGCGATCAACCCGCGCCTAATTCTGGTTCAGTTGGACGCGTTCGGCGGGCCGATGCGGGGGCCGAAATCCGATCACCTGGGCTATGATGACCTGGCGCAGGCGGCGACCGGCGTCATGGTACGCTTTGGCGGCGGCATGGATACACCCGAAGAACATGCTCACTTCGGAACAATCGACGTTCTGACTGGTTTTTGCGCCTGTGCGGCGCTGGGTGGTGCGCTGCTGCGGCTACGCGAGACCGGGAAAGGTGGCATTGCGCGCGCGTCTCTGGCAGCGGCGGGTAACCTCATTCAGGCGCAGTTCATGTATGACTATGAAGGCCGCGCGCCGTTTGACGAACCCGCGGGCCGCGAGGCGCTGGGTTGGGGGCCGTTCTATCATTGCTATGAAGCTGCGGATCAGTGGTTGTTCTTCGCCGCACCAATAGAACAGCGGACTGCGCTTGCCCGTGTCCCGGAGCTGGCGGACCTGGAAGAGGTACCGCTGGACGATCTACATGAAGCCTTGGCAGAGCGGTTCAAAACGCGGCCCCTTTCGTTCTGGGAAAAGGCATTCTCGGTAGGTCAGAGCACGGTTGTCCCGCTCGCGTCCCTGCACGAAACACGCGACAAAGCTCTGCAGCTTGAAAGCTCGGGTGACATCGATCTTTCAGATGCGACCTTCCGCGTCATCCGGCACGATCAACACCCTATGGGCCGCTGGTGCGATCTGGTTGCCCCAAATGCGGTGCGGCCGCAATCTGGAAAGATCCGTATTCCGGGGCCCATGCCGAAGTACGGGCAGCACACACGGACCATTCTGGAGCGGCTGGGCTTAGAAGGCCCGCAGATTGACGAACTGATCGCTGCCGGGGCCGCAGGCACAAGTTGGTCGGAAAAATATCTACCCGAATAGCCGGTCCTTAACGGGCGGACCCAAGGGGGCCCGCCCGCTACCACTTCCAAAGGAAAAGTTTGCGCTTCATCCAAGCGGGATGATTTATGCCCAAACAAGCAATGGCTGTCAGTATGGAAGGATTTCCCGACCCATAAGGCTGCATTCTTCAGCAGACAGCGCTGGTGCCGCCATGGTTTTAGTTCATTTGCTTCCAACCGCTGAAGGCTCTGCCATGTGACGCCCACCGTCACCTGCGTCGGATCGGCGTTCGGCAGATATGTGCCCCTGAAAGGGGGGGCGTGGATGCCTGACGGATAGTTCATCGGATACGTGATACCAATCAGATGGAATAACATGGGGTCAGGGCTGATTGACTTGCGGTTCCCAGCATGGGTGACGGTCAGAAAAAAAGAATTTGACTGTAACCCCGAAACGCGAGACGACGCCGTTTTATCCGCGCTCTCCCTACGCGGTGGCCAAGCTCTATTCCTTTTGGATCACCGTGAAAGATCGCAACGCGTATGGCATGTATGCCTGCAATGGCATCCTGTTTAATCACGAAAGCCCGCGCCGCGGTGAGACCTTTGTCACCCGCAAGATTACACGGGGTTTGGCCAATATCGCCCAAGGGCTCGAATACTGTATTTACATGGGCAATATCAACAGCCTGTGCGACTGGGGGCACGTGAAAGACTATGTTCGGGTGCAGTGGATGATGCTGCAACAAGACCGGCCCGAGGATTTTGTTATCGGCACTGGCAAACAGTACGCCGTGCGCGAGTTCATCACCTGGTCCGCACGTGAGTTGGGAATAGATCTGGAATTCAGCGGCGAAGGTGCAGAAGAGATCGCGACCGTTTCTGCCGTTACTTCGGACATGGCCCCAGCCATAAAACCTGACGATGTCGTGATGCGCATCGACCCGTGCCACTTCCGGCCTGCAGAGGTGGACGCGTTTTTGGCCGATCCCTCAAAAGCCAAAGAAAAACTTCGCTGAGTACCCGAGATAACCGCCCAGGAAATGTGTGCAGAGATGGTGACCGAGGACCTCAAGGCGGCCCGTCGCCATGCGCTGCTTAAAACACACGGCATGGACGTCCCTGTGAATGTCGAGGGCTGATGCGATGAAAATCTACGTCGCAGGCCACCGCGGCATGGTCGGCAGCGCGATCTGCCGGACGCTTGAAACCCGCGCAGGCGTGACGCTGGTCACGCGCACCTCGTCCGAGTTGAACCTGATCAATCAGGCGGAAGTCGCGGCCTCCATGGCAAAGGAGCGCCCCGATCAGGTGATCCTGGCCGCAGCCAAAGTGGGCGGGATACTGGCCAACGAAACCTATCTTGGACAGTTTATCTATGAAAACTTGATGATCGAGGCCAATGTGATCCATCAGACCCACGCTGCAGGCGTTCAATCGCTGCGGCAATTGGGGTCAAGCTGCATATATCCCAAACGAGCCCTATGCCATCACCAAAATCGCAGGAATCAAGCTATGCGAAAGCTATAACCGTCAATACGGGCGGGATTATCGCTCGGTTATGCCCACAAACCTCTATGGGCCAAGCGACAAATTTCACCCATAGAATTCCCATGTCCTGCCTGCCCTGAGCCGCCGTTTCCACAAAGCCAGGGAAGCAGGCTCAGACGAAGTCTCTATCTGGGGCACATGAACACTATGACGCGAGTTCTTGCATGTCGACGACATGGCTGCCGCCAGCCTTTTTGTGCTGGACCTGCCCAAGACTGTATATGACCGCGAAACAGAGCCGATGCTAAGTCACATCAATGTCGGGACTGGTACCGACGTGACAATCCTGAAATTGGTCCAAACAGTCGCCCGCGCTGTTGGATATTAAGGTTCAATCAACACTGACCTCAGCAAAGCCGACGGCACGCTGTGCAAGTTGATGGATGTCAACCGTCTTGAACGTTTGGAATGGAAGGCAAGTATCACCCTGCAAGAAGGGATCGCCGAGACTGATCGCTGGTTTCTTGATAACTCCACCGCCTTTAGAACATAGTGGATTCAATGAGTTCGCTCATTCATCCCGTTCTACGGCGGCTCTTCCACACGGTTGCAGCCGCTGCCGCGCAAGCCAGCTGGAACGATCATGGTCCGCAAGGGGTCATGATGGAACATTCCTCCCAATTTATATGACTGCCAATCGGTCGACAAAAGTGCGAGCATCCTTCACAATAAAGCCCTATGACACGCCCACTGATATACCGGGCTATCGCAACGTTGTGGCTGAGGAACCAAACAGCCTTCTTCAACAACTATGCGGCGAAAACAGCCTGACGCAGCCTTGCAAACGTTTTCTGGATATGCCTTATCCGCAGAAAGCGGAAATTGGCTAGGCAAGCCACGCAAAATGACGCCTGAATGTGACCCACCTTTCGTGGTTTCTGAATACTTCGACGCCTTGAAAAGAGTTTCTTACCAAATTGATATCTCCAGAAAACGGAAAACGAATGTCGGACAAGGAATTTAACGTGCCCAATGGCAATCAGCGACGGGTTCTCGTGACTGGCACAGCCGGTTTCATCGGTTTCCATCTGGCAAAGCTTTTGCTTGCAGAAGGTTTCCGCGTGCATGGCTTCGACGGTATGACCGATTATTACGATGTCGCCCTCAAGCGGCGGCGTCACGGGCAATTGTTGCAGCATCCAAGCTTTGCCGCGACCGAGGGGATGTTGGAAGATGCCGCTCTTGTCGACCGCGTGGCAGATGATTTTCAACCAGACGTCATTGTTCACCTGGCTGGGCAGGCAGGCGTGCGCTACAGCCTCGAAAATCCGCGCTCGTATATCGACAGCAATGTTGTTGGTACATTCAACATCATGGAGGCTGCACGGCGACTTGAGGTACAACACTTGCTGATGGCCTCAACCAGTTCGGTTTATGGCGCCAATGAAGACATGCCTTTTGTTGAAACAGAAAAGGCCGACGCGCAGCTCACCATCTATGCCGCAACAAAAAAAGCTAATGAAAGCATGGGCCACTCCTATGCGCATTTGTGGAACCTGCCGACAACGATGTTCCGCTTTTTTACTGTTTACGGCACATGGGGGCGGCCCGATCTGGCGCTGTACAAGTTCGTGGATGCTATCCTGGATGGTCGTCCTATCGACATCTACAACCACGGTGAAATGTATCGAGACTTCACCTATGTCGATGACTTGGTCCGCGGCATCCGCCTTCTGATCGACGCGGCGCCAGAACGGCCTAACAGCCGGGATGACATTCCTGAATGGGATAGCCTTTCACCGGTTGCACCGTACCGTGTGGTAAATATCGGAAACTCGGACAAGGTGCGGTTGTTGGACTTCGTGGATGCAATCGAAGACGCGTTGGGTCAAAAGGCCATTCGCAACTACATGGAAATGCAAAAGGGTGACGTCCCAGCCACTTGGGCAAATGCAACGCTATTGCAGGAACTGACCGGCTACCGCCCTCAAACGGATTTCAAAGACGGTATCGCCCGATTTGTTGCGTGGTTCCGGGAGTATTACGGGAAATAACGGTGTTTTCTTTCTGAAAGAACGCGAGCCCTTGGGAAATTAAGATATAAACGCCCTTGCTGGCTTGGCTTTTGCGAAGACCCCGGGTGCCCGGAGCAGATCACACGGATCACGTGGCTCCGCAGGAGGCCTGCAACATTCGCAAGATCGCGCCGTAGCAGCGGGATTAAGAAACGAGCACCGTGACCAAGGCCGGGGATGTCAATCCGAGGTGAGCATTGTGTCAGGCTGCAACTCCTCTCGGCAGATTTGCTTTGCAAATCGCCTGGCCGGCTGTGGTCATGATAAGTCGCGACCGGTCGACATGGCTCCAAACATGGGCAGCCCAGCTCGCCCAACGCTGAGGCCGGAAAACAACAATGGTCGCCCTCGCGCATCGCAGTCATTCTCCGTCGAATGTGGATCGATGGCACCGTATTCCAGCCCGGCGCGGCACCGAACACCGCCTTTTGATCTATACTTTGCCTGCCAGGCAGCAGACCTTCGAGGTCCCGCAGGGACGTGGTTCCGATGATGCCGAGATCTGGACCGTCGCTGACTTCCGTCAAGCTCGCCTATGAGATAGGCACATCGGAAACACATCGAACCAGCATCATGTTGGCAGCCGTCGCGCTGACCACGAACCGAAGCATGTACCCGAAGGATCTCAATCGAAGGCCGTGACAGAAAGCAGGGCGGACACTAACAAGGAAAAGCTACACTGCATTGGCGGATCAATTATTCTGCGCAGTACAGCTTGACTGAGACGGCTCCGTTACCGAAGTCCTGACCCCAATAAGCCGGGCAGATCATACGCTGGTTTTTTTAATCACTCGTAGGTCGAATGCATAAATTATACAAAATTTTTTCAAAATGTAATTCAGCACTGTTGACGATCCAAAGAGAAAATTACTAAAGACTTAGTGAGAACTCGATTCTATTTATGCGTGTCTAAAGCGACGGCGCTTAGGACCTTCAACCGTTATGTTTGATTTCGACTCACCTAACCAAGAAGCCCCAGAATCTGACACTTTCCAGCGTTCCGCATCGCCAGGCCCTGGTGTCTTCTTCACTCTGGCAAAACGTGTGTTTGATCTCGTGGTCAGCGCACTGGTCCTTTTACCACTCACGATGCTGTGCGGAATTGTCCTGCTCATCTTGAACCCATTTTGGAACAAAGGGCCATTGATCTTCTCACAGGAGCGAATGGGACGGAAATGCGTACCCTTCACGGCATACAAGTTTCGGACAATGCGCCCGACCGAAAAGATCACACGAAGTGCGAACTGCCCATTGGAAGAAGATAGGATCACTCCGCTTGGCCGTTTCCTACGCAAGTCCCGCATTGATGAGCTTCCGCAAATTATCAATGTTTTTAAGGGTGAAATGAGTCTAATCGGCCCACGACCAGACTATATCGAGCACGCCCGAAATTACCTGTCGCACGTGCCCGGATATCAGGCACGACACTACGTACGGCCGGGAATCAGCGGTTGGGCGCAAGTCGAACTAGGATACATCGAAGGCACGGACGCGACCCGTCAGAAAGTTAAAGCAGACCTGTACTATATCGCCAATACTGGATTATCTATGGAGGTTCGGATCGTGTGGCGGACCCTGTCGATCATGCTACGTCGCGGCGGGGCTTGAACTAGCATCAATCCGGGTCTAAACCCCGGGCTCAAGAGTTCTTGATAGAGGCCGGTCTTGCTATCGCTGCAGTTCAGGTGGGCTAAATAGGCAAATCCCTGCCTTACACATCCTTATGGCGCGTTCTTGCGTCAACCCTGATCGCGTGGTGCAATGTAATCGTCCCTTGGTTGCAAAACGAGACACTTACTCCCTGATTAATTTGAGTGTATTGATTTTGGGTTTGTCAGAGGGGTTTAT
>NZ_WQCA01000016.1 GCF_013032445.1 Ruegeria arenilitoris | reverse complement strand
TCCCGTGCAGCTGCAGAACCTTAACAAAGGCCTCTTCTGTCGTCATCTTCATCTGTGTGTGTCCTTGTTTGAGGATTCAAAGCGTCAGTGAATTAGAGAATTTCGTCTCTGAGGTAATAGCCCACATAAGCCATGCGCTGGCCCAATCGGCGGAAAGGTGTGAGGATGCCGTGGCTGGGAAGCGGGGACGTGAAGATCGGCAGGTCAAATGCCTTGTCCTTTTCACCAGCAACCAGCTGCGCCATACGTCGTCCGGCCTGCGCTGAATACATCACGCCATTGCCGCCATATCCCATAGCGTAGAAAACGCGTTGGTCGGGATCTGGCTGGAAGATGCGTGGCATCATGTCGTGGCTGACGTCGACCCACCCCCACCAAGAGTAGTCGAGGTTGATGTCTTCCAACGCCGGGAACTTGCGGGCGAGACCCTTTTTCAGCAGTTCCAAGTGCTTGTTGTTTTCAGCATCCCGTCCTGTCACCGCACTGCGGCTGCCGATCTGCATCCTGTTATCCGGCAACAGGCGATAGTAGTGTCGCAATGTCCGGGTATCGGTCAGGGGTGACTTGGTCTGGATGCCACACTCGTCCAGCTCTGACTGGGTCAACGGCCGGGTGACCATCGAGTTCGACAGGATCGGCATCAAGCGATGTTTGGTCCGGTTGTTCAAGCCAGGCGGTGTATAACCCGCGGTCGCCAGAGCCACGGTCTTTGCTCGGACAATGCCCCCCGGTGTGCGCAGATGGTGAATACCGCCTTTGGTCTCCCACCCCATCACCGGGCTGCCGGTGTGGATTTTCACTCCCAAACGGCGGGCCATGTTGACATACCCAAAGGCCAGTTTACCGGCATGGATGCAGGTACCATCAGGCTCCCACATGGCACCTGCTGCCTCCATGTCACGGACGTGGCTTTCATGCAGCTCATCGCGGTAGATGATGCGGGAGTCGTAGCCAAACACATCGTTCAGCAGTTTGCTCTCTTTCTTGAGCGACGGCATCACCTTGTCCCGATGGGCAATATAGTAGTGCCCCCCCGTCTGCGGGTCGCAGTCGATATCGTCCGACGCGATCAGATCATTGAACAGTTCAAAGGCTTCGGTCACCTCTGCGTGCATGCCTTTGGCGACATCCATGCCCCACCGCTCGATCCACTGCGAGCGTTTCAGCCGACCAGAGGAAATCTGGGCCTGCCCGCCATTGCGGGTCGAACAGCCCCAGGCCACTGTGTTTGCCTCAAGAACCACAGCCTGAATGCCATGTTCCTTTGCCAAATGAATGGCGGTCGATAAGCCGGTATAACCCGAACCGATGACAACGACGTCGGCGTCCATGTCGCTGGACACCGGGCCATCATCCACGGGCGGAGTGCCTGCGGTGCCAACCCAGTAAGTTGGCGCGTGGTCGCGATTGTGACCCGGACCTGCATCTATGATGGGGTCGTACTTGGGATCATAGCTGGCCTTGGGCCAGTGACGCGGGATGCTGTTGTCCACCATTCTTGTTTTTCTCCGAAGCTGCGCGCAAGGCGGCGGATCAGGCTTTGAACATTGGGCGCGTTTTACGAAGCGCCTGTTTCACGATGATTTTTCCGTCACGCACGGTGAACAGATCGGCGCCTTCGGCCTCGATCCGCATGCCGTTGGCGTCGGTGCCGGAAAAGGTCCATTCCGAAACGGCCCTGTCACCATGCACGAAATGGCTGTGGTGATCCCAATGGGCATCCTTCATGCCAGCCCACACGCCCGAGAAAGCGGTGGCGATGGCTTCGGCACCTTCAACCTTGTTGCCGTATTTCTCGTCACCGGCCACGGTGTAGAACACGCAATCATCGGCAAAGTGGGTCATCACACCGTCGATGTCATGACGGTTGAACGCGTCGAACGTGTCGGCCAGGTCCTGTGCGGTCAGGGTCTTGCTCATTTTGTTTTTCCTTCTAATGGGGGTTGTTATGCTTCGTCCGGGTTCGGAACGATCAGTGTCGGGATCTTGGACCGCCGCAAAACGCGTTTCGCGACGGTGCCCAGGAAGGTGTGTGAAAAACCGTGGTCATGCGCGCCCAACACGATCAGATCACAGCCCATCTCGACCGAGCGACGCAGGATCACTTCGGCCGGGTGGCCGTCGGTGACCTCGACCGAGGTCACCTGTTCGCGGATTTTGGCATCATCACCTTGAAAACTGGCCCAGAACTTGGCCTGCCGTTCGGCCAACACTTGGCGCACCATCTCGTGGCGGCGCGACAGCGCGGTTTTGCGGGTTTCCTCGTTCAGAATGAACATCTCCATCGTGATTTTGGCGTCATCTGAAAGCGGCTCGTTGACGTGCAGAACGTGGATCTGCGCTCCGGTTGCCTGCGCGATGCTGGCGGCATGGCGCAAGGCGTGGGGTGAGTTCGCCGACAAGTCGGTGGCAAACAGGATGTTGGTGACCAGTTGTTTCATGTCGTCATCCTTTCCGGGTCAGTAGCCCAGCAGCCGTGGCAGCCACAGCGACAGTTCAGGGAAGAAAGCGATGATGAAGATCGCAATCGTGTTGGCTGCAGCGAACGGAAGAGCCCGCAGCGATATCTGTTCGATCGAGATGTTCGAAATGCCCGAGGCAATGAACAGGTTCTCACCCAGTGGTGGGGTCTGAAAGCCGATGCCAAGGGTACAGACCATAACCACGCCAAAGTGGATCGGGTCGATACCCACCGAGTAGGCCACCGGCAGCATCACCGGAACGAGGATCAGGATGGTGGCCAGCGTTTCCATGAACATGCCGACGAACAGCAGGAAGAAGATGATCAGCGCCCAGATCACATAGAGGTTGTCTGTAAAGCTGAGCATCGAGTCCGCGATGATTGCCGGGATCTGGTTCTCGACCAACAGGCGGCCAAACACGGTGGCGGTGAACAGGATCAGCAGAACCCGGCCGGTCAACCACGTGGTAGCCTCGAGCGATTGAAACAGCGTCTGCCATGTCAGTTCACGGTAGATCACCACGCCCACCACCAGCGTGTAGAAGATCGCGACAATCGCGGCCTCGGTCGGGGTGAAGAAGCCGGTGTAGATACCGCCCAGGATCACCAGCGGCGCCATCAACGACCAGAACCCACGGTACATCTCGCAGAACACGTTACGGATGGACCAGCCATCGGCTGAACCTTTGTAGCCGCGCTTTTTCGACATGAAAAAGTTCAGGATCAGCAGGCTGGTGGCGATCAGGAAGGCCGGAACAAAGCCCGCGATGAACAGTTTCGAGATCGAGACCGACTGGAAGGTGCCGAATTTCTCAACCGCTTCAGGCGGAGGTGCCATGCCGAGCGCGGCAATGCCGAAGATCACCATCGGGATAGAGGGAGGAATGATAATCCCGAGGCCGCCAGAGGACGCAGTGATCGCCGAGGCATAGCCGCGCTCATATCCGCGGTTGATCATTGCAGGAATCATCAGCATCCCCACCGCCGCGGTTGTTGCCGGGCCCGAGCCCGAGATGGCTCCGAAAAACAGGCAGGCCATAACAGTTGCCGCCGAGATGCCACCGGTGAACGGGCCGGCCAGGCTTTCAGCGACATTGATCAGGCGTTTTGAGATACCGGCGGCCTCCATCAAGGCCCCCGCCAGAATAAAGGCGGGCAGCGCCATCAGCGGGAAGGCCCCGACCGAGGTAAAGGCGATCTGCACGAATTTGATGGGGTTTTCGCCCAGATACAGGAACGAAAACAGCGATGCCACACCCAGAGCCACAGTGATCGGAGCACCAATCAGCAGCAAAAGCAGGAATGAGCCAAACAGAATTGTAACGATTTCGGATTCCATGACGTGTCCTCCCTGCCCTTAGTCGTTCTTCGCTGCTTCGGTCGCAGCTTTGATTTCATCGAGGTCGATCTGATCGGGGTCGTGAATTTCTTCGCCCTTGATCAGGCGGCGGTAATTCACCTGAATGATACGGAAGGTCATCAGCGCAAAGGCGATGGGCAGCACCATGTAGATGTACTTCATCTCGATGCCCAACGTCTGGGACTTCCAGAACTTGTTCATCTTGTTGAAGACGAAGTCCGTCGCCAGATACAGGAAATAGACATTGAAGAAGAGCCAGAAGAGATCGGCAAAGGCTTCGATGTACTTGATCGCGCCGTCAGGCAGGAACTTGAACTGGAACGTCACGCGGTTATGCGCGCCCTTCAATGCGGCGTAGCTGGCACCGAAATAGACGAACCAGACGAACATGTAGACCGACAGTTCCTCGATCCAGCTGATCGAAAAGCCGAAGACTTCGCGCGCGACGATCTGTACGAACAAAAGGCAGACGAAACCGGATAACAAAATCCGGCATATCACGCTTTCTATATTGTCCAGAAATTTCCAGAACATGTGGTTTCCCTCCTCCCTGAGATGAGAAGAGCGCCGTAACGCTCTTCCCTGCATCGCTCTGCGGCGATTACTGCTGGACCGGGTCGCGGCCGATGGCCTCGAGAACCGCGTTCAGCTTTTCGACGCCACCGATGGAGTCGTAGAACTGCGGCCATACGGCACCGGTTGCCAATTCAATGAACTCGGCTTCGTCGTTTTCAGGATCGATGATTTCCATGCCCTTGGCGGTCAGCTCTTCTTTGATGGCCGCTTCTGAATCACGAAGGAACTGAGCCGAGGCCAGAGTTGCCTCTTGTCCTGCTTCCAAGATCATCTGTTGTTCTTCTTCGGACAGATCCTGGAAGACAGCTTCGGAAATGATCAGCGGTTCGATCGAGAAAATGTAACGCAGATTGGTTACGTGGTTCTGTACCTCGTAAAATTTCATTGCGTTGATGGTCAGGTATGGGTTGTCCTGGCCGTCGACAACCTTGGTCTGCAGACCGGTGAAGGTTTCCGACCACGCCATCGGCGTCGGGTTGATGCCCCAGGACTTGTAGGTTTCGATCATGATCTCGTTCTTGGGAACGCGGATGATCAGATCCTGCAGGTCGGCAACCGAGCTGACCGGCTTTTTCGAGTTGGTCAGGCGGCGGAAACCGGTATAGGTCCAGCCAATGATGCGCACGCCCGCATCGCGGATCGTGTTTTCAACCAGTTCCTGACCGATTGGACCCTGGGTCAGCTTCTCAGCGTCTTCTAGGCTAAGGATCACGTAAGGCAGCGTGAATACGCCCACCGAAGGCGAGAAGGGTGTGATGTTGTTGATCGCCAGCAGCGACATATCCAGCGTGCCGATGGCGGCTTCGTTGACAGTATCCTGTTCAGAGCCCAGCTGACCGTTCAGGAACAGGGTTGCAGTATGCTCGCCACCCGATTTCTCTTCGAGCGCTTTGACAAATGCAATTCCAAGAGCTTCCTGTGCGCTGCCTGCACTGTCACCGACCGCAATTTTGAAGTTTTTCGCGTCGGCTGCGCCAGCGGCCATCAGTGCCGCTACGGATACTGCAGCGGTGATGGTGCCAAGCTTTTTGATAAATGACATGGATTTCCTCCCATTTTCAGATTTCGAGGTGCGCGCTGACCAGGGGAGAGTTGGCCAGTCCGATTCTGCCTCGGCGCAGAACACCTAGCTTGCGCAAAGTGTTTCTTCGTTGCTAAACTTTGCGCGATAGGTTTCACATATATCGAACTTGCAGAATGAAGCTCGACACACTGACCACACGAATAGGCGACGCCGATATCCGGCTTTTGCGGGTGTTTAAAACCGTTGTTGAAAGCGGCGGGCTTTCGGCTGCCGAGGTTGAGTTGAACATCGGAAAATCGACGATTTCCAAACACATCTCGGACCTGGAGCTGCGTCTAGATCTGAAGCTCTGCAATCGCGGGCCTTCCGGCTTCTCGCTGACCGAAGACGGACAAAAAGTCCTACGCGCCGCCGAAGACCTGCTGATTTCCGTTTCGCAGTTTCGAACCGAAGTGAACGAGATCAAAGAGCAATTGGCGGGAACCATTCGGGTCGCATTGTTCGATCAATGCACCTCGAACCCAGAGGCACGGTTGGCCCGTTCGATCCACAAGTTCAACGAGGCCGCGCCCGCCGTTCAAATCGAACTTTCGGTGGAACCGCCCAACGTGATCGAAACCATGGTCATTACCGGAC
This sequence comes from Ruegeria arenilitoris, assembly GCF_013032445.1. GTDB lineage: Bacteria > Pseudomonadota > Alphaproteobacteria > Rhodobacterales > Rhodobacteraceae > Ruegeria > Ruegeria arenilitoris_F. Next base: position 60,172 of record NZ_WQCA01000016.1, on the reverse strand, counting down.
ATCTGGACATCGGGATCATTGCGTTGCACCGTCCCTCTGCCAGTCTTGATTATGTCCCGCTGTATGGAGAGGACATGTTCCTGTATTGCAGCAATGAGCACCCCTTGTTCGATCGCTCAGATGCCGATCTGGACATGGACGAGCTGCGCAAGTTCAACTATGCGGGCCTCAGCGTGAACTCCCCAAATCTTATCGTTGGTCAGCAATTGGGCCTAAAGCGCGCGGCAAAGGTTCAAAGCGAACAGGCTCTTGCTGTTTTGATCCTGTCCGGCCGTTATCTTGGGTATCTGCCCGACCACCTCGCCCAGCAATTTGTCGACCAGAAAATGATGAAGAAGGTTTTGCCCGGCGAAACTCAGTATCGCACGCGTTTTGCAGCTGTGACCCGCAGGCAACCCGCGCCAACACGCATCACCAAACTATTCATGAGCGTATTAAGACGAGAACACGACAATCCAAGTCTTGCAGACGGTCAAACTTTGAAAGCCTAACTGTCAGAGACGGTACGATTTCCGGCCAGAAGGCGGCGCAGAACCCGGCTTGTTGTATTTTTTGGGACTATCTCAAAGCTGTTTCGCCCTTGCTTGCGCCAGGCGGTAGATAGCGCCGTTCGTTTCGAAACTGCTGACATGATGTGTTAGCCTATCGAGTTACGCGCCAATTAATCAAAACCGAGCCTCTACTATTGGTCGGGTTTTGATGATCGGGGAAACAGTACCGGGTGGGCCTTTGAAAAATAAATTGTCACTGTTGACAAAATAAGGATCAGGGTTATTTGTCAACAGTGACAGTTTATGAGATACAAATGCCCAGACCCTCTCTGAAAGACCAACGATCACATGAGATCCTCGATGCATACCTTACATGCGTGGCGCGGTTCGGGCTTGAAGGCGCGACCCAGCAGCGAATTGCAGAGGTAGCTGGCGTCAAGCGCCCGCTTCTGCGTCATTACCTTGGAAACAAGGACGAAATGGTCAGCGCACTGGCCGCCCACACCATCGCTGGCTTCGCAGATTCACTGGAAGGATTGCGCCAGGCGCTTCCGGCTGAGGCATCCCCTTCGGACCTTGTAGATGCGTTGTTTTCACTAGATGGCGGGACCGATCCGCGTTTGATGCTTGCTTATCAGGCACTGGTGGCGGCGGTGCCGGATCGACCGGACCTGCGGCAGGGCTTGATGGACAGTCTCACGGACTTCTTTGATGTGATCGAAGCCATCCTCAGGCGCGCAGCCCCTTCGGCACCGGACCCACGTATTCGGGCTGTGACCCAGGGTATCTCGGCGATCTTTGTGAGTATGGATGCCCTGTCCCCGCTGAATCCGCCCGAAGCATGGCGTGCCGAGTTGAAACAGGCCGCCACGCTGTTAGCCTCGGTTTTGGAGACGACGCAATGAGCCCTGCCAGAACCGCGAACTACATTGCGTTACCCATCCTTCTGGTGGCCACGGTGCTTGGAATCTACTGGGTCTGGGGGTTGCTCTTTGTTTGGTGGGTCGTGCCAACGATCATGAACGGGCAGGCCTTTCTGGTGTTTGAGATAAACCGGGATGATGACCCCCTTCTCTACTGGGCCATTGTCTGCCTCTGGGCTGTGCTGGGTCTGATGATGATCGCCGCCAGCCTGTTTCCCCAATATGCCCATCTTCTTGCCTGAGGTGCTTTGATGACCAAAATGTATCACCATCTGCCGGTTGAGGCTTACACCGCGCAGGACTGGTTCGACAGGGAACAGCATCTGATCTTCTCACGCACTTGGCGGTTTGCCGGCTTGGTCGAGGATATCGAGGGTCCGGGACACTACCTGTCAGTTCAGGCAGGCCTGAACAACCTGTTCATTGTGATGGGCCGCGACCACCGCCTGCGCGCGTTTCACAACATTTGCCGCCACCGGGGCACCCAACTGATCCGCGCGGTCGGCAAGACGCAGAAAGCCCTGACCTGCCCGTATCACGACTGGACCTATGATCTGGAAGGCAATCTTATCTCGGTTCCTGATGAAGCCATCGAGTTTCCAAACGGTGTTGACAAGTCCTGTCTTGGACTCAAACCGGCCAGCGTCGACGTCTGGCGGGGTATGCTGTTTGTGCATCCAGATCCGGATGCGCCCACCCTTGCCGAATGGTTCGGAGAGGTGGACCCCTTCCTTGGACCGCACAAACCAGAAGAACTGGTGGAATACACCGAAGGCCGGAATACCTATGAGATCAAGGCCAACTGGAAGATCATCGTCGAGAATTACATCGACGTTTACCACCTGAGCCATCTGCACTCGAACACGCTGCACATGTATGATCATGCCAAGGCCGAGTATGGCTGGAAGGGGCCGCATTACCACTTTTGGGAGCCACCCTCAGAAGCCTATGCGAAGAACCACGAAGCCAACCTGCCGATGCCGCGCACGATCCCGGAACCCCATGTCGGAGCCTGGGTCCCGATGCTGTTTCCCGGTATTGGCATCGGTGCCAGTGAGGAAAGCTGGAACCTGTTCGTGATCACGCCGCTGGCCCCCGACCTGACGCGGGTCGAAAACCGGACAAAACTGGCCAACGTATCGGATTGGGCATTTCAGAAGCAGCAATGGAAAAGCTGGGGCTTCTGGAAGGACTTCGGCGGCGCGAAATACCAAGGCGACGATGCCACCGGCGCGGACGACCCGATGGCCTCTGGCGATTTCACGGCCGAGGACATCTACGCCTGTGAGCAGCAACAGAAATCTCTGAAAAGCCCTTACCTTGAAATCGGTCCCGCCGGAGTCGGAGAAAGCCCGATCACCCAACATCAGAAAGCGGTGTTGAGCTTCATGCAAGACCGTGACGGGGACGCGTGATGAAACCGGCTCAAGCCACTTTGATCGGTGTTGCGCTTGCGTTGGTTTTGGCGCTGACCGCGCAGGCAGACGCGCCCGAAGACGTTGCTGCGCGCATCCTGCAAGCTGAGGACGAACAAAGCCTGCTGGCCACCTGGAGCGACTGGCACCCCGATGCCACGCACCGGGTCATCCTGAAATACGGTATGGGGCAAAAGGACGACGTCTTCACCTACCGGGTCGCGGATGACGCCGACACGGAAGACCCCGAGATTGCGAATGCGCTGGAGGGGTACAGGGAAACCCGACGATCCATCCCCGAAATTTCGTCAAGAGTTGAGGATGGCGTTTCGCATGTTACCGCCGTGACGCATGTCGATTACGATTGGCAGGGCCACTCCGGCACAATGCGCCAGACGGATGAGTTTGTTTTTGCCCCGTATCTTGGCGGGACAGTGATCCACTCTTTGACCACGACCTACGATTACCGGTGACGGAATATTCCCATGCAACGCGACTTTCACACTTTAACCGTGACGGACATCCGAAAGGAAATCGAAGGAGCCGCGACCAGTGTTACCTTTGACGTCCCACCTGTCCTAGCCGATCAGTTTCAGTGGACGGCCGGGCAACATCTGACCGTCCGGTTCCGGATCGCAGGTGAGGAGCACAGACGCAGTTACACCATCTCGAACCCACCGGGATCGCCGCTGCGCATCACTGTCAAACGCGTCAAAGGTGGGACCGTGTCCAACCATATCGGCGACACTCTGTCTGCAGGGGACACAGTCGAAGTCATGCCTCCTTTTGGCCAATTCACTCTGACCCCCGGAAGCTTGAAACGCCGCACCCATTATTTCTTCGGAGCGGGCAGCGGTATTACGCCTCTTTACGCAATGATCAGGTCTGTGTTGACCGACGAACCCTATTCCTCGGCGTATCTGGTCTTTGGCAATTCAAGCGCGAACAGCATCCTTTTTCCAGATGAACTGGACCGGATGCAGGCACAATACCCACAACGTTTCACCGTGCGGCATGTCCTTTCCCGTCCCGCTTTGTTCAGTTGGTTCAGCCCTTGGCGCACGGGACGGCTGGACGCAGAGGCCATTCAGGCATCGATTTCCGAAACACCTCCGGTGGCGCAGGACACGCAATTCTGGATCTGCGGTCCCGGCACGATGAATTCAGATACTCGCACCGCCCTACGCAACCTGGACGTTCCGGACGACCGCATTCACATGGAGAGCTTTGGTGGCGACACCGAAAGTGACACAAGCGTGCCGGGGATCGCAGCCTCGGCGTGCATAGAGCTGAACGGCGCATCGACAGAAATTCCTGTATCCGCCGGACAAACCATTCTCGAAGCAGCCCGATCAGCCGGCCTGAACCCACCCTTCAGTTGTCAGTCGGGTGTATGTGGCGCTTGTGTCGCCCGTTTAACCCATGGAGCCGTCCATATGCGGAACCGTATGGCTCTTGAAGACAGTGATGTTTCAAAAGGACTTATTCTGACCTGCCAGAGTGTCGCGACCGAAGAGAACGTTTCTGTGAGCTTTGAAACCTAAGCTTGGGGTCAAGACCCATAGATTTTGGATCACCTGCGTGATTCACGTTTCGAAAGTCGGGCGGGGTAGCTTTCACTCGTTGACCGTTCGGATGAGCCAGAAACCTTCCGTTATACAAGTCGATCCTAAGCTCAGAAGCGAATTCGGTTTTCACCGACGGTTTCCATCAGCGGTTGCAAATACCGTTCATATCGCCGCCATTTCGCCTTGGACGAAGAATAGAGCGGCTGGCGAACCTGTTGTACGCTGGCCGTTCTGACACGCCGTTCACCCGAATAAAATTCCAGGCAAGCGTCTGTCCAATCGAGGCCGCAATACTCGATCATACCCCGTGCCACGCCATCAATATCATCTACCAGATCTTCATAGTGAATGTTGTGGAACGCATGCTCGGGCAGCGTTTCACGCCAGTGGTTCATGAGACGTATATAGTTGTTGAAATACTGGCCAAGCTCTTGCTGGTCATAGCTGTGCAATTGGCTACGTTCAAACAGGCGTGTATAGCAGGACAAGCAAATATCCATGGGTTCGCGCGCGATATGTATGATCTTTGCATTCGGCAAGATCGCGTGGATCAGTCCGATCAGCTGGAAATTGGCCGGCATCTTGTCAACCAGATGTACCGCATTCGGAGAGTGCGCTGTCAAAGCCTCGACGTAGTCTTCCGCGCATCGGGTCAAAGCCTCTGCTGTGGTACTACGCAAAGCTCTCGGAACATTCGTTGTTCCGTCAGGCAAACGGCCAAAAACATTCTGCAGGTCGTTTAGCTCACCTGCGCCGAAAACATCCGGGTGGGCGTCTAGGATGGATTCCGTCAGCGTTGTGCCCGAACGCGGCATTCCGACGATAAAAATCGGTTTTGCACTCGAAATGGCGCAACTGCGCAGCCGCTCTATCGTTGAACGGTTAAATGTGGCGATAAGGTCGTCCGTCAGCTGATCGATCTCATTGGGATCGTAGGAAATTAGACCACGCTTGACCCGCGCGCCCTTTTCGAAACTCGAAAAGGCCTCGTCGTATCGCCCCAACCGTTCATAGCAATCGCCCATCGCATAATGATAGGCGACGGCTTTCTGGGGCAGCAATGTTTCCACCGAAGACGACACAGCTTCCAGAGATTGAAACACTTCGCTGTTCTCGGTGACCTTCTCTAGACGCGCAAGTGCGATCAACGCACTCAACTTGTCGTCAGCAAGTTCGGCTGCCGTTTCAAATCTTTGGCGCGCCGCTTCAAATTTTCCCTGTTCCATTGCCAAGTGACCCAGAGCCAAATGGCTTGCAGTCATTTCCGGCTTCAGTTCCAAAGCACGTTTATGCAGCGTTTCGGCCTTTTCAACCTCTCCGAGATGAGCTTCGACCAAAGCCAACTGATGGCAGGCTGCTGCGTTGTCCGGGTCCAAACGCAATGCCTGTTCTGCTTCTATCAAAGCAAGTTTTGGGTGATTCTTTTCAAACAAAACCTGAGACAAACCGACAAAGCTATCCGCCTTTGTGCTGTCGATATCGATGGAGGTCCTGAAACAGGCCTCGGCCGAATCCAAGTCGTTCTGAAGCACCAGAAGCCGACCGAAGTTGCGGTGCAGCTCTGCATCCCGAGGGCTGATTTTCAAACGGGCCTTGGCAAACTCGCCGGCTTCAGCAAGTTTTTCGGCCTCGATAAGAACCGAAACAAGATTGTTGGCGGTCTCCGTCGAACCCGGATTGATCCGCAACGCCTTTCGGTAAAGTTCTGAAGCTTTCCCGAGATCTCCTTCATCTCTGGCGATGCTTCCCAGGTTATTGATTGCACGATCAAAGTTTGGATCAAGGGCCAGCGCACGGTCTTGCGACGTCTTTGCTTGGCTCAGGTCTTTCCGGTCGTAATAGACCAGCCCGAGATTGGAATGCGCCGCGGGGTTGCCCGGCGCCAGACGCACTGCCTGAGCTCCGGCTTCCAAAGCCTGATCAAGCCGACCGGACGCACGAAGAATTTCAGTGAAATTCGTAAGAAAGGCCCCATTCCCCGGCTGCAGACGCACAGCTTGCTCGAAAGCGGCAACAGCGGGTTCAAACTGCCCCATTCGATAGGCGATCAGGCCCAGCATTTGATGTGATGCGGCATGCCGGGGTGCGACACGGATGATTTCCGAAAAAAGCCCAACTGCTTGTTTCAGATGTCCGTTCTCATAATGTGACAAACCCTGAGTATAGGCGTCTTGTACGGAAATCTGTTTCTGTTCGTACATTTTTCGCCTCATCTCCGAAGTGCACCGCCCAAAATGACCGTGTTTAGCCGCAGCAATCACCACGTGTTAGACTATTCTTTTGATATCGTCCATCGGTGCGGCAGCGCCGACAAGGTCAAGTATCATGTCGATATGTTGTGTGTCGTTTGAGCAATACAGGAAAATCTTCCCAATAAATATAAAACTGTCACATTTGTGCCCAGCTTTGAATTTAGCTAGCCCTTGCAACAATAGTTAACAGAACATTAGTTCCGAGGGGGTATTCGGAAAATGAAAGACTGCGCAGCAGAGCGCGCCCATGATCGTGTGGCGCGAGGGGGTCGTTTGGTGAAGTGGAAAGGACGGGTGGCGAGTGTTGCGCCATCGCTTTTCCTAGCCTCTGTTTCTGCAACTGCCCTGACGGTAGGCAATGCCCAGGCTCAGGTTATTTCCACGCCTCAGAACACACAGGCTGTTATCTCATCGGATATCGACGCAACGATTACTGAAACGGGGGCAATTAACTTGACCACCGCAGCCGTCGCGGCGGTCGAGATAAACACAAATTACTCAAGCACTGCCACTAACAACGGTACCATTACGGGCCCGTCTTCAGGAAATTCATTCGGGATTGGTGTTGTTCTGACCGGGAACCTCGAAGCATCCGGGGCCATCAGAAACAACGGAACTATCAACATCGCTGCGAACGGCAGCAGCGGGGCTGCGGCCCTCGGCTTTCTTATGCTGCAAGAATATAGCGGTGCGTTCGCAAACACGGGGACTGTCACAGCAAGCGCGAATTCCACATCAAGCAATGGAGCGAGCGCGCTGGGGGCTGTATTCGTCGGGGGTGTTGAGTCGACCGCAACCATTTCAAACTCAGGTACAATCAAAGCCACCGCTGCCGGTGCAGAAGGGGCTTCAGCGTTAGGCTTGTTGTTCGTCAGTGATATCAACACTGGAATAAGCAACAGCGGGGCCGTGACCGTCAACGCTGCTGCCGACACGTCAGCGACGGCATGGGCGTATCATTTGGAAAGCGACCTGAACGGGAACTTCAACAATACCGGTACGATCACCGCAAATGCGTCTGCCTCTTCCGGCAGTGTCGATGCAGCCGCCGTGTATATCGAAGGTGATACCAACGGTAGTATCTCGAACAGTGGAACCATTCGTGCCATTGGGCAGGCGTCTAGCGAGGTCAGCGCCTCGGGTTTCTACCTGTCCGGGAACCTCAACGGGAATTTCACGAACTCAGGCACAATCGACATTCGTGGTACCAGCACGTCAACTGATAGTGTTGAGGCGTTCGGTCTTTATGTAAGCGAAGATCTGATCGGGAACTTTGCCAACTCAGGTACGCTTACGGTCAATACCCAGACAGACAATGGAAGTGCCGAAGCTTTTGGCCTGTTTATCGCAAACGATCTGGAAGGTGACGTCACCAACAGCGGGTCAATCACTGTCAACGCGCGGGGTGAGTCCGAAGCCAGTGCCGCAGGTCTGAAAATCGATGACGATTTCGAAGGGAATTTTCAGAACTCCGGTTCGATCACCGCGACTGCGATATCTGACACCTCCGAGGCTTATGCAACCGGCTTGATCGTCGAAGACCGGATGGAAGGCAATCTCTCTAACAGCGGTTCGATCACCGCTGACGCCACAGGGTACGAAAGTGCCCTTGCTGCAGGATTCGCAGTGCAAGATGGAATTGTCGGCAATGTCACAAACTCTGGCACAGTGAACGTGACATCAACAACCACGGATGACGAATCCGAAGCATACGGGTTCTACATACGCAACGAGGACCCCAGAGATGAAGATGCCTCTCTGGAAGGAAACTTCACCAACAGCGGCAATATTACAGTTCGCGCAGAAGGGGATACAGGTTCTGCCTATGCCAGCGGTCTTTACGTCCGTCACGGCTTTGAAGGTAATCTGACTAACTCAGGCGTGATCGACACTGTGAGTATTTCCAAGAAAGACTGGGCCACTGCTCGCGGTATCTACATTCGGGGGGATACAACCGGAAGCGTTGCAAACAGCGGCAGCATTTCGGTTCTCGCTCAGGGGGCTGCGAACCTCAGAGCACAAGGCATACTGCTGTATGATGACGTGAACGCGTCGGTTACGAACTCCGGTACAATCGATGCGACCGCTAAAATCGTGAATGGCACCGACGGAGCCCGAGCATCCGCCGCAGGTGTCTGGATCGAAGACATGCAAGGCACCTTTTCGAATACAGGCACCATCACGGCAACTGCGACTGGCGGTGCGTCTTCCGAAGCCTACGGACTGTATTTCGAAAACTTTGACGGTGTAATTTCTGATGTAGGCCGGATTTCGGCTACATCCGACGGCGGCAAGGCGTATGCAATCTTCTTAGGTACGGGCAGTGGTACTCTGAATGTAGACAGCAAGGATCAGGTATCCGGTCTGATCCGGGTGCAAGATCACAACGTAAATCTGGATGCACAAGGCGGCAGTAACGTCTTCTACTTTGAGGATGCTGCGCCAAGCGTGGGTGTGTTTACGACACAAGTCTCTGACGGCAGATCAGCCTGGTTTGTCCAAGATGAGGGCGGATCAGCACCTGTGTACGCTGTTGTGGACACTGGCGATCTCGGAATCTCTGGCGATGTAACGGCCTTTTTCGGAAGCGTCGTCGGCGGTGCAAGCGATGCGTTGAGATACGATCAGCCAGCGCAGGTATCGCGTGGTTTCGCGTTTCAGCAGGCGACCGCTGCATTCGGAGGTTTCCGGCCATACGCGATGATAGATGCCCAATACCGTCAGTTTGAAACTGTACCGGGCAATGACACCGACATCGTGTTGTTCGATGGTAGTGTGGGGCTTTCCGGCCAGCTGGACAATGGCCTTTCATTGGCTGTGGGCATGGGTGTTTTCAACGCCGATGGCGATACTGACACAACCGATTTTGATACCACTGGTTTCTATCTGGATACCGCAATCGGACGTCAGGTGGGCGCTTACACACTCGAGTTCGGGTTCGGCTACGGGTGGTTGTCTACGGACCGGTCGCGTCAAATTACCGGCAGCCCGGACGCGCATGCCGACTATGACAGTCAGTTGTTGACTGCTCACATCGGCATAGAGCGGGCATTCCATGTCAGCGACGATTTCGGACTGCTCGGCATTGGTGAAGTTCGGTATACGCGCCAGAAAGACGACGAGTACACGGAAACAAGATCCGATGCCAACGCGACTGTCGGATCGGCCACAACGGAAGTAATCGAAGCCCGACTTGGCGCGGAAATTGATAAAGAGCTAGGTCACGGAGGTGTCATCTCTGGTCAGTTGAGCGGCGTCCTACGAAGAGGACTGGGGGACACCAACGCAGATGTCACCGTGTTCTCATCAACGGAAACGCTAACATTCGCGTCCACGGACTTTACCGGTGCAAGCATTGTGCTGGGGTATGAAAAAGACCTTATGCACGGCATGCAGTTCGAAGCCACTGCCGAACAGGAAATCGGAAATGACGCTCAAGGTCCCTACTTGCGCGCAGGGTTGAACTGGTCGTTCTAAGATATCGACTGCTGCGTCGCTCTACCGAGCGACGCAGCAGGTCCCGTCCCAAAAGGATTGTCAGGATTTCTTTGCTTGTGAAACAAGCCGCGAGCTTTGGAAGTGAAGCACTCGAGTAAATGGCATCGCGGATTTCGAGCGTTGCGGGCAGCGGCAATCTCATTCAGAGGTGCACAAATACCGTAGGACGTAATTTTAAGCACGCTGTTCTTTCAGTTGCGGTATTCAGTGCCGTACCGCGACCTAAAACAATTTCTGGCTACGCGTGGCGTTTAGGTAGATTGCGCGACGCTGAACCGCTGTATCGTCTAGTAAGTTCCATTGATTTCCGACTAAACGCGCATTTACGGCAGAACCCAAGTTAGGCCCGTTTCTACGTGACGCTTGTTTTTCTCAATGGTCAGCGTCAAAAGAACAAAAAACCGTCACCCGGCTCTGGCCGGGGCGAGGCTGCAGGCAAGATTACGAGGCGCATCAAATGGCATTTAAGTTGGTTTCCTGCGATGGCGGCGGGATACGAGGATATCTGACCTGCCTGATCCTGCAGAGCCTTCACGAAGAAACTGGATTTCTGGATAAGGCGGACGGCTTCGCGGGCACATCTACCGGCGGTCTGATTGCCGTGGCTCTGGCGGATGGCCGGACGCAAGGCAAGGATATGGGCGTATTGGTCAGTGAGTTGGCCGCGCATTATCGCGGCGACGCTGACCAGATTTTTCTTGAGAACGAACGCGGTGTTCTGGACAAAGCGCTCGACACAATCATGCGGCGGTTCAGGCTTGGTGGCGGTCCGGGCATTATGGCGTCGCAATACCATGCCTCGGGTCTTGAACGCATTGGTACTTCGCTCGTCGAAGACCGGACCATCGGGTCGATATCGTCAGATCTGGTTTTGGCCGTGAATACGGTTTGCCTGCATCGCAGCGACACGATCGGCTGGTCGCCGTTCACGATCACAAATCAGAACCTTGAACACGAGGCTTGGCTGGACATGACAACGGTGAAACTGTTGGACGTCGCAATGGCAAGCTCGGCCGCCCCCTCCTATTTCCCGCCGCATCTGATCACGGCCGATGGTGTCGATTACGGCTATTTCGCCGATGGCGGAACCTTCGCCAACAACCCGGTGATGAACGGGATCAATGTCGCGATCGCAGCTGAGCGGGCAAAAGGAGTTGCGGATATCGAAGCGCTGTCAATCGGCACAGGACAGCAACCGACGGACATTTCCGAAGAAATGATCAAAAATCCCGATGACTGGGGCCTGTTGAAATGGTTCGGGGTGACATCAGGGGCACCTAAAGGCGCATTGATTGAATTGCTGCTCACCACCTCTGCGGAAAACCAGTACTGGATGGCGCGTATGGTTTTGAAGAACCGGCTGGTGCGGATCAATCCACCTCTGCCCAAGATCGTTGGCCTGGCGACCCACAAACCCGAATCCTACATGTTGATGGACCACGCTTTCCAGGCCAGCAAGCAGAGCAAATACTGGTCGAACGCCGTCGAGATGCTGCAAAAGTGGTGACCCGGCTGATCATTTTGAACCACATGGGAAATTCACCGCCGTCTCCACGTTGTTTCTGTTGCCTTTGAAGGCTCAGCGCTTATGGTTAACGCGAAATTTTCAGCGAATTTAAACGACTGAAAAGGGGGAGAGGTATGAGCGATCCCGGCATAGCCGAGAAGCTGGTTGCGGTGTTGCAGCGCCCGGATGGCGATACGGCTCTGCGCCCGGTGCACAGCATCGGAATCAGCGCGACGGGGAGTTTCGAACCCTCACCAATTGCCCGACATTACTGCGTCGCCGACCACTTCAGCGCGGAAAAGACGGATGTGATCGCGCGGTTCTCGAACGGATCCGGGTGCGCTGCCGTGCATGACGGCTGGTCTGACGTGCGCGGTATGGCGGTGCGGTTTCATTTGGGCGATGGCACGGATACCGATCTGATCGCAATGACCCTGCCAGAGTTTTTCGCCCCGACACCCGAGACTTTTCTGGACTTCGCCGAAGCCGCGAAACCCAGAATGTATGAGGCCGAGTCACCCTGGCGAAAGATCTGCAACTACCTGCAACTGATCCTGCCCAAGCGCGATCCCTATCCGGGGGAAACCATCAGCCCGGATGACGGTGCCATCGAATTCGCGGATCAGAACGCTTATTCCCAACTGGGTATCATGCAGGCCGCCCAAATCGGTGCGCCGACCAGCTATGTCAGGGCGGCGTATCATGCCGTGCATACGTTTGTGGTTACTGGCGAGGACAATACACGTCGCTGGGTTCGGTTCTCATGGCAGCCAATTGCGGGTGTTCTTAGGACTGACCCCAACAATGCACCGGTCGATGACTACTTGCGGGCCGAATTAAAAGACCGTCTGGCCAAGGAACCCGCGCGGTTTTCCCTGATGATGATGATTGGCGAGGTGGGCGACGATTTCAACAATTCCTCCCGCCCTTGGCCGCCACATCGCAAACGGATCATGATGGGCACGCTGACTCTGGACACAGTGCCCGAGGACCAAATAGCAGACTGTGAAAAGCTCAGCTTTAACCCGGGCCTGCTAACCAATGGGATCGAGGCGTCGGATGATCCTGTTCTGAGGGTACGGATAGACTCCTACAGAATATCAAGCGAATGGCGCGGCGGGTCCCTCTGCCCCTTCTCGGAGAGTTAGGTCATGACAAGCCAGAACAGCTGGTTCAACAGCTACGTCAACAGCCTGCCCGAGCGCGGATGGTTCAAGTTCCTGTCACGCTACATCGTGGTGCCGTACTGGCATTGGCGTGATCCAAAGCCGAAACTGCCCGGCGGTCCGCGCCCCTCGCCCCAGCCAAGCGAGAATGTACAGCGGATGATGAACCTGATCATGCCGCTGAAAGACCCGTCGCCAGCCGGGCGCGCGCGGGCCACACTGGCCATCGCCCAGAATGTAGATGAGATTTTTGCCGGACTCGACAATGTCGGCACAGTTCACTTTGCGCGGTTCCTGCTCATCGACAACAACATCTGTATGATCTCGGTCTATGACGGTGATTTCAGCAATTACATCCGTGATTTCATCACCACAATCGGCAGTGTCTTCAACGATGTCATCTCGCTGGTCGACGGTGCCGATCATCTGATCCCGACCGAACGCAATGTCGAAGAATTCATCGACTGGGTGCACGCGCATGACCTGTTTCAGGCGGCCGACTTCCCGACCGACCTGTTCGGCCTGCAGGACGCAGCCAAGGGGCTGCCGCCGAATGAGCCGCCACATAGGTTGGAGACCCTGCCGCGTGAGTTTGTTCTGCAACTGCACGCCAATCGCAATATTTCACTTGGGGGTGGCTATCGCGCCTATCCCGGGGTTTCAGCCGCGCAGGTGCGCCAAAAATTCGGACAGGGCTGGTGACTACAAAACTCGATCTCGCCGACATTCAGGGCAACATTCTACGGGGATACCGCCGCGATTTGGTGCGCCATCTGATCCTCGAAGTCACCGACCGCGCAGCCGCACGTCGGTTTTTGGCAGCTGCAGTCGATGGTGGCAGCAGCACAGTGCCCGAAATCACCCGTGGCGTGTTGTGGGAAGTCAGGCCGCCCTTCTGCTTTAATATCGGTATCACCTATGCGGGACTGAAGGCTTTGGGCACGCCGCCCGAGCATTTGAAAACCTTCCCGACCGAATTCGTTCAGGGCATGACACAGCGGGCGATTAAGCTCGGGGACTTCGGGGACAGCGGACCTGAAAACTGGCCTGCCCCTTTTGACCAGCCGGACCGCATTCATCTGATCGCATCGGTGCATTCGGACGTTCCCGAACATCTTGATGCCGTCGAACAACAAGTCGCCGCAGCCTTCAACATTCTGGGCGTACGCAATGGGCGAAACCTGCCCGAGGGTAAGGTGTTCTTTGGCTATGTCGACGGGATATCCCAGCCGCGTTTCGAACAGGTCTACGACCCCGATCAGGAAGGTGTGGACGAACCCATCGACCCGCTTGGAACCGCCTTGCTTGGTTATCCGACCAAACAGGAGGGTGTGCTGTTCCGCGTTCCTTCACCCCATGCGCTTGGGTTCAACGGATCGTTCAACGCATTCCGGATTCTAGCGCAGGATGCAGCCGGATTTGAAACTTATCTGGATCAGGCAGCCGAAGTTCTGATGCGGCATCCCAAACGCGACCAGTTAGCAGACCCCGATAACCTGGAACGCATCGGCGAAGGACTGGACATGCACGGTGCCCTGCGCGAAGTGGTCGCCGCACAGATGTGTGGACGTTGGCGCAATGGCGTGCCCTACGAACTGTCACCGAATGCCCAATGGCCTGAGCACGAGGTGTCACTGACCAATTTCGACTATAGCCACGGCTCGCGCTGTCCGGCAGGGTCGCACCTGCGGCGCGGCAATCCTCGTGGTGGCCCGATCGTGCAGCGTATCGCAAATTACACGCGCCGACTGGTGCGGCGGGGCATGTCCTATGGTCCGGATTTCGACCCTCAGAACCCCGATACTGAAGAACGCGGCCTGCTGGGCAGCTTCATTGGTGCCAATATCGGCGCGCAGTTCGAGGCAGTGATGTGCGACTGGATAAATCTAGGCCTGCAAGACCCTCGGATTACCGGCGCGAACGATCCTTTGCTGGGTGCCAACACACCGGAAACCAGCTGGTTCGACATGACGCTGCCGGACGGGGACACAATTCGCCTGAGCGGTTTCCCGCGCCTGATCCAAACGCGCGGTGGCGCTTACACCTTCCTGCCCAGCCTGACGGCGATCAGGTACCTGTCTGAGCTGACGGATTAGGCAAGCTCGGCCAGAGCAGCATCGATCCGTGTCAGCATTGGTGAGCGCCCGGCGGATTCGACGACAACACGTGCTTTGGTCAGATAATCTTTGGCCTGCGACTTCTTTTTCTTTGCCTTGTAGAGCAGCCCCATGATCATGTCACAGCGGGCGATGTAATGGCCCTTCTTGTCAAACTGCGGGTTGCTGCGCACCTGTTCGATCATTGCAATAAGCCGCTTTCGACCAAACAGCATGACCCAGATGATCGAGCGGAAGTTCTTTATCAGAACGCTGATCGAGCCACCGCCCTCGCCTGTCAGAATGGCCAGATACATCTCGCACAGAAACAGCCGCGCCCAATCTGCCGAAACCTGAGTACCCTCATCCGTACGCCTCTGAATGGCCCATTCGACTTGCCGCAACCCGGCAGTGATTTGACCGTTCAGCGCATAAGCCACGCCCAGCATTGCCGCAGGCCCGAAGGTGAACAAGGTCCACCCTTTTTCGTCGCAGTCCTTGATATGCTTTTGAACGGTTTCAATCGCGCCGGGTTTTTCCAGCGGGATCATGGCGGCAACGCGAGCCGCTTCGGCTATGGCCAACTCAAACTCAACCTTCGAGTCCTGCCGCGCCTTTTCAGCCATTGTCAGCGCCAGCTCATGGTCATCCGTGACCATTGCGATCAACGCTTTCATCGCGGTTCCATATCCCAAAGCTCGCGGATCATTCTTGGATTTTCCAAGCGCAATCATCCGATCTGACGCCGCATGCGCCTGGGCCACGCGGCCACGGGTCAATTCGTTCCAGCCAACCGTTGCCAGAAAGAAATTGTGGATATAAGCATCGTCAATTTTGTTCAGAACCGTCTCGATCTCGCGCTTTTTGGCGTCAAACCGTCCATTCGGGATCGGAGAATGATAGATCGAAACCGACAGTTCGTTGACCATGGCATAGGCCTTGGAAGAAGCATCCCTCAGGCGTTGAGCCATTTCGGTCAATTCCTGCTGCACCCAATGTGCTTCGTGATACCTGCCACTGCACACCAAGCACGACACATAGTGGTGTAGGAAAAGGGCGTGGTGCTGACTGTCCCCCACCTTTTGCAGGATCGGCCTTATCGTGCCAGCCAGCTCGATAATCGTTTTGACGCGCAAAGAGATGTTGGAACAGAGCGCAAAGCTGGCCATGAAGGCGGCAAACTGTTCATCCGAAGCACAATCCGGATCGCTTTGATACAGCTCCAGCGCCGCAACAAAGAACCGGTTGGCTTCGTCCAGCGAATACACCCCCAAGCTTTTGTCACCAGCCATCAGACTATAGTGGAACGCCTGGTCGGTACGATTGGTTTGCCCGTAATGGAAGGCCAGCGTTTCGGCCACCTCCTGCAACCGGTTCGCATTGCGAAAAACAAGCGCGTCGGCAATCGCCAAGTGCAACTCGGACCGGCGCGACAGAATAAGGCTCTGGTAAACAGAATCCCTGAGGAGAACGTGTTTGAATAAGTAGTCTGTCGAGTTCGCCTCACGATACAAAACATCCTGCGCCTGCAATCGTTGCAGAGTTGCGCCAATTTCATCAGTATCGGGGACAATTTGGGACAGCAGGCCGGGATCAAAGCGGCGACCGATCACAGCGGCGGCTTGCAAGATTTCACGATCCTCGGGTGCGAGACGTTCAATTCTGGTCGTCAGCAGACTGCGCATCGTAAGGGGCAATCCGCTGTCATTGATATCCGTGTCGAAATAGGCGGTATCGTCATCGACACGCAAAGCGCCCTGATCCAAAAGATAGCCCAGAATCTCTTCTCCGAACAGCGGGTTGCCCCCGGCACGTTCGGTCAACTGTTCCGCCAAACCGTTCGGTAGCTCGGATACACCAAGACGGCTCTGAGCCAGATCCGCAATGTCTGCAAGCGGCAATGGCCTCAACGCGATAGTCGTCACGCCATTGTTGCCAAACCATTTCGGCGTGTACTCCGGCCGCCGTGTTTGAATGATCAGCAGGTTTGAAATATCCGGGTCTTCAAGCATTATAGCCATCAAATCTTCAGAGGAACTGTCGATCCAATGGCCATCTTCGATCACTAGAATGACCTGGCCTGATGCGCATTTCTTTTTGAGCAAGGCTGTCAACAATTCGCGAGTATGCAAACCGATCAGAACGCCGTCGAGACCATCTAAAGATCCTTCAGGTGATTTGAGCCCCAGTAGGTTCATCATCAGGCCGAGATTTTGCTGGGACAACAGCCCATACTTCCCAAGACCCGCTTCCAGTTTCGCCTGAACGCGCAGCGGGTTTTGCCTGTCGCTGATGTAAAAAGACTTCCGGACGATTTCCAAAAAGGGCAGGAACGGAATTTGTTGGCCGTCGGCGGAACAGTTCCCTGTCAGAACAGTGACTTCGTTTGTAGGTGCGCGCTGAACGAATTCGTAGACAAGGCGCGTCTTACCCAGGCCCGGCTCTGCCACCAGATCAACGACCGATCGCCCGGATTTTGATTTCCGCAGGGCCGCAGACATAATATCCAGTTCACCCGCCCGACCGACATAATCGCTTAATCCTTGCGCAACTGACGCGTCAAAGCGTGTGGCACCTTCGTGAACAGCCTTTAGTTGCCAGATCTTTTGCGGCGCGGACAAACCCTTGATCGTGTGTTCACCGAAAAAACTGAGGTCGGAAACCCATTCAACAAGGTCACGGGTGGTGTCACAAAGCAGGCTGCCCCCGGCTGGTGCAAGGTTTTCAAGACGTGCGGCCAGATTCACCGTACTGCCCACCGCCGTCGTCGGCCCCGTTTCCCCCTGCACCGTCGCCATCAGAACATTGCCCGAACTGACTCCGACGCGCATTTCCGGACACACTCCAAAGCGCTTTTCAAAGTCTGAAGCGGCTGAAGCGAAGGCTGTGTGGATCGACAACGCGGCCCGGCAGGCCCGCAAGGCCGGATCCTCAAGCGAGTCCGGGATTCCGAACAACGCCATTATGCTGTCGCCGGCAAAATCGCGGACGGCACCACCGTTTTCTTCGACTGCACGAACCAACGTTTCGTAGACTTTGCGCACAAACTCGAGCGCTTTTTCTTCCTCCAGACCGGCAACGATAGCTGTGTAGCCTACCATATCGGCAAACAGGACAGACACCTGGCGCCGTTGGCCAGGATCCGCGAGTTTTCGCGTTGGTATATCCGTCATATCCCCCATTTAAGCAAAGGGTTTACAATACCCGACCCCACCCCGCCAGAGTTTGTGAGCGAAAAGGTGTTTTGGCATACTCAAATGGCCGTGAAAGTGTCACGCCGGACACAAAAACATATGTCTTTTCCAGAGAAACTTGCGCGCTACGCGGTGAATTCAAGTTTCAAGCCAGGGCGGGGCCATCGGGCCTTGTAGATTTTACCGGTGCTCGACGCAGTGATCCACAAGTCACGCATGTCACTACCGCCAAAGCACATGTTCGTGGTGAACATATCGGGTATCTCCACATGCTCGGTGGAGCCATCCAGGTTGAACACCGTTATCCCGCCATTGAACAAAGTTCCGACGCAAACGCGGCCATCCTGTTCAACCTTTAGGCTGTCCAGCCACTGATATCCCGGCAACGTCTGCACGACATTGCCCGGCATACCAGGAATGGGACCCGGTTCGACCTCACCAAGACCTTTGATTTTCATCGCCCAAAGCCGCCCAAACACCGTGTCCGAGACATAAACGGTTCCGCCATCCGGCGATAAGCCGACTCCATTGGGCATGGGAATCGTGGCAGCTTTGATCAGCGTCTTGCCATCTATCGAGGCATAATAGAGACCACCATAACGTGTGGACTCCTCATCCTCTATCCCTGTGTCAGTGAACCAAAAGCCGCCGGACTTGTCGA
The DNA here is from genome assembly GCF_013032445.1 of Ruegeria arenilitoris. Classification (GTDB taxonomy): domain Bacteria; phylum Pseudomonadota; class Alphaproteobacteria; order Rhodobacterales; family Rhodobacteraceae; genus Ruegeria; species Ruegeria arenilitoris_F. Next base: position 41,401 of record NZ_WQCA01000016.1, on the reverse strand, counting down.
ACACCAGATCGTCGGGCGCGATCAGCCGCTTGCCGTTATACGAGTCAAATAACTGCGTCACGGCTCCGGTCTTCAAATCGACCCGGTGCACCGACCCGCCCTTGTAATTGGGCCGGATCGGGGCAGGAACAGTGATCTGGTCAGGACCGAACGGCACAAAACTGTAGACCCCGCCATTGTTGCAGACATAGGCTGCCCCGTCCGGGCCGATTGCAACCCCGTTGGGCCCGCCAGGGATCTCTGCCACAACGTGAACATCACCGGCGGGTGACAGGCCTGCCAGGGTCTGTTCCTTGATATCGACAAACAAAACCGACCCATCGTTCATCGCAACCGGGCCTTCGGGAAAACCCAAACCGTTGCACATCTCTTGCAATTCTAGTGCCATTAAAAAGCTCCCTGGTTGCGCTGAAGTACTGCGCATTTCGGCGTCTGCCCGAAGAAATGGGCAAAATCGGCAAAGTCTCTGACAGTTTTTGGATGCACTGCCAGAGCTTTACAAGCCTCTGAAGGTACTAACCCACACAGATGTGTCGTAATTTCATGCGAGAGCAATAGTAGCCTTTTTCCTGCACACTGAACCTGCTGCAAACTATCGGCCACTAGAGCTCGCACACCAGCGGTGTGAATGATCTACGGCAGGCTTTGTCGCAAGCTTCTATGGTGCATGAAGACGGGTAGAAGTTGCAGTTTTTTTTGCAGCAAGCTTCGCAAATTGTTTACTCGGGCAACTGTCGACTCTGAACCGGCTTTTGAAGATAATCTGTTCAACTTCTATGCCGCATAGTGTTGCGGATGCAGATCGGGGCGGTGAGTCGGGAAAAACTGAACAAAATAGTCGAAGAGTGCCACCGGTTCATCTAAAGGCGCATTCGGTCGGTCTGATGTTCAAGGCCTTCGTTTCAGCGGCGGCAACACTGGACGGTATCGAAGTGGCGCGCACAAATCGTAAAAGGTCAATTCACGCCCGCATTTTGCCCGTTTCAAACGTTCGCGGAACTCGTTTCTCAAACCCGCTGCTGCGGAAATACGTGACCCAACTCTCCAAGATAGCCCGGCAAGACATCGACTACTTGCGTGCGTTGCCGAACCAGAATCTCACGGGCCTGTCCGGCAGGACTTCAATGCCCCCCAAAAAAGCCCGACCACATGGGTCGGGCGACAGCAGGTCTGTTAGGATTTAGTTCACAGTGGATGTTTAGAAAGCAGGTGTATGACCAAAATACTCATTGATATCATAGCCTTTTTTCTTCTGGCGGCAGCGCTTTATCTTGCGTATCAGGCCGGGGCATTCCAGCAGAAACTCTCGGATGTCGAAAACCCACCGCCAGTGGTAGTGTTTTCCATCGTCGTGGCGTTAGCCGCCTATCTTCTGTTGGTGCTGACGTAATCAGACCGGCTCAATCTTGATGTTGTCCAGCCAGTAGTCGCCAAACCCCCGAGTGTTGTTGAAGAACAAGACGACATCTCCCGCGCGTGCGGTAAAATTTGCGTCAAAGGTACCTGACTGCCCAGCCGCGACACTGAGAACGACAAGGGAACCGGATGTGCTGATAGAGCTGTTGATACGAGCTGTGACAGTTCCGGTGCTGGCGGATGCGTCGATATCAGCGGATAACCGGTATTGCTGACCCTGAATAAGAGCACTCACGTCCTGAGACACCCTGATTGCCGTTGCTCCGGCAATGACACGCAGTCTTCCGGCTTCTATTGCAAGTTCGGTTGAACTGAACGGAACCCAGCCGATTGTTCCCGCTCCGAAGCTGCCGTTAGCTATCAGATTCAGCTTCAGCGGAGCGGTGCCACGCCGTGACCGTGCCGCCAGTGATGTGATGGAAAGTCCGAGATTGATCATATCAGATCACCAGAGAGCCAAAATACTGCTTGCTGAGTTTCCTGTCGCGTGAACCCGAGTAAACCGCCCTGGCAGCAGCGAACCATTTGGAACGTTTTCATAGACTTCCGTCTCACCATAAATCGTGGTCGCTGTGATATTACCGCCATTTCCGACCCACAGCGCGCGAGTAGCGTTAGGTAGATCAACGGTATCGCTTGGGGTGACTGCGGCGTGATGTCCCTGAGGGCTATCCAGACCGGCGCGGTGATTTGCGAAGTCATCTGCCATTCGTTTTCTCCTTGGCTGATTTGTGAGCCCGACCAAACGGGCTTGTCTTCATTTCGAGTGCATAAGGTACTTCACCCCCCTTCCGGAAAGTGTTTTCACCTCGTCCCCGCAGTTCAGTAGTTCTTTACGATTGCATGCCAACAAAGTTTCAGCCTGGTTGCCAGTTAACCAACCGACAGTAACTATGACTGGGTCAGCGCAGGAGTCACCTTGCGTCACGAACGGCGATGAACCGCCAAACCCGTTCAGGGCTAAGGTATTGCTCAAAACTAGGGAGCACTTTGGTCTGCTTCACTTACCGGCCTCGCTAGCTGGCAAGTTTTTCCGACCTTTGAGAGAGAGAATCAGAGAGGATTGACTGGCTGCGTTTACGATACTTGGTGTGAAAAATTTCACCGCGCCGACTGTGGTCGCAGGGGCTCAGATATCACGGGAATTGCAGGTGAACCGAGAAATTGCGCTCGGATCTCGTCAGTACAATCTTGATTGTGCGTGCCTCATTGACGGGTACCTGAAAGTCCTGCCAGGCAGGTGTCCGCATAACTGAGGTGATGGAAGACGGATCTCAACGATTTTCGCCGTATCTGGTTCGCGCGGCGCTAGGGTCAGGCCCAAACCGTATGTGCCAATCATTTCCGTGCCGCACTACCTGCACCGCTTGAGTTATGCGAAGGTTCCGCTCAGCAGCCCTTGACCGCACTCTATTCACAAGAAAGAAACAGGTACGGATTCGATACCCAAACACCCGGGTCAGGCAGCTGGGTCAGACGGAACTTGGGGAAAACAATACTTTGGATACGAACAAGAGAATTGCGATAGGCGCGAATACATCGCATTACGTGTGGCAGGCGCGCAGGAATCTAATACGGGCAATCCAGGACGAGGGTCACGACGTTGTCATCGTGGCACCAAAGGATGAATACACTGCGCCGCTGTTGAAAATGGGTGTTTCCCATGTAGACTTGCCTATGAAAATGAACAAGAATCCAGTGTCGGATTACCTTCTCTATCGTCGATTTAGAGAGGCCTTGCAGCAGGTTAGCCCAGATGTATTCCTTGGTTACACGATCAAGCCGAATATCTATGGCTCGCTCGCTGCGCACAAGCTGGACATTCCCACGATCAACAACATTGCGGGGCTAGGCTCGGTCTTTTTGTCCGACAATTTAGTGACACAGGTCGCCAAGGGGCTCTATCGGATAGCGTTAAAGCAAGCGGCTATGGTTTTTTTCCAAAACCCAGACGATCGCGAGCTGTTTACCAGCAACGGTGTCGTCCGGCACAACAAGCATGACCTATTGCCCGGCTCGGGCGTAGATTTGACAAAGTTCGCTTTTACTCCCCTACCCGAGGCAGGGCGCGACACACCTTTGCGCTTTGTGCTTATAGCACGAATGTTGTGGGACAAGGGTGTGGGTGAGTTCGTGGAAGCCGCGCGCGCCATCCGCCAGCGCCATGGCGATGTGCGTTTTTGCTTGCTGGGTTCTCTCGACAATGACAATCCGGCTGCGATCACGCGCGCGCAGATGGATGAGTGGGTACATGCGGGTGACGTCGAATATTTGGGCTATTCAGACAATGTGGTGCAGGAAATCGTGGACTCGGACTGCGTCGTGCTGCCTTCAGCCTATCCCGAGGGCACGCCTCGCACCCTGCTCGAGGCCGCAGCTGTAGGGCGGCCGATTATCACTACCGATGCCCCCGGTTGCCGCGAGACCGTGGATGATGGCGTCAACGGTTTCATCTGCGGATTGCGTGACGCAGCGGATCTTCAGAACAAAATGGAACGCGTGATTGCACTTTCACCTCAGGCCCGTAGCGCGATGGGCCGGGCTGGACGCTCCAAGATGGAGAACGAGTTTGACGAGAGCATAGTTATCGGCAAGTACATCGAGGAAATCCGAACGTTGTGTCGGACAAAACGACAGGCGGCGTAGCAGCGTAAATCAAGATAGCTCTGTTGAGTTTGGCCGCCAACGATACATCATCGAAGCATTGCCCCGAAGCACCAAACACGGATCTCCACAACCTTTTCGACTCAACTTGACCCCGTTGCTGGCAGTCTAAATTGTGGTCCTCTTTCTGCTTTTTTCGGAGCAGCAGAAATACCTCAGTGGGCGAACATTCCTGCAAGCTTGTCGCTTCATGGTGGTGGCTTTCGAAACACTCCGTTAGAGCCAGCATCACTGGCCCGGAGAAACGCCCACAGGGCAACGTATTGAGAACGTCACTCAGGAGGCGAAGACATGATCCGCGGTATTCTGAGTAAAAGTCTTGGGACCGGAGCCTTGAAGGTCTCACAGGCGCTGATGGGTGTCCTTGTGACCATTGTCTTGGCCAGAATTCTCGGTCTTGCTCAGTTTGGTCTTTTCTCCTTCGGTCTGGCCGTGGCGACCGGGCTTTCGATTCCGACTAAAAACGGCATTACAGAGCTTGTCGTACGCGAGGTTTCCCGTGCCGCTGACGCAAACGATCCGGCAAAACTGCATGGTGTTATGCGCTGGATTCTTCTTTTCAGCACAATCTACTGCGTCGTGGTCGGCGGTATCGTTGCGTTCGTTGCCCTGACATTCTTTCCAACCAGCGATCTCGCGTTTTCAATTGCCATTTCGACACTGCTGCTACCGGGGTTTTCCTTGATGGGAAACTGGTCCGGCGGTTTGCGTGGCTTGGGAAAGCCCGTAGCAGCTCTCTTTCCCGATACGGTGGTGCGCCCGATCATTCTGATCGTCATTTCACTCTTGCTAAACGCTTTGCTACCCGGAGGGATGACGGCAACCCATACGACTTTGGCAATGGTTGCAGCAGTGTCTTTGCCTGCCGCGCTCAATCGTTACCTGTTTTGGCGCAAAGTTCCTGCCACACTTGCTGCTACGGGCAAGGTGACGATTGAGCATCGAACGTGGCTACGTTCTGCAATACCATTCACAGCTGTCGGCGGCGTGCAGGTAGCGACACGGCAAGCGGATCTGATCCTACTGGGGCTCTTGATCGGAGAAACGGCGGTTGGCGTCTATCGAATTGCCCTGCAAGGCGCAATGCTGGTGGCTTTCGGATCGCAGGCCGTAAATGTTGTTCTAGCGCCGCGTCTGGCTCAACTGCGTAAAGGCCTGAACCACGACGAGTTAGTCACCCTGCTGCGTACCAGCATCATTTTGTCACTTTGCGTAGCGGTGCCGGGGTTGCTGATTTATACGGCCTTTGGTGAACAGATATTAGCCCTCCTCTTTGGAACGGAGGCCGTGGCTGCGCTAACCCCACTATTGATTCTTTCGGCCGGCAATACTGTGGCTATGTTAAATGGCGCGGTCATCCCTCTGCTCAATATGACGGGCTACGAGAAACGTACACTCTTGTCGTTTGCACTGGCATTGGCTTCTACCATCGTGTTGAATTTGGCATTCATTCCGTTCTTTGGAACGACCGGCGCTGCCTTGGCCGCATTTCTGGCCATCGTTGTCTCAAATCTTGCACTGCGGCACGCAGCGATTACTAGTCTTGCGATTGATCCGCCTACCACTCTTTTTAGACAAAGGGCTCCGAAAAATGATCACGCCTGAAAAAACAAAACCCACCGCGCTTGTGGTGGGGCCGATGAAGTGTGGCACAAGCTGGATACACGAGTACTTCGAAAGCCGCGGGGACATCTGTCTTCCAAGCGGAGTCAAAGAGACATTTTATTTCGACAGGTACCATCACCGCGGGTTGGCCTGGTATGAAAAACACTTCAGGCACTGTGACCCGGATCAGAATGTCGCAATCATCGAAGTGGGTCCTTCCCTGTTTCATGTCTCCAGTTTCGCCGCCCCGAAAATTGCCGAAGAATTGGGCGATATTCCAATTGTTGTGACACTGCGCGATCCGGTAAAGCGGGCATGGTCCCATTACCAGCATATGGCTTGTGGCTACACAAAGCTTCCGCTTCAGAAGGCAGTGAAAAAGTATCCTGAGATCATTGGAGCAAGTCGGTATTCTGAGCATCTACCAATCTGGAAAGCACATTTCAGCAAAGTCACCGTTCTACTGCAATCAGATCTTGCCGATGATCCTGACGGCTATGTAGAAACTCTTTCGAATGCGCTGGGGATTCCATTAAAAGGCGCAGGTGATCTGGCTGCGCAGCGCAGAAACGAAGCGACAACGCCTCGGTCTTTTTTGCTTGCCCGCCTAGGACGTTACGGTGCTCGATCGCTTCGGTTTTTGGGTCTTTATTCGGTTGTAAGCGCTCTTAAAGATGCAGGCCTCAAATCTATTTTTTATGGCGGAGGGAAAGCTACAAAGCTCGTCGCGACGGACAATGACATGAACTTTCTCGAAGATTTGCTGGAATCCGAACGTCAGTTTGTTTCGCCTTCCATGGCGCAAACGGGTTTGAGTTGACGGGCAGGCGTGCCACCATAGAGCCAACCTTGTTCCAAAGGTCCTCGCGCAACTGCATTTGCCGCGACCATCACACGGGAACCTATCTGTGTATCTCGCAAGATACGCACGCCCGCTGCGATCCAAACATCGTCAGCAATAGATATGGTTCCGGGCAATATTGGGCTATTTTAATGGGTATGTTTGGTTGAGCCACGTGATCAAAGGATACAAGCGAACACGCATGTGCAATAGACACATTCGAGCCGATCTCAATCTCGCCGAGCGCGTCAAGGAAACAGTTTTCGTGGATTGAGCAATTGTCCCCGATTGAGAGGTTAGACCAGTTCTTCGCGGTTACATTCCGGCCCCAGTAAACGTTGTCGCCGATCGCCCTTGTTTTGGCCTTTGCTAGCGCATAGCGAAGGCCAACGCCAACAACATTGGGCAATAGGTCAGTTAACTCCCAAATCCAACGATGGAGAATGCTCGGCAGGAAGCTAAAAATAACTGCGAGCACCCGCAGAATTAATCGAACTCTACCAAAAATAGACCTACCGCTCATCGCGCAGCCTTTTACTATGTTAGTGAGTCTGTTCTATCGCCATGCGCGATGACTAAGCATGTAAACTCTGAAATCAACAACATCTACCTATTCCACCAAACCCAGAACGCTAAATCTTGGAAAGGTCAAGGCGGCTATAAGGTTCAAGCCATGCTCATGGATTGCGCTAAGCTAACTTGTGTATTTTCTTGTACCATCACTGGTAACGTTTCTGATCACGCGCCCAATTTTAGGCTACGACGATATCGACCGATACGGGTTGCCCGTAGGATGCCATGGGGTCGTATTCACGGCGCTCAAATTTCGGGGCTTCCAGATCGACGAGTGTAAACCAATGCGCGGCAGAAGACAGATGATCACGCTTGCCGAACCTGATGCCTTGATCGGGCCCGCCAGCAGGTTGGTCAGCAGGAAGTGGCCCAGATTGTTGGTGAAAAACTAGCTCTCCCACCCCTCGAGCGCGCGCTCAAACGGGGTTGCCATGATGCCGGCGTATTGATCAGGATGTCCAGCTTGTTATAGCGGGCCAGCCAATTCTCTGCAAAGGCGCAGATCGTGTCAGGTTTATCCAGCTCTAGCGAGGCGACTTCGACCTCTTGGCCGGTCTCTTGCTTGATTCTGGTTGCGATACCTTCCAGCTTTTACGCCGAGCGCACCACAATAGTGACCGACGCGCCCTTGGAAGCCAGTGCGCGAGCAGTTTCAGCGCCCAGACCGACAGAGCTGCCAGTGATCAGAACAGTCTTTCCGGTCAGATCGCCTCCCCCCCAAAAATACGTCGTGAGTGGTGGAGTCTTTGCCAAAGTCGGCCATCTCAGTCCTCAGGAGGGACCGATTTAGGGAAGATGGGAAGGTAGAGGCCACAACATGGCCTCTACCCGATATGTTTAGGAATTGAAGAACTCGGCCACAGCGTCGGTCGACGCTTTGACGGCCTCGGGCTTGTAGTAGAAGTCCACGTGGCTGAACTCGTCAAAAGCCAACTCTTTGTGATCATTGGTCAGCTTCTCGACGAATGCGGTCGAGCAGATCGCGGTTGAAGCTGTGGTACCATAGATGGTCAGTGACGGCTGCGCGATCTTGTCGGCATAGGCTTCGCAGATAGAGAACAGCGACTGCATGGCCTGATCGCCGATATGCATGTTGGTAAAGTTCGCAACCGCAACCGGACCTTTGACACCATCACGACCGTAGTAGTCATAGGTCTCGCCAGCCATCGCCGGATAGGCGGCCGCTGCAGTGAACTCTTCGCGGGACATCTCGTCGTTCAGGCCGAACGGGGCGACATAGTCCGGTTCACCGGTTTCGCATTGCTTCTGCATCGATGCGTTGGCACCGGCGATTATCTGGTTCGCCATATCGCGGTCAGTCCACTGGAACGCATCCGCCGCCATCATACCGGAAACCATGGCAATTTTTTTCATGCGGTGGTCGGTCACGGCTGCTGACGCGATGATCGAACCGCCCTGGCAGACACCCAGACCGTAGATCTCCTCGACAAAAGGAAGCGTGCCCAGATAGGATACCGCGTCCCATGTGTTTTCGATCAGGCGGAACATGTAGCGGGACTGTTTGAACTCACCGGGAAGCGCCGGGGAGTCACCCATGCCCAGATAGTCGAAACCCAGGTAGATGAAACCGCGAGCGGCCATTTCCGGGCCGTAAGTCGCCGGAATTTGATCTTTCACCTGAGGGAACGGGCTGGCGCCCACGATTGCCTTGTATTTTTTGGTCTCATCAAAGCCTTCGGGCAGGTAAAGGTCGCCCGCCAAATCCACGCCAAAAGATTTGAACGTTACTTTGTTTTTGCCAGCAGTGAGGGCCATATCTGAAAGTCCTTCATTAGAGGGTTGTGAGGTTTGTTTGGCATTTACTCCCCAGCCCGTGAGGGACAGCAAGGAAGCGACGGAGGCAGTTTGGAGGACGTTGCGTCGTGAAAGTTCGATCATGGTCATGCTCCGCTTTCTCGGGTTGGTCGGCATCACGCCTTGCCAAAGTACATTGTGGTGTTTACTTATGGGGCCGGGTACTGTTTGTAAATAGCTTTCTTTACTTCCGAGGTTGGAATCTTGAAACGCACAGAAAAAAAACGAAAAGACATCATCGACGCGGCCATCGATGAGTTCCGTGAACAGGGCTTTCTCGGAGCAACGACGACCTCAATTGCCAAAAAAGCGAACGTATCGAGTCGCACGCTCTACAATCACTTCGAGAGCAAGGATGCCCTGTTCGAAGCAATCTCTGAGATCATGATTGAGCGGAACTCGAGCATGGAACCAGTGCCCTATGACCCGGATCGCGACTTCGTTGAGCAACTGAAGGACGCTTTGTGGCGCTACGTTGAGGTCATCACAGAAAAGACGGCTATCGGGTTGAACAGGATGGTGATGTCAGAACTGATCCGTGACCTTGACCGTTCCCGGCAGTTCTTCAATGAAAGCGAAACGCACGACTATCCAATAAAGAGGCTGATCAGCGAGGCCATGGACGCAGGCGAGCTTCGTAAAGCCGATCCAGATTTCGCGACCAATCAGCTCCTGGTACTCGTCAAAGGCTTCTTTTTCTGGCCGGAGTTCTTCCTCGGCGAGAACGCGACCTCCAAAGACGTATTGAACGATTGTGTCGCAATGTTCATGGCGCACTACAAGCGGGGAAAATGAACCCTGCGGTTGGCAACTGTCTCCGAGACAACCGTTTTTCATTGGTCACAAATACGTTGTTCGCGGTACAGGTTTCACTGAAACTCAACCATCTTTTTCATTGGCAATGCGACTTTTCCCAAGGAAGAAAGCTATGTTCTTTGAATATTACCGTTGGATCAGAAGCCTTACATAAGAACTCATGGACTGAACGCCGTAAACACATGCGCGTGCGCCGCGACTGCGATGCCTTCATTTACGCCCTGCCCACGTGCAACAAGCACACCTGCCAGTTTCAATTGTCCTTGATTCTCAGCAAAAATGGGTGAACCGGCCGCGCCCGGTTGAATGTGGCACTCAAGCTCGATCAGGCCATTAACCTGGCCCAGAACTGGGCAAGGCAGAACGGAAATCTCAACCTAGACAAATTGATTGCGATAGGACACCCCAATGATCGGTCGTGGTGTCGGCAAGGTATTTATCAAGTATGACCCCCATGGTAAGTCCCAGACTTGGGCCGTCAAAAACGAAGGACGGACCGTTGTTACACGTTACAAGAACCTGTCGCGGCTCCGGATTTCGCCCCGGGAGTCGCGGCGGGCGGGCTTTATATCGCTAGCGTCACGGCGGAACGATCCCGACATCGAAAGCTGTTTCAGATTTTTGAAAAACAAAGGCGCATTGCGCACGCGGCAAAGCAGCAAACTCTGGCGGCGCGGCTGGAAGGTGAACGCCGGTCGCGACTTCCAAACGACAATACAAAACGCGAGCCATCCCGCGAGTTGTTCACGATTGGTACCAATAATCCCGATCTTCCCACCTGCCCAATAGATGACACTCATGGATGCCGACGAAAGACTTGCTTTGGTCCGCAGTGCCGTTTGATCGCGTTCGACCGTTCAAATATTGTTCTTAACCGGCTGACTTCTCTCATGAGGATGCCAATACGGCGCCGAATGCCAAGCCTCATGTTTTACGGAAGTTCGGAGATAGGAAAGACCATGATCGCCAAGCGTATGGCAAGCCTGTAGCCAACCTCACACGTGGCAGATATCGGCGTTACCCGAACGGCCATCCTATTGCCGCATGCGCCACCGGCACTCGACGAGAGGCGATTTTCCGGCATTGATTGGCGCGCCCTTATGGTGGCCGCACACGGTGTTCGAACTTTAGGCATGCGCCCTCAGCCATTTGCTGCGATGCATTTGGAACGCGGATCCAGCCTCAGTGTGCATTCGCTTCGGGCCATTCTGGGTGTGACAGGCGGTGTTACGTCACGAGCATTCAAGATGGTTAAGGCGCTTGCGAAAGACGCTATTGAGACAGGTCAGGAGCGGATTACGGATAAGGCTGTTCAAACCTGGCAACCAAGCTGGGCGAAGCACAGCTGGAGTATTCGACGAGAGCCGGTTCCGGTGTTTTGAGCCTGTTTGCCGAATAGCACGATCCAGTTGGGTTCTTTTGCAAATTCTGCTCCCGACTGCCGCTGCAACCGCGGTTCTGATAGCGCGTGCTCGGATAATACAAGTTTTCTGGAATGTGCTCTAAGCTCGATGGCTTCAGCTCAAATTGTCTCGCACCCAATCTGCGGAGTTTTTGATGCGTTGGTGACCTGAGAAATAGCCTTCAATTATTTCTGACAGGCGTTGTTTTCCGAAAGATGGGTAGTGGCCGCCGTGAATGGTTCTCAGGGGAAGTTCCTGCACCCGGCGCAGGGAGGCTTTGAATTGCTCGGGATCTGAATGGTAAAGCGTGTCGAGCAGATCACCGTCATAGACCACATCACCGCTGAATAAGATGCCGGTCCCTTCCTCGAACAGGGCAATTGACCCAGGTGAATGACCGGGCATGTGGAAAACCTTGAAAACCCGATTGCCCAAATCAATGATGTCCCCCTCATCCAATAGCTGCGTCAAAGGCGCCGGTTTGACAACATAGTCCTCATGGCGAAACCCTTCATAGGGCAGAGCGGTGAAAGTTTCGGCGCGCACATATCCGGTATCAGCGACGGTATTGGCCGCAGTCGGTTCCGCAATGACCTGCGCTTCACGGGGATGCCCGCAGCGATGTTCAAACTGATGCAGCCCGCCCGCGTGATCAAAATGGCAATGGGTCATGATGGCTGTCAAAGGGCGTTCCGTCAGGCTGACAACTTCCTCGACCAGCGGACGCAACCCCATGCCGGTATCTATGATCAAATCCCGGTCGCGCCCCCGAACGTGCCACATATTGCAACGCAACCAGTCCGCAACGTGTTTCTCACGGATCAGACTGATATTGTCTGAGAATGGTATGACCTCATACCAGTCGCGGGCAATTGGCTTCTCCATGATTGGATCCCTCTGTTTCGAGTGACTATTCTACATAAGAAAGACCCGATGTCAGAATAAATCGATCTCGTTTTTCACCGGGACCCATCACGAATTCTGGTTTGAAACTGCGGCAAAAGGCGCTTGTACAGCGTGCTACCTAATCCAGGCCGAGCATTGCCCTGCTGGCCGACAACGCCGTGTCAAACGGATTGTGGGACCTCGAAATCTTGACCATGACACTTGCTCCGACCCAAAGAAAATAAAGATTGGCTGCTAAGTCTTCGGGGGATTGCGACGGCTTTATAGAGTTGTCGGCTTCTCCTTTGGCCATCAGATCGGTTAACCGTGCAACAATCCCGTCCGTTCCCTCTTTGAGCGTATGCCGCATGGCCTTGGAAATGTCTGAAACTTCCGCACCAAGCTTGACAGCCAAACAACGCCCCTGGCAGTCGTTAAGTCCTTGATTTTCTCTCCAGTTAGCAAAGTACAGCATGGCTTTTTCCGAGGCTGTGAGCCCGGGTTTTGCAATTATTTGATCCATTTCAGCGTGGTAACTTTGAAAGTACTCTTCCAAGAGCGCCACTCCGAATGCATCCTTAGACTCGAAGAAATGATAAAATGATCCTTTCGGTACGCCCGCTGATTTCAGGATTTCTGACAGCCCCACTGCGCTAAAACCTCTCTGACCAACCAAGGCCTGGCCTGCTGAAACTATCTTTTGACGCGCACTCATCCAAAGCAACCTTCTGGAAGATTTTGTCCTTCTTGATCTCATAGCAAGTCGGTCAGTCTATTACAATCACTATACTTTAGCAACTCAGTATCGGGTTTCACTTAGTTTTCCCACAAAGTACCCAATAATTTAGTTGCCGTTTGAATTATTTGCACTTGAAGAAATAAGTAGACGACCGGTCTATTTTTCACTATCTAAACCGACCATACCGTGCGAACCCGCTTTTGATTCCCATAAGAAACACCACGCGTGGCGAGCGGTTTCTGACAAGTTCAACAACCACAGCCTCAATAAAGGAATACCAGTAATGAAAATCCTGATGGTACTCACTTCACACGACGAACTCGGCAACACCGGCCAAAAAACCGGCTTTTGGCTCGAAGAATTGGCAGCTCCGTATTACGTGTTCAAAGATGCGGGTGCCGACATCACTCTGACGTCACCACTTGGCGGCCAGCCTCCACTGGACCCCAAGAGTGCAGACGAAGGTTTTCAAACAGACGCGACCCGCCGCTTCGAAGCTGACGCCGAGGCATCCACGCAATTGGCAAACACGGTCAAACTGGAAGGCGTTTCGCATGATGATTTCGACGCCGTATTCTATCCTGGTGGGCATGGCCCATTGTGGGACCTGGCAGAAAGCTCTGACTCTGCCGGATTGATCGAAGCCTTTCATGCGGCCGGAAAGCCTGTTTCGCTGGTATGCCACGCGCCCGGTGTTCTGAAAAACGTAAAGGGAACGAATGGAAAGCCCCTAGTCGCTGGCAAGAAGGTGACTGGCTTTAGCAACACTGAAGAAGCGGCTGTTGAGCTGACAGAAGTGGTGCCCTTTCTGGTTGAGGAGATGCTCAAAGACAACGGTGGAGAGTATTCTTCGGGCGACGATTGGGCGCCATACGTGCTTGTCGATGGCCTGTTGATCACAGGTCAGAACCCAGCATCATCGGAAAGTGCTGCCCAGCAATTGCTGACCGCGCTGAGGTAACCTGCACAGGGGGCTGTCTTCGGCAGCCCTCTGTCTCCTTCCAAACAAGTTGTTCTCTAGAAGAGATGACCAAAACCGCTTGCTCAAAGCTGCATAGCAAGAAACTCTCAACTCAGCGGCGTATCGAACATTTTGGAGATGCGACAAATACAAGCCCATTCGATCTTGCGCCGGGTGCGGATCACCGAGAACACAAAGGGTTGAACAATCGAATCGAAGTATCACACAGACCCACTCGAAAGTGTGAAAAGCTCATGGGATGCTTTAGTTCGTCAAAGAAAGCGTAAGCTCACGACAAGATCAACACCGCCTTTCGACCCCGCCGCTATCAACTGTCCACTGTCTCATACAGTCACGCCAGAACCGGTGCTTCTAGCCTCTGGGTCGGTTATGCTCTCGAAATGACCGACTGACAGGCGTATGTTAGGCCGCCATCAGACGCATGCAAACAAGTTGGCAATGTCCGGCTCAGTCGCAAAGCCCGATGGCACAGATTCCGGCTGTCGCGCATTTTACGTCATCCGGCCCAGCGGCCCCGGACACGCCAATCGCTCCAATCAGAACGCCATTCTCGCGAATTGGAACCCCTCCGTCCCAGGCGCAAAGCGTGCCTCTGTTGATCATTCCAAGTTGCAACTCGGGGCTGGACAACATGCGCTTGGCGAAGTCACGTGTCGTTTTGCCCAACACGGCTGTCTGCGCTTTGTCCCTAGCAAACTCAGCCACAGCTGCAGGGGCGCTGTCTGACCGTCCGGCAGCGACCATGTGGCCACTGGCGTCCACTACTATCGCTGCAACCGCCCATCCATTGTTGTTTGCATTAGACAGCGCTGCCTGGACCGCCGCATTCGCGGCTTCCTGCGTGATCATGCGTTTCGCTATCGATACCTGCATGGTAACCTCGCTCAAAGATCAAAAATCAGTTCGTTTGTACCCTGCTGGACGCGTAGCCCATTCTGGTTAAACACATCGAACTGAAAGGAAATAATGCCGCGTGCGGCAGAAGCAGTTAAACGCTTACCTACTACCGTAAGTTCTGCACGTATCACGTCCCCGGCAAAAACAGGCTGCTCAAACCGCCAATTCCACCCCAACGAGGCCAAACCTTGCGGACGCGCCTTGGACTGGAACTTTAGCCCGTCGACCACGGACAGGATTAAAAGCCCATGCGCCACGCGCGCTTTGTACCCAAGCTGTCGGGCGGCCTCATCATCCAGATGCAGAGCGTAATTATCCCCGGTCAGGTCTGCGAAGGCTGAGATCAGGTCTGCCGTAATGTCAGCAGACCCCGTTTTCATTACGTCCCCGATCTGCAGGTCATGATACCCATAGGTTCCGGTAACCAGAGGGGTCGCACTCATTCCGGAACCGGAGCGTCTTCGCGCAACAGACCCTTGGTTTTCAAGTCCGCCCAGAATTCAGCCGGGATGTCATGGCTGAACCAATTCAGGTTCTGATCCAGCTGCTCGACCGTGCGTGTCCCCGCCATGAAGGTCGGCACCGCCGGATGCGCGACCACGAATTGCAGCGCGGCGGCTGGCAGCGGTACGTTGTATTCGGCACAGACGGCCTCGATCTTGCTGACCTTGTCCATGATATCGGCAGGCGCCGGAGCATAGTTGTACTTTGCCCCTTCCTTCGCCCCTGTCGCCAGAATGCCCGAGTTGAAGCCTCCACCGACAACCACAGCGGCGCCGCGTTCCTCACAAAGTGGCAGGAACTTATCCAGAGCGTCCTGCTCCAGCAGCGTATACCGCCCGGCCAGCAGGAAGCAGTCAAAGTCGCGCTGTTCAAGCGCGGCGTGGCACACTTCCCATTCGTTCACGCCAACGCCAATGGCTTTCACAACGCCCTGATCGCGCAAACTTTCCAGCGCTTTCCAGGCTTCATCCATGGCTTGCTTGAACACTTCGGGCTGCTCGCTGCCGCGCGTAAACACGTCGATGTCGTGGATAAAGCAGATATCCATGTGCTCCAGCGCCATTCGCTGCAGGCTGTCTTCAAACGACCGCATAATCCCGTCATAGCTATAGTCGAAATGCATGGTGAAGGGCGCAGCATTGGTCCAAGGTTCGAAATTGATGTCCTGACGACGCCCGGGCTTCAGTACCCGACCAACCTTGGATGACAGGATGAAATCTCCGCGGTCCTTCCAGCGCAGGCTGTGCCCCGTCCGCATTTCCGACAGGCCGTGCCCGTACATCGGAGCGGTGTCGAAATACCGAACACCTTTGTCCCAGGCGTGCTGAATCATCGCGTCAGACGTTGCCTCGTCAATCTCGCGAAAGATGTTGCCAATCGGCGCCGTGCCAAAACCAAAAGCGGATACGTTCAGATCCACCCGGCCAAACTTGTTCAGTGTGTTCGGATTCATGCAAGCCTCCCAAATGCAAACCGGATCGCCAATATTTGCGCAGTCATTAAGTAACTGTTTGGTTATTTAACTCATATGGCGAAACCGATCAACCCACTTGACGAACCGCCTCCGCCAGGCGTATTAGTAACTGATTAGTTACATTACGGGGCGCTACGATGTTTCTGACCGAAACCCACCTTCAGGTTCGCGATATGACCCGCCAGTTTGCCGAGGATGTCATTCGCCCTGCGGCGGAAGAGCTGGATCGCGACTCGCGGTTTCCCGCGGAAATCTACGACCAGATGGCCGAGCTGGGCTTATTCGGCATCGGTGTGCCGGAAGAACTCGGCGGCCCCGGTTTCGACACGGTGACTTATGCGCTGGTGATGGAGGAACTGTCGCGCGGATATGCGTCGATTGCCGATCAATGCGGCTTGCTGGAACTGGTTTCGACGCTGCTGGTGCGCCACGGAACGCCGGAACAGCAAGGCAAATGGCTGGGCGATCTGTTGGCCGCCAAGCTGCGCCCCGCCTATTGCATCACCGAACCCGAAGCAGGCACCGATGTGTCAGGAATTCGCACGACGGCGGTGCGTGATGGCGATGGATGGGTGTTGAACGGCGGTAAGATCTGGATCCACAACGCCCCGGTCGCGGATGTCGGCTTTGTTCTGGCCCGGACCGATCCCGAGGCCGGGCACCGTGGCATGTCGATCTTCATCGTCGATCTGCACGCCGATGGCGTCATCCGTGGGCCCAAAGAGATCAAGATGGGTCAACGCGCCAGCCAGGTTGGTCCGCTGTCATTCGATGACGTCCGTCTGCCGGCAGATGCCCTGCTGGGCACCGAAGGGCGCGGGTTCCACATGATGATGAGCGTTCTGGACAAAGGCCGCGTTGGTATCGCCGCTCTGGCGGTTGGGATTGGTCAGGCAGGGCTTGAGGCTGCGACCGACTATGCCCAGCAACGCAAACAGTTCAGCAAGCCCATCGCGGATTTTCAGGGGGTCCAGTGGCTGCTGGCGGATATCGCCAAGGATGTCGAAGCCGCCCGTCTTCTGGTCCATTCGGCAGCCTACAAGATCGACACCGGGCAGGACGCCACCAAGGCGTGCTCGATGGCCAAGTGTTTTGCGGGGGACATGGCGGTGCAGCGGTCCTCGGACGCGGTGCAGGTTTTTGGCGGGTCGGGCTACATTCGCGGGTTCGAAGTCGAACGCCTGTATCGCGACGCAAAGATCACCCAGATTTACGAAGGAACCAACCAAATTCAGCGCATGATCATTGCCCGCGAGTTGCTGTCCAAGGGAGCTGCCGCATGAGCCGCCCCGCAGCACTTGTGACCGGGTCCTCCCGTGGGATCGGTCTGGCAGCGGCCGTTGCCCTAGCGCGCGAAGGCTTTGCCATAGCGATAAACGGCCCTCAAATGGATGACGAATTGCAGGGCGCATTGGACACGATACGCGCCCTCGAAGTGCCTGCGATTGCAGCACCTTTTGATGTCTCGGAAATCGGTACGCATGACGACCAACTGGCTGCCATCGAAGCGGAAATAGGCCCGCTGACAACCCTAGTGAACAACGCAGGCGTGGGGGTGATGCAACGCGGCGATCTGCTTGAGGTCAGCGAGGCCAGCTATGACCGCTGCATGGCCATCAACACCAAGGCGATGTTCTTCCTGTCGCAGGCCTTTGCCAAACGGCTTGTTGCCAGCGATCGCGACGAAAAACTCTTTTACAGCATCGTCAACGTGACGTCTTCGAACGCTGTAGCCGTGGCCGTTCCGCGCGCCGAATATTGCGCGTCCAAAGCTGCTGCCGCAATGATCTCGAAGACCTTTGCCGTGCGGTTGGGGCAAGAAAACATTGCCGTCTACGACGTGCAGCCCGGCCTGATCGCCACCGACATGACCGCCCCGGTGATCGAGATGTATGACCAGCGCGCCAAGGACGGGCTGACCCTGTTCCCGCGTGTCGGCCAGCCCGAGGACATGGGTCGGATTATCGCATCGCTGGCCAGCGGCAAACTTCCCTACACAACCGGTCAGGCCATTTCGGCCGATGCCGGAATGCTAGTTCCCCGTTTCTGAGGTATTTCGATGAAAATTCAGCTGCCTGATACCACCGGAAAACTGCAAGACTATGCGCTAGTCGGCACCCCGGTCGCGCCGTCGAAGCTGACCCCAAACTCGGCTCGGATTCTATATTCCGCAGCCCATGTGGTGGCGGACCCCTTTGGCGATCACGACCCTACCGGCCCGGCCCATGTAGACTGGGGCAAGACCATGGAATTCCGCCACTATCTGGCCGGAATGGGCATGGGCATCGCCGAAGCGATGGACACCGCGCAGCGCGGCATGGGGCTGGATTGGAACGGCGCGCTGGAACTGATCCGGCGCACCAAGGAAGAACTGCCCGACGCGCTGGTCGGCAATGGCTGCGGCACGGATCATCTGGACCCGGCGGATGCGAAATCGCTGGATGACGTGCGCCGCGCTTATCTTGAGCAAGTTGAGGCGATCCAGAAACTGGGCGGGCAGATCATCCTGATGGCTTCGCGCGCTTTGGCCAAAGTGGCGACCGGGCCGGATGACTATATCTCGGTTTACAACGACGTTCTGGCCGCCTGTGATGAACCTGTCATCCTGCACTGGCTGGGTGCGATGTTTGACCCGCAGCTTGTCGGGTACTGGGGATCAGACAGCTTTGACGATGCGCTCGACACCGCGCTGTCGATCATCGGAGCCAATGTGGACAAGGTGGACGGGATCAAGATTTCTCTTTTGGACGCCGAGAAAGAGATCATCATGCGCCGCCGCCTGCCTGAAGGCGTTCGCATGTATACGGGCGACGACTTTAACTACCCCGAGCTGATCGAAGGCGACGATCAGGGCCACTCGCACGCGCTGCTGGGGATTTTTGACCCTCTTGCCCCTGCAGCGGCTTATGCGGTCAGCAAGCTGAGCGCCGGAGACGCCAAGACCTTCCGCGCAACACTTGATCCGACCGTGCCGCTGGCGCGTCATATCTTCCGGGCGCCGACCCAGTACTATAAAACCGGCGTTGTGTTTCTGGCCTGGCTGAACGGGTTTCAGGACCATTTCATTATGCTGAACGGCGCGCAGGCGACCCGGTCCCTGCCCTATTTCACAGACTGTTTCAAAATAGCCGATGAATGCGGGTTGCTGCGCGATCCCGATCTGGCGGTTGAACGCATGGGGCACATGCTGAAACTCTACGGGGCCTGAGCACAATGCGCGATTTTTCGCAGGATCACTCCGCGCTGGCGCTGAACACGGCCACTCTGGGTCACAATCTAGATGGCCACGGCGCGGGGTGGAGCCCAGAGCAGGTGATCAATGCCTGCGCAGCACGCGGATATGGCGGTATTACCTTCTGGCGGCGCGAGCTGGACGCGCGCGCGGCGCAGATCGGCCAGCGTGTGCGCGAAGCAGGGATGCAGGTTGTCGGCTTGTGCCGCACACCGTTCCTGACCGGGCCGCTTGCGCTGCCTTCCGATCAGGAAATCATGGATGATTTTCACCTGTCGATCGATCAGGCCGCCGCGCTGGAAACTGATGTCCTGACCATCGTGACCGGCGGCCCGGAACCGGGAACCAAAGGGGTTCTGGATAGCCAGAAAATCCTTGCGGACCGCGTGGCGCGCGCGGCCCCATACGCAGCGGAACGCGGTGTGAAACTGGCCCTTGAACCGCTGAACCCAGCGACCGCCGGCAACCGTACCTGTCTGATGACCGCAGCGGATGCGCTGAACGTCTGCGAAACGGTTGGCGCGGATAATGTGGGCGTTGCCATCGACGTTTATCACGTCTGGTGGGACACGACACTGGCCGATACGCTGGCCACCCGCGCCAAGGGCCGGATTCTCGGCTATCACCTATGCGACTGGCTGGCCGATACCTCGGACGTCCTGCTGGACCGGGGCATGATGGGCGACGGCGTTGCCGATCTGTACGCGCTGCGCGCGGCCGTTGAGGATGCGGGGTATGATGGCCTGTGCGAGGTTGAGATTTTCTCGGCCGAGAAATGGTGGAAACGAGACCCGAACGAGGTTCTGGACGTGATCGTGGATCGCTTCAGAACCTGCTGTTAGGCTCCGCGATCAAACCTCGATATCGCAGACAAACACGCCGTCCACACCGCCCACGGTTTTCGCCACGATGCGGCCGCCGATTTCCTGATGGGTCGGGTCGACAAGGTACGCATCTCGTACTGCCGCATCCCGGAAGTCAAACCAGAACATGTCGTTGAAATCGCGCACAAGATCGGTTTCGACAGACACATTTCTGCGACTCTGGAAATCGACAATACCGTCGATATGCCCATTCAAACCTTCCAGATCCATATAAAGAGCGGACTTCTCAGCCTCGGAGACATCGCTTTCAAAGCGCAGATGCACCAGATGACGTATCATTTCGTTCTTCCCTCCCAGAGACGATTACCAGAAATCCGCCTTTTTGCGGTCTTTGAATGCGGCCAGACCGACCTGTAACTCGGGCTGCGCGGCGGCGACCCAACCTGCTAGCGATTCAAACACCCGCTCACTCTCTTCGCCTTCGGCGGCGTTGATCAGCATTTTCACCAACTCGGTCGCGACCGGCCCGCGATGGCGCATCCGATCGGCCAGATCCGTAGCAGCCGCAAGACCCTGACCTTTTTCTGCGACTAGATCGACCAGACCTAAGGTCAGAGCATCGCTCGCGGAAAACTCCTCACCAAAGATCGCCATGCGTCGTACCAATTGTGAGCCGAAACGGCGCACGGTGCGCTGCGTCCCAGACCAGCCGGGGATGATCCCAAGCGCGGGTTCCGGCTGTCCAATGCGGATATGCGATTCCGCAATGCGATAGTCGGCACAGGCCGCCAGTTCCAATCCACCGCCCAGTACATGGCCATTTAGAACCGCAATCACCGGTTGACGCAAACGGGTCAGCGCATCCAATGCCTGATGGCCATCGCGCAACCAGTGGCGCCCGAACCCCTCCACCGACCGTGCCGCCCAAGCGTCAATATCACCACCCGCGCAGAAGGCTTTGCCAGCCCCGGTCAGGATCACAACATGCGCATCCTCGGCATGTTCGATCTGACGACACAGCGCCATCAGATCATCCATCATCTTCTCGGTCAGAGCGTTAAGCCGCTCGGGCCGGTTGAGCGTCAGACGGGCAATTCCGTCGCTGATATCCAGCAGAAAGTGTTCCATCACGCGGCAGTCAGGTCCAGCCCCATCAGGGCCGGATTAAATAGGGCGGTATCCATGGTTTTCAGATCATCCGACACCAACAAAGGTGTTGCGGCCTGATCCAGAACGTCGCGCTGCACGTCCAGACCGGGCGCGATTTCCGTGACCATCAACCCCTGATCGGTCAGTTTGATGACACAGCGTTCGGTCACATAGGTCACGTCCTGCCCCTGCGCCTTGGCGCGTGTGCCCGAGAAGGAAATCTGATCGACTTCATCGACGAATTTAGCAACTTTGCCCTCTTGCAGGATTTTAACCTGTCCGTTTTCAATTGCCATCTTAGCCCCGGCGTTGAAATTTCCCGAGAACACGATCTTGCGGGCACGCGCCGTGATATCGACAAAACCACCCGCTCCCGCCGTCCGGTGTGGAATGGCCGACAGACGCGAGACATTGACTGATCCGTGTTTGTCGACTTCGAGGAACGACAAGAGCGAGGCATCAAACCCGCCCGCCTGGAAATAGCAGAACTGATGTGGCGAGGGCACGAACGCCTCGGCATTGGCCGAACAACCGAATTTGAAGTCCAGCAGCGGCACGCCGCCCACAGCCCCCTGTTCGATCATCCATGTGACCGAGCCGTGGAGGCCTTCCTCAACCAGAATGCGGGGGACATTGGCTGAGATGCCAAAGCCGATATTGACCGCCCAGCCGTCCTTCAACTCCATCGCCACACGGCGCGCAATCACCTTGCCCACATTGAACTCGGCCGTTCGGAAACTTTCCAGCGGACGCGTCAACTCACCTGAAATCGCGGGATCATATTCGGTGGCAGTGGTTTGCAGCTGATCCGGCGCTTCAACGATAGCATCCACCAGAATACCCGGCACATGCACATCATGCGGGCGGATGCTGCCTGCGGCGGCGACACGCTTGGCCTGCGCGATGACCACGCCGCCATTGTTGCGCGCGGCCAGCGCCATTTCCATCGCACCCAGATAGGCGCCTTCGTGTTCAAAGCTCAGATTGCCCTTTTCGTCAGCCGTGGTCGCGCGGATGATCGCGACATTAGGGGCCATGGATTTGAAATACAGCCAGTCGTCGCCCTCGAACTCCATACGCTTGACGATGGGTTCGGCGCGGGCCGCGTCATTCATAGCACAGCCTTCGATGTCGGGATCGACAAATGTGTCCATGCCCACCTTGGTCAGAACGCCCGGACGCTTGGCCGCCGCCTCGCGCAGCATGTCGAAAATAATACCCGAGGGCACGTTATAGGCGCGCACCTGTTCGGCGGTGATCATCTGCCACACCAAGGGGGGTTCCGCCTTGCTGGGACCCGACGGGTACGACCCTCCGATGATCCGAGTCAGAAGTCCCGGCTTAGCGATGTGATCCACCCCTTTGGTGCCGAACATATCACCCGCTGCGATTGGGTGAATCGTCGTCAGGTCCCGTGGTGCGCCTTCATCTTCAAAACGTTCGCCAAGACCTTTGAGAACCGCATCCGGACAGCACAGGCCGCTGGACGAATTCACCGCCACGGTCGCCCCGTCAGGCACAAGATTTGCTGCTTCGCGCGCCGTCATCTGCTTGGTCATGCGATCCTCACGAAAGTAACTAACTGGTTATATCTTTTATGCCGTGAGAGACCGCGAAAATCAACAGGTATTAGCAAAACGCGGGAATTGACCTGACGCTAAGTAACTATTAAGTTACTTTCAAAGTTGTTCTTTGGGAGGATCACCGTGAACATTTACTTTCAGAAAACAAATCAGCGCACCTTCGGCACCTATCCCCTAACCGGGGACGAGCTTCGCGATGCGATGAAGATCGCTGCCGAGGTTGGGTATCGCTCGTTCGACACCGCGCAGATGTATGAGAATGAAAAGGAAACCGGCGACGCTCTGGCCGAGCTTGGTTTCGACCGGGACGAAATCTGCGTGACCACAAAGGTTCACCCCGACAATTTCACCGAAGAGGCATTCATTCCGTCAGTGGAGGAAAGCCTGAAGAAACTGCAACTGGGCTATGTCGACGTCCTGCTGCTGCACTGGCCGCCGATTGGCGAAGATATCGCCCCGTCGTTGAAACTGCTGGAACAGGCCCACGCCAAGGGGCTGGCCAAGAATATCGGCGTATCGAACTACACCGCCCAGATGATGCGCGACGCGGTCAAGATCATCGACACGCCGCTGGTCACCAATCAGGTCGAGTTTCACCCGCTGCTCAATCAAAACACTCTGCTGGCGGCGGCCTCGGAAACCGGCATTCCCCTGTCGTCCTACTGCTCGGTCGCGCGCGGCGAGGTCTTCAAACACTCGATCTTTGACGAGATTGGCCAGACCTACGGCAAGACTGCGGGACAGGTTGTCTTGCGCTGGATTTTGCAGAAAGGTGTTTCGATCAACACGATGTCGACCAAACGCGCCAATATCGACGCCAACTTCGACGTTATGGATTTCACCCTGTCCAGCAGCGACATGGACCGGATCGACGCCAAAACCCACACCGGTTACCGAATTGTTGGCGAAGACTTGGTGCCTTGGGCGCCCAAGTGGGATTGAATGAAAAAAGGCGGTGCCGGCAGAGGCACCGCCTGTTTCCGGGAATACCCCTGAGCCGTTGAGAGCTTAATAACTCAGTGATTTCCCCGGATCATGTCTGAGGCCTTTTCCGCCATCATGATCGTCGGCGCGTTGGTATTTGATCCGATCAGGCTGGGCATGGCCGAGCTGTCGCAAATCCGCAGCCCGTCGATCCCCCGCACACGCATCTGCGGATCAACCACCGCCATTTCATCCACTCCCATCTTGCAGGTACAGGTCGGGTGATAGGACGTCCGGCCGTATTGCCGCGCATAGGCCTCGAAATCGGCCTGCGTTTTCACGCTGTCATCGGGGAAACGGATCTGACGGATGTATTTCTGCAGGCTTTTTTGCCTGAAGATTTCGACGCTGTGCTTGACCCCTTCGACCGAGGTTTTCAGATCATCTGGATGCCCGAGGAAGTTGGGATCGACCAGAGGCATGTCCTCAACCCTGTTAGACCGCAGCCGCACGGTGCCCCGCGCCTTGGGACGCAGAGTGTAAGAGTTCAGCGTGATGCCAGAGCTGCCTTTCGGCACGCTCGGCACCCCGGCCTCGGCCCCTGCGCCAGCCAGGAAGTGGAACTGAAGGTCCGGCGCAGACTGAGAATTGTCCGCATACCAGAACGCGCCGCCTTCAACGACATTCGACGCCACCGGCCCCGAGCCGTACAGGTAATACTGCATCCCGGCCCAGACAGCCCAATGCGGCTTATTGTATTTGTCCAGGCTGTGATGGCCGTTCAGCTCGGCCACGATGTCGATACCGAAATGGTCGTTCAGGTTTTCACCAACGCCCGGCAGGTCCTGTTTGACCTCGATCCCATGCTCACGCAAATGCGCTGCAGGGCCAACGCCGGACAACAGCATCAGCTTGGGCGTCCCGATCGCACCCGAGGTTACCAGAACCTCCTGATCAGCGGTGGCCTTGCGCATCTGCCCGCCCCTATCGTATTCGACGCCAGTGGCTCGGCCTGCCTCGATGACTACGCGGTGTACCTGGCATCCAGTTTCCAGCGTCAGGTTCGCGCGCGACAGGACAGGTTTCAGATACCCCACCGCGGCAGAACAGCGCTTGGCGTTCCACGTGGTCGTCTGATAGACGCCGGCGCCTTCCTGAACCGGACCATTGAAATCCGGGTTGTAAGGGATGCCCGCTTCCTGACAGGAACGTACGAAGGCCCGGGTCATCTTCTGCGGAGCATCAAGGTTCGACACACCCAGCGGTCCTTCGGTTCCGTGCCAGTCGCCGGACAGGATGGCATTGCGCTCGGACCGGACGAAGTACTTCTGGATGTCCTTGAACGCCCAGTCTTCGCAGCCTTCTTCGTTGGCCCAGCGGTCGTAGTCGATGGGATTGCCGCGGGTGAACACCTCGGCATTGATCGAGCTGCCGCCGCCGATCACGCGACCCTGCGCGTAGGGAATCTCGCGGTTGTTGGCGTTGACCTGCGGGACCGTGGTAAAACCCCATGTATGAGGGCCATCGGTCATCTTGGCAAAGCCCACCGGCATGTGGATCAATGGATGGCTGTCCTTGCCACCTGCCTCAAGCAGCAGCACCCTGACCGCGCTGTCCTCGGTCAGTCGGTTGGCCAGAACGCATCCGGCCGAGCCGCCGCCGACGATGATATAGTCATATCCGGTTTCAGCCATCACTCTACCCAATGCGACCGTTTGCCGATCTCGACATGGATCGACTTGATCTGCGTGTATTCTTCGACCCCATGCATCCCGGCCTCACGACCCCAGCCCGAGGCTTTGAACCCGCCAATCGGCAACTCGGGTCCACCGGCCAGAGTTGTGTTCACCCAGAACCGCCCGGCCTGAACACGGCGAGAGATCGTCAGTGCCTTATCGATATGCTTGGTCCAGACGCTGGCCGCCAGACCGTATTCGGTATCGTTGGCAATCGAGATCGCCTCGTCAATCGTGTCAAACGGGATCACGACCAGAACCGGACCGAAAATCTCTTCGCGGGCGATCACCATGTCGTTGGTTACGCCGGTAAAGACGACCGGATCGATGTATTGCCCGCCCGAGATTTCGGGCGTGGTGCCCCCGGCCAGCAGGGTCGCGCCCTCTTCCTGACCTTTGGCGATGTAGGACAGGATCGTCCGGTTCTGCGCATCGGTGGTGATGGCACCGGCCTGCGTACGCTCGTCCAGAGGATCACCCACGCGCACCTTGCGCAGCTTATCGGCGACCATTTCGGCGAACTTGTCCGCGACCGAGCGTTCGACCAACAGCCGCGCACCTGATACGCAACACTGCCCCGTGTTGAACGCGATGCCAAAGGCGACACCATCGGCAGCGTCTTCCAGATCGGCATCGGCGAACACAATCTGCGGGTTCTTGCCGCCCAACTCCAGCCCGAGTTTCTTGAAGTTACTCTGCCCTGCCGCCGCAACGACCGAGCGGCCCACTGCGGTTGAGCCCGTAAATGACAGCATGTCCACGTCCATATGCTCGGCCAGTTTCTGACCAATCACGCTGCCCGATCCAGTGACCACGTTGAATACGCCATCCGGCAAACCGGCCTCCGACAGGATCTCCGCCAGTAAGAGGGTCGTCGCGCTGGTCACTTCGGATGGTTTCGAAACGATGGTGCAGCCCGACGCCAGAATATAGGGCACACGCTCGCACAGGATCAGGAACGGGAAGTTCCACGGCGTGATCAGGCCGACCACGCCGACCGGCTCGCGCGTGACGATACCCATGGCTCCATCACCGCTGTTGTTGAAACTGTCCCCGTGCAGCGCCCGCGCCAGACCGGCGGCGAATTCGAACATGCCGACACAGCCGCTGACCTCACCCCGCGCCTGCGCAATCGGTTTGCCGTTTTCCAGCGTTTCCCAATAGGCGATCTCATCCGTGCGCTGGCGGATCAGCTCGGCCGCCTTCAGCAGCACCGCAGCACGGTCGGCACCGGAAAGGCCGCACCACCGGCGGTCATCAAACGCCGTCCGGGCCGAGGCGACCACAGCGTTCAAATCCTCTTCGGTGCAGCGCGGGATGCGAGTTACAGGCACGCCATGTCCGGGCGAAGACCGCTCGAACATGTCGCGATCCCCGGCAGGCACCCAATCGCCGTCCATGAAAAACCCGAACTCGCGGGGTTCAGAGGGGGGTGTCAGTATCTGGCTGTTTTGGTCCATCAGAAAGGCTCCGAATTTGGGGCGGTAGGCTAGGCAGAGGCGTCCAGCCCGTCGCGGAAATCGTTCCAGCCGCCATCCACGGATGACGGCGCATCATGCCATTGATGCAGAATATCCCCGGTCGCGGGGTCCTTGTCGGGGATCGGCAGCATCATGATCCGTTTTACCGCGGCCTGAAACATCTCGGGCGTCAGGAAGGCTTCCTGAATGTTGTCCCAATCGCGACCACCGGCATAGCCGCCGCACATCATGATGTCCTCGGAATGGCCAACCATCTCATGGCTGACCCCGGCGGGCATAACGATCACGTCACCGGCCTCGATCCGGACCCGGGTCCAGCCTTCGACCGACAGGTTGAACTCCATCCAGCCGCGGGCGCAGCCCAGGCATTCGTGAGAGGTCGAGTGGAAGTGAGGGTATTCATACACCCCGGGATATTCCCAGTTGTTGCACCATCCGTTTTCACGGAACCGGGCCTTTACTGCATCTACCCCGCCACCTGGTATCGCTCCGCGATGGATCAGCAGCGGAAAGCGGCTGTTGGGGATCATGCCTTCGGGTTTGGACGTGTAAACTTCAACGGTCATTGGTCTTTCCTCCCACTTTGGCTAATGCGTCAGGACGATCTGGGTCTTCAAATCACCAGGCCTGTCAGTAAAGCTTTCAAACGCCTGTTGAATGTGATCCAGCGCGTATGAGGCACTGGTGAAGCGCTCGGTTTTGATCCGGCCATGGGTCAGCAAGGTCAGAGCGTCGTGCATATCCTGCCCCATGCCCGCAACCGACCCCTTGATCGAGTTTTCCTGCAGGATCGTTTGCAAAATATCGACGGGCAATGTCTCGCCCGCGCCAGTAAGGCCGAAGGCCGCGATATGCCCACCTTTGCGGATCAGCCGCGCCGCCTTTTGGTAAAGCGCAGGCAGCCCGACGCTTTCTATCACCACATCCGCACCACGACCTTCCGTATGGCACAGAACGGTTCCCTCCAGCTCTGACGGGTCGGTGACACCCACATCCGCGCCAGCCTCCAACGCCATCTGCACCCTGTCTTCGGACAAATCCGCCACGATTATCGGTGCCGCCCCGATAGTACGCAACAGCTGGACGTGCAGGTTTCCGATCGGCCCCGCCCCAAGCACCACGACAGATTGGCCGAAGGTGATATTGGCCTTGCGGGCGCAGCGCACAACGCAGGCTAGAGGCTCGGTCAGGGCGAGCACATCGGCCGGAACGTCCTTCGGCGCCGGGATCACCAACCCTGCCGGAACACAGATGTATTCGGCAAAGGCCCCATCCATTGTGATGCCCATCTGCTGCATCTCGGGGCAGTTCAGGATCTCATTCCGTCTGCACCAAAAACAGGTGCCACAGCCGATATTCATATCAACAACCACCGGCGCACCGACGGTCAGGCCCGAGACGCCCTCGCCCAGTTCTGCGACATTTCCGGTGAATTCATGCCCGGGGATCATCGGCAGGTTTTCCGCCGCATAGTGACCGTTGAAAATGTGGATATCCGTGCCACAGATACCGACCCGTGAAATGCGCACCAGAACCTCGTCCCGACCGGGTTCGGGACGGGGAACCTCCCGTACCTCAAACTGGCCGGACTTCACGAGGACGGCGGCTTTCATGGTGTCGGTCATTTCACGACCCTCAGCTTGGTCCGGTCGATGGTCAGCGCAATCGCCGCGATCAGGATCAGGCCGAACACCATTTGCTGCTGGGTCGCATCCACCTCGAAATACAACATCGACGACCGGATCACTGCCACGATCAGCGTGCCGATCAGCGTGTTGATGACCCCGCCGACACCACCGGTCAGCGGGGTACCTCCGACCAGAACCGCGACGATTGCAGGCAGCAAGAACCCGTTCGCCAGTGTGGGAGAACCACCAGAGAGTTTCACCGAGAACAGCAAGCCTGCAATCGCCGCCAGTCCGCCGGACAACGCAAATGCCATGATTTTGATCCGATTGACGTTCAGCCCCGAGGCGACGGCTGCAGGTTCCCCCGCGCCAACCGCCTTGAGCGCGCGCCCGAAGGTTGTCCGTGATTGCAGAAACCATGCGCCCAGAACCAGAACGGCCGCAATGATCAGCTCGCTTGGCAGTCCGGCAACCGAGCCGGTCATCCAGCCAAAGGTCGAATCCCGCAATGTCGCATCCATGAACAGGGCGCGCTGACCCGACATGTACTGCGCCGCGGAAAAGGCGATACCACCCACCGCCAGCGTCGAGATGAAGGATGGCACGTAAAGCCGCGTCGTCACATAGCCCGAGATACTGCCCAGCACGACGCCCGACAGGATGCACAGCAGCGCCGCGCCGATGCCAAAGGTCGGCAGAGCAATGGTTGCAACCACGGTGGTCATATTGGCGATGGACTGCGCCGACAGGTCGATACCGCCGATATAGATCGCAAAGGTCATCCCCAGTGCCATGATGAACAGCGGCACAATGTCGGCCATCATCGAGATCAGGTTCGCCGGCCGCAGAAAGTTGGAATCCGCCGCGCCGACGACCAGCACCAGAACCAGCAGGGTGATCCAGGGCAGATGGGGTTTGATACGTTCAAAACTCATGGAGTGGCCTCAGATCATATGGTGGACAAGGTCATAAAGCGACGGCTTGTCCCCCGGGCTGCAATCGAAACGTTTCTGTTCGACACCGTCCTTCAGAACGATGATCGTGTGGCTGAGGCCGATGGCCTCTTCCAGCGTATCGGCGACCAGAATGATGCCCACGCCGTCATCCGACATTTCGCGCACCATGTCATAGACGTCTTCCTTGGCGCCGATATCCAAGCCACGCGTCGGGTGATCCAGCAGGATGATGTCCGACCCGGCAGAGCGCCACTTGGCCAGTACAACCTTTTGCTGGTTGCCGCCCGACAAGCCGCCACAATCCTTGTAGACATCCGGGGTCTTGATCGCCAAACGGTCGATCCACTGCTTGGCCAGCGACTTTTCCTCGCCAATGCGCAGCACGCCAGAGTTGGCGTAATTCCCCATCTGACTGAGCGTCATGTTCTCGTAGACGTTCATCCCGGCCACGATACCTTCGACCTTGCGTTCGCGCGGGATGTACCCTACGCCGCCTGCCACGCCGGCCTGCGCGTTGAATTTGCCGACGGTTTGGCCTTTGAGCGCCACCGTGCCCGAGGACGGGGTTTCTAGACCGAAGATCGTACGCAGGATCGCCTCGCGTCCTGACCCTTCGGTGCCGACAAGGCACAGAACCTCACCGGGGCGCAGCTCGAATGAGATATTCGCGTATTTGCCGCTCACGGATACGTCGTTGAAGGCAACCAGCGGCTGCGCCTCAGCCTGATAGGGTTTCTGCTTCTGCTCGCGATAATATTCCTTGTCTACGTCGCGCCCGACCATCTTGTGCTGGATCGCATCGACTTCGGCGTCGTCATGGGCGACGACGTCGACAATCTCGCCGTCTTTCATCACGTAGATGCGGTCGGACAGGTCCAGAACCTCATCCA
The DNA here is from genome assembly GCF_013032445.1 of Ruegeria arenilitoris. Taxonomy (GTDB): domain Bacteria; phylum Pseudomonadota; class Alphaproteobacteria; order Rhodobacterales; family Rhodobacteraceae; genus Ruegeria; species Ruegeria arenilitoris_F. Next base: position 10,885 of record NZ_WQCA01000016.1, on the reverse strand, counting down.
TGCGGTGGCTGACAAAGATGAACGAAGCCCGGTTGGTCAGCTCGCGCACAAGGCTGAACAGCAGCTCGACCTCTTCCTTGGCCAGAACCGAGGTTGGTTCGTCCAGCAGGATCACCAGATCGCCGTCGATCCGCTCTTCCAACGTCAGCACCTTGGCCAACTCAACCAGCTGACGCTGGGCAAAGGACAGTTTCGAGGTGATCATGGCTGGATCGATATCCAGCTTGACCTTGGCCAGTTGCTTGCGCGCGGCATCGGCCATGGCTTTCCAGTTGATCACGCCATAGCTGACGAATTGCTGCTCAAACCCCAGAAAGATGTTCTCCATCACGGTCAGGTTGGTGATTAGGGATTGCTCCTGAAACACCATGCCGATGCCGTGATCCATAGCCTGACGCGGGTTCTGAAAGCGGACTTTGGTGCCGTCGATGGTGATGTCGCCACCATCGGGCTGATAGGCACCGTAAATGACCTTCATCAGGGTGGATTTACCGGCGCCGTTTTCGCCAACCAGACCCACGATTTCACCCCGTCCGATCTGAAAGTTCACAGATTTCAGCGCGTGGACGCCGGGGAATTTCTTGTCAACATTGATCAGTTCGTACATCAGCCCGCCCCTATTTCACGAAGGTTACGGATTTGCGGTCAGTCGACAGAACCACCGCAGCGATGACCAACACGCCCAGAACACCGTCCTGCACGTAGCCGGGCAGTCCGATCACGACCATGCCGTTGTTGATCACGTTGACGATCAGCACCCCGATCAGCGTGTTCCACACGCCACCGATGCCGCCCCACAGCGCGGTGCCGCCAACCACAACTGAAGTGATCGACACAAACATGAAGTTCGAACCCGTCGCGGTTTCGGCAATCCCGATCCGTCCAACCGCCAGCAGCGCGCCGACGGCATAGAACATACCGGCCAACGCAAACCCCATGATCCGCACGCGGTTGACGTTCAGGCCCGAGGCATGGGCCAGTTCTTCTCCGCCACCGACAGCGTAGAAGTTCCGGCCCAGCGTCGTGCGCGACTGGATGAACCAGGCGATCAGCAGAAACAGCAGCGCGACATAGCACATAATCGGGAACCCGAACCAACGCTCGGTCAGCAGGGATCGGAACAGGTCATCCTCGACCCGGATCCGGTCACCCCCGGTCAGCAGCAGGGCAAAGCCGGTGCCCACAAACCCCATCGCCAGCGAGGCCATGAAAGAAGGGATTTTCAGCAATACATGAACAAGACCGTTAACAAGCCCGATCACCGAGCCCACCAGCAGGGCCAGCGGAATGGCCAACCAGGCCCAGGACGCCAGCGTTCCACCCATGCCGATAAAGGCAAACGCAAACACCACGGCGCAGACCGACACGGTGCCCTCCATCGACAGGTCAATCGACCCCATGATGATGATGAACGTGACCCCGATGGCCACCATCAGCGCCGGCGCGGACGAAATGCCAATACGGGCAAAATTGCGCAGCGAAAAGAATCGAGGCTCCATCGCCGTGAAAAACAGGACCAGAACCAAAAGGACGATCAGGGGCGCCCATTTGATCAGAACATCCCGTGTCAGCACATTGCTCACGTGCTTCCTCCCACTGAGTGAATTGGCGGGGTCGCGTTCACCGCAGACCCGAGTAAGCGGGCCGGTTCAGGTACCAGCCCGCAGACACCTTTACTTGTATTGAATCTGGCCGTTCGACGTGGACCAGAAATCTTTCCAATCATACGCCGGAGCGCTGTCCAAATACTGCGCCTTGAACGCCAGCGCGTCTTCGGGACGGACCATGATGGTCGGGCCGTAGAATTCGCGATGCTCATTGGGCTCGTCAGACGGTTTGAAGTGGCCGGTGGCTGCGTAGTAGGCCAATGCCGCCGTAATGCCGCCACCCCAATGTGGGTTGGTGAACACGGTTGCCAGAATCTTGCCTTCGCCGACCAGCTCAACGGCCTGCGGGTTACCGTCATAGGACACGATCGGCAGGTCTTCGATACCTTCGGCCCGCAACGCTTCGAGCACGCCATAGGCAATGGTGTCGTTGGCGCAGTGCACGCCTTTGATCTCATCACCGTAACGGGTCAGGAAAGCGCTCATGACCTGGTTGGCCTTTTGCGTATCCCAGTCCGCAGGTTCCGCAGCCAACAGTTCCGCATCGGGGTAATCCAACAGCGCGGTTTTCAGACCAGCCAGACGTTCAATGGCCGGGTTGTTCGACGCGATACCACCCAGATGGACAACACCGCCCGAGCCGCCCATGGCGTCCAACAGAATGCGCGCAGTCTGTTCCGCCGGGCCTTCGTCGGACCAGCTCATGTGGCTTACATAGTTGTCGCCGAAATCCCAGGGGTGCAGGTCATCGGTCTTGTTCCAAAGGGTCGATACATAGGCCCCTGCCTCAACGCAGGATTCAACAACCGGACGCGCGTTGGGTGCGTCGTTGGTGTCGATCGCCAAAGCCAGTTCACCATTGGTCTTGGACAGCAGCGCCTTGACGTCCGCTAGCGATTTTTCCGACGAGCCTTCGTTGATCAGGTGGGTCAGGAAATCCTTGGGTTTGCCGAGGCTTTCCACAAAGGCCTCACCACCAGAAACGATTTCGTTCCAGTAGGGGTTTGTCCGGTTGCGATACGACCAGGCAACGGTCGGGTCGGTAATCGCAGCGCGCGCCATGCCGCCCAGCATACTTGAAACGGCAACCCCACCTACACCGTAGACAGATGCCAGCAGCAGGTTACGACGGGTTATCGTCTCTTGTTCGATGTATTTCTTGATGAATGACATGACGTCCTCCCTTTTCCATCAGCACTTGGGATCTATGGCGTTCCCGTGTCGACCCCTCCCCGGCGACGATCCCGCACAGCCGCACGCACGCCCTTAATGCACTAACTAGTTACTTCTTTACGAAACGATGTGTCAAGCGTTAAGACTGGGATAGGAACGGTCTGAATTGGCGGCTGGTACTGAACAGTTGAAGAACCTCGGCCAATTGTGCGAAATGCTCTGACCAGATTTGCTGCGCCAGGACAGCTGCATGACAAGGGAGGTGGCTGTGGTCGAAAAGACGACAATCAAAAAGAAAAGAGACGCCGAGGCGACCAAAGCCCGCATCCTGCAGGCCGCGAAGAAGGAATTTGCCAAACACGGATTGGGCGGCGCTCGGGTAGATGAAATCGCCGAACGTGCCGACGCCAACAAACGTATGTTGTACCACTATTTCGGCAGTAAGGAGGGGCTGTTCCGCACGGTACTGGAAGCCGCTTATCTGGATATCCGAAGCGCCGAACGCAAACTGAACCTTGAGGCCTTGTCGCCTTCGGATGCTCTGGAATCCCTGGTTCGGTTCACATGGAAATACTACCTGAAGAACCCCGAGTTCATCACCCTGGTCAACAGCGAGAATCTGCACCGCGCCCGTCATATCAAATCGCTGCCCAGCCTTCTGGAATCCACCCGAGGACTGGTCGAAATGGTAGAGGACATTCTCACACGCGGTGAGGAACTCGGGGAATTCCGCCCCGGCATTGATGCAACGCAGTTGAACATCACCATCGCCGCTATCGGCTACTATTATCTTACGAACCGATTTACGGGATCCTACCTGTTTCAACGCGACCTGATGGATGACCAAGCGTTGAACGAACGGCTGGATTTCAACGTCGAAAGCATCATGCGAATTGTCCGTAAAGACTAGGCTGCAGACTGGGATCTGTTGCGAAGATTCTGACTGAACGATGAGTTCACACCGAACCCGTTGCTTATGCAGCCAGTTCGACGAATTGATTGAAAAGTCAGATTCCGGGCGTAAGTTGGCCCTCGCGGATCATGTTAGCGACCACGATTCCATCAAGGGTTGCAGAGGCAAAAGCTTTAAAGCCCAGCATTGATGAACCGGTGGTCCTGTTCGACGATATTGTTATCCGCCATGGAGGAGATCGGCCATCGCACAGATCCCCCACCCTTTGAAGGATTGGGCGAAGATGCCCGAGCTTACCTCGACTGGTTGCTGGATCAGTGTGCCGTGGACGACGCCCCACTTGACGAGATTATCGAACCGGCAGCGCTCGACCTGCTGGCAGAGCGCCTGACCACACCCTTACAGTTTGCCGAATCCTTTTAACCGGGCTTTGGAGGATGGGTTCCCGCACCGGCCTGAAACCAATCACCCCAGATATTGTATCGGCCACGCTGGCACCCGACTTCGATGACCTGGAGCCGCACCTCACCCGGCAAGTCTATTCCGTGAAGGTATTGGCGGATCAGTTTCAGTCCAAGCCTGCCGGGATCACACGCTTCCTGAACGGGCAGCTTGAACCCGCACGGACCCGCGAACTGGCAGAGCGAATGAGGATGGCAGGGTTATCGCTGTGATGGCGTCGGCATGGTCTCACACCGACGGTCCCACTCTCAGCAATGTGAGCCCGTCTCATTTATTCTGATCCCGTTCTCAAATAAAGTGATCCCAAATCGATTTATAGTCTTAGATAATCTGAGCCAGAAACAGCGATAATCTCGCGCCCAACGGATTTTGATCTCAAGCCACTACAGATACCAATCCCATTGGCCAATGCGGAAGCGATGGTTGGTCTACTCCAATGAAACCCACAGAACTTTGGCATCTTCTTTGCTGGTCGAGATGCAGCCATGCCCCATGCCGCTGTCGTAGTATAGCGAGTCTCCGGCTTTCATCGGCAAAGGCCGGTAGTGTTCCGAGATGAACGTAAGTTCTCCGCTGATCACATACATGAACTCTTCTCCGCTGTGGCGAATCCAGGTTTCAAATTCGGATACATCCCGCGCTTTGATCGTCGCGATATATGGCAGCATCCGTTTGCTGGTCAGTTCAGAGCACAGCAACTCGTGAAGATAGGTGGATGTATCCCGTATCTCGCCGCCGCCGAACGGTGTGTAGTCGCGGCGTCCGGAAATGCCTGTTTGGCCTGACTGCAGGAACAGTTGAGGAGTGCTCAGGTCCAGCGCCTGTGTCAGCCGTCTGACAATCTCGAAGCTGGGCCGGGTTTGATTGTTTTCGATCTTCGAAAGGGTGGAGCGACCGATTCCCGCAGCGCGCCCGGCTTCTTCCAAAGTCCAGCCTTTTGCGCGGCGTGCGTCCCGGATCGACCGACCCAAAGCCGCCCCGTCATCATGATCTGCCGGTCCGGAAACGTCGTTCGGGGCTTCATCTGCCATCAAAATCTCCACTCTTTGCAGAAGGTTAGACAATTCTCCTGACATGCACAACTTCACATTTACGAGAATAGTGTTGCCTTTTTAGTCATTTTTCCACTATAGGAAACAAAATCCCTTGTACGTCACATATACAGCGAGAGGAAAATATGTTCACTACATCGCTCACGAAGGCTGACCCGGTCATCGCTGCGTCGATTGCACGCGAAGGCAAGCGCCAAGCAGAACAAATCGAACTCATTGCATCCGAGAATATCGTTTCGCAGGCCGTGATTGATGCGCAGGGGTCCGTGCTGACGAACAAATATGCCGAAGGCTATCCCGGTCGCCGCTATTATGGCGGGTGCGAATATGTGGATGAGGTTGAGGTTGAGGCGATCGAGCGCCTTAAAAAGCTATTCGGCTGTGCGTTCGCCAATGTGCAGCCTCATTCCGGCGCGCAGGCCAACGGGGCGGTGAAGCTGGCGTTGCTCAGCCCCGGTGACACGATCCTTGGTATGTCGCTCGATGCGGGTGGGCACCTCACCCACGGTGCCAAACCTGCTCAGTCGGGCAAGTGGTTTCGTCCGGTGCAATACGGTCTGACCGATGCCGGGCTGATCGACTATGATCAGGTTGAAGCGCTGGCCAAGGCGGAAAAGCCCAAGATGATTATCGCAGGCGCCTCGGCCTATTCCCAGCAGATCGACTTTGCCCGGTTCCGCGCCATCGCGGATGACGTCGGGGCCTGGCTACTGGCGGACATGGCCCATATTGCTGGTCTGGTCGCAACCGGTTTGCACCCGTCACCCGTTGGTCATGCGCATGTCGTGACCTCGACGACGCACAAAACTTTGCGCGGCCCACGCGGCGGGATCATCCTTACAAATGACGAGGCGCTGGCGAAAAAGATCAACTCGGCCGTGTTCCCAGGTCTGCAAGGCGGTCCGCTGATGCACGTGATCGCGGGTAAGGCAGTGGCCTTTGGCGAGGCGCTGAAGCCCGAATTCAAGGACTACATGCAGAGCGTGGTCGATAGTGCCTCGGCTCTGGCCAATGTCATGATGGCGCGCGGTTGTGATATCGTTTCGGGCGGAACCGAGAACCACCTGATGCTGGTCGACCTTCGCCCCATCGGCGTGACCGGCAAGGACGCCGAAGCGGCGCTGGAGCGTGCCGGTTTCACCTGCAACAAGAACAGCGTCCCGGGCGACCCCGAGAAACCCACCGTCACCAGCGGCATCCGACTGGGCACGGCGGCTGGATGCAGCCGCGGCTTTGGTCCCGAGGAATTCAAACAGATCGGGCATCTGATTGGTGACGTTTTGGACGCGCTGGCACAGTCGCCCGACGGCGACGCGACTGTCGAACAAGCGACCCGCGAAAAAGTCCGCGCCCTGTGCGCAAGCCATCCGATCTACTGAAAGACCAAGAAATGACCTACGATCTTATTGTCATCGGGGGCGGCCCGGGCGGCTATGTTGCGGCTATCCGCGCGGCTCAGCTGGGGCTGAAAGTGGCCTGCGTCGAAGGGCGCGGCGCACTAGGCGGAACCTGTCTGAATGTAGGGTGCATCCCCTCTAAAGCGTTGCTGACCTCCTCGGCCAAATATGCCGAACTTGCACATCTCTCCTCCCATGGCATTGCGGTCGAGGGGGCCAGCATCGATGTGCCCGCGATGATGGGGCGCAAGGACAAGATCGTCGGCGATTTGACCAAGGGCATCGCGTTCCTGTTCAAGAAAAACGGCGTAGAACTGATCGAAGGCTGGGCCAGTATCCCCGCTGACGGGCAGGTCAAGGTGGGCGATGAGGTCTATGAGGCCCGGAACATCCTGATCGCTACCGGCTCGGAACCGACCCCTCTGAACGGGATCGAGATTGACGAACAGGACATCCTCAGCTCGACCGGGGCGCTCAAGCTGGAAACCGTTCCCGACCATCTGGTTGTCGTGGGCGCCGGGGTGATCGGGCTGGAACTGGGTCAGGTCTGGGCGCGATTGGGCGCCAAGGTCACCGTTGTTGAATATCTCGACCGCGTGCTGCCCGGCATCGATGGCGAGATCGCGAAACTGGCGCAGCGGGCGCTGTCGAAGCGCGGGCTGAAATTCCAGTTGGGTCGCGCGCTCAAGTCCGTCGAAAAATCCGACGCCGGGCTTACGCTTACTTTGGATCGGGTTGGCAAAGACAAGGAAGAGGTGATTGAGGCCGACAAAGTTCTGATCGCCGTCGGACGCCGTCCCGTCACGCGCGGGCTTGGGCTGGAAGAACTGGGAGTGGTCCTTGACCCGCGCGGATTTGTTCAGGTGGACGGCACCTTCCGCACATCAGTGCCCGGCATCTATGCGATTGGCGACTGCATTCCCGGCCCGATGCTGGCACATAAGGCCGAGGAAGATGGCGTCGCATGCGTCGAGATGCTGGCCGGGCAGGCCGGGCACGTGGATTACAACACCGTTCCGGGCGTTGTTTACACCGACCCCGAAGTTGCTTCGGTCGGGGCGACAGAAGAAGCGCTAAAAGACGCGGGCACCGAATACACGGTCGGCAAGTTCGCGTTCATGGCGAATTCGCGCGCCCGCTCGACCGGGGAAACCGACGGCGCAGTCAAGGTGCTAACCGATCCGAATGGCAAAATTCTGGGCGCTCATATCTGTGGCGCACATGGCGGTGACCTGATCGCCGAGTTGGTGCTGGCGATGACGAAAGGCGCAACCGTCGCCGAGGTTGCCACCACCTGTCACGCACACCCTGCCATGGGAGAGGCGGTCAAAGAAGCCTGCCTCGACGCCATGGGCCGCGCGATCCACGCATAAGGGAGATCAGCCAGATGACCGTCCAGCTTCGCCCGCGCCACCCGGAAAAGGCCAAAAAGGTCGACAGCGTGGTCCAGCGCAAACCCAAGTGGATTCGCCGGAAAAAGATTGAAAGCGCCGAGTATTACGAGACTCGTCGTCTGATGCGCGACCACGATCTCGCGACGGTCTGTGAAGAGGCGGCTTGCCCGAATATCGGTGAGTGCTGGTCCAAGCGCCACGCGACCATGATGATCATGGGTGAGGTCTGCACGCGGGGTTGCTCCTTTTGCAACGTCTCGACAGGTCGTCCCGATGCGCTGGATGTGTTCGAACCCGGTCGCGTTGCGGTGGCAGTCAAGAAACTGGGGCTGCGCCATGTGGTGATTACATCCGTGGACCGGGACGATCTGGTCGACGGCGGGGCCGAGCACATCGCCCAGACAATTCGAGCGGTTCGGCACCAGAACCCGGGCACCACTGTCGAGGTGCTGACTCCCGATTTTCTGGGCAAGGGTGACGCCGCTGATATTGTGTTTCAGGCAGCGCCGGACGTGTTCAACCACAATCTGGAAACGGTGCCGCATCTCTATCCGACGGTTCGTCCCGGAGCACGGTACTATACGTCTTTACGCCTGTTGGACGATGCAAAGCGCGCAAACCCTGAGATCTTTACCAAATCCGGCCTGATGGTCGGCCTGGGTGAACGCCTCAGTGATGTGCGCCAAGTGATGGATGATCTGCGCGCTGCCAATGTCGATTTTCTGACGGTCGGTCAATACCTGCAACCGACCCCGAAACATCATCCGATTGACCGGTTCTGGACACCGGAAGAGTTCGCTCAGTTGGAGCAAATCGCCCGCTCCAAAGGCTTTCTGCACGTGTCGGCCACGCCGTTGACCCGTTCGTCATTTCACGCGGACGAAGACTTTGCCGCCCTCAAGCAGGCCCGCCAACGGGCCATCGCCGGGGCATAAACCAGACGCACTAGGGAGGAATACCATGGAAGCGTTAAATTCAATCGTAGGGGCCATCAATGGCGTCGTGTGGGGGCCGCTGATGCTGGTTCTCATCCTCGGCGTTGGCTTCTTCCTGCAGGTCGGGCTGAAATTCATGCCGATCCTGCGCATTGGCACAGGCTTCAGCCTGCTGTTCAAAGGCCGTGAAGGTCAGGGCGAAGGGCAAATCAGCCCGTTCAACGCGCTGATGACTTCGCTGTCGGCGACCATCGGTACGGGTAACATCGCCGGTGTGGCCACTGCTGTCTTCCTGGGCGGTCCGGGCGCTTTGTTCTGGATGTGGATGACCGCCCTGGTGGGCATGGCCACCAAATATGCCGAAGCCGTCTGTGCGGTGAAGTACCGTGAAAAAGACGAGCTGGGCAACTTCGTCGGCGGCCCGATGTACTACATCAAGAACGGATTGGGTGCGAAATGGGCCTGGCTGGGCGTCGCCTTCGCACTGTTCGGTGCAATTGCAGCCTTCGGTATTGGCAACGGCGTTCAGGCCAATGGTGTGGCGCAGGTTCTGGAATCGAACTTCGGCGTGAACACCTCGGTTACCGGCGTTGTCCTGATGGTCTTGACCGCAGCCGTTATTCTGGGTGGTATCACCCGTATTGGCGCGGTTGCCGGTAAGCTGGTTCCGTTCATGGCCATCGCCTACATCATCGCGGGCCTGCTGGTTCTGATCATTAACATCGCCGAAATCGGAAACGCACTGTCTCTGGTCTTCACCTATGCCTTCACCCCATCGGCCGCCGAGGGCGGTTTCGCGGGCGCAGCTGTCTGGGCCGCCATCCGCTTTGGTGTGGCACGCGGTGTATTCTCGAACGAAGCCGGTTTGGGCTCGGCCCCGATCGCGCACGCAGCAGCCGAGACCAAAGGTCCGGTCAACCAGGGCCTGATCGCGATGCTGGGCACGTTCATCGACACCATCATCGTCTGCTCGATCACCGGTCTGGCGATCATCGCGTCGGGTGCGTGGACCTCGGGTGAGTCGGGCGCGGCCCTGACCTCGCTGGCCTTCGCAACCTCGCTACCGGGCGGCGGTCACCTGATCGCAATTGCGCTGTCGATCTTTGCCTTCACCACCATCCTCGGCTGGTCGTTCTATGGCGAGAAATGCGTTGAGTTCCTGCTGGGTGTCAAATCCCTGATGCCTTACCGCGTTCTGTGGATCGTCGCGATCTACTTCGGCGCAACAGCGGATCTGGGCTTCATCTGGCTGCTGGCGGATACGCTGAACGCCATGATGGCCATCCCGAACCTGATCGCCCTGGCCTTGCTGAGCCCGATCGTCTTCAAACTGACGAAAGAGTTCTTCGCCTCGGGCGGCAAATCCGAAGAGCCGGGCGGAACACCTGCCGAATAAACTCGGATACCAAAACGGGGGGCCAACCCGGCCCCCCGCCTTTGAAACAAAACTCTATATCTCGAGGAGAGACGTGATGGCCACGAAAATCCTGCTGCCCATTGATCACACCGACGACCGCTCGTGGAAGAACGCCCTACCGCTCGCACAAGAACAAGCCAAGTTCTACGGTGCTGAACTGCATGCAGTTGCCGTCATCCCCGAGATCATCCAATTGCCGAACCTGCCCGCCAACTACGGCGCCGGTGCCAAGGACCACGTACGAGGCGCAGTTCAGGCTATTCTGGATCATGGCGGTGCTTCCGATGTGACAGTCCACATCGAAGAAGGCAGCGTCTACCGCGAAATCCTGAAGCTTGCTTACAAAGAAGGCTTCGATCTGATCGTCATGGCATCGACCAAAGGCGATTTCCCGAATTATGAGATTGGTCCGAACCTGGCCCGTGTCGTGCGCAACGCGCATTGCACCGTCACGGTCGTTCGTGACCAGTCCCGCTGATTGAAAGGTTAGACCCATGACTGAAGTGAAGCGCACGCCTTTGTATGACTTGCATTT
>NZ_WQCA01000015.1 GCF_013032445.1 Ruegeria arenilitoris | reverse complement strand
CGTGAAAGGTTGATCCGGTTGCGCAAGCACCCCGAAGGTCACATCCGTGGCGTCCCCAAAACCTTCGGCATCCGTATGATCGGCATTGGCCAGGGACGACAGAGGCAGGCGTTCCGCGGTCAACTGGCGGCAGTGGGCGAGACCGGCCCGGTTCTAAGGGCCATAAGCGTACAATTCGAAGACAACTGATTCTCTGCGCAACCAGCTTCGCTCAGGTGAAGCGGCTTTCAGTTGCGATGTCCCGAAAGTACGTGCCGCCGTTTCTGCGGCGAAACGGCGGCACGTTCGTGGTACGGCGGTTCATTGTTTACCGATCGGCCTGCAGTCTCATCAGATATCCAGCGTATGCTCTTTTTCCCAGCGCGAAAAATGAGAGACGAATGAGTTCCATTCCTGATGTTTCATCTTCAGATAAGCGGCAGAGAATTCATGCCCCATCGCAGCCTTTAGCCCAGCATCCTTGTCATATTCACGCAGCGCATCCAGCATATTCAGCGGCAATTTCGGGGCGTCGGTTACTATGTGACCTTCCGCATACATATCAATGTCATAGCGCCGCCCCGGATCGGCTTTTGAGCGGATGCCAGACAATCCCGCCGCGATAATGACAGCCTGCAACAGGTATGGGTTCGTCGCTCCGTCGGCCAGGCGCAGCTCAAAACGGCCCGGACCCGGAACGCGGACCATATGCGTGCGGTTGTTGCCGGTCCAGGTCACGGTGTTCGGAGCCCATGTGGCCCCCGACATGGTGCGAGGGGCGTTGATCCGCTTGTAGGAATTCACCGTCGGGTTCGTGATCGCAGCCAGCGCGCTGGCGTGTTTCATTATCCCGCCGAGGAAGTGCTTGCCTTTCTCGCTCAGGCCCATCTCACCCGTCTGGCCTTCGCCCTCACCAGCAAACACGTTGATCTTGGCAGCCGCACCCGGAGCATCCCAGACCGAGATGTGGGCGTGGCAACCATTACCCGTCAGACCTTCGACCGGTTTTGGCATGAACGTCGCGCGGAAACCGTGCTTTTCGGCTACCGATTTAGTCATGAACTTGAAGAAGGAATGCTTGTCGGCGGTGCGCAGAACATCGTCGAATTCCCAGTTCATCTCGAACTGGCCATTGGCGTCTTCGTGGTCGTTCTGATACGGGCCCCAGCCCAGTTCCAACATGTAGTCGCAGATTTCACGCACCACGTCATAGCGACGCATGACCGCCTGTTGATCATAACAGGGCTTGGCGGCGGTATCGAACGGGTCACTGATCTGCTCTCCGTCCGGAGTCAGCAGGAAGAACTCGGCTTCGACACCGGTTTTGACATGCAGCCCTTCGTCGGAGGCCTCATCAATCAAACGGCGCAGGACGTTGCGAGGGGCTTGCGCGACATCCTCGCCTTCCATGACACAATTGCCCGCGACCCAGGCGACCTCGGGCTTCCAAGGCAGTTGGATCACCGACGACGGGTCCGGTACCGCCAGCATGTCGGGATGTGCAGGAGTCATGTCCAGATAGGTGGCGAACCCGGCAAAGCCTGCGCCCTCTTCCTGCATGTCTGCAATTGCCTGCGCGGGCACCAGCTTGGCCCGCTGTCCACCGAACAGGTCGGTGAACGAAATCATGAAGTATTTGACGCCTTTTTCTTTGGCGAAAGCTGCCAGATCTGTCGTCATGGTCGGCTTTCCTTTCCCTGTTGGAGCAAAAAGAAAGGGCGCAACCCAGGTTAGGGTCGCGCCCGCGAATGTCAGAACCCGGCCTTGCCCGGATACCAGTCTGTGCCTGCTAACGGCACCCGCGCCATTGCGGCGGCTTCCATGGTCAGAGCGCACAGATCCTCAGGTTCGAGGTTATGCAGATCATTGTGTCCACAGGCCCGCGCGATTGTCTGCGCCTCTAGCGTCATCACTTTCAGATAGTTGCGCAGGCGACGCCCAGCCTCAACCGGATCAAGACGGGCCGCCAATTCCGGGTCCTGCGTCGTAATCCCTGCCGGGTCTAGCCCTTCATGCCAGTCGTCATAGGCCCCGGTAGTGGTGCCGAGTTTCTGATACTCGGTTTCCCATTTCGGGTCATTGTCGCCCAAAGCGATCAGAGCGGCAGTTCCGATGGCCACCGCATCCGCCCCCAACGCCATAGCCTTGGCCACGTCGGCGCCAGAGCGAATACCGCCCGAGATCACCAGTTGCACCTCACGATGCACGCCCAGATCCTGCAACGCCTGAACGGCAGGGCGAATACAGGCCAGCGTCGGGATGCCCACATGTTCGATGAACACATCCTGAGTGGCCGCCGTGCCGCCTTGCATCCCGTCCATCACCACAACATCAGCCCCAGCTTTCACTGCCAGTGCCGTGTCGTAATAGGGCCGAGTCGCGCCAACCTTTACGTAGATTGGCACCTGCCAATTGGTAATTTCACGCAGCTCGAGGATCTTGATCTCAAGATCGTCCGGCCCGGTCCAGTCCGGATGGCGACAAGCTGAACGCTGGTCGATCCCTTTGGGCAATGTCCGCATCTCCGCCACACGGTCACTGATCTTCTGACCCAGCAACATACCGCCGCCGCCGGGCTTTGCCCCCTGACCAACCACGATCTCGATCGCGTCCGCCTTGCGCAAGTCGTTGGGGTTCATGCCGTAGCGCGAGGGCAGATACTGATAAACCAGTTTGGAGGAATGTCCACGCTCTTCGGGCGTCATGCCGCCATCGCCCGTGGTGGTGGAGGTGCCCGCCATCGAGGCGCCGCGTCCCAACGCCTCTTTCGCGGGGCCGGACAAAGCGCCAAAGCTCATGCCTGCGATGGTGATTGGAATGTCGAGTTCCATGGGTTTCTTGGCAAAGCGCGTGCCCAGTGTGACCGAAGTGTCGCACCGCTCGCGATAGCCTTCCAGCGGATAACGCGACACCGATGCACCCAGAAACAGCAGGTCATCGAAATGCGGCACCTTACGTTTGGCCCCACCACCGCGAATATCATAGATGCCGGTTGCCGCTGCGCGCCGGATTTCGGCGTTGATCGGGTTTGAAAACGTCGCCGATTGGATCGGCATGGTTCGGGGGGTTTGATCGCTCATATCTTTCCTACCCTTCTTCAATATGCAGCTGCATTATCGACATCGAAATTGTAGAGCTGCCGGGCCGAGCCATAGCGTTTGAACTCTTCCGGATTGGCGTCGCTGCCTGCACGCGCCAAAAGGTCCTTCAATAGTTCTACGTGTTCAGGCCGCATTTCTTTTTCGATGCAGTCAGCCCCAAGGCTTTTGACAGAGCCACGTACGAACAGACGCGCCTCGTAAAGCGAGTCCCCCAGTGCATCACCCGCATCACCGCAGACCACCAGATTGCCCGCCTGCGCCATGAAGGCGGACATATGGCCGATATTGCCGTGCACAACGATATCGATCCCTTTCATCGAGATCCCGCACCGCGAGCTGGCGTTGCCCTTGATCACCAACAACCCGCCATGACCGGTCGCCCCGGCATATTGGCTGGCGTCGCCTTCAACGACCACAGTGCCGGACATCATGTTCTCGGCCACGCCCGGCCCGACTGAGCCTTCGACTTTGATGGTCGCCCGCTGGTTCATGCCCGCGCAGTAGTATCCGGTCGATCCTTTGACAGTCACCTCAATCGGCGCGTCCAGCCCTACGGCAATCGCATGGCTACCCTTGGGGTTCTGTACTTCCCAATGGGTCTGGTTGGTCTCGGCGCTTTGTGCCTGTAGCGCCGCGTTCAAACCGCGCAGGCCGTTTTCTGCAACATCGTAACTCTGCATATTAGTGGCTCCAGAAATAGACGGTTGCGGGTTCGGGTTCCCAGACGCGGGCATCTTCGATACCTGGCAGGTTAACCAGAGCACGGTATTCGCTGCCGAAAGCCACGTACTGGTCAGTTTCGGCCATCACTGCGGGCTTGCAGGCGATGGGGTCACGCACGACACCGAAGCCATCCTTGGTGCCGACGACAAAGGTGAAGAACCCGTCAAGATCTTGCAGGCTGCTTTCGAGCGCCTCGCCCAGCGTGGCCCCGTTCTGCATTTTCCACGTCAGGTAGGCCGCGCCGACTTCGGTGTCGTTCATCGATTCAACCCGCACACCTTCGCGTTTCAGCTTGCGGCGCAGCGCGTTGTGGTTGGACAACGATCCGTTGTGTACCAGACACTGATCTGACCCAGTATTGAACGGATGCGCGCCTTCGGTCGTCACCGCAGATTCGGTCGCCATGCGCGTGTGACCGATTCCATGGCTGCCGCTCATGTTCGACAGGCTGAACCGATCAGCCACATCCTTTGGCAGACCAACCTCTTTATAGATCTCAATGGTCGCACCATCCGACATGACCCGCAGACCAGGGCGCAGTTCGCGTACCGCCTGACGGGCCTGCTCAACCTTGGATCCGTCCAGTTCCAGCACGGCATGGGTGTCGTTGGCGCGCAGAGTAACTTCTGCCCCAATTGCAGCGCCAAGATCCGCAGCAAGCGTGGCGAAGTCTTCGTCCGGCTGATCAGACTGAACCGTCAGCTTGGCGGAACCATCCGATTCCGCGCCATAAATCGCTATCCCCGCGCTGTCCGGGCCGCGGTCCGTCATCGTGACCAACATTTCGGTCAGCATCGCGCCTAGTTCAGGTTCTAGTGTCCTGTCTTTGAGAAACAGGCCGACAATTCCACACATCAGCATTTGCCTCTTTGAATTTCGTCGAGACGGAAGCTACCAGAGCGGCACCCGATATAGCAACTATAAGAATATTACTTTCCTGTCAGGAAATTTCTTTTGCGCAAAACTTAGGCACACCCAACCAGCGCCGGTGCGCAACCGCCCCGGACATCAAAAGACAAGAGGGTAAATCCTAGTTGGTTTGAGGGTAGGAGATGACCGAGAGGTACTTGGCGGGCAATTTCACCAGCACTTCGGGTCCATGCGGGGCATCGGCGTCAAAAAACAGCGTATCGCCTGGTTTCAGGGGATAGATTCTGTCTCCGTGGCGGTAATTCACCTCACCTTCCAACATGTACAACATTTCGATGCCATCGTGCTGGAACGTTGGAAAACGGTCTGATTCTTCGGTCAGGGTGATCAGATAGGGTTCGACCAGGACGCCGCTGGCATTGGCCCCAAGATGGCCCAGAAGGTTGTACTGATGCCCGGCCCGCGTACCGGCACGGTCAGTCTCAACTCCTTCGCCCGCTTTGGTATGCACTGCGTTTCGGGTTTCTTCATAGCGGCGAAAGAAAGAGGTGATCGGTGTACTGAGCGCGTTGGCCAGCAATTGTAGGGTCGTCAACGAAGCCGAGGTCGCGCCGTTTTCGATCTTGGACAACATGCTGATAGAAAGGCCGGTCAGCGTTGCCAGCTCTGCAATTGTTATGCCTTGCTGCAGGCGCAGCGACTTGATCTCGCGCCCGATTGCGGTTTCGAGGTTCTTTTCACTGCTGTCCCGAGTCCTGTGTGGATCTTGCGATAGCCCTGCGTTCTCTTTGACCGTACCCTTGCGCGCCATCTTTTTCTCTACTCCGCACATTTAATTGGGGCGAACATGACACAACAAAGCCTGGCTTGTGTAGCCTCTCAGAAACAGATCAGCCCCACCCGAGAGATTCAGTTTGTTTTTCAGGCCTTTTACCCATCGAGGCCAACTGGGGCGTCCACACTTTCAAGTCCGGCAAATGGATTAAAGACGCTGCTTGAGAGAGCAAGTCCAGAAGTGTTGAATTAGGCTCAGGACTCATAACCAGTATATGACGGTAGCCGCGGGAGCGATTGCTGATAGGAAAGCCCTCGGGCAGCGGTCGTATCGCGTTGCAACTCGCCGCCAATCTTTCGACCTGCCGAACATGATCTCAATACGGTTGCGACGTTTGTAGCGTCGCTTGTCGTATCGAATGGTCTTCTTTCGCTGACTACGACTAGGAATGCAGGCCTTTACCCCTTTGTCTTGTAACGCTTCTCTGAACCAATCGGCATCATATCCACGATCTCCAAGCAGCCAATCCACGTCTGGCAGACCGTTTAGCAGGGCCTTCGCACCGGTATGATCACTGACCTGACCGGCGGTCGCAAAGAAGCTCAACGGCGTCCTTGGCTGTCACAGATGGCATGTAGCTTCGTGTTCACGCCACCTTTGGTCTAGCCAATCAGTCGTCCTCGCCCCCTTTTTGACCCCAAGGCTGGACGCCGTGCGGTGCGCCTTCAGATAGGTCGCATCAATCATCACGGTATTTTCCTCGCCGTGATCGGCGGACAGGCCCAGCATCATTGCCTCGAAGAGGCCCT
The DNA here is from genome assembly GCF_013032445.1 of Ruegeria arenilitoris. Lineage (GTDB taxonomy): Bacteria > Pseudomonadota > Alphaproteobacteria > Rhodobacterales > Rhodobacteraceae > Ruegeria > Ruegeria arenilitoris_F. The sequence continues at coordinate 76,047 of NZ_WQCA01000015.1, read as the reverse complement.
TATCACTCCACCGCTTCCAACGGTTGTACAAGGTCTTGTGTGGCCCGTATTCCTTGGGCGCATGTCGTCATCTTAACCCGTTGCGATTGATGAATAAAATCCCAATCAGAACACTCATGTCATCGACGCGAGGTTTCCCGTGGGACTTCGGAAAGAAAGGTTCTTGACGCGCCATCTGCGCGTCCGTTAACCCGAAGAGATCAGACATGTTCATCGCTCGTTTTCGAACCGTGAATCACGCCGCCTAACAGAAATCAATGGGTCCTTAGTCCAGAGGGAATATCCGTCATCTCGCCCCGTTCTTTCCATCCAGCCATGCGCGAATAATTTGGCGATGACGATCACGACCATAGCTTGGGAAATGTCCCCCATGAACGGTTTGAACGGGTAAGTCATACAGACGCACCATCGACCGGTAATAATCATCAGCGTTGCTGTGATAAGTGTCTTCGATCAATTCGCCATCATAGACGATGTCCCCAGAAAACAGGATCCCGGTTGCGGCCTCCCACAAAGCGATACCGCCCGGTGAATGCCCTGGCGTATGGATGACCTCGAAATAACGATCTCCCAGATCGACGATATCGCCATCATCCAGCAAGCGCGTTGCCCGAGCACCGTTGACTGCATAGCTGTCCGATCGGTAGGGCAAGGGCGGTAGACATTCAAAAATCTCGTCGGTCACGTAAGGGTTGGCCAATGTCGTAGTCCGGGTTGGGTTCGCCAGAATATCAGCCTCGTCCCTGTGCACTGCGCGGTCTTCGAACTCGTGATGGCAACCGATATGATCGAAATGCGTATGGCTTGCGACCGCCGTCAACGCACGTTCCGTCACCAATGGCACCCATGTGCGCAGCGACACGACCCCCATGCCGCTATCGACCAGCATATCCCGATCCCGCCCGCGCACATGCCATATGTTGCAGCGATAGAACGGCGTGATGAAGGGTTCGTCTATAAGAGTGACGTCTTCGCCTTTGCGAGTGGTGCGGTACCAGTCCTGCGGGTGCGTGCGTTGCATCAGGTGACCTCCGGTTCAAACAGGCGGAAATTCTCGACATCTGCCGATAACGGTATCACATCCCCTTGCACCCATGGGCGATCGGGGGCCAGATAGGCGGTTAGGCTCAGATCCGGAGCGCAGTTCGGTGACAGATGCGCCCGGCAATAGGTTCCGAAAAACGCGGCCGAGGTCACGGTGGCCTGCCCCATCGGAAACGAACCTTGATCGTCGGCGCGAACATCTTCGGGCCTCAGACAGATCGCAGCCGTCGCAGATGCTGGAGCATTCTGCGCAGGAAGAAGCCCAAAGGGCGTTTCAACACCTGCCCCGGATTTCACACCTACGATATGATTGTTTTCACCCATAAAATCCGCCGTGAACAAGGTCGCGGGGTGGCGATAAACCCGGTCCGGGGTGCCGTGATCTTCGATGCTGCCCTTTCTCATGACCACGATCCGGTCAGCAATGGCCATGGCTTCTTCCTGATCGTGGGTGACATGGACAAAGGTCGTGCCGATCTGTTGCTGAATGCTTTTCAACTCATCCTGCATCGAGCGCCGCAGCTTGAGATCCAGCGCGCCCAACGGCTCATCCAACAATAATACATCCGGGTTTACAGCCAACGCCCGCGCAAGCGCAACGCGCTGACGCTGACCGCCGGACAAGGCGTGGGGCCGTTTCAGCGCCGCATCCTTCAAACCGACAAGGTCCAGCATCTGCTCGGCACGGGCATGGCGATCTTTCCGGCCCATGCCGCTCATGCGCAAACCAAAACCCACATTGTCGCGCAGGGACATATGCGGGAACAGGGCATAGTCCTGAAACACCGTGGTTGTAGGGCGTTTGACCGGCGCCACGCGGGTCATGTCCTGACCTCCGATCAGCACGCGGCCCTCGGTCGGCTCCAGGAAGCCTCCAAGGATGGACAGCAAAGTCGTCTTGCCACAGCCGGACGGGCCCAGCAGGGTCACGTATTCTCCGGCTTCGATCTGCAGGTTGATTTCCGACAGCGCCTGAAACTGGCCAAACCAGTGGTTGAGACCCGAAAACGTAACAGACGCGGTCATTGGTGGCCTTTCCGAAAAATGGTGAGTTCCAGCAGCAGCACAACGGCCACCGAGATCAGGAAGACAAAGCTGCCGATTGCGTTCAATTGCGGCGACAGGCCGGACCGGAGCAGCGACCAAATCTCAACCGGCAGAGTCACGTCAAAACGGGTCAACAGGAAGGCGATGATGAACTCGTCCCAGCTGAGCGTAACCGACAGAAAATAGGCTGCTGCGATGGACGGCAGCAGCATCGGCACAGTGACCAGCAGGATCACCTTGGGTTCGGTCGCGCCCAGATCACGCGCCGCACGTTCGGCGTTTTGCTGCTGCGCCCCCATCGAGGCATAGATGATAGCAAAGGCCAACGGCAGGTTGATGACCACATGGCCAATGGCGGCCGTCCAAAGCGAAACACCAAAGCCTGACCGCGTCAGAACGATCAGCAGACCCAGCCCAACGATCAGATAGCTGACCGTCAGGGGCGCGATCAGCAGCCCTCTGATCAGGGCCGATCCTGGCAGCACGTGCCGCGCAAGACCGTAAGCGGCCAGAAACCCAAGTGCCACGGCAACAGCAGAGGACCCGAAGGCAACAAGGATCGAGTTTCTCAGCGCCGCCATCAAATCCTCATCCCCCAGAATGGTCTGATACCATTTTAGGGACGGCCCGTTGAACGGCGGCACCGGCAGCGATCCTTCCTGAAACGAGAATAGGACCAGCACACCCACCGGCAGGTAGATAAAGACAAAGGCTGCGATCAGGTAAGCCCAGGGCAAAAAGCGCATCATAGCCGGTCAAGCCTCAGCCAGCGGGCGGAGAGCAGATAAGCCAATGCGACGATGCTCATCAAGACAATGGCCAGCGCCGAGGCTAACGGGAAATCCGCGCGCCGGCCCAGTTGAACCATGATGACCTGCGGCACTGTCAGCTCGGTGTTGCCGCCCAGAATCTGCGGTGTCACGTAATCGCCGATACACAGTACAAAGGTCAGAAAGGCGCCGGTAACGATACCGGGCAGGGTTAGTGGCAGGATCACGTGCCGGAAGGTCTGAAACGCGTTGGCCCCGAGATCCATTGCCGCCCGGCGATAATTCGGGGACAACTGTATTAGGTTGGCATAGATCGTCAGGGTCAAAAGCATCACAAAGAAATGCACAAACCCCGTCACCGTCGCAAAGCGCGTATTGGCCAGCGTGATCGGTTCGGCGATGACTCCGATCCACAGAAGGGTCTCGTTTAACACACCCTCGCGCGCCAGAACCAAGAGCCACGCATAGGATCGTACCACATAAGATGTCCAAAACGGTAGGATCGCCAACAACAGCGCCAATCGCTGCCACCGCGGCGACACGCGAAAGGCGATGATCCAGGCCAGCGGATAGGCTAGCACGACCGAGATCACGGTCACTGTCAGCGTGATTTCCAGCGAAACCACTATCGCGCGCCAAAGATACGCCTTTTCCAGCAGCTTGTCATAATTGGCCAGCGACAGGTCCCAGACTAGCGTGCGCCCCTCAAGCGACGCCAGACTCATGGCGCCCATAACAAGGAAGGGCACGACGAAGAAGGCGATGGTCCATAGCATGGCCGGGGTAACGAACCCCCAGCCCCGAAACTGGTCTTTGGACATGTTCACTGCTGCAGTGTTTCCAGCCACAGATCCTGCATTTCAATATCCAGATCCGCATCCGGCGCAGGATAAAGCTGAGTCAGCGCCAGATAGTCAGGTTGCTGATCCCAGCGCAGGATGTCTTTCTGCACATCCGTCAGCACCTCCCCGGCCTTGGCATTCGCAGGCATGCCCCAAAAACAGGATGAAGTCGCCAGACGGGCCTGGCCTTCGGGGCTGGTGATGTACTTGATGAACTCAACCGCCAAATCGGGGTTGCTGGCCCCTTCGACCACGCCAATGGATTGCGCCCAGCGAACCGCGCCTTCTTTTGGGATAGTCCATGTCAGGTCCGGCTGTTCCGAGGCCAGAACCGCCGTCAGCCACTCTCCCCCGCCGACAACGATATCAACTTCACCGGTCGCCAGCGCAGTTTGCGCCGCAACCACACCTGCAACCGAGGCCGCGCGTCCGCGCATCGTCGACAGAACGCCACCGATCTTTTCCAGATCGCCCGCGCCAATCGCATCGGTTGCGATGCCTTCGGAAATGGCCGCCAGCCCTATCACCGGCAGGTAGTAGTCATAGATCGAAATCCTTCCCTCATACTTCTCGGACCAGACGGTGGACAGGCTTTCCATGTCCGCAGGATCGACCTTGTCGGAGTTATACGAGATCGTGTTATAGCCGAATTTCTCGGTCACCGCGTAAGTCACGCCGTCGATGGTATTATTCTCAGCCATGACCACTTCTGGAAAATAGTCTGCTGTCGAGACCGTACCTTCGGGCAAAGGGGCCAGAACCCCGGCTTCAACGGCTCGGAACACGTCGATACCGTCCACGACAAGCACATCCCAGTCACCGGGTCTGGATTGCTCCAGCAGAGCCAGAGCCGCGCCCGTTCCTTCGTATTCGCGCAGGTTAACTTTGACGTTATGTTCAGCCTCAAACGGAGCGATCAGTTCGGGGTCGGTATGGTCGCACCACACCAGCGCGTTTAATTCGCCTTCGGCCCAGGCATTGCCAGCCATAAGGGCCAGTGCCGATACACCAAGGATATTACGTCCAATTTGCATTCGTTCATCTCCTGTTGATTTCGGGTCGCCCGGTTTTTGGGTGGGTCTGTTCGAAAAAACTTGAACAGCCTCATCTTTTTAGTCAACTCTAAATTTAGTTTTGAGCCAAACAAGGACGGTTTCCCCGATGACAGGATTAAGAGAGCGGCAAAAAGCAGCACGCGAGCGTCGCATCTTAGAAGCCGCTTCCATAAAATTCCGATCGCACGGATATCGGTCCGTGAAAATCGAGGACTTGGCCGAAATGGCGGAGGTGTCGGTTGGCACAGTCTACAACTACTATGAGACCAAGGGCGACATCCTGATTGCCACCGTTGCCATGGAAGTCGAAGAGGTCATCGCCGCAGGCGCTCCCATCTTGGCCGACCCTCCCCTTCGCGTTGATGACGCGATACTGGCGTTGATTTTCCAGTACTACGATCATTCACTTGAATACCTCTCCAAGGAAATGTGGCGCACGGCGATTGCTCATTCCATTGAACATCCCAACACGCCAAGCGGTCGGCGATATGCGGAACAGGATCGTCGGCTGGTGGCGCAAGTAACCGAATTGATTGCGGTTCTGCAGGATCGAGGAAAGGTTCACCGAAACCTGGTCGCGACAGATTTGGGCGTGCTTGTCTTCAGCGCATTAAATCAGGCGTTCATCGAATTCGTCAAACAGGATGAAATGATGCTCTCACAGCTTAGAGATCAAATCAGCGCACAGATTGTTCCAGTCGCGAATCTCATTTCAGTAGATGCTTCACAGTCGGTTAAAGGTTAGTGGCAAAACGATCATAATGTGTTTTTTGCGGTTCTGTCGCAAAATCGCAGCGTAGCTGAGAAGGACCGACGCTCGGATCGGTTATCCTGCCAATTGGACAAACTGCTGGTAAAGATAGATTCTTGGCGTGAGGCGGCCTTTTCGGATCCTGTCGATCATTTCGATCCCCGCCAATGTGGATTCCGCTGAAGTGAAGGCTTTGAAGCCCAACATTGGACAGCACCGGCGTTTGATGAAACGGTGGTCTTGTTCCACAATGTTGTCTAGGAGCTAAGTCCCCTACCAGACCATCGATCAGTTCGACAGACAGACTAAAGAGTTTGCGACGGAGTCGAACGATCTGCTACCAGGCTTGGCCGTATATTCGACGAAGACCAACTGTTGCTACCCTACAAAAAATATTTCGTGGGGTATGTATAGATCAAGCATCACTCTGCAACCGGGACCGCTGCCCGGACAGATCTTCTACGATCCCTGAAAGACAGCTCGATTTCCAATCTCCGAGGATCACCCAAGCTGAAGTCTATTGGCAAAAAGACCTATTGGTATGATCACTACAGAATCGGGAACGAAATCATCGACCGATATATCGGTGAAGACAGTGAAGATCTCAGGGATCGTTTGTCCCGACAAAAAGCAATCTTCGAGGTGGAAAAGCAGACCGAGCGTGAGCGAGCGCGCCTGATGCGCTCGCTCCGCGCCGAAGGGTATTTGATGACTGATGTCGGAAGCGGCCAGGTCATTGCAGCCATGGCCAAGACTGGCGTGTTTCGCCTCGGAGGCACATTGGTTGGAACCCAGGCCTTCCGGTGCTACGAAGGTGAGCTCGGTGTCCGGATCGGATTTGATCAGGCGGCCATGACCGACGATATCGACATTGCCAGCTTCGAGCGTCTTTCCCTTGTTCTCGGTGACACCGTCGATACCCCTTTGGCCGAAGTCTTTTCTGAGATGAAGTTCGATCCGGTCCCGGCTCCGGAAAAGGGGAGGGTTTGGAAATGGCGGCAGACGAATCGTCAGACACTGGTTGAATTTCTCACCCCCTCACTAAGCGAGCAGGAAGGACTTCGTGATCTTCCCGCTCTTGGTGTAAACGCGCAAAGCCTTCATTTTCTCAACTATCTGATTGCCGAGCCCTTACAGGCGCCGCTTCTTTATCGCTCCGGCATCCTGATACAGATCCCCCGCCCGGAACGATTTGCGATCCACAAACTGATCGCCGCCGACAGGCGTCGCGGAGGTCCGGATGAACTGAAGTCGAGAAAGGACCGGGCACAGGCAGAGTTCCAGATCGAAGTTCTGCACCAGAATCGTCCCGAAGATCTGACCGAGGCGTATGAGACCGCCCTGGAGCGCGGACCAGCCTGGCGGGCTCATATCTCGGAAAGTCTCGAGTTACTACCTCAGACAAAAGCCATTCTTACGTCACAGTCGAAGTGAACCAACACGGCTTGCGGACACAGCAAAACTAATTTGAACACCAGAGAATTCTCCAGCGAACCGCAAGGCCTGTTTGTACACTGCGGTGCCAAAAACCGGAACAAGGTTCCAATAATGTATAATCCCCGATGAAGAGACCCCCACATTCCACTACATAGACCAGCGGCCTGCTTACATCCCAATAAGCCGTCTAACTTCTGGTTTTTTGTGTGGGGATTGTAGTGAGATCAATCCGTTTCGCATGCAGCCTTTCAATACCCGTTGCGGGCACCGGTTTAACGGGAACCCTGACGACGAGGGTACGGAACAACCGCCGCCAGAGTTCCCTCATGCTCTTCATCCAAAACCAATTGCGCGGACGAAGGTCATGCCTCACTGCCACATAAACTTGGGTGAGCGTGTGACAGGTCATCGTCAGGTTCAGCCACCGGACGCACTACGCTGCGCGTTATGTGAAAATAATCGGGGTATATTGACTCTTGAGGTGTTGCACACACATGGGGCTTGGACTTTTCGTGGCTTGGTTCGGGTGGCTCTGGTTAACAAGATGCGAGGATTTTTTTGGGACTTGGTTAACACAGGAGCAGTCTACTGGGCTCCGGCTGCTAACGTGCAAGGCGCCGGAAACGGAAGAGAACAATGGACGATGTGACCTAAGGATCGTAAGGCTGGTTCAGGAAACCCAGCGTACTACAAATTGCTTCAAGCACGTAGTTTTGAATCGGACCGGATCCGCCAACACCTTACGAGCCAGCGGCATGTCATAGTACCGCATAAATATCAGTACGCGATCCGATGCTTTTACCGGCCACTTACCTCTTACGTTTTGGGCGTCCACACATGTTGCAAAGTTTCCGACACAACCCCGCACCAAACGTCAGCAGGTCGAGGCCCAATCAACAAAGCCCTTGATTACTTGGAGCAGATCCCGCTCGGGGCGGCGCTCGATTTGGTTGGCCAGTTTGTCGATACTCAGCCTGATATGTCCCACATCTGCTGGTCGGGCGGGCGGAATTTTTTGGTACGTCAAGCGCTTGCCAACGACTTCTTCCAAGGCTGCCGCGATCTCTAGGATGGTTGAGGACCGACCCGAGCCGATGTTGAAGATTCCTTCGGCCTGGCTGATCATCAGATCCCGCACGGCACCCATTGCTTCAGTGACATCAATATAGTCGCGTTCGGCTTTCCCATCGCCGAAGATTTTTACCGGCAGGTCTTGCATCAACTGTTTGTAAAAGACTGCAACGATTCCTTGGCCATCTGCTCCGGTCTGACCCGGGCCAATCGGATTCGACAGACGGGCAATAAGAGTCGATATACCATGGGTCTCGCCCAGCAACTTGACGTAGTTCTCGGCCGCCAGCTTTACGATCCCATAGCTTGATATGGGCACGCAAGCATCTACCTCAGTGTAGGGTGCGTCCTGCCCCATACCATAAACCGTACCGGCGGATGACAAAAGCACCACACGTTCGATGCCTGCTGATGCCGCTGCGCGCATGATATGCACGGTTCCGATGAGGTTGGAATTGATGTCTTGCTCCAACGCCAGATCCGAGCTGCGCGACTTCGAGACCGAAGCGGCATGGACAACAGTATCCACCCCCTCCATGGCGGCCTGCACCGTGAAGGGGTCGAGCATATCCAGCCGTCGTACTTCGATCCCATCCAGAATCCGTGTGTGCCAAGCGCTGAAATTGGCCCGCGCGCTGCGCGAACCTACGGTGACTTCGGCACCCGCGTCCGCCAAGAGACGCGCCAAGTGAGGGCCGCAAAACCCGGTTCCCCCAATGAGTAATACCCGCTGCATGCTCGCATCATTGCGTGTTGGGTGTGCCTGCACAACCCTATGATCATTGACTTTGCACTGCGCCACGCAGATTTTGTTGCACAAACACAAAGAACCCGGCGATAGGGCGCCTGGCAAGAGATTAGAGTATGCCCAAGCACAAACACGCGGTCATTTTCGCATGTGACCACAATTACATATGGCCTGCACTCTTGGCTGCCAATGCCGTGTATGATCACGCGGCGAGCAAGGAATTCGATATCCGAATTTTCTCATCTACCTATGTCCCGGATGGTTTCGCCGAACGATGCCGACCCGGAGTGACGGCTGAGCAGCTGCCGATGGGCGACTTCAGTGTAAAAACCGGAATCACCGAACGCTACTCGATGGCGACGTTCCTGCGGCTCTTCGCAATCCGCAAGATCGAAGCTGACTATGACCGGATATTGTATCTCGACGCGGATGTTGCCGTGCGGCATGGCGATGTGAATGTCTTTTGGGAGGCCGATTTGGGGGGGCGACCTGCCGCTGCGGTGCGCGACTGGTTCAACTGGGGGCCGGTGAAACCTTTGAATGCGGGCTACATGCAGTCGCTCGGGATCTCCGAAGCGACAGGGGGCTATTTCAACTCGGGCTATCTTTTGGTTGATGCCAAGGAGTGGGCGCGCCAGGATTTGGTAGGTGAAGTCCTGTGTTTTCTCGACTCCTGCCCCGAGCTTTGCCGGTTCCACGACCAAAGCGCGCTGAACTACGTGCTGAAGGGCCGTTGGGCTGAGGTGTCGCCGCTTTGGAACTGGCAAACTAAGATTCTGCACCACATCCTGATGATTGAAACCCGCGATCCACATGTGATCCACTTCAACGCCCGCCGCAAACCATGGCGGGACCGTGAACGGATGATCGGCGTGGCTTTCAAGGATCCACTCAAGGATTTGGCCCATGCAGTGGGCTGGGATGCGTTTGACGATGAATACTCGATGGGCCCGATGCGCCGCCGCAAAGAGCGGGTGCGGGCCGAAACGATCGCAGCACTTTATCAGAGCCTGCCAACCTATATGTCGCAAATATGGCCATATCTGAGCCGCGAAGATTTCATCGATACCCCGCATGGCGAGCGGGTGATTGACATCGTCGATGCCAGATCAGCCAGCGTCGAACCTTAGGGCAGGCCTTTTAAAGCGTGCCAGCTTGGAGTCAAACGTGTGTGTGGTTGATCTTTTTAACACGTTACCAGATAAAACCAGCCTAAATCTCGATTGTAAGCGGTGGGAGTGGACATAAATGGAATCTACGGACGATGCTCCAGCAACAGAGCGTGAATTTGGCGCGGTTGTGCCCTTCTTACCCACAGGATCTTTGGATGCAATTGCAACCGAGATGGGGACGGATAAGCGTTCAGCCAAACACGACTATATGCGCTTTTACGAGGCACTTTTGTCGGGCTACCGCGATCAGAAATTCACGATGTTAGAGCTTGGTGTCGGGATTCCAAGCAGACGGGCACCATCCTTGCGCACGTGGAAAGAATTTTTTCCAAATGCGGATATTGTCGGCATGGATATCCGTGAGGTCTCCAAGGAATTCGAGGAAAGCCGCGTGCATGTCGAAATTGGTGACGCGTCTAGTCCCAAAGCGCTGCGACGGATTTTCAGACGCTGGAAACCCTCAATTGTCCTTGATGATGCCAGCCATTTCTGGTCACACCAGATCCTCGGGTTCAAAACGCTGTTTCCGATGCTGCCGCCTGGAGGCATCTATATTTGTGAGGACGTGCATACGTCGTTCAGCGGCGAACCCGGCCAATCAAAATATGCTGACTGCGATGAGAGCTTCTGGCAGCTTGTCGCCCGGCTGCAAACGGCTATTGCCAGCGGCAAGTCACACCCGCATATCAGTGATCGCCATGAACAAAGAATGGTCGCCTGGATTGACGCAATCCTCGTGTCACGTAAGACGGTTGCCATTCTCAAACGCCAGAAATCGCGCAAACGGGATCTGCCCAAGGCCAAGTCCTGAGAAGCGCATCCAGAATCACGCGCCGCGTTGCAAAAACGCATTGCCTTCCAGTCTATGGGTCTCGGCATAACCATGCGCGAGCAATGCTTCGATGATGTCCGTCGTCCAGCGATCGCGATGGGTGATCTCGAGCAGGATGGCATCGGGCAGGCGAGCGCTTGGACAGCTCAGAAGGCTGTGTAAGGCAGCATCCTCAAAGCCTTCGATGTCAACCTTGAGCACGACCTTGTCCCACCTCACTTCCGGCCCCGGCAGATAGTTGGACAAAGGCGCCACTTGCACGTCAACAGCGCTTGTTTCGCCATCGCCCGTATAGCGCAGGCTGGCTTCGCCTGCGTTATGGGGGATCTGCAATGAGGCTTGGCCTGCCTCGGCGCCAATGGCACGGTCCACAATTTCGATCCCAGCACTAAGTTCGGTATTCGCCACGATGTTAGCTTGCAAACGCTCTGCCATGGCAGGGTTCGGTTCAAATGCTAGTACTTGACTTCCGATGCCTGCCTGTTGTGCGACGCAAATGCTATAAAGTCCCATATTTGCGCCAATATCCAGAAAACAGACTCTTTGACCAGCCACTGCCGCGCTGATGAGGGCCAGCGACTTCCGCTCTTTGGGGTGTCCGTTCATCCAAAGAAAAAAATCGGTGTAATTTTGCGCTGGATCGATGTTGAACACCAACCCCTCGTAGCGGATTTGGGAAGGCGGCAGCGCCGCGCGAATAAGGCGCCTCACTGGCCCGCGTCCGGCAAGCTGGGCGGCTTTTGCCAGAGCCCTTTGCGCCGCTTCGCCAAGATGGTCCACCGGAGATGACATCATAGTCCCACCATTACTTGCTGAATCCGCTCGGTCATCCTGGCGCAGCAGGTCTGATGAGCGGCGGCAATGGAAGGAACTGCCATCAGGGCATCCAGCTCGGTCCTCAAGGCGGGCAGATGCCGGTGGATCGACGTGTCTTCTTTCTTGTTTGTGTTTCGTTTGTCCCAGAAATGCTGACCATGTCGACGTCCGCGCAGCGCGGCACTGGCCCCGATCGGCTTCATTCCCGAGCCGCGGATTCTCTTGAGTTGGAACACGTCGTAGGTTCGCACCGCGTAGTGGTTTACCTGTGCCAGGGCGTTTTGCCGTTTGCGGTTTGGATTGTCCTTGACTGGCATGCCATTGTTGCGCTTGCCATGGATCATTGCCTCAGGCACAGTTGCGCCGTCATTATCGATAAAGCGAAGCCCAGCTGCCTCTGGTGTGAACACTGGTCGGTGGATATACAATCGCTCAATCCAATCGCCGGTGCGGAAAAAGCACTTTACGGGTTGATTTGGCGGCGCGCCAGCAGGGGCGGCGCGCGTGAAGTCCTCGGTTGTCAGTCGCTCGGGTCGCCAGCTTGACAGGAAACTATCCCCGAAAAGCCGCCAACTCAGCATAGCTCCGTGCCCATCACCTATTGCGGAAATCAGATCGCTGACATGGCCCGCACCAGCATGGATATTGAGAAACTCGTCACTATCGATCCAGCAAACCCAGGTTGCCGCCTGATAAAGTGGATGCGCCTGGGTCAGCGTGGCGGCATGGCCCTGAGCACTTTCATCCGGGCGCGGGTTGGTACGGATATGGGTGATGGCCCCTGCTGCGGCAACCGTGTCCAGCAGATCGTCTGATCCGTCGGTGCAATTGTTCGAGAAGATCAGAATGTTCTCAAACCCGATCGCTCGATGATAAGCGATCCATTCCAGCAAGAACGGCCCTTCGTCTTTCTGAGCTGAAAACAAAAGTGTGCCAGGCGTGGTGGCATTTTCAACGGGAAGGGGAGTATTGACCATGTACCGGCTTGCCGTGTGTTATTGCCCTTGCGAGACAGGGGTGTCTAAACAGAAACTTCAATCCGGTTATCATTGTTGCCCTTTCAAATAAACCGGCTTAACTTTCGCCGCAATAAAAAAGAGAGGCTGTGGCATGGGCATTGACTGGGCTGGTACGCAGATGTTGATCGAAGCTGCCGGGCAGGAACGTCCTACGGGTGACACCTTGATGTTAGGGCGACAAGAAGTGTTTGTCGCACCGCGTCTGCGTGATCGTCTTGCAGATGAAATTGCCGCAGCGCCCCATGGGACACGCCCTGACCAGAGTGCCTTTGAAGGCTATGCGGAAGACCTGCTGGCTGCGATCGGTTTCGAAGGTATGAAATCCATGGACGCCACCGCCTATGAGGGCTGCGACTACGTCCATGATCTGAACCAGGCAACCCCCGGAAAGCTTGACCGGACGTTTAGCCTGATCTTTGACGGCGGTACAATCGAGCATGTGTTCAACGCGTCGCAGGCGTTTTTGAATGTCCATAATATGCTCAAGCCCGGTGGGCTTTTTTTGGGCATGTCACCCGGAGACGGGTGGTTCGGCCACGGCTTCTGGCAGTTCAGCCCCGAGATCGTCTATAGCTATTTCGGCAAAAGTCTCGGATATGAAGTCCTGACATGCCTCGAATATCCCTCGCTTCCGCGCAAACGTCCTTGGTCGATAGCTGATCCTCACAAGACCGGTAAACGCGCTAAACGCCGCAGCAACAGTCCGGCGGTGTATCTCGCTTTTCTACTGCGCAAGCCTTTGCAGGCTCGCAAGCCGTCGCCGGTACAACAGAGCGATTATGAGGCGCGTTGGTCAGATGCAGAAGGCAGCGTCGCATGAAGATCACTCAGGTTACATGCATGAAAAATGAAGGGCCGTTCTTGCTGGAATGGATTGCCTATAATCGCATCATCGGAGTAAGCGACTTTCTGATCTATACCAATGATTGTACCGATCATACCGATGCGCTGCTTGATACCCTGTCCGCGCACGGGGTGGTCAAACATCTTCCCAATCCAGCCCAACCCGGTCAGCCGTACCAGATGACCGCGCTGAAAGCAGCTGCCTCTGACCCGCTAGTGCGTGACGCCGATTGGGTCTTTGTCAGTGACGTGGACGAGTTTCTTGATATCCGCACCGACCAAGGGACCATCCCGGATTTGATCGCCGCCTGCGGCAACCCCAAAGCAATCTCGATCACGATGCGAATGATGGCGAATGGAGGGATACATCACTTCGAGGATCGCCCAGTGATCGAGCAGTTCACGCATACACATGATGCCGCTCTGTGGGGGGGGGAGAAGGCGATCGAGGTCAAGACCCTGACCCGACGCGACTTTCCCTTGAAGTTCTTCGGCGCGCACCGGCCTTTTGTCCGCGCAAGTTTTGATCCCGCGACAGAGAATCTGTCCTGGACCGATGGTTCGGGTCGCCAGGTGCCGCAGCCTTTCCTGACGGTTGCGAACAAGCGCCGCCGCCATCGCTTTCCGGCTGCGGGCGCCAGCACATTGGCCGGGCTGAACCATTATACGCTGCGCTCGCTTGACAGCTATCTTGTCAAGTCTGAACGCGGCGACGTAAATCGCAAGTATCGCAAGTTTCAAACCAAATACTGGTCCGAGCGCAACGAAGATCACCAGGAAGACAGATCCATCACTCGCCGCCTGACTGAATTGACTGCCGAGATGGACCGTCTTAAGGCGCTGGATGGAGTTGGCGTTGCTCATGACGCCTGTGTCGCTGCCCATCGCGCATTGGTGGCGCGGCTGCTGGAGCGGCCGGAATTTGTTGCCCTGCGGGACGATTTAATCGCCATCAGCCCAGCTTTGCGGCGTAGCCAGAAGGCCGCCAGCGTCTGAAAAACCAAAGCGGCTTGCCTATGGTGTTTGGGCCTGAGAACCATTTATAGTGATGAAAACATTAAGATGGATTGTAACTACAATCCTTTTGAGCGCGCGGCGACGGAGCAGCAATGCAGGTCATCTTTCATACAGGAAGTGCGGGGGCGAAATTTTCTGTCCTGCAAAACCTCATGGCTGCAAAGCGTAAGAAACTTCTTGAGCAAGGGATATTGTTGCCCAAGTCTGCGGGCCTGACCGACCACTATACCACCTTTTTCGCGGGTAGCGCGCAGTTGGCCTGGCATCCCTACCGCGAAGCACGAGGGTTCAGCGACCCGGAAGTTCTGATGACCGCCGCGGCCGATTGGTTTGACCAGATCGGGCTGGAGATTGTACGGCACCGGCCGCGCGCTCTTTTGCTGACGATGGCCGACATGTGGACCTGGTGCGACAGTCCCAAGGCGCTGAACACCTTTTTGAACGCCCTTTCGCGCTTTAGCGACGACATACGCGCGGTGGTGCATCTGGCGCGGCCTGAGGACGCGCTCTGCCAACATTTTATCTGGCAGGTGCTGGCGGGTCGGGTTTCGGGACTGTCGCGCGAAGCGGAGCTGGCCCAAAGCCCGAATGACTGGTGGGGCGCAGCCCATGTGCAGCGGCAAAACTGGCTGCAATCCGGTGCCGATATCCGCAGTGCCGTGCACACGCCCAGTCCCGGGCTGGATCAGGGCGCTATGCTTGACTTCTGGCGCAAGGCTTTCGAGCCGTCATATCTGCATCTTCGCCCGTTACCCGCAGTCTTTACCCATGAAAGCTTGCTCGCCGAATTCAGGACTGCTTTTGATCTAAAAGCCCGTGTCGGCAAGATTGATCCCACTTTCAGGCTAGATGAGCCTGCCTATCCAAGTCGCCTGTTCACTCAAAGACTCTTGCGGTTGAATCTGGAACTGATTGATGTCGAGCGCAGGCTTGATCTGGGGCATATTCCACATCGCATGCGCCGTCAGATCATCAGCCGCGTGCAGGCACCTGCGCAAGAAGCCCCGCTGCGCCCGGAAGATTTTGCTCCACTGGTCCAAGGCATCGAGACCGAAGATCTTTTTTCGCCTTCACCCAAGCCGCATGCGCCCGTCTCGATTGAGCCTGACGATGACTTTGATCCGTCGCCTCTGCTTGTGGGGTTTGAGCAGGCGGTCCGAGATCGGATGTCCCAAATTCGCGACCGGCGCGTGCGCCGCAAATCAGAGGCGGAAGCACGGCTGGAAGCCTCGGCCAAAGTGGGCTTGACCCTTAGCGCTGATGGCGCCCGACTTTTGACCCATCAGAGCCGCGAGCTTCTTGCGGGCATCAGGCATAACCGCTTTGCCCCACGCAATCACGGCGTCGTCAGTTTTGACGAAGCCCAGGATATGCCGCCCTTGCCGGTTGATCCGCCAGCACCCTCGACCGGCACGCTGATTGTCGGCTGTATGAAAGATGAAGCCCCTTACATCCTGGAGTGGATCGCCTTTCACAAAAGCATCGGCGTCGATCACTTCCTGATCTTTACCAACAATTGTAGCGACGGAACCGATGCGATCCTCGATCGGCTGGCCGAGCTGGGGCATGTCACTCATGAAAACAACGATGAGTGGAAAGGCAAGTCGCCACAGCAGGCCGCGCTGAACAAGGCGGTAAAGATGGACATCTTTAAGCATGCCACGTGGTTGATTCATATCGATGTGGACGAGTACATCAACGTCCGTTTTGGCAACGGTACTTTGGCCGAGGTCTATGCAGCCGACCCGGACACAACCAATATCGCCATGACCTGGCGGGTTTTCGGCAATGCTGGCATTGACGAGATTGGAGATGCTAGCGTTATCCGCCGTTTCACCCAGTGCGCGCCGGCCTATGCACCTAAACCCCATACAATGTGGGGCTTCAAGACGGCCACCAAGAATGTCGGCATCTATTCGAAGCTCAGCTGTCATCGCCCCAACAAGCCTTTCGACGAGCTTGAGGTTCGACCCAAATGGCTAAACGGCTCACTGTGCGACATTACCGATGAAGGTCACAAGCCCGGCACGTGGCGCAGCTCGATCCGGTCAGTGGGTTATGACAAGGTGCAGCTCAACCACTATGCTTTGCGCAGCCGGGACAGCTTTATTGTCAAACGCAAGCGAGGTCGCGCTCTGCACACGACGCGCACTATCGGGTTCAATTACTGGGTACGCCATGACTGGAACACGCATGTCGACCGGACGATCCTACGCCATATGGATCGGATGGAACATGAAAAAGCCAAACTTCTGAAAGATCCGGTACTGGCCGAGTTGCATGCAAATGGCCTTGTCTGGCACCGTTCCCGCGCCACCGAACTGGGCCGGGAAGCCGAATTCCGCAAGTTGCGAGCTGATATCAAATCCGCCAATCTCACCGACCTTGAGCGTGTGGCCTATACCATCGCAGCAGATATGGAGAGCTGACCTTTGCGCTATGACACCGTTACGCTGGGCGATCTGACCTTTCCTGACAATCCCGCTATCCTGAAGCGCATTCACAAGCGTTCAATCCGCCGAGGAAACTATGAAAGACCTGAGCGGCTGGCCATGAAAGGACTTCTAGAGCCGACTGATCATGTTCTCGAAATTGGCGGCGGTATCGGCTTTATCTCGACTCTTATGGTACGCGAACATGGGGTTGCGCGCGTTCGGTCTTTTGATGCGAATCCAGACCTGATCCCCTTCATTCAAGAGGTTCACAAACTCAATTCTGTCGCGGACCGGATTGATGTTCGACACGGCCTGATTGCCGCCCAGGAAGGTCCGCCGTTGACATTTTTCGTTCGCGAGGATTTTTTGGCTTCTTCGTTGAATGACAATCTTGGCGACCGCTTCGGCGGGGTTGTCAAAACCGTGGATGTAGAGCAGGTAACGCTCGAGAGCATCTTGGACGATTTCCCGGCAAATCTGCTGATCTGCGATATTGAAGGGGCCGAAGCCGATCTGTTACCCGCGTTGGACCTGAGCACGTTTCGCGCCGCAATAGTTGAGTTGCACCCACAGACAATCGGCCTTGCGGGCGTAAAAAAGGTCTTTGAGGCGTTTATGAGCGCAGGATTGGTATATGATGCAGCGAGATCTGAACAAGCTGTCGTGACTTTCCAAAAGGCTTGAGTGATGACAGAAATTCCTTATTTCCCACCGCAATTCGACCCCAAAGAATATCCCACCCCTTCGGGTGGATGGTCGACTGAAGTCCAAGAGGTTCGCAACGCCTTGATCGCCCCCTCAAACGGCAGGGGCATGCGCCAAGAATGCGGTGTGTTCGACAGCGATAGGGCTTTTGTGGACTCCGCCGTCCTGTATCGCGCAGGGCCTGGGCCGTTAATGCTGGAGCCTAAAACTCTACCGGATGGTAATGAGCACCTGCCTGGGACGTGGATGTGGGGTGGGATACTCTTGAATCATTTTGGGCATTTTTTGACCGAAACGCTTTCACGGATATGGGCCTACCCGGAACTTGCTGACAAAGTCGATGGTATCCTCTTTCTGCATAAGCGCAACGGTGTCGTGAATGCTTTTCACCAAACGTTTTTCAAGCTGTGCCAAGTGAACAAACCACTCAAAGTGGTGCATGCGCCTACCAGTGTCGAACGCCTATTGGTGCCCGGCCAAGGTCTGGGCCTCGGAAACATCGCTTATGGCACGGCCAAACATCACGATTTCTTTCAGAGCCGTTTTGCGTTGGACATTGCCCCCGACGGGCCGGATCGGCTGTATATATCTCGTTCGGCCCTACCCTCGGCCAAGGGCGGGGCGATTGGCGAAACGATGCTGGAAGAGAACCTTTCGCATGCGGGTTATGAAATTTTTCACCCTCAACAACACAGTCTGGAAGTACAGATCGCCCGCTACAGGGCCGCTAGGAAGATTATTGGGCTTGATGGCTCGGCTTTGCATCTGGCGGGTTTGTGCATAGGACCGGAGCCAGATGTTGCGATCATTTGGCGACGCAGTTCTTCTGCAGCCATTCACATCGTCAATCAGTTGCACGGCGCAACCGGGAAGAAGCCCGCGATGATCGAAGAAATCGAATATGATTGGATCGTGGCCGAGCGGGGCAAGGCGGATCGGTTTTCGATCGGCCAAATTGATGTTCCGGCCATAGGGGGTGCACTGGCTGGGTACGGTTTTCTGGACGAGGATCCGGAATGGGATTCAATTGACCCGAACCTGATCGAAACACAGATTGGCAAAATATCCGCGGATACAAAAAATGAATACATCCCGAAGCTAAGCCGAACGCGCCTGCGCGAGATGCGCTTGCAGCGCCGCGCCAAGCGCGCCGCTTCCGGCATGAACGTTTATACGGGGACCGACACATGAGTCCGCGCGAGCCGTTGAACGCAACCTATATAAGGACAGAGCTTGCCGAGATACCCAGCGAGGACCTGAAAGATGCGGTCAAACGTCACCCGTTGGTCACGCGGCGTCAGAAGCTGACACGGATTTTCCAGATCGGGTTCAACAAATGCGGTACGCGAAGTATCTATCGTTTCTTTCAAAGGGCAGGTATCTATTCGGGTCATTTCAACCGCGGCCTTCTGGCTCTGCGAATGCAGGAAAACCTGGCCGCCGGCCGCAAACCGCTGGCCGGACGGATTGACCAATATGTAGCTTTTACAGATGTCCAGCGGGTGGCCGCCGAAGGAGTTATTGAGGGTGCGGCGTTCTTTCGTGAATTGTATGAATACTATCCAAATTCGTATTTTGTATTGAACATCCGAGATAAAGAAGGCTGGTTGCGTTCGCGTTCACGCCATGGCGCGGGCAACTACATGAAGCGTTATGGCAAGGCGCTGGGTCTGAGTAGAGACGATGAGATCATTGCCTATTGGGGTCGCCAGTGGGACGATCATTTGGACAGCGTACAGAAGTTTTTCGCCGATAAGCCAAATCAACTCTTGGTATATGATATCAAGAACGACTCCCCAGAAAAGATATGTGCCTTTTTGGCACCTGACTTCATCACCTATCCCGAACATTTCCGCCACGAGGGTGACACCGAAATGGTCGATGGTGACGCTTACCTGACCAATAAACCAATCTTCTCACGTGGGAACGGTGCTCACTGAGATGTCCGCTGAAACTCTGTCACCGATGTAAGCATAATTTCTTACCTGTTTATCTTTGACAAAGTGGACATCAGAGAGTTCGAAATTGAAGTTAGAATATACGGACTTTAAACCTGAGACAAATACGATAGCCGATCTCCTCATCAGTGTGCTTCATGCAAAACCATTGTCGAGACCTGAGCTTCGGATAGGGCCACCCGCTGCACTATTTGAGGGCTGCGCGCGGCAACTGCCGCAAACTCGGAGCGCGGTTGAGAAGGACCGACGCTCGGATTGATTATCCTGCCAATTGTACAAAGTGCTGGTAGGGAAAGAGTCCAGGCGTGAGTTGATCTTTTCGGATCATGCTGATCATTTCGATTCCGAGATTTTTCAATCGAAACTCAGGATGAGCGCAATCCGCTATACTTAAGAGTGTGGAAATCAATCACCAAAACTATACACGCAATCGGCAAGTTGCGGCGTTAATACATTGTGCTTAAACTGAACAGAGAAACAGAACAGAGCCACCGAGCAAGCACAACATCTTCGCAAGTGAGTGTACGAACAATGGACCGCGTTGCGCGCGTCGAAACTGCTCGGGTCATAGAGTCTGGTCATAGAGAATGAGACAGGGGCTCGGATGACACGTCTTCTGATTACAGCGATGAAAAACGAGGCCCCCTATATTCTGGAATGGGTGGCTTATCATAAATTAATTGGGTTTGATAATATCCTTGTATATTCAAACGACTGCTCCGATGGAACAGATATTCTTTTGGATGCTCTCGCAGCACGTGGCTGGCTCACCCACGAACGCAATCAGAACTACGTAAAGAAAGGTGTTCAGTGGACTGCTTTAAACTTGGCCGGAAAACATGAGCTTACTAAAGCTGCAGAGTGGATTCTGTTCTCTGATATTGATGAATTTGTAAATATCAAGACGGGTGCTGGAAAGCTTGATGACTTGTTCACGGCAGTACCTGATGCGGATGCTTTCGCGCTGACATGGAGGCTCTTTGGGAACAGCGGAAAGGTGGATTTCGCGGCTCTGCCTATCTTGGAGGAGTTCACCCGCGCAGCCCCTCTGCCCTGCTTTTCGCCATGGGAGGCTAGTCATTTCAAGACGCTCTTTCGCAACAACGGAGCTTACCAGAAGCTTGGTGTGCATCGCCCCAAAAAACCGAAGCCTAGTCAAAAACATAAGGTCCGATGGGTTAATGGCTCAGGCCAACTCTTACCGGCATTGTTTCAGGAGCGTGGACTTGTGACTTTCGGGCAGTATACAGGGATGGATCTGGTCTGTCTCAATCACTATTCGGTCAAATCCGCCCTTGCTTACCTGGTTAAATCGACTCGTGGTTTGCCGAATCGTTCACACCAAGAAATCGGTTTGAGATATTGGGTTGATCGGAATTTCAACACGGTTGAAGAAACGTCAATTCAGCGCAATTTGCCAGCGCTAAAGGAAGCACTCAATGAGTTGCACGCAGATGATGAGCTGCGCAGGCTGTCACAAGAAGGGTTGAATTGGCACAGGCAGCGCGCGGATCAGGTTATGAATACGTGGGATGGGCTGCAACTTCTGATACGAATAGTCGGGATCGAACGGAGTGATATAGACCCGCATCTTGCAAGGAAGTTTCAGGCAAAAAGGACTGAAATTCGCGGACGTTTGGCTGTAGAAAAGAACGACAACACCGGATAAGGCACTAGCGAGTGCGCTGACTGGTGACCTGATTCCGCTGTAGAAGGCATCGGCACAACCATCACCAATCAACCAAGAGCGTCAGTTCAGTCGAGCGCAGGTCGAGACCGTATGGCGGCAAAAGCAAGGACGGAAGTGTAGATTGCTATCCACGCAGGCGTAGCTCTTACTGACGAGGGGCGGCTGTTAGCATCTTTGACTAAAAACACATCCGCTTTGGCAACGCATGGCGTCGCTTATTTGGTCCACGACGATACAAACGCGTGTTTGCGCCAGTCTGCTCCAATGCCAAATCTCAAAAGTTGCGGCCACATCCCCGATACTTGCGGCGCTGTTTTTGGATGCCAGCAAGGCGGATCGGAATGCGTTCAGCTTTACGATTTGGATTTAGGCGCCAAGGCTCGTCGAGAAACCAGACTACCGTGAAGTACGACAAACGCCGATACAAACGGCGCGACCGTATTGAGATCATGTTTGGTAGGCTCAAGATCTGGAGGCGCGTGGCGACACGTTATGATCGCTGTCCCGAAGTCTTCCTCTCCTCCATCGCCCTCGCAGCAACCGTCATCTATTGGTTATGAATCGTGACCCTAGTCGAACATATCCTCGGAAATTGCAGCGTACCAATTGACCGATTCACGATACGTTGAATGACGTGTTTCAGCGGACTCGCCGGTTTGGCTGATGAAGCCGTCTACTCGTGCTATTTTTTCTTCTGTCGCTTCGTAAGTAGCACCAACTTTCACTCCATCGTTGACCGCAATCAGTGACCAGCACGTGTTTGCATAGCGAGGCGGGAAAACCCGAGACCCTGTCAACGCGCTACGCACGGCGTTGGCGCAGACCTTGGCCTGCGAATTCGCCGAGAACCCGGATTTCGGCATGTCACCCTGCTGGCTGGCATCACCCAGGACATAGACATCGGGATCAGCCTTCGAAGACATGTCAATCGCGTTCACCGGCGCCCAACTGCCGTCGGTCACGTCTGCCAGTTCGGCGATACGTCCAGCTTTCATCGCGGGGATGACGTTGCAAACGTCGACGGTCAGTTCTTCACCATCAATCGTCAGGGTCATCCGGTCCGGGTCGACGGAAACATTGCCGCCGCCAAAATCCTCGCCGATCCAGTCGATCATCCCGGGATAGTGCGTTGCCCAGCCGTCTTCGAACAACGCCATTTTCGAGAACTTGGGCTTTGGGTCGGCAATGATGATCTTGGCGCTGGGATTGGTGGTTTTCAAGACATGCGCCACCATCGAAATACGCTCATACGGTCCGGGCGGACAACGATAGGGGTTAGGCGGTGCGACCATCGCATAGACCCCGCCTTCGGGCATGTTCTCAATCTGCGCCCGCAACAGTTCGGACTGGGAACCGGCCTTGTAAGCATGCGGCATCCGGTTTTGCGACGAGACACTCCAGCCTTCGACCGACCCTTCGACGAAGTCAATGCCCGGGGAGATGATCAGCTTGTCATAGGACAGCACCGCCCCGCCTGCCAATGTGACCGTACGGGCCGCGCGATTCACTCCAACGGCCCAGTCGTGGATCACGTTGATCCCATGGTTCGCGGCAAGCGCCCCATAAGTGTGGCCAATGTCGTCGATGGACTTCAGACCGCCGATATAGAGATTGGAGAAAAAGCAGCTAAAATAGACCCGAGAGGGCTCGACCAGCGTGACGTCAATCGCGCCCTCGCTGTCCTTGGCGATATACCGCGCCGCGGTTGCCCCCCCTGCTCCACCGCCAATGACTACGACCCGTGGCTTTCCTGCTTCTTCCGAAAGGACCGCAGGAGCAGACAATGCCCCGGTGACGGCGATGCCAGTGCCCAGAAATTTGCGTCGATCCCATGTCATCCGTAATTCCTTCCACTTTATGCCTTCACTCAACCGACCCGAAATAGGCCGCGAGAGCGGCGATTTCGTCGTCATTCAGACGCGCCGCAAGCATCTGCATAATCGGATGCGCGCGGTCGTTCTGTTTGTAGGCCTGCATGGCCGCCACGAAGTCTTTTGATGAAAGCCCGGCAATGTTGGGAATACCCTCGTTTTCCGAGCCTTTCTGATGACAAGTGACGCATTGCGCCGACAGATATGCGCCAAGCTCCAGATCCGGCTGTGTTTCAGAATCCTGCCCAGCTTCGACATTCTCACCAGCCAGCGCAGCCCAGCCGGGCAATCCCAAAACACATCCGCACATGAACAGGTTGATACACTTCATTTCTATCCCAGCGTTGCGACACTCAACACTTGCAAAATCGGCCCGTTTCCAAAACCGACACTTTCGTAGGCACCTTAGATGACCGTGATCGAACGGCTGTCGGTATAGATTGCTCCATCATCATCGAACCACGCAAACGTAAACACACCAGGGCCGGGAACGATGGCCTGAAATTTGAAGAACGGGTTCGTCGAGATTCCGGGCCCGATGCCAAGGTCAATGACCGTTTCCCCCTCGAACGTACATAGAAATCGATGGATGATCGAACGCGGGACGGGTTGACCACTGGGGTCAAGGCGATGGCCGGATTCCATGCGGTGGGAAATCAGCGTCTTGATGGTGATAACCTCGCCCGCGCGCGCCTGTTTCGGCAGTTTGACGCGGGTCTTGACACCTGAAGCCATTGTTCCCTCCGTTCTGCGATCAGGCGCAGCCACCAATGACAACCGAAACCGGCTGCAGGCCTCGGTGCACTGCTCCTTCTGGCATTCGTGCAAGGGCAACGACGTCTTGCGTCTGGGCCAGACGCATACGCGTCGATATCGCCTGAGACCCCGCCATAGGGCCGAACCGGGCGCTGAGCACCGGCAAGACCGGATTGCCGGGTGCGATCAGTAGAACATCCTCCGCACCGGTCGCTTCGATGGACACCGGAACGCGATACCCGTCCTCCGCCACGACCGGCAGGGTCAGCGACACGCCGCCGTCTGCAAGCGGTCTAGCACCGACAAATGCGTCAACCAATTCATCCAACGTGGCCGAATTGGATGATGCGAACAGATCCTGCGCGCGAACCGGCGCGGCAAAGCAAAGCAAGGCCCAAAGGCTTACCTGCATCGTATCGCGCCTGGTTAGGGACATGGCCGCTCTTTCTTTTGGATACGCCCGCCATGATAACTGTGCCGGATCGATATCCAAACATAACAAATCTGTGAAGATTGGCATACTTAAGTCGCGGTCAGCTGCGTATATGCACGGTTGAGAAAACCGCGTCGAACATGCAAGCTAACGTTCAGATTACAAAGTCAGTGCGGAGGTTTACATGCCGAATGCACAGTCGCTGCAAGAGGCCGGCCCCGGTCTGTCTGTCCGCGATCTGAGCTTTCATTACGGCGCAAAAACAGCGCTGGGCGCGGTGTCTTTTGACGTAGCGCCGGGAACTTTCTGCGCGCTTCTGGGCCCAAACGGGGCCGGGAAGTCAACACTCGTGTCCCTGCTAACCCGCCTTCTAGTTGCACCGCAGGGTGAGATCAGCGTGGCAGGAGCCAACTTACGCCGGTTTCCGCGAAAGGCACTGGGGCAATTGGGCGTGGTGTTTCAACAGCCGACCCTGGACCTCAGCCTGACTGTGCGCCAGAACATGACCTATTTTGCCGCTTTGCACGGACTGCCACGTAATGAGGTATCCGGGCGCATCGACGCAGCCCTGGACCGTCTGAACATGCGCGAGCGGGCAGAGGAAAAAGTGCGCGCGTTGAATGGCGGCCATCGTCGCCGGATGGAGCTAGCCCGCGCCTTGCTGCATGATCCCAGCGTTTTGTTGCTGGATGAACCCACCGTCGGTCTGGACGCCGCCGCTAGACAATCGATCACCCGGCATGTCCACGACTTGGCGGTACAGGGCCTGTGCGTCCTGTGGGCAACCCACCTGACGGATGAAGTGCACGACGATGACCAGTTGCTGGTTCTACATCAGGGCCGGGTTCTGGCATCAGGGCAAACGGGTGATCTGCGCGGGCAGCACGCGTTATCCGACTGGTTCCTGTCACAGACCGGGGTCTCGGCATGAGAGGCTTCTGGGGTGTCGCCCGCGCCATCATAGGGCGCGAGTTTCTGCGCTTTATCCATCAGCGCGAACGGTTTCTGGCAGCGCTGGTGCGACCGATGGTCTGGCTGCTAATCTTTGCTGCCGGATTTCGGGCCGCACTGGGGCTTTCGATCATCCCACCCTATCAGACATACATCACCTATGAGACCTATATCGTGCCGGGCCTCTGCGCGATGGTTCTGTTGTTCAACGGAATGCAAAGCTCGCTCAGCCTCGTCTATGACCGCGAGATGGGTTCGATGCGCCTGTTGCTTACCAGCTCTTTTCCTCGTTGGTGGCTGTTGTTCTGCCGCCTGCTGGGCTCGACGGCGATATCGATCCTGCAGGTCTATACCTTTCTGGCGCTGGCGGCCCTGTTTGGCATCGTCTTGCCCCTGCCCGGCTATGTCGCGGTTCTGCCGGGGCTGGTTCTGGGTGGGCTAATGCTGGGTGCGCTGGGGCTGGTGCTGTCCAGCTTCATTAAGCAGCTTGAGAACTTCGCAGGCGTGATGAACTTTGTCATTTTTCCGATGTTCTTTCTGTCTTCTGCCCTCTACCCGCTGTGGAAAATGGCCGAAAGCTCACCACTGCTGCGCGATATCTGCGCGCTGAACCCGTTCACCCACGTGGTCGAGTTGATCCGGTTTCTCCTCTACCTGCAGATCAATTGGAGCGCTCTGTTATGGGTGCTGATTTGGACCGTCATTCTCAGTACGATTGCCGTCTGGGGATATGACCCTGCCCGTGGCTTGATGAAGCGGAAATCATGACGTCAGCAGCCAAATCTACTAAGCGCGCACTGCTGCTGAAAACCCGCCTGGGGCTTGGTGCCCTGGTTCTGGGGGCGGGAACCCTGCTGACAGCAGCGATCCTTTTTCTGGGAATGCAAACCGTAGCGAACCGGCTGGAAACGGCTCTGGCATCGGAAACCCGCATGGCCCGATACGCGGCCCTGTCTACCCAAGCGGCCACGTTTCTGGTAATCGCGACCGAAGCCGTTCAGACCGGCCAACCCGCAAATACCCGGTTGGAAAGGCTTGCTCCGATACGCGGCCAGATCAACGCAACCTTCGAAAACCTGCGCGCCGACGTCGAGGACGCCGTCACCGCGGCCCAAGAACTGGGGCTGGATGAACAATCCCGCTATGGCACGCAATCTCTTGGGCTTGCCCGCATGGACGCCTTGCTGAGCAACACGCTCGAAGGTCTGAGTGACGACACCGCGGATCAGGCGCGGTTGCGAGCCTATATCGACTCTTTCGCCTCGGGGTTCGATCCGTTGCTCAGTCAGGCGGTGAACACAGAGGTTTTGTTTCGCAACGCCATTCTGGCCGGAATCGAAAAAACCCGCCTGACCCTGACTTGGATTGCGCTGGGATTTGCCGTTTTCGCCATACTCAGCACGGCCTGGTTCTATTTCGGCCTTATCCGCCCGCAATTCTCTCGGTTGGACCGCCTGCGCACGGCAGCCGAACAGATCGGCAAGGCCGAGTTTACGGTCGCCTTGCCGGACACACGCCCCGACGAAATCGGCCAGCTTTATGGCGAAACGAACCGGATGGCGGCCGCATTGAAGCACCGGCAGACCGAGATCGAGGCCGAATGGGCAGGCTTGAACGAAACCATTGAAAAGCGCACGCAAGAACTGCGCGCGGCCAATGACTCTCTGTCCCGGATTGACGAAAACCGCCGTCGTTTTTTCGCCGATATCAGTCACGAATTACGCACACCCCTGACCGTAATCATGATGGAATCCCAGATCGGGCGGCACGACAGCAAAAGCGCACCGGGTGCTTTGGCGACCATCGAGAACAGTTCCGCGAAACTGAACCAGCGCATCGACGACCTGCTGCGTGTGGCGCGTTCTGAAACCGGCGAACTGGCACTGGACCCAAGCGTGGTCGCCCTGCCTGACCTGTTGCAGACGGTCGTTCACGAAATCCAGCCCGAGATCGACAGCGCCAATATGAAGCTAGAGGTAAGCGCTGTCCCGAGTTGCGCATTGCACATCGATCCCAACTGGATCCGGCAGGTTGTTCTGAGCCTCATCCGCAACGCGATCCGACATGCGCGGGCCGGGAAACTAATAACGATCTCGGCCACGCGTGCGGGCAAGACAGCCCAGATTTCCCTGACGGATAACGGCCCGGGAATTCCGAAACAGGCTCAGGGCAAGATTTTCGAACGGTTTGTTCAGGGGGGCACAACCAACAGACAAGGATTTGGCGTCGGTCTGGCCCTTGCGTCTTGGGTGATCGAGGCCCATCACGGCGCGATAACGCTGATTAGCCCGGTTCCGCGGGATCAGGCGATCGGGGCCGGAGCCGGTACAAATGTCTGCATTCGATTACCTTTGGCAGAGGCATAGACTACCCGCATGGCGCCCAGACTTCTGATCATAGATGACGACCCTAAAATCGCCTCGGCCCTGGTTCGGGGGCTGTCGCTGCACGGCTATGACGCCGAGGCTGAAAATCGCGCTGACATGGGTCTGGAACGTTTGCAGAGCGGGGCCTACTCGGGCGCGATCGTCGATGTCATGCTGGGTGAAGACAGCGGTGTCGATTTGGTCCGGGCCGCCCGCGCGGCAGGGGTATCGATCCCCATTCTGATGCTGTCCGCCCTGTCGGATGTCGACCACCGCGCCGCCGGTTTGGAGGCCGGGGCGGACGACTATGTGGTCAAACCCTTCAGCTTTGACGAGTTGGTCGCGAGGTTGCAGGTGCAGGAACAGCGCGCGCAATCTCAACACCCGGACCCGGCCCGAATGTCGTTGCGGGCCAGGACAATAACCATCCGCGAAACACGCGTTACCCTGACCGAACGCGAATACGATCTGCTAGCCCTGCTTAACAGCAAGGCAGGAACACCCATCTCACGGGGAGAGCTGTTCGACACGCTCTGGTCGCAGGAAGGGTCCAGTAACGAAAACGTGGTCGATGTTTATATCGGCTATTTGCGCAAGAAGCTGGGTGCGGATGACTTCGGGTTTGAAATCAAGACGCTACGCAACCAGGGCTTCTGCCTGCAAGGCCGGGCTCCGCTGCCTGAGGACGGCTGAACACCTACCAAAGTCTAAGCTGTTCTTACAAATTAAGAATCGCCCTGACGCGCGTTACCTGTCAGATTGCTATTAGGGAAACCTATGGAGGAGAACTCACTATGGCTTGGAGCAAACCCGTTATCCGCGAAATCGAATGCGGCATGGAAATCAACATGTACGGCCCGGATCATGAGGATGAACGTGGCGGCGGCCTGATCTGATTGCGGACCCGGCGCCAACCTTAGATGACGTTGCGCGCGATAATACTCGGGGCCGCTGCGGGCGGCGGCCTTCCGCAATGGAACTGCGGTTGCATTAACTGCGACCTCGCGCGCAATGGCGAAATACCCGCTCAGACACAGTCGTCACTTGCTGTATCGGCCGACGGTCACAACTGGGCCGTGCTGAACGCCTCACCGGACATTCGAACTCAACTAAGCAATACACGGCCTCTGTTTCCTACGGGGTTGCGCGAAATGCCCATTCGGTCCGTGCTGGTGACAAATGGGGATATTGACCATGTGGCGGGGTTGCTGACGTTGCGGGAAATGCAGCCGTTTAAGCTGTTTGCAACACAAAGCATTCAGGACGTGATCGCGCAGAACCCTGTTTTCGATGCGCTGAACGCCTCGGTCGTAGAGCGCGCACCGATTTCCCTGAGCCAGCCTTTCGAATTGATACCGGGCTTGCAGGCGACGCTGTTTCCGGTCCCCGGCAAGGTACCGCTGTATCTCGAAGGTGAACATGTCCTGACTGATCTGGTGGGTGAACAAACCGTGGGTGTGGCCCTGACTGCGCAGGGTAAAACCGCCTATTACATTCCGGGTTGTGCCGCATTGACGCCGGATTTGAGCGCCCTCCTTGAAGGCGCAGATCTCTTGTTTTTTGACGGTACGCTCTGGCAGGATGACGAGATGGTGCGCGCCGGATTGGGACAGAAGACCGGCAAACGGATGGGGCATATGTCGATGGATGGTCCGGACGGCTCGATCGCCAGTTTTACCGATTTGAAGATTGGACGAAAAGTTTTCGTCCACATGAACAATACCAACCCGGTCCTGCGCCCCGACAGCGCGGAAAAAGCAAGCGCCGAGGCGGCGGGTTGGATCATCGGACAAGACGGGATGGAGATCACTCTATGACCCAAAGCCGCGAAGATTTCGAAGCCCGCTTGCGCCAGATCGGCGCCGAGCGCTATCACGACCTGCATCCGTTTCATCACCGTCTGCATGGCGGTCAGTGCACCCCGGACGAGGTCCGGGCCTGGGTGGTCAACCGCTACTATTATCAGCATTCGATCCCAATGAAGGATGCAGCGTTCATGTCGCGTGTCGAAGACCCGGCGCTGCGGCGCGCATGGCGATCCCGGATCGAGGATCATGACGGGACCGAAGACAATGAAGGCGGCATCAGACGCTGGTTGCGCTTGGCGGCGGCGGTCGGGCTTGATCCCGACTATGTCGCCTCGTGCGAGGGTGTTTTGCCCGCAACGAAGTTCGCCGTCGACGCCTATGTGCGTTATGTCCGCGAGAAAACCCTGCTCGAAGCGGTTGCGGCGTCGCTGACCGAGCTTTTTGCCCCCAAGATTCATGCCAACAGAATAGAAGGCCTGTTGCAGCATTACGATTTTGCCGATGACAGTTCGCTGTCCTATTTCCGTAATCGGCTGAAAGAGGCACCCAAGGATGTGGCCTTTGGACTGAACTGGGTTCTGGACAACGCGGATACGGCCGAAAAACAGGAAGCGGCAGCCAAAGCTTTAATCTTCAAGACCGACGTGCTGTGGGCACAACTGGATGCCATTTGGGGTGCCTATGTTGAACCCGCCCGCATCCCGCCCGGAGCCTGGCAGCCGGGCACTGGCCTTTTGATGCAGCAGGCTTCGTGATGCTGGCTCAGGAGGTTCCAACCCTGCCGCGCGGCGTGCGCCTTCACTACGACAAGGTACGCGAAAACTGGGTGTTGCTCGCACCGGAACGGGCCGTGACCCTGGATCAGATTGGACATGCAATCCTGACCGAAGTGGATGGCAAGCGCAATTTCGGGCAGATCACGGCCGCGTTGTCGGAAAAGTACAAGGCCCCGCAGGACCAGATTGCCGAGGATAGCTCGGGCTTCCTTGATGCACTGCGCGCGCGGCGCTTTTTGGATGTGATGTGATGGCCCGAACGGTTGCACCCCCCATTGCCATGCTGGCCGAACTGACTCATCGTTGCCCGCTGTCGTGCCCCTACTGCTCCAATCCGGTCGAAATGGCCAAGCTAGACAGTGAGATGGACACCAACACATGGGCGCGCGTTTTTGAGGAAGCCGCCGCTCTGGGTGTCCTGCAGTTGCATCTGTCCGGCGGCGAACCGGCGGCGCGCCGCGATCTGGTAGATCTAGTGCGCGCAGCCCGCGAGGCCGGGCTCTATACCAACCTGATCACCTCGGCCATCGGACTGACCGAGCGGCGTCTGAACGAACTGGATGCTGCGGGGCTGGATCACATCCAATTGTCGCTGCAGGGCACGAATGCGGCTATGGCGGATACGGTAGGCGGGTATCGGGGCGGGTTTGACCGCAAGATGAAGGCGGTTGAATGGATCAAGCAGATTGGCTTGCCACTGACATTGAACTTCGTGCTGCACCGGCGCAATGCGCACCAATTGCCCCGCGCGCTGGAAATGGCGCAGGAGATGGGGGCGCGGCGGATCGAAGTGGCGACGGTTCAGTTCCACGGTTGGGCCCTGAAAAACCGCGACGCGTTGATGCCAACACGGGAACAGGCGCAGTTGGTCACGCAGCAGGTTGCCAAGGCAAGGAACACGCTAAAAGGCACCTTGGTCATTGATTACGTGCCTGCGGACTATCACGAAGACTACCCCAAGCGGTGCATGGGCGGGTGGGGGTCCAGCGGGCTGAACGTAACCCCCGACGGGCAGGTTTTACCGTGCCACGCGGCGCAAACCATCCCGCATCTGACCTTTGAACGGGTGCAGCAGAAGCCACTGGCAGACATCTGGTATCACAGCGCCGCCTTCAACGCGTATCGCGGCACCGACTGGATGCCCGAACCTTGCCAAAGCTGCGACCGCAAGACCATTGATTTCGGCGGTTGCCGCTGTCAGGCCATGGCGCTTGTCGGAGATGCCGGCGCAACGGATCCGGTCTGCATCAAATCTCCGCATCATCGCGCGCTGCAGGACCGGGCCAACCGGCACGCAACCAGTGGCGACGCGCCCTTTGTCTATCGTGACGCGCCCGGCGCAGCGACGGAACCGGCGGAATAATCGCTTAGGCCAGAACCGCTCCGTCCGGACCGGTTTTCAGCTCCAGAACCCGATCCGCAAGCCGTTCCGCTTCGGTCATCGAATGCGTGACGAACAAGGTAGCCGGTTGGTGCTGCGCGATCAGTTCTTCCGTCAAACTCAACATGGCATCCGCTGTCTCCGCATCCAGCGAGACAAAGGGCTCGTCCATGATCAGAAACTCCGGCCGTCCAGCAAAAGCACGTGCCAGCGACAGGCGCCGCTGCTGGCCCAGAGACAATTGCCCCGGGAACAGGCTACCCTTTCCGCACAGCCCGACCGCGCCAAGGGCCGTTTCAGCATCAGCGCGGGGCAGGCCGCTATGAACCAACATCAAGTTGTCCAATGCGCAGCGCCATGGCAGCAATGTCGGCTCTTGAAACACGATCGCCTGATGGTCCGGGCGGTCAATCTGCCCGTCAAAGACAGGATCAATACCGGCCACAAGACGCAGCAAAGTGGTCTTGCCTATCCCCGAAGGTCCAGTCAGGGCAACGGTCTCGCCTGCGGCAATATCAAAGGCTAAGGGTCCAAGCACCGGGACCATCCCGAACCGTTTCTGGCGGATGTTGACACGGATCATGCGGTCCTCCAGCTACGGACCTGACGTTCCCATGGCTGCAGAACCAACCATTCCACAAGCAGCATCACTGCGATGAACGAAAACGCATAGACAAGCACCATCGCCACGTCGAACAGCTGAAAATAAAGGTGGATTTGAAACCCGACACCCGACGAACGCCCCAGAAACTCAACCACCAGTACGATTTTCCAGATCAACGACAGGCCCGACCGGGCCGCCGCTGCAATAAAGGGTGCAAGCTGCGGCAGGATCACGTGCCGCAGACGTGTCCGCCACGGCAGCCGGTAGACCTGCGCCATGGCGTCGAGGTCGGGGTTCAGCGCCCTGCCCCCTTCGCGCAGGATGGTGGCGACGTTGGGGATCTTGTTCAGCGTCACCGCCGTGATCGCCGCCGCCTCGGTCAACCCGATCCACAGATAGCACAGCACGATCAGGACCAGCGCGGGCAGGTTTAGAAAAATCACCAGCCAAGGGTCCAGCCAACGGTTTATCGCAACCGACCGGCCCATGGACAGGCCGATGACGCTGCCCAGAACCATGGCCAGCGCAAAGGCCCACATCACCCGCAGCAGCGTTACCCCAAGGTTCCGCTGCAAGTCACCCGAGGCCAGTTCCTGCCGGAACCGAGGTAGCAGGTCCCAAGGTTGCGGCAGAATTTGCGGGTCAGCGGTCAGGAAAGCGGCAACGATCCAAAGTACCACCAGACACGCTATAGACAGAAGCGGAGTGATCTGCGTATCGCGCATCCAAGGCTATTCCACGTCTGCAAACAGACCCGGCGGTATCGTTGTGGCTTCACCCACAAGGTCAGATCCGCCCAGCTCGGCCATCAGCTCCAGCATGGCGCTGGCCGCCGCGGCACCCACCGGGCCCCGGTTGGGGATACCCGCTATCCAGTCGGCCTTTAGCTGTTCAAACTGCGCCTCCGTCTTGGCGTTCATGCGCGGTCGGATCGCCTCCCACGCCTCCGGTGAGGAAGCCAGCATGTCCTTGGCATCACGACTGGCCGAAAACAGATCCTGCGCCAGATCGGGATGTTCGTTTAGGAAGCTCTCTTTCAGATAGTACCCCAGCAAGGGCGTATCGGTGTCCAAACCAAGCGCCTGCCCCGCCTCTTCGACCGAGATCAATTCGCGCATCCCAGAGGCTTTCATCCGAGCGAGGAAATGCCAGAAGTTGATCGCCCCAGAGTAATCGCCACCAAGCGCGGACTTGTAGATCAGCGGAGGGGCGCCAAAGACCTGTTCCGTGTCGGCCTGCAAGTCCATGCCATAATGTTGCATCGCGTAGGCGCGCAGGATCAGCCAGGATTTGTCCAGCGGCCCGCCAGCGATGCCGATCTTTCCGCCCGCCAGGTCTTTCAGACTATTGGCCGGGCTGTCGTTGGGCACAACAACGCCACCCACCGCCTTTGAATAGGGAATAAAAACGTAGTCCTTCCCTGCCGCTCTCTGCCGCGCGACCCAAATCCAGTCGGCGACGGCCAGATCCGCCTCGGCCCCTTCGACCGCGATGCGTGTGGCGCCGTTATCTGCAAAAGGCTGCACCTCGAGGACAAAGCCGTATTTCCTGTCCAGACCGTTTTGACGGATGGTTTCAAGTTCCCAATTCACGGTGCCGATTTTCAGAACAGCGGCGCGAATGGTTGGCAAGGTTTCGGCCGAAGCAGCAACCGCGAAGAGGGCCAGCGAAACACAGATGGCAGGTAGCTTTGCCATCACCCCAATTTGCCTTGCCCGTGTCATTCCGCTTTTCGGCTGACCTCGTTCAGGTCCTTGTCCAATTTGATGTCAAACTGATTGCCGCCTTTACAGATCACATCGTCCAGATCATACCCGTCCTCTTCGACCTCGATATCGTCCGGATCCATCTGGCATTCTATCGACGCCAGATAGGCTTCGATCTTGCTGACGGTTTCGGCATCCACCTCCTCTGACAGCGCGGGGGCTGCAAGAACACAGGCAAACGCCGCAATGCCAAGCTTTTTCATAGTTTGTCCTTTCTTCATTGAATGCTGATCGTCACACGTTGCGAGTCCCCGGTAGAACCGGGAATGCGGATTTCATGACTGCCGGGCTTGATCGCAATGAACGACAGCTCGGCCACCCCCGCCTTGTCAAACTCGATACTGTCCACGGCCATGGGACGGATTTCGATCTTGTTGATGACGATCTCATTCATCCAGATCGCCCGGAAAAACGATGGCCCTTCGATTGCCAATTCGGCCGAACCATCCGCCGTAATCTCAAGCTTGTAATAGGCACCGGATTGTAAAACCGCATCCTCGCCCAAAGGCTGGCCCGAGGCGAGCGTCAGCTTGATGGTCTCGCCGCGATTGCACTTTGCCAGAAGGCCTGCGAACCCCAGATCGTCGCAAAGCGGAGCCGCCGAAACCGGCCCGCCCAAAGTTGCCGCCAGCACCGCAATCATTAGCTTTTTCATTTCCGTTCCTCCCGGATTCTATTCGATCGTCACCACGCCCCAGGGCTGTTGACCGACCTGAACCGACTTAATCGCCTTTTCCGCGGCCACGTCGATTATGGTGATGTCGTTGGAGTTGCCATTGGTCGTCAGCAGGTATTTTTCGTCCGGTGTGAAATCCAGTTGCCAGACACGCTGCCCGACCAGAATATAGTCCAGCACCTCAAGGCTTTGCGCATCCACGACCGCGACCCGGTTGGCTGGCCCCAAAGCAACAAACAGCCGTTTCCCATCCGAGGTGACCTTGGCGCCCACCGGTTGCAGCCATTCTGGCTGAACACCGGGCACTTCGAACCCGATCTTGCCGACAACCGTTGGTGTGCCGTCCTCGGCGATATCCATCACCGATACGGTACCGCCGATCTCCGAAGTCACGAACAGGCGTTTCCCATCCGCCGTGTACTGGGCATACCGCGGACGCTGATCGACAAGGATATTGTGCTTGATCGTATAGTCCTCGGTCGAGATAAAGTGAGCCATATTGGTCGTCTCGGATGTGTTAACCACAAACTTGGCATCCGGGCTCATCCCCATACCCTCGGGTTCAACCCCAACCGGAACCTCGGCCAGGATCGTGCGGGTTTCGGTGTCGGTTACGGTGACCAGATTGTCATCTTCATTAGCGATGTAGAGCCGCTTGCCGGACGGTTCGAGAATGAACAATTCCGGGTCGGGGCCTGAGGGCAGACTGGGCAGTTCCTCGTATGTCTCGGTGTCAAAAACCCGAATGATGTTGTCATCCGACGCACAGACATACAGCTTCTTGCCGTCCGGGCTGACCGTGATGCCACGCGGGCGGTTGCCGCCGGGAAACTCGGTTATGACCTCCCAGCTGTCGGTATCGACCACGGTAATGGTGTTGCCCCGTTCGTTCGACACAAAGGCCTTTCCGGCAAAGGCGGGACCTGTTGTTAGCGCAGCAAGGGCGGCGGTCAGGAATAGGTGTTTCATCAAATCCTCCGGCTATTCGAATGCCTGACAGTTGGATTCCGCGCGATCCAGACCCATCGTATCCAGCGGTGAGGTCTGGTGCAGGAACCCGTCCTGCGGGCTGACGCTGACCGTGATCGACCCGTCATACAGAAGGATCGGCTGGCGCAATTGCCCGTTCCAATCGCGAAAGGTCACCTTTTGCCCCTTGAATGCCGCCAGTTCGAATTCATCCGACAGGGCATAGTCGCGAACCCCGACCGGATCTGCCGTATTGGCGCGGGTCACAGCCTCGCCAATGACGCGCAGTGCGAGCCAGACATTGTAATCCTCGGGCCGCACATAGCGGCCTGTCAGCTCCTCGAAACGGGTTTGGTATTGCGTTGCGCCCCATGCTTCGTGGGCGCCGTGGATCGTCACCGGACGCAACCCGCCGGACCCCATCACCGGACGCGGCGACCAGAGGTGATAGGACAGGTAGCGCCCGAAATAGTCGCTTTCATCCGCTGCCATCACGACGTCATGATCCCGCGCGTCCTGTGTATCCAGCGGAAGCTGACGTTGAACCAGAACATGCCCTGAATCCGTGCGTCGAGAACCACCGGTGTCTTCAAAGATGCGATCCTCGACAATTTTCGCGCCAAACTTTGCAGCCGCACGGCGATAGGCATCACCCAGTTTCACATCCCCGGGGTTCGATCCTGCCAGCAGGAACCATTCATCCCATTTCTTCCAGACCGCAAACTGCGCAACCGCGTCCGCCTTCATCGCACGCGACGGCGCAATGTGCAGCAGGTTTTCCCGGCAATTCGCATCCCTCAGATCGGTATCGGGTGCAGAGGCATTGAACACCAGCGCACCTGCCTCGGCCGCTTTGTCCGTCAGGCGAAGGACATCCGGTGCACTGGCCAGAAGGATGATCAGCTGCACGCCATCGTCCAAAATTCGGTCCATCGCCTCATCGGCGGCTTCGGGCGGGACGGCGACCGTGACCGTTTCAAAGTTGTGGCCCAGAAAGCTGCCGGTAGTACCGTTGTCCTCATCCCCAAGGGCCGCACCGGCAAATCCCAGATCCTCGGGCATCAGATCATAGCGCGAGATTGGCAGCAGGCTCGGATAGTCGATCCTGAGCACCGCAGCTTTCACATCAACCGCCCACACCGCGACAGCTGAAACGCACCAGATCAGTGCCGCGAGCAGCGGCATCAAGCGAAGATTCAAGATGTTCTCCCGTTGCCCGCAATGTTCAGTGCAGGCCCTTAACTCAAAAGCGGAACACCTGAAAAAGGGAACCGATACTTTTGGCCATGTTGTGAATCCAAGCCTACCAGCTTCATCATTAAGCTCGATTCTTATTTTTTAAGAATCCACGTATGCGCCTGAACTTGCACCTGTTTCCCGACGCGCCTGTCTAATTTTGGCAGACGTTCGCGAGGCAACGGGGCAACTACAGTTGCGCCTATGCGCGCTGACACGGATCACCACCAGCGCAGCAAGGGAGGATATTGAATGAAGCGACGCACCCTTCTTGCGGGGACTGCCGCCCTGATGGTTCCAACCGCCGTCTGGGCGCATGGGCCAACCCGGCAAAAAGTCAACCTGACGACCGAAGTTGCCGCCCCGCCTGACGAGGTCTGGGCCGCAATCGGCAATTT
This sequence comes from Ruegeria arenilitoris, assembly GCF_013032445.1. GTDB lineage: Bacteria > Pseudomonadota > Alphaproteobacteria > Rhodobacterales > Rhodobacteraceae > Ruegeria > Ruegeria arenilitoris_F. Next base: position 38,804 of record NZ_WQCA01000015.1, on the reverse strand, counting down.
CGACGATATGTCCTGGCATCCGGCCGTCTTCTCGACCGAAGGTGACGGCGGCAATGCCATCGACGCCACCCGCCTACTGACCTTGGGACAAGAGGGCGGCCCGACAATTGCGGAGATCCTGTATAAGTACAGCGATGAGAAGATGAGTTATTCCTACCGGATCACCGAGGTCGCGGTCGAGGTTTTGCCGGTCACCAACTACTCCTCCCACCTGACGGTGAAGCCGCGCGACGGTGGCGGTTCGATCATCGAATGGCGCGGTGCTTTCTATCGCGGTTACCCAAACAACGATCCACCGCCCGAGCTGAACGACGAAGCCGCCATCGCCGCGGTAACGGGAGTATATCAGGCCGGGCTGGACGCGTTGGTCGAGCGTTTCGGTGCGGCAAGCTAGCTTTGGCCTGATCCTGCTCGTGTCGCTCTCAGGCAGTCCCGCAGGGGCCGATATCGCCTATGTTACCTGCCAGAATGGTGAGGAGCTTAGCCGAATTGACCTGTTCGACATGCGCGAAACCGACCGCTGGCCCCTACCCGGGAAACCTGCCGGTGTGGCGGTCGGCGCAGGTGATGCCCTTTTCACCGTCTCTCCGGACAGCAAGCAGGTGCAGCGCGTTTCGGCGAAATCGGGCGAAACGATCTCTCAGGTCACACTGGATGGTGGACCGATTGGGATTGCACTGGATCGTCAACGCGGACGGCTGTTTGTGTCCGACTGGTACAACGCCCGGCTTTGGGTGCTGGACAGCGAAACTCTTTCGGTTCAGGCGGAATTGGCAACAGGGACCGCGCCCGCTGGCATTGCGGTATCGGATGATGGGCGCTTTGTGGCATCGGCGGATAAGGATGCCGATCAGGTTTCGGTGTTTGATGCTGAAACCCTGCAACCGTTACACCGTATCCGCGTCGGCACCCGCCCCTTCGGCCTGCGCTTTGCCCCGGATGGACGGCTGTTTGTCGGCAATGTGGGCAGCAACGATGTCAGCGTCGTGGACGCAGCCTCAGGCACAGTGAGCGCTACTATCGCCGTAGGCGAACGCCCCTATGGCATAGCCTTTGCCCGGGGCAAAGCATTTGTCACCAACCAGTACGCCAACACGCTCAGCGTCATACCGCTCGGCACCCTCGAACACGAAGCTCTGATCGAGGTGGGGGAATATCCCGAAGGCATCGACGCCACAGCGGCGCAAGACCTGCTGGTTGTTGCAAACTGGTTCGACAACACGGTCAGTATCGTGGACCCGGAAACACTGAATGTGGTAGAAACACTGGAAACCTGTGACGGGCCCCGCGCCTTTGGCAGGTTTGTGCGAGGAGGCATGGAATGAAGACGTCTCACATGATTGCGGCCTTGTTGTGGATGCTGGCGGCTCCGGCCTGGGCAAGTGGCGAAGCGTGGGAAAACGTGCGGTCGCTGCTTTATGGCGACCGCCCGATGCAGAACGGGGACGCATTGATTGCAATAGATGCGCCTTATCGCACGCCGGACGATGCACGCGCCGAACTGGCGGCTCAGGTGATAGCGCCCAATGGAGCCAAAATCGCAAGGGTGACGTTGGTTCTGGATGAAAACCCGATGCCGGTATCCGCCGTGTTCGCGTTGGAGGAACCGCTTGCCAGCTTTTATTTCGACGTGACCATGCGGGTGAATGGCCCCACGCCGTTGCATGTCATCGCGGAAACAACGGACGGGCGGCTTTGGGTGTCAGAGACCTATGTCAAAACCTCGGGCCTTGGTGCCTGCGCCGCGCCACCGGGAACCGACCCGGAACTGGCGCTTGCCACCCTTGGAACCATGGAGGCGGAGGTGGTCGGTCGCGTCCCGGCGCTCAACACACGGTCCCGTCTGTCCAATCTGGGCGCGGATCGTGCCAACAAAATGGATCTGAACATCGACCACCCTTCGCATTCCGGGATGCAGATGGATCAAATCTCGTTGCTGTTCATTCCGATGCGCTATGTCGAAACCGTAGACATCGATCTGGATGGCGCAGGGTATGTCGAGCTGACCGGCTCAATCTCCCTGTCCGAGAACCCACGGGTCGGCATATCCGTTCCCAGTCGTGCGCAGGCGGTGGACGTGACGATGACGGATACGGACGGCACGGTCACACACCTGCACAAGAAACTGGCCGGGTACTAGATCAACCACCCCCGGCAACGGGCTGACCCGGTACCGGTTCGACCCGCTCAAGCGGGTAGTCCCACAAGGTCCAGCCATCGGTGCCTTCCGGAAACCAATAGACGTTGGTGTAGCCCCATTCGATGGCCCGCCGGGCGGCGTTCCAGCTCATCCAGCAGTCTTCGAGGCAAAAGAAAACAACGGCCTGATCGGCATCCCCTGCGGTCGCGGTTTCCAACCCGTTTCGAAAATACTCCCCCGTGACCTCGGCAATGGCACCATAGCCTACATTGGGCAACCAGATGGCGCGGGGAATACTGTCACGCGGTTTGTCGCGCCAGATCGTGTCCTCGGGCAGATTGTCAGGTTTCGGGGCCTGAGGCAGTACATCCACGAACACGGCTGCCTTGTCCTGCCATAAGCCATGCGCCGCTTCCGGGCCGATGGTCGTGCCACCGGTGATGCGGTCAGGCACCGGTGCCCGGTAGTGATCCATACGATAGTCAGAAGGTTCCGGTACCGTTTGGGCCGTCGCAGCGCCTGCACAGATCACAAACGCCACAAGGGCGCGGATCATTGCGAAAGCTCCAGCACATCGGTTCCCAGATCGTTGACCAGCGGAACGCCGGCTTCGGCCAGAACCACGTTGATCTCATCCTGATGGCGCCGGATCAGAGAATTCAGCTGCCGCTGCCACACCTTTTCGCCCTGACGCACACCCATGGTGATGCGATAGAACAGGCGCGGCGGCAGTTCCTCTTTGACCAACGGAATAACCTTGAAGTCCGGGTAATCCGCCTTGACCAGAGGGCCGCCCAGAGGACCCCAAAGAATAGCAGCATCAATCTCGCCCGACTGCAAGTCGTTCAGCATGTCGATGGCCGGGCTTTCCACGCGGCGATCAACAAACAGGTTGTAAGGCTTGGCCTGCCCGATCAGCCCGTTGCGCGCCATATGCGCGGCCGGGGGCGTTCCCGCCACGATCCCGATCTTGCGCCCCTTAAGCGCGGGATCGTCCAATGTCTGAACTGATGCAAGATCGCTGCCCGCAGGAACGATCAGCGCATAGACCGATGTGTAATAATGATTGGTGTTCTGGACCAACTCATGCCCTTGGGCATAACCGATTACGACGTCGCAGCGTTTCGCGGTCAGAGTGTTTCTGATAAAGCCCGTCGCCTGCGGGAACCAGACATATTGAACCGGCAGCTCCAGCTTTGCGGCAATCAACTCGGCCAGCTTGTTTTCATAACCCGATCCGTCCTCGGACGAGACCGGGTAGTTGGCGGGGTCGGCGCATACGCGAAAGGCGTTTCCGGACACCAGATCAGAGGTCTGCGCCAACGCGGGAAACGCCTGTGCCGCCCAGGCTGCCAGCCCTACCAGGGCAAAACAGGCCTTAGCCCATGCACGCATCTTCATCCTCGCGGATTACATCCGATTTAGCTTCTTTCTTGGGGGGTCGTCCGCGCGGGATCGCACCCGAGCCGTGAGCCTTGAGATAGACATAGATATCATCCAAAAAGCACATCACGTTCGGGTTGTCGCCAAATCCCGGCATCACCGAGTTCTCGGCCGCGTTGACGACCTGACGGCCATTGGTGACGACATCGAGAAAATCATAATAGTCCATGTCCAGCGCAGACTCTTTCAAAGCCGGCGCATAGGTCGATCCCTCTCCATCCGGACCGTGGCAAACGTGGCATTCCGCGTGATATCGCCGAAAGCCTGAAAATGTCATCCAGTCCACCGTTCCATCTTCGGCAATATTGAAGGTCGGGATATCTTCGTCCGTGTAGTACCGCCCATCCTCGGAATACGCGACGGTCAGATTGTCGGCTGCCGCTGCGAATGGAACACACGACATGAGAGAAAGTGCCAAAAGACGTACAGCGTGGTTCATTTAGATCTCGTTTGTTATGAGTGAGGTGTCGGCGCGACCACTTTGGGCCGCGCCGGACAGAGGCTTGGTTCAGTTCGGCAGTGCGAAGACGGTCAATTGACCACCCAGCGCGGTATAGTCGCTGAGAGCGGCATAGCCTCCCACGGCGCCCAGACCATCGTTGGGGTTGGTCAGACCAGCCGCAAGACCAATCCCGGCCCAGCCACCAACACCTGACAGGATGCCGACGTACTGCTTGCCGCCGTGCTCATAGGTCATCACGTTGCCGATGATGCCGGAGGGTGTCTTGAACTTGTATAGTTCCTCACCCGTTTCGGCATGAACGGCCTTGAGATACCCTTCTAGCGTACCGTAGAACACCACGTCACCCGCGGTTGCCAGAGCACCGGACCAAACCGAGAACTGCTCGGGCAGCGACCACTTGATTTCACCGTTGATGTTATCCCACGCGATGAAGTTACCCATGCCGCCATGGCTGTCGGGGGCCGGGTACATCGCCAGCGTCGCGCCCACATAGGGCTGACCTGCAGTATAGGACACGCGGAACGGTTCATAGTCCATGCAGACGTGGTTCGTCGGCACGTAGAACACCTGCGTCTTCGGCGAATAGGCCGCAGGCTGTTGGTCTTTCGTACCCAGAGCCGCCGGGCAGATACCGGTCGAGTTCACGTCCTCGCCGTTCTGTTCCGTCGAATATTGGGCAACGACCGCCGGACGACCATAGGTTTCGCTGTTGGGGTCCATATCGACGCCTGTGGTCCAGTTGACCACCGGATCGAATTTCTCGGCCACCAGCAGTTCACCCGTCACGCGGTCCAGAGTGTAGCCAAGACCGTTGCGGTCGAAATGGGTTAGCAGCTTGCGCTCGGTGCCATCAATTTCCTGTTCCGTCAGGATCATTTCATTGATGCCGTCGTAGTCCCATTCGTCATGCGGAGTCATCTGGTAGAACCAGCGTGCCATACCGGTATCGATATCGCGGGCCATGATGGTCATCGACCAGCGGTTGTCCCCCGGACGCTGCGCCGGGTTCCATGTCGATGGATTCCCGGTACCGTAGTACATCAGGTTCTCGTCCAGATCGACCGAGTACCAGCCCCATGTGGTGCCGCCACCGATCTTCCACTGATCGCCTTCCCAGGTATTGGTGCCCGAATCTGCGCCCACCGGTTTGCCCAGATGGGTGGTTTTTTCCGGATCGGCCAGGATGTCGGAATCCGGACCCATTGAATAGGCCCGCCAGACCTGCTCTCCCGAGTTCATGTCGTAGGCCGTGACCGACCCGCGCACACCAAACTCACCACCCGAAATACCGACAATGACCTTGTCCTTGACCGGCAGCACGGTGGCTGTGTTGGTCTCACCAATCGCCGGATCGCCGTTTTGTGCTTCCCAGACTACATCCCCGGTATTGGCATCGAGTGCCACAACCTTGGTATCCGCCTGATGCAGGAAGATCTTGCCGTCCGCATAGGCCACACCACGGTTCACCGTGTCACAGCACATCACCGGAATGACATCCGGGTCCTGCTTAGGCTCATACTTCCAAACGATCTTGCCTTCATCGGCCAGATTCAGGGCATAAACGATATTGGGAAACGGCGTATGAACATACATCATGTCGCCAATTACCAGCGGCGAGCCCTCATGCCCGCGCAGAACGCCGGTCGAGAAGGTCCACGCAACCTGCAGATCGCCGACATTGTCCGCCGTGATCTGGTCCAGTTCCGAATAGCGCTGGTTCTTGTAGTCGCCTGTCTGGATGGCCCATTGCTTCGGGTTGTCCATCTGGGCAATCAGGTCGTCATTGGCATAAGCCGTGGTGGCCATTGCAATGGCAATCCCGGAGGTCCAAAGTGATAACTTCTTCATTCAATCTCCTCCCTTTTGCGCGGCGGTTTCGCCACTGTGAAACACCTCACCCAGGTCGGACAATGGTGTTTTATTATGCTCATCCGGGCGGCCTCTCCTCTGACCGGCGATAGGACGAGCAATCTTGCGTCCTACGACCCCTCGTCTTCAAAGGTCGCAAGATAAGCGATGATGTTGACCCGGTCCTCTTCCTTGCGCAGACCGGCGAATGTCATCTTGATGCCCTTGGCATAGTCCCGGGGCTTGGTCAGAAACGCGTCCAGTTCTTCGGGCGTCCAGACCAATCCTTCTTCCGATAGCGAGATCAGGACCGGTGAATAGCCAAACCCCTCGACCGTCGCGGCCTGACGGCCGACAATTCCGTTCAGCATCGGGCCGACTTTGTTCTCGGCGCCCTCTCCCACGGTGTGGCAGGCCTTGCATTTGCGAAACACTTTTTCGCCGGCGTCAACGTCACCTTCGGCCACCGCTGCAAGTGGAACAAGCGCTAGGAATGCTGCGGATATTGTTGTTCTGAACACTATCGGTTTATCCTTTTCTCATTGGCTTAGACGCTCTGCGTGCCACTCGACATGGTCCCGCGCAAAGCTGTTCACGAAGAAGTATGAATGGTCATACCCCTGTTGAATCCTGATTTGTCCGGGCTGGCGGCACTTGGCCATTATGTTGGCCAGCGCCTCGGGTTTGAGCAGGTCAAGGAACTGGTCATCCGCCCCCTGATCGATCAGCAGATCGCCCTTCCACCCGTGTTCTTCCAACAACAGGGTTGAATCGTGCTCGGCCCAAGTGTTTTCGTCATCGCCCAAATAGCTGCTGAGTTGTTTGCGGCCCCAGTCGGAACGGGTCGGATGCGCGATGGGCGCAAAGGCTGAAAGGGACCCAAATTTGTCGGCATTTCGAAGCGCGATTGTCAGCGCACCGTGACCGCCCATTGAATGCCCGGTAATTCCGTGGCGGTCCTGCACCGGAAAGTTCTTCAGTACGATGTCGCGCAATTCATCGACAATGTAATCATACATCCGAAAGTGAGACCGCCACGGATCGCGAGTGGCATTCACGTAAAATCCTGCACCCTGCCCCAGATCATATGCATCGTCATCCGCCACGTCTTCGCCCCGAGGCGATGTATCCGGGAAGATCACAGCCACGCCGTAGTCCGCCGCCGCCTCCTGAAACCCACCTTTGGTCATGGCGTTTTCATGCGTGCAGGTCAGGCCGGACAGATACCACAACACCGGAACCGGACCGGTTTTGGCCTGCGGCGGCAGATAAACTGCAAAGGTCATCTCACAGTTGCAAGTCTTCGACTGGTGAGAGTAGACGATCTGCTCTCCTCCGAAACTGCGGTTCTGTGAGATGACCTTGAGATCCATATCAGTACTCCACTACCGCCCGGATCGATTTGCCCTCGTGCATCAGATCGAACCCGTGGTTGATCTCTTCAAGCTTCAGCTTGTGCGTGATCATCGGGTCGATCTCGATCTTGCCGTCCATGTACCAGTCGACGATCTTGGGCACGTCGGTACGGCCCTTTGCGCCACCAAACGCCGTACCGCGCCATGACCGGCCGGTGACCAACTGGAACGGACGGGTCGAGATTTCGGCCCCCGCAGGCGCGACGCCTATGATGATGCTCTCGCCCCAGCCTTTATGTGCACATTCCAACGCGGTTCGCATCACGCCGACATTGCCCGTGGCATCAAAGGTGTAATCCGCGCCACCGCCTGTCAGTTCCACCAGATGCGCAACCAGATCGCCGCTCACGGTTGATGGGTTCACAAAATCGGTCATGCCGAAATGTTTGGCCATTTCGACCTTACCATCGTTCAGATCGACGCCGACAATCTGATCGCAACCTGCCATGCGGCAGCCCTGAATGACGTTCAGCCCGATCCCGCCCAGGCCAAAGACGACACAGCGGGAGCCGATCTCAACCTTGGCGGTGTTGATCACTGCGCCGATACCAGTGGTGACGCCACAGCCGATGTAGCAGATCTTGTCGAACGGCGCGTCCTTGCGCACCTTGGCCAGAGCAATCTCTGGAACCACCGTGTGATTGGCGAAGGTCGAGCATCCCATGTAGTGATGGATCGGCGTGCCATCCAGCATACTGAACCGCGTTGTGCCATCCGGTAGCAGGCCCGCGCCCTGCGTCGCCCGCACTTTCTGGCAGAGGTTTGTCTTGGGGTTCAGGCAATATTCGCACTCGCGGCATTCGGGGGTGTAAAGCGGAATGACGTGATCGCCGACCTCAAGGCTGGTGACCCCTTCGCCGACCTCCAGCACAACCCCTGCCCCTTCGTGGCCCAGAATGGCCGGGAATATCCCTTCGGGGTCATCGCCCGAGCGGGTGAACTCATCCGTGTGGCAAAGCCCTGTCGCCTTGACCTCAATCAGTACTTCACCCGCTTTGGGACCGTCGAGTTCAACCTCCATAATTTCCAAAGGTTGACCCGCCGCCACAGCCACTGCCGCACGTGTTCTCATGTTTGTCTGTCCTCCCATACACCGGAATCAATCAATCCAAGTGTCTGGGCTAAGTATGAGGGCTGGCATGTAGTTCAAACAATTAAGACAATGGTGTGTATTGGGTTTGATGGACACAGCGCGCAGGCTTCGGGCATAGTATCGGGGTAGAGGAGACCTGCGATGTCGATCAGCAAGCGCACCATATTGGCTCTGGCCATGATCAGCTTGGCGGGTCCCGGTTTTTCTGCGGACTTCTCCGATCCAACGTGGCCTTGCATTCAGCGTAAGGTCGAAAACCTGTCGCTGGGCCTGATGTGGCCGAACCAGATCAATGACGCGGAAACCGAGTTTCAGTCAGAGATCGATGAAATCGCCGCCCTACTGGCACTGCGCCGGATCGAACTTGAGGACCTTCAGCCCCAGGTCGCTGCCTTTGCGGCGCGCCACAATGGCGATCCCGACGTGCTAGGCCGGGTCTTTCAACGGGTTTTCGACACGCTGTCAAAACGACGTGCGCGTATCATCGACGGTATCGGAGAGTTTTCGCTCAAACAGATTGAACTGGCTGATAAAATCGACCTCGCCCGAGCAGAAATGGATCAGGCCTTGACCGCTGATCCGCCAGATTACGACCAAGTCGATGCGTTGGAAGAGCAGCTGGATTGGGATCAGTTGATCTATTCGGACCGCCAACGATCGATCATCTATCTGTGCGAAACCCCGCAGATCATTGAACGCCGCCTGTTTGCCATTTCACAAATGCTGCAGCAGTTGGCCGCTGATCAGGGCTGACAGCCGGTTTCAAACCAGCAGGAGGGCAACATGAGACCCTTACTGATTGTATTCCTGACCCTTGCGCCGCTTCACGCCCTTTGCCAGACGGCGTTGAGCGGTGTTGACATGACACTGCCCAAAATGACCGAGGCACAACTGACCCGTGCCGAAGTCATGACCCGGCTGGACGCGGCAACAGCTGACAATCCAGCAGATTTTACGAGGGTCTGGCTCAACAACCTGAACCTGTCTGGATTGAATTTCGGCAACGCGATTCTGCGGGCAGCCTCGCTGAACGGGGCCGATCTGTCGGGATCGAACCTTGACGGAGCCGTTCTGAGCCAGGCCTGGATGATCGGCGCCGACCTCTCTGGCGCTTCGTTGGTCGGGGCCGAGCTGTTTCAAACCCAGCTTGGCAAAGCCAACCTGAGCGATGCCGATTTCACCAATGCCAGAACCGCCGCCGACTTTACCAAGGCGAACCTGAGCCGAACCGTGTTTCGGGGGGCCGATTTCTCGGCGGATATGCGCAACCAGTCGATGGGGCTGATGCGCGGTGTTCTGAAATCGGCGAAAGGGGCCGATGCGGATTTCACCGGCGCACGGATGTCCCGAGCGGATCTGGAATTTGCCAAACTGCCCGGTGCCAATTTCACCAATGCCGACATGTCGATGGCCACTTTGGGGGGAGCGGATTTATCGGGGGCCACGCTGACGGGTGCTGATTTTACTGACGCGGATCTGACGGCCACGCGCCTGACGGGTGTCGTGGGGGGCAAAGAAACCAATCTGGACGCCGCCAAGAACCTGAACCGCGCCTTGCGCTGAGGGCGGCTATTCCCATTCCAGTTCGGTAAAGGCAACGGTTGCGTTGCGTGGGTTGTAAGCCTCAAACAGGTCCCATCTGTCTGCTTCGCTCTGCGCGATCGTTTCGACGGCCTCGCCCAGTCGCTGACCGCTGTCAATCGCGGCGCGGGTGTCCGTCTCAAGCACCTCGAGATACCGCTGCATGTCTTTCGCACCGTCTGGCCATGCCAGCACCGGACCGCCATGGCCCGGCACGATCTGATTGACCTCAAGCCCGGACATCCCGTTCAGGACTCGGCGCCAACCGACTAACCGGCCATCCAGCGCCGGTGTGTGCATGTGAAACACTAAATCGCCGGTGAACAGAACGCCAGAACCCTGATCCAACACGGTCAGATCGTTCCCGGTATGGGCCACGGGCCAGGCACGCAGCGCCAGCTTCCGATGTCCCAGATCGATTTCAACGTCCTCATCCACTGACAGATCGACAGTGATCGGTTCGACTCCGATGAATTCCGCAGGGCCGATCACAGCGCTCAGGCTTTCGACATAATTGCTTTGCCTGTCCAGCAAGGCCCTTTCCAGCCCCGAATGGCCTACCACCTGCGCACCGGAACGGGCCAGAGGCGCGGTGCCGAGCACGTGATCCGGGTGCATGTGGGTCAAAATTACGTGACTGACGGGCTTGTCCGTTCTTTCCCGGATGGCTCGCCAGGTGGCCTCACCCATCCATGGCGCGGTGCCGGTATCGACAACTGCAACACTGTCTTCACCAATGACAAAGCCGATATTGGAAACATCCCCAAGGTTGTCCGCGTTTGGCTCTTCAATCCGCCCGAGATGAACAAAGAGGCCGGGTGCAACTTCGAGAAATTCCAGTGCCACACCAACAGGTTGGCAATACACGTCTCTGCCCTGCATCTGATCGTCGACCGAGGGATTGGCGGCCAGATTTCGTTCGCATTCCGCCAACGACGCAGCCTCGTAGCCCGGCAGCAGCTGTTCCCGGCACGGCCCATCCGGTGCCTCGAAACACATCATGAAAACGGCTTCGAACATTGCGACCCTCCGTCCTGAACTTTCGCACAGTTTGCCCCCAGAGCCACACAGCCTTTCGTCGGCGTATATTTTATGGGGGTTTTATGGCATATTTTCCTGCACCGGTTACCGGAGGAGACAACATGGCCAGACTGACCGGACCGGCCGCGGTCCTTTCATTTGCACTGTCACTGCCCGTCTGGGCGGAACAACCCGTAAAAAATCCGTTGGTCGAAGGCGAGACCTGGCAGGATTTGCAATATGACGTGGTTGGAGACGCCGAACTCGGAAACGCCGACAGGCTGCTGTCGATAGACGCACCCTACCGCGCGCATGATGCGGCGACGGTTCCGCTTGTTCTAACGCAACTGGACCCTGATGCCCGGATCACCGCCGCCACCGTCGTGATTGACGAAAACCCGGCGCCTATCGCTGGGGTTTTTACCTTTTCACCGGCTATGGGATCGCTGGATTTCGAAATGCGGATTCGCGTAAACCAGTATTCCAACATCCGCGTGATTGCTGAAACGCCGGACGGGCTGCACATGACAGGCCGTTTTGTCAAAGCATCCGGAGGATGTTCGGCCCCGGCCACCAAGGACCCTGAGGTCGCCTTGGCATCGATGGGCAAGATGAAGCTGCGCAGCTTCGGGGACGAGGTGCAGATGTCTACCCCCCGTCGTGAAGCACAGATCATGATCCGCCACCCGAATTACTCCGGCCTGCAGCGTGATCAGGTAACCCAGCTGTTCATTCCCGCGCATTTCATTGATCATCTCGAGGTGTGGCAGGGAGAAGAACTACTGTTCACCATGGATGGTGGTATTTCGATCTCGGAAAACCCGGTGTTCCGCTTTACCTACAACGACAACGGCACGACAACCCTGACGGTCAAGGCGACCGATACCGAAGGCAACAGCTTCGAAGCGGACTTGCCGAAATCGGCGGCCAGCTAACGCCTGTTAGAAACAGACAACTTCGGCCTCGGCCTGCGCCCTGCGCAGGTCGGCAACCATTGCTTCCGCCATTACTGCACTTTTGAAGAACGCCATGCGCTCGCCACCGACCCGGCGCATCGACAGAACTGTTTCGGCCTGTTCGTATCTTTCATATGGCAGGATCGAGGCGATCAGGTCGATCGAACACGAACACCGGTCCAGCATTTCGCGGGACTGGCCATTGGTGACCATACAAGCGAATACAAAATCTGCCCTTGCGGCGGTAGGATAGTCATTCAGCCGCTCCGCCACGCTTTGTGCCATGGACGCGGGTGGCGCAGCAGCACAAAACGTTGCAACAACTATTGCAAAACGCATCGAAACCGTCATTCCCGGCCCTCCTGCACTCCTTCGAACTGCATTTCCGAGCGATAGATGACATCAGAGCCGTTTTCCGGATCTGTCTCGGCCACCAGCCGCAGATACCACCCCGGCACCTGCTCTGAGACTGTCACACTCAGCACCAGATCTCCAAACCCCTGCATTCGGTCCTTGTTCGGATCATTTTCAAACGGGCGCATTCGGATGATCTGCACGGGTACGGTTTTGCCGTCGAAAACCGCCTGACCTGCAACCACTTCGGCAGGTTGAACCAGCGCATCTTTCACACGATTGCGAATATAAAACGGACTGCCACCTGCGGTTTCGGCCATATCGCGAATGGTGCTTTCATAGAAAACCATGATCATCGGGTTGCCAACGCTGGCCGGAAACACGCCCATCGCTCGATGCTTGTCGTCCTGCCGAAACTCCAGATGTGCCATTTCCGAGCCGTCATCGGTGAAGCTGAGCGCTATGTCCCCGGTATCGCGCGCGGCGGTTTCGGGCTTCAGGCCGTTAGTCACCATGCGTTGATAGACAAGCTCTTTGTCCCGGGCGATGCTATCCAGAACACCCTCCTGGAACAGAAGATCATAGGCCTTTTCCCCATCAGCCGATGCCGCAAAGGCCGGATTGAAGCTCAGGCCAAATACGGCAAGCACGATTATTAGCGTCCTCATGAGCAAGCGCCCTCCCGCTTGTGAGAGTACGGCCTTTAGCGTTCCTGTCATTGCCGACTTTTGTCGGTGTCGAGCGTCTGGGTGATCACGCTGTGATGAATTTTCCAGACGATCAATGACCGCAAACGCGACAGTTTAACCGGTTTCGTCATAACCGAAATCTCATGTCTCAGACCGGCCTTGCGTACCGCTTCGCTGCGATCTGCGGTGATCAGAATGGCCGGAACCCGGGACCGGGTCATCTGACGGATCTGGCGGATCGCACTGACCCCGGTGTCGCCATCGTCCAACTGGTAATCGGCCAGTATGATATCGGGCGGCATACCCATATCGGTGACAAAGCGCATCGCCTCTTGGGGTGATCGGGCTGGCAGCACGCTGGCGCCATTCTGTTCCAGCCACTGCGTGGTGCCAAAAAGAACATCGCGGTCATTTTCGATGACGAGCACGATATAATCCAGCGGAACGTCCCCGGTATGCAGCAATAGATCGGGTGTTTCCGTGACACCACGATCCGCCTCGACCCGGTCCATCTCAATGCTGAAAACGGACCCGACGCCGGGCTTGGATCGTAACGACAGCTTGTGGCCCAATAGTCGACATGCCCGGTCAACCACAGACAGGCCCAATCCCATGCCTGAACCCAGCGGCACGTTGTCCGCCCGGGTGAATTCTTCGAACACGCGCGCCTGGTCCTTTCGCGCGATGCCAATTCCGGTATCCCAAACCTGCAGGACGACCTTGTCGCCACGGTGGCGACATCCCACCAATACCCTGCCGCCGGGTTCGGTGTACTGGATCGCATTCACCACCAGATTCTGAATGGATCGCAGCAGATAAACCGGATCAGAATGAACGAAAGCCGAGCTGGGCACGACGTCTAGCCGCACGTTCTTGTTCTCGGCAACCAGCGTCTGATCGCCCTGAATACCGGCAATGACAGACGCCAGACTGACATTCGTCGGTGAAACCGTATCCGGATCGGCGGTTTCCAGGCGCGAAATATCAAGCAGCGAATGAAGCAACTGTTCCGCCGACCCAAACGCACCGTCCAGACGTTCGATCATTTCGTAGAACTCAGTGTCGCGCGAAATCTCGGTCAGGGTTGAGATCATCAGCTTAGCTGCGTTGATCGGTTGAAGAAGGTCGTGACTGGCCGCAGCCAGGAATCGGGTCTTTGATGACACCGCGGCCTCGGCGCGTTCCTTTGCTATCCGCAACGCCTCTTCGACACGGGCTTTTTCTTCGTATTCCCGCGTCAGTTTCTCGTTGGCGCGCGTCAGCTCAGCCGTCCGCTCCATAACGCGGTTTTCCAGCGTTTCCGTCGCGCGTGCCTCAAGTGTCACGTCTTTCAGTTCGACCAGAAAGCCGCCATCCGGCAACTGGTTGGCCTGAATGTCTAGAACCCGATCTACCCCGTCGCGTACACGCTTGCGCAGCCAGCCCCGATTTTTCAGTTCGTGATGCCACCTACCGATTTTCAGTTCATCATCGGTTCTGATCAACCCGCGCGCGCGCAGCAGGTCCAATAGGGACTGTACCGGTGCGTTCTCAGGCAACAGCGATTGCGGCAGGTTCAGAATTTCACGAAACCGGGCATTGTGCATCATGACGTCGCCGGTTGCCGAAAACGTGCAAACCCCCGAACTCATGTTTTGAAAGACCGCCTGAAGGTAATCTTCCTGCCGGTCGATAAGAGTTTCTTTCTCGTCCCGGTTCCGGCGCACGACCGAAGTGATATCGGTGAGTAGAATGACGACATTCTCTTCCGAGGTGTACTGCGCGCTCAGCTTGTACCAACGGTCGCCGCGCAGTTCGATCACCTCGCTTGTTACCATGCCGGACCGCGTATTTCGTTCCAGCACATCGGGCATGTTCGACACCCCCCGGTCAGAAGACACAAACTGCCCACTGCCCTGCACCAGGGCAAAAAAACGCCGCAGCCTGAGGCCCGGCCTGACAAGCTCGGAAACATCCGAAAAAACTGCCTGGAACAGCTCGTTGCAAAGGTTCAGCTCACCATCGGTGAACAGCGCAAACCCTTCCTCCATTGAGGACAGCGCCTTGACCAGGCTTTTTCGCGTCTGCTCCCGCTCGTATCTGGCGCTTTCCAGTTCGATGGTAGCACGTTCAAGGTCGCGGCTTTGCTCCATCACCCGTTGTTGCAGTTCAATCGCCGACTGAAAGGCGCGGAACGCAGAGGGGCCCACGTCTTTCTGGCGATTGGCACGACGCATCAGCGCATCGATGATCTTGGCCTGTTTGACGACCTGAAGTTCCAGCGGATCGTCCGGGTTCAGCATGGTCAGCTCAGTTCACGTTTTTCAGGTTCAAAAAAGGCCACGCCGACAAAAGTCTGGTTCATATGTAAGCCCGATTGCTGTTCCCCATAGGTATTGAACCCCACAACACGGCGGGTTTGCAGCACATCTGAAACCTGTTTGCTCAGTTGCTTTTGTTCGATCTCCAGCTTACGCAGCACGCAATCGAAACCAAGGATGAAATCCGGCGCATTTCCGGCGTTGTCGCGCACGTCCAGCCCGGCTTCAAGCGTTTCGATGATTTCCTTGCCACGCCCGAGGGTCATGATCAGGCCGTCGTCGATGGCAGCCAGAAAAGACAGCGAATGCCCGTCCATCGCCTCGCGAATGGCGCGCACGTAATAGTTCAGGTTCTGCCGCAGCAACAGCGGGTTTTCAGCAAATACCAGCGGTGACAGATCCTCGGCGGAGCAACCGACCAGGCGGGCGTATTCCAGGGCCGCGGGCGCGCCGTTGATCTCATAAACCACACGCTCTTCGGGGTCGGCATCCGTGATGATGATTTCGGACCCGATTGGCAGGAAATGGTCAAAACCAATGCCCTGAAACCTCAGGTTCGTTTCAATCAAAAGCAGGACTGCGGCATTGCTGTGCGCCTTGCCGCTGTGAAGCACAAATGTCTCTTCGTATTGCAGGCCATCCCCTGCTGATCCACCAAAAATCGGCAAACCATCCACAACGGCCTCAAGCGTGGAAACCAGCAAGTCTTCCTGTTTCGACAACCCGTCCGAGAACACAAGCGCCAACCTGTTCCAGCCGGCGGTGTGGCGAAATCGCTCTGCCTGTCGCTGCGCATTGGCAGCGATTTCCGTTGAATCCAGCGGTCTGAGTTCTTCGAACAGGATGGATGAGCAGCGAAAGTTCGATTTAGGGAATGAAAGCAACAGCAGCGTATCGGATTCATACCCGAGTTCCGTGATCTGCCCGGCGGTTGTGCATCCGAAAACAGGCACACCGGCCAATTTTCGGTTCAGGCCGCGCGACACTTCGACGGGGTCAAGATCGTTGGGGATAAAGGCCAGAACAAAGCAGCACGTCCGGCTGTCGATATCCGCACACGCTTCTTCAACGGCTGCATGTGGGTCTGACGCAAGCGAGCGGCCTGTTGTGATGAAGTGTGGTCCGGGCTTCAGATCCCGCATGTGCGATCCTCAGTGTTGCAGAAAGGACTTAACCTCCGGTTCGTGCCGTGTCTGGCGGGCCATAACCGAGTCGACCAAAACCGCGGCTTGGGTTCGGTTGCGAACGCCCAGACGGCGCAGCAACGCCGTGATATGCGCCTTGACCGTGGCCTCGGCCAGCGACAGCTCATAGGCGATTTGCTTGTTCGATTTGCCCACACAAATGAGCTTGAGGATGCGTACCTGCTGCGGCGTCAGCGTCGAGAGTTCGGGGCTTGACTGGTACACCGTGGCTTCCGGCGATTTCAGTTCTTCGATACGGTTGTATTCCGGCGGAACATACCTGCGGCCTGCAGTGACCTCGTGGATGGCGAATTTCAGCGTCTGCGCGGAGGCGTCTTTGGGAAGAAAACCCATGGCGCCATAATCGATCAGAGATCGCACAAGCTCGCCGGAAGCAAGCGCTGAAATGACAAGAACAGGGGCAGAAGGCCACCGGTCACGCAACTGTTGGAACCCCGAGATACCTGTGACATCCGGCAGTTTCAGGTCGAACATGATCAGGTCGGGCTTGAACCCTCCGCTCAGCACCTCGAATGTCTGCTTCAGCGTCTTAGCTTTTTCGATACGGCAATTCTCGAAGCTAAGCTGCAATGCTGCAGCCAGCGCATCGCTAAAAAGCGGATGATCGTCCACGATCAAAACGTTGGACACTTGGTCCACCGCTTTGGGGTATCCCACCGGTTGCATTGCTTCTCCTCCGCTGGGAAAGGTACATCAATTTTGGAACGTTTCAACTGTTTCAGTTTGATACCAGAGAAAAAGGTTCTATTTAACAGAAACTTGACTGCTGGAACCACTCAGTTACGCAGGAAGTCACGGGCAAATCCCATCAAATCAGGTGCCGGAGCCTTGGGGTCATAAAACCTCCGGTCGAATTCCCGCATCTGTTCCAGGCGAGCTTGAGACAGTCCATCGCGGCGCAGGATCGCGGCCGCGGCCCGCCGCAGCCCGTCGGCACGCCCGGTTCTGGCACATGTCCTGAGATCCCGCACCAGCGGGTCAAAGATTCCAAAACGCTGCAGCGCCGGCAAGCCGGTCAGCTTGCGGCCGGACATGCCCCAGACCACTCCGATTGCAAAAACGAACGCCGCCAAAGCAACAGCGGGCCAGCCGGGTAGTCGTGCAGCGGTTGGTTCGGAGTTCAACTCCACACCTGTTTCCCCGCCCGCGACGGTACCGTAGGCCACACGCTGAGCTGAGATGGTGACGTCACGGTTTTCCCGGGCAACCGTATCGAAGTAGCTGAACTGCAGTGGCTCAACGATGCCCGAAGTGTCATTGCCGGGTCGAATGGTCCAGCGCCAGAACGCGTATGTCACCGGGCCGTCCGGTGTCAGCTCGACCAACCGCTTTTCCGGATGTGCGAAGATCATGGCCGAAGGTGAATGCAACTCGGGCATCGGGGGCACCATCTCGGGCGTTGCCCCTAATGCCTCGATCCGGATTACACGCAACACGCCTTCGCCTGGGGACAACTGATCGGGAGCATTCGACCATTGATCCGAGATTTTCAGGTCGCGGACAGGAAACCACCAACCGGCCGAGGCCGGAGCCGTGGCGACCTCAATCGTCAGTGGCTCAGACTGGATATCATGCTGGAACCAGTCGTCGTTTTCATCCGTCAGAGTCAGGCTATGGGTGAACCGACCAATCGTCAGGGTGCCGGACCTGACAGGGTAAACTGCCATTCTCCGGGTAAACACTTTGAAGTTTCGACCATTGATCCTTTCTTCCGTCCAGTGATCCGGCCCAAGCTGCGCCCAGCTAAAGCCGTTGAAATCGGGCTGAACCAGCTTTTCCCTGGTAATGTGGCGCCGGTACACGCCACGGATAGAGATCAGGATCATCTCGCGCGTGAACGGGATTGCAACGTTTTCCTCGACCGTCACCTCAATCGACAGTTCTGAGGGCAGAACCGTTTTCGATTGAGCCACCGCGTGCACGGGAACGAACAGGCACATCAGGACAAGCCATTTCATCGTGGGTCCTCCGGCTCGGGCGGGGACAGGCCCAGTTTTGCGCGGCGTTTGTGCTCCTGCGCGATCCGGGCAACCATGAATTCACCGGGGACGTCGGACAACTGGTTCAGCCAGCGCTCATCTGCCACCATGAATTTGTCGTCAAAGATGCGCCGCACCCCAAGACGCCCGCGACTGTCCAGTTCGGCCAGCCCGAGCATCGTGTTGGAATTGGTGACTTCGCTGCCAGTGCCCGCCGCACGGGCATCACCGCGCGCGATGAAGCTGTCGGCCTGCGGTCCGGTTTTGCGCTCTGGAAACAGGCCAAGCGCTTCGGGGTCGATCTGCAGGCCCGCATAATGGGCAGCCACAACGTCGAAATTCGCCTGCGCATCCGTATCTCCGGTGGCAATCGCCTGATCATAGGCTTCCAACCCGGCGGCGAGGCGACCGCGAAAGACCTCGGTATTCCCCAGATTATAGATCGCTCCTGCCTCTTCGAACGCCAGCGCGGCCGCGTCAAAATCGCCTGCACGAAACAAAGCAACGCCGCTCCAGTCCGGGTCCGAAAACAGCTGCACCGCGACCCTATTCGCCCCTATCGCCAGGGCGACCCGGCCAAAGGGTGCAGCACCACCCAGTGCAAGGGCGAGCCCCACAAAAGCAGCTCCTAACAGGGCCAGCCACTTCATGCCCTTTCCCTCCAGAACAACAGCAGCATCGGGAACAGAGCGAGGACCAGAATGTACCGCCCCAGATCGTGCCAGAAAAGCACCGGGTAGTCCGCCTTTTCCAGCCGCGCGGCTGTGTCCTGCGCCAGCCATTGCCCCAGCTCGTCCGTCTGGTCCAATGTGAAAACGGCGCCCCCACCAACTCGCGCGTGGGTTTGCATCTGCGCGGATAAGTCCGCCATCGCAACCAAGGATACTCTGACGTCGCGACCGGCTAAGGCTGCAACATGTTGCAGGGATTCTGCCCCCAGGCCTTCACCATCGGTGAACAGGACCACGTCACCGGCAAGGATGCCAGCCTCATCCATCCGCCGGGCGGAAAGCGCAAGCGCGCGTTCGGGGCGGGATCCCTTGTCGGGTACTGTGTCGGCAGCGATCAATGAAAAGGTCTGACCCAATTGCCGATGGTCGGTCGTCATATCCGTTGCGACATAGGCGTCGCCTGCAAACACTATGATCCCGCCAGGCCTGGACCCCAAAGCGCCGACACCAAATCGGCCCATAGTCAACATCTGCGGCCAGCGTTCGTTGCCGACAACACTGGCCGAAGCATCAACCAGAAACAAAACACCATCCAGATTGCGATAGGTCTGTGCGTCGCGCCGCTCGACTGCTGGGCCGGTCAGGGCGACCACGCTGAGCCCCGCAACTAGCAAAAGAACAATCGGAGCCAGCGGGAAAGCTGCGCCCTCAATCCGGCCAATCGCCGCCATCGCCTTGATCAGCGCCGCATCCGCGACCTTGTCCCACGCGCCGAACCCGCGTGCACGGGACAGCACCCACCAGGCAAGCCCGGCAACACCCGGAAGGGCAAGCAGCCAAAGGGGCCTGAGCAGGGTGAACTCCGGCGCTGTCATTCCGCGTGCCTCCACGCCGCCCAAAGCGCAAAAACAACCGCCAGCGCGGCGGGCCAGGTCCAATAGCTACGATGAATTTCAGCGGTCAGGCCTGCACTGTCGGTAGCTTCCAGACGGTCCAGCGCCTCTGTCACCGCAATCAGGTCATCGGTGGTTTTGACGCGAAAGCTCTCTCCACCCGAAACCTGCGCAATGGCGCGCAAGGTAGCCGCATCAACGACACCACGCTCGCCCATCTCTGCGGTTTCCAAATCCTTGGGTCCCAACGCGATGGTGTGCACGCGCACGCCCATCCCGGCGGCCAGTTCCGCGACACCACGCGGATTGGTGGCACCGGCATTGTTCACCCCATCAGACAGCAGGATAACCACCCGCGACGCCGCCTGACTGTCGGCCATCCGTTTCAGCGCCAGTCCAAGACCGTCCGAGATATTTGTCGCGCGCCCCGAAATGCCGATGCTGGCCTCTTCGATCCGGCGGGCGACGGCCTCGGTATCGAAAGTGAAGGGGGTGGCATAATACGCCTCGGACCCGAAAACGATCAGCCCCACCCGGTCCCCTGCCCTGCGGCGGGCGAAATCAGCACCCACGGTTGTCACGGCTTCAAGCCGTGTGACCTGGCGGCCATCCAGGTGGAAATCATCGCGCACCATCGATCCGGACATATCCAGTACAATCGCAAGATCGCGACCCGAGACTTTCAGGGCGCTGACCGGCGTCAGTTCGCGCGGCCCGGACACCGCGAATACCATCAGTATCCAGATGAGCCACAAGATCGCTTTGTCCGCCATCGCATGGCCACCGGGCGCGTGGCCCGAGCCGGCCGCCGCAAGCAACGCGCCGATTCGATCCGGAACCGGAAAGCCGCGTTCCAGCACCGGCCGGGGCTTGACTAACCGCGAGATAAGCAACGGAACAGGCAAAAGGAGGAGCACCAGAGGATCGGCGAGCTCAAACACGGCGCGCGACCTCGTCTTTAAGCGACGCCAGATCGGGACCTCCACCCGGCCGGTACAGATCACCTGCGAGTTCCGAATAGCGTTTCGGGTCCCGCTTGCGAAGCTGATGCAACAAAGCGACCCTTCGGCGGTCATCAGACCAGCCTGACATGTCGGGCTGCGTGTCAACAGCGAAGCCTGTCCGCGTCGCAACGCGTCGGATACTCAGCAACCGTAAAACGAAGACGACACAAACCGCGGCCAACGCCGCCATTCCGACCACCGCGGCGTATTCAGCCAAAACGCCACCCGCTGCCTCGGCCGGCAGACGTGTGTCCCTCAGGCTGGCCAACATTGTGGCTTCGGACATCGCAGTTTCATTCATGCGGCGATCCTCTCGGGAAACGCGGCTGCGATGCGGCGGCTGGTGTCCTCGACCGGGTCACTGGCATTCAGAACAAGGGCCGAATGCGTTGCGATTGTTTGATGATACAGGTCCTTATTTCGCGCCCTGCCACCGCTCAGATACACACGTTTCTGTTGCCCGTCTGACAGGCGCATGGGGTACCAGCCGCGCGGCATCTCGTCTGTCTTACTCTCGGTGACTAGGACCAGCCGTGGGCGGCGGCGATGGGCAATACGGTCCAACCGGTCGGCAAGCCCATCGCCGGGTTTGTCGAAGCCCGATGCTATAATGATTTCTGAACCCGACCGGGTCAGGCGCTCCACGGTTTCCAATGCCCGGTCCAGCGGTCGCCCTTCGTCCTGTCCGTTCCGCAGAGATGTCAGGCTGCGCCCATGGGCCTGTACCAGACCGCCGATCACAGCCAGCATTCCGCGCGTTCTGCCGCGCGGTGGGACGATGACCGGCGCCCCGGTCGTGATTGCCAACAGACCGACACGCCCGCCGCTCTCCATCAGGTGCCAGCCAATCAGCGCCAGTACCTCGGCGGCGGCAACAGACAAAAACGCCCGTCGCACCCCCCAGAACATCGGCGCGCGAAAATCGGCAACCAGCAGTGAGACCCGGTCACGCTCTTCCTGAAACTGACGGACATGCAGTCGCCCAGTACGCGCGGTTGTACCCCGGTCCAGATGGCGGATATCGTCGCCAGCCACATATTCACGCGCATCTGCGACCTCGACGCCCTGCCCGCGCTTTCGGGTCATAAATCCCCCGGGCAAGGCCACAACCGGCGGGTTGGCATACGCCGCCAAAGCCAGACGTCGCAGAGCGATCAGAGCGTCCGACGTCAGGCTCACACCAGATTGTGACAACAGGTCGGTCACAACGGTTCCACCCTATCCAGAATATCGGCCACCAGACTGCGCGGTTTGTGCCCATCCGCTATGGCCCGCCAGGTCAGCACCATCCGATGGGCCAGCGCGTCGGGGGCCACAGCGACCACATCTTCCGGCAAAGCAAAATCGCGGCCGCGTAGATAAGCCCGCGCCCGCGCGGCCGAGGCCAGCGCAAGCGACCCACGTGGCGAGACAGCATGTTCCACGTGGTCCGCCAACGGCCCCTCGCGCGTGGCCGAGACAAGGCGGACGATGTAATCCCGCAATTCCGGTGCCACATGAACCGCACGGGCATCTGACCGGGCCGCGCGCAAACCCTCGAGAGTCATGCGCCGCACATCCGGTGGGCCGTCCTGAGATTCCGCGATGACCAGATCCAGTATCCGGCGTTCGGTTTCCAGATCCGGCAGCGACAGGACCACATGCAGCAAAAACCTGTCCAGCTGAGCTTCGGGCAACGGAAAGGTACCGTCATGTTCGATCGGGTTCTGAGTGGCAATGACCAGAAATGGATCGGGAAGTGCGTGGGTTTCGTTCCCGACGGTCACCTGATGCTCGGCCATGGCTTCAAGCAGGGCGGATTGAACCTTGGGTGGTGCCCGGTTGATCTCATCAACCAGAACGAGGGTGTGAAAGACCGGCCCCGGAACAAATTCGAACCGCCCATCCTGCGACTTGTAAACCGGCGTTCCGGTCACGTCCGACGGCATCAGGTCGGGGGTGCATTGTATCCGTGCAAAACTGCCCTCTACAGCGTTTGACAGCCATTTGACAGCGCGGGTCTTGGCCAGGCCGGGCGCGCCCTCGACCAGAAGGTGACCACCTTCCAGCAGTGCGATCAAAAGGCATTCGATCAGGTGTTCATGCCCAACCAACCCCTGCGACAAGTATCCCGACAACTCTTCAATCGCGCGCGGCGGATTTTCAGGCCTGGTATCCATGTGTCCTCCCCATGGTGGCGCGGGCGCAACGCCCTGGTTCAGGCTAACCGGAGTCAGCCGTCCCGCAAAACACACCCGATGGTATTACCTGGCAACCTGAACCGCCCGGGTACAGCTGTCATCAAACAGGGACGAAAACCGCGGGTCGGACAGTGTTTTGTCGGTGTGCGCCCAAAGCCGGTCGTACTGTCGGTCGATATAGTCGAAGAACCCCGGATCGATCGTCTGATCTACAGGCGACTGCGCCACGGCGTGCAGCATGAACACATCAAATGCACACAGCCCGCTGGGGTTGGAGTTCAATAGCGCCCGCATGAAATCATGTGAACTCCAGGGCCAACGGTGCAGATTGACCGGCGTTTCCTGCAGCTTGGACAGAAATCCGGTGGCCCTGTCAAAATGCGGAACGTCCATGCCAAACGTATAGGACTGAAAAAGCTCCTCCAGCAGGATAGACTTGTGGAATGCCCTCTCCAACAGGTCCGGTCGGCCATGGGCCGGTTGTTTGACCACAATATGCGTTCCCTGGCCACGATGGCCAAAGAAGGTCTGCGCCATCGCCGGTGAAGTCATTACGTATCTGCGTCCCACCGGCAGGCCAAGCAGATGGGTTTCGCTGAGCCAGTCCAAGTCCAAAGACAGCTCTCGTTCCGGGGGGTATCCGGAATAAAGGCGCAAAACCACAGTGCGACCGGTGCCGCAATTTCTGGCTGACCGGCCTGCATAGCGCATCGGCGTGGGATATCCGTAACTGTGTTTCAGCAAGTCCCGAAATGTGTTCAGAACCATCAATGTCTGCGGATGAGGCCGCTCGCCGATCAGGCAGAGTGCAGCACCAGCGAGATTCCGCCCGTCGATGTGAACGGGAACGGCCATGTCGCGACCGATCATAGTGGACCGAAGCTCATACCCCCAGCCGCGCTGCGCAAGCTCAAGATAGTCGCTCTTTTCGGCGTGAAGCCCCGTCGAGAATACAAGGATCGCCGTCATCTGAAGGATGAATCGATGCACGCTAGACCTCTGGTTTTACGTTCAGAGTAACTTGAGCCCCGCCGCTGTCCAAGGGTTCCTAAGGTCGGGACCCATTGATTTCCGCCAGGCGGCATGATTCACAGCGGATGTGTCGCAAACTTTGGGGGCCAATTGGCGAGTATGCAGAACCTGGCGTTTGTTCACTCCGAATAGTTTTTCAACAGGCTTCAGCATGGTCTCTTTGAAAGGCTGTCACTTCCCCAAGGGCGTGGAACGATCGGGGCCTTCGGGCTGCTGACTGCTGCCAGTTCTTCCTCTGTCAGATCGGCCAAGGCCGGATCGACGACCGGAGCTTTGCCGACATTGCGTGGCAACAGGGCCTGTGTCTCAGGTGCCGAAAAAAAGTTGATGAATTCATGAATCTAATCAATCGGCTGGGCATGCTCGGGAACGGTTCAATAGCCTGAATCTACAATTCCGCCTTTTTTCGGGAAGGTGGAGACAGCCGGGAACCCCTCGGCAGCGGCAAGGCCCGCCACGTCGTGGTAATATTGGCCCATCGGAATTTCACCGTCCTGCAAGGATTGGTGAAACGCGCTCTCATCCTTGTACCAAAGCCGTACATTAGGAACGACCTCGGAAAATTTGTCGAACACCTGCTGGATGCCTTTCTTCGACTTCAGAATTTCGGTGCCCCCAAAGAATGTCGTAGCGGTCACTTCCAGCATGTAAGAGTTTGAGACCAGACCCAGCAGACCGATCTGGTCCTCGTAGGTCTCATCCCACAACGCTGCCCAACTGTCCGGGGCTTCGGGAATTTCGTCCGAGTTTGTGCAAAGTGTGATGTACCTCGACACCGCACCGACCCCAAATAGGTTACCGTCATCATAGCGGTCCTGGAATGTATCCAACATGTTCGACAGGTTTGGGTATTTGGAATCGTCGAGGGTTTTGATTACTTTCTGATCTGCACCCTGACTGCGCGGGATACCGACCATTAGCGACACATCCGCCGGGGCGGTCTTGGCCCGTGCCGCGCTCTTGATCTGGACCAGCCAGGTCTCGCCGGTGGGCACCGCGACCGAGTTCACCTCGATCCCGATGGCCAACGATCTGCTTCAATACACGACAGGCTTGGCGTTCCGAGATACTGAACTGACAGCGAACCTGATTGATACAGGCACGACGACGTGCGGAGAAGTTTCCCTTTGCGGCCTCCGCCAGGATCAGCTTGTCCAAGGTGAGGTCAGAAACAGCCTTTCTCAAACCGCGCGTTCTCCTTCTGAAGTCGTTTGAGCTCCCTAAACTGGTCGGTTCCCATACTGCCATATTGCTTGCGCCAGCGAAAATTGATCGGCTCAGCTATGCGTAGCTCGCGGATCGCATCGACCCTTGCCATACCTTGCCCGACAAGCAATTCGACCTGACGTAACTTAGTGATAATCTTCTAGGGCTTGTGTCGCTTGTTTACCATTTTTGGTCCTCCGTTCACTAAGCATAGCGGCGGACCACTTAAAAGGGGGAGGATCAGCGTCCAAAAACTGTGTCAGCGACAAGGATCCGCGATACAAAGTTGATTGTGCAAGGTCGATAACCTGCCGATACTCTTTATCAGCAACAGGCACCAGCAAAGGCTCCCTCGTCAATCTGAACTCAGATTTTGCACACAATCGTTGCTAATTCTCGAACGCTACGTCGAAACCCCAAATCTCCCGCAGATGGCCCAAGGTCCCTTCGCAGGTCTTTTTGTCCAGCGGCACACCGTTACGCACGGAGTGATGCAGCCTGAGGTGACGATCCCCCATTAAGTCAACATCCACGATCTGAATATCGGGATCGTATTCCGAAACGTCGAAACTGCGCGCCAGGGTGTCGCGCACCTGGTGATAGCCGCGTTCGTCATGAATCGCTTCGACCGTGTAAAAGGGTTTTCCCTCGTCATCTGTCAGCGAAAACATGCGGAACCGGCGCATGACATTGGGGCTGAGGAACTGCTGAACGAAACTCTCGTCGCGAAAGTTGGCCCAGGCATCCTTTAACACATCGCGCCACGCGCCGCTGCCCGCTATGTCAGGAAACCATTCCCGGTCTTCATCGGTCGGGTCGGTGCAGATGCGCTGGATATCCTGCATCATCGCAAAACCCAGCGCATAAGGGTTTATCCCCATCGCATTCGGAGCGTCAAAGTCGGGTTGCGTCAGCACATTGGTATGGCTGTGCAGAATTTCGAGCATGGCGCCATCCGTCAGCAGACCGGAGCGATGCAACTCGTTTGTAATGTAATAGTGGACGAAGCAGGCGCATCCTTCGTTCATCACTTTTGTCTGACGCTGCGGGTAGAAATACTGAGCGATATTGCGAACGATACGCAAAACTTCACGTTGCCAGGACTTCAGAACCGGGCTGTGGCGTTCGACGAAATAGAGCAGGTTTTCTTCCGGCAGGCCCATTTCACGCTTGCGTTTCCGCGCCTCTTCATCGGTTTTCGACGATTGCGTGGGGTGATCGAAGGCGTCCCACAGGTAGTGAACCGCCCGTTCCTCTTCGATGCGCCGCTCACGCTGCCGGGTTCTCTCATCCGCGAGCGATGAGTGAGGTGGACGCCTGTGCCGGAAAACGCTCGACGGCATGAGAGCGTGGGCTGCGTCCAGCAAATGCTCAACCTCGCGTTCCCCGTGCAATTCTTCGCATTGAGCAATAAATCCGCGTGCATAGTCTAGATAGTCGAGAATACCCCGCGCATCACTCCACTGGCGAAACAGGTGATTGTTCTTGAAGAAATGATTGTGCCCGAAGGCCGCGTGGGCGATCACAAGCACCTGAAGCGCCATCGTGTTGTCTTCGAGGCAGTACGAGATACAGGGATCGGAGTTGATCACGATCTCATAGGCAAGACCGTTTGCGCCTTTGCTATAGGCTTTCTCTTCGTGAACGAAACGCTTGCCAAAAGACCAGTGCCGATACATCAGCGGCATCCCGGTCGACGAATAGGCATCCAGCATTTGCTGGTACGAGATAATTTCGATCTGGTTCGGATAGACGTCGAGTTCAAGATCATCAATCGCCACACGCTCGATCGCGTCATAGCTGCGCTGGATGGTCTCAAAATCCCATTCCGAGCTATCAAACAGTGGTGTCCTGGTTTCGGCCCGATCAGCCATTGGAAACTCCGTTCGTCTTGCGCGCAAACAGCTCGTGCAGAACCGGGTAGATGTCGCTGGCGCGCGCGATCCGCTTCATGGCGAAATTTGGCCAGGCCTCTGCAACCTGCCGGTAAGAACGCCACAGCTCCATGCCATTATCTTCGCTGTTCATCAGATTGGCTTCGGTCTCGTCCACGATTTCCGTATAGGCGAAGTATTGGCAGCCTTTCATCAGATCACTGGTCAACAGATCGGCACACAGCCTTGAATCTCCGCTGAAATTCTCTCCATCTGATGCCTGCGCGGCATAGATATTCCACTGTGAGGGTGGATAACGGGCTTCGATTATCCGTTTCATCTCGTTAAGCGCGCTGCTCACGACCGTACCGCCGGTCTGGCGAGAGTGAAAAAAGGTATCTTCATCAACCTCCGCCGCGATCTGGGTGTGGCGGATGAAAACAAGCTCGATCTTGTCGTAGCGTTGTTTGAGGAAAAGATGCAGCAGAACGAAGAACTGCTTGGCAAGGCTCTTTTCCCGCTCGCCCATCGAGGCCGAAACGTCCATCAGGCAGAACATCACCGCATTCGCCGCCGGCTCGGGGCGCATTTCGAAATACTTGTAACGCACATCCAGCGGGTCGATGTAGGGGACGATCTTACGCCGCCGCAGCATCTTGTCGAGCTTCTCGCGCAGCACCTGTCTTTCCGCTTTTTGTACCGCATCAGGCTTTTTCAACGCCTCGAGCTCTTCAACCTGTTTCGTAAGGGCCTGAATCTCCGCGTTATTTGGGCGCCGCATTGCAAGCCGTCGACCGAACGCATTGCGCATCGTGCGCGAAACACTGAGGTTGGCGGGCGTCCCAGCGGCTGTGTAGCCCATGCGATGCGGTTTGGAGATTGTCACCTCTTTCAAACTGCGTTTGACCATGTCGGGCAGTTCGAGATCCTCGAAGAACAGGGACAGAAACTCGTCACGTGACAGAACGAACATGAATTCGTCCTCGCCCTCCCCATCAGGTGCGCCTTCACGTCCACCCTGCCCTTCCTGTCCTGACGGAGGTTTCTTGAGCCGGTCACCCGCCCTAAACTTCTTGTTTCCAGTCAGGACCCGGTCTCGGATACCACCTTTGCTGTCATGCTGAAAATGCGGTTCTCCGATCCCTTCTGACGGTACCGAGATATTTTCCTGCTGGCCGACATCGGCGATTTTCCGGCGTCGGACGCTTTCGTCAACCGCCTCTTTAACGGCCGAGCGAACCCGGCGCAGAAATCGCCTGCGATTCCCAAGGTTCTTATCCTTGGGGTTCAGCCTTCGATCGATGAAATGGGCCATTTTAGCATAGACTCCTCATCCTGCCTTGTTGACCCGCATGTACCATTCAACCAGGCGCCTGACCTGTCGACGCGTGTACCCGCGACCGGTCATGCGATCGATGAACTCGTTATGCTTGGCTTCAGTTTCCTTATCCCGCTTGGCACCAAAACTGATGACCGGCAGCAAGTCCTGAATCTGACCGAACATGCGCTTTTCGATGACCCTTCTCAGCTTTTCATATTTGCGCCAGTCAGGGTTGCGACCGCGATTGTTGGCCCGCGCGCGCAGCACGAATTTGACCACTTCGTTCCGGAAATCCTTGGGGTTGGAAATTCCGGCCGGTTTTTCGATCTTTTCAAGCTCCTGTTCCAGAACACCACGATTGAGGATCTGCCCGGTATCCGGATCCTTGAAGTCCTGATCTTCGATCCAGGCATCAGCAAAGGCGATGTATCGGTCGAAAAGGTTCTGACCAAAGTCAGAATAGGATTCCAGATAGGCCTTTTGGATCTCGTTGCCGATGAATTCCGCGTAGCGCGGTGACAGATCGTCCTTCATGAACGACAGGTACCGGCTTTCAACCTCGTCGGGGAATTGTTCGCGTTTCACGGCCTGTTCCAGAACATAGAGCAGATGAACCGGATCGGCGCCGACTTCGTCGGTGTCGTGGTTGAAGGTCTCGGACAGCACCTTGAACGCAAAGCGGGTGGATGTGCCCGTCATCCCTTCGTCCACGCCGGCGGCATCTCGATATTCCTGCACGGACCGCGCTTTGGGATCGGTATCTTTCAGGGTTTCACCGTCATAGACACGGAGCTTGGAAAATGTCGGCGAGTTTTCATGTTCTTTCAACCGTGTCAGAACGCTGAACTGGCTTAGAATGGACAGCGTTTCCGGCGCACAGGGGGATTCACCCAGACTGCTTTCCTCAAGCAACTTCTCGTAAATTCGGGTTTCATCCGAGGCACGCAAGCAATAGGGCACCTTGACCAGACTGATCCGGTCCAGAAAGGCCTCGTTGTTCTTATTATTTTTGAACTGCTGCCATTCCGCTTCGTTTGAGTGCGCGACAATGACGCCCTGGAAGGGGAAGGCGCCGATGTTCTCAGTGCCCGCGTATGAGCCCTCCTGCGTGGCCGTCAGCAAGGGATGCAGCACCTTGATTGGCGCCTTGAACATCTCAACGAATTCCATCAGCCCCTGCGTGGTGCGGTTCAGAGCACCGGAATAGGAATAGGCATCCGGGTCGTTCTGGCTGAATTCTTCCAGCTTGCGTATGTCGAGCTTCCCGACGAGCGAAGAAATGTCTTGGTTGTTTTCATCGCCCGGCTCGGTTTTGGCGACACAAATCTGGCGCAGCTTCGACGGATAGAGTTTGACAACCGAAAACTTGGAAATATCGCCGTCAAACTCCTGTAAACGCTTAACAGCCCAGGGGGAAATCAATCCGTTCAACAGCCGTTTGGGAATATTGTACTTGTTCTCCAGCAAATCCCCCATCCGGTCGCGGTCGAACAGGCCAAGCGGAGATTCAAAGATCGGGCTGATCTGGTCACCCGCCGCCAGCACATAGATCGGCTGCCGTTCCATCAGGTTTTTGAGAATCTCGGCAAGCGTTGACTTGCCTCCGCCGACCGGACCTAACAAATAGAGAATTTGCTTGCGTTCCTCGAGACCCTGACTGGCATGGCGAAAAAAACCAACGATGCGTTCGATGGTTTCCTCGACGCCATATATGTCCCGGAAGGGTTTATATCGCTTGATTGTCCGGTTAAGAAAAATACGACTGAGCCGAGCCTCCTGACTGGTGTCGACAAGCTCTGGTTCGTCAATAGCGGCGACCATCCGCTCGGCGGCGGTAGCCCGCATTGTTGGGTCTTCGCGACATTCCAGCAAATAGTCCTGCAATGTCATTTCGATGAGCTTGGTCCGCCCATACTCTTCTGCAAACTGCTCGAAAATCTCCATCTCAAAAATTCCTCTCGGTTTCGTACTCCTTCGTCCCAGCGCGCTAAGTTCACCCTAGTCTACCACAAAACTGGCCCGTAATTGTTTAATTTCTAATCACAATTTGTTTCCCGCTCCCCGATTTGTTGAAATTTTCACTGAATGAACCCTTCCACGCCCGCCACAGAACGGCTCTTTTTGCTGTCGGAATCGGCGTGTGTGCGGGTACAGATCTTTCGGGTCAGCTTTGGCAGCTTTAAATGGGATTCAAATCACCCACTTGATCCGCGAGGGCCAACCGGCTTCTACATGCGGGACGCGGATAGGCCCAAAAAACGTTACTTCAGATCGTTTTCTGAAAAAACACCACCGGTTACTACTTTCTAACGCAAATCTCTGGTCCGTTCCGGTCTTTTCCAGTCGACCAGGATCCCAACCCCCTTGCCCGCCGGGCTCATTGGGCGCAAAATAAAATTCCACATACAATTGCGCCCTAGTTGCGCATCGTGACACGTTTCGCGACCGGGACGCCTTCGGTGATACGGAGGGCACCATGACAATTGCAACTCGCTTAAAACACCATCTGGACGCCCAAGGGCTCCCGTTTGACACAATCCCCCATCCTTATGCCGCAACTGCCGCTGAATGTGCCGAAGCGGCACATGTTCCCGGCGATCACCTCGCCAAATCGGTTCTTATTCACATGGAGGAAGGGCCTTTGCTTGCAGTTCTGCCGAGCAACCATCAGGTAGACCTCACCGCTCTTCAATCTATGATGAACCGGCGTCTAGGCTTGGCGCCAGAATCTGAAATGCATGATTTGTTCGATGATTGCGCCCTCGGCGCTGCGCCGCCTGTGGGTGAAGCCTATGATTTGCCTACTGTTATCGACAACAGCTTAACTGGGTTGGACAAAATCTGGTTCGAAGCAGGTGACCACAAAACCCTGGTCGAGATGCGCGGCAAAGATTTCGATACCTTGATGAAGGATGTCACGCACGGTGCTTTCTGCTGCATGCACTAGGTACCGTAATAATCTAGAAGACTGACGCCAGGCTTCTCCGGGTAGGCTGGGTTGTGTCGCAAGTTTTAGGCTTCGGTTGACGAAAAGGCATGTTTTGGTGCTGTCTGAGTGACGAAACGATCACGCGGCAGGTGTTCGCGAAGTGAAGTGTATTCCGAAGCACCTTGGGCGCTCAGCAAAAAAGTAATCAGGTCCAAGCTTTTCTTAATAAAAAATGCTCGAACAGGATCGCCGATTTATCAACCGAAGCGTTTTGCATATGCGCGGTTTAAATCGTTTGCTTTTGCATCATGCGCTCAGCACGGTTCGTACACCTTTGTCATTGCTGACTGGCCCCGGCGGTGACAAAGCAAATTGGATGACATGCAGCTTGGCGTTTTTTGCAACCCTTGTTGCGTCCGATCAGCCGTCGTCGCCGAGAACCTTTATTGCGGCTAGAAGGCGGGCGATTTCCTGTTCGGTGTTGTAATGACAAAACGAAATGCGGATACAATCCGTCAGGCCCAGCGGTGTCAGCACGTTACCGGAATAGTGGTCGGCTTTGCGCGTGTGTGTGCGGATTCCTTGCTGGTTCAAGGTTTCAACCACGTCCTCCGACGCCTTGCCGTTGACTACAACAGACACAAGCCCTTCGCGGGCGGGGTTGTCGGCCCCTGCCAATATGGTGACGTGTTCCATGTCCCGCAAACCCGGTAGGTTTCCAAGGCCGTTGATTGCGGTGTTGGTCAGATGGGTTTCGTAGGCATGGATTGCACGGCCCGCCGCCTCAATCCGCTTGCGAGGGTCTGTTTCATTCGAGACCTCTCCGCCCAGCCAGTCGAAATAGGCCACCACGTCTGACACTGTCGCATATGACCCCGCGTCTCGGGTGCCGAATTCCCAGCCTGTTGCAGGCGCATCAATCAACATGTCGTGCGACGTGACGCTTAGCCGGTCGGAAATCCAAGCAATACCGTAACCATGGCGTGAGAATACTTTGTAGGGTGAAATCACGTAGCCATCGACGGTATAGGCGTCCAAATCCACTTGCCCGTGTGCCGCGTGCTGGATGCCATCGACGATGATCATGCAATTCGGTGCCACCGCCCGTGTTGCCGCCGAAATCGCGGCAACATCCATACCCATTCCTGTCACAGGGGACGCGTGTAAGATCGTTGCCACCGCCACATCTGGAGTCATCAGAGCGGCATAGTCCTCGACCGTGACCAACCCGGTTTCGTCGTTGTGGGGCACGTTCACATAGTCCAGACCCGCAATCTCGGCCCAACGTCGCGCGGCACTACGAGTGGCGGGGTGTTCGATCGACGATCCGATCACTTTTGCACCCTTAGGAGCGGCCAAACAGGCAGTGCGGATCAGGCGGAACAACAATTCGGTGCCGCTCTCACCGGCAAAGAACTGGCCGGTCGAGGCATTCATGAACACTGCCAGATCATCCTTGGCTTTGTTTATCACATTCTGGGTGCCCTGCCCCGCCGGGTTGATGCGGCCCGGGTTGTCGGGGATCGCGGCGTAGAACGCCGACGTTTCGACCACCGATTTCAGCGTCAACGCCCCACCGGCGTTCTCAAAGAAGATACGCTCGCCCTGAAACGGACAGCTATCGACATGAGCGAACCGGTCGCGAATGGCGGCGATCAGGGCGGGATTGTTCTGGATCATGGTTCGGTCCTGTTGGTTTACATGGTACGTGGCGCGGAGCCTTTCGCATTCATCGTCACGGGCTGACGGGATGCAATCTTTCGCATTGCCGACATCAGGAGGTCTGCCACCGTCATCGCGAGGTACGGGTCGGGCGCGGTTAAGTCGGCACAGATCAAAGCGCGCCGCGCTAGCCTCCGGACAACTGAGACGAATAATAATACGCAATCGCCTGCGCTCTGTTTTTGACCGCCAGTTTCTCATAGATGTTTGACAGGTGGAATTTGACCGTGTTGGTCGAAATCTGGAGTTCTTTCGACAAATCCCGGTTCGACATGCCCTGAGCCAGCGCTTCGAGAATGGCGCGTTCTTTGCGGGACAAGCTTTGGATCGGGTCCTGCTGCATTTTACGGACGTCGATGAACGGGAACACCATTTTCCCAGCCGCGACGTCGGAGCAAGTTTCCAACAGGCCCTCTACCTCGCCAGACCGGGAAGCAAAGCCCGCAGCTCCGGCCTGCATCGCCAAGCGCGGGATTTCACCGGTCGTTTCGCCATAGACAACAAAGCGCGGGGCGTTGGCTTGTTCGCGCAACACTTCGATCAGTTTTGCCGCCCCCAAAACCGGAAGGTTCCAGTCCACCACACCGACCTGAACAGGTATCCGCATCACGGTTCCCAGAAACCCTTCGGCCGTGGCGGAGGTCGCCACCAGAGAGAATCGCGGGTCGCGTTCAAAGATTTCGGACATGGCGGACAGGACCAGCGGATTGCTGTCCGCAAGCATGACATCGATTGGAGCGTTAGCGTTAGCAGCCATCTAATTCACCCTGCTTTTGCCTAAAACCACCCATTTGGGTAGGTACGAAATCGGTATACTTTGGTGTTTTTACCAAAATGGGTAGGAAATAACCCATCCATTTGGCCATCCTAAAGCAGTAGTAAGTTACGTTGCGTTACAGGGCAAGTCCGCGTTTTCTATTCGGCAACGTAACACAACAGGCCGCAATGCCGACCAACTGCTGAGGATGTCTGAAAATGACCTTTGAGATTTTCCCACCGCTCGAAATTCCCGAAACGCTTGCTGCGGGCCCGGGGCCGGGCAATACCGATGCCCGCGTGTTGAACGCATTTGCCAAGGCAGGCGTTGCCGATCACATGCAGGGCGATGTCCTGCGGGGCATGATCGAATGCAAACATATGCTGCGCAAGATCTGGGGCACCAAAAACACCTATACCTTCGCCGTGGCCGGCACTGGTTGGAGCGCACTGGACACCATGTTCTCGGCCGTGATGCCCGGTGACAAGGTGGTTGCCTTCACCAACGGCACCTTCTCGGGCATTGATGCGCTGACCCTGCGGATCAAGGCCGCGACGCCTGAAGAACACGCCGCAAAACCGCTGGATCCGCAAGCCGCCAGCGTCACCGTGATCGAGGTTCCGCATGGCCAGCCGGTGACAGGTGAGCTGGTTGAAGCCGCTCTGGCCGAGCATCAGCCGAAATGGGCCTTCATGGCACATTGGGAGACCGGTTCGGGCCTTATCAACGATCTGCGCGGATTCTCGGACGCCTGCGAGCGTCACGGCGCAATGGGTCTGATTGATGCGGTCTCATCGCTGGGTGTCGATGACTTTTCGATTGATGACTTCCCGGGTATCGCCGGTTGGGCCTCGTGCCCGCAGAAAGGCCTGTGCTGCCTGCCGCTGACCTATGCGCCCGTCAGCTTTACCGATGCCTATATCGAATCGCTGAAGACGACCGGGGCTTATACTTACGTGCACAACCCGATTTTCGAGGCGCGCCATTGGGGTATCGTTGACGGTCAGGACGTGGAAAAAGGCACCTATCACCGCACCCATTCAGGATACGCGGTCGCAGCCTTCCACGAATCCCTGCGTCTGACCTTGCAAGAGGGTCTGGCCAAGCGCTCGCTGTCCTACCGAACCCACGAAAAGGTTCTGCGCGACGCCGTGATCGAGATGGGATGCGAGGTGACCTCGGACATGCCCAGCCTCGTCGTGCTGAACCTGCCGCCGGAATTGGCGGGCCGTGAAATGGAGCTGGTGCAGAACTGCCGCGCCCGCGGGTTTGGCATCTGGCCGACGCTCAGCGCACCGGTGCAGGTCCGCATCGGGATTCTCAACCAGTTGAACCGGGACTCTGTCAGCCGGATCGTACGCCTGTTCGCCGAAGCTCTGCGAGAGCTGGGCGGAGAGGTTGACCAGGACGCAATCGAGGCCCTGCTGGAAAGCCGCTACGGCACATCGATCGCCGCTTAATCACACTGCATGAACGGGAGGATTGCAGATGGATATCCATGAATACCAAGCGAAAGAACTTCTTTCGAAGTTCGGTGTCGACGTGCCCTCGGGCGCGTTGGCCTACAGCCCGGAACAAGCGGCCTATCGGGCGCGCGAGCTGGGCGGTGACAAGTGGATCGTCAAGGCACAGGTCCACGCGGGCGGGCGTGGCAAGGCCGGAGGGGTCAAGCTGTGCAACACCGAAAACGAAATCCATCAGGCCTGTGATGACCTGTTCGGCCGCAAGCTGGTCACCCATCAGACCGGCCCCGAGGGCAAGGGCATCTACCGCGTCTATGTCGAATCCGCGGTGCCGATTGATCGCGAGATCTATCTGGGTTTCGTGCTCGACCGGTCCAGCCAGCGGGTGATGATCGTGGCTTCGTCCGAGGGCGGGATGGAGATCGAGGATATCTCGGCCGACCGCCCCGACAGCATCGTCCGCTCGATCGTGGAACCGGCGGTTGGCTTGCAGGAATTCCAGGCGCGCGAGATCGCGTTCAAACTGGGGCTGGAGCCGAAGTTGGTGCAGCACATGGTGCGCACGCTGCAGGGCTGCTACGCCGCCTTCAGCGATCTGGACGCCACCATGGTCGAGATCAACCCGCTGGTCATCACCGGTGACGACCGCGTGCTGGCGCTGGACGCAAAAATGAGCTTTGACGACAACGCTCTGTTCCGTCATCCGCAGATCGCCGAGCTGCGCGACAAAAGCCAGGAAGACCCGCGCGAAAGCCGTGCGGCGGATCGTGGCCTGTCTTATGTGGGTCTGGACGGCAATATCGGCTGCATCGTCAACGGCGCCGGTCTGGCGATGGCGACGATGGACACGATCAAGCTGGCAGGAGGTGAGCCTGCCAATTTCCTCGACATCGGCGGCGGAGCGTCGCCCGAGCGTGTGGCCAAGGCCTTCCGTCTGGTTCTGTCGGACGACAATGTTCAAGCAATCCTCGTCAACATCTTCGCCGGTATCAACCGCTGTGACTGGGTGGCCGAAGGGGTCGTGCAGGCGCTGAAGGAATTGGACCTCGATATCCCTGTGGTCGTGCGCCTGGCCGGAACCAATGTGGAGGAAGGCCAGAAAATCCTTGCGAAATCGGGCCTGCCGATCATTCGCGCCACAACACTGATGGAAGCCGCAGAACGCGCCGTGGGCGCATGGAAAAACGACCTTACTCAAGGCACCAAGATGAGGGCTGTGTAATGAGCATTCTTCTCGATCGTGACTCGCGTGTCATCGTACAGGGCATCACCGGCCGTATGGCGCGGTTCCATACCAAGGACATGCTGAACTACGGCACCAATGTCGTGGGCGGTGTCGTCCCGGGTAAGGGCGGAGAAACTGTCGAAGGCGTTCCGGTATTCGACACCGTCAAACAGGCAGTCGAGGCAACCGGCGCCGATGCCAGCCTTGTCTTCGTGCCACCGCCATTTGCCGCCGACTCGATTATGGAGGCCGCAGATGCCGGTATCCGCTATTGCGTCTGCATCACCGATGGTATTCCGGCACAGGACATGATCCGGGTGAAACGGTACATGTACCGCTACCCCAAAGAGAAACGCATGGTTCTGACCGGGCCGAACTGCGCGGGCACTATCTCGCCCGGCAAAGCCCTGTTGGGGATCATGCCGGGGCACATCTACCTACCGGGCAATGTAGGCATCATCGGTCGCTCGGGCACGTTGGGATATGAAGCTGCGGCGCAGCTTAAAGGGCGCGGGATCGGTGTCTCGACCAGCGTCGGCATCGGGGGCGACCCGATCAACGGTTCGTCCTTCAAGGACATCCTGCAGCGGTTCGAAGAGGACGAAGACACCCATATCATCGCCATGATCGGTGAAATCGGCGGCCCGCAGGAAGCCGAAGCGGCCGAATACATCCGTGATCACATCAGCAAGCCGGTGGTGGCATATGTCGCGGGTCTTACCGCCCCCAAAGGTCGTACAATGGGCCACGCGGGTGCCATCATCTCGGCCTTCGGTGAAAGTGCCAGCGAAAAGGTCGAGATTCTGTCCGCAGCCGGTGTGACCGTTGCGGAGAACCCAGCCGTGATCGGTGAAACGATTGCCCGTGTGATGGAGGCCGCGTGATGGTCAAACCCTCGGTTCTTGTTACCCGTCGTTGGCCTGCCGCCGTCGAGGCGCAGCTGGCCGAGAACTATAACACCGTGCTGAACACCGGGGACAAGCCAATGTCCCCGGCCGAAATCCGGCAGGCGCTGAAATCCTATGACGCAGTGCTGCCCACCGTCACCGACACGCTCAGCGCCGAGGCGCTGGACGTACCCGGCGCGCAGACAAAGATCCTTGCCAACTATGGCGTCGGCTACAGCCATATCTGCGAGCCCTCGGCGCGCGGGCTGGGCATGACCGTGACAAACACGCCCGACGTGCTGTCCGAATGCACCGCCGATATCGCCATAACACTGCTGTTGATGGTGGCCCGCCGTGCCGGTGAAGGCGAGCGTGAACTGCGCGCTGGCAATTGGACCGGCTGGCGTCCCACCCATCTGATCGGCACGAAGGTCAGCGGCAAGACGCTGGGTATCATCGGCTATGGCCGTATAGGGCAGGAAATGGCCCGCCGCGCCCATCATGGGTTCGGTATGGATATCCTTGTCTACAACCGCAGCCCGATTGCCCCGGACGTTTTGGCCAAGTGCAACGCGACGCAGGTGGACACGGTCGATGAGCTGTTGCCGCAATGCGATTTCGTCTCGCTGCACTGCCCTGGAGGCACAGCAAACCGCCACCTGATCAATGCGCGCAGGCTGAACCTGATGAAACAGGATGCGTACTTGATCAACACCGCACGCGGTGAGGTGATCGACGAATGGGCTCTGATTCAGGCGCTGATGTTCGACATGATCGGCGGCGCGGCGCTGGATGTGTTCGATGGAGAGCCCCGCATCAGCCCGGACCTGTTGCAATGCGACAACCTCGTGATGCTGCCGCATCTGGGCAGTGCGACGCGTGAAGCACGCGAGGCGATGGGGTTCCGCGTTCTGGATAACCTCAGCGACTTCTTCCAGGGCCTCGAACCACGCGACCGGGTGATCTGAAAACCCGAAAGCGCCAGTCAATAACCACCGATGCGGCCATAACGGCGGCATCGGCCCCTCTTCCACAGGAGATTTGCCCCGTGAATGCCCCGCACCGTACCGACGGTTTTTTCACCCAGTCCCTTGCCGATCGTGATCCTGAGCTGTTTGGCTCGATCACATCCGAGCTGGGCCGTCAGCGCGACG